>NZ_QXFH01000071.1:0-170000 GCF_003581615.1 Flagellimonas lutimaris
AATGCCACTGACATAGCGAACCATGTTGCCGCCGACGGGGACCTTTCTTCCACGAACGAGATAAACACTCGTTTTGAGGTCAATGGCACAAATCTCGAGATTGAAGATAGTAACGGTACTTTACAGGTTCCATTGACAGATATCAATACAGATGATCAAGTAGCATCAGAGGTAAATTCAGATTCACCTATTGATGTAGACGGTGATGGAAACACAGAAGCTACAGTGGAGGACGTCATTCAAGATATAGCTCCAATTACCTCCAAAGCAGCTAGAATCTTTTATCCACCATCAATTGCAATTGATGCATCAGCCAATGGAACTTTTAGTCTTGACCTTTACCAAGAATATATTAATCAGTATGGATCCCCAACAATTGGTAGTACCGGTGCTCCATCAGCGATACCAACCTATGCTCGTACAGATTTATATTATTATGTAACATATGCTGACCCTGCTGTTTTTGATACAGGAAGTATGTCAATAGATGCAAATGGTAATTTGTCCTATACGGTCCAAGCACAGCCATCAGATTATAACGCATTGATCAATGTTGTGTTTGTGGTAAAATAATAATGATTAAAGACAAATCGATTTGAAATCAAATACCTCATATAAGTCTTTACTCATAGGACTGATTGTTCTCTTTGCAGGAGTAAATTTTGCAAGTGCTCAGTTTCTGTTGCAAGCACCAGATACTGGAGACGAGAATAACTATCAATGGTATGAAGCATCAGATACGGCAACTGTGTTGGGAACCAATTCATTTTATGAAGCTACCCAGCCAGGAGTTTACTTTGCTACTTACGATGGTACATTATGTGGCTCCAATGCAACAGGTTATTTTATATTGACAGATTGTAATGCACCGAATAACGAGGTAATTTTAGATATTTCAGCGAGTGTTCCCTCTGGAGCAACTGTAAGCTGGAGTCCGGCATTAACTGGAGACCAAACCCGACCAACCGTTACAAGTACTCAAACAGTAACAAGATATGTGGCAACCATTACCAAGGTTGGAAATAGCACGGAGTTGCCACGATTTACTGTGGTTTGCATGAGCCAAGCAGCTAATTTATTGGGTGACCTAGTCGTAGTCAACGAAGATGAGTCGATCAATGCACCTATTTTTGATAATGATACTGATTTGCCTACAACAGGAGTGCTGACCACTACGAATCCATCTAACGGAACAATCAGTATTAATGATAATGGAACAGCTAATGATCCAACGGATGATGTGGTGACATATACTCCAAATCCAGATTATAACGGAAGCGATAGTTTTGACTATACCATCTGTAACTCTTTAGGGGATTGTAGTACGGCTACAGTCACTCTGGATGTACTTCCAGTTGTGGACGCCAATGATGATTCAGTGTCAACGGATGTTGGGGTAGATGCTGTGGTATCCTGGAGGGCAAATGATAACGATATACCAACTACAGGTTCAATTACTGCTACAGATCCATCAAACGGAACTGTGGTGTTAAATGATAATGGGACTGCTAACGACCCATCCGATGACGACATAACATACATACCAAACTCAGGCTTTACAGGCACCGATTCTTTTGAATACACGGTATGTGATACCAATGGAAACTGCAGTACAGCAACCATCACAGTGATAGTCAGTCCTTCAGGCATTGATTTAGACAGTGACAACGATGGGATTGTGGACAGTTTCGAGGATTTGAATGCTGATAATGACAATGAC
The DNA here is from genome assembly GCF_003581615.1 of Flagellimonas lutimaris. Classification (GTDB taxonomy): domain Bacteria; phylum Bacteroidota; class Bacteroidia; order Flavobacteriales; family Flavobacteriaceae; genus Flagellimonas; species Flagellimonas lutimaris. The sequence goes on from NZ_QXFH01000071.1 coordinate 1,721, forward strand.
CCATCAACCAACCCAACCGATACTGATAGCGATGGAATTCCCGATTATCTCGATATTGATAGTGATAATGATGGCATACCAGATAATGTTGAGGCACAGCAGGCCTTGGGTTACATTCCGCCAAGTTTGGCAGATAACAATGGTAACGGATTGGATGATGCCTACGAAATAGACGGAAATGTTGGATTGATACCTGTTGATTCCGATAATGATGGAATTCCAGATTATGTAGATGATGATAGTGATGATGACAATGTGCCTGATGCTATTGAAGGACATGATCAAAACCATGATGGAATTGCAGATGTTGAACTAATAGGTTCCGATAAGGACAACGATGGTTTAGATGATGCTTATGAAGGAGAAACTGTTATTGATGTTGATGTCAATGATGAAATCGATGACCCAAGCTTAGCATTGCCTGATACTGATTCAGATGGTATTCTTGATTTCAGGGATTCTGACGATGACGACGACGGTATCGAAACCATAGACGAAGATTTGGATGGTGATGGAAACTATGCGAACGATGATTCCAATGAAAATGGTATTCCTAATTATTTAGATCCAGACTTAGGTGAATCTTCGGTTGTTGAAGAAGAAGTTGATGTAATAAACGTTATAACACCTAACGGAGATGGAGTCCACGATACCTTGGAAATTAATGGACTTGAGAACTATCCTAACAACACCGTGAGAATCTATAATAGGTGGGGTGTAATGGTATACCAGACAAGGGCATACGATACCAGTGGAAACGTATTTGACGGGACTTCCCAGGGTAGAGTTACTGTAGATCAAGACAATAAACTTCCTGTAGGCACTTATTTCTATGTGATAGATTACCAAGAGCAAGGAGGAAATATGAAACAACTAACAGGCTATATATACATTAACAGATAAACAATGGTTACTGTGGTGAACAAACTTTATAAAGGAAAAACACAATGGCTGCTAGCCCTACTACTTTTAGTTCTGGGAAACATCCAAGCTCAGCAAGATGCACAGTATACACAATATATGTACAACACTGTAAGCGTGAACCCAGCCTATGCAGGGTCAAGGGGGCATTTGAGCATAGCCGCTTTGTACCGAAACCAATGGTTGGGACTCGATGGAGCACCAGAAACTCAAACTCTGAGCGTACATACACCTGTGGGCTATCGTGGAGTAGGTTTGGGCCTATCCATTGTTAACGACAAGATTGGTCCCACATCGGAGACCTATTTTGATGTGGATTTCTCCTATACCATTCAGACTTCTTGGGAAGGAAGGTTGAGCTTTGGCCTTAAAGCAAGTGCACATATGTTGGATATACGCTATTCCGAACTTGATGAGTTTGAGATAGATCCACAATTGCAATCACAACAGGATATACAAAATAAATTTTCTCCTAATATAGGTGCTGGAGTTTACTATCATACGGATAGGTTTTATGCCGGTATTTCGGCGCCGAGAATATTAGAGACCACCCATTTTGATTCTTCTTCTGTATCCACAGCTAAGGAACAGATAAATCTTTATCTGATTACAGGATATGTTTGGGATCTTAATCCAGTTTTAAAATTTAAACCTACAATTTTGACCAAAGCGGTCCAAGGTGCCCCCTTACAGGTGGACCTTTCTGCCAACTTTATGTTCAACGAAAAGTTTATTGCTGGGGCGGCTTACCGTTGGGATGCTGCATTTAGTGGTCTGCTAGGCTTTATGTTGTCCGACCAACTTATGGTTGGTTTGGCCTACGATCGCGAGATTACCGAACTTGGGGCAGCTACTTTTAACGATGGCTCCTTTGAAATAATTCTGAGATATGATTTCATCAGAAATATTGGAAACCTAAAATCCCCACGATTCTTTTAGGAAGAATTTAGATACCTATTCCCGTTATTTTATTGTAAAGGTCATATTTTTACTTCATGAGAGAGGAAAAAGTGATACTTGTAAATGAAAAGGATGAGCCCATTGGTTTAATGCCAAAAATGGAAGCTCATGAAAAGGCGTTGCTGCATCGGGCCTTTTCGGTTTTTGTAATGAATGCCAAGGGAGAAACCATGCTTCAGCAGCGTGCCAAAGACAAATACCACTCACCTTTGTTGTGGACCAATACCTGTTGTAGTCATCAACGAGAAGGAGAGAGTAATATCGATGCAGGTAAAAGGAGGCTCATGGAAGAAATGGGCTTCACAACAGAACTCAAGGAACTTTTCAATTTTGTATATAAGGCCCCTTTCGACAATGGTCTCACCGAACATGAGTTCGACCATGTAATGGTGGGTTATTTTGAAGAAGAACCCAATATCAATCCTGATGAGGTTGCCGATTGGAAATGGATGCTTCCTGAAGATATAAAAAAGGATATTTCAAAAAATCCTGATGAATACACAGCATGGTTCAAAATTATTTTTGAACGTTTCTACGATTATCTCATGGAAAACACCCCTGTACAATGAAAGTAAAGGCAAGTAGAAAGGCCAGTTTTAATGCAGCCCATAGACTGTATAGACCGGACTGGGACGAGGAGAAAAACAATGAGGTTTTTGGAAAATGCAACAATCCAAAATTTCACGGCCACAATTATGACCTTATTGTTAGCGTGACTGGGGAAATAGACCCCGAAACTGGCTTTGTGATGGATTTAAAGGTCCTGAAGGAATTGATCAAGGAACATGTGGAGGAAGCTCTAGATCATAAAAACCTAAACCTCGATGTTCCTGAATTCAAAAATTTGAACCCTACCGCGGAGAACATAGCGGTAGTGATATGGAATAAGTTAAGACCACATATACAACAAACTAAGGAGTTGGAGGTGGTACTCTATGAAACCCCTCGAAATTTTGTAACCTACACAGGATAGTACTATGAACCTATACCCTTTAAAATTTAAACCGATCCTTAAAGAAAGACTTTGGGGAGGAACCAAGTTAAAGGATGTTTTAAACAAAACCATAGAAAGTGATATTACCGGCGAAAGTTGGGAGCTCTCAGGAGTAGAAGGTGATATATCCGAAGTTTCCAATGGTAATTTAGCGGGCACTTCGCTACAAAGTTTGATGGATAGTCAAGGAGAAGCGCTCTTGGGCAAAAGTGTGGTAAAGCGTTTTGGGAATGAGTTTCCAATACTCATTAAATTTATTGATGCAAAACAAGATCTCTCCATACAATTGCACCCGAACGATGAGTTGGCCAAAGAACGTCACAATTCCTTCGGCAAAACAGAGATGTGGTACATTATGGACGCCGACCCTGGGGCTAAACTTATTGTTGGGTTCAATAAAGATGTTGAAAAGGAAGAATACGTAAAAAGTCTTGAAGAAGGCAACTTGACCAATTTGATGAACTATGAAGAAGTTGGGGAAGGGGACACGTTCTTTATAAATACGGGAAAAATACATGCTATAGGGGCAGGAGTGCTTTTGGCGGAAATCCAACAGACCTCGGACATTACTTATCGTGTGTTCGATTTCAACCGTAGGGACAAAGAAGGAAATCTAAGAGAGCTGCATACTTGTTTGGCCGTGGATGCCATCGACTATGAAAAGAAGGATGATTTTAAGATAGATTATCCAAAGAAAAAGGATGAGGTCAATAATATGGTGAACTGTCCTTACTTTAAAACCAATTTTATGGAATTGGAAAAATCGCTGAAGCAAGATTTGACCGATAGAGATTCTTTTACCATCTATATGTGTGTAGGTGGTACTGCCACCATCAATAATGACTGGGGGAGCGAGCCCATTAAAAAAGGGGAAACCATTCTTGTTGCTGCATCAAGTAGTTATGTGAATATTGATACCCAAGGCTCTAAACTTTTAGAAGTTACTATTTAATGGTATCTTTAATCAAAACCACCGCGTTATGCCAAGTATTCGTGATTTAAAAAAAGATGTCAATTTTGTTTTAGGAGACATTATTGAAGCTGTCTACATTTGGGAAGCCGGTTCCGGCAACAAAGAATCTGAAGAGGGAACCGTAATTATAGACGAAGCTATTGAAGTTTACGACAACCTCATGGATAAAATCAACCAGAAAAAAGTAGAGGACTCTAAAGCTCATTTTAAGTCCATACGGACCGAGTTGGAAGACAAGGCCACCAAGCTTGTTGAGCAACTTAATAGCCTCGGAGCTTAATTATTTTTATCCAAAAATGCTTTAAATTCTTTTCCGTACTTGGAGGCAGCCACTTCAGGGGTCAAACCTTTGTAGATGGAATCCAAGTACTTTTTATTCGCTTCGCTAGCTTCTGTCATCATAATATAGGGAGTAGCATAGGAATCACCATTGTTGAGACCAAAGTTGAGTGCGTAGCGATATCTACTAACGGTGTTTTGATTAATCAATCTTTGGATGGAATCCATCGCAACGGAATCTTCTTGTAGTTCGGGAGAAGATGCTTCTTGGATCAAGGTAAGCTCTTTAATATTGAACTTTGAGGCCATATCGTAAAACTCCAAAAGCTTTTCGTGGGATTTGGAACCTGAAATCTCAACATTTGTGTCAAAAGTGTTCCATGCCGTGTTAATAACAATATTTCCAGATTCTCCAAAAAAGGTAATCCTATCGTTAATGTCGTTATTGTCTTCTTTTTTTAGATAGAGATAAAATACTTCTGGCTCAACCACCTCGGTGGAAAAACTAAATGCCCCGTCACCTTTTATCTCCAAAGAATCCAAAACAGCAAGTGTGGAGTCTTTAAATTGTTGCAAATAGAGGGTTCCTTTCTTAAGTCCTTTAATGTTTCCACTAACGGTCATGGTGTTTTCCGTACTCTTTTCACAAGACAGTACGGTAATTCCAACTAGCAATACTAACAATATCCGCTTCATCATATAATTTTAGCAGGGCAAATATGCATAATCTTCTGAAAATAATTAAACATTCGAGGCGACTTCCATCAACAAAGCGCATAAATATGCTCCAGCGGTGCCTACAACATAGCCAAAAACGGCCAAAAGAATACCCACAGAGGTCAAGGATGGGTGAAATTCTGCCGCTACCACAGGAGCAGAAGCTGCTCCGCCCACATTGGCTTGGCTACCTACTGCCAAGAAGAAGAAGGGGGCTTTAATCAACTTTGCCATTAAAATGAGTAGTCCGGCGTGTATGGTAATCCAAATCAATCCAATGGCAATAAGTCCAGGATTGTCCAAAACCTTGCCCAAGTCCATTTTCATGCCGATGGTCGCCACCAAAATATAAATGAAAACACCACCAATTTTACTTGCACCCGCACCTTCATAATTTTTGGCCTTGGTAAAGGATAGACCAATGCCGATAGCGGTGGCAAATACAACCATCCAAAGGAATTCGGACCCTAGTGAGGATAATATTTTTTGAGGATTACGAATCACTTCAAAATTGTTTTGAAGGAAGTTGGCGAAATGATGACCTGTTAAATGGGCCACGCCAACCCCGACAAAAGCGAAGAATAGCAACATGATGAAATCCTTTAGGGTGGTGACCCGTGCGATTTTTTCGGTATAGGTAGATACTTTTACTTTGAGATCTTCGATGGATGAGGTATCTGCCTTAAGCCATCTGTCTATTTTTTCTGTTTTGCCCACACCCAACAGGATTATGGCCAGCCAAAGGTTGGCAACCACAATATCAATTAAAACCATACCTCCGTAGCTTTCTTGATTGTATTTAAACACCTCCAACATGGCAGCTTGGTTGGCGCCTCCTCCAATCCAACTCCCTGCAATGGTGGCCAATCCTCGCCAAACGGCATCCACGCCTGCACCGCCTACCGTTTCGGGAGAGAATATGGAAACAATAAGAATGGCAATGGGACCTCCGATTACAATACCCACAGTTCCCGTTAAAAACATGATCAATGCCTTGGAACCTAAATTTATGATTGCTTTAAGATCAATGCTGAGGGTCATCAATATTAAAGCGGCAGGCAAGAGATAACGACTGGCCACATAATAGGTATTGGACGATGATTCATCGATAATGCCTACACTTGCTAAAATAGCTGGCAATAGGTAACACATCAATACGGTGGGGACCACACGGTAAAATTTCCCCCAAAAACCGTTTTTAATGGATGAGGTATAAAAAACAAATCCTAAACAAAGGCATAGGAGCCCAAAGATGACGGTGTCTTGGGTAAACGGTAGTTGGTCCATAGATTTTTAAGCTAGTTGCCCAAATATAGGAAAATCGTTCAGGTGACTGAACGTAAGCTTATTTTTTCCAGATTATATTGATTTTAGATTGTAGCGTTACGTTATTCTCCTCCTTTGTACTTATCAAACCAAGCCAATACACTTGCTATTTTGGCAATCAAATTACTGGGTTTGTTTGCAATGCCATGACCTGCTCCGGGAATACGTACCATGGCAGTTTCCACATTTTCCAGCTTTAAGGCAGCGTAGAATTGTTCCGATTCGGCAATGGGGGTGCGGTAATCTTCCTCACCTGTCAACAACATGGTAGGCGTGGTCACATTTCCTACATAAGTAAGGGGAGAACGTCTCCTATAGTTCTCTGGGTCTTCCCATGGCTTTTTCCCGAACCAATATTTGGAAAAAAACTGAACACCATCTGCATAGAGCACAAAACTGGTCCAATTAATTACAGGCTTGGCCACTACGGCAGCTTTAAAACGGTCAGTTTTACCCACGATCCAAGCGGTAAGCACACCACCTCCTGAACCACCAGTAACAAAAAGCTGGTCCTCATCGACAAAACCTTTTTTGAGTAGAGCATCAACGCCCGACATTAAATCTTCATAATCATGATTGGGATAATCGTGGTGTATCAGATTTCCAAATTCCTCACCGTAGCTGGTACTTCCACGAGGATTGGTGTAAAGAACTACGTAGCCTTCGGCAGCGTATGCCTGAATCTCAGCAGAATATACTTCGCCATAACTGGTAAAGGGGCCACCGTGTATCTCAAGAATCATCGGGTATTTTTTGGAGGGGTCAAAATTGGGAGGCGTTACTACCCAACCTTGAATTTTTCGCTGGTCATATGAGGATTCCCACCACATTTCTTCAACTTCCCCCAATTTTTTAAAGGAGAATAAGTCATCGTTTACGGCAGTCAAACGCTTAGTGCCTCGGGTATCTGCAGCGCCTAGATCCGAAGGATGGCTGGTATCACCTTGGGTGTATGCAAATTTGTTATTGGAAGAAGCCGAAAAGCTGGCAGCGTTATAAGGTCTGCCTAAAGAAAGGCCACCTAATCCCTCGGTAATATCAACTACTTTACCCGATAGGCTTATGGAAGCTAATTTGCCCTTTCCTTGGTCGGTATAACTAAAATAAAGTCCATTGCCCTTACTGTTCCATGCCATGTCTTCCACATCACGATCAAAATCATCAGAAATTAATTTAGAATCTGTCCCATCTGAATTCATCACATACAATTGAGTGAGCTGATAGCCCTGCAAACGGTCATCATAACCCAAATAGGCAATTTTAGAGCCATCGGGAGACAATACTGGATGGCCATCAGGGCCATAGCGATCGGTTAAGGGGGTAATTTCACCATCATTTACGTTGATACTATAAATTTCGCTATCGGCAGGTTCCTGCTCTTCGTCTTTATGAAAGTTGGCGCTAAAATATAAATGGGTGTTGTCCTTGGCCCAAACGGGACTTCCATGGTCAAATTCTGAGAAGGTAAGTTGCTTTGGAGTGCCTCCACTAATAGGCAGAGTAAACAACTGTGAATTTCCACCTTTGTAGTAGCCTGCACCATCTCCGCGGTAGTTCATTTTATCAATATACTTAGGTGGTTTGTTCCATTTGGCACCTTCTGGTTTCCCGGGCATTTTTATAATGGATTTGTTGGCTTCGGGCACAAACATGTTAAATGCTACATATTTATCATCATAAGACCAGGACACTGCCCCTGGTGATTTAGGTGTATTGGTCAACGCCATGGTCTCCTTGGTGTCCAACCACATCAGGTAGAGTTTCATTTTATCATCCGCCATATTGGATTTAAAAACGATTTTTGAGCCATCGTGGGACCATTTTGGATCAAAATCATTATGGTTTCCCGTGGTCAATGGACGGTTGTTGGAGCCATCAAAATTTACAATCCAAAGGTTGGAAAGGTTGCGGTCGGTCATTACATCCTTAAAATTCCGAACGTAGATAATTTTGGAACCGTCGGGAGAAATCTGTGGGTCGGAAACGTATTCCATATTGAAGATATCCAACAATTCCAGCTTGGATTCTACTTGGCCAAACCCTAAAGGGTTTATGGCAATAAAAAGTAAAAGTGTGCCGAGTAATTTTTTCATGAGGTTGGTATTTAAGAGCTTAGTATTAAAAAATATGTTCCGACTTTTATTTGATGACTATTAATTAATCCGATTGAGCTGTCTTTTTTGTGTCATTGATATGTACAGTCGGTATATTGACAATTTCAAAGGTGGCCGAAGCCAATTTTACTTTTCCATTTGTTTTTTGAATTCTTTTACCGATTTCTTCGTTTAGGAGATGTTTGGTAATCCTTCTTTTTTTGTAGTCTACAATATACCTCAAATTAAGCTGGACCCAATTATCCGTCATGGTAATGGCAAGTGTGGGGTCAACTTGGGCATCTTCGATATAGTATTTGTTTACCACACCTTTCCATTGTGCAATGGAATTCTGCACATATTCGGATAAATTTTCTTGGGCAACTGAGATAACGATTTTCTTTGCCAATTCAATATCCGAACCATATTTTATAGGTAGATCAAATTCATCCCAAACAAATGGAAAATCCAAAGAATAATTATAAACAGGCCCTTTAAAAACAAAGGCATTGCTCAATTTAACAATGCGTCCGCTGTAATTATCACTAGATACCCACTTACCAATTTCCATCATGGTGGTGTACATACTGTCAATATCTATCACATCCCCTTTAATTCCGTTCAATTCTATGCGGTCTCCCGGCTTGTAGACCCTAACAAAAAAAATATAAAAAGAGCCCGCTATGCTCAATATCAATTCTTGCAACGTAATGGTGATTCCTGCCGTGAGAAGCCCCATAGCAAGCCCAAAATCTTTAATACTGCCGGTAAAATAGGAAATGGTAATTAAAACAATCAATAGATATCCAACAACTTGAATTGCTTTTTGAGCTTTGTATTTAATGGAATTGTCGTGAAGATTTTTCTTCATCCACCGCCGTGTCCAAGCGATTAGGATGAATACCAAGACAATCCAGGCCAAATATTTAAGGATACTTGATGTGAGAGCTTGATCAGAGAACCAATCTTGTAAATTTTCAAATAGCTCCATTTGGGTGCATTACAATTAAATTCCGACCGAATGAACATACGTTCGTTACGTATTTTGATAGGAACACTTAAAAATACGGAATTTATACCCTTTTTAACTGGTTTACAGCTAATCTGGAGCTGAAATGTCAATAGGTGGTCGTCATGTTGCTATCTACACAGATGATAAAGTCGGCAACACCCTTATTTTCATCTTCAAGTTTGTGAACATTTTCCTGCGTTACTGTGGAAATGGTACCATACTCCAAATCGGGGCGGTCCAATTGCAAATACCAAAGGATGCCCTCGTAATTGTTGGAGTGATAGGCTCCATTGTAATGCAAAAACAAAGAACCTTGCTTATAGTTTTGAAGTATAAAATGGGCCATGGTAGCATCTTTTATGGCCTGCGCCATTACCAAAGCGGGACTGCCGTGGTCGCCCATCATTTTTAGAATGTTTTGATACCCTGGTAACTCTGCATCGTAAGTAATGGGCAAAGGAGCAATCCATTCTTTTTCTTGCGCTGAAAGCGAATCCAAAGCTTCAAAACCGCCTTTGTACACCATGCTGGCATAGCGTCTGGGCACGTTGGAGGCCACAAAAACAAGACTACTGTCCTTGGCGAAGTCTACCAAAGGGGCATAATCGGTTTTGTGGTTGTTCCACAGTCTTGCGGTAGAATCCAGCGCTTTGTAGTCTATTTTGCCTGATAAATAATCGTTGAGTTCATCTTGGTTGTCGGCCTCGATCATTTCCGCACCAAGAATGAGTGGTCTTTTGGCGTGAAAATCAGCCGTAAGCTCGTATTGCAACCAGTGCGCAATAGGATTGTTGTGCAGCTCTCCGAACAATACCATATCCTTTTTCTCCAAAGTCTTCAACATTTTTTTGTACGAGACCTTTTTTCCTTTGGTGTTGTAGATGACGTAGGGAGCTTTTTGGGCCGATACAGTCAAAATAGTAAGGGTGAAGGCTAAAAGGAAGAGTGCTTTTTTCATTGGAAGTCTTTTTACATCTACCAGTTCGTATGGAAAATACCTTCGCGGTCCAAGCGCTCGTAGGTGTGCGAACCAAAATAATCGCGTTGTGCCTGAATCAAATTCAAAGGCAAACGACTACTGGTGTAGGCATCAAAATAGGTAAGTGCATTGGACAATCCGGGTAATGGAATGCCGTTGACTGCTCCATAACTTACCAATTCTCTTGCAGCATCCACCGTGCTTTGTACTTTCTGAACAAAAGAGGTGGAAAGCAATAGGTTCTGTAAATTTTCATCAGCTTGGTAGGCCTCGGTAATATCGGCCAAAAGTGCTGCGCGGATAATACAGCCTGCACGCCATATTTTAGCAATTTCGCCCAATTCCAGTTCGTAGCCATACTCTTTGGATGCATCTGCCAATTGGTGCATTCCCTGCGCGTAGGTAATGATGAAGGCAAAATATAAAGCTTGCTCCGCTTTTATCGTAAAATCATCCTTCTCTACCGATTTTGGGGTAGGACGATTATACAATTCGTCTGCTTTACCCCTTTCATCTTTTAGCGCGGATATTTCGCGCATGCTTACCGCAATATCGATGGTGGGTACTGGGATTCCCAAATCCATTGCATTCTGGGACGTCCATTTTCCCGTCCCCTTTTGTTTGGCCTTGTCCAGAATCATATCCACAAGGTCGTTTTCCGTCAAATCATCTTTTTGTTCAAAGATTTCCGAAGTGATTTCCACCAAAAAGGACTGCAAACGGCCTTCGTTCCATTTTGCGTAGGTTTTGTGTAGCTCATCATTGGTGAGTCCGCCAGCCTTTTTGAGCAGATCGTAAATCTCGGAGGTCAACTGCATCAAACCATATTCGATACCATTGTGCACCATTTTCACATAGTTTCCTGCAGATTTTGGCCCTAAATACGCTACACAAGGTTCCCCTTTATATTTAGCGGAAACCGCTTCAAAAATGGGTTTTACGTGCTGGTAAGCTTCCTTGGAGCCACCAGGCATAATACTTGGGCCTTTTCGGGCACCTTCGGCACCCCCTGAAACCCCTGCACCAAAAAAGTTGATGCTTTTCTCCTTTAAGTATGCTTCACGACGATCCGTATCGGTATAAAAGGAGTTTCCTCCGTCAATAATAATATCTCCTTCATCCAAGTGGGGCAATAATCCTTCGATTACGCTGTCCACAATTTTTCCGGCAGGTACCAAGAGCATAATTTTTCGTGGAGTGGTCAACGACTGCACAAAGGTTTTTACATCCGAAGAGGCATTCACTTTTGAGGTATCACCACCTTCGTTAATCAATGCGTTTACCTTTTCTTCATCCAAATCATTTCCAAATGCAGTAAAACCATTATCGGCTACATTTAAAATAAAATTACGTCCCATTACTCCAAGGCCCACAAGGCCAAAATCATACGTATCTGCCATTATATATTTTTCTTCTTCTTTTGATGTTAAGACAACCCAAAGGTTGTGATTTCTTGAAATACGAACCTAAAATAAACCTTATATTCGTGATGCTCAAAAATAAGGACTCTATATTAAATGTAACTTGTTCTTATGGGCAGAACCTGCCAGAAATTGGAAATACTATGAAAAAGACAGAGAATCAGATGCTAGTTATTTTTGGAGCATCGGGTGATTTGACAGCTAGAAAGCTAATGCCATCTTTATTTAATCTATACTTGGCCAATCAATTGCCAGAAAACTTTGTCGTTTTGGGGGTTAGCCGAAGCGACCTATCGGATGAGGCTTTTCGTGACAGAGTGGTTTATGAAAGTGAATATTTAAAAGAAAAGACCAAAGACCTCAAGGATAGTGAAGTAAAGAGCTTTGCGGACAAACTTTATTACGAGGACTTAGGAGATAGCTATGATACGGATTATAATGCATTGCGAAAACGGGTGGAGGCCTTAAAAGAAAAACATGGTGCCTCGGGAAACATCATTTACTACCTTTCTACACCTCCCACACTATACGAAACTATAGCACACAATTTGTCCGATGCGGGTATGAATACCCAAAACAATGGATGGAAAAGATTGGTGGTTGAAAAACCTTTTGGGTATAGTTTGGAGACCGCTAAAAAGTTGAACAAGGGACTTCATAAATATTTTAAGGAGCACCAGATTTACAGAATCGACCATTATTTAGGGAAAGAGACCGTTCAGAACCTATTGGTGACTCGTTTCTCAAATAGCATTTTTGAACCACTTTGGAACCGTAATTACATTCAGCATGTAGAGATTACCAATGCAGAAAGTGTTGGTGTAGAAAAGCGCGGGGGATATTATGATAAATCCGGGGCCTTGCGAGATATGTTCCAGAATCACTTGTTGCAGATTGTTTCTTTGGTTGTTATGGAGCCTCCGATTGGTGCAGATGCCGAAGAAATCAGAAATGAAAAAGTAAAGGCTTTAAAGTCTTTGCGTATTATGACGGATGAAAAGGAACTTTTTGAAAATACGATTCGAGCACAATATGTTGCCTCTAAGGTAGGCGGTAAAAAAGTGAAAGGATATAGAGAGGAGGACGATGTGGACCCGAATTCTACTACAGAGACCTATGCGGCCATCAAGTTTTATGTGGATAACTGGCGTTGGCATGGTGTTCCGTTTTATGTGCGGACGGCCAAAAGAATGCCTACAAAGGTGACAGAAATTGTAATTCATTTTAAAAAACCGCACCACCAAATATTTAAGGGGTCCGAAATGCAGGAAATGGATAACAAATTGATTATCCGTATCCAACCTGATGAAGGAATTTTAATCAAGTTTGGGGTTAAAGTTCCCGGACAAGGGTTTAAGGTGGAACGCGCCAATTTGGACTTTTACTACTCAAGTTTGGCGGAAACCTATGTTATGGAAGCATACGAACGTTTATTATTGGATGCCATGCAAGGGGATGCCACCTTGTATGCGCGTGCCGATGAGGTAGAAGCAGCTTGGGAGTTTGTAGATCCTATTTTAAACTACTGGAAAAATGGTAAAGATGTTCGTGTCTACGGTTATGCTGCTGGAGCTTGGGGACCAGAAAATGCGGATAATTTGATTGAAGATGATGGCTATTGGCGGAATCCCAGTGAGAATTTAGCGGATGACCCAGGGTATTGTGTGATTTGTTAGGAGTTGTAAACCGATAATAAGAATACAATTTAAGGATGGACTTAAAAATATATAAAAATAAACAGGAAGTGGCTGAGCAGTTTTCCAGCTATTTTATGGATCAATTAAAGGATAAAGATGTTTTTCACGTCGCTTTGTCGGGTGGAAGTACACCAAAAATTGTGTTTGATGTATTGGCTGAAAAATTTTCGGACAAGGTTGATTGGAGCAAGGTTCATTTTTATTGGGGAGATGAACGTTGCGTGCCTCCTTCAGATGACGAAAGCAACTATAAAATGACGGTGGATCATTTATTTTCTAAAATTGAAGTTCCTAAAGAAAACATTAATCGCATATTGGGCGAAAAAAACCCTGTAAATGAAGCAATGCGCTATGCCAATCTATTGGAAATAGATTTGGATAGGGTAGAGGGAATTCCTCAGTTTGACTTGGTGATTTTGGGCATGGGCGATGATGGGCACACCGCTTCCATTTTTCCTTACCAAATAGAATTATGGAATTCCGAAGACCATTGCGTAGTAGCCACCCATCCTGATTCGGGTCAGAAACGAGTTTCTATTAATGGAAAGGTCATCAATACCGCCAAAGAAGTTGCTTTTTTGGTCACAGGAGCATCAAAAGCTGAAAAAGTGGAGGCTGTGGTACAAAAAACCGAAGGTTTTGAAGCTTATCCAGCGTCCTTGGTCAAACCATCATCAGGTAATTTAGTGTGGTTTTTGGATGAGGAAGCAGCTTCAAAGCTCAATCAAAATCCATCTTAACGTTTTCTCCTTCTAAAAACTCCAAATATTCGTTTACCTTAAAGTTGTTGGATTCGTATTTGCTATCGCGTTTAAAAGCAGATTGCTTACGCTCCTTGCTGCGCGCGAAACGACGAATATCCTGTTTGGTTTTTAAAATGAGACCAGGAACGGGTTTATTTTCACCATCCTCGCCCTTTGCTACCATCGTAAAATAGGAGGAGTTACAATGTTTTACTTCTCCCGTGGTTACATTTTCGGATTCAACACGAACCCCAACCACCATGGAGGTTTTTCCAGTATAATTGATGGATGCCTTTAGGGTTGCAAGCTCTCCCACTTCAATAGGATTAAGAAAATCCACTCGATTCACAGAAGCCGTCACACAATAACTTTGTGAATGTTTAGAGGCACAGGCAAATGCAATTTGGTCCATTAGATTAAGAATATGTCCTCCATGAACTTTGCCGCCAAAATTTGAATGGGAGGGAAGCATAAGTTCGGTAATGGAAACCCTGCTCGTTCGAGATGATTTGAATTTCTTCATACTAATTTCTAAAAATCGGTGATTTCTCGGAATTTACTTCTGTGATAAAATATTTGGTATCGCCTAACCAGAAAAAGGTAGCGTAACGTTCTTTGTAGGTAACTTTAATGTACTGACCCTGATATTTCTTCATTTTTTCAATGATTTCCTTTTCACCGTCTTCCACAGAAAATGAAAAGACATTGGTGCCGGAAAGCCCTTGACTTATTTGCCCTTCCCAAGTTTTCACCAATACTCCCTTTCTACTGAATTTAATAAGTTCCCCAGAGCGATATCCCTCGCTATAAGGCACATAATAGATGAAAGCCAAATACCCCACAATGCCAACTATGATGGCAGCAATAAATATGGTCAGGAATTTTTTCATGGTAAGTGCTTTTAGTTTAGTTCCTCAAAGTCATCCTCTTGTGCGCGTTTTAAAATAGGCTCTGGAAGCGATTTTTTTGCTTTGGCTCCCATCTTCTTCAGTTTTTCAATGGTGGTGACAATGTTTCCTCGTCCTTCCACCAATTTGTTCATGGCACCGCGATATTCTCCTTTGGCCTCGTCCATCTTTTTCCCCACTTTAGTAAGGTCGGTCACGAAGCCTTCAAATTTATCATAAAGAGCTCCGGCCTGTCTTGCAATTTCAATAGCGTTCCGTTGTTGTTTTTCATTGCTCCACATCGAATCAATGGTGCGTAGGGTGGCCAATAAGGTAGATGGTGTAACTATAACGATATTTTGTTCAAAGGCTTTGTTGTAAAGCGAAATATCTTCGTTTATGGCGACGGCAAACGCAGGTTCAATCGGTACAAACATCAAAACAAAATCAGGACTTTCCATTTCGTAGAGGTCCTCATATTTTTTGGAGGAAAGCTGCTCCACATGTCTTCGTAAGGAGTTGATATGGTCCTTTAAAAATTTGGGTTTGTCATCTTCTTCCGCATTGGTAAAGCGCTCATAATCCGTGAGGGAAACCTTGGAATCCACCACCATTTTTTTACCGTCGGGCAAGTGAATGATGACGTCGGGCAACACCCTAGTGCCATCCTCTCGCTTAAAGCTTTGTTGTACGCTGTATTCTCTATCTTTCTCTAAGCCAGATTTTTCCAGCACACGCTCCAAAACCAATTCACCCCAATTCCCTTGCATTTTACTGTCACCTTTCAACGCCTTTGTTAGGTTTTCGGCTTCTTGGGTTATTTTGAGGTTTTGTTTCTGTAAATCCTCCAATTGTTGCTTTAGGGAAGAGTTTATACTGATATTTTCCTTTTGAGATTTCTCTACCTTTTCCTCAAACTCCTTTATTTTTTTGTTGAGGGGCGTCAAAATATTTTCAATGTTCTCCTTGTTGCTTTTGGTGAACTTTTCGCTTTTTTCATCCAAAATCTTATTGGCCAAGTTCTCAAACTCCTTGGTGAACTTTTCCTGTAGCTTTTCAACTTCGTCTTTCTGCTCCTTGTTCTTTAGCTGAAGATTCTCCAAGTCTGCTTGGTATCGAACCAATTGATTGCCCTGCTGTTCTTTTTCGTGTTGAAGTTGTTTTTGCTCTTCAACACTAAGTAATAATTTATCGTTCAGGGATTTGATGGTAGCGTTCATTTGTTGTTCCCGCTCCCCCCAAACACTCTCGGTGGATTTGGTTTTTAGTTTTTGAATGTACATCCCCGCAAACAGGCCGATGACCAATGTGATAATGCCAATTATAATAAAGGTAAGTTCTGTGCTCATTAAAAAGTTTCTGAAGGATAAAGATAACGGATTCCGATTGATGCCGAAATGGAAAATGTACTTACTTATTCACTTTAAAAGAACCTGTTTTGGCATCAAACTGTACCATTTCCGAAGGAAACAAACGATTAAAATGTTTTTGTTCAATCAATTCACAAGGATTTCCGAAGGGATGTTCCTTTCCGTCCAAAATCAGTATACGGTCGCATAACTGAATGGCCAGATCAATTTCGTGTGTAGTGAAAAGTATGGTCTTTTGTTTTTCATGCGACAATTCTTGAAGCATTTTCAGGATTTGCACCTTGTGATATAGATCTAAATGGGTTGTGGGCTCATCCAAAAGAATCAAGGAGGTGTCTTGAGCCATGGCCCTTGCCACCAGCACCCGTTGTAACTGTCCATCACTAAGTTCGTGACATTTACGGTGCCGTAGGTCTTTCAATAAAAAAGCATCCAAACTATCTTCAATCTGTTGCTTGTCCTCTTTCGTCAAAGAACCCAACCAGTTAGTGTAGGGTTGTCTTCCCAAGGCAATCAACTCTTGAACGGTCAGATTTTTGGAAGCAGGTTGCTCCGTCAATACCACGCTAAGCTCTTTGGATAGATTGGACGAGGTGTATTTTTCAATGTTCTGTTCTTTCAATAGGATGTTTCCAGACAATTTGGGTTGAAAACCGCCCAGAGTACGCAACAAAGTTGATTTTCCGATACCATTTATGCCCACAACTCCGCATAACATTCCAGTTTCCAAATCAAAATTAATATGCTCAGCAACCATTTTTGAATTGTACCCAATGGTCAAATCTTTAATGGACAGTATGTTTTTACCAACTTTTGCCATCAGAACATCATTTTACGTTTACGAACCAAGAGCCATATCACGACAGGAGCTCCTACAAGTGAGGTGATGGCATTTATCGGTAATACGCTAGCAGAATTGGGCAATTGGGCCAAAGTATCGCATAAGAGCATTAAGATGGCACCATACAGCATCACGGCTGGAATCAACACTTTGTGTTCCATCGTATCAAAAATTTGACGGGTAAGGTGGGGAACGGCCAATCCAACAAAAGCGATGGGTCCAGCGAATGCGGTAATTCCACCTGCCAATAATCCTGTGGCAACAATGGTGGTCAAACGAGATTTTTGCAAGGAGACCCCTAGACTTTGCGCGTAATTTTCTCCCAAAAGAAAGGCGTTCAATGATTTTACGGAAAGAACGCTCAATAAAACACCCAATGCAACAATGCCACTTAATAAAATCAGTTGGTTTGTGGATAGATTGCCCACACTTCCAAATGACCAAAAAATGAAGCGTTGCAGATTCTCGGCCTTGGAAAAATAAGCCAGCACGCTAACAATGGCAGAGGTAATGCTGCCGAACATCAAGCCAATAATCAATAAAGCCATCGTGTCCTTCACCCGCTGGGCGACAATCATAACGATCAAGAGGACCAAAAAACTACCGATACTAGCTGCAATGGCCAAGGAAATATCACCCAAAAAGGCGAATGAGGTGTATCCTGTCAACAACGAAGCGCCCATCAAAAGTAAGGCAGCGCCCAAACTAGCACCAGAACTGATTCCTAGCACAAACGGCCCTGCCAATGGGTTTCGAAACAAAGTTTGCATCAAAAGTCCGCTCAAGGACAGTCCTGCGCCCACCAAAATAGAGGTAAATGCTTTTGGAAATCGATAATCCCAGATAATGTATTTCCAAGATGCAATTTCAGGGGTTTCGCCAAACAAAGTGGACAACACATCGGCAAAGGGAATGGAAACCGAACCCGAACTAATGTTCAAGAGCCAAGCGCATAACAGTGCCAGTGCCAAAAGCACAAAGGAAATGCGATATGTTTTTGCTCCCTGCATTTATTGTAATGGTTTGATGAATTGCAGTTGATGCTCAGGTAACAACTCTGGATGCAATATTTTGATGAAATCCCTTAAAACAATATCAGGGCGGTGAGGAGCCAATTCGTAAAAAATAATACCGCCGGTTTCCCCTTTTTCAATGGCGTTGGAGTACACCTTTTTGTTTTTAAAAGCTTCAAACTGCTGATGATGTGTGTTCGCTTCACCCAATTCTGTATACGTGGTTTGCGCGGAAGGATTAAACCAATACTCCGCATCTTGTGCCTGCTCCAAAACGGATTCCAAACTAAGGCCGACACTTCCCGTTTCCTCTGTGTTGGACCATAGGTAATCGGCATTGGCGTCTTCCATAAATTGTGCCATCCAACTGTTTCCGCCTGCTACGTACCACACATCTTTATAGAGTCCGCCAGTTAGTACGGTTGGTCTTGATTTTGTTTTTTGTGCCAATGCCTTGGCCTGTTTATAAGATGTTTCAACCTCCGAAAAAATGCTATCACCCAATGCTTCTTTTTGAAAGAAAGGAGCAAAGAATTTAATCCATTCCGCTTTTCCCAAAGGCGTATGTTCCACCCAGTCCCCATTGTACACCACAGGTATCCTCGCTTTTTTTAAAATGTCGTAGGCCTTATTTTCTTCATTTATACTGAATCCGATGATGAGTTCTGGATTCATCTCGAGGACCATTTCCGTATTGAGGACGTCATTCATCCCCAAATCTTGGATATGTTTACTCTCCACCAATTTTCTTGCTTCTGGCGAGGATATGTAATCGGTGTTGGGAAATCCAACAATGGTATTGAGTTCTTCAAGTTGCTTTAAGGGCTCGATATGTGTGGTAGAAGTGAGCACTACTTTTTCTACTGGGGTACCTATTATGGCATCGTAGGCATCACGCGGAAAAGTCATTGCAGGCAATTTTTCCTTCGGAACCAAAGCATATTTGAAGTTATCTGCCCCAGGCCAAGCTGCGTTGACTTCTATCACGGTGAAATCGGCTTGTTTTTTTACGGTAAAGCCTGTTGCATAGGTTATGGAGGATGTTGATTCTTGGTTTTGAACGGGTTGTGTTTTTTTTGCTTGCTTGCAACCCATCACCACCACTAAAAAGAACCCTAGAAATAGAATCGACCACTGTTTTTTTGCCATAGGTCAAAAGTAAGATTATTTAAGTTTTGCGAAAAAAGATTAAACAGATTGATTAGCTTTGACCTCGAATTTTGGTTCCCACGGAGTTTCCGTGGGATTAAAAGGGAATCCGGTGCAAAACCGGAGCTGTTCCCGCAACTGTAAGTATGTGCCGAATCGGCACTGATGTTTTTTGAGCGTCAGTACGTAGTAGGCGATTGTCTCTTCTTCAAAGCCACTGCCCAATGGGTGGGAAGGTAGGAGACAAAACACAAGCCAGGAGACCTGCCAGATTCAAACAATCAATGTTAAACTTTCGGGATAAAAGTTTACGTATGCATCACATACTATTCTCCCGTTTATTCAATTAAACGAAATGAAAAAAAATCATTTATGGTTAATTACCGCTCTATTGGCGGGTAAGGGGATTTTTGCGCAAAATGTACAGCAAGATTCACTTAAAGTGCAGCAACTGGACGAGGTTGTTGTGAGCGATTCAAAATTTGAATTGAAAAGAGAAAATTCAGGAAAAACAGTGATCAAAATCACTGCCGAGGAAATGCAACGCAACCAAGGCAGGACGGTTGCGGAAATCATTAATGCCAAAAGCGGTATCGAGATTGCCGGTAGCCGTGGTAGGGACGGTGATGTGCTTGGCGTTTATGCCCGTGGTGGCCGTGGACGTCAGGTCTTGATTATTATTGACGGTGTTCGTGTGTCCGATCCATCCACATTTTCTGCGGAGTACGATCTTCGATTGTTATCACCAGCCACGATTGAGTCCATTGAGATTATTAAAGGGGCCGCCAGTACCCTTTATGGTACCAATGCGGTTACTGCCGTAATCAACATCACTACGAAAAAGGCTTCAAAACAGAAGATTGCAGGAAATTTTGAAACGAGCGTAGGAACCAATCAAACGGCGGATGATCAAAATTATAATCTAGGAAGTATTCAAAATTCCGCCAATGTCAACGGTACTTTGGGCAAGTTCAATTATGGGGTTGATTTTTCCAACAGATACAAAAGTGGATTGTCGGCTGCAATAACTCCCGAAAACGAAGAGGATATTTTTTCCCACTACAGTACCAATGTAAAGCTGGGCTATCAGTTCTCTGAAAATTTTGGGGTTCAGGTCTATGGAAACCAGACCAAGTTTAAAAATGAATATGATGCTTCTATGGCCGAAGCTTCCAATTTGGGTAAGAACGAACAACAACGCGTTGGTCTTACCTCGGAGCTGGGCTATGGAAAAGGTTCAGTACACTTGAATGCGGCTTACACGGATTATGAGTCGGTGGCCAATGACACCTTTGGTGAAAGTACCACAGAAGGAAGCAATTGGGTATTGGATGTCTACAATAAATATGTTTTTGCGAAGCAATTCCATACTATTTTGGGGGTGAACTACATAAAGGATGAGGCCATTTTTGCAGAAGAGGTGGATTTTACCATTGTAGATCCTTATGCCAATGTAGTGTATGTTTCAGATTTTGGTTTGAACTTGAATGCCGGCGCACGGTTGAATAATCACTCTGAATATGGAAACCATTTTGTGTATAATGTGAATCCATCGTATGTATTTGATACTGAAAATGGATATGTGAAGCTGATGGGGTCTTATGCCACATCGTATATCACACCTAATTTAACACAGTTGTTCGGCGCTTTTGGTGGAAATCCTGATTTGGAACCTGAGGAAAATACTACTATCGAAGGTGGTATAGAATTTAAATTGAGCAACCAATTTAGAATTAGCACGGTTTATTTTGATAGAAACGAGACCAATGCCATAGGCTATGACGCCAATTTTATGAGCATCAATGTTACAGACGAAATCGATGCCAATGGGGTGGAGGTAGAAGCTACGTGGTTGCCTTGGAACAGTTTTAGTGTAAATGCCAATTATACCTATACGGAGCGCAAAGGGGACAATGCCATCCGCATTCCAAAGCATAAAGCGAATGTATCCCTGTGGTATCAGTTTTGTGAAAGCACCAATGCATCCCTAAGCTTTGCGTACACAGGCAAACGATTTGATACGGATTTTGCAACCTATACCGATATCGCTTTGGAACCGTTTTCCTTGTTGAACTTTTCTATCAGGCACGAACTGATCAAGAACAAACTCAATGTTTTTGTAAATGCGGATAACTTGTTGAACGAGGATTATAGGGAATTGCTTGGGTTCACCACCCGAGGACGAAACTTTAGGGTGGGTCTCAACCTAAACCTTTAAAAAAAAGCGGCCAATTGGCCGCTTTTTTTATTTGTTTAATTGTAATGGGTTTTCCAAATACATATTGTCCTTAACTGGAGTATGAAACCTGGAACTCGTAAAATGTTCCGCAGGCATTTCCACCGTAAAGTCGATTTTTGTGGTTCCGCCAGAAATTTCTTGTAGGGCACGGGCCAGTAGTGGCTCGTTTACGGCTCCCAAGACGCCAAGGTTAGTCAAATCTTCGCTGAGAGGAATATCTGGAACCAGACCGTCAATATAATCGGAATTCCCAGCTGCATTTACATTTATTCCCACCAAAGGTTGCAAGCCCCAACTGTTCTGCGAGTTAATGTTGCCTTCGCGGTCACTATTATAGATAAAGGAATTTTCGGGGTCGTCTACCAAAGTAATCGAGAACTCGATTTTACCACTGGTAACCTCACCAATATGAATGACATCCATATAAGGGTCTAGTCCGTTCATCACCAATTCACTTGCAGAAGCAGAATCGCCAGTAGCAATCACAAATACTCTACTCAGGTTTAGCGAGTTAATTGCACTTGAGCCCGTGGAGCTTGCAAAATAGTCCGTTAAGAATTCATCGGAAAATTCGGCTTGAACTTTAGCATTCCATCGCTGTTTAATGTAAACATCACTGGTGTTGGTGCCATATATCATACTGGCCAATAGGCGAGAAGTGTTAACGGAGCCGCCCGGATTATAGCGCATATCCAAAACCAGCTCGGTGGCGCCATCGGCTACAAATTGTGCAAATGCTGCGTTCAAATCGTCATTAAAACTGCTCAAAAAGCGGTTGTACATCAAATAGGCAACTTTAGTACCGTTTACGTCCAAGGTTTTGGCAATTAAAATAGGATCTTCGATTTGGTTCTCTATTTTGGTCAGGCTAACTTCTTTGGCACTGTCCGAAATGGTATTGTTTGTAACTGTTGCCATTCCAAGGGTATAGGTGCTGTTATCTCCAAAAAGCAGGGTTCGATAATTGCTAACCGTCAGTTGAACACCATCGACCCGAGTAAAAAATTCACCTCTTTGAATATCCTTTGTGGAGGCATCAGAATTTGGTACTATGTATTGAACATATCCAAAAACATTGTCTGTATCACCTATTAGCCCTAATCCAAATTCCAAACCATTGCTTTGGGATATTCCGGAAAGGCTGTTAACCAATTCACTATAGTCTTCATTTGCAAAACTAAAACGGTCTTCTTCAAAAAGTAAAGTATCGAAAAAGAAGCTTTCCGGATTTGAATTATTCTCTAAAAATGCTGTGTATTCGGCATCCGTGGCAAATCGGTCATCTGCCAAGTCTGCTACATCACCTTGCCAAAAATACCAAAGGTTCATGGCTTTCCACATAAAGTCTTGGGCGATTACGTTGGCACTTGGCTCAGGATTTGGGGTTGTGCCCGGCTTAATGCCATTGTCGTCATTACTACATGACATAAACAGGACGGATAATCCTAAAAACAGGAAGAAATACTTTTTCATAGCTTAATTTTTATTGAATTTACTCAAATTTTGTTCCAAATTAATCAAAGGTGTAGGTCGGATTGAGTAAAACTGCATGCATTGTCATGCAAATTTTCCCTGCAAAATAGGCTTATATCAGGAAATTGCAAATTTTTTGTAACATATTTCGATATGTGTCGTCGTGATAGTGTAGGTCGATAAGAAAGACACAAAAAAACTAAGACAACCAAATGAAACAAACAGAATTCTTAAATGTGGTTTTACCTTTTCAGGACAAACTATACAGACTCGCAAAGCGACTGTTGGTTTCTCGGGAGGAAGCGGAGGATGCCACTCAAGAAATTTTGTTGAAGTTGTGGTCAAAGAACGAGTCCATGGGAAAGTATAAGAATGTAGAGGCTTTTGCCATGACCATGACCAAAAACTTTTGTTTGGACCGTTTAAAGTCCAAACAAGCAGGAAACCTTAAACTGGTTCATAGCAATTACAGCGACGAAAACACCTCCCTGCAGAAACAATTGGAAGCCGAGGACAGTGTAAGTTGGATGGAGCGGATTATGGAAGACCTGCCAGAACAACAAAAAATGATATTGCAGCTACGGGATGTAGAGCAATACGAGTTCGATGAGATATGCGAACTCATGGACATGAAACCTACTGCAGTGCGAGTAGCACTGTCGAGGGCGAGAAAAACAGTAAGAGAAGAACTAGTAAAAAAACATAACTATGGAATTGGGTAACATAGAAAAAATATTGGAGAAGTATTTCGAGGCCACTGCCACAGTGGACGAAGAAAGAACACTTAGGGCGTATTTTTCGCAGGATGAGGTTGCACCTCACTTGGAGCAATACAAACCCATGTTCAACTACTTTTCCATGGCCAAGGAAGAAAAGTACACCAAGCAGGTACCATTAAAACCTAGAGTAAACTATTACAAGTGGCTATCCGTAGCAGCGGCAGTGGTTCTCGCCTTTGGCATTTATTTTGGTAATCAATATCAGGAAACAAAGCGTTTGGAGGAACAAAAAGCGGAGTACGCTTACCAAGAAACCAAAAAAGCTCTTGAACTCCTAGCAGAAAATTTTAGCCGCGGAACAGAAAAGGTGGCTTATCTCAACGAGTTCGAACAAGCAAAACAAAAAATTTACAACAACAATTAAAAAACGTAACAAAATGAAAAAGTATATTTTAATAGTAGTATTGGCATTATTGCCATTGGCAGGATTTTCGCAATCAGTTTTTGATAAGTTTGAGGACCTGGACGATGTGACCACGGTAATCGTGAACAAGAGTATGTTCAATTTATTGGCAAAAATTGATGTGGAAGTAGATGATCCAGAAGCACGTGATTTTATGGAAATCGCCAGTAGTCTTAAAAGTTTAAAGGTTTTTACAACCGAAAACAAGAGCATTGGCGACGATATGAAATCTTCCGTGGACAGTTATCTAAGATCATCCAAAATGGAAGAGCTCATGCGTATCAAGGACAAGGATGCCAATGTGAAGTTCTACATTAAAGAAGGTAAGGATGCGGACCATGTGAGCGAACTTTTAATGTTCATCACCGGAATGAGCGAGGTCGAAGCCAATGGCCATAGGTTTGAAACAGTAATCTTGTCGCTAACAGGTGATATCGACCTGAACAATATCAGTTCGTTGACCAATAAGATGAACTTGCCCAAAGAACTGAACGAAGCTAGCAAGAAGAACTAAATTTATAATTCGGTTGACAATAATCGATTGGTAATTGTAACAAAAAGCAATAAAACCCAACTAATTATTGTCAGCTGTTTTTCAGTTTACTGAATCAATCAAAAACATAGAAAAAATGAAACATTTAATTAAATCCATAATGGTAGCCGGAGCTTTGCTTCTGGCTTCGTGTGCTTCGCAGCCAAGTCTGCAGGAGTATTATGTGGACAATTCTGAGAATCCGAATTTTTTGTCCATAGATGTTCCTGCGAGTATCCTAAAAATGGATGAGGCAAATTTGAACGCAACACAAAAAGAAGCTATCGAATCACTACGTAAATTCAATCTATTGGCCTTTAAAAAGAATGCCGATAATGAAGCTGAGTATGAGATTGAAAAGAAAAAGGTACGTGAGATATTAAAAGGCGATAACTTTGTAGAGTTAATGAAAATCAATTCTCAGTATGGCAAAGGTGTAATCAAATATTTGGGGGATGAGGATGCCATTGACGAAGTGATTATTTACGGAGATAGTAAAGACAAAGGATTTGCACTAGTACGTGTACTGGGCAAGGATATGAATCCTGCGCATATCATTCAATTAATGCAGGCCATACAAAAATCCGATTACAAAGGAGAAGGACTTGGTGAGATTGGAGATTTTCTAAAAGGATAAGACCAATCATCATAAATTTAGTAAAGGGCGACATTTGTCGCCCTTTTTCTTTTTAGGAAAATAGAAAAAGTGACCTAGTTTAGTATCTTAGTGTCTCAAAATAAGAACACTAACAAAACTATAACATCATGGAAAAAGCACAAGAATGGTTCGATTACGGTATTGAACTGGCCAAAGAATTTGGCCCAAAATTGATTACGGCACTCCTCATCTACATTGTAGGTATGTGGGTGGTCAAAAAAATCATTGGAGGCACTAGGAAGGTGATGTCCAAAAGTAAATACGACGAATCGCTTCAAAAATTCCTGTTAAACCTGTTCTCTTGGGCATTAAAAATATTTTTGATCATTATTGTTATCTCTAGATTGGGCGTGGATGTTACCACCTTCGCTGCTGTAATTGCAGCTGCCGGTCTTGCCGTAGGCTTGGCTTTACAAGGCTCACTTTCAAACTTTGCAGGAGGCGTGTTGATTATGATATTCAAACCCTATAAAATCGGTGATTTGATTGAAGCTCAAGGTATATTAGGAAATGTAAAGGGGATTGAAATCTTTACCACAAAACTGGTGACCCCTCAGAATAAGCTTGCCATTATTCCAAATGGTGCCATGGCCAATGGTAACATTATCAACTATACCGCAGAAGGAAAAATGCGTGTGGATACGGTAATTGGAGTGGGGTACGATGAGGACATCAAAAAAACCAAAGAAATATTGTTGAATGTATTGACCTCCAACGAAAAGGTGCTAAAAGACCCTCCACCATCTGTTAATGTAATGGAATTGGGCGATAGCTCCGTGAATTTTGCGGTTAGGCCGTTTTGTAAGCCAGAAAATTATTGGGATGTATACTTCGCGACCCATGAGAATTCTAAACTGGCTCTGGACGAAGCTGGAATTGAAATCCCGTACCCACATCAGGTGGAAATCCATAAACAAGCATAGACCTTATAATTGTTCTTTTGAGGAGACTTTAGGGATGTCACATCGAGTGCAATCGAGAACCAATTAAGACGTCTCGACTGCGCTCAAAATGCCAATGAACTAAACCCCGGTGTAATTTGCCGGGGTAATTTGTTTCAACTCAGCTTTAATGGAATCTGAAACGTCCAAAGTTTCAATAAAATCAGCGATGGATTTTTGGTTGATTTTCTCATTGGTACGTGTTAATCCTTTTAAAGCTTCGTAGGGGTTAGGATATCCTTCTCTTCTCAAAATCGTTTGGATGGCTTCGGCCACCACGGCCCAGTTATCCTCTAAATCCTGCTCAAACTTAGCCCGATTCAATACCAATTTGTTCAAACCTTTTAAAGTGGATTGGAAACCAACGATTGTGTGCGCAAAAGGAACTCCAACATTTCGTAGTACGGTACTATCTGTAAGGTCGCGTTGCAATCGGGAGATAGGTAATTTGGCAGATAAATGCTCAAAAATAGCATTGGCCAGACCAAGGTTTCCTTCAGAATTCTCAAAATCGATAGGGTTTACCTTGTGCGGCATAGCTGATGAACCCACTTCTCCTTTTTTGATTTTCTGTTTGAAGTAATCCATGGAAACATAAGTCCAAATATCCCTATCCAAGTCAATCAAGATGGTATTGATACGTTTTAGGCAATCGAACAAAGCAGCCATGTGGTCGTAATGCTCAATCTGGGTAGTAGGGAAAGAGTGGTGCAAACCTAATTTCTCCTGCACAAACTGCTTTCCGAACGCTCTCCAATCGTTGTTTGGGTAGGCTACTTTATGGGCGTTGTAATTTCCTGTTGCCCCTCCAAATTTCGCTGCACTAGGAATGTCGTTCAATAAATTGAACTGCTCTTTAAAGCGTTCCACAAACACATCGATTTCCTTCCCCAAACGGGTAGGGGAAGCAGGTTGCCCATGAGTTCTTGCCAACATGGGGATGTTTTCCCATTCCTTGGCAAGCTCCTTAAGTTTGTTGAAAACCTCTAGATACGAAGGTACATACACTTCGTTCATAGCTTCTTTTATAGAAAGTGGAATCGCTGTGTTGTTGATATCCTGTGAAGTCAATCCAAAGTGGATAAACTCCTTATACTTTTGAAGTTGTAAGGCATCAAACTTTTGCTTGATGAAGTACTCCACCGCTTTTACATCGTGGTTGGTGGTCTTTTCAATATCCTTTATGGCCTGTGCATCTTCCGCAGAAAACTCTTGATAGATTTTTTGTAATTCGGGAAACAATGCGGTGTTAAAATCGCTCAATTGCGGCAAAGGAACCTCGCAAAGGGCGATAAAGTATTCAATTTCTACTTGAACACGGTATTTGATCAAGGCCTCTTCCGAAAAATAATCTTTTAAGGTCTCGGTTTTGTTTCTATATCTACCGTCAATCGGCGAAATGGCATTAAGTGGAGTCAACGACATGGTCAGGAAAATTTTGAAAGCATCAAAGATACTTAAAGTCTTCAGTTTAGACGCCCAATTTGGCCAACTTATCCAGAGTTTTTTTTGCTCTGTTTTTATACCCCGTAGTACCTGTGGCGTAGGAGTCCTCCAATATCTGCTTGAGTTCGGGATGTACCCAGTCAAACTTTAAACCCAAATAATATAAACTGGTCATGGAAAATACTTTAGGCGCCATATTCATTGGGCCAATCAACCAATCAAAACAGGAAGTCATGATTTTCTCCAATTGGCCATCGGTAATATTTTGGGTAAAAACTTCGTCTTTTTTCTTAAAGTAGGCCTCGCAGACCATTTCGCAGACGTGTGCGATGGGGCGAATACAGGATTCCGTTTTTAATTCTGATAGTCGGTTGACGAAGTCTTCAAAAAAGGGGAGGAGGTAGGTGAGTTTTTTACGCATCAAATGGTCAAAAGTCCAACTGGCATTGAAGGTTCCCTCTTTATCCTCCAACAAAACTTCTTTAAAAAGTATTTGTGCCAATTGGGATTCTTTCTCAAGTTGTTGAACCAGAACATCTATTTGAGGTTTGGATATTCTACCGGAATTAAGTGTAATATGTAATTCTTCTTCAGTCACAAAAATTCAATATATTTACTAAAACCTTGTTCAATGAAAATAGTAAAAAAAATAGCAATTGTCTTGTTGGTCGTATTGATTGGAATGCAGTTTTATCGTCCTGAAAAAAATGTGTCCGAAGGAGACTATGTTGCTGCTTTTGAAACCGAGACCCAACCTTCGCCCGAGGTGAAAGAAATTTTAAAAACAGCTTGTTACGATTGTCATAGTGCCAATACCGAATATCCTTGGTATAATAATATTGCACCTGTTTCCTATTGGTTGGCAGACCATATTGAAGAGGGAAAAGAACATTTAAATTTTTCCGATTGGGAAAACTATGACTCCAAAAAGAAAGACCACAAGCTCGAAGAGGTTATCGAAGAGGTGAAGGAGGGTGAAATGCCTTTAAATGAATACACCTGGACCCACGCGGATGCGAAACTGTCCGATGAACAAATTAGTGCTCTGCTAGCATGGGCCGATGAAGCTAGGGCTAACTACTAAAAAGCTGTTCCACCAATGTAGGGACACCTTCGGCGGCGGTTTTTGGAATTACGGTCAGGTTCTCAAAATCCGATGAACGAATATTGGGCCTTGGGTCAATAAAATAGATCGGGGTTTGTTTGGGAGCGTAATGTATTAAACTTGCTGCAGGGTATACTTGCATGGAAGTTCCCACAATTATCAATATTTCGGCTTGTTGTGTTATTTGTGCTGCGGTTTCCAACATTGGTACCATTTCACCAAACCAAACGATATGCGGGCGCAATTGATTTCCATTATCGTCGGTATCTCCCAAAACCAGGTCCTTTTTCCAGTCCAGAATGTGATTTTCGTTGATGATGCTCCGGACCTTGAACAGTTCCCCGTGCAGATGAACGATATGGGAGCTTCCCGCTTGTTCATGTAGATCATCTATGTTTTGGGTAACAATGCTCACATCAAACGTTTGCTCTAATTGGGCAAGGGCCAAGTGCCCTTTGTTTGGGGAGACCTCCAGTAATTGACGTCTACGTTGGTTATAGAACTCCAGTACCAATTCCGGATTTTGGGCAAATCCTTGAGGAGATGCCACTTGCATAACATCATGACCTTCCCAAAGACCGTTTTCATCCCGAAAGGTTTTTAACCCGCTTTCGGCACTCATTCCTGCTCCCGTAAGCACTACAATTTTTTGTTTGGACATTTTTTTGCTGGTTCTGACAATTTTAGGATGACATATCAGTAATACCATCAATGATCATGTATCCAATCTGTCATACAATATACTAGATCTTGGGTTTTTGCTAGATATTGAGCCAGTACGTTAGCTTTAAGTTGATGGACCGGCTCCTGGGCATAAAGGAGTTTACAAAGTAATTGTCGTTGTACACCAGAAACAGGTCGGATAGTGGAGCAAATCGCCATTGTAATCGAGAATTGAACCCCAAATTATCCAATTGGTTTCCATATTGGATCAATGTAGACCAAAATATGGATTTGTTAAAGGTAATGTTGATTCGTGGACTCAACAATAAAATATCCTCACTTTCATAGGGTTCGGGTAATTTAATACTATTGTAAATAACTCCCATCGAAAGGAAGACTTTAGGTTGTAGCCTTAGGCTCATATCTCCTTCAAAAACATAACGCTTACCATTGTAAAACTCTCCATATCCAGGCTGCAAGGAGTAAGAGAAAACTTTTCTCCTATCACTTTGGAAAGATGTTTCAAAACTAGTGTAATAGTATCCTACATCTGCTGGTAGCTCAACGCCACCGTCGGTACCTGTTGGATCAAACGTGTCGGTTAGGTAAGTGTACCTGTTGAACATACGAATATTGAATCTCTCCTGCGTTTTAAACTGGGCCTCCCATTGGGAAAAAATAGTGTAATCGGTGTTCTGATAGTCCAATGTAGGTCTCCAGATAAAGTTGGGGCTAAATCGGAAACCATGGGTGTTCAATTTTCCTTTTTTTGGCCAAAAGTTTAACTCTGCAAAGGGTCTTGCAGCTACAATATCTTCTCTTCGAATGAAACCGAGGTCGGATCGAAAATCCTCGCCCACAAAATTTCCGCGAACCCCAAAATTGAAATATCTCGAATTGTATCGGAGGTTCATTCCGCCCGAACCGTTTCGGTCACCAATGTCGTGTGCAAACGCTTGGTGGTAATAAAATTTTCCTGTCCAGGTATTGTTTGGTGATGCGAGGTTATAATCTAGCCCAACAACACGATTGTACCTATCAATTTCATCCACAAAATCGTAATCTTCAAAAGTTTGTCGATTCACAAATATGAAGCTTAGGTTAGATCGCGAAAACATTTTTTTCTGTAATGCCAGAACTGTATTGTTGTTACTTGGAATTTCATTCAGTTCGTCTTCCTCCGTCTGAATATTTAAAAGTCCAAGTCGCCAATTCTTATTTAGCTTACCACTGAGCCTAACACCTCCAACAATTCCATTTTCTATGGTTTCTCCATCCTTATCTTCTGCAATACCTATCCTTCTTGAGAAAAAAGGATTGGCATCCCTTCCATTTCCAAAAGAACCAAACAGATCGCTGTTATCAATAAAGAATTGTCGCCTTTCGGGCAGAGAAACTTCAAAACGAGTAAGGTTGGTCACAAAGTTATCTACTTCCACATTGGAGAAATCTGGATTTAAGGTAACGTCAAGGTTCATTCCGTTTCCAATGGAAATTTTGGCATCACCTCCAAACCCCAGTTTGCTCAAATCCTCATTGTTTTCGTAGTCTTTGGCAACTATGCCATTCGTGTAAGGGATAAGTGCCATTGGAGTTCTGGATTTGCCCAATGGTTTTTCAAAAACCATATCGCCCATAAATGCCAAATTGAATATAAGTTGGTTTTGCGGAATTTTCATCCAAGTACTCGTCTCATTGGACTGCATATCGAAACGATAACTGTTGAAGCGCCATTTGGTCTCTCCTTGTTTGAACTTGAAGGAAGTCAAAGGAATGGCAATTTCGCAGATATAATAACCATCATACAATTTAGTTTCACCCTTCCACTTTACGTCCCAGGAAGTAGTAAAATTGTTGCGGTCAGCTCCGCCATTGGAGATTAAAGCCTCCCGGCGCACCCCATAGGGATTCATACCAAAAAGAAAAGCATTGGTGCCATCATTAAACGTATCGAACATCAAGCTTATGTTATCGTTGCCTCCGGCCCTATAATCTCTTTGTAGCGATGGGATTACGTAATTATCTCCTTCAGTGTTCAATTTTATCCCAATGTACAGGGTAGTATTGGAATATAACATTCGAATGTCCGTTTGCTGAAAGGCCAAGGTTGAGTCGGATGGGAAATATTGATTAAAATCATGGGCGCTTTCCGCGGTTTCCCACACACTTTCGTCCAAAATACCATCTATTTTTATGATATCGGTGATATACTTAACGGTAAAACTTTTGGAGTTCGATTGTGAAAAGATTGCTAACGGCAAAAGAATTGTAGCGAGTACAAAACATTTTTTAAACATTGTTCGAGTTTAGTTGGAGCTTCAAATTTAAGAGTTACATAGTTAAAAAAATCCCAAAATTTTAAAATACATTGCTGTTTGGCAAAACATTGTAAAAATTAGCAGTAAGAATTACTTTAAACTACTCCTTTATTAAGAGACGTTAAAAAATGAAAAAAACCTTATTGTTATTATTTTTATTTCCTGCAATTATTTTTGGCAACACTATTTGGAGCAAAACTGGACATCGCGTAACGGGTCAAATTGCTCAAAACTATTTAACCGGAAAAGCCAAAAGAGCGCTGAGCGACCTGTTGGATGGTCATAGCCTTGCCTTTGTTTCCACGTTTGCTGATGATATTAAAGCGGACCGTTCATATTCTAAATATTCTGCCTGGCATTATGTAAACTATCCCTTGGGGGAGAATTACAAAGATTCCGAAAAAAGCGAGTATGGGGATATTGTAATGGCCATTGAAGAGTGTATTGCTAAAGTAAAGGATAAAAATAATTCAAGAGAAGATCGTGTCTTTCATTTGAAAATGCTGATTCATCTCATAGGGGACTTGCACCAACCTATGCATGCAAGTAGGGAAGAGGATAAGGGTGGCAACGATATACAGGTGCAATGGTTTGGTCAAGGAAGCAACCTACATAAAGTATGGGATAAGAACTTGATAGATTCTTATGGGATGACGTACACGGAACTTGCCTCAGAACTGAACGGGGTAAGTCGGCAGAAAAGAAAAGAAATTCAGTCTGGATCCATATATGATTGGGTAGATGAATCTCATAAAATATGTGATCAACTTTATGACTCCGTTGAAGTTGGGGAAAAACTTGGGTACCGTTATTCGTACGACCACAATAATTTATTGTTCCAGCAGCTTCAAAAAGGAGGCTTGCGTTTGGCCAAGGTGTTAAATGATGTTTTCGGATAAATGATTAGGACTGAAGTACTGTCTTCAATTGATTTCTATATTCCGAAGGGTTTTGCCCAGTAAACGCCTTAAAAGATTTATTAAAGTGGGAAAAATTGTTGAAACCACTATCATAACATACCTGGGTAATACTTATGGGTTGCTCCGCCAATAATTTCGATGCATGCACCAATCTATACTCATTTACAAACTGAGTAAACGTTTTGTTCGTGATTTTTTTGAAATACCTACAAAAGGAAGGAACAGTCATGCTTACCATGTTCGAAATCTGCTCTAAGCTAATATCTTCTTTAAAGTTAGTTTTTACATGATTGAAGACAATATTGATACGGTCGTTGTCCTTCACTTCGGTCTCGATGGAGAAGCCTTCGGCATTCAACACATTCATTTCACTGGAGGTGGCCAGAATATTCAATATATTAAGGATGGACAGTAACCGTTGAAAATCTGTCTGGTATTCCAAGATTTCCATTTTTTCCCCAACCTTCATTTTTGTCTTTCCAGAAAATGCAATACCACCCTTGGCAACCTCGAATAACTTTTGGATATTTTTCATTTCTGGAATATTGAAGAAGTCACTTCCCAGAAAATCAGCTTTCATCTGCACCAACGTTTCACTTTTGTTACCGGTGAGTTTATCGGTAAAACCACAATGCGGTAAATTGGAACCAATTAGAATAAGATCTCCGTTCCTATAATAGGATACGTGACTACCAATTTGTCTTTTTCCAGAACCCCCGTTCACATATACCAACTCCAATTCTGGGTGATAATGCCAACCATTGTTTTTGTTCTCATTGTTTGCGTTGAACTTTTGAAAGGTAAATGAGTGACCAAAACTTGGGGCTATTGCTTCAAATGCTGGTTTTTGATTCATAGATGCAATTTTTTCCGATTAGGATAAAGGTAAAAAACCAATAACCATGCAAATATCTACAATGTTACCGTAAAGTTATGCTATTTTATCATTAATACTATGTTAAAAGAATTAGCGTGTTAATATAGCATATAAAGTGGAAAAGATGGTGGTATTTCTGCACACTGTTCTAACCTACATTTGTACTGTAATCTTAAAAAAACGAAGTGTTATGAAAGTATTAAAAAATGTAACAGTAGTAGCGGCCCTTTTACTAAGTGCAATCGGGTTGGCAAACACAGAAGCAACCGACTTTGGTAAAAAAACAGTAGCCAAATATGAGGTTGAAAAGAACTTGGTAAAAGTAAACCTTGATCCGGTATTCGTAAAGAAAGGTCAGAAAATCATGATGAACCTTTTAAATGTTTCTAAAGGTAAGGTGCTTTTAAAAGTATATGATAGCGAAGACAGACTTGTTTTTGATGAAGCTATCGACGGTGACCTCGTTGTTGAAAAGGCATTCAACTTCGAAAAAGCTTTTAAAGATGAATATACCATAGTTGTAGTTGACAAATTTGGAACCTACACAAAGACAATGGTTGTAAGATAGTTTGTTTAGTTAATTTTTATGTGCATTGGGGACCGGGAGGTCCCCTTTTTTTATGCCCATTTTTTAAGTTTTTCCCTTTTTTTCAAAGGAAGTGCTTCATTTTGTATCGCCATTTGCAACACATCCTGATTCTTGGTCTTCGAAAAAAGCAGATTATAGAATTGTTGTACGGTCAAGGTGCTTTTGGATTCTTCCACAAGTTCCATGGGGTCTCCAATAGATACTGTTCCCGGTTCCAAAATTCTGATATAGGTGCCAGGAAATCCATGGTCAATAAACTGTTTCAATATAGTTTGGTCACCAAAACGAATACCTAATTTGTAGCAGGGTTCTCTTGGCTGCGTAATCTGTACCAAAGCGGTACCCAGTTTATAAGTGCTCCCTATACGTATTTGAGATTCATCCAATCCCTCTACCGTCAAATTTTCCCCAAACATGCCCCAGTTCCAATCCAAAAGGGGATATTTTTCTTTCCAATAGCCATAGTTGTCCGTTGAAAACAGATAACAGGCTTTGTAAATACCACCATGGTGCTTTCGGTCAACAACGGTATCGCCTTGCACATCTTCTGTATCCAAAAAAAGCGGTGTATCAACAGGATATTTGTAGATGCCTGTTGTGGTTGCTTTATTGTTCCAAACAATTTTAGTTGGCTCGCCGAGGTTTGTGGAAATAACTTTCATACCGGCAAGTTAAAAAAAACCACCGCTTGTAGCGGTGGTCCTTCATTTAAAATTAAGTGATGTAGAAAAGGATTAATCCTCCTTTTCCAATTTTTTGGTCATGTTGAAACCTACCATAAGTCCAACACCTGCCAATAAGAAGATGGTGCCTGGGTACGCCACTTCTTCATCAACCCCTAAATTGTAACTTAAAATGGAGGCAACAAAAATGGCTACTCCAATACCCATCAATAATAAAGAAAGGTTAAGAATAACGATTTTCCAGAATGGTGCTGCGCCTTCTCGTTTTCCGCGCACAAAAATACTGGCGTCCGCACCTTTTTCGATTAAGGCCAACCGTTCTTTATTTCTGGTTGAATAATAAAGGTAGGCAATCGCCAAAATGACTCCGAAAATAATAGGTATAATGATTACTTCTGATCCCATAACTGTTCGTTTTAATGATTATTCGTAATTTATTTGTTCATAAGCTATGACGACAGTTTTTACAAAGAGGTTACATGTTTTAATAAAATTTATTTTTTGTGTAACCTAAATTGCGCTTTTGGCGTCCAATGAACAATGCTGACCAACAAAGAAAAAGAATTGATTTCGGAAATACGCAAAGGTAATACCCGCGCGTTTTCCAATTTGGTGGATGGTTATAAAGACTTGGTCTTTATGCTGGCCATACGAATGTTGGGCAATCGAGAAGAGGCGGAGGAAGTATCGCAAGATGTATTTATTAAGGTATACAAGTCTTTGCCCAATTTTAAAGGAGATTCCAAAATATCCACTTGGATTTATCGGATAGCCTATAACACCTGTTTGGACAGGATTAAAAAAATAAAAAAGAAAAGGATGCATATGGATTTGGACCATATAGATCAAATTGCTTATGCGGATTTGGATACGGCTTTTGATAAAATGGTACAGACTGAACGCAGCGAAATGATAGAGCGATGTCTGTCAAAATTATCGGCAGAAGATGCAGGAGTGCTAACTTTGTTTTATCTTGAGGAAAAGAACCTGCAAGAAATAGAGGAAACAACCAATCTTCCTGTAAACACATTGAAGGTAAGGTTGTTTAGGGCCAGAAAAAGGTTGGCCAGTGTTATGGAAAAGAATTTGAACAAAGAAATATTGCAGAGCAATGGATGAACTAGAAAATAAAAAGCTAGAAGCTT
Source organism: Flagellimonas lutimaris (assembly GCF_003581615.1). GTDB lineage: Bacteria > Bacteroidota > Bacteroidia > Flavobacteriales > Flavobacteriaceae > Flagellimonas > Flagellimonas lutimaris. The sequence goes on from NZ_QXFH01000071.1 coordinate 37,867, forward strand.
TGGTAAATAAAATGATGGAAGATGCGCCATTGGATTCGCCTTCTGTGGATTTTACCCAAAATGTGATGCAGAAAATTGTGGCGGAAGCACATAATGAAGTTTTTCAATATAAGCCGATAGTGTCGGGTAAGGTTTTGTCTTTTATATTTATAGCTTTTACTGCATTGCTCATTTATCTTGGTTCACAGGTAGGGCTGGACAGTGGGCAAGGTTGGTTCAAAGACTTACATGTGGAAACTTGGTTTCAGGCTAATTGGGATTGGATGGGACATTACAATTCTTCGAAAGTAATGGTTTACGGCTTTCTATTTCTGGGGCTTATGTTTTTTGCCCAAGTCCCTTGGTTAAAAAAGCAGTTGAATAAAACTGCTTTTTAGAGATAGGCGTAGTAATATGCCCAATACATCAAGAAAAATTGTAGTGGAATCCGCAGAATCAGGATCCATTTGGGAATGCCGGCAGAAGCTTTTTCTCCTGAAAGCATATAAAAATGCACCAATAAGAACACGCCTAACATTAAAATAATACCAAAAGTGCTCAATTGTCGGGTAGCCTCGAAACATACCCCTATTCCCAATAAAATTTCGGCAATACCACTTAAGTAGACCAAAAGCTTATGGTTGGGAAGGTACAGCGGCATGATGCGCATATACATCTTAGGTTTTATAAAGTGCATGATGCCAGCAAAAATGTACATTCCCGCCATTACGTAAAGGTGCCAAGGTGCCATAAATATCTAGTTTTTATAATACCAAAAAGGTAAAATAACATCTGTAAGAGTTACCACTGTATCTTTTTCCTTTCTTTTTCGTCTTAGGCGAATTAGATGTTTGCCTTCATCAAGATTGGATATTTTAAGGAAGGCTTCAAATCCAAGGATGTTTTTTATGCCCGTGGTCAGGATAAAGTCTTCGTCCAGGTCAACTGTGTCTATTTTAAAAGAGTACATTTCGTTAAACGTTTTCAAGTATACTTTACGAATACTGTCTTTTTGACGTGCACTTGTAATCTCTTTGCTCCAATTCGAACTTACTTGAATACTGCTGGAGAGCCCCCTGCGATCTTTTTCCGGGGTCAGTGAATCGTTGTACGCAAAAACACGATTCTCCAAATTTTCTGAAAAAGGAACAAAAACATTTAAATAGGGTTTGGTAATAACTTTGGAAGGAATGACCACCTGTCCTGGGAAGTCGCCTTCTTCGGTCATCATGTCTAAATAGTTTTCCTTTTTGGCAAATATACTGGACGATCTTTGTTCCTTATCGAGATAATTGGACTGCCTGTATTCCAAACTCGTTATCATCAGAATAATGATGTAAATCGGTGCCAAGAGCAAAATCAGTCGTTTTCCGAAACGGTTATCCAGAAAATTGTAGACCAAAGGTCGATACAGAAACGAAAGGGTTATAAAACTGAAAATCCAATAAATGGGAAAATATATTCGTGATATCCACTTCTTCTTTTTTAACCACCCTTGGGTAATGAAATCGATAAAGGTGAGGAACATTCCGATAACGATAAAAATGATAAGAAAGGCCCCAAATACACTGCCAAACGCTTTCGGGAACAAATCACCTTCTATGACATAATTGGCTACAAACACAATCGAAAGTATGATCATTGTCATGGCCAGAACGTAAAATATCAGCAGAAATGAAATAGCGAAAAGTACACTGCAATAGTTTTCCAGATTGGCAATATATCTGTCAAAAGAAATGATACGCTTTTTTAAATAATTGGTAAAGCGTTCAGAGTAGCGAAGTTTTTCAAATTCGATATCACCAGAAACATACCGGAGCCCCAATGCGCCGATCCATAACCCTCTCAAGATAACATGGAGTAATAGGTTGAACAAAAGAATGGAGCAGGCAATGTTCAAGATAAAATATACAACGAAGCGATAAATTTGATCCTCATTCTCAGCATTCAACATTTCTACCCGAAGAGGTTCATATGCCGTAAAGAGACCAAAAATGGCAAAACCGGAGATGATAAGTTCCAACTCCCAGCTTTGCTGTTGCAGGGAATCCAATAATTTTTTAAAAGTTGGACTATTGTAATCGTTGTTGACCACGGTTTGATTGGTTTGTCCAACCAAGATAATCATAAAATGCAAAAACCGCTCATTATGAGCGGTTTTGCATTGTTGATTATAGAAAAAACTAATTATTTGATCATATCGTAGCTTCGGGCAATAAAGTTCGTAAGCTCCTCACCTTTTAGCAATCCTTTGGATAGCCGTGCCAAATCCAAGGATTGGTTGATCAATCGTTGGCGCTTTTTCGCGGTCTTGGTGTTCAAGATTTCGCTGACCAATTCGTGGTTGGTGTTAATGATAAGGTTGTACATGTCCGGCATATTGCCCATGCCAAACATACCACCGCCTCCGGTTTGCTGCATTTCCTTCATTCTTCGCATAAACTCAGGCTCGGTGATAATGAATGGTGAAGCACTACTTTCCATGGCCTCCATTTGAATGGTGTACCCTTTATCTTTGGTCACCTCTTCAATTTCGGTCTTTAGCTTTTCTTTTTCCTCTTCGGACAATTTTGAAATTGCAGTATCCTCTTTTTTGATGAGGTTATCCACGTGATCGGCATCAACCCTTACGAAAGATAAATTTTCTTTAGAGGTTTCCAATTTTTGCATCAAATGTGGTACAATCGGGGAATCCAACAAGAGCACTTCATATCCTTTAGTCTTCGCAGCTTCAATATAGCTGTGTTGTGCCTCTTTGTCAGAAGCATAAAGTACTACCAGTTTGTCATCCTTATCGGTCTGGTTGTCCTTGATTTTAGCTTCTAATTCTTCAAACGTATAGAAGTCGCCATCAACCGAAGGGTAAAGTGCAAACTTGTCTGCTTTTTCAAAGAATTTATCTTCGGAAAGCATTCCATACTCTATCACTACTTTGATGTCATTCCACTTTTGCTCAAAATCCTCACGGTTGTTTTTGAAGAGTGAAGTCAATTTATCGGCTACTTTTCTTGTGATATAGGAAGAAATCTTCTTTACGGCACCATCGGCCTGCAAATAAGAACGTGAAACGTTCAACGGAATATCTGGAGAATCAATGACTCCTTTCAGCATGGTCAAGAACTCAGGAACAATACCTTCCACATTGTCCGTTACGAACACTTGGTTCTGGTACAACTGAATCTTATCCTTTTGAATATTGAGGTCGTTTGTCAACTTTGGAAAGTACAGGATACCCGTTAGGTTGAATGGATAATCCACGTTCAAGTGAATATGGAACAAAGGTTCCTCAAACTGCATTGGGTAAAGCTCACGGTAGAAGTTTTTGTACTCTTCATCACTTAAATCGTTGGGCTGCTTCGTCCACGCTGGATTTGGATTGTTGATGATGTCATCCACTTCTTGTGTAGGAGCAGGATCATCTTCCTTGGCACCTTCTGGTTTGGGAAGGGTTTCCGTTTTTGTTCCAAACTTAATTGGAATAGGCATGAACTTATTGTACTTGACCAATAGTTCACGGATTTTGGCATCTTCCAAAAACTCTGTGGAGTCCTCTGCAATATGAAGTATAATTTCTGTACCTCTTTCTTTTTTGTCGCTTGGTTCAATGGAGAATTCGGGTGAACCATCACAGCTCCAATGCACCGCAGGCTCATCTTTATGACTTTTAGTGATGATTTCCACTTTTTCCGCTACCATAAAAGCGGAGTAGAAACCAAGACCAAAATGCCCAATAATACCGGCATCTTTCCCGGCATCCTTGTATTTGTCCAAAAATTCTTCCGCACCGGAAAAAGCAACTTCATTGATATACTTTTTCACTTCCTCCTCGGTCATACCGATACCTTGGTCTATAATATGGATACGTTTTTTGTCCTTGTCCACCTTCACCTCGATCATGGGGTTGCCATATTCTACTTTTGCTTCTCCAATAGAAGTCAGGTGCTTTAATTTTAAGGTTGCATCCGTAGCGTTGGAAATAAGTTCCCTTAGGAAAATTTCGTGATCACTGTATAGAAATTTTTTGATCAAGGGAAAAATGTTCTCTACTGAAACATTGATTTTACCTGTTGCCATCGTTTTATTGTTTTATTCTTTTGGTTCTGATAGGTCAAAAAAAATACCAGAATGTCAAATATGACAAACTGACATTTGACTACTATAATTCCTTTAAAGGAAAAGTTTTAACAAAACTTTGTTTATTAATAAATGAAAAACATTAAACAAAATATGTATCTTTACAACGTTATGGGAAAACTGCTATGAAATAGTACTACTATAACAAGTTTGTTTATTTATTGGTTAGGTTGTGAAAATGCACTTTCGCTCGGAAGTGCATTTTCTTTAAAAGCTCGATTACGTCTCCTAGCCAACTTTTAACCCTTCAAAAATTACCAAAAATGGCAAATACTACTAAATCCAAAATCACCGAGGATAAAATTGTAAGCTTGTTCATGGAATCTGTATTGGAAAATGAAAAGGTGCCAAGCTCGGTATTCAAATTCTGTAAGGAACATAAAATAAAGGAAGAGGAGTTTTATGGTTTCTTCGGTTCCTTTGAAACGCTGCAGCAATCCATTTGGAACAAATTTTTTGACAATAGTTATGGATTGATGCAAAAGAATAAGCAATATGCCTCCATGACAAATGAGGAAAAGATGCTTACTTTTTTCTTTACCTTCTTTGAAAACTTGACCTTGAACAGGAGCTATGTTTTGTTCATAATGAAAGAGCATAAATACTCCTTTGAAGGTTTGACACAACTTAAAGGACTTCGCAAAAGGTTCAAAGATTTTGCCTCTACCCTTATTGAGGAAAGAAACGAGGAAAAAAACCTCAAAGCATTTAAATACAATGCACCCTTGTTTTCAGAAGGTGCGTGGTTGCAGTTTCTTTTTATCTTAAAATTCTGGATGGAGGATGGTTCTCCTGGCTTGGAAAAAACAGACATTGCCATAGAGAAGTCCGTAACTACTATTTTTCAAATATTTGAAAGTACACCATTGGAGAAAATCGTGGACTTTGGAAAATTCCTGTACAAGGAAAAATTCGCATAAGGCTAATGAAAAGTTTGGATACCATTCCCACAGGGAAAATTGAACGGGCAGGAAAGCTTGTTAAAACAGGGGTTAAAATAGGGGGCAACTACGTAAAATACTACGGTAAGAAGTTGGTTGATCCCCAGACCTCAAAAGATACTTTGGATCAAGACAATGCAGAGGATATTTATGATGGCCTAAAAAGTTTGAAGGGAAGCGCCCTAAAAGTGGCACAAATGCTCAGCATGGAAAAGAACCTATTGCCCCGTGCCTATGTGGATAAATTCTCCTTGTCACAATTTTCAGTTCCTCCATTGTCGGCTCCTTTGGTTCGTAAGACCTTCAAAAAATATTTAGGGAAGTATCCAGAGGATATTTTTGATGAGTTTGAAAAAGATTCTGTCAACGCTGCCAGTATTGGACAAGTGCACCGAGCTGAAAAGGATGGGATAAAATTGGCAGTAAAAATTCAATATCCAGGAGTTGCGGAAAGTATTAGCAGTGATTTGGCCTTGGTGAAACCTGTTGCGATTAAAATGTTCAATCTAAAAGGAAAGGATTCCGAAAAATACTTTAAAGAGGTTGAGCACAAATTGGTAGAGGAGACCAACTATATTTTGGAATTGGAGCAAAGTGATGAAATAACTACTGCATGTTCCGTAATTCCAAATATGCAGTTTCCTAAATACTATCGAGATTTATCCAGTGAGCGCATTTTGACCATGGATTGGATGCAGGGAATCCATTTGGGAGAATTTACCCAAACCGAGTTTGATGTTGATTTAGGCAACACATTGGGGCAGGCCCTTTGGGATTTTTACATGTTCCAAATCCATAAGTTGAGAAGGGTACATGCAGATCCGCATCCGGGTAATTTTTTGGTGAGTTCGGAAGGAAAATTGATTGCTATCGATTTTGGTTGCATTAAAGAAATACCCGAAGAGTTCTATGTGCCTTATTTTGAACTGGCCAAAGAGGAAAACATCAATAATGATGAGGTGTTTATGGAGAAATTGTACGAACTGGAAATTCTGACCCCAACCGATTCCGAGGAGGAATTGAAATTTTTTACGGCCTTGTTCAAGGAGATGCTTACCATTTTTACTTCACCATTTCATAAGGAAACATTCGATTTTGGTGATGAAGGTTTCTGGTCCAAAATCGCAAATCTTAGCGAACGGTATTCCAAAGACGAACAAATCCGCAAAATGAATGGAAACCGTGGGTCTAAACACTTTTTGTACATAAACCGCACATTTTTTGGGCTTTATAATCTTTTGCACGACTTAGAGGCCAAGGTGGAGGTGAGCCATTTTGAAAAGTACATGGACTAATTTTGTTAATAAATATCCAGTTCTTGGGATATATTTTTTACTTTTCCGTTACTTAGCCCAGTATTTTTTAAAGATTCAATATTTAAGCACTTTGTAATGTATAACTCAAGAATATCAGGATTGGGATTTTATGTCCCTGAAAATGTGGTCACTAATGACGATTTGTCTAAAGTGATGGACACGAATGACGAATGGATACAAGAACGCACAGGTATCAAGGAAAGGCGTCATGTGGTTAAAGGTACCGATACCACTACTTCCATGGGGGTAAAGGCGGCGCAAAAAGCAATCGAACGTGCGGGAATTGATAAGGATGACATTGATTTTATCGTTTTTGCTACCCTGAGTCCTGATTATTATTTCCCTGGACCAGGAGTTTTGGTTCAGCGCGATTTAGGGCTTAAGACTGTGGGAGCACTGGATGTTAGAAACCAATGTTCAGGTTTTGTGTATGGAATTTCCGTGGCGGACCAATACATAAAAAGCGGTATGTACAAAAATGTACTTGTCATTGGCTCCGAGCTACATTCACATGGTTTGGACATGACCACTCGGGGTAGAGGCGTATCCGTAATTTTCGGTGATGGTGCCGGCGCAGCGGTTCTTACCCGTGAAGAAGATACAGCAAAAGGAATCCTATCCACCCATTTACATTCTGAAGGACAACATGCCGAAGAGCTTTCTTTGGTCGCTCCAGGTATGGGAAAACGTTGGGTAAACGATATTATCGCAGATAATGACCCTGAGGATACTTCTTATTATCCCTATATGAACGGACAATTTGTGTTTAAGAATGCGGTAGTTCGATTCAGTGAAGTAATTATGGAAGGGTTAAAAACCAATAATCTTGGTCCAGAGGATATCGATATGCTGATTCCGCATCAGGCCAATTTGAGGATATCCCAATTCATTCAAAAGAAGTTTGGTTTGAAAGATGACCAAGTATTCAACAATATCATGAAATATGGAAATACCACAGCTGCATCCATTCCTATTGCGTTGACAGAGGCATGGGAAGAAGGAAAAATCAAGGAAGGCGATTTAGTGGTCCTTGCTGCTTTTGGTAGTGGCTTTACTTGGGGCAGCGTGATTATTAGGTGGTAATCTTTCGAACAAAAGAATTTTAAAATAAAACCCCGATCCTTTAGGATCGGGGTTTTTGATTGATGCCTTCACAAGATAACCAACCAACACTCGAATATGGGGCATCAATATTTTTTTATAGGATTCCGCCACCACCTTGTTTGGTGTTGCTATCCCTTCTTTTACGTGACTTGGCACGGTTTTTTCCACTTCCAAATCGGTAGGATAGTCCAACATATACATTGTTGCTCTCCCAGTTAAAAGCACCTTCTTGAGCGTATGGAAAATCTCCTTCAAAAGCGAATCGCATGGTATTGAAAATATCGTTGTAATTTACACTTAGTGTACCTTTTCCTTCTGCAAAGCTGTAGCGTGCTCCTAAATTCACAAAGTACATGGGATTGGCATCGAACTGTATGCTTTTGTTTCTTCCACGATAGAATCCAAAGGCCTGAACTGTCAGTTTTTTGGTCACGGTAAAGCTGTTGTTCATCCTTAAATTCCAAGCCGTGTTGTCAACTTTTACTCTTTCTTCTACAATATCATCCTCGGTCGGATTGGGGTCTGTGGTGTCAAATGTTTCCGTAAGCCCACGTTGTGTTTGTGAGAATAGGTCGAAACTACCGTTGATGCTCCACCATTTTATGGGTTTGTAATTGGTTGATAGCTCAAAACCATAAGCGGATGTTTCATCAAAATTATCGAAGGTCAGAATGGTCTTGTTCAAATCCAAACGGTCCACATAAACGGCTCTGTTGATTTCGTCCGTAATGCTTCTGTAGAAAACACCACCTGTAATACTTCCATTTTTTATTCTTTTGGTGTAATTGACCTCATAGGAACTGGTAAACTGTGGAACCAAGTTTGGGTTTCCAAAGGAAGATATCAGAGGTGTTGCAAATTCCCTGATCGGGTTTACTTGTTGTAGCCCCGGTCTATCTACACGTCTGCTATAACTCACTTGCAACTGGTCTTTTTCGTTTGGCTTGTAAGTAAGGAATCCAGATGGGTATATTTCGGTATACTTATCGGTAAAGGCACGTACGGCATTGGTATCCGCTTTAACCTGCACATCTTCGATGCGTACGCCCATTTGATAGGACCATTTTTCATATGACTGTCCAAAAGTGGCGTAGGCGGAGTAAATATCCATGGCATACACAAATTCTGTGGATGGCGTAGGTACCAAGTTTCCTTGAGAATTGAAAGTTTGTCCGGTAGAGGAATAATCCACGTTGGTTTCAAAGTTTCTGGATTGCAATCCAATTTCCAGTTTGGAAATACTGTCCAATGGGTTCACGTAATCTAAATTTGCCGTTGTTTGGGTACGGTCAGTATCTACAAAATCCATATAGTTTGGATAGGTTGTTGCGCCAGTGGAACTGAAATTAGCATCTTGTTCACTTTTAAACTGATTGTGGTCCACTTCCAGTTCTATGTTGTGCCCTTCCTTGTTAAAGTCCAATTTGTAATCAAAATTATATTGCTCGCTGCTGTTATTGGAGTCGTCAAAGAACAACTGGGTTACATTTCTGGACATATCATTGAAGTAAGTAACCTGAGTTTTACCATCTCCGGTTCCGTCAAAAATGTTTTGATTAGTGAAAAAGGATATGGTGTTTTTGTCGTTCAGGTAAAAATCTACTCCTAATTTGTAGAGGTGGGATTTGTTGTTGTTGAAAAAGTCAAATTTTTGGCGTGAGTTTTCGTCAATACGTAGTATGCTGCCATCGTTCACATATTTACCAATATTGTTACCATAGTTTCCATAAAAATTGAATTTGCCGTTACGGTAGTTTAAATCGATGGAGCTATTAAACTTGGCCTCGATACCTTTGGTAAGACCTAAATTCACGTTTCCGTTAAAACCGATATTGGCGTTTTTGTGCAAAACAATATTGATGATGCCGCTCATCCCTTCGGGATTGTACTTGGCAGATGGGTTTGTGATGAGTTCTATGGATTTAATCGAGGTGGACGGAATTTGCTTGAGCAATTGTGCCACGGGAACGTTGGACAATTTACCGTCCACCATTACCCGTACATTGGAGTTGCCGCGCAACGAAATTTCACCGGTTTGTGCATCCACATTTACAGATGGGATGTTGTTCATTATATCCGATGCCGAAGCACCAGCGGTGGTAAGGTCTTTCCCTACATTGATTACCTTTCTGTCCACACGCTGTTCTATGGTTGTGCGTTCGGCTACCACTTCTACGCCTTCAAGCTCTTTGGTCTCTTCTTCCAAAATTACAGTGCCCAGATTAAGGCTTCGTTTTCCCTTGGCTATTACCAGTTTTTGAGAATAGGTTTTGTACCCGATAAATTGTACCTCAAAAATAAAGGCGCCATCGGGCAGTTTTTTGATTTCAAAGTTTCCGTCCTCGGTGGTAATACCTCCGGTAATGGTCTTTGTGCCATCCTCAGATTTAATGACAACAGCGGCATAGGCCACAGGTTGGTTAGAAACATCGTCAACAACTTTTCCGTTGATGATGCCCAGTGCGGTGTCGGGGTCGTTTGCTAAAGAAGTAAATGGGGATGTCATGCACAGCAATAGTGCGAATAGAAAGCTCAGATGTCTCATGAGTAGTTCGTTTTTTGATTGATGATTAGATTGATTGACTGATGATATTTTTAAGACGCCTAACGCTATGGAATGTTACACGAGAATTTCATTTTAACATTCTTTAACAGGATAGCAATGCGAAATAACCACCTTTGTAAGATGTTCTGTCTAAGTGAGACTACTAAATAACTATATGAAAAGAAGAAACCCCGGTAAAAATACCGGGGTTAAACATTGATAAGCTATACTAAACACTAACCATTAACTATAAAAATACAGTCTTACCAATGACAATAAGTTATGAAAAATAGACGACTTTATTTATGATAAGTTACAGTCTATACTAAAGTTTAACACAAAAATTAACAAATGCAAAAAACACTTGTCGTAGGGGCTTCTACAAACCCAAGAAGATACAGCAACACAGCAATTCGTAGGCTGGTTGACAACAATGTTGAGACAACCGCATTTGGGATACGTGGGGGAACTGTATCAGGTGTGCAAATTAAGGATAACTTGGGTGATTTTCAAAATATTGATACGGTAACTTTATATTTAAACCCCAAAAACCAAAAGGAGTACTATCAACAAATAATAGATCTTAATCCCAAAAGGGTCATTTTTAACCCTGGGACGGAAAATCCAGAGTTCTACAAAATCCTTGAAAATGCTGGGGTTGAGGTTGAGGTCGCTTGTACTTTGGTTCTACTTGCTACTGGTCAATATTAGTCTCTGTACCCGTTTTTTTGGTTCGGATCAGCCACAGGCCAATAAAAGTTAATAAACCGTTGAGCGGTAACAATTCATAACCAACTTGGTAGCCTCCCAAATAATCTGCTGGCACATTAGCAATCAAAACTATGGTAATCACCGAAACAATTGCTACTATCCAAACGTAAGCATCTTTAATTTTGTATTTGGTGAAAATACCAAAGGCGAAAAGACCTAATAACGGACCATAAGTATAACCTGCAACGGTCAGTAAACTATCAATAACGTTGCTGCTCAGAATGTACTTAAACGCAATAATCACAATTATCAACACTACACTCATTACAATATGCGTACGTTTTCTAATGTGCTTTTGTTCCTTTTCTTCTTTTTCCCCAACATTTAAAAAGTCCACGCAAAACGAAGTGGTCAATGAAGTTAAGGCACTATCGGCACTACTGTAGGCGGCAGCAATTAATCCGAGCATGAAGGTAATGGAAAGGGCCAGTCCCAAACTACCATTCAATGCGATCTCAGGAAATAATAAATCTGTTTTTGGTGTACCGTCCATTAAGGGAATACCAATACCTTCCCTTTTTGCATAAATGAAAAGCAAAGCGCCCAACAACATGAACAAGAATGTGGTCCCGACCAGAACAAAACTAAAGGACACCATATTCTTCTGTGCATCCTTCAAGGATTTACAGGTAAGGTTTTTTTGCATCATATCCTGATCTAGCCCCGTCATACAAATGGTCACGAACATACCCCCGACAAAAGATTTAATAAAATAGCTTTTGTTTAAAAAACTATCTGTCACCAAAAAATCATTGTAACTCTTTAATTCTTCCGATGCCAAAAACTCACTAAAACTCCAACCCAATTCTTGATTGATCATCGCTATGGAAAGGATTACGGCCAAAATCATAAAAAGAGTCTGCAGGGTATCTGTCCAAACAATGGTCTTTATACCTCCTTTATTGGTGTATATCCAAATCAATAATATGGAAATGACTACCGTAAACTCAAAACGGATCCCAAGGTCATCAAAAACAAACTGCTGTAAAACGATGGCCACCAAGTATAATCTAAAAGCGGCGCCCAATACTCGGGAGATAAAAAAGAAAAATGCCCCGGTTCGGTGGCTCACCTTTCCAAAACGATCGTGCAAATATTCATAAATAGAGGTAAGGTTGAGTTTATAGTACAACGGGAGAAGCACAAAGGCAACCACAAAATATCCAAATAGATAGCCTAGAACCACTTGCATATAGGTCAACTGGCTATCGCCTACCCAACCAGGAACCGATATAAAAGTCACACCAGAGAGCGACGCTCCAACCATTCCAAAGGCAACAACATACCAAGGTGATTGTTTTCCAGCCTTAAAAAAATCGGCGTTGGAATCGTTTTTTCCAGTAAAGTATGAGATAAGGATAAGCACCAAGAAATAGGCGCCTATAAGCAACAGAATTTGTGTGGCTGACATATATCTAATTTGAATTGCAAAGTACGAAAGTAAATTCGTAACAGTAAAATCGTAATTTTGCAAGAGAATTGATGCTATGGAATTTTCATCGAAGCTATTGGAAAACGCAGTTTACGAAATGTCACAATTGCCGGGAATCGGTAAACGAACGGCATTACGATTGGTGCTGCATCTATTAAAACAGCCCGAAGAAAGGACCGAACTGTTGGCTCATGCGTTGCTCAAATTGAAGGATGAGGTCAACTTTTGTAATAACTGCCATAATATTTCCGATACCGAAGTATGTGAAATATGCGCCAATCCAAAAAGGGATGAAACCATTGTTTGTGTAGTGGAAGATATCCGGGATGTAATGGCCATTGAGAATACCTCCCAGTATAATGGGCTGTACCATGTGTTGGGTGGTAAAATATCTCCCATGGAGGGTGTAGGCCCGCAAGACCTTACTATAGGCTCGTTGGTAAGAAAAGTTAAGGATGGAACGGTCAAAGAATTGATTTTGGCCCTAAGTTCCACCATGGAAGGCGATACCACCAATTTTTATATTTATAAACAATTGGATGGTTTGGAGGTCATAACCTCCACAATAGCCAGGGGAATTTCTGTTGGAGACGAATTGGAATATGCAGATGAAGTAACTTTGGGGCGAAGTATAATTAATAGAGTGCCTTTTGAAAATTCTATTAAAGCTAATTAATGAACATAAATCAAAAATAAGTCGATTTCTTTAGTATTTTTGTAAAATAATAATCGAAATTACTTTGATAAATACGAATATGTCAAAATTTGAATTGAAATTACCGCAAATGGGAGAAAGTGTCGCCGAAGCTACCTTGACCAATTGGCTAAAGGAAGTTGGCGATACCATTGAGATGGACGAAGCCGTCTTTGAAATTGCCACGGACAAAGTAGATTCCGAAGTTCCAAGTGAAGTGGATGGGGTATTGTTGGAAAAGCGGTTCGATGTAGATGACGTTATAAAAGTAGGTGAGGTTGTTGCCGTAATCCAAGTAGAGGGCGAGGTTGAAAATGCTGTAGATGATGGCGCCGGTGAGGAAGTATCAGTTGAGGAACCAGCAGAAGTGCCTGCCAGGGAATTGGAAGTTCAAATGGCCGGTGTAAAGGAATCAGTTTCTACTTCGACACCCGATTTTTCCAGTTCGGAAAGATTCTATTCACCTTTGGTGAAAAATATTGCCAAAGAAGAAAATGTTTCCATGGATGAATTGGAGGCCATTGTGGGCACTGGAAAAGAAGGCAGGGTAACCAAGAATGATATTATGGCTTATTTAGAAAGTCGTTCCAATGGTAGCCAAACCAAAGTAGAAGCTATACCTCAGCCCAAAGCCAAAACAGAAAAAGCGGCTACACCGTTGGCCCCAAAAGAAACCACAGCGGACAAGCCAAAAGAATCCAAGGTTCATGTTGGAGCAGGAGATGAGGTCATTCCATTGACTCGAATGGGTAAATTAATCGCCCATCACATGATTGAGAGTATTTCCACATCGGCACATGTACAAAGTTTTGTTGAAGTAGATGTGACCAACGTGGTAAACTGGAGGAACAAGGTGAAAAATGCTTTCCAAGAACGTGAAGGAGAAAAGTTGACTTTTACCCCCATTTTTATGGAAGCTGTGGCCATGGCCCTTAAAAAATATCCAATGATGAACATATCGTTGGACGGGGACAAGGTTGTCAAAAAGAAAAATATCAACTTGGGTATGGCGGCAGCCTTGCCCGATGGTAATTTGATCGTGCCTGTAATTAAAAATGCTGACCAATTGAACTTGGTGGGTATGGCCAAAACGGTGAACGATCTAGCCAGTAGGGCCAGAAACAATCAATTGAAGCCTGATGAGGTAAGAGATGGTACCTACACGGTGACCAATGTGGGTTCCTTTGGAAGTGTTTTTGGAACGCCAATCATTAATCAACCTCAAGTGGGGATTCTTGCTTTGGGAGCCATCAGAAAAATACCATCGGTTATCGAAACCGACCAGGGTGAATATATAGGTATCCGAAGTAAAATGTATTTGTCGCACAGTTATGATCACCGTGTGGTGAATGGTGCTTTGGGCGGCATGTTCGTAAAAGCGGTCGCCGATTATTTGGAGGCTTGGGACATAAACAGGGAAATATAGCAGGAAATCGTAGGTATTCCTGTCACTATTCTTAATTTAGAAGCCGAGTGAATTTTATTTAAAAAGTCCCACATGCAATTACAATTGACCAAACCTATCTGCTTTTTCGATTTAGAGACTACTGGTACCAACGTAGCAAAGGATAGAATTGTTGAAATTTCGATTCTTAAGGTTTTTCCAAATGGAAATAAAGAAAGTAGAACTTGGTTGGTGAACCCAGAGATGCCTATTCCGGCAGAATCTGAAGCTATTCATGGGATTTCTGATGAAAAAGTCGCCAACGAACCTACGTTTAAGCAGTTGTCCAAAGATATCTATGCGATGATCAGGGACAGTGATTTGGCCGGTTTTAATTCTGATAGGTTCGATATTCCATTATTGGCGGAGGAAATGCTCCGGGCCGATGTGGATTTTGATATGAAAAGTATGGTCTCTGTAGATGTGCAGACTATTTTCCATAAAATGGAAAAAAGAACCTTGGAAGCTGCTTACAAATTCTATTGTGATAAGAATTTGGACGATGCCCATAGCGCAGAAGCCGATACTTTGGCTACATATGAAGTTTTACTGGCGCAGTTGGAAAGGTACCCGGAATTGGAAAATGACGTTAAAAAACTGTCAGAGTTCACCACAAGAAGACAAAATCTTGATTTTGCAGGTTTTATAGGTGTAGATGAAAATGACAACCCTATTTTTTCTTTCGGTAAGCACAAAGGAAAAACCGTAGATGAGGTCATGGAAAAAGAACCAGGCTATTTTGGCTGGATTCTAAATGCAGACTTTCCATTATATACCAAAAAAGTACTTACTCAGATAAAGTTGAGCAAGCTCAATAATAAGTTTTAATAGAACAAGCGTTAACCCCCGATAAACAAATTATGAAGCTGATTTGTATAGGACGCAATTATGTAGACCATATTAATGAACTCAGTAATGAGCGTCCGGATGAACCTGTGGTTTTTATAAAACCCGATTCTGCCATATTGCCCAAAGAGCAGGATTTTTATATTCCCGAATTTTCCCAAGATGTACATTATGAAGTAGAGGTCTTGGTGAAAATTAAAAAAGTAGGAAAACATATTTCCAAAGAATTTGCCCATAAGTATTATGATGAAATTGGTTTGGGCATCGATTTCACGGCAAGAGACCTTCAATCCAAATTAAAATCCAAGGGATTGCCATGGGAAAAGGCCAAAGGGTTTGACGGAGCTGCCGTGGTAGGTAAGTGGTTGCCCAAGGACAAATTTAAAGATTTGGACAACTTGAATTTTTCACTATCCAAAAATGGTGAGAAAGTCCAAGATGGAAATACCTCTTTGATGTTGTGGAAGATAGATGAAATCATAGCCCATGTATCTACCTATTTTATGCTGAAAAAGGGTGATATCATTTTTACGGGTACGCCTGCTGGTGTTGGTAAAGTAAGCCCAAATGACTACCTTGTCGGTACATTGCAAGGAGAACAACTATTTGACATTAAGGTAAGATAATGATATACAACCTCGATAAGATAAATGAAATGGCAGAAGGAGATGAGGATTTTATCGTCTCTGTGATTTCTGTGTTTTTGGAAGAAGTTCCTGAGGATCTAGAAAGTCTGGAAAAGGCGATTGGCAGTAAGGACTACGAAAACATATATAAGCTAGCGCACAAAATTAAGCCCAACGTGGATATTTTGGGCATGGAGCATACAAGGGCCAAGGCACTCGAAATAGAGACCTTGGGCAAAACAACCGGTAGCATGGAAGAGATTGAGGAAAAATTTCCCATTCTGAAAAAGGATGTGCTTCAGGTTGTGACAGAATTAAAAAACGACTTCAATTTATAGATGCAAGCCGAGATAATCACCATTGGGGATGAGATTCTCATTGGTCAGATTGTGGATTCCAATTCAGCATTTATTTCCAAAGAGCTGAATAAAATTGGTGTCTCGGTCTATCAAATTACTTCCATACAGGATGACAGGGAGCATATTTTAAAATCCCTGAAAGAAGCTGGAGAACGTTCTTCGGTAGTTATTATCACAGGTGGTTTGGGGCCAACAAAAGACGATGTTACCAAACACACCCTTTGTGAATTCTTTGAAGATGAATTAGTTCGAGATAATGCCGTTTTAAGTCATATTGAAGAACTCTTCAAAAAATATATCACCACTCCCATTTCGGATTTGAACAGGGAGCAGGCCATGGTTCCGTCAAAATCCACGGTATTGCACAACGAGTTTGGAACGGCCCCTGGCATATGGATGAAAAAGGATAAAACTACTTTTATTTCGCTTCCTGGCGTTCCTTACGAGATGAAAGGTCTAATGATCAAGTCGGTATTGCCCAAAATTATTAAAGAATATCATCGACCCCATATCGTTCATAAGACTATTATGACCTATGGATTGGGTGAGAGCGCCATTGCTGAGAAGTTGGAGGACTGGGAAAACAACCTTCCTTCCTTTATCAAATTTGCTTATTTGCCCAACATAGGTAGGGTAAGGTTGAGACTTTCCGCGAAAGGTGAAGATAAGGAGGCGTTGATAGCGGGTATTGAGAAGCAGGTGAAAAAACTTTACCCATTAATAGGAGACATTATTTATGGTGAAGAAGAAGAGGACGGTAATGTAGAGAAGCAAATCGGCACTTTGCTTACCAATAAAAAAATGACCCTTGCTACTGCGGAAAGCTTTACAGGAGGAAGTATCGCGGAACATATTACTGCCGTACCCGGTGCTTCCAACTATTTCAAGGGGAGTATGGTCTGTTATGCCACTGCGGTTAAAGTGAATGTGTTGGGGGTTCCACAAGAACTGATAGACAAGTATTCCGTGGTAAGCGAAGAAGTTGCCATTGCCATGGCCAACAATGTGAAAAGCAAGTTGGGAACCGATTTTGCCATAGCCACCACGGGCAATGCTGGGCCTACAAAAGGAGATTCCGATGCCGAAGTTGGTACCGTCTATATAGCTGTTAGTACGCCGAATGGAACTTTTGCCCAAAAATTCGTTATGGGCAGGCACCGGGAAAGGGTGGTCAAAAAGTCTGTAAACAAGGCTTTTGAGCTCTTGTACAAAGAAATTTTAAATTTCTGAAAAAGATTTTTGTACGTCCCATTAAAATGGTATAAATTTGCAGCCTCAATAAAATCACTCAAATAGTTAGGGAGATGTCTAAAGTTTGTGAAGTAACAGGAAAAAAGGTGATGTTTGGAAACAACGTTTCCTTTTCTATCAATAAGACTAAAAGGAGGTTCGATGCGAATATCTCCAAGAAGAGGTTTTATATTCCAGAGGAAGATCGTTGGGTAACCTTGAACGTATCTGCCCGTGGGTTGAAAATCATCAACAAAAAAGGAATCTCTGCTGTCTTGAAGGAAATCAATTCCAAAAAGTAAGTTGTAAAAGCATTTTAAGTACAATACAATGGCAAAGAAAGGAAATAGGGTTCAGGTAATTTTAGAGTGTACAGAACACAAAGAATCTGGTAAGCCAGGTACTTCTAGATATATTACCACAAAGAACAAAAAGAACACGCCAGATAGGATGGAAATCAAAAAGTACAATCCTATTCTTAAGCGTATGACAGTTCATAAAGAAATTAAGTAATCGCTTTTTACAAAGTAAAAGGCAGAAAAATATAAGCCATGGCAAAGAAAACAGTAGCAACACTTCAGTCATCGTCCAAAAGATTGACAAAGGCCATTAAAATGGTTAAATCTCCAAAAACTGGAGCATACACTTTTGTGGAGTCTGTAATGGCACCAGAAATGGTTAATGACTGGTTGAACAAGAAATAAGGAAAACAATCCTTACATAAAATATTAAGGCCGCTATTTAGCGGCTTTTTTTATGGAGTAAATTATTCCTTTCAATTCTTATTGACTCTGTATGTAATTCTCCTGTTGGTGACCACCGAATTAACCCTAAGGGAAAGCGTGGCGGTATTAGAGGTTGTTGTGCCACAAATAAATTCATCATTGCCGGTCAATAACCGATATTGAACATTGTTTTCGCTTGGTGTTGGATTGATGGTCAATATGTTGGTGGTTGTTCCTGAGTACACCCCAGAATCTGAAAGGTTGAGCCAAGAGCCGCCATTATAATACTGCCATTGATAATTGTCCGCAGTTACAGTAGCAGATATAGTTGTTGTGCACCCAGGACATGTAGTTGTATTTACTGGCTGGGATGTAATGTTTGGTGCTGAACCTGCTTCTCTGTAGTCATAGGTAGTATTGGAATCGTTGTCGGCCGGGGTTGTATAACCATCGGAACCGCTTGTCACTATTCCCTCGGCATCAATGGTAACAGGATTAGGTCCCAAATAACCATCATCGTTAGTATCGGTAAATCCTGCTTCACGTACATCGTTGCATCCGTCACCATCGGCATCTAGCACATAAGCATCATAACTTCCATCGGCATCAGAATCCAAAATGGAATAGGAAGGAATTGCATACTCCGTATCAACATCTTCGATTGCATTGAACAGTCCGTTTGAGCCTGAGCTCGAAGTGGCTCCATCAATTCTACCATCGTTATTGCTGTCCGTAACGCCACTTTCGTTCAATACACCGGATTCGACAATATCATAAATTCCATCGTTGTCAGAATCTAGGTCAAACTCATTACTGATTCCATCTCCATCCGTATCGCAAATAGCACTTGCGAACAATTCTCCAGTAAAACCCTCAGGACCTGGACCAGCCTGGTTAGTGAGCGTAAAAGTATTATTGTTCCCGGGTATCCAGGGAATGGTGTTAAAGGGAGTTCCCCCTTGGGCTTCCATAAGCTCCAATGTAGTGGAAGAGGTAGTTCGGCTACCATAGAGACTTATTTGGCCATATTCATTAACAACCAATCGTATTCTGGGTACACCATTGGAATTGGCTACCCAAGGTTGACTTATAAAACTTCCATCCGATTGGAACACAAAATATTCATCACCAGCATCCAATGCCCCGTTTTCAAACTCCAAAACAGAAGGGTGAATTGTAGATCCATTAATATCCAATTGAAAAGAATTGTCCATAGATGAAAAATCAAGTCTCAAATATCCAGTGTCCGTATGGTTGATAACAACAGATCTTTCTCCCACATCCGATGAGGTGAGGAAAGAAGCATTAATTGAAGAACAATATTCTTCTTCATCAGTGATTCCGTCATTGTCATCATCGAGGTCAACTACATCGATTATTCCATCTCCATCTGAATCGGTTTGAGGAACGGATGTTGTTGAAATGGTAACATTATCAATATATGCGCGATCGTTGTTGCCGGACCAGTCATTTCCTCCTTTTCTAAAACGAATGGTGGTATTACTAGATATGTAGGCGGTGATATCTTGGTCAAAAGTTCCACTTTGGGTACCCGAAAAAGTATCCAGAGTGGTAAATGATGAACCATCGGAGGAAATCTGTATTACTAATGTCTCTCCTGATTCAAGACTGGATGTTCGCCAATCAAAAGACAAGGAAGCTGTAGAATAGGAACTTAAATCTGCCGATCTTCTAATATTTTCAGACCATATATATGCAAACCTTAACTCATTGTTGGTTACCCTTATATAACCATTTGCAGGATTGTTGTTATCATTGAACTCTTGCCAATTGGAGGACCAATTTTGGGTTCCATCATTGTTTGCGTATGATACCGAGCTAAAGGTATCCGAAAATGTATCTTGTGCTGTAATTGTTATGGAAAACAATGCCAACAACAATATTACTATCCTTTTGATTGGATTTTTCATAGAATTTTGAGAGAACTAAACCAAGATAAAAGTAAACAAGTGTCCCAAGGCACTCTAATATTTGTTGTGTAGGTATGCATTACATCGGCAAAACCTTGAGGAATTGAGGTTTGTACTTTTTTATAAAATAAGATTATGTTTATGCGATACTTGTATTTTGGGTGCATTTTGACTTAACATAACTCCCCTTACTTTCCTATCTTTGACTATTCTCAAAGAACATAGGATGAGCTTATTCAAAAATATATTTTCAAAGGACAAAAAGGAGACCTTGGACAAGGGGCTCGAAAAATCCAAGACCAGTTTTTTCGGTAAGTTGGGGAAAGCTGTAGCAGGTAAATCCAAAGTGGATGATGAGGTGCTGGATAGTCTCGAGGAAATCCTGGTTACTTCAGATGTAGGTGTGAATACCACTCTAAAAATTATTGATCGCATTGAAGAGCGTGTTTCTCGTGATAAATACATGGGAACCGATGAACTCAATACCATTTTGCGTGAAGAAATAGCCGGACTACTTTCTGAAACCCAAGCAGGGGAGGACAGTGAAATTACCATCCCAAAGGATAAAAAGCCTTATGTGATTATGGTGGTGGGCGTAAACGGTGTAGGTAAAACAACTACGATCGGTAAACTGGCCCATAAGTTTAAAAACAAGGGAATGAAGGTGGTTTTAGGAGCAGCCGATACGTTTCGAGCAGCAGCCATTGACCAATTGGAAGTTTGGGCCAAGCGAGTTGATGTACCCATCATAAAACAAAAAATGGGAAGTGACCCTGCTTCTGTAGCGTTTGATACCCTAAACTCTGCTGTGGCGGAAAATGCCGATGTGGTTTTGGTGGATACCGCTGGACGTTTGCACAATAAGGTCAATTTGATGAACGAACTTTCCAAGATAAAGCGAGTAATGCAAAAGGTTGTTCCAGATGCCCCACATGAGGTCCTTTTAGTGTTGGATGGTTCTACGGGACAAAACGCTTTTGAACAAGCGAAGCAATTTACTAAGGCGACCGAGGTAACCAGTCTGGCTGTGACCAAATTGGACGGAACCGCAAAAGGAGGAGTTGTTATAGGTATTTCCGATCAATTCCAGATTCCCGTAAAATATATCGGAGTTGGCGAGGGTATTGAAGATCTTCAGGTGTTCAATAAATATGAATTTGTCGACTCATTTTTCAAAATATAAGCTACTATGTACAAATACCTTTTTTGTTCTTTTCTACTGATAGGATTCATTTCATGTAAACAAAAAAACTCGGAACCAAAGGAAGATATTGTCCTATGGACACCTTACAATGATTCATCGGAAGTAGCTGCTAGTGTGGATAACAAAAGTCCACGGATGCGCTATAAGTTTATCCAGAGCAAGGTCTTGGATAAGAACGAGGTGTTTTTACCCTTGTACGATGAAGTGTCCAAATTTACTGAAGAGCAATACGAAAAAATGAAACCTTTGGTTTTGGAGCAGGATATTCCAACCATTCAAAACCATATAGATTCAGGAGCGTTTACCTACGAAGATTTGGTGTTGTTCTATTTGCACAGAATCTATAAATATGAATTGCCTAACAATACAACCCTCAATACCATAATTGCACTGAATCCCAATGTGCTGGAAGAATCACGACAGCTGGATGAAAGCAAAGGGACCCACCACCTTATTTATGGTATGCCTATTTTATTGAAAGATAATATCGGAACAGCCGAAATGAAGACTACGGCTGGTGCCATCGCTCTAAAGGAAAACCAGACTGATGATGCTTTTATCGTAAAACGTTTGAAGTCAAAAGGAGCATTGATATTGGGGAAGGCAAACCTTAGCGAGTGGGCCAATTTTATATGTGGTGTATGTCCCAATGGACAAAGTGCCGTAGGTGGACAAACTTTGAATCCTTACGGTAGGAGAGTCTTTGATACAGGAGGTTCCAGTGCAGGTAGTGGAACATCCACAGCGGCCAATTATGCAGTTGGTGCCGTGGGAACCGAAACTTCAGGGAGTATACTTTCCCCATCGAGCCAGAGTTCAGTGGTAGGATTAAAACCAACCATTGGTTTATTGAGCCGAACTGGAATCGTACCTATTTCCAGTACCTTGGATACCCCTGGTCCGATGACCAAAAGTGTGACGGACAACGCTATTCTCTTGGATGCGATGTTGGGCAAGGATGAGGCAGATTATAAATCGATAAGTGCAGAACCCGGAATTTTATCCGCTTGGATGCATCCTGAGCTTCTTAAAGAAACCCGTCTTGGGGTAATGACAAGCTTAATGGAAAGGGATTCCATTTATGCTGCCAATGTGGAAGCTTTGCGAGAAGCAGGGGCGCAAATCATAGAATTTGAATCAGAGAATATTCCATTGGAAGGTTTCACCACCTTGTTGAACTTGGATATGGAACAGGATTTACGTGCTTATTTGAACGCAGAGGTGAAAGATAGGGACGCTGTGAAAGTAGAATCAGTGGAGGATGTGGTCATCTTCAACAAGCAAGATTCTCTAGTTAGGATACCCTATGGACAAGCTCGTTTTGATGGTATCTTGGCAGATTCGACCACCGCAGAACAATTTGAAAAAATAAAAAAGGATTTAAAAGAATCAGGAAGAGCCTTCTTCAAAATAATGGAAGACAAGCAGCTAGATGCCGTGTTGAGTATCAATAATTACCATGCAGGCTACGCCGCTGTGGCAGAATATCCGGCCCTGACCATTCCGATGGGGTACAAAACTGATGGCGAGCCCGAAAGCTTGACCTTTATCGGAAAACCATTTTCAGAAGCACACTTGCTTCGCATTGGAAAGGCATTTGAAGAGCTGACCAAGGCTCGAAAAATTCCAGAAGGGTATCAGAACTAATCGATGTAGGCACTTAATTTTTCCCAAAGCTGATTATCAAAACTGGAGAGGCCGAGCGAATTTTCACCAGCATCTTCGCCCATCCTTACAATCACAAGGTTTTCACTGGGGACGATGTATAGTTTTTGGTCATTTTTGCCCAACCCTGCATACAAATCATTAGGCGCATTAGGAATTAACATACCTTCAAATTCAATTTGTAGACCCGGTCCACGATAACTTTCTTTGCCGTTCAACCACCACAAATACCCATAAGATTTGTTTAAACTTTGGGAAGTATTCTTCATGGCACTTAAATAATCTGTATCAGCTAATATAGTTTCTCCATCCCAAACACCATTGTTCAAGTTTAGTAGGCCAAATCGAGCCATGCTACGAGCTGTGCTGAAATAGACATTGTTGGTCCCCGAAGTGGAAAACCAAAATCCATTCATGCCAATTCTATCCCTTAAGCGAGAATTAAAATAATCGGTCCAACCCATATCCGAGGCATTGGAGACAACACTTTGTAAAAGGGTGTAGGGCCCATTGTGATAGGCCCAGCGAGTTCCCGCATCTGCCAAATACGTAAGGCATTCTGGCGTAACGCAATCAAATTCTGAATCATCCATGCCACTGGTCATTGTTAGTTGATGCCAAATGGTGATCAAGTTTTCTTTTTCCGTGGTTAAACTGGTCCAACCTTCACCCAAATAGTCCGATGAGGAACCTTCAATGTTCAGTAAACCCTCTTCTTGGGCCAAACCTAAGGTGAATGTGGTCAAAGTTTTTCCTGCGGATGCCCAATACCAACTCGTGTTTTGGTCGTGGTCATCAAAATACCATTCCACTGCAATCTTTCCATCTTTTAAAATTATAAATGCCTTGGTGGATTTTTCAACCAATAGGTCTTGAAGTTCTTGTTCTGCATCAGTATTCCAAGATAAATCCGAGGGAGACACTGTTTCCCATTCAGCTGTTCTGGAAGGAGGAAAGTAGAATTGGCTTTCTTCAGGGTTAGGAGCAGGGTCACTTACTACTTCGTCAGAAGCGCAACCCAAAATAAGGAACAAACCTGTAAGAAATAGTAAGTAGAAATGCTTCATGGTGCTGGAATTTAGACTTTTGACTACAATCGGGGCTATTGGTTTAACGAAGAAGTGCTAAAAATATGCAGGCAATTCGATGTAATGCCCTGTGTTATTGTATTTTTGCACTCCATTTAAAAGATCTATGCGCACAAAATCACTCAAAAAGAATAAAATCAATGTAGTAACCTTGGGTTGTAGCAAAAATGTCTACGATTCCGAAGTATTAATGGGACAATTACGTGCCAACAATAAAGAGGTAGCTCATGAAGAGGAAGGCAATGTTGTAGTGATCAATACCTGCGGATTTATTGCCAATGCCAAAGAGGAAAGCGTTAATACTATTTTGGATTATGTGCAACGCAAAGAAGCAGGCGATGTGGACAAGGTTTTTGTTACGGGTTGTTTGAGCGAACGTTACAAACCGGATTTGGAGAAAGAAATTCCCAATGTGGACGAGTATTTCGGTACCAGTGATCTTCCCAATTTGTTGAAAGCACTGGGTGCCGATTACAAACACGAGTTGATAGGTGAACGTTTGACGACTACACCCAAAAACTACGCTTATCTTAAAATTGCCGAAGGTTGTGATCGACCTTGCTCTTTCTGTGCAATTCCTTTGATGCGTGGAAAGCATAAGAGCACACCCATTGAAGATTTGGTGGCCGAGGCTGAAAAGTTGGCAGCAAACGGCGTAAAAGAGCTCATTTTGATAGCTCAGGACCTTACCTATTACGGTCTTGACCTGTATAAGAAAAGAAACTTGGCAGAATTACTTAAAGCCTTGGCCAAAGTTGAAGGAATTGAATGGATTCGTTTGCACTATGCTTTTCCAACAGGTTTCCCGATGGATGTTTTGGAAGTGATGCACAGCGAGCCCAAGATTTGTAATTATATTGATATTCCGCTTCAGCATATTTCGGATTCCATACTTAAAAGTATGCGTCGCGGTACCACTCAGGCCAAAACAACTAAATTACTGAAGGATTTTAGGGAAGCCGTACCCGAAATGGCCATTAGAACTACATTGATTGTTGGTTATCCTGGAGAAACAGAGGAAGACTTTG
Organism: Flagellimonas lutimaris; assembly: GCF_003581615.1. Lineage (GTDB taxonomy): Bacteria > Bacteroidota > Bacteroidia > Flavobacteriales > Flavobacteriaceae > Flagellimonas > Flagellimonas lutimaris. The sequence goes on from NZ_QXFH01000071.1 coordinate 62,929, forward strand.
AGACCTTAAAAAAATGGGTGCAGGAAATGCGCTTTGAGCGTTTGGGTTGTTTCACTTACAGCCACGAAGAGAATACCCACGCTTATAATTTGGAGGACGATGTTCCCGAAGAAGTGAAACAGGAAAGAGCCAATATTATCATGGAAATTCAATCCCAAATTTCTTGGGAATTGAATCAAAAGAAAATCGGGGAAACTTTTCGTTGCATTATCGATAGAAAAGAAGGAAACCACTTTGTGGGCCGTACCGAATTCGATTCACCTGATGTGGACAACGAAGTACTTATTGATGCCACTAAACATTACGTTAAAATCGGGGACTTTGTGAACACTAAAATCACGGATGCTTCGGATTATGACTTGTTCGGGGAGCCTGCCTAAATTTCCGCCAAAGACAATACTTTTTTTTAAAGCATAGTTGCCAATATTCATACATAGGTGACCGTATGTCTTTACATTGCTTTTAACTCTTCTTAAAATAGATACGGCTTAAAGTGTTTTAAGCACTTAAAATCTATTTTGTATCTTTTTCTGTTTTTTAAAACTGACAATGGTCATGTTAATTATACATGGGTATAGGTACTTTTAATACTTCAAAAAAAGTATCATTCATTCAGGTGTATCCCAATTCATGATTCCAAGCTCAGAAAAAGAAGATAACGCAAAGATTATGTACAATTAACTATAATAACTATGAACCAAAATCAAAATAAGCTGAAAGCAAGTGTTACCCTGCTTCGAATTTTTATAGGGTGGCACTTTTTATTTGAAGGTGTGGTAAAGATGTACAATCCCGAATGGACATCCTTTGGGTATTTGGCCACCGCACAAGGACCATTTGAAGGGGTTTTTACGATGCTCTTAGGAGATGCAACCATTGGCTGGGTGGATACTTTGAACATTGTAGCCCTTATGATTGTAGGAGTAACCTTTACGTTGGGAATTTTTGAACGTATCGGAGCCATTGTGGGTGTTGGTCTATTGGCGCTTTATTTTCTGGCGCATCCACCGTTCCCTGGTTTAACACAAATGAATGTGGAAGGGAACTATTGGTTTGTCAATAAGAACCTAATTGAACTTGTGGCAATTATTGTAATTTATCAATTACCAACTGGCGCGTACTTCGGCCTGGATTACCTTAGAAAAAACAAACTTAAAACTCAGGAACAATGAAATGGACTAGAAGAGACCTTTTAATAGGATTGGGAGGCTTGCCCGTACTTGGAGCTGTATGGTGGGCTGGGGCCGCAACTGCTGTTGGGTCAAGAAACAAACGCTCGGAAATATTGGAACAACTCAATATAAAACCTTCATTGCCACCTGCGGTTCCTGGAATAGGAGGAGACCCTGTTCGAATTGGTGTAATTGGTTTTGGTATTCGAGGCGAACAATTAACAAGAGCCTTGGGTTTTGCTACCGATGAATGGAAAGAAGAAATGCGTTTGGCGGCCGAAGAAGACCCCAACAATAAAAGGTTGGAAGATTTTGAAGCACAAGAACGACTCAATGTAAAACTAGTAGGTATATGCGATGTGTTCGATGTGCGAGCAGAAAAGTTCATCAACTCGTTTTCTACCGATGATAATAAGATTAAAAGATACTTGACCTATAAGGACATGATTCAAAGTGGTGAGGTGGATGCCGTGGTAATTGCAACGCCAGATCATTGGCACGCACCTATGTCCATTGAAGCTTTGAATAACAATGTGCACGTTTATGTAGAAAAGCCTATGACTCACACCGTTAGTGAGACTTATACGTTGCGTGAGGCTGCTCAAAAATCAGATGCGGTTTTTGCCGTAGGTCACCAGCATAGACAAACATTGAGTTTTAGCACTGCCCGTGATATTGTTGAAAAAGGAACGCTAGGTCATGTATCCTTGATTCAAACAAATACAAATAGGAATGATGACAATGGAGCTTGGAACTACGATATCCACGAAAAGGCCAGTCCCGAGACCATTGATTGGGAACAATTTCTAGGATCAGCACCAAAAGTACCTTTCAATAAAAATCACTTTTTTAGATGGCGTAAATGGTGGGCCTACGGCTCTGGACTTTCTGGAGATTTGTTGACCCACGATTATGATCGTTTAAATTGTGTGCTCAATATGGGTATTCCAACTTCCGTTAGTGCTTCGGGTGGTATTTACACTCATAATGATGGAAGGAACGTTCCGGATGTGATACAAGTGAACATGGAATTTCCGGATTATAGTACAGGAAGTAGTCAAACCAAAGGCAAAGAAAAAGGTATGACCTTCTGCTATAGTGCTACTTTGGGCAACGGATTTAACAGACCTACGATTTTAATGGGGCACGATGCTACCATGGAACTGGGTAATAGATTGACCGTATGGCCTGATGGTGCATCCACCCGATATGCCGATATGCTTGAAGCTGAAAAAATGAGGCCCAATGTGCCTATCTATCAATATGATCCGGCGGCCAATGCTACGGATGCCGTTTCATCAGCTACATCACAATATTTTGCAGACAAAGGGCTTATGTGGACCTATATTGACGGGGTTCGTGTAGATTCTACCTTCCTCCACATGCGTGAGTGGTTGAGCGTGATAAAAAATGGAGGAAATGTAAGTTGCGGTATTAAAGAAGGTTTTGATGAAGCTATATCTGCGCATATGGCAGGTTTGTCTTGGAAATTGGGAAGAAAAATAGAATGGGACCCAGCAAGTCAAACATTAAAGCCTATTGAAGGAATTGATTTTGACCAAGTACTCTTGGCAAATGGAACCTGGAACGTGCAACCAGAAGAAATGGTTGGATAAAGTTTCATGATTTTAAATGATTCTAGTCCAGAAAGTGGGATGTTGCCGATAAGAATTTGATTATCGGAGTAATGTCCCACTTTTGATTGCAAATATTCAGAAATTGGTCGATTATAGTATGACGTAGGACACTAATTCTTCCACCGTTGGGTGGTCGCTCCCACCGGCTGGTTCAATAGTGATATTTAACGATTCGGCATTTTCAATATACTTTAGAGGCACTAGCTCGTTGTCGGTGTTTAAAGTTCCCATATTGATCATTTCACCATTAACATCACTCCACATTTGATACGTTTTATCCTTTGGCAATGAGGGCAGTCCTTTGGGGTTAACAAGTACCAGTTGACTTTTATGGTTAACGTAGGCTACTGCTTTTCCATTGGGTGCCTTTTGGTTTCCGTAGAGGACCAAAGGAAGAACATCAGCGTTATTGATGCTTTTAAAACGATTGGAAGTGAGTCTAAACTCTGATTCTAGGTTGCCCACTTGACGCTGTAATTGACTGGTCTGTGATTGAAGCGTACTTAAGTTGCTTTCTGCATTTTGCCACTTAACGTATAACCAAAAGGTGCTTAGGCCAAAAATCAAAGCAAAACCTGCCGCAATCGATAAGGGCAACCAGTTCGTTTTTGTTGTTTTTGTTTGATCAATGGTATTATTTAGCCTAATTTTTACCGCAGTTGACGGGGCTATGGCCTGTTCCATGCCCATTCTTTCAAAATCGGCTTCCAACGCATCAAAATGCTCCTTGAGCGATTTGTCTTGCTCAAGGGCTTCTTCAACAGCATCCGTTAGTTCCTCTGAGAGCTCTCCGGTCAGATAAAGCTCTAGAAGTCCTTCTTCCAATATCTTTTTCTTTTCCATCATGCCATTAATTCTAAAAAGATCCAAATATAAACCAACTTCTTAGTGTAGGTTTCCCTCAATTGTTTTAAAGCCTGTCTTACATAAGACTTAAAGGTGCCCAGAGGTACGCCCATGGCCTTGTGAGCCTGTTTATGGGTATAACCTCTATAATACACCAGGGTTATTGCTTTTTGGTGATGGGGTTCCAGTGTTTTTATGGAACCTTTTAGTTCCGTATAGTCCGGTACCTCTTCGTTCGTCTCCTTATTATCATATACACTCAAATCATCGGTTTGGATGAGCTTGTCCTTGGTGCGCATCGAATTTAACGTGGTGTTGCGCGCTATCCGATAGGCCCAGGTGTAAAACCTTCCTTTGGAAGCATCATAGGTATCGATACTGTTCCAGATTTTCACAAAAGTTTCCTGAAGAAGGTCTTCTGCCTTTGTCCGATCTCTGCACATACGGAGAATTACCCCGTAAAGCGCTCCGGAATATTTATCATATAACTGGTAGAGGGCCGTGTCGTTACCTGAAATCAAACGAGTGATTACCTCATGGTCTTCAAAACTGTTCTTCATTGTTATTGTTAAAGATATGATAAAAATCCACGGTCTTCATCCATTAGGTAAAACCATGTGTAAATAATAGTAGAAAGCGCTTTAAAACAATAATCATTAAAAATTTAAAACAGAAAAAATGAAAAAATTAATCTTTGCTTTAGTTGCCTTTACAATATTGATAGGCACGCAACAAACCACAGCTCAAAAATCAAACGATATTGTAGATGTGGCTGCTTCTGTAGATGACTTCTCAACATTGGTAACAGCCTTAAAAGCCGCCGATTTGGTCGGCGCACTAAAGGGGGACGGACCTTTTACCGTGTTCGCTCCTGTTAATTCCGGTTTTGCCAAAATCGATTCTGAAACTTTGAATGCCCTATTGCAACCGGAAAACAAGGAAAAGTTATCTGCAATTCTAACTTATCACGTGGTGCCGGGTAAGTTAATGGCTTCCGACGTAGCTGCTGCATTGACTAAAGGAAATGGAAAAGCAGAACTTACAACTTTGAACGGTGGGAAATTAACTGCTATGAAAAAGGACGATGGCATTTATTTAAAAGATGCCAATGGAAATTGGAGTAAAATCTCCAAAACAGATGTCGTAGCCTCAAACGGAGTAATCCATATTATTGAGGACGTTGTAATGCCCAACTAATTAAAGGTTGTTTGTTTTGATGTTGAAAAGCACCGCATTGCGGTGCTTTTTTATTTTGGTCCTATTATCTTTTTCGGGCCAATTCCATTTGATAAAGCTCTCTACCTAACTGTGCTAAAAATGGTATGCCCACTTCGTCGTATTCGTAGGTGTTGTCGTTAAAAATACCGTTGCTGTTGACCAGTATGGTTGCAGTGACCATAAAATCGACATTGTTTTTTGTGTCTTTAATATAAGCGCAATCTGTAAGTGTGCCATAAGCATAACCTACCTTGTTGTAAATTTTAATGTGCTTGGGCATTGGTTCCGTGCTATCCCCGAACATGAAGAACTTTACATAACTGTCATAAAACGCTTCTGCGTCATACCCAAGTTTTGAAGGTAGCGTGTGCATAGCGGTCAACAAATACTTACGTTGATTGACGCTCAGGTTGAACTGCTGTTCCTTTGGAAATGCTTCTGGAAAAATAATACGTTTCAATAAAGCACTTTGAGCCTTGATGGGATAATAATTCTTTAAACTGAAATTAAAAGGTCCTTCTTGGTATGATTCATCGGCAATAAATCCGATCCCTTTTCTTATTCTATTTAAGTCAAGGGGATTTATCGCCGAGTTTATTATGGGGCTGCTTAATGAAGTTGTGGAATCATTAAGATAAAATACAAGAGGTTTTGTGGTCACATCATCCGCATTGTTAGTGGATAAACGATGGGCAATCCGAATGGGGGGAACACCTCTTTTTTGAATTCTTTGATTCAGGGCATCCTGCCCTAAAAATTCGATTAACCGATTGTTGGCGGCATTGTCCGAAACGGAAAAAATTTCTGAAATTGACTTGGCAAATGTGGTTTGTACCGAATCTCCTTCCACAAAAAACCGGGTTTTGATGGAGAACGAATCAATTTCGTTGAGTTTTTCCAAAGCGGCTACTGCTGCAGGAAACTTTACGGTGCTGGCAGGGTAGAAATAGTTATTTTCATCGACCTGAAAATCGAAATCAGTGAAAATAATACTGTCGTTTCTTCGGTCAATTTGGGTGTATCGGATTTGCACCTCATGCTCTTCAAGATCATCCATCACATTTTTAATTTTGGTGTTCTGTGATGAAAGCGCTTGTACCAAAGGGTTGGTTGGAGGGTTGCTGGAGCAAGATGTCACCAACACCAATAAACTTAAACTTACAAACCTATCCAACATAGGCGCAAACTTTTAAATTTCCTTGTTGTACACTTGGCCCCGATGAGGCTTGAGTATGCTTCGTACTTCTTCCAATTCAAACTCGGCAACTACTAAATAAGCAATACTATGGGTGGGACTAAAATGCTCTACGCCACCAAGGTCATATTTTAATTCTTCTACTTCTACAAATTCCTTGAGGTGCTTTAGGTAGTGTTCGGCAGTATGTGCTGCAGCTGGGCCTCTAAAATCCCAAATAATTTTAATTTTTCTATCCAAAAGTTTTTCCATTGTGTTTTATGAGTTAAGCACAGATTCACCTTTCTCGGCGAATGCCTTATAATCTTGCATATATTTTAGTGATTGTTTTTTAAAAGCGCCCGGCATGAAAAATGCCATAAGTTTCATTCCAAATCCAGAGAATTGGAACTCAGTTTCAGAAACCCATCGGGTTTTGTCACCTTCTTCCTTAAAATAGTTCTTTTGGATGTTATGGACTCCTTTGGTATCGTAGGTCATATACAGTTCATCTGGCAGGTTCCTTTTTATAATGGTCTCCACTAAGTTCATTTCTCGTTTGCCCATTTTATAGCTAAGACTCATGCGTGCACCTTCTTGTCCAGGATTTGTGGACAATTGTTCGTAGCCAATAAGCCCCTGTTGCCAATGCTTCATGTTTTCGGGGTCGTCCATTTTTTTGATAAATTCCTCCCGCGGAACATCAACCACAATTTCGGTAGTGTACTTCATGTTTGGATTGGTTTTGTACTAAAGTAGCGATTTCTGGCCATCTATTTCTACTAAAAAATCTGTTAATGAAATTAGAACCTTCTTGTAGGGGATTTTGTAATTGTTATTTTTGCGAAATGCTTAAGCTCCAAAAAAATACGCTGTACTTCCTTTGTGCCTTGGCAGCAATGTTAGTTTACTCATGCGAGGGTATGTTTAATAAGGTCGAAGAGAAAGAACCATTGGCAAGGGTTGACGATACTTTTTTATACAAAGAGGATGTTGCCTCTTTTATCCGTGATGACATGACGGATGAGGACAGTACTATTTTTGTGACCAATTACATCAATAATTGGGCATCCAAGCAGTTATTATTGTCCAAATCAAAAATAAATTTGCCCGATGAAAAGTTGGCGGAGTTTGACCGTTTGGTTTCGGACTATCGTGCAGACCTATACACTAGGGCCTATATTGAGGCTTTGGTAAATCAATCCCAGGACACGGCCGTCACTAAAAGTCAGCTAGAAGAATTCTACGAACGTGAAAAGGAAAATTTCAAGCTGAATGAAAAATTGGTCCAGCTTAGGTTTGTAGGTATGTCCAATCAATTTTTAGACAGGGATGGTGTAGAGGACAGAATAAAAAAATGGGACGATTCCGATAAAAGATATTTGGATTCCATAGCGGTTCAGTTCAAAAAAATACATTTTAACGATTCCATTTGGGTAAGTGCCACGCGGGTAATTGAAGAAATTCCCCCATTAACTCGGTCAAATGAAGAAACCCACTTAAAAAAATCACAATTTTTTGAGCTACAAGATTCCTTAGAGGTATATTTGGGCTTGGTGACCAATGTATTGGAAGTCAATGAAACAGCTCCGTTCGATTATGTGGAGCCAGATATAAAGCAATTGATTTTGAACCGGCGAAGATTGAATTACGTAAAGAAACTGGAAACCGAAATTATTGATGAAGCTATTAAGAAGAACGAATTTGAGGTTTATGATAAAGAAAATTAAAGGACTTTTCGTTGTATTTATTGCAATGATGGGAATGGTCCAAGCACAGGAAACCGATGAGGCAATGGGCGTAAAAGATTCCACAAGCTCGACCAAAAAAGTAAAATTGGACGGTATTGCCGCAGTTGTAGGGGATTATGTGATCTTGGAGTCGGATATTGATAAAACCTTGATCGACCTTAAAAACCAAGGCGCATCAACAGAAGATATTACCCGTTGTAGTCTCTTGGGTAAACTTATGGAAGATAGGCTTTATGCACACCAAGCTGTGCAGGATAGTTTGTTGGTCTCCGATGATATGGTAAATGCCCAAAGTGATAGACAGATTCAGCAACTTACCCAACAAATTGGAAGTGTTGAAAAGATGTTGAGTTACTACAAAAAGGCAGATATGGAAAGTTTCCGTGAAGAGCTTTTTGAAATCAACAAATTGCGAATGCTCTCGGAAAAAATGCAGAGCAAGATTGTTGAAGAAATTGAGGTGACACCGGAAGAAGTGCGCCAGTTTTTCTACAAAATCCCGGAAGATGAAAGGCCTGTTTTTGGTGCTGAATTGGAAATAGCCCAAATCGTTAAGCTGCCTGAAGCTCCCGAAGAAGAAAAGCAGAAAGTAATCAATCAATTAAAGGAGATTAGGCAAGATGTGTTGGAGAACGATGCCAGCTTTAATGTAAAGGCAATTTTGTATTCTCAAGATCCAGGTTCCAAATCCAAAGGTGGATTCTATAGCATGACAAAGGAGACTCCATTTGTAAAAGAATTTAAGGATGTTGCCTTCAGTCTTCAAGAGGGAGAGATTTCGGAGCCTTTTGAAACTTCATTTGGATATCATATCATCTACATTGAAAAGATAAGAGGTCAGGAATTAGACCTTCGGCACATACTTATGATTCCAAAGATTCCTCAAAGTGCGATTGATAAAGCAACCCATGAACTGGACACTATCCGTCAACAGGTTTTGGATGGAAAGTACACTTTTGCCGAGGCGGCTTTGAATTTTTCAGATGAGAAAGAGACCAAGTTTGATGGTGGATTACTTCGTAACCCCATAAATTTTGATTCCCGTTTTGAACTTACTAAAATGGACCCAACCCTTTATAACCAAGTAAGGGATTTAAAGGATGGCGAAATATCTAGGCCTATTCGTGAAGATGACCAAAGAGGAGGTCCTCCCAAGTTTAAGATCATGAAGATTTCCAATCGTTATGACGAGCATGAGGCAGATTTCGCAAAAGATTACATGAAAATTCAGGAACTAGCGTTAAGGGAAAAGCAGTTCAAAGCTATAAAGGAATGGATGGAAGAGCATATCGATGATACTTACATTCATGTAGATGCTGAAAGTCGAGATTGCGGTTTTGCTAACAATTGGGTAAAGGAATAAATATATGTCGGATGTAGATGCGGTAGAAAAGCTGGTAAAAAAACACCAAGACTTAAAAAAAGAGATTGCCAAGGTCATTGTAGGCCAAGAAGAGGTGATTGAACAAATACTGTTATCCATCTATACAGGAGGACATTCCCTCTTGATCGGGGTTCCTGGTTTGGCAAAGACCTTAATGGTCAATACCATTGCGCAAACATTGGGATTGGACTTTAAAAGAATACAATTTACCCCGGATTTAATGCCCAGCGATATTTTAGGAAGCGAGGTATTGGACCAAAACCGAAACTTCAAATTTATAAAGGGACCCGTTTTCGGAAACATTATTCTTGCGGATGAGATCAATAGGACACCGCCCAAAACGCAAGCCGCTTTGCTGGAAGCCATGCAGGAAAGGGCTGTAACCATAGCTGGGAAACAATACAAGTTAAAGCGGCCCTACTTTGTTCTGGCCACCCAGAACCCAATAGAACAAGAAGGAACCTATCCATTACCGGAAGCACAGCTGGACCGTTTTATGTTCGCCATAGAACTAAAATACCCTTCAATTGAAGAAGAAATACAAGTAGTAAAATCCACTACTACCGATGATGAGGTCCGGATAGATACACTTTTCAATGCAGACGAGATTATAGAAGTACAGCATTTGGTTAGGCGAATTCCTGTACCGGATAATGTTGTGGATTATGCGGTAAGATTGGTAAACAGAACACGCCCAGATCAAGAAGGCGCTTCTGATTACGTAAAAAATTACATTGATTGGGGGGCTGGACCAAGAGCATCACAGAACTTGATATTAGCTGCCAAGGCACATGCAGCCATCCATGGAAAATTCTCTCCGGACATCGAGGATGTTAAGGCAGTTTCCTTGGGAATTCTTCGACACAGGATACTAAAAAACTACAAAGCAGAAGCTGAAGGTATCACTGAGGAAAAAATTATCACGGAATTGTTGTAAAAAATAAGAAAGTCAACACTTATTTAGTGCGATTCTAATTCCAAATTACTACTCGATTTAGTAAATTTACCGAATTACGAAAATCTTAAAAAACTCAATTGTACAATGGCATTTGATATAGACATGATTAAGGGTGTTTACGCTTCCATGGGGGAACGTGTAGAAAAAGCCCGTGAATTGGTAGGTAAGCCCCTGACTCTTTCCGAAAAGATTTTATACTCCCATCTTTGGGACGGTAAACCTGAAAAAGCCTTTGTAAGAGGTAAGGATTACGTTGATTTTGCCCCAGATAGAATTGCTTGTCAAGATGCAACGGCACAAATGGCCTTGCTTCAGTTTATGCAAGCTGGTAAAGATAAAGTAGCAGTGCCTACAACGGTTCACTGCGATCACTTGATTCAAGCTAAAGATGGTGCTGCCGCAGATTTAAAGCATGCCAACGAAACTAGTAAAGAGGTGTTTGATTTCTTGGGATCTGTATCTAACAAATATGGTATTGGGTTTTGGAAACCAGGTGCTGGTATTATTCACCAAGTAGTATTGGAAAATTATGCGTTTCCAGGAGGTATGATGATTGGAACCGATTCTCACACGGTTAATGCTGGTGGTTTGGGAATGGTCGCTATTGGTGTAGGAGGAGCAGATGCTGTGGATGTAATGGCCGGAATGGCTTGGGAGCTTAAATTTCCTAAATTGATCGGTGTAAAATTGACAGGTAAACTTTCCGGTTGGACAGCCCCAAAGGATGTTATCTTGAAAGTAGCTGAAATTCTTACCGTAAAAGGTGGAACAGGCGCTATTGTAGAATATTTTGGCCCAGGTGCAACATCTATGTCTTGTACAGGTAAAGGAACCATTTGTAACATGGGTGCTGAAATTGGAGCAACAACTTCAACTTTCGGTTACGACGAATCTATGGAGCGCTACCTAAGGGCTACGGATAGAGAAGATGTTGCCGATGAGGCAAACAAGGTTAAAGAACATTTGACTGCTGACCCAGAGGTGTACGCTAACCCAGAGCAATATTTTGATCAGGTTATCGAAATTAACCTTTCAGAATTGAAGCCTTTGTTAAATGGTCCATTTACCCCTGATTTAGCTACAGAAGTAGGAACAATGACGGATAAAGCCACCGAAAATGGTTGGCCTTTGGCTGTTGAGTGGGGATTGATAGGTTCTTGTACCAACTCTTCTTATGAAGATTTGTCGAGAGCGTCTTCCATTGCACAACAAGCTTTGGACAAAAAATTAAAAACAAAAGCTGAATTTGGTATCAACCCAGGTTCGGAACAAGTAAGATATACTACCGAGCGTGACGGTATCCTTGAGATATTTGAAAAATTGGATGCCAAGATATTTACCAATGCCTGTGGACCGTGTATTGGTCAGTGGGGCCGTTATGAGGACCCAAAGAACGCTCCAAAGAACAGTATTGTGCATTCTTTCAACCGAAACTTTGCAAAGCGTGCCGATGGTAACCCGAATACACATGCATTTGTGGCTTCACCAGAAATGACTGCAGCAATTGCGATTGCAGGTCGTTTGGATTTTAACCCGTTGACAGATACGTTGATCAACGAAGATGGCGAAGAAGTAATGTTGGATGAACCAACAGGATGGGAATTGCCGCCAAAAGGTTTTGAAGTAAAGGAAAACGGATACGAAGATCCACTTGAAGACGGAAGTGGAGTAGAGGTTAAGGTAGCTTCAGACTCTGAGCGCCTGCAATTGTTGGAGCCTTTTGTTCCAATTAAGGCAAGTGACCTTCAAGGGATGAAATTGCTGATTAAAGCCTTTGGTAAGTGTACAACTGACCACATTTCCATGGCAGGGCCATGGTTGCGTTTTAGAGGTCATTTGGATAACATTGCCAACAATACTTTGATTGGAGCGGTAAATGCCTTCAACCAAAAAACCAACTTCGTAAAAAACCAGTTGACAGGAGAGTACGGAGGTGTTCCGGATACGCAACGTGAATACAAGAAAAAAGGAATCATGACTGTTGTTGTGGGAGACCACAACTACGGAGAAGGGTCATCAAGAGAACATGCAGCTATGCAACCAAGGCACTTGGGTGTTGCCGTTGTTATTGTAAAATCTTTTGCAAGAATTCACGAAACCAACTTGAAGAAACAAGGAATGTTGGCTTTGACTTTTGCCAATGAGGATGATTACGATTTGATTCAGGAAGACGATACATTCAACATTGTTGATGCGGCAGAGTTTGCTCCGGACAAACCTTTGACACTTGAAGTGGTGCACGCCGATGGAAGTAAGGATACCATAATTACAAACCATTCGTACAATGATGCTCAAATCAAGTGGTTCAACGAAGGTTCGGCCTTGAACTTGATTAAGAAACAGAATGCTTAATAGTATTTAAAATAATCTGTAAAAAACTCCTGATGTTGTTTAAGATGTCAGGAGTTTTTAATTTTTGATAAATAATTTTCAATGAAGATTAGTAAAAAGACCATTCTCAATGTAGTACTGATTCTTTTTATCCTGTCGTTTTTTGTGACTCCAATTGGTTACTACGGGAAAATTTGGTTGAACAGAGTGTTTGCATTTTCTCCTGGAATCATCGAAAAAACCGAGCAGAAAAAAATCAACGATTACGATTGGAAACTAAAGGATGAAGAATGGAACTTTTTCAACTTTGAAAAATCAAGGGGCAATGTAATCCTGATCAACCTTTGGGCCTCATGGCGATTGCCTTCAGAAGCCGAGCTTGCAAGTATTCAAGAGTTATACGACAAATATAAAGGCAAGCTGGATTTCTATATCATCACTAATGAGGAGAGGGAGCCTGTTGAAGCCTTTATTGCAGAGCATGAGTTTACATTTCCCGTAACGTATTTGATCATAGGTGATAAAATGCCTATTGATGCTAGCAAAGTACCTGCTTCTTATTTGATTGATAAATCGGGAAACATTGTGATTCATGAAGAAGGAATTTCTGATTGGAGCACAGGAAAAGTATATAAACTATTGGATGAATTGATTGCAGAATGAAAATTACGAAGGAACAGATCAGCAATGGAATATGGATTTTGGCCATTGTCCTTATATTATTTACCCCCTTGGGTTTTTACCCACGTGTATGGGTAAATAAAATCGTGGTGACTGTGCTAAGTCCTAGCACTATTGACAAGGACGAACAAACCACTTTGAAAGATTATAATTGGAACCTTGTTGATTTGGATGGTAAGCAAACTAATCTACAATCCAAAAAAGGTGAGGTAGTGGTAATTAATGTTTGGGCAACTTGGTGTCCGCCTTGTGTGGCTGAACTACCTGGCTTTTTAGAACTGTATGAGGATTATGGTGATAAGGTGACCTTTGCTTTTGTGGCCAATGATGAAAAACAAAAAGTTGAGGCATTTCTAAAGAAAAAAGAATATAATTTACCCGTGTATTTTCAAGCTTCCACTACGCCACGAGAACTGGAGAGCAGCAGTATTCCAGTTACTTATATTCTTGATAAGCAAGGTAATATTGTGGTGGACAAAACTGGTGCTGCCAATTGGAATTCCGATAAAACCAGGTCTCTCTTGGACAAACTAATAGCGGAGTAGTTTATTTTTTTCTAAAATATTTAAAGGGAACCAAAAGCATCCCAAAACATTCCCCGTCTTCTTTCCCCAAGTGTTTATGGTGTATTTTGTGAGCTCTTCTTACCCCGCGGGCATACCAATTATTGGCATTTCTAAACATCTTAAAGCGTTGGTGGATAAAAATATCATGAACTGTAAAGTAGGCAATTCCATAAGCAAGTATGCCAAAACCTAAAGGCCATCCATACCAAAAAGTAGTATAACTGCCTAGGTAGAATAGCGTCATGCTCACTATAGCGTAAAAAATAAAGAATGCATCGTTTCGCTCAAACCACGAATCATGATCTTTTTTATGGTGGTCTTTGTGGAGACTCCATAAAAAACCATGCATTACATATTTATGGGTAAACCAAGCCATGAATTCCATAAAGCAAAAGGTTGCCAAAAATATCAATATCCAAAGTGCTACTTTCATTGTACCAATTGTAATTTATAATTAACATAAGATTGTGCCAATAGTCCAAATTTTTGATAATTGGGCACACGAATCCGTGTGTTTTTAATTTCCAAGGGAGGAGTGCTCTGTAATTTTTGAAGCAACTTTTTATAATAACGATAAGCCGTATATACGCCAAACTTTGCCTGTTCCGGGAGATGGATAATACCAGAGTATCCAAGTGCAAAATCTGCCTTTATTTCATCTACGATACGTTTTTTGGACAGTTCATCAAGTTCCATCAAATCGGTATTTGGAAAATAGGTCCTGTTCAAATCTTCGTAGTCAGCTTTTAAATCACGAAGAAAATTTACTTTTTGAAAGGCGGAACCCAAAGCCATGGCTGATTCTTTCAGCTCTTCGTATTTCTCTTTGTCCCCTTTTACAAAAACACAAAGGCACATCAACCCAACAACATCGGCAGAACCATAAATGTACTCACGGTATTCATCAAAGGTCTCGTACCTTTTTTTGGTAAGATCCATTCGCATACTCTTCATAAAGGATTCCACCAAGTGATGGGGGATGTCGTATTTATGATATGTATGTTGAAAGGAATTTAAAATTGGATTCAGGCTAATTTTATCCTCGATAGCTTGTTCCATATCTTTTTCAAAAGCATCGAACAGTTTTCTTTTATTGTAGTCGTGGAACGTATCCACAATTTCATCTGCAAAACGTACAAATCCATAGATGTTGTAAATATCCAAACGGATGGAAGGAGCCAACATTTTGGTTGCCAACGAAAAAGAGGTACTGTAGGAACTGGTTACAATTTTACTACAGCTATAAGAAACGTTATCAAAAATAGTTTTCATCTTTTTTCTTCTTTAATGATTAAATCAGCCACCAGTTTACCGGATATCAGGGATGGTGGGACCCCTGGTCCGGGAACGGTCAACTGACCGGTAAAGAACAAGCTTTTTACTTTGCTACTTTTGAGATTAGGTCTTAAAAAAGCAGTTTGGCGCAATGTGTTTGCCAAACCATAGGCATTGCCTTTATAGGAATTGTACTGCTCAATAAAATCGTTAACACAGAAACTTTCCTTAAAAATTACTGAATTTTTTACAGTTTGCTTGGTTAAATTTTCAAATCGGTCCATCACAATATCAAAATATTGGTCTCGTAGTTGTGGTGTATCCTCCAACCCAGGAGCAATGGGTACCAAGAAAAACCCTGTTTCTTTTCCTATGGGAGCCATTGATGCATCTGTTACGGATGGGAAATTGGCATAGAACAATGGGTTACTGGGCCATTGCGGGTTGTCATAGATTTCTTGGGCGTGTTTTTCAAAATCGGTGTCAAAAAACAAATTATGGTGATTGATGTTTTTTAACTTTTTATCAAAACCGATATAAAACAATAATGAAGATGGGGCATAAGTTTTTTTGTCCCAATACTCCTCGGAATATTGTCTATATTTTTTATCGAGCAAAGTCTCGGAGTGATGGTAATCTGCACCACTCACTACATAATCACCTAAATGATTTTTTCCTTGGCTCCGAATGCCTAAAACTTCTCCATCCGAAACTAAAATATGGGTTGCGGGACTATTGTTATGTATGGTAACGCCCAGTTCCTCGGCCACGCTTTTCATAGCTTTTATAATTTCGTACATACCACCTTTTGGGTGCCAAGTACCCAAACCAAAGTCTGCAAAATTCATAAAACTGTAAAAGGATGGAGTGTTACTTGGTTTGGCTCCCAAAAAAAGTACGGGAAATTCTAATGTGCTAACTAATTTTGGATTTTTGAACCGTTTTCGTACTTGCTGACTAATGGTTTTAAAAAATTGGTCAACTTTTAAAACCGTCTCTTTGGTTACCAATTCCAACGGGGAAAGACCCGGACGAAGAACTACTTTATTTATAGCAATATCGTAGTTTTCCTGTGCCTGGCCTATAAACTGTTTCAAGTGTTCACTACTACCAGCCTCGATACGTTCAAACTCTTCACAAATACTCTCCATACAATCACCAATGGTAACAATATCGTCTTGGAAGAAAATTTTATATGCAGGATTCAATTTGTCCAAGTGATAGTAATCGGAAGTCTTTTTGCCAAAGTCACCAAAAAACTTTTCAAAAATATCGGGCATCCAATACCAACTGGGGCCAATATCAAAAGTAAAGCCATCTTTAACCAACTGCCTTGCCCTTCCTCCGACGGTATCATTTTTTTCGAACATTTCTACCTCGTACCCAGCTTTAGCCAGATAACAGGAAGCGGAAAGCGATGAAAAACCAGAACCAATAACTATTACTTTTTTCATTTGGGATTAGAGCAATTCTATCAGTTGATTAATAGATTTAAATATTTTAATGGGTCCTTTAGGCTTATTTTCACCAATCTCTTGAATCTGGTGGCCGAGAACCCAAAGTTTAGAATCTGGAGACTTCTTCAATACCTCTCCAAACTTTTTAAAATAATCATCAATATCGTCCTTTGTCGGTGAAACGGTGAAATAGGAGACAAACCTTATATTATGGTAATATTTGAGCAAATCTTCTAGGCTATCAATAGGCATTGTCTGTCCTAAGTATATGGTTTTATATCCATGTAAGGCCAACTGATAATTAATATACAAAAGGCCTAATTCATGTATTTCGTTCTCAGGGAGAAACAGCACGTAAACCTCGTCATTTTTTGTGGGGGCCTCAAACTGGAGTTTCTCTGTATGGATATATACTTTTTGTTTGATTAAATTAGATATAAAGTGCTCGTGGGCAGGACTTATGGTATTGGTTTGCCATAATAATCCAAGTTCGTTCAACAATGGAATAAAGACATCATTAAAAATCTGAGTGAACGACTTTTCTTCCATCAGTTCGTTATAGGTACTTAGGAAGAGCGATTGGTCAAAATTGAGCATCGCCAATTTAAAAGAATTTATGGCGTGGCTCTTTTCACTTTTTAGAGTAATAATTTCGTTGACCAGTAAAGGTATTTTTTCATCACCTAACTTGGCAATTTTGGAAATTTTATACCCATTCTTATAAAGAAGGGTAACGTTCAATAACTTTTGTAGGCTTTCCAGATTGTAAGTGCGGATGTTGGTATCCGTTCGTTCGGGACTGAACAAATTGTATCTCTTTTCCCAAATTCGAATGGTATGGGCCTTGATTCCTGACAGGTTTTCCATGTCTCGAATACTAAAGGAAGTTTTTACGTTGTTCATCTTTTAAGTTTAAACGTTAAACAAATTTACGATTTAAAAGACGTCATCCTAGTTTTTTATCATAAAATTTAGATTCTTCCTTATAAATATCAGTGTTTTGGGAAAAGATTTAAGGATTTTTCAGGGAGTGTTTAAAACAAAAAAACCGCAATCTCTTGCGGTTTTCTTTCGTGCCCACGACTGGAGTCGAACCAGCACGTCCTTTCGAACACTACCCCCTCAAGGTAGCGTGTCTACCAATTCCACCACGTGGGCCTTTGGAATTTTAGGTGTGCAAATATAATTTTTTTGCCTAAAACGGCAGGATTTAAATGGTATTTTATGATTAGTTAAATGTCTTTGGTTTTTTAATCGAATTATTTTTTGCTCTATAGCCATTAGCCCTTACATAAAATGATAATTTACTTCTATTGGGAGGTGGATTAAATCCCTTAATTTTGTATTGTATTTCTTCAATGGAAAACTATGGACAAAGACCTAGGTCGTTTACTGTACAATTATCTTTTAAAAACCGGAATGGGGGAGGGATTGGCCGCTTATCTCAATCTGTTTCTTCTTTTGATTGGGGTGCTAATCCTTGTATTGATTTTGGATGTGCTTATTTGGAAAGTTTTACGGGGTTTATCCGTTAAAATAGCTAGAAAGTCCAAAAACAATTTTGATAATTTTTTGGTAGCCCACCGTGTGCCTAGGTATGTGGCGCATATTGTGCCATTTATAATTGTCCTTGAGTTTATTCCAGTGGCCTTTATAGACTTCGATTATGCCGAGAATATTGCATTGAAGACTACCAAAATCCTCTTCGTTTTTCTAATATTGATTATTTTCCGGAAGTTTTTTAAAAGCGTAAATAGCTATTTAAAAACACTTTCCAGATTTAAGGATAAACCAATAGATAGTTACGTTCAGGTTTTCATGATTTTTGCCTGGGCAGTCGGTTTGTTGACCATTTTTGCCATTGTTACCGATACCACGGTATGGAAATTTTTCACCGCTCTCGGTGCCGCTTCGGCAGTAATCCTTCTGATATTTAAAGACTCTATTTTAGGTCTTGTGGCCAGTATTCAGGTTACTATTAATGATATGGTCCGCATTGGTGATTGGATTACATTTGAAAAGTATGGTGCCGATGGTGATGTGGTCGAGATAAGTTTGGCCACTGTAAAAGTTCAGAACTTTGATATGACCACCACTACAATACCCACTTATGCCCTGATTTCCGATTCGTTTAAAAACTGGCGCAGTATGCAGGCTTCGGGTGGTCGACGAATAAAAAGGTCTTTGGTTATCCGCCAAAATAGTATCAGGTTTTTAACGGATGAAGACATAGAGGGATTAAAAAAAATTCAGTTGGTGGGAGCTTATATCAACACTAGAAATGAGCAAATCAATTCCTATAACGAATCAAACGAAATTGATAAGGAACTATTGGTAAATGGAAGAAACATGACCAACTTTGGTGTATTCCGTAAATACGTGACCAATTATCTTGAAAGTCATTCCGCTATTAACAAGCAAATGACCTTGATGGTTAGGCAATTACAGCCTACTTCGCAAGGTATTCCTTTGGAGGTTTATGCATTTAGTTCCGACAAACGTTGGGAAAACTATGAATACGTAATGGCCGATATTTTTGATCATCTATTGGCTGCCTTGCCATACTTTTCCCTTGAGCTGTTTGAGTTGCCTGTTTCATTGGACTCCATGCATAAATAAAAAGTCTATACCTTGAGTGATTTTGAGTAACTACATAGGTGACTTTACCCTGGTCATTTATAGGTGACACAGAGTATAGATTGATGTTGAAGATAACGGCCTTAGGATTTTAAGAATGTCATGTGACTATGTCCAGTATTCGGTTAGAAATTCAAAAAAATCCTTTTTAAGCTCAGCATAGATTTGACGTTGGGCTTCCATTTTCTTTCTAAATTTCACATGCTTTTCAACTAAAGAGACATCTAAAGCCTCTTCACCCACCTTACTATGTTCGGCCATATTGGATTCGTGCTCTTCGATGGTTTCCTTAAGATCGTTTATGACCCCTTCGTGTAAAATGAATTCATTTTGATAATGTTCCAATTTGGCAAGCACTTTTTGGTCTTCGTATCGGCCAATAAGTTCACTTAATCGGTTCTTAAAAGTTTTTAGCTCGTCTTTCCAAAATTCAAGCTCACGTTCCCATTGTTTGTGTTCAAAATGGAGGTCCAAATCGTAAATTAATGTATTTTCCATGACTCTTTATTTTATGTTCAAAAAAGCTTGTAACTGCTTATTTGAATGGTTCTCTAAATTTGTTCTTTTAATCATTAAAATAATTTACCAGAAAGTTGGGGTTACTTGGTTTTTCAGTACCCTTACCCAATAATTTTTCACCTCTCTTACCCAAGAGTTTTTCAAGATCATCTTTATCTACCACTTCTTTTTTTAATAGCAGTTGTGCTAAATTGTTTAACTCTTCTTTATGTTGTAACAGTAATTTTTTGGTTCGTTCATAGGCAGATATGATCAAATCACGTACTTCATGGTCAATTTGCTTGGCCATATCTTCACTATAGGGTTTTCCAAGTAAACGTTCGTTATCACCTGTAGAGTCATAAAAACTGATAGGGCCTATTTCATCATCCAAACCATAGTAGGACACCATGGTATAGGCTTGTTTGGTTACTTTTTCAAGATCGTCCAAGGCCCCGGATGAGGGTTCTTTAAAGATTATTTCCTCCGCGGCCCTTCCACCAAGCGAGGCGCACAGCTGATCTATAAATT
This sequence comes from Flagellimonas lutimaris, assembly GCF_003581615.1. Lineage (GTDB taxonomy): Bacteria > Bacteroidota > Bacteroidia > Flavobacteriales > Flavobacteriaceae > Flagellimonas > Flagellimonas lutimaris. The sequence continues at coordinate 83,045 of NZ_QXFH01000071.1, forward strand.
GCGATTTGGTTACAATTTGCCGCTCTTCCGGTAAATACCAAGCAGCTCCGAGTGATTTCCCCCGAGGGATTATCGAAACCTTTACAAGGGAATCTACATGTTTTAGGTGCCAACTTGCAACGGCATGACCGGCTTCGTGGTAGGCAACAATTTCTTTTTCTTTTGGAGAAATGATCTTGCTTTTACGCTCCATCCCCACAATGACCCGGTCTCTTGCGGCCATAAAATCCTCTTGCTCCACTTCATTCTTTTTATTTCTTGCAGCAATTAGGGCGGCTTCATTACAAATATTGGCAATGTCTGCTCCGGAGAATCCCGGACTTAATTTGGCCAGAACTTCAATGTCTACATTTTTTGAAAGTTTTAAAGGACGGATATGAACCTTAAAAATTTCAGCACGTTCCGATTGGTTGGGCAGCTCCAAATAAATATGACGATCAAACCTTCCTGGGCGTAAAAGTGCCTTATCCAGCACATCGGGGCGGTTGGTGGCGGCCAAAACAATAACACCTGTGTTATCCCCAAAACCGTCCAACTCGGTAAGTAGTTGGTTCAAGGTGCTTTCGCGTTCATCATTGGCTTGAAATGCATTGATTTTTCCTCGAGAGCGTCCAACAGCATCAATCTCATCAATAAAAATAATGCTTGGTGCTTTTGCCTTAGCTTTTTTAAACAAATCTCGCACGCGCGATGCGCCAACTCCAACAAACATCTCTACAAACTCGGAACCCGACATGGAGAAAAAAGGAACTTGAGCTTCACCCGCAACAGCTTTGGCCATCAAGGTTTTTCCCGTACCGGGTGGTCCTACAAGCATGACACCTTTGGGGATTTTAGCACCTAACCTGGTGTAATCTTCCGGGTTTTTAAGGAAATCCACAACTTCCATTACTTCGGCCTTGGCTTCTTTGAGGCCGGCAATATCATTAAAGGTTACCTTGCTTTTGGTTCCTTTTTCGGTAAGTTTTGCCGTTGATTTCCCAAAATTGAACAAAGGGTTACCTCCTTTACCTCCTCCACCTATTCTTCGGAGTAGGAACATCCAAATAAAGATGAAAAAAGCTAAAGGTAATAACCATGATAAAATCGTAATTAAATTGGTCCGATTTTCATACCGTACATCAATTTTTTCAGATATACCGGCATTCTCTTGTGCTCTTTGTAGTTTGTTCTCAAAACTTTCGACGGAACCAATGGTGATGTAGTATTGGGGTCCCGAGTTAGAGGAAAGTAAACCGTCATTGTCCTCTTTGAAATCCGGGTCATCCAGAAAACTTTTTTTAAGGTATATCTGTGCCACCTCTTTATTGATGACAATAATCCTTTCAATGGCGTTTTTGGCCAAAAGGGTATCTTCTAATTTAGACCAGCCAATTTCTTTGGATGCCCCAACGTTTTTGGTGAAAAATGGAAAAGCTATAAGAAAAAATAGAACTACCCAATATATCCAACTTATATTGCTTCTCCCTTTGGGAGGTTTTGGACTTTCATCCATATTCCTCTCATAGTTCTTGGTGTCCTTATATTCGGAATTGGTAGACATTTTGCTCCCATTTACTTACTCATGTGGTGATGTAACCCATCGTAATGGATTATCTCAAATCTAGCTTACAATACTTTCATTTGAAATGATTTAGGTCATTCATGTTAACTTGAATTCTGTACTATAAATATTTGATAACCCTATTATTTGCCTAGAAGTGTTCCTGATTTAGGTCATAGGAGACCCTGATTCATAATTGTATTTTTAGAAAGACCAAAGCAGTTGTCATGGACCTTCTTCAGGATAAAAAATACGTTTCATTGGATACCCGTAATCCTATATGGGATAGGATATTCACAGTGGCTCCTTTGGTGGTGGTGGGGACTAAAGAAAGGGATGGTTATGACCTGGCTCCAAAACATATGGCAACCCCTCTTGGGTTTGACAACTATTTTGGATTTGTGTGTACCCCTAGGCATGGGACATATCAAAATGTAAAAAAGACTGGAGAATTCACAGTGAGCTTCCCTACACCTGATCAAGTAACAACCACTTCCTTGAGCGCTTCGCCCAGAACGGAAGCATTGGCCAAATCACAACAAATTGTAGAAGCCTTGCCCTTGATTAAAGCGGCCTCCATGGATGCCCCTTTGGTAAAGGATGCTTATTTGTACTTGGAATGTGAATTGTTCAAGATTATTGATGGTTTTGGTGAGAATAGCATCATAACGGGAAAAATAAAAGAGGCCTATGTGCACATTGATTATTTGAGGGTTTCAGAAAAGGACGAACAAGAACAATTAAAAAATAATCCGTTGCTGGCATATATTTCATATGGTCGTTTTGCCAAAATCGAAGAAACCTACAATTTTCCTTTTCCAAAAGATTTTAAAAGATGACTTCCAAGGTAACACATATTGCAGATGGTATCTTGAATCAGCTCAAATCAAGGGAGAAGGAAATGTTGAATTTTTTGGAGGAACTTGTTTCGTTGGAATCACCTTCACGTGACCCTAAGTCCCAATATCAGATTTTAAAATTTATTGCGGAAGAGTTGAAGAAACTTGGTTTTTATACACTTCATGTACCAGGAAAGGAAACAGGTGGATTTTTATATGCCAGACCTTTAAATAGGGATAAAAGCAAAGCTTCACAATTAATGATAGGCCATTGTGATACCGTTTGGGCACTCAATACGCTAAAGAAGATGCCATTGCGAAAAGATGGCCAAACTTTGAGCGGCCCTGGTGTTTATGATATGAAAGCGGGGCTCACCCAAATCATTTTTGCCTTGAAGGCTATTGATGCATTGAATCTGAACTTGCCCCTAACACCGGTTATTTTAATCAACTCCGATGAAGAAATTGGAAGCAGGGAATCCCGAAGCGCCATTGAACGATTGGCCAAAGTTTGTGAGCGTGCCTATATTATGGAGCCTCCTTTGGGCTTGACGGGTAAACTGAAAACCGCCAGAAAAGGCCTTGGACGATTTACGATTACCGTAAAAGGTAAAGCTGCCCATGCTGGATTAGATCCTCAAAAAGGAGCCAGTGCTATCGTAGAGCTTTCCCATCAGGTACAGCAGTTATATGCCATGAACGATTTTGATAAAGGTATTACGGTCAATGTAGGGATGATTGAAGGCGGTGTCTCGCCCAATGTAATTGCACCAGAAAGCAAAGCGGTGGTGGATGTCCGAGTGTTGAACAAAAAAGATGGAGAAAGGATTACAGAACAAATTCTTTCTCTCAAACCTACCTTGCCAGAGGTTGAAGTACATATAGAAGGAGGAATAGGAAGACCCCCAATGGAGCATACGGCAGGTAATCGTATGCTGTGGAAATTGGCCAAGGCAAAAGGAAGCCTTTTAGGCTTGGACTTGGAAGAAGCCACCGCAGGTGGAGGGTCGGATGGCAATACCACAAGTTTGTACACCGCCACCTTGGATGGATTGGGTACAACAGGGGATGGGGCCCATGCCCAACACGAACACATTTTATTGGACGAGTTTCCGGTTAGGACAGCATTACTGGCTCTTCTTATGCTGGCTGAAGCAGGAGACAATTAAACTTTTTGTTATGGACCACAAATATATTTATGCATCATTGACCCGAATATCCGATTTGGCAGAAAAAGGATTCGAACTAAAAGCGTTGCCCAGGGACAAATGGGGAACAGGCGATTATATCGTTTGTGAAATTTTGAACGAAGGTGGGGAGAGCTTAAAAATGGAACTTCCCAATGGTAGGATGCGAGGGGTTATAGCTGGCGAGCATATTGTCGGCGCATTAGGGGAACGTTATGCTACTTTGGAAGCCACCGGGAGCTGGAGAAATGTAGCGGACGATTTAAAAATGACGGTGCTTACGGGTGCAGGGCTTCTGGGGAAATTGACGTCCAAGTCCATGTTTATTCCCAAAATGATCAAGGTGATTTATAAGGGGCATGCCTTTAGGGATGGCAAAAAAGTAACTATGGATGATTTTGTTGAGAAGATACCTAGGATTCCTTTTAATACACCAGTAATCGTGTTTGTGGGAACCTCTATGTCAGCGGGTAAAACAACATCAGCCCGAATTGTAACAAACATTTTTAAGCAAGCAGGATATAAAGTGGTCGGTGCAAAACTAACTGGAGCAGGACGTTATAAGGATATTTTGGCCTTTAAGGATGTGGGGGCAGATAGGATATTGGATTTTGTGGATGTGGGACTTCCTTCGTCCATTTGCCCAAAAGAGCGCTACAAAGAAAAGTTTGAACAGATGCTCAGTAGAATAGCCCAAGAAAATGCTGATGTTGCCATTATAGAAATTGGAGCCTCGCCTTTGGAGCCTTACAATGGGGATGTCGCCATAAATGCGCTAAGGGAACATATTAAGTGCACTATTTTAAGTGCTTCGGACCCTTATGCTGTTTATGGTTTGATGAAAGCCTTTGAACTGGTTCCAGATATTGTTACCGGGGTGGCCTCGAATACTTTGGCGGGAGCTCGAATGGTAAAGGAATTGTGTGGTGTTAGAGCGTTGAACTTGATAGATTCCACTACCACAAAAGCATTAAAAGAAATTTTGACGGAGAAAACAGGTATGTCACTCAAAACAAAATGAAACTTTCAGAAAACGCAAAGCAATTACTCAATGCCAGGTATTTGCTGAAGAATACGGAGGGAAAAATAGTGGAATCCCCGAAAGAACTTTTTTGGAGAGTGGCCAAGTATGTGGCAAGTGTAGAAAAAGAGGATAGAAAAAAATGGGAAAATAAATTTTATGCCCTACTGGCCAATCTCCATTTTTTACCCAATTCACCAACCTTAATGAATGCTGGACTACCGAATGGACAATTGAGCGCGTGTTTTGTTTTACCAGTGGAAGATAGTTTGGATAGCATATTTACTACTTTAAAAAACATGGCCATGATTCATCAAAGTGGGGGAGGAACAGGATATAATTTTTCCCAGCTTCGTCCGCATGGAGATATGGTTTCATCATCGGGAGGGGTTTCCTCGGGCCCCATGGCGTTTATCAAAATTTATGATACCGCAACGGAACATGTAAGGCAAGGAGGAAAACGAAGAGGAGCCAACATGGGAATTTTGAATGTGGACCATCCCGATATCGAAGAGTTTATCCTTTCAAAATCTGAAAGTAACACATTGCAAAATTTTAACCTTTCCGCGGGGATTACCGATGATTTTATGAAGGCGGTCCAAAGTGGGACAGATTGGAAATTGATAAACCCGAGGACAAAAAGGGTTACGAAAATCATCAAAGCCAGTAAGCTCTGGGATCAAATAGTTTCACAAGCTTGGGCTACAGGAGACCCAGGACTTATTTTTTTGGATACAATAAACAAACACAATCCAGTACCCGAACTAGGTAGAATCCAGAGTACCAACCCCTGTGGTGAAGTTCCCTTGTTCGAATATGAAAGTTGTAACCTGGGTTCCATCAATTTATCAAAAATGGTAAAACTTGAAGGAGATCAGGGAGAAGTGGATTGGAAGGTTTTGGAAAATACCATTGTCGTAGCCGTTAGGTTTTTGGACAATGTGATTTCGGCAAACCATTATTTATTGTCTCAAATAGAACAAGAGACCAAAAGCAATAGAAAAATTGGACTTGGAATAATGGGGTGGGCCGAAATGTTAGCTTTGCTTAATATTTCCTACGCCTCGGAAGAAGCAGTTTTACTGGGAGAAAACCTTATGAAATTTGTTCAGGAGAAAAGCTATAGGACATCGGCAGAATTGGCTAAAGAACGGGGTGAGTTCCCCAATTGGAACAAAAGTGTTTTCTACCCTAATAAACCCATGAGAAATGCTACATGCAATAGTATAGCGCCTACGGGCAGCATTTCAGTAATCGCGGACACCTCGTATTCTATTGAACCTTTGTATGCCTTGGCCTACAAACGTGTTGGTATATTGGAAAACCAAACACAAATGGAGGTAAATCCGATTTTTGTGGGTAAAATGAAAGAATTGGGCTTATGGACCGATGAGGTTAGGGAAGAAGTACTGGGTACAGGAAGTATTCAACAACTGAAGCATATTCCAAAAGAAGTAAGAAGAGTGTTCGAAACCAGCTTGGAGATTCCATGGGAATATCATTTGCAACATCAACGAGCTTTCCAGAAATATACGGACAATGCCGTATCAAAAACCATTAATCTTTCGAAAAATACCTCAAAAGAAACTGTTTCCAATATTTATAAGACTGCTTGGAAGTATGGACTAAAGGGAATAACGATTTACAGGGATGGGAGCAAGGCCAATCAGGTTTTACAGGCCTGCCATTTAAATAAAAGCGCCAACTGTTGAAAGTTTCTTTAGGATATGGCAGCGGCCAAAGCAATTTGGACCATGTCTTTAAAAGTGGTTTCACGGTCATGCGCAGAGAGTTTTTCATCTGTTACCAAAGAGTCGGAAATGGTTAAAATAGTCAATGCCTTAATGTTATATTTAGCTGCAATCGTATATAATCCAGCGGTTTCCATTTCAACGCAAAGCACGCCATATTGCGCCCAAAGCTTGTATTCTTCTGGGTCATCGCTATAAAACTCATCCGAAGAAAGTACATTTCCTGCTTTTATGGGTATGTTGTTTTCTCGAGCATAATTGACGGCTTTTATAAAAAGATCAAAGTCAGCAGTTGGGGAATAATCCGAGTTAATGAACCTGGAATTGTTCATGCCCGAAGTGGTAGAAGCGGCCATGGCCAAGACTACATCATTGAGCTTTACATCTTTTTGGTACGATCCTGCAGACCCTACACGTATTATGTTCTTGACTCCATAATCGTTGATAAGCTCGTGAAAATAAATCATGGCAGAAGGCATTCCCATTCCACTTCCTTGTACAGAGACTCTTTTTCCCTTATAGGTACCGGTATAGCCCAACATTCCCCGAATTCGGTTGTAGCACACGGGATTTTCCAGAAATGTTTCCGCAATCCACTTGGCCCTTAATGGATCTCCGGGCATTAGAACGGTTTCGGCAATTTCGCCTGGTTTAGCTTCTATATGCGTGCTCATGGATTTTCTTATTTGATTAAATTAGGGCCGGAAGATGTACCAATTCTAGATACACCTAACTCAATATATTTTTGGGCAGTCTCTTTGTCTTTGACCCCTCCAGATGCTTTTATTTTTGCCTTGTCTCCTGCAGCTCTTTTCATCAGTTTTACATCTTCAAAAGTAGCGCCACCGCTTCCAAAACCAGTTGAGGTTTTTACAAAATCTGCATGGGCCTCGACAGCCAAAACACATGCCTTTTCTTTTTCTGCCTCGGTGAGGTAGCAGGTTTCAATAATTACCTTCAAGATTTTATCCCCGATAGCCTGTTTTATAGCTTTGATTTCATCGCGAACGGCATCGTACATCTCCGACTTCAACCATCCAATATTGATGACCATATCAACTTCATCCGAACCATTTTCAATACAGTCCATAGCCTCAAATACCTTGGCTTTGGTAGACATAGCTCCCAATGGAAACCCAATTACTGCAGCAACTTTTACGGGGCCATTTTTCAATGCCTTTTTGGCGATAGGCACATGGCAACCACTTACGCATACGGCATAAAAACCATAGGTTTTGGCCTCCTCGCATAATTTTTGAATATCCGCAATAGTAGCGGTAGGCTTTAAATTGGTGTGATCTATAAAATCTGCTATTGCCATATTAGTGGTTAAAGAGCTGTTTGAGCTTAAATATAGTCAACATCTCCGATCTATTTTTTCCAGCAAACGAACTAGCAATGGACTCAGCAGTTTCAACAATCAGCTTCTTGATGGTTTCCGGAAATTTTTCATGATGTTCCTTGTAGAACTCCTTAAACTCCTTAAAATACTCTTCCCCGTCTTTTTCCTCCTCATCCAACCAATCAAAAACAATCTCAATTTGATAGGCCGCATCTGTATGGAATTCATCCTCAAATTTGTCTACCTCTAACCAATATTGTCGTACATATTTTCGTAACCGCTCCACCTCTTTGGGCCTTACATTGTTGTCGGCCATGGCTACGGCATAAAATAACTTTCCAAGGTTTTGGTAGAATTCGTTTCCTATTTTCTCAGAATTAAGCATAACCTTAATTTTTAGTTCATATTAAAATTAGAACTAATACTACTTAATTTTTATGACATTACTCAACAAAAAGTTTGGTGTAGGATGTTTAATTATTCTTTCGGCTTACACTTTTATTGCTACGTCCTCTATTGCTATTGTTTTGATTATGGTAACGCTCGATATTATCGTCGTAGTAGTTATGTACCCTCTCGTATCTTGATCTATTCAGGTTGTAGGAGCGGTAACGTGAAGGCAATACCCTGTTCCTTCTCCATACGCCACTATCTAAATAAATATAGTTTCTTGTTGAGAGATCATAGTAGATACTGAACTCCGGAAAAAATACATATCGAACGGTTTCAACCCTATTCGGATAAAACCAAGGGGGTGGTGGGTCTGCCAATCGATGCGAAACAATCACGGGGCCACAGGCCTGAAATCCTGATAATGCCAAGAATAATCCAATGAGTAAAATTGTCTTTTTCATGATGCTAAATTTTATTCAGTAAGGTAGTGTTATCATGAAATCCAGTAAATGACCTGAGTCATTTCAATCTTTTGGCTATCTTAAATTCAGCATCAATAAAAGGTTGAGTTCTTGTTTGCATCTCGTTGATTGAAAGTTTCTTAATGACATTGGTCATTTGAAAACAACCACAACAAACCTATTTTTGAAAGGACCGAAATAGGTGATACATATGGCCATGGCATTGGAAATGATCAAAAAGACCAAGGAGTTTTTTATTGAAATAGGAGACCTTTCCTATTTCGCCCTGCGTTTTTTTAAACAAGCAGCAACACCTCCTTTTGAGTTTAAGGAATTACTTAAACAAAGCTACCAAGTTGGTAACAGGTCTTTATTATTGGTGGCCACTACTGGATTTATTATTGGTTTGGTATTAACGCTCCAGACTCGTCCCACCTTAATTGAGTTTGGAGCGGTCTCTTGGATGCCCAATATGGTTGGTATTTCCATAGTCAGGGAGGTTGGTCCAGTGATTACAGCCTTAATATGTTCTGGGAAAATTGCCTCTGGTTTTGGGGCTGAATTGGGTTCTATGCGGGTGACAGAGCAAATTGATGCCATGGAGGTTTCTGGCACCAACCCGTTCAAATATTTGGTAGTGACCCGAATTTTGGCCGCCACGTTAATGCTACCTTTATTAGTAGTATTTGGAGATTTAATAGCCCTTTTTGGTTCGTCCTTAGTTGAATTTATGAAAGGGAACGTATCCTTTAGGTTGTACTTTAATACCGTTTTTGACGCATTGTCCTATGGAGATTTGATTCCGGCGACCATAAAATCCTTTTTCTTTGGCTTTGTAATAGGGTTGACCGGCTGCTACAAGGGTTATAAAACGGGAAGAGGCACCGCAGGTGTCGGTATTGCGGCCAATACAGCTGTGGTAATGGCCTCCCTGCTTTTGTTTGTGGTGGATTTTATCGCCGTATTCGTATCTGATATTTTTTATGAACTGTAATGGATGTAAAAGAAAACATAGCGCCCCTTCAAAAGGAGAATACCTCAGAAGAGATTGTAGTTCGAATACAAGATCTTTATAAGAGTTTTGGTGACAACAAAGTATTGAATGGTTTTAATATGGTGTTGCGCAAGGGTGAAAATTTGGTGGTGATGGGAAAATCCGGGTCCGGAAAATCGGTGATGATCAAATGTCTTGTTGGTTTGATGGTTCCAGATAGGGGGGTAGTTGAGGTTTTGGGTGAGGACATAGCTCGTTTAAATCAAGTAGATTTGGATGAACTTCGTTCGGATATCGGATTCCTTTTTCAAGGAAGTGCCTTGTACGATTCCATGACAGTAAGGGAAAACCTGGAGTTTCCGATGAGGCGGCACCGAAAAAAGTTTGAAGGGGTTACAGATACGCTGCCATTGGTGCAAGAGGCTCTGGAAAATGTGGGCTTGGCCCATACCATGGATTTAATGCCCGAAGAATTATCAGGAGGTATGAAAAGGCGTATTGCGCTGGCCCGGGCAATAATACTAAAGCCAAAACTGATACTATATGATGAACCTACCAGTGGTCTGGACCCCATAACGGCCAAGGAAATAATTGGACTTATGAGGAGTATCCAAAAAAAATATGGTACCTCGGCACTGATTATTACACACGATGTGGATTGTGCAAGGGTAATTTCCGAGAGAATGATTTTGTTGGTCGATGGAATTAATTATGCAGAAGGTGCTTATCAAGAACTGGTGACATCATCAGACCCTAAAATAAATGCTTTTTTTAAAAAATGATATGACAACTAAAACTCCAATGCAGAATCTGAAACTGGGCATTTTTGTTGTGCTCGGGACCGTTTTGTTGATAATTGCGGCCTATCTTATCGGAAACGGTCAGAGCCTGTTTGTGAAGAAATTCACCGTCAATGCGGTATTCAGTAATGTAAATGGATTGCAAGTTGGAAACAATGTGCGTTTTTCGGGTATTGACATTGGTACTGTGGACAATATTGAAATGCAGAACGACAGCACCATAATTGTTTATATGGCCATCAACAAAAAAATGAAAGCACACATTAGAAGCAATGCGGTGGCAACTATTGGTTCCGATGGCCTGGTAGGAAGTATGTTGGTGAACATTGTGCCCGGTAAGGGACAGGCTTCTTTGATAGAAGATGGTGCTAGGTTAAAATCCTATAGTAAGATTTCTTCCCAGGACATGCTTAATACGTTAAGTGTTACCAATGAAAATGCCGCCTTGTTAACCTCGGATTTATTAAAAATTACCCAATCGTTAACGGAAGGGAAAGGTACTTTGGGATATTTACTGAACGATACTGTGATGGCCAATGACCTGAAGCAAACCATCACAAACTTAAAGCTAAGTAGCAATCGGGTGAATACAACTTTGAATGAGCTGCAAAAAACAGTAAAAGCCATTAACTCAGGCGATGGTGTTGCGGGAGTTTTACTGTCCGACACTTTGTCTGCACAAAAAGTTAGAAGCATCATCCAAAACTTGGAAGTTTCAAGTAATGATATAAACAGGATGACCACAGATTTGAATTCGGTAATAGGAGATATAAAGGATGGTAAAGGAGTTCTCAATAAGGTTGCAGCCGACACCATTCTGGCCAATCAATTAATGAAAACCATGAAGAATATCGAAGAAGGCACCGAAAAATTCAATGAGAACATGGAGGCCTTAAAGCACAATTTTTTGACCCGAGGATACTTTAGAAAATTGGAAAGGCAACAAAAAAAACAAGCAAAACAAAATCAGTGATTCCTGCTTTAATGTCGGATAATCATACCATCCTCCATTTCTATGATACGGTCGGTGCGGTTGGCAAAATCTACATCGTGGGTAACTACCAAAAGCGACAGACCTTGCTGTTCCTTTAAATTTTTAAAGATGTTGAACACATTTTCTGAGTTATGACTGTCCAGGTTTCCCGTGGGCTCATCACCCATTAAAATGGCAGGGTCATTGATCAGGGCCCTTGCAATGGCGACCCGTTGTTTTTCACCCCCTGAAATTCTGGAGGCTCGTTGGTTGGCCAAATGGCCAATATGCAACATTTCAAGCTTTTGTTTTGCATTCTTCTCGATTTCCGCATGCGACTTTTCTGCAAGTTTTTTGGCAGGAAGCATTACGTTTTCCAGAACACTGAATTCAGAAAGCAAGTAATGGAATTGAAATACAAAACCTATGTTTCTGTTTCTGATTCTTGACAGTTCTTTTTGAGACTTACCCGTTACAAGTTGGTCGTTGAGGTGCAGCTCACCCGTATAGTCGGTATCCATTGTGGAAAGAATATATAGCAAGGTGGATTTTCCCGAACCTGATTTCCCCATAATTGAAGCAAATTCACCTTGTTTTACCCCAAATGAAATATTTTTTAGCACATGGAAGTCCTTCGGCTTATGAAAATGCTTGTTGATATTTTTTGCTTCTAGTACAAAGTTCATATGTGGTGCTAAGTTCCTCTAATAATTTTTACGGGGTCTATTCTTTTGGCTCTGTTTGATGGCAAATATCCTGCTATACAAGTGGAGATTAGAGCAAATGCAATCCCTATCACATAATAGGTGGCATCAAAATTTACAGGGTATGTTGTTATCGTGGGTAGGGCTTCGGTTTCAAAAGGGGTGTTGTCTATAAGATGAGAAAGGCCAAATCCAATCAATAACCCCAGAACACCTCCTAGAACTCCAATTAGTAAGGCCTGGGCCATAAAAATGTATTGTACATCTTTACCGGAAAATCCAGTAGCCTTTAAAATGGCAATATCTTTCATTTTTTCATAAATGAGCATGTTCAATATATTGTAAATGCCAAACCCTGCCACAATAAGAAGGGTGATGGAAACCGCATAGGTGATAAGGTTCCTGATATTGGAGCCTGTTTCGAATTGTGCATTGGCTTCATTAATGTCAACAGCCTTTACATTGAATTGTTTTTCCAAGATACGGGCCATCGGTTCGGACTCATCAATATTCAACAATTTGATATTGATGTCGGTCACATAGTTTTCGGACTCTCCCAATATGCGCTGTACGGTGTTCAGATTGGCAAAACTTTGCACATTGTCTATTTCCGCGATTCCACTTTGGTAGATACCGACAATTTTTAGAGGAAAAATATCTCCCTTTACAGTGCTTATCTGAACCCTGTCTCCCACGGAAAGGGACATCTTTTTTGCTAGCCCAGCACCCAAAACAATCCCATTAATATTATTTCTTAGTGCTTCCGGAGTGCCTTCTACAATGTTATCCTGAATGTTGGAAAGGCGAACTTCCTCCATGACATCCACTCCTCCAAGGTTGCCACCAAGTTCTATGGAGCCAGACAGGTAAAAGATTTGTGCCCATAATTGGGGGGTCGCTCCCCGTACATTGGGGTGTTTTTTTAGGTAACTTAGAATGGGGAGGGCATTGTGTATTTTTTCTTGGTTTTGTTTAGGCTTTATGGAGTGTACAAAATTCATGGCACCCTTAAAGTCTTGGTAACGGGAAATGGGCTGGGTATCCGAAGGACGAATTTCGTTGTACATGTGTATATGGGGTGTTTGGTTGAGTACCAAATCATCCAGCATACCATTTAGTCCAGTCATAAAACTTACCAAGGTAATATAGGCCCCTATTCCAAAAGTAACCCCGAGTGTTGCGGTAACCGTGGATTTCATCTTGGTGACAAGATGGGTTTTGGCGATGCCCAATATCACGCTCCAATTGATCATTGCTCAGGTTTATAGATTGCGGTGTTTTCATCAATACCGTCCAAAATTTCTACCCTATCCAAATTTTGTAATCCCACACTAACCTCCATTTCACCATTATCTGTAAGTACTTTGGATGTATCGATGAGATATTCTTTTGGAATGGTCAGGGTTTCCTCCTTTTTTGAAATAACAATGTTCCCTTCACCAGATAATCCAGGATATAATGTAATGGGCGGGTCTTTGAACAATGCCTCAACCTTAAAAGTTTGGGAACGTTCATCTTTTCTTGGATAAATTTTGTCCAATGTGGCTTCGAATACTTTGGAATTGTAGGAGTCCAGCGTCAGGAATACTTGTTGTCCTATTTTCAGTTTTACAATATCCACTTCATCCACCAACAACTCTATAATAAACTTGTCACTTTTGCCTATAGCTGCAACAGGTTGTTGAGTATTTACTATTTCGCCTGGATTTTTGTAGATGGCATATACGGTACCATTTATTTTACTTTTTATAGTGAAATCTTCCGAGGTGGTCAACGAAGTTCTGTAATTGTTCTCAGATTGTTTTAATTGGGTTTCGAGCTCGTTTTTTGTTTGCCAATATTTTCTTTGGAGCAGGTTAAGGTTGTTTCTTGACAGTTCATAATTGAGCTTTCGGTTATCGTACTCCACCTTGGAGCCAATATTTTGGTCCCAAAGATTTTTTTGTCTGAAATAATTAATAGAATCATTGATGAACTTGAGTTCTGCAGCTTGAATCTCATCTTGTATTCCGCTTAGTACAGCGGCATTTCCGCTATAATTTTCGCGGGCAAGCTGTAAGGCCAATTTGGCGTTCTCTGCATTTAATTCCGGCGAGGTGTTGGTGATTTGAAGGATAGGGTCACCTTTCTTTACCTTATCGCCTTCTTCGACCCATGTTTTATCCAAAATACCGATTACTATGGAATAAGCTTGGTATAAACTATCAGGTTGAACCGTGGCCGATGCATATACGGACTCGGTCAAAGGCATTTTGGTCGGGTAGGTTTTCTCTTTGTTTTCACTACAGGAGAAAAGATTGAAAGTTATAATATAAATAAACAAGGAATACTTCATTGGTCGCAGTATAATACTGCTATCAAATTACCGATAAAAAATGGATTTGGAATATGAGTTAGGTCAGTCTTAAAATCAGCCTAAAAAAAGTTATCAACTTTATCCAATTATTTAGGCTATCCTGACCTAGATCATTGCATAAACAGCAGTGTCATGGTTCCTTTGCAGCAAAAAGCTAATGATACTGACCGTGGTAATATTATTAGTTGTGCTCCTTGCCCTTGGGCTACTATTTGTTCCAATACAAATTTTTATTGATACCGATACAGGAAAGTATTATGCAGGCTTAGGGGGCTTGGCAAAGGCGAGTTTCGAATCTGATGAGAAAGAGCTTTTAAGAGTACGGTTAAAAGTACTTTTTTATGAACACTGTTTTTATCCCTTAACAAAACCTTCAAAACCAACCAAAAGCAAGAAAACCAAACCAAAGAGGAGGATCAAGTTTAGGCAGATGGTTCGATTGTTAAAATCGTTCGAGGTTAAACGATTTGCTTTGGATATGGATACGGGCGATTATGTGGTCAATGCAAAAATGTATCCCATTTTTGTATTCCTCAATCAATATGTAGCTTCTTTCCATATCAATTTTGAAAACCACAACAGATTGGTCGTGGATATTCGAAACAGACCTTACAGAATTCTAAAAACATTTATTAATCATTAAAAATTTAAGGTCATGGAATTACATTTTGAAGAATTATTAAGCAAGGTGACTGACTTTATCAAGTCAGAGGCCAAAACAGAGACCATTATTGGTGAACCCTTTCAGTTGGGTGAATTTAAGTGTGTGCCTGTAATTAAAGTAGGTTTGGGATTTGGCTCTGGAGGAGGCGAAGGAGTTGAAGGCAAAACAAGAAAAGGTGAAGGAGCAGGTGCTGGAGCCGGTATTGGTATTCAGCCTATCGGCTTTTTGGTAACCAAAGGGGATGAAATCTCATTCTTGGAGGCAGGAAAAACCCACGGTTTGGCGGCCGCATTTGAAAAAGTGCCCGACTTAATTGAAAAAATTGTTTCTGAACGAAACAAAAAAGAAGAGGTTGTTGCCTAATCGAGGTCATCAATTAAAAAGAACTGGATTGTCTATTCTTTAAAGTTTAGACAATCCAGTTCCGAATGTTTACGAGACTTGTTCGCTTTCTGTTTGATTATAAATCTAATTTTTTGATTTCCCAATGGTTGTCCTTTTCAACCGCTATTAAGTTTCCGTTTAAAATTTTAGATCGTATTTCGGGAATATTATATCTTCTTTTTGTCATTTGAATGTTATGCCTGCGGTTCAGGAACTCGATAATGTTTCCGTCGGCATCCATCAATACTTCATGAAACTTGAACTCGTAAATATCTAGCTTGAATTCATTTTTACCTCGGAAAACCTTTTCAAAAATGATTCCAGTGGTTAGACCATTTTGGAATGGGGCAACATTTAGAAAATTATGTTCGATCACTAATTGTCCGGTAGTATCAATAAAACCAAACATTGGTATACCGTCCACTATTTTTTGAACCACACATCTACCGCTCGAAAATTGAGGGTAGGCCATGGCTCTAATATCATTATAAGATGCTTTGGCATCTGTATTCCAATAAAAGTCATCCCTATAGTCAATAGCGATGTTTCCGGTATCATCCACAAAAGCCCATTTGTTTTCTTTTTGTATTGCTGCAAATCCTTCATGGAACGGGCTAACATAATCCAAACTGTCAGGAAGTTGGGCGCTTAGGCCCATATAAATAAAAGCAGCAATTAATGTTGTTATTTTTTTCATGGCAATTGCTTTTTATCATCCTACTAATATCCTATGAATTGGTTGTAAATCAAATGACTTGCGTCATCTTAAAAAATGACTTCGCAATAGAGGGAGAAGTACAAACAAAAAAACAGGTAAACTTAAGTTTGTTTGCTTTTTAATGTGGTCTGACTGCGTTCAGAACCTTGAATTACCAAATACGTTTCTAAACAAAAAGCTACCAACTGAAGTCGATACCCGTCCGATAACAAAAACGCTGAAATTTACTATTGCCGTAAAAAAACTTATTACACATTTTAGTAAGGTGCCCTAATCATAGCCGACAAGATTCCAAGTCGGGACGATATTCCGATGTTTTTTAAACAAAAAATAAATAAATGAAAACAAATTTAATTTTAAGGCTCTTAGCCTTGACTACATTATTTAGTTTAACAAGTTGTAGTGATGATGATGATTCCACAGAGATAACAACTGGCAATTTTGTAGTTACTATTGAAAACACATTTGAAGGCAAGGAGTATTTTGCAAATGGCACTACTGGATTTATAGCGCCGGGAAATTCAGAATCCTTTTCGTTTAATGCGGGTAAAGGACATTATTTAAGCTTTGCCACCATGTTCGTTCAATCCAATGACTTGTTTTATGGTTTTGATGAAATGGGAATCGCCCTTTACGATGAAAATGGCAATGCATTGACTGGTGATGTTACCTCAATGGTAAGTCTTTGGGATGCTGGAACGGAAGTCAATGAGGAACCGGGAGTCGGACCGAATCAAGCTCCACGACAAACAGGACCAGATACGGGTGCCGATGAAAATGGGACTGTAAAACGTATTACCGAAGTGAATGATGGTTTTGCCTATCCTAATGTATCCGATGTTATAAAGGTAACATTGGTCCACGATGGGGGAACAGAATTCACAGTTACCCTAGAGAATGTTTCGGGGTCTGCAAGTATCACGACACCTTTGGCACCAGGAGTATGGGTGGTAAACGGTGCAGAACAAACACCTTTGTTTACAGTGGACAATGCAGCTTCAGAAGGTTTGGAACGAATTGCAGAAGATGGTGACAATAGTATTTTAGATACAGATTTTACTATGGCGAGTGGCCTTGTGTCACCCTTTGCTCCGGGTGCTTATGGTATTAACAATGCTGTATTTGTTATCGATGAAAGCGCTACGGGAGCATTGGAAGCACTGGCAGAGGATGGTAATCCGTCAGGATTTTCAAACATATTTAATACTCCTGTAGGTGCATCGGGGCCAGGACCAATTTTTCCGGGAGAATCTTATTCTTTTGAGTTTACCGCAAGTGAAGGTGACGTTCTATCGTTTGCAACCATGTTGGTTCAATCTAATGACTGGTTCATTGGTGCCAATGATATCGAGTTGTTCAACAACGGAATCTCCACCACAGGCGATATTACAAATATGCTGGAACTTTTTGATGCAGGTACAGAGGTTGATGAATATTCAGGAGCTGGAAATAACCAAGCGCCACGTCAAAATGCTGCAAACACGGGTGCTGATGAAAATGGAAATGTAGCAATGGAAGAAAGTGCCAATGCTCATGTACCATCAGTAGCCGAAATGATAAAGGTTACCATTACGACTAACTAAAAAGTTGTTGATAGTTTAGGTTTTTGGAAAGGCCATTTTTTTAAAAAAATGGCCTTTTTTTGGTGGGTTGAAAAATAAAAACCGCTAAAGCTGTTACATTGTAATATCTTATATTTTAATCTAGTGAATTGTTTTTCAGTAATTTAACTGCAATGATTTTTTCCCGCCGAAGGTGATAAACCGTATTCTTTTTTTATATTCTGGATGCTTAATTCATTAACCGTTTAATATTATTAAAATGAAAAATACATTACTGATTCTTTTAATTCTTATAGCCATCGCTATGATTTTCATCTCTTTTAAAGGGGGCATTCCTGCTCCAGGTCTTACAGGTGTAGGCTTTATTGTCATCGCAGCCTTGTTGTACCAAAACAAGGAATAATAAAAACCCAGAGCGAAGGAGAAATACCATTTCATTGCCCAAATTTCCAGTGGATGGCATAGCCTTGCGGCCTATGAATCAAAGTACATGATCTAAAAGAAGTTTACAATCCCTATGGGTGTTGTGAGAGATACCTTTGTTGAAGAAAAATAGAAAGTAGCACAAAAAAAGTGGCGTTAGATGACAATTTGACCTAAGAAAAGCGACAAAGACTTATAGGAATCGTAGCCAAATACCCTGTCAACAAAACGCTTCGTTTGGGGTAACATTAAAACAGTAAATGATGAACAGTAATAAAATTAAGACCTTCGATGCTATTGTAATCGGCTCAGGGCAAGCAGGGACCCCTTTGGTTTTCAAACTAGCTTCCCAAGGTCAAAAAGTAGCTTTTATTGAAAAGGAGCATTTTGGAGGAACTTGCCTGAATGTAGGTTGCACACCCACCAAAACCTATGTGGCCAGTGCTAGACGTATGTGGGATGCACAGCACGGCGAAGAATTAGGGATTGAAATTCCAGCTGGAGCCAAAGCCAATCTTCAAAAAATTAAAGCAAGAAAAGATGCATTGATAAAAAAATCTGT
Organism: Flagellimonas lutimaris; assembly: GCF_003581615.1. GTDB lineage: Bacteria > Bacteroidota > Bacteroidia > Flavobacteriales > Flavobacteriaceae > Flagellimonas > Flagellimonas lutimaris. The sequence continues at coordinate 101,722 of NZ_QXFH01000071.1, forward strand.
AGATGGTATTGCTCAAGGTGTGGAAAAAAATGAAAACATTATCTTTTTTAAAGGTAAAGCCCGTTTTGATGGCAAAAAAATCGTTGCGGTAAACAACGAACTATTGACTGCTGATGAAATTTATATCAATGTTGGCGGTAGTTCTTTTATTCCCAATGGATATGAAGACATTCCTTATCTTACAAATCAAAGTATTCTGGAATTGGAGGAACTGCCCGAACATTTAGTGGTGATCGGTGGAAGTTATATCGGTTTGGAATTTGGTCAAATGTTTGCCCGCTTGGGCTCCAAAGTCACTATTATCGAACAAGGAAACTCAATTATCGGTAGGGAAGACGATGAAACCAGCCAAACCATTCAACAAATTATGGAAGAAGAAGGTGTAGATTTCAGGCTAGGAGCAGAATGTGTTGCTGCAACTAAAAATGAGAATGGAGGCATTTCTGCCCGGATTAATTGTTCCAAGGATGGAGTGATAGAAATTAAAGGAAGCCATCTTCTGCTGGCCGTTGGTAGACGCCCGAATACAACAAATTTACAACTCGAAAAAACAGGTGTAAAAACAAGCGATAGGGGATTCATAGAAGTAAATGACTACTTGGAAACCAACGTGAAAGGAATTTATGCCTTGGGAGACTGTAATGGGAAAGGATCATTTACACACACAGCTTACAATGACTACGAAATTATTGCAGAAAATAAATTTGAAGAAAAAAATCGTAAGGTTTCGGATAGACTTATCACCTACGGGCTTTATGTAGATCCGCCCCTTGGCAGAGTAGGTATCACCAAAAAGGAAGCATTGCAAAAAGGATTGGATGTACTGATTGGTCATCGTCCGTTCAGTAGAATTGCTCGCGCCAAAGAAAAAGGGGAAACCAAAGGTTATATGAGTGTAGTGGTAGATGCAAAAACCAAAAAAATATTGGGTGCCACCGTGCTTGGTGTGGGTGGAGATGAAATCATAAGCGGAATTATCAACATTATGAACGCGGACAAGAGTTATGAAGTAATAAGGGACTCCGTACAACCACACCCTACCGTTTCGGAACTTATCCCTACGATGCTGGAATCACTAACAAGAGTATAGAACATTATGAAAGCTATTTGGAACAATCAAATTGTCGCAGAGAGCGCTGACACAATTCTTATAGAAAACAATCACTATTTTCCTCCCGAAAGTATCCATTCGGAATATTTTAAGGATAGCGACACCAGTACCTCCTGCCACTGGAAAGGTACGGCCGAGTACAAAACACTCGTCGTGGATGGGGCGGTCAACGAGGATGCCGCGTGGTACTACCCAGAACCCTCGGCATTGGCAAAAGGAATCAAGGACTACTTTGCTTTTTGGAAAGGCGTAAAAATTGAAGAATAATGCAACTTTTAAAACAGTTTTTAAAAACTCGACTGGAAACAGAGACCATTTGTAGTCCATTACAAACGGAAGATTATTTGGTGCAGCCCATTACCGATGTGTCTCCGCCAAAGTGGCATTTGGCACATACCACTTGGTTTTTTGAGCAGTTTATTTTGGTAAAATATGACGAAAACTATGAGGTGTTCCATCCAGATTTCGCCTATTTGTTCAATAGCTATTACAACAATATGGGCGAAAGAACAATTCGGCAAGATCGTGGATTAATGACCCGACCCGGTGTTTCTGAAATTTATGAATATCGGAAATATGTCACCGCAGCCATCAAAAAAGTATTGGAAAACAAACCTGGTGCTGAAGTGTTGCACTTAGTGGAAATAGGTGTCAACCACGAACAGCAACATCAAGAATTATTGGCGTACGATATCAAATATATTTTGGGAACACAACCCACATTTCCCGACATTGGAAAATATTTCACCTTAGAGGAAGAAAGCCAAAGTCACCAATGGCTCTCCTTTTCGGAAGGCATATATGAAATTGGCCATCAAGGAAATGATTTTTGTTTTGACAATGAATTACCTGTGCATAAGGTCTATGTGCAAGATTTCGACATCAGTAACAAGTTGGTAACCATTGGCGAATTTTTGGAATTCATGGAAGATGGTGGATATGATAACTTCAACTATTGGCATGATGAGGGATGGCATTTTATTCAGAATAATGGCATAACACACCCGCTTTATTGGCATTTCAGGGATGGAGAATGGCAGCATTACCATTTCAATGGCTTGGAAAAGCTAAATCCCAACCTGCCACTTTCACATGTTTCTATGTACGAAGCCTATGCATTTGCCAATTGGAAAGGAATGCGATTACCTACCGAGTTTGAATGGGAAGTTGCAGCTCAGAAATTACGTTGGGGCCAACTCTGGGAATGGACAAATTCGGCCTACCTGCCTTACCCTGGCTTTACCCAGGCCGAAGGTGCACTTGGGGAGTACAATGGCAAATTTATGCTCAACCAAATGGTATTGCGTGGTGCTTCGGTTGCCACGCCCCAAGGTCATCAAAGAGATACATACCGTAATTTTTTTCACGCTTCCAGCAGATGGATTTTCTCTGGAATAAGACTTGCAAAAAAGTAATCGAAATGCAGGAATTTTTTGAACACGTAAAAAAGGGGCTCAGTAAATCACCAAAAAAAATTGCTTCTCGCTATTTTTATGACGCCAAAGGGGATGCTCTTTTTCAGCAAATAATGCAATTGGAGGAATACTATCTTCCACGTTGCGAAATGCAGATTATTGAAAACAAAAGTGAGCAAATAGGCCAAGATATTTCAGCAGTCCATTCCAATTTGCAAGTTGTAGAGTTGGGTGCGGGCGATGGTACAAAAACCAAACATCTGATTAAACAGTTTGAACCACATTTTGATTCACTGGAGTATGTTGCCATGGATATTTCCGATAACGCATTGTCCATTAACAAAAAAGAAATAAGTAGCGAAGCCGAACAGGTCAAGTATATAGGTGTAGCAGGTAATTATTTTGATACCTACAAAAGCTTACCATCAACATCTGATGGAAGATTGGTACTGTTTTTAGGAGCTAATATTGGTAATTACCCTACTCCAGATGCCATTGGATTTTTTAGGTTTATTCAATCAAAGCTAAAAGAAGAAGATTATTTTTTAGTTGCTTTCGACCTTGTCAAGCACCCTAGAAAAATCCTGGCCGCCTATGATGACAGCCAAGGCATAACCAAACAATTCAATCTTAATTTGTTGGAAAGAATGAACAGGGAATTAGGAGCTAACTTTAACATTCATCAATTTGATCACTTTCCCTTTTACGATCCATTGACAGGTATTGCTTCCAGTCAAATTGTAAGTTTGAAAAAGCAAACGGTAGAATTTTCTGATGGTTTCTCAGTTTGTTTTGATCTTTTTGAAGCTGTTCACACCGAAGTTTCCAAGAAGTTTTTTTGGAGCGATATAGAGGAAATTGCCAATAAGTCAAAAATGGACATCGCTCAAACTTATTATAATGCCAACAAAGGATACACTTTTGTTTTGTTCCGTCCCCAAGGATAAGCAATTATAGAGTTAATAGATCAGTCATCTCGACTTAACCTTTTCACGTAAAATCAAAACAGTATTAATCATTTGATTAATACTGTTTTGTGTTTTTATGCATATAGTTTGAACTATTGAAACTCAAGGTAGTATTCAAAAAACGGCAACACCTGTTGTGGAATACGTCCATCTTTCGTGTATATATTGTTCACGTGTGTTCCAATATATTCTTCTGCAAAATGTTTTATACCTAAATTCTCCAACTTTATACTGAACATCTTGCATTGCTGGGTAAATCGCTCTCCAGCGTTTCGTCCCCAATCCATTTTAATGGCTTTTAAACTTTTGAGGTTGTCTATGTAATTTTCAAGATTATAGAAAGGCATGTTGTCTTGCCATTTTTTAAGTGTTTCTTGGTGTATGACCAATTCTTCATTTTCATATCCGAACGGAAAATCACAATAAAAAGGCGGATTATCGGGATTAGGCGACCAAGAGCGGGCAAAGGCCACCATAACCTTGCCAAAGTAGGTTTTTTCCAACTCTTCATACGTAGATATTTCGGCAAGTTCTTTAAATGTATTGCTGTTAGGTCCATATTCACGCACTATGGCCAAAGCTCCTGGACTTATGGCATATACGGTATTGAAAACATCAGGGTGTTTCATGGCAATGTTCAAAGCGCCATAACCACCCATACTGTGCCCGGTTATTCCACGGCTTTCCTTTTTTGCTATGGTTCGATAATTCTCGTCCATATAAGATACCAAATCCTGAACGGTAAAGTCTTCCCAGTTTCCAAATACACCCGAGTTGGAATAAAAACTGCCTTCATAGGTCGTTTTTTGGTTGGGAATGACCAAAATAAAGGGCCGGATACGTTTGGTCGCTATGGCGAAATCCAAGATTTCCTTCATGGGTTCCAACATCGTATGATCACCATAAAATCCATGTAAAAAATAGATTACGGGATATCTTTTGGTTCCCTCCCCGTAGTTTGGGGGCAGGTATACACCAACTTCCCGTGTAGGGTTTTCTTCAAAATCATTGACCAAGTTCTCCGAGTATATGGAATCGATTACAATGGTTCCTTTTGCAGTTTGTGCTTGAGTCACCTGAAAGGTAAGGATGACCAATATTAATTTTAAAAACGTTTTCATCAATCTGGTTTTAATGTTTAGTATCCATGGTCATTTCCAACAAAATCGAGGATAATGTTTTGCCATGTTTGTCCATTCGCAGTGAGCGGGTGACTCCGCCTCTTAGGGCTTTTTGCACGACAAAATTCATCGCTGCCAATGTAGGCAGCTCATATCGGGTCACTTCACCCAGTGCGGTCCCCCCAAGAAACTCCTTCACTTTTGTTGAGGTAACCTGTTCTAACAATAAGGGATAATCCTTTTCATCAAAGGCAATTACAGAGATATTGATAATATCTCCCTTGTCCCCCGTACGTGAATGTGCTATATCTTTTAGTTTCATAGGTCAACTTTTAAAGTATTCGACTTTTGGTGCCACCTTGCTTTTGTTTATTAAAATGGATTGTATGGCTATGATTTCCGTAACAACTTTTGAAACACCGCCCCCAGCTGCTGGACCATTGGTATATAATGTTTCTACTTCGTTCAACAATTGTACTGCAGCTTCCCTGGTCTTTGTTTTGGCCGCTACGCGCAACCGTATTTCTTGGGGAATTGCAGGGGAGGTAGCTTCTTTAAAAAGGCTATTGAGTCCGATAAGGTCGAAAAGGATATCCTCTACCACTAGATTCTTGGTGCGAAGTCGCTCCTTTATAATTTCAATGGCCAATCGGCTTCTTTCTAGCGCATAACTGCCACCATAGCTTATCTGGGCATCTGCCATATATCCGTCACGATAGCCAACGGATACCTTTAATTTTCCAGTCAATGGTTTTCCTGTCGCGCCAGTGACCTTTACTATATCCTTGTCCAATTCTTGGAATGAAACTCCAGAAAAATCAGCAATCACGTCCGGTGTCAGATACTCAGCAGGGTTATGTACTTCGTACAATAGCTGTTCTTTGCAGGTTGCAGTGGTCACCATTCCTCCAGCATCTTTTAATTTGGTAATGTAAAAGGAGCCATCTTCTAAGATTTCTGCGATAGGAAAACCAAGATTTCCCAGATTTGAAACCTTTTTTTTGGCCCCATCTGCAAAATATCCCCCACATACCTGTCCGGCACATTCCATTAAATGACCTAAAGCTGTTCCTTTTCCCAATAAGGGATAATTCTCCAATGACCACCCAAATTCATGGACAAGGGGAGCCAAAAACAAAGAAGGGTCGGCGACTCTGCCGGTTAAGATAACATCAGCTCCTTCTTTTAGCGCCATTAAAATTCCTTCTACACCTAAATAAGCGTTTGCGGAAATGATTTCATCCTCTAAAACCGATAAGGAATCGCCACTTTCCAAAAAGTTCTGTGTATTGAAGTTGAGCATCGATATAACATCATCACCATACACGGCTGCTATCTTTATTTTTTTTAGCCCCAACTCTTTGGCCAAGGCGGCTGTTTTTTTGGCTGCCGCTGCAGGATTCGCGGCACCCATATTGCTTATGAGTTTCACGCTGTTTGAAACGCAAAGCGGTAGGCAGGCTTTCATTCTGTCTTCCAACAAAGGGTCATATCCCAATGTTGGATCCTGCATCTTCTGTAATTGAGCCAATGCTATGGTTCGCTCCGCTAGGCATTCAAAAACGATATAATCTAAATCGCCTTCTTTTATAAGGTCCGCAGCGGGTTCGATACGGTCTCCCGAATAGCCTGCCCCTGATCCAATGCGAATTGTTTTTTCTTGTTTGATCATAATTTATATGGGAATGGTTCCGATTAAAATGGAAACAATGGTCATGACTATGGTTATGCCAAAGGCATATTTAAAAGTGAACCGTTGGTGTTCCGCTAAATCTACTTTTGCCAAACCAATGAGCAAAAATGTTGTAGCTGTCAATGGGCTCAATGGAAATCCAGTGGTCATTTGTCCCAAAATAGCGGCCTGTCCTACGCTAATGGGCTCCACACCAAACTGGCCCGCAACTTCCGACAGTACTGGTAGAAATCCAAAATAGAAGGAATCCGGGTCAAAAACAAAGCTCAAGGGCATACTGGTAACCGCCATGATGACTGGAATTTGTTTTCCTGCACCGGCAGGAATGATATCTGCGGCCGCACTTGCCATTTCAGCAATCATACCGGATTCGGTCATGATACCTGTAAAGACACCTGCAGCCAATAAGATACTCGCCATCAGCAAGGAGGCTTTGGCATGCGAATCTATTCGGGATGCCTGGTCTTTAAGATTTGGATAATTTACAGTTAGGGCAATAATGGTACCCAACATAAAGGGCAGAGCAGGGGCAACAACACCCGTAATCAGGAATGCGATGACAGCAATAGTTAACAGGATATTGAACCAGAATAATCGAGGTCTCCTAAGATGCATTTCATCTTCTGTTATTTTTCTCGAATAACTCTTGCCTCTATTTTCCATGGAATCCAAATGAAGTCGTTTGGCTTCCTTGGAGCCTAAATACCATGCAATGACCAAAACGAACAATATCCCGAACAATTGGGGTATCATAACAGGAGTGTACAATTCTGTAATCTCGACCTGCAATGCCGTAGCTGCCCGAATGGTAGGGCCTCCCCAAGGAACCAAATTCATTGTTCCAGCACCGAGGGCAACTACACAGGCCAATACCCGCTTATCCATTTTAAGTTCCTCAAAAAGGGGTAGCATGGCAGGAATGGCAATTAGAAAAGTAACCGCTCCGGAACCATCTAAGTGAACAATCATTGATAGAATAGCCGTACCTATGGTAATTTTAACCGGATTGCGCCCCACCAACTTAAGGATGGTATTGATAATGGGGTCGAACATGCCAGCATCAGTCAAAACACCAAAAAACAATATTGCAAAAACGAACATGGCCACCACGGGTGCAATGTTTTTGATGCCCTGTATGGCAAAATCAGCAGTATCCAGACCGAAGCCTGCCATCAATGAGCCTATAATGGGCACAATAATCAAAGCGGAAAGGGCACTTACCTTTTTGGAAAGAATAAGTGCCAGCAGTACCACTGTTATCGCTATGCCCGCAAATAGTATCAATTTTTGTAGACTTTGTCCAAAAAGTTATAGCGCGCATCGTTTTCCGCCTTGGTCGATCCGCTCTCCGTATCGATGACCATTACGGGAGGCTCACTCTCATTTGCTTTGGCAGCATCCCAGTTGGGAACTTCATCGCCATTGGGATTTCCAGTTTTAATGAAATTGGCAAAAAACTCTTGCATAGTGCTGGAGGTTTTGTAATCATCCGCTGTCCAGGCATAATCATCTACAAGAGGCAAATTGCCCATGGCATACTCTATTTCTGCAGCATGTGGTGCCCCAATCGCTTTGGGCATTTGAGGCGCATTGGAATCCCGTTCCACGGTTCCGCCCGCTAATCCCGAGGCCAGGTTTTGATCACGCAAAGGTGGGCGTATCTTACTGTATAGATAACGGTAAACGGGTTGGTCTGAGTTTTTACGATGTAAATCGAACCATTTCCAGGTACTGTAAGCAATAAAGTTATCGGATGCCAAATTGGTCGCAGCCCATTCAACCTCCGTGGATGTACCATGAGGGTAGAGTTCCAAAACCTCCTCGTATTTCTTGGGGTAATTTTGCTTTACCTTTTCCACAAATGCTTCTTTTGTAATCGGACCCTGTGTAAATGCCATACCGGGTATTTCCGCAGAATTCCAACCTACCAATAAAGGCACTTGGGCTTGTTGTTCCGAGGCAAATATTTCGGGCAGTGTTTTTGGCAGTAGATAACCATCAATAACCATGGGGAAACCAAACCTTTGGGTGTCGTTGTACTTTTCATAAATCTCTCTTGTACTCAGTTTTCGCAATGCATCTATGCTTTCTACACCTATGCTTTCAAGAAATTGTGTTCCTTGTTTTTCCGCTTCTTCCAAGGAAACGGGCGCCATGGTCGGAGTAATGGCTGCCCCGCTTTCCCCAATCGCTCCTGCAATAAGATTTTTTGATAGGGGAGATGCCATCTGGACACTGACCCCTATTGAACCGGCAGATTCCCCTGCAATGATTACTTGTTCTGGGTTTCCCCCGAAAGCGGCAATATTGTCCTGTACCCATTGAAGGGCCATGTTCTGATCCAACTGGCCATAATTTCCAGAGGCTTTATATGGGGCCTCCGCTGTCAACTCTGGATGGGCCAGATTTCCAAAAACGTTCAAACGATAGTTGGTAGTCACCACTACAATGCCTTTTTTGGCCATACTCTCACCATCATAACGGTATTCAGAGGCATCGCCTGCCACATTGCCCCCACCATAAAAGTAAACCAAAACGGGAAGATCCTTGTCATCGTGCTTGGCAGGTGTCCACACGTTGAGGTATAAGCAGTCCTCGCTCAACCCATTCGATCGAGATTTCATATCCCCGAACACCATGGCCTGTACTGGACGTGGCCCAAATTCTTTGGTTTCCTTAATGCCTTTCCAGTTATCTAAGGGTTGTGGAGCTTTCCATCGCAATTCGCCCACAGGAGGCTTTGCAAAGGGAATACCAAAATATTTTTGAATGCCGGTATGGGTGTCGTAGAGTCCCTCTATCGTTCCGTTCTTTAGGTCAATCTGAACGGGAAAAGCATTGTCGTCCTGAGCTGTTATCGTAAGGCCAAAACCCAGTATAACCAGAAAGCTTATAGCTAATTTTTTCATTGTGCGTTTGATTATTCGTTATTGTAACAATTTGTTACAATAATAATTTGTTTTTACGACTTTTCATGCTTTATTTACAAAAAATCTTATTTTGAATACTGATAAGCATTCGCAAAACCTTAAAAAAGAAGACTATCTTTCTCATATCGCATTTGATTCGGTCATATTCGGTTTCAATGGAAAAGATTTAAAAATACTGGTATTGCAATACCATAACACAGGCCTATTTGCATTGCCCGGAGGTTTTGTGCGGCGAAACGAAAGCTTGGACGAGGCGGTATCTAAAGGTGTGGTAGAACGAACTGGAATCGACAATATATACTTGGAACAGTTCCAAACTTTTGGAGGACTTGATAGATTTGATTCCAAAGCTATGGAGAGGATATTGAAAATGAACGGGCTAGACCCCAAGGCCAATGAATGGCTATTGGACCGATTTATATCCATCGCCTATTATGCACTGATTAATTTTGAAGAAGTCAATCCAGTGCCTGATGCCTTGGCTGACAGCATTGAATGGTATTCCTTTGAGGAACTTCCCCCTTTGATGATGGATCATGAGGAAATTGTACAAAAAGCACTTGAGACCCTACGCGCAAATCTCGACAGAAAATTATTGGGGATGAACCTGTTGCCTGAGAAATTTACGATGAGAGAGCTGCAAAATGTCTATGAAAAAATCATGGGCGAACCGTTCAAGCGAACCGCTTTCCAAAGAAAAATGTTGGCAACCAACGCCTTGATCCGTCACGAAAAAAGGTTTACGGGAGGTGCCCATAGAGCCCCTTACCTGTATAGCTTCAAAACCATGGTAAAGGATAGGAGTTGATATGTAATCCATTGAGAAAACATTCCTGAATGAACAAGCTGTTTAAACCTAACATTTGAAAGGTCTGATATTTCCCAAAGTGCCATTCAAATTTGTACTAGAACAGATATGTTTTTGAACTTTCAAAATGAGTTGAAATTGTTCCAAAAATCTTGATGAAATCCAATCATATTTCCCAAGAATATAGTAGTTTGCTTGGTCTAGTAATTTATGTTTAACAAAACAGCTAAAATGAAGAAAATAGTAACATTTGGAGAGATTATGCTGCGATTAGCGCCCAAAGAAAACCTCCGGTTTTCACAGGCATCGGAGTTTAATGTGATCTATGGGGGTGGCGAGTCCAACGTTGCGGTATCCTTGGCCAATTATGGCCTGCCGGTGGAGTTCGTGACGCGTTTGCCAAAAAATGACATCGGGGAATGCGCACTCATGGAAATGAGAAAACGTAATGTCGGAACCAATCATGTTGTGTTTGGTGGCGACAGATTGGGTATTTATTTTTTGGAAACCGGAGCCGTAAGCAGGGGAAGCAAGGTGGTTTATGATAGGGCACATTCTGCAATGGCTGAGATTGAACCCGGTACCATTGACTGGAAATCCGTGTTCAAGGATGCCCATTGGTTCCATTGGACGGGAATAACCCCTGCAATTTCACAAGGAGCGGCAGATACATGTTTGGAAGCAGTAAAGATGGCAAGTGAGATGGGACTTACCATTTCCACCGATTTAAATTATCGGGCAAAATTGTGGAACTATGGTGTGGAACCCGAGACCATTATGACTCCCTTGGTTTCTTATTGCGACGTGATTTTAGGGAATGAGGAAGATGCCCACAAACACTTTGGAATTCATCCAAAAGGCTTGGACGTACATAAAGATGGAAAGGATGTTACAGCGGAAGCGTTCCTATCCGTTTGCGAACAAATGATGGAGAAGTTTCCAAGGGCAAAAAAAGTAATCACCACATTAAGAGGTTCCATCAGCGCCTCTCACAATACATGGGCAGGTGTGATGTACGATGGACAAAAAATGTACAAATCCCCAACATATCAAATTACGCATATTGTAGATAGAGTAGGGGGAGGAGATAGCTTTATGGGAGGTCTGATTTATGGTTTGAATACTTACGAGGATGACCAAAAAGCATTGAATTTTGCCGTGGCAGCTTCTTGCTTGAAGCATACCATTTATGGCGATGCGAATTTGGCGACCATTGCGGAGGTTGAGAAGTTAATGGAAGGTGACGCTTCCGGACGAGTGGCCCGATAATTTTTTTATTTACTAGGCTACGCAATCGATTGTGTTTGCGAGTGAGGAGTAATGGAAGTTGGATGTCATTAAATAAAAAGCCCCGTACAACGGGGCTTTTTTATATAACTTTTCTAAGCTCCTTATCCCGTAAAGTAGGATAGAATGGCAATTACTATAATTACCAATAAAACTGAAAGTATTATATCAACGGTACTGTAACTGTCCTTGGAGTTTACACGATCTTCTGGAGATAGTGTCCCAAAGGATAAGCCTTTGATCGTAGCATAGTTCGGTGGAGAGGTTGCCAAGGTGACCGCAATACACAGTGCCACTGAAAATATGAACATAAAAATGGCCATATGAGCAAAATTGACAGTTGCAAATTGGAACATAAAGCCAGAAGCCTCTGTTCCTGTCGTAATCTGTGGCTGATAGTAAATCTCGGACCCCAATCGTAAAATCAATAGTATTAACCCAGCAAATAATGTGGTAATGGCCGCTTTGGAATTTACCCTTTTCCAAATGATTCCCAACAGGAATACCGTGGTCACAGGTGGAGCAATGTAAGATTGTACATTTTGCAAATACTGGTACATGACTCCGCCACCAATTTTGTCCATAATAGGAATCCAAATGATACCAAGTACTACAATAATCCCAGTGGCAATCTTACCTATGGTCAATAGTTCCCTTTCAGATTTTTCTGGACGTAACTTTTTATAGATATCTATGGTGAAAATCGTAGAACAGGAGTTAAATACCGATGCCAACGAACTCATCAAGGCTGCCATAAGACCACCCGCTACCAAACCTTTCAATCCTACAGGAAGAAGTGTTTTTACCAACATGGGGAAAGCCCTATCGGCTCTTTCAACACTAAAAACCTCAGGATTTTGGATGGTCAATGCAAATGCAATGATACCGGGAATCAAGAAAATCAAAATAGGCATCAATTTAAGATAGGCCCCAAAAATGGCCCCTCTTCTCCCAATTTTAATATTATTGGCCGCTAAGGTTCGTTGCACAATATATTGATCCGTACACCAGTACCAGATACCCACAATGGTTCCACCGAACAACAATCCTGTCCATGGAAAGTCGGGGTCGCTCATAGGTCTCCACATATTAAAGTGGTCAGGGCTTACCGATGTTACCGTTTCATGCAGTTGGTTCCAGCCACCTACTTCTTGCAATCCTAAATAAGTAATGATCAAGGAACCCATTATCAGGATTACCGTTTGCAAGGTTTCGGTATAGATTACGGCCTTCATTCCACCTATAACTGTGTATATTCCAGTGAATATCACCACTCCGATGGCTCCATACCAAAATGGAATCCCCAAAAGTTCGGAAACTACGATTCCACCGGCATAAATGGTCACCGAAACCTTGGTCAATACATAGGCAACCAAAGAAAAAATGGACAAAAACCAGCGCGATTTGCTATCGAAACGTTTTTCCAAAAACTCGGGCATTGTAAATGCCCCGCTTCGAATGTAGAAGGGAAGGAACAACCAGCCCAGCAGCAGTACGATCCATGCGTGCAGCTCGTAATGGGCCATTGGGGTACCTGATTCAAATCCGGTACCTGCGAGTCCCACAACATGTTCTGAGCCAATGTTGGAGGCAAATATGGAGGCACCTATGACGAACCATCCCACGTTTCTTCCAGCCAAAAAATAGTCTTCCGTGTTCTTATTTTTCTGTGATACTACCCACACAGCAACTCCTATCAAGGCCAAAAAATAAATGCCAAGTACGATCCAATCCGGCCTTTCTAATACTGATTCCATTTTAACTATTGGTTTGCTTGATCAAAATCCGCAATTAAATATATTGGTTGATAATGTTCTCAAACAATTCCTGCTTACCGCTACTCTTTTTAATGTCTTGGTTTGCAGAGGCATGTTTGTGAAGATCTTCCAAACGGAGTTTGCCATCTTCAAATGACTTTCCGGAACCGGAGTCGAATGATGCATAGCGCTCTTTGCGCATTTGGCTGTATTTTGAATTTTCAAGAATATCGCTGGCTGCCATCAAAGCTCTGGCAAAAGCGTCCATACCGCCAATGTGAGCGTGGAAAATATCCTCCAAATCGGTCGAATTCCTTCTGATTTTGGCGTCAAAGTTTACACCACCTCCTTGGAAACCGTCTGCTTCCAAAATAATCAACATGGCTTGGGTAAGTTCATAGACATCCACGGGAAACTGATCGGTATCCCATCCGTTTTGGTAATCGCCTCTATTAGCGTCGATACTGCCCAGCATGTTGTTGTCCGCGGCAATTTGAAGTTCGTGCTCAAAGGTATGTTGGGCCAATGTTGCATGGTTTACCTCTATGTTAAGTTTGAAATCGTTTTGGAGGCCATATTTGTTCAAAAAGCCCAGTACAGTAGCTGAATCAAAATCATACTGATGCTTTGTGGGTTCCATGGGCTTTGGCTCAATAAAGAAGGTTCCCTTAAAACCTTGTGCACGGGCGTAGTCCTTGGCCATATGAAGGAATCTCGCCATATGATTCTGTTCACGGCCCATATCGGTGTTGAGCAGCGACATATATCCTTCACGTCCTCCCCAGAAAACATAGTTTTCACCACCTAATTTTATAGTGGCATCCAAAGCATTCTTTACTTGGGCACCGGCGTAGGCCACCACATCAAAATCTGGATTGGTCGCAGCACCGTTCATATATCTTGGGTTACTGAAGCAATTTGCCGTTCCCCATAGCAGTTTTACTCCGGAATCTGACATTTTCTGTTTGGCATAGTCAGTAATGATTTCCAATCTTTTTTCGGATTCGGCCAATGTTTTTCCTTCATCGATCAAATCAAAATCATGGAAGCAGAAGTAGGGAGCTCCAATTTTTGTAATGAACTCAAATGCCGCATCCATTTTGTCCTTGGCCTGTTGTATAGGGTCTGTGTTGGTCAACCAAGGAAAATCTTGGGTAGGTGCTCCGAAAGGATCGCCACCAGTTCCGGTAAAGGTATGCCAGTAGGCAATGGCAAATTTAAAATGCTCTTTCATTGTTTTACCAGCGACTACTTTATTCTCATCGTAATATTTAAAGGATAACGGATTGTCCGATTTTTTCCCTTCAAATGAAATTTTACCTATTCCCTTGAAAAATTCCTTATCTCCTGTTATAATCATAATATTTAAAATTCAATTGTGTATGTATTCGTTTAGATTATTTTTCCATGATTGATAAGCTTCTTGGTATTTTTCTGCAGAAGCATCTGGTTCGTATGTCTGTTGAACCTTATCTGTGGCCGTTGCTTCTCCAATACTGTTGAACTCACCGGAGGCATAGGCCGCGGCCCTCGCGGCTCCAACAGCACCCGTGGTTTCAACAATATCAATTTTACTATTGGAAAGTGTGGCTATTGTTTTTGAGAAAACACCGGCCCTAAAAAGATTGTCGTTCCCTGCTTTGATAGATGTGATGTCTACACCATCATTTTTTAAAATTTCCATCCCATATACAAACGAAAAAGCAATCCCTTCCAATGCAGCCCTGTATATGTGGGATGCTTTGTGAACGTTGAAATTGATGTTCAACATGCGAGATCCTTTGTTGATATTGTTCAACATGCGTTCCGCGCCGTTTCCAAAAGGTAAGATATGAAGTCCGTCCGACCCTATCGGAACCGACTCGGCTTGTTGGTTCATAACATCATAACCGATACCTTTGCTCAGTTCGGAACGTACCCAACTGTATTGTATTCCTGTACCGTTGATACATAACAGTTTGCCTATTCTTGTGTCTTCTTTTGAATGATTTACGTGGGCAAAACTGTTGATTCGGGTGTGTTCCTGTGTTTTTTTCTGTCCCGATATGGCATACACTACGCCCGATGTTCCCCCGGTGGCAGCAATTTCGCCTGGTTCCATAACATTGAGTGCCAATGCGTTGTTAGGTTGGTCGCCGGCCCTGTACATTACGGGTATTCCATCGGGCAGCCCCGATTCGGCAGCCCCTTGTTTGTTTACAACCCCTTGTTCAGAAAAGGAGGGACGAATTTCGGGGACTGAAGCTGGATCTATACCGGCATCTTCCAACAACCATGAGGCTACTTTGTTTTCATTAAAATCCCACATGATTCCCTCGGAAAGCCCCGATGGCGTAGTGACACATGAGCCGGTAAGCTTCATGGCCAAGAAATCACCGGGCAGCATAAACTTATCTATTTTGGCAAAGGTGTCAGGTTCGTTATCCTTTACCCACTTTAGTTTGGAAAGGGTAAAATTGCCAGGAGAATTCAATAGATGGTCTACGCATTTGGATTTTCCTGAGTTTTGGAACAATTGTTCGCCAATGTCCACGGCCCTGCTATCGCACCAAATAATGGAAGGCCTAAGTACATTTTGGGACTTGTCCACCACGACCAATCCGTGCATTTGGTAGGATATTCCAATACCTTTGATCGTATTTTTATCAATGGAGTTCTTTGAGATGATTTGCTGTGTTGCCAAGCAGGCATATTTCCACCACAGGTCGGGGTTTTGTTCGCCCCAGCCAATGTTTATCGAATCGATTGGCATTTCTTTTTTAGGTTCTTGCACAACGTCCTTTACTTTGCCAGTCTTGGCTTCCACCAGGGCAACCTTTATCGAGGAACTACCAATATCATAACCTATCCAATACATTGATCAAAAATTACGTATTTTTTAATTATATTTTTCAAATATAGTTAACGGAATCGATTGCGTAAATTAAATTTTAATTTTCTTTTTGTGAAGTAGCCAATATAGAGGGTTCCCCGTCTTTTTACCATCCTGTAAATGTGTTCAAAAGCGGAGATTTTAGAAATTCGATTTTAAAAAATTATTGTATAAAAAAACTAAAAGTTAATTTAGTCACCAATAGTTCAAGTCCATTAGCATTCCTCGACTTGAATAATCTAATTGCAATTTGAACAATGAAGATTAAAAAAGAGGTTACCATATACGATCTTGCTAAAGAGTTGAATTATTCTCCCTCTACCATTTCAAGGGCACTGAACAACCATAAGAGCATTAGCAAAAAAACCGTAAAACTGATTAAAGAGGCCGCGGAAGAAATGGGGTATCGACCCAATAACTTGGCAGCCGGATTAAGAAGCAACAAAAGTAATACCATTGGAGTGCTCATTTCCAGGATAAATAGGCCATTTGTCTCTTCACTGATCAGCGGTATCGAAAATACGGCCCGAAAGGCAGGTTACAATGTGCTGATAAGTCAGTCCAATGATAAATACCAAAGTGAAATCAACAATAGCAATGCCCTTTATGATAGTAGGATCAGCGGTCTTATTGTCTCTTTATCCATGGAGACCATCGATATGGGGCATTTTGAAAAATTTATGGAAAATGGTATTCCAATCGTTTTTGTGGATAGGGTTCCCAGCAATTTCAATTCTTACAAAGTGGTCATCGATAACTATACTGCAGGATATTCGGCTACAAAGCATTTGATAGAGCAGGGCTGTAAAAGAATTGCACATTTTGCGGGAGCCAAGCACCGTAATGTATACTTGGAACGAAAAAAGGGGTATTTGGATGCACTTCGTGAACACGGACTTCCCATAGAGGATAAACTAGTAGTTAATTTTAAGACCTTGAGTTTTGATGAAGGTACCAAAGCCACCGAAAAATTGTTAAAAATGACCAACCCACCGGATGGTATCTTCGCTGCCAACGATACTACGGGGGTTAGTGCGATTATGTGTGCTAAAAAATTAGGGGTAAAGGTTCCGGACCAATTGGCAGTTATCGGTTTTAACGATGACCCTATTTCATCAATCGTGCAACCATCATTATCCACAGTATCGCACCCTGCAAGTAAAATGGGTGCAATCTCTGCCAAAAGAATACTTGAGCATTCGGCACAGAGTTACGATGCCGACCTTTCTGAAATCACCGTATTGGGAACCGAAATTATTGCACGTGGTTCCTCATTGAGAACGGTAAAATCTTAAAACCCGAAGAGGCTTGGAAGCCATAGGCTCAATTCTGGAAAAACACTCACCAATATAAGCGCTAAGATCATAGCCAAAAATAACGGGAGCAATGGGCGTATCACTTTTTGGATGGTCGTTTTGCCGACCCCTACACCTATAAAGAGCACAGAGCCTACCGGGGGCGTGCATAGACCTATACACAGATTCAAAACCATTATGATTCCAAAATGTACAGGATCTATTCCTATAGCAGTCACCACTGGCAAAAATATGGGGGTAAATATTAATACCGCAGGTGTCATGTCCATAAAAATACCAACGACGAGCAGAATAATGTTGATTAGGATGATCACCATGATCTTATTATCGCTCAATCCCAACAATAACTGGGTCACCGTTTGGGGGATGTTCTCGTAAGAAAGTACCCAGGACATGGAAATGGAGACTGCAATAAGTAGCATCACAATGGCAATGGTGGATGCCGATTCCACCAAAATAGGCCTAATGTCCTTGAGGGATATTTCCTTATAGGCCATTGCCAAAACAAGGCAATAGATAACTGCTACCGATGACGCTTCCGTTGCCGTAAATATTCCAGCTACGATGCCTCCTATTACTACAATCAAAAGAAACAAACTGGGAAGAGCATTTAAAAAAGTGGTCAATATGGTCTTGAAAGAAGTGCGGTCTGCCGTAGGATATCCTTTTCGTTTGGCCCAGATGTATGCCACGATCATTAAAAAAAGCCCAGTGATGATTCCCGGGAGATAGCCAGCCAAAAACAATGCCCCGATACTTACACCCCCACTTGCTACCGAATAAATAATGAATATATTGCTGGGAGGGATTACAAGCCCTGTAGTGGCCGAGGTAACGTTCACAGCAACCCCAAATCCCTTATCGTAACCTGATTCTTCCATTTTGTCGGACATAAATCCTCCAATTGCAGCGGCAGCCGCACCGGCCGATCCTGCAATGGCCCCGAACAACATGGCGGCCACAATGTTAACATGGGCCAATCCGCCAGGTAGGGCGCCTACCAAACTTTTTGCAAAGGCAATCAACCGCTCAGCAATACCCCCCTTGTTCATGATGTGCCCTGCCAAAATAAAAAATGGAATGGCTAGGATGGAAAAACTGTCCAACCCCGTCACCAATCGTTGTGCAATGGTGGTTAATGCGGGAAATGTATCAACACTGACCAATAAGGTCAACATGGATGAAACCCCGAGGCTCCAAGCAACAGGTACCCGGAGGGAAATCAATATGAGAAAGCTTAGGACAAGAATACTAATTTCCATTCTTCATGTTTTTTAATAGATCAAAGAGTTCTGAAAGTTTGTAGTAAAGGATAAAAATACCTGATATGGGTAATACCATATTTACAAAGCCTATAGGTAGTTGTAGCGCCGGTGAGGTTTGGCCCAACGCAAAGGAAATATAAACGTACCGCAGTCCTCCTATCAAAAAAACCAACACCGCAAAAAGCAATACCATACTATGAACAATGAGGTTCAAGTAATTTTTTTTCTTGGGGTCAAGGTTTTGGGGCCAAAGATCAATTGCAATATGTAGTTTTCTTCCCGAAGCATAAGCGGCTCCCAAAATACTGAGCCAAACCAATAAAAATCGAGCAAGCTCATCGGTCCAAGAACTTTGGCTTTCCAACAAATATCTGGTGAACACCCCCCAAACAACATCAAGGACCATCGCCGCCAATATTATGGCCAGCACCCATTCCAGAAAAGTATCAATGCGCTTTTTCATTAGTGTACTTTTTTAATTTCTTCCACCAGCTCATATAAATGGCTGTCTTTTTCTTTTAAGGACTGGAGCATTGGTTCCGCTTTTTCTTCAAAACTAGATTTGTCAGGGTGTGATACATGCACCCCCGCCTTTTTTATTTCGCTCAAGGCTTCGCGTTCGGCTTTTTCCCAAAGCTCCCGTTGCAAAACTGTAGCTTCCTGAACCGCTTCCATCAACCACTCTTTCTCTTGTGGGTTCAATTTGTTCCAAGTTATTGTTCCGATCACCAAAATATCCGGTATGGAGCTGTGTTCGTTAAGGGAGAAATATTTACAGACCTCATAATGTTTGGACGTGTAGAAGCTGGGGAGATTGTTCTCTGCGCCATCCACAACACCTTGCTGCAGCGAGGTATAAAGCTCTGCCCAGGAAATTGGAGTAGGGGAGCCACCGAATTGTTTAACCATTTCAATGGCAGTGGGGCTTTGCATCACCCGAATTTTTAGTCCCTGAAGATCTTCAGGTTTATT
Organism: Flagellimonas lutimaris; assembly: GCF_003581615.1. Lineage (GTDB taxonomy): Bacteria > Bacteroidota > Bacteroidia > Flavobacteriales > Flavobacteriaceae > Flagellimonas > Flagellimonas lutimaris. The sequence goes on from NZ_QXFH01000071.1 coordinate 121,237, forward strand.
AATTGGGGTATCCTTGGTATAAAAAGATCGGTTTCCGGCATCAAAATAAGTCAATCCTTTCAACCAATATTGTTCAGACCCCGAAAGCAATTTTTTTCCGATACTACTGTCGTATATTTTAAATCGATGTGCATTATCACGAAATATATATGGGTAACCCAGAACTTTAAGGTCCGGTGAAAAGTTCTCCATTACCGCAGCGGATACCTTGGTCATGCCCAAACTTCCAATTTGTAACAATTCCAAGGATTGCTTTTCCGAACCCAATTGACTACTGGGGTAAATTTCAATTTTAAGCTTGCCCTCTGATTTTTTTTCTACCAGGTTGGCCATATACACCATCGCCTCGTGTACAGGATGGTTTACACTGAGACTATGTGCCAATTTAATGGAATTGACATCCTTGTTCTCTGGTCGGCAGGAAAGGAGAAAGACAAAAATTATGGGGAACCACCACGATTTCATACTTTTTTAATCTGTTGTATGATAGCAAGTACTTCCTTCACTTTTTGGGTGATGAGGTTGAAATTCCCTTCAACCAATGCTTGTTTATCTATGAGCTTGGAACCCATGCCAACACAGGTAGCGCCAGCATCGAACCAACTGGTCAAATTTTCCTTGGAGGTGTCCACTCCACCCGTGGGCATAATATTGGTCCAAGGTTGTGGTCCTTTGACCGCTTTGATAAACTGTGGCCCATAGACTTCTGCAGGGAATAGCTTTACCACTTCGCATCCCAATTCCTCCGCCCTTGTAATTTCGGTAAGGGTACCGCACCCAGGAGACCAGAAAATCTTTTTTCGATTACAGATAATGGCAATGTCCTCGCGCAATACGGGGGTTACCACAAATGAAGCTCCCATATTGATGAAATTGGATGCTGTGGCAGCATCGGTAACGGAACCTACTCCCAAGATCATTTCCGGGCATTCCTTATTGCAGAAGTCCACCAATTGGGAAAATACCCGCTCTGCATTTTCACCACGATGGGTAAATTCAAATAATCTTGCACCGCCATCATAACAAGCTTTTACCACCTGTTGTACCATTTTGGGGTCGGAATTATAGTATAGTGGGACAAATCCTGTATCGCCCATGGTTTTAAAAACCTCGTTTCGGGTATATTTTTTCATGTATCTACTAATGTTTATTTAGTCAAAAGATTTTTTAGGTAACGGTATGATTTTCAGCTATTTTTTACTGCATTGGGAAGTTGAAAAAATGTTTTAGCATTCTTGTAGGTTATGTCCTCCACGATTTTTCCGATCCATTCAATGTCATTGGGTAGAAGTCCCTCCTTAAGATCATTGCCCAGCATGTTGCAGAGCACTCTTCTGAAATATTCGTGCCTGGGAAGGGACAGTAAACTTCGGCTATCGGTGAGCATACCTACCGAACAGCTTAGCAATCCTATATTGGACAATGTGTTCAATTGGTTTTCGATACCTTGTTTTTGATCTAAAAACCACCAAGCAGCACCAAATTGAACCTTCGATTTGATTCCTTCTCCCGTAAAATTTCCGGCCATAGTGGCAAAAACCTCATTGTCCGATGGGTTGGAATTATATAGAATGGTCTTGGGCAGACTGTCGTTCATGTTCAATTGGTTCAGTAAACTGGCCAGCTGTTCAGCATGTTGATAATCCCCGATGCTGTCCACTCCGGCATCGATACCGACTTTCTTCAGGATTGCTTTGTTGGTATTCCTTATCGGGCCCAAATGCAATTGCATAACCCAATTTTTCTCATGGTATAATTGTCCAAGGATATTTAGAATTGCAGTTTTGTATATGGCAACCTCCTTCTTGGAAATTGATTTTTCACCCAAGCGAAGCGATAAAATAGTATTCACTTGATCTTCGGTATATTCAACTCCATGCGCATGAGATAAACCGTGATCGGAGAGTCTACATCCATTTTCATGAAAATAATCGACTCTTTTTCGAATCACTTCTTTTAAGGAATCAAAATCGGTGATTTCGATACCTGTAATCTTGGACAAGGTGTTTAGATAGTCAATAAAATCGACCTTTTCAATGTCAATCAATCCATCGGGCCTAAAAGTGGGCAGTACGTTTACGGAATAGTCAGATTCCGCCAGTTGGGAATGATAACGTAAATCGTCCAAAGGGTCATCCGTTGTGCAGACTACCTCCACATTCATGCGCCGAATTAGATTTTGTGATGAAAAATCTGGATTTTCAAGTTGTTTGTTGCAGTCACGGTAAATATCGGAGGCGCTTTTGGCATCCAATAGCTCATCAATGCCGAAATACCTGCTCAATTCCAGGTGTGTCCAATGATACAATGGGTTTCTAAGTGAATAGGGTACCGTCTCGGCCCACTTTTGGAATTTTTCTTCGTCGGTGGCATTGCCCGTAATGTATTTTTCTTCGATACCCAAGGCTCGCATGGCCCTCCACTTATAGTGATCCCCTTGGATCCAAATTTTGGTCAAGTTTGCAAAATTTTTGTTTTCTGCAATTTCATTGACTGGAAGATGACTGTGGAAATCTATTATGGGTTGATTTTTTGCGAAGTTGTGATATAGTTCTTTTGCGTAATCCGTTTGGAGCAAAAAATCGTCCTGTATAAATTTTTTCATGCTTTGATTTCTAGATAGGTTTAATTTAGGGTGATGGTTCCAGTGCTCATTTGTGGAGCTCCCAGTTCAAAGCTCCGTTGCATGGGACTGCTACCACCTACATACACCTTAAAATTTCCCGGTTCAAAAACCCTTTCGCCCTCGTTGTTCACCATTTGGAAAACCGAAGGCTCTAAAGTGAAGGTAATTTTTTTAGAGCTTTTAGGTTCCAGACTTACCCTTTGTACCCCGAATAATTGAAAATTTGGAACAGCCACAGAAGCCTCGGTATCTGATATATAAAGTTGTACTACGTCATCAGCTGTAACCTCGCTTTCATTCGAAATATCAAGGGATACAGATACTTGGTCATTCTTGGTAATGGATGTTTTTGAAATACTGAGGTCGCCATATGAGAATTCCCCATAGCCAAGGCCATAACCGAAAGGGTAAAGTGGCTCTTGATCCATGTATTTATAGGTTCTTCCTTGCATGGTATAATCTTCATAATCGGGGAGTTGGTCCAAGGATTTTGGAAAGGTAATGGGCAATCTTCCAGAAGGGGAAACATTGCCAAAAATAATATCGGCTATGGCGTTACCACCTTCTTCGCCGGGATACCAAACCAAAAGCACGGCATCGGCCAGGTCATGTACCTCTGCCAAGTTGATAGGGCTACCACCCGTAACAACAGCAATAATAGGGCGCTCTCCCGCGGCGTCGCGCAACTTTCTTAAATAGGTAATTTGGTTTTGTGGAAGGTTGTAGTCCAGTCGGTCTCCTGCTGTGGCGGATGCCAGAGCGGCTCCTTCTTCACCTTCCAAAAGATTGGAAATGCCCAATACCGCAATGGTGGCATCGCTTGTACCCGCATTTGGGGAAGCCCAATCCTGAGGATTAAGTGATTCCCTGTCCAATAAGGCTCCCTTTCTATACTGTAATTGGCTTCCTGGATGAATAGCACCGGCCACTCCTTCCAAAACGGTCACCATTTTTGGATTTACACCATAATAGTTGCCTAAAAGGACTTCGGTATTGGAAGCGTTGGGACCTGTTACAAAATATCTGGAAAGGTCATTCTTTAAGGGAAGCACGCCATTGTTCTTTAGCATAACGATACTTTTCTGTGCTACTTCCCGCGCTAGATTTCTATGCTCGTCGCTGTCAATCACATCGGTCGGGATATCGTCGTAGGGATTGCTTCCTTTTGGGTCGAAAAGTCCCAATTTAAAACGGGTGCGAAGCAAAATGGCAAGTTGCTCATCAATCTCTTCCTCGGTAATGAGTCCTTGCTTTACAGCCTCTGGTAATCCTTCTAAATAGGTACTGCCACAATTAAGGCTCACACCGCTTTTAACGGCAAGGGCTGCTGCTTCGGCCGGAGTATTCACGACGCCATGTCCGCCATTTTCCGGAGAATTATAGAAATCTTCCAGTGCCCAGCAATCGCTTAGCACATGGCCTTCAAAATTCCAAGTGTCCCGGAGTACATCCGTGATCAAATAATTATTGGAACAACAAGGTTCTCCGTTGGTGCCGTTGTAGGCACACATTACGGCTTCAACATCGGCGTCCACTAAAGACTTGAAAGCGGGCAAATAGGTTTCCCAAAGATCTTTTGGGCTAGCTGTGGCATTGAACTCGTGGCGTAGTTTTTCAGGTCCGCTATGCACGGCATAATGTTTGGCACATGCAGCGGTCTTTAAGTATTTTGGATTCTCCCCTTGAAGCCCTTTAACGAACGAAGTGCCCAGAATCGAAGTAAGAAAAGGATCCTCGCCATAGGTTTCCTGGCCGCGACCCCAACGAGGATCCCTAAAAATATTAATGTTGGGTGTCCAAAATGTGAGTCCGCTATACCTAAGATGGTAGCCTTTGTCCTTTGCTGCATTGTGCATGGCTCGGGCCTCGTCAGAAATGGCAGAACTCACCCTAAAAGCAAGGTCGCTGTCAAAAGTAGCACCGAGTCCAATGGCCTGCGGAAAAACAGTGGCAGTACCGGACCGTCCTACTCCGTGCAATGCTTCGTTCCACCAGCCATATGGAGGTATTCCCAAACGTTCTATTGCAGATGTGTTGTGCATCATCTGATCCGCTTTTTCTTCCAATGATAATCTCGAAATCAAGTCCGTTACGCGATCATCTATAGATAATGAAGTGTCGTAAAAAGGGAATTCATACTCTGTATTCCCTTCGCCGGTTGCTATATTGTTGGTGGTTGAATTATCCGTTTTTTGGTTGCATGATGAAGATAATAGGGGGATCACAGCATACAAGAAGAGTATCTTAAAATGTTTCATTGGTTGGCATTTTTTAATATTTTTCTTCAAATAAATTTCAAATTTCGTAAAAATATCGATTTTTGCAATCGATTGCACTGTACATTTTGTTAATCTATGAATTTTTTAGTTATTTTACTCAACGCAATTGATTGATTTAATAATAAATCAATTTTTTTTTGTGCATTTCCAAAATGATGAGACATATTCTTAAAGTAATAAAGCTATTCCTTTTTTGTTCTACTATTCTTCTGAGCACCACCGTGTTTTCCTTTTCCAATGGGTACGATTTATGGCTCAAATACCATATAATTTCCAATGTTGAACTACTTGAAAATTACCGAAAAAACCTTGAAAGTGTTTATTTGGAAGATGGAGGGGAGACCTTGGACATTATTCGTAAAGAGCTGTCCATGGGTCTTGGAGGTCTTTTGGATGAAACGGTTAGTTTTAAAGCTTTTGATACGGCTGAAAACCAATTGATTGTTTCCAAGTTTGGAACCCTCCCGGAAGTTTTTAAGAATGAGGTCAAAATGGATCTTTTGAAAAAGGAAGGATACATTATCAAATCGATAAAACAGGGAAATCAATCCTATGTTTTGGTTACCGCAAATAGCGATCTAGGGCTACTTTATGGTACCTTTCATTTACTTCGTGCCCTGAAAATGCATGAATCTTTGGACGGGCTTGATATAAAAGAGTCTCCAAAGGTCGATGTACGGATGTTGAACCATTGGGACAATTTGGATAGAACTATCGAAAGGGGTTATGCTGGATTTTCTATATGGAACTGGCAAACCTTACCCGATTACATTGATCAGCGATATATTGATTATGCCCGGGCAAATGCATCAATAGGAATTAATGGTACGGCCTTGACCAACGTCAATGCAAATGCCCTTATTATAACTCCGCAATACCTCGAAAAGGTAAAAGCTTTGGCCGATGTTTTCAGGCCATATGGTATAAAGGTATACCTCACGGCTAGATTTTCCGCTCCCATGGAAATAGGTGGACTGAGTACCGCAGATCCTCTTGACCCCGAAGTGATTCAGTGGTGGAAGGATAAGGCAAAGGAAATCTATAAAAGTATACCCGATTTTGGAGGATTTTTAGTAAAAGCAAACTCTGAAGGCCAGCCAGGTCCTCAAAATTACGGGCGAACCCATTTAGATGGAGCCAACCTTTTGGCTGATGCAGTGGCACCTTATAATGGAGTGGTCATGTGGCGGGCTTTCGTTTATTCCGAACACGATGCCGAAGACAGGGCCAAGCAGGCTTACACTGAGTTTGTTCCGGACGATGGAAAATATAGGGACAATGTATTGATTCAGGTAAAAAATGGTCCCATAGACTTTCAGCCAAGAGAACCGTTTCATCCATTATTCGGGGCTATGCCCAATACCCCGCTGATGATGGAGTTTCAGATAACAAAGGAGTACTTGGGTTTTGCCACACATTTGGTATACCTCCCCAAACTATTTGAGGAAGTGCTGCAGAGCGACACCTATCAAAAAGGGAAAGGTTCTCTGGTCGCCAAGGTGGTGGACGGTTCCCTGAACAACAAAAAACTAACGGGAATGACAGGTGTTGCCAATATTGGAACAGATATCAATTGGACAGGCCATCCGTTCGGACAGGCAGATTGGTACGGATTTGGAAGGTTGGCATGGAATCCTTACATGGACTCCAAAGAGATAGCTGATGAATGGTTGCGCTGTACTTTTGGCAATGAAAAACAATTTTTGGAACCCGTCAAAAAAATGATGATGGAATCTAGGGAAGCGGTAGTCAATTACATGAATCCGCTTGGCTTGCACCATATTTTTGATACCAGTCACCATTATGGTCCAGGTCCTTGGGTGGGCAATCTATCACGTCCAGAATGGAACCCTGTTTATTACCATAAAGCAGATGAGGAAGGTATTGGTTTTGATAGAACAAAAACAGGCAGCGATGCGTTGTCACAATACGCTCCAGAGTTGGAAAAAATGTACGCCGACCTAGATACCTGCCCCGAGGAATATCTGCTGTGGTTCCACCATTTGCCTTGGGACTATAAGCTCAAAAGCGGAAGAACCTTATGGGATGGTCTTGGAATAAAATATCAAGAGGGAGTGGACCAAGTACGCGAGATGATCACAATTTGGGAAAATATGAAATCTTACGTTGATAGTGACACCCACCATCAGGTAAGCATGTTGTTGGATATACAGCTCAAGGAAGCCAAATGGTGGCGAGATGCTTGCATGCTATATTTTCAGACATTTTCAAAAATGGATTTTCCGAAGGAAATGGAAACTCCGGAGAATACCTTGGAATACTATAAATCTTTGAAATTCCCCTATGCGCCAGGTATACGCCCGCGCTGGGATTAAATTTTAACAATACCTAATGAATAAAAAAACAGCCATAGTAACTGGAGGTAACTCTGGACTTGGATATGCAACTGCCAAGAAATTTTGTGACCAAGGCATCAAAACCTATGTGATAGGCCGCACCAAGGAACGTACCGAAAAGGCCTGTGAGGAAATGGGACCAAATGCAGTCGCATTGATCTTTGACTTGACAAAACTGGATGAGATTCCACAAATCGTTCAAAAAATATACGATGATGAGGGACATATTGATATACTTGTCAACAATGCGGGTATCAATATGAAAAAACCATTCATAGAGGTAACCGATGAAGAATTTGAACGAATAGTGCATACCAATCTCTTTAGCGTTTTCGCCATCAGTAGGGAAGTGGTTAAAAAAATGAAAGAAACCGGTGGTGGAAGTATAGTCAATATCAGTTCTATGGCCGCACAATACGGTCTACCTCAAGTAATCGCATACTCGTCCAGTAAAACGGCCATTGAGGGTATGACACGTGCCATGGCCGTGGAACTTGCCCAGTTTGGCATAAGGGTGAATTGTATAGCCCCAGGTTTCATCAAAACAAAAATGACAGCGAAGGCATTGGACTCCGATGCAGATCGTAAAAATAAAGTGTTTTCCAGGACACCAATGGGTAAAATGGGACTGCCGGAAGATATTGCGGATGCCGTTTACTTTATGTGTTCAGATGAATCCAAGTTCGTGACAGGGACCGTTTTGCCTATTGATGGTGGGAACAGCATTGGTTTTTAAAATATGGGAGAGAGACAGATGATCACCATGCAGCAAAATATGCGTTGGTATGGCCCCCATGATGGTATACGTCTTCGTGATATCAGACAATGTGGGGTAACGGGTGTAGTTACCGCACTGCACCAAATTCCCGTAGGGGAAGTTTGGAGTGTGGACGATATTCAGGAAAGACAGCGCATGATTGTTGAAGAGGGCATGGAGTGGACCGTAGTGGAAAGCTTACCGGTCCACGAGGATATCAAAAGACAAGGAGGGGACTACCAGCAATATATTTCCAATTACAAAAAAAGCCTTGAGCATTTGGCCGAATGTGGCCTAAAAGTGGTGGCATATAATTTTATGCCCATTTTGGATTGGGTCCGCACCGATCACGCATTTGTTAACCCCGACGGAACCAAAGCGCTTCTTTTTGATGAGATAGCCTTTATATTTTTTGATGTCTTTTTGTTGAAAAGACGCGGAGCGGAAAGCGATTATTCCAAAGATAAGGTGGAAGAAGCTTCGGAATATGGAAAAACTTTGAGTAAAGATCAAAAGGACCAACTATTTAAGAATGTATTGTTGGGATTGCCTGGAAGCGATGAAAGTTTTACCCCAGAAAAGATTTTGGAGCTACTGGATGCCTACAAGGGAATTGATGACCAAACACTGCGGAGCAATTTGGTTCATTTTCTTTCCGAAGTCGCTCCTGTCGCTGAAAGAGTGGGCATAAAGTTGGCGATACACCCGGACGACCCTCCTTTTTCGGTTTTGGGCTTGCCAAGGGTGGTATCCACAGAAGAGGATTTAGCGCAAATTTTGTCGGAAGTTCCTGTAAATGCGAATGGACTGTGTTACTGCACAGGTTCTTTGGGTGCACATCCCGATAACAATCTTTCACGAATTATAGATACACATGGTGACCGCATTCATTTTTTGCATTTAAGAAATGTCAAAAGGGAAGATGGGAAACGCTTTAGGGAATCCGAGCACCTTTATGGTGACAATCCTATGGAAGAAATTATTGAGAAACTACTTTTGTTGATGGACAAGAACGGAGCAGCACTCCCAATGAGGCCCGATCATGGATTCCTGCACTCTTTGGAAGGTGCGGAAAAGTACCCTGGATATTCTTTAATAGGAAGACTTAAAGGATTGGCGGAAATAAGAGGAGTGGAGCTAGGATTGGCCCATAAACTAAAAATATAGGTCAGGTCTGACTCGGTACATATGTAAAACAATGGTTGCCAGTGAAGCTTTCATAGGAGGCTTAAACATCATTGTATCTCTAATAAGAAAGCATTTACAACTATTTCTTGTTATTTTAAAGTTCATATTGCCCAAAAACATAAGCAAAGGGTATGAAAATTCTTGGTATTTCGGCTTACTATCACGATTCCGCAGCGGCTATTATTGTTGACGGTAAAGTGCTGTTCGCAGCCCAGGAAGAAAGATTTACGAGGATAAAGAACGATGCATCCTTTCCCGAAAATTCAATACAATTTTGCCTTTCCGAATCAGGGTTTGCCATTAACATGGTTATCGATAAAACTATAGTCACCTTGAATAATTTTGCGGTTTTCTTCCTGCCTAACTAAAAAAAACCTGATGACATGGACCACCTTAATCAAAGTCCGGTCCATCCCATGCCATATCTTCGTTCATGCTCTTTGTCCCGTTTATTTCTGGCCGTTGGCTATGTTTTGAGATAATATCGCTTTCAGGATCCAATCAAAGGATAGGACCACACTCTTTTTTTATTGATACACGTGGATAAAAGTCATGTTTTTTGTTAATCCGTAGCTTTATTTTTAACAATACGAACTGAAAAAACAAATAACAATCATGAAAGTTTACGATGACAAGCATATCAAAAATGTGGTATTTGTAGGTGCCCATGGAAGCGGTAAAACCACGCTCGCCGAAACAATGTTGTTCGAGGCGGGCCTGATCAAACGCCGCGGAACGGTAGAGAACAAGAGTACCGTATCAGATCACCATGATATAGAACACGAACGCGGGACTTCGGTCCTTGCCACCCCACTGCATACCGAGTGGCGAAACTACAAGATCAACATTATCGACACCCCCGGACTTGACGATTTTATCGGCGAGATCCTTTCTTCCATTCGCGTGGCCGATTCTATCGTAACCGTCATCAATGCCCGGTATGGAGTGGAGATAGGCACAGAGATCATTTGGAACTATATTGCCCGCTACAACAAACCCACCATCTTTGTCATCAATCAAATCGATCACCCCAATGCGAATTTCGACGATAGTTTTAAAGGAATCCGTTCCCTTGTGGGATCCAATGCCGTAAAAATTCAATATCCCTTGGTCATCGATGGGTCACAGTGTATCGTAGACGTACTTAAAATGAAGCTTTACAAATTTGGTCCCGACGGTGGGAAACCCGAAAAATTGCCCATCCCCGATAACCAAAAAGAACTGGCGAACCAATTGCACAACGAATTAGTAGAAAAGGCCGCTGAAAACGACATGGACCTATTGGAACTTTTTGTGGAGAAGGGAACTTTGAGCGAAGAAGAATTGCGACAAGGCATTAAACTAGGCATGCTCAATCATGAACTTTTTCCTGTTTTCTGTGTTTCGGCCCTTCAGGATATGGGCAGCGGCCGACTTATGGGCTTTATTGATAATGTAGCCCCGGCTGCGGCCGATTTGAAACCGGAGCAGAGCGTAGAGGGTAAAGCGGTTAAGCCATTGCCTACGGAACCTACAGTGCTTTTCGTATTTAAGACGGAATTTTTGCCAAATGTGGGCCAGATTACGTTTTTTAAAGTAAAATCCGGAGAACTCAAGGCAAACGACAGGCTGGTCAATGTCCAGAACGGTGAAACGGAGACATTGAATCAATTGTTTATCATGGACGGCAAGGAGCGCCGGCCCGTTTCAAAATTGAACGCAGGTGATATCGGCGCCTCGCTCAAACTAAAACATACCAAAACCAATGATACTTTGCATGCCGAAGGGCATCCGGTAACCATCAAGCCCATTCAATATCCCGAGGCCCGTACCCGGAAGGCGGTGGCTGCTGTTGAGAAGCACGATGAAGAAAAAATGATGGAGGCCCTTAAAAAGATACACCTTGAAGATCCCACGGTCGTCGTTTCCTATTCTCATGAATTAAAACAGCAGATATTGGCTTGTCAAGGCGAGTTACAACTATCCGTTATCAAATGGTCCTTAGAAAACGAGTATGGAGTCAAGGCTGATTTTTCACGGCCCCGTATTGCGTACCGCGAAACCATAACCCGACCTGTTACGACCAGCTATCGCCATAAGAAACAATCGGGCGGGGCCGGTCAGTTTGCGCAGGTACATATGAAAATCGAACCCTGGCACCAGGATATGGCCGAGCCCGAGGGCTTTAGTATACGGGGCAAAGAAGAGGTAGAACTGCCCTGGGGCGGTAAATTGGTCTTTTATAACTGTATCGTTGGCGGCGTTATCGATCTGCGGTTTTTGCCTTCGATAAAAAAGGGAATTTTGGAAGTGATGGAATCCGGTCCTTTGACCGAATCCTATATCCGTGACGTTCGTGTCATGGTCTATGATGGCAAGATGCACCCGGTCGATTCCAACGACATTGCTTTCAAGATTGCTGGAGCCCACGCTTTCAAGTCCGCCTTTTTGAATGCAAGGCCCAAACTTCTGGAACCCATCCGTAACCTTAACGTAAAAGTTCCGGAAGATACTGTTGGGCAGGTCATGACCGATCTGCAATCGCGTCGGGCCGTTATTTTGGGAATTGAAAGTGCCGATCAGTATCAGATTCTCCGATGTACCGTCCCTGAAGCGGAACTTTACGGGTATTCTACCGAGCTAAGGTCGCTTACCCAAGGTAAAGCCACATTCCATGCTACATTTTCGGCATTTGAGCCCGTTCCAGGAAACATTCAGGAAAAAATCGTAAAAGAAAAAGATCAACCTGTGGATGCATGATTTGGATTTAGTCTCCAAATAGGGTGTCGGACGCTACGGTTGATCCTTCTCGGTCTTTTGTACTGATGGGCTGGAGCTTTTTGACCATGCCGGATATTGGCAAGCATTAAAAGCAACCTCATGAAAAAAGTCTATGGTTTAATTTGAAGAAAGTCTAAATGAATGAAACCACATTTTGAATGAGTAAGAAGAATCGTTTATTTGAACTTTACTTAAGGTGTTTTGGAAAATCCATCCGACCGCCCAAAACTCTTACAATGAATATTTTCTCATTTTCCACAAAATAGAATATGACATGTGCCTTGTACCTATAGCGTAGCAACATTTTGTCCTTTACTGCCACATATCTCTTTCCGAGTTCAGGGTTGTCGCCCAAATCAGTTATAATAGTTTTGAGTCCCTGGGCATATTTTAAAGATTGCCCCTCACCGAACTTTTTTATTGTGTATTTGGCAATGGCCTTCAAATCTGCCTTTGCCTTTGCACTAATGACAAATTTATTTTCCGGCATTGTGCTCGTTTATAGCTTCTTCCCAAATACTATCGATAGTAGCATCGGTCGGACCGCTTTCAATTCCTTCGATCAACGCTTCGTTCAAATCAACGATACGTTTTCTACGCTCTTGATCCTTTCGAATTATGTCCCTGATATATTCACTGTCGTTCGTGTAGAACCCTTGCTCGATCAAACTTTTGACAAAGGCATCTTGTTGTTCCGTAAAAGTGATAGATTTTCTAATTACCCCCATATTGAACCAATATTATTAATAATGATTCAATTTAAGCAAATAATTTGGTATAGACAACAATGGAAAAAGTAAACTCTTTATGATTAATGAAGTTATATTAAGGTGAAAGTTAAATAAAAACGGTGATTTAAATTTAATTAATAAAAATTGTCTCCAAATTTTATTATCCTGGTAACAGAAAGCATATCCATATGGTCAAAAGTTACCTATTCGGTAACCTTTTTTTTTGGATAAAAGGGTTAATATTTTTGTTACCGTATCTGATTTCCGTTACATTTTATGAAGCCTGGAAGCCTCTTTCTCTAAAAACGGCCCAAGGACCTCTACCTTTCTTCCTCCTTTTGCCAACACATCCCTAATGGGAATTTCAAAAACCCAATTGGGGTCATTTCTACCTACAATTTGATAATAGGTTTCTTTGCTCAATCCATAGACAATTTTACCAATGCCGCTCCAGTAAATGGCCGATGTGCACATGGGACATGGCTCATCACTGGTATAGATGGTACAATTGTTCAAAAAGGAATGATCATATTTTTTGCTTGCTTCCCTGATCAAATTAATTTCGGCATGGGCCAAACAATCCTTATCAGTGGCAATGGTGTTTTCACCTTTCAAGAGTACTCGACCATTCCCAGTGACCAGAATACAGCCAAAAGGCAGATTACCTTTTCTTTTTGATTTACGGGCGGTTTCAATCGCCATTTGGATAAATTTTTTATGTTTCTCCATGGATTGATTTTAATTTTGATGTCTTATCGCTTTTGCTCATTGCACTTCAATACCACCTACATGATTTCCTCCCCACTTATTCGACATGACTTGCTATATTTTTTAAAAACTATATCGAAATCTTTTAGCAACACTGTTTTATTCCCTTTTTTCCAGTTCTGATAATTTCATCTTGACATGTTCGTTCTTTGGATTCAGTTCAAGGGATTTTGAGTAGTTGTCTATGGCCTTTTTCTTATCTCCAAGCGCTTCATAGGCTTCGCCCAGACTATCAAAAGCATTGTATGAATTAGGGAAATTCTCCGTATTCAGGATAAAGAATGCCAAGGCCTTCGACATTTCACTTTTATTCCTGCTTCGAAGCAATCCATATCCTATTCGGTTGACAAGCTGTTCCGGCGGTCTAAAATCCCACGAAAGTCGGTGTGAAATCGATTGAAAGTGCTGAATCAACTGTTCCTTGCTTTTCACATCACGATAAGAAATACCATAACCATCAAATAGAGTGGAGATGCCATTGTAAAAAGCGATTGGGGGCACAGAAGCATGGTTTTCATTTTCGAAATATTCCATTTTGGCCGGAAAATCACCTTTACATATGCTGTTCAACCCTTCATATAATCTCACATGACGATCACGGTTTCTAATATTCCTCTTTCCCCAATTTGCTGTGGCCAAATAAAGAAATCTTTTAAAGGATTGGTCGGTAACTGCTTCCAATTTTTTGTCCAGGGTTTCTACATCCCAAGTGCCAAAACTGGGATCCACTGCAATAAAAGCACTAAAAAGGGATTTTTCCTTCATATAGGCATGGGTGGTCAATAAAGCACTTAAAGAATGTCCAAAAAGAATTCGGTATGGATCGCTTCTATACTGGCTGTCCAATTCGGGAATCAGTTCATCTTCCAAAAATCTCAAAAAATTTTCCCCTCCCCCCGAATTGTTCTTTCTTACAGTAATGACTTTATCAGGGGTATAGTCCCTTCTGCGATCTACATTCTGAACACCCACCACAATCATTTCCGGAATTTTCCAACTTCGGTATGCATTGGAACTGAGATAATTTACCACCCCAGCTATACTTTTAAAATGTACGTTCCCATCGAGAACCATAAGTACTGGATAGCGCTTGTGGGATGATTGTTCATCATTGTAAGAGTCCGGCAGGCTGATCCAATACCCTCTGTCTTCATCCAAAATATTGGAGTGGAGCATATGTTTTGTTCCCAACATGATGGATTCGGTATCCTGAGACTTGATCTGCCCAATGCCCATGCATATAAAAAGTAATACAATGATGTTTTTATTCATTTTGTTGATTTTTTAAAATCGGTATGGACCACTGTTTTGCTCTTTGTTTTTTCTGAAGGTCTTTATTGCTGCAAACTATACATCAGTTTGACATGCCGTTCAATTTCATTATCAAAATCTTGATAAAGGGATTTGTATTTTGGCGCAAGATTAGCCTTGACACGCAATAGGGTTTCATTGAATTTCATACCATTTTTATGGTCCGTATGAACCCGCTTCCAAACAGTCGATAACAATTCCGCATCCCTCATTATTGCTTTTACGGTCGTTGCTTTACCGTGTCCCGTTAAGACAATATCAGGACCTAGCTCTGCAATTTTATGAAGCGTATCAATCATATTTGGAACATTACCGTGATCCGTGATCATCGGCATCCAATCTGAACTCAGAACGTCTCCCCCGAATATAATTTTTTGTTCGGGCAACCACATTAAAATATCTCCGGGTGAATGAGCACTATTGCTGAAAATAAATTCAACGTCCATCCCTCCGAAATTACGTTTTTGTCGTTGAACCAATAAAATATTGGGATACTTAAGCTGCGTGGTTCCGATTGCACCATGGGTCACTTTGGCATAAAACTCAACATCATCTTGACCATATTTTTTCATTGTAGAAACCGACTGTTCACTAGCAATAATTTCAACCACGGTATTGGTAAATGCCGCATTGCCCAACCAATGATCTGCATGACTGTGCGAATTGACCACCCAACGGACAGGAAGGTCCGTAACCGTTTTAATGGCTTTTTTGATGTTGTTGCCTATTGTTTCAGATGAACCGGTATCAAAAAGGAGTACGCCCGTTTCGGTAACAACAAAATGAACATTGGAATTCCATCCCTTGTTTTTGGGGGTGGGCAATCCTATGGATGGCGAGATGATGCTATATACATTTTCTGTGATGGTTGTCACCACAAAATCGGATTTGATATTCTTTGCCATGGAAATTTGGCCGATAAGCAGAAATCCAAAGAGATTAAAACGGAGTATTCTCATTTACTTTATAATCTTTTCATTTTTTTGTGTTTGCAATGTAGACTATACAAACCCAAAAATGTTACAATGGAATCAAAAAAAGGTTGTAATCGGAGCCATTTCGAACCTACCGGAATCTGGACGGAAAAAGAAATCGTTTATTTGAACTTTGATTTGGTGAATCCAATCATTTTGAATTAGGACCGTCATTGAAAAACTTTAATACTCTTAAGAATTGTTCGGTCATTTTGAGTTTCCCACACACAATATTCGGTAAGATCTTCATAAAGTCCAATTTGAAATCGTCGATAGCCATTATACCAAGTTTCGGACTTTTTTGGTTTTGACATGTTTTCAAAGTTAATTCAAACAGTCAACATGTTCTTTTCTCAATGTCCAGTCAAATGTTGTAAGTCCAGGTGGCACATACATATTAAAAAAGGAAAGCATGTTACCTCATTATGTCGGGATGACCGAACTAAGGTCATTCCTAAAGTTAATGAACTACTCCTACCCAGAGCGTCGAGGAATTCTTTAGGCACATAATTTTAAAAGTTGATATATATCATTTAATGTAAATCTGGCTTTTGCTACTTTAAAGCTGCTTTTAATCAAAAGGCCAAGAGAATATGGATTACATTGACAGTGGTGATATCTTGAACGAGGGCGACCGGATTAAACCCAGGAAAATCAAACAAGCGATTGTTGAAATCGTAAGCGATTCAGGCGAGGGAGCCCAAAAATGTGGACAGAGCTTCGGGGCAATCTCCGCGAAAATGGGAAATGGTGTTTGGACCGTTGAGATCATTCCGGCAGAAATACAACCACCCGCACGCTCCCGAGAAGGCGCTTCCGGAATCCGGGTGCGTATCGGTTCCGATAAAGTGACCAATATGGGAAATCACGCTGACTTGGTGATCGCCCTCAATGAGCAGGTGCTGTACGGTCGGATCCGCCAAGATGCCTATAATGAGAATACCCTGATGTTTATCGAGAATAAATGGGCCAAAAGCGAACAGGAATCCGTTAGACAGCAGTACTCGGAAGCATTATTGAAATTTAAGGAATTGGGCATTCAGGTGATCGAGATCTCCATGGAAGAGGAATGTCTGAAACTAATGCCCGATCCCCGCAAAGGTAAAAACATGTGGATCCTGGGCCTGCTCTGCTATATGTACGATCGTGACATCCCTAAGGCCGAGAATCAGATCCGAAAAATCTTTAAAAAGAAAACCGATGAGGTAATAGATTTGAATATCAAGTTGTTGCAAGCGGGATATGATTGGGCCAGAGAAAATCTTCCCTTTCATTACGAGGTGACGCCGATGGATGTGGATGATGATATGGTGGTCATGAACGGAAATGAAGCCCTCAGTTTGGGTGTCATGGCATCGGGTATTGAACTGTGTTCGATGTATCCGATAACGCCTGCGACATCCGTATCCCATCACCTGGCCGAATATTTTGAAAGGGTCGGGGGTATCGTGCATCAGGCAGAAGATGAGATTTCTGCTATCGGATTTGCGATCGGTGCTTCTTTCGCAGGGAAACCAGCAGTAACGGTTACCTCGGGACCGGGATTGGCACTCAAGACCGAGTTTATCGGCTTGGCCGTCATGGCAGAAATCCCGCTCGTGATAATTGATGTTCAGCGAGGGGGCCCCTCTACCGGATTGCCGACGAAGGTTGAACAGAGCGACTTGTTGGCAGCGATTTACGGGGAGGCAGGGGATGCCCCAAAAATTGTGCTTGCAGCCGCAACTATCGAAGAGTGCTTTCACTTTGTTGTTTTGGCACGCAAGCTTGCCGAATCATTCCGCACGCCCGTCATATTATTGAGTGATGCGAACCTGGCAACAGGGGTACAACCCTTCCCGCGTCCAAAAATCGACCCCTTGTGGCTGACCAATCCCATCGATCAGAGCCCATGGAAGGATGGGGCCTGGCCATTTGGATGGGATGAAAAAACAGGAACCAGCAAAAGACCGATTCCGGGGCAGAAAGGCGGTATGTATACCGTAACGGGACTGGCCCATGGACAGACGGGAAAGGTGGCATACGACCCGGAGATTAATCAGGCCAGCGTCGAAAGCCGAAGCCGAAAGATCGCCTCTTTCCAGAAAAGCCTAAAATCACCAAAGATCAACGGTGACCCGGAAGGTGATATTCTGCTGGTTGGTTGGGGATCTACACTTGGTGCCATAGAGGAAGCCGTAGCCGATGCCCGTGCCGAAGGACTAAAGGTAAGCAGCCTGCACTTGCGATTTCTCTTTCCCATCGTTCCGGGGTTGGTAGATATCTTCAAAAGATTCAAAAAAGTCATCACCGTTGAGATCAATTATAGCGATACCCTGGGCCACCCAATGGTCAATCAGGAGAATCGCCGTTATGCCCAGTTGGCGTGGCTCCTTAGGGCACAAACACACATGGATATTGATTGTTTCAGCAATGTCTATGGGCAACCCCTGAACCCTGAAAAGGTATTGAAAATGATCAAGCGCGAATTGAAAATTGAAAACTCCGAAGTCAAAGTATAAAAACTTGAAATGCTATGCTTGTACAAACTCATGAATTATGTTCTGTCCCCTCCCTTGACCATGATTATGGCATGGAGGATTATGGTAAAGGCGTAGCCCGCTGGTGTCCGGGTTGTGGAGGCCACTCCATACTCACCACGGTACAGCGCGTCTGTAAGGACATGCAATATGAACCTGAAAAAACGGTGGTGGTCTCCGGTATCGGATGCAGTGGTCGATTTCCACATTATATGGGAACCTATGGGTTTCACGGCCTTCATGGAAGAGCATTCCCGGTAGCCAGTGGCGTGAAATTCAGACGACCCGACCTCAACGTTTTTGTTGTAACCGGAGATGGGGATTGTTGCTCAATTGGTGCAGCACACTGGGTACATGCCATTCGGTACAATATGAAAATGGTGGCATTGCTCTTTGATAATGGCATTTATGGTTTGACCAAAAAACAAACTTCTCCCACCAGCCCGTTAGGCACCCATTCCAATACGCACCCTAGGGGTTCCGTCCTTCCTCCGATCAACCCGATACAAACTACCTTGGGATTGGCCAATGTCTCCTTCGTGGCGCAGACCGTGGATTGGAATTCTGCTCACCTCTATGCGACCATACGAAAAGCGGCCGAGCATCCCGGCCTCGCCTTTGTACGCATCGTTCAACGGTGCCCTGCGTTTATGCGCGATCTCTATGGTGATATTGCTGTCAACCCGAAAAACCTTATCCTGCTCTCACACGAAAATGGGATCAATCTGAAACCTAAGGCCAGGCAAGCCTTTGGTCGAGTGATCGAACACGATCCTTCCAATATTCACAAGGCTAGGGAACACGCAGAGATCAATAATGGCATCCCGATCGGTTTGCTATATCAAAATACCGACAACGCCCGCTATGATGAATATGGAGCTCACAATATTGGAATGGGCGTTGAGGAAAAAAAACAGAATCTGGAATCCCTATTGGATCAATATAGTACTAGTAATTCAGTGTAATGAACGAAATAAATAATTCATATGCGGATCAGATCCTCGACTGTTATGCCGATAGGAACGTCGTGCTTACTAGAGAGCAAGAACCCGCACCTCAGAATGAGGAATTGAAAAGCTATCGCGATCAATTGCACAAGTACTTTGTACAGGGTGTAAAAACAGACTTTTGCCAAAATATTAGCGTGGCGCCGATTTTGTCCGCCCCGTGCTTGCGGGGCATAGTACCTGCCATGCACTATCCGGTACTGTTCGATTGGGAAAAAAGCAATCTCTGCAGCCTTCATGAGCGACTCGAAGTATTGATCTCAAATCATTGTGCTGCGGATATCAGTAGTGTCTTGATCGAGAAACTCCCTTCCATCCTCTTGTCACTTCAAGGGAAACTGCAAGTGGCTGAACCGGAACTTAATTATGGATTCCAGGTACATGAATTGATGGAAATATTGGGCAATGCTCTGGGCGACGACACACCCAAGGATTTTCAAAAACAATTAGATCCAATAAAACAAAAACTCTTATCCTACAAAGGGCCCATCATGGGTTTTGGTGCACGGACTCCTTTTCATCTGCTCCATATTCATTTGAAAGCGCGAATTGCAACTTTTTCAGAGTTCATTGTTGATATCCAACGGAAACTATCCGGATTGAGTGAAATTGTCGACCTTCAGGATAAGGGCCGGGAAAAGGACAGTACGCATTTTGAGTTTGCCAGGGATCTTTTGTCTTTGGACGAAGTACAGGATGTCGCACCTCGTAAGGTTAGTTCAAATCTGCCAAAGGCGAGACTCGAGGGAATTCGGGATAGCATAAAAGTACTTTCCAACGCTGTGAAATCTTATACGGAGAATCCCACTAAGATCTTTATTACAAAAAAACTACTGGAAAGCTACGACCTCAATGAGGTGTTTGGTCAGGCAACTATGGAAGTTGTGGAATCTGACGCCATATCGCATGCCAATACCTATTTAAAAAAGGAATTGTCGAACTTTGTAGCACTGATCCGGGCGATGCGTTTGGCGGAGCTTGAGATAGGACAGACCTACGATGAATCTTTGCACGATGCCTATTTTGCAGGATTCGCCCAGTCCTATCTGAATGACGGGGATGTCAAATATTTCCCCCCCGTTATTGTCATTGACGAGAGCCGCAATATTGCCGACCAGCCAAAGGATTTTCTTTCCCTTTTGTCAGACGGTGCCTTTGTTAAGGTTTTCGCCATCAACACATTGAACGACATCAATTTGCCTGTAGCTTCTGAGTTGGAAGAAAGCTCACTGGAGATTGCATCACTGGCCATCTTTCGCAGAAATGCCTATGTGTACCAGGGAAGTATTGAAGACCCCTACGCTTTTGAAAATGCCTTGCGTGATGGGCTGAACGCCACCGCACCGGTACTCTGGAACGTATTGCTGCCGGATGCCGGATCGGAATATGGCCCCGGTTGTCCCATCAGGATCCATAGGGCGATCGAAAGCCGGCAATTTCCACGCCTGACTTACGATATCGAGGCCGGGATGGATTTTGGAAGCCATTTCAATTTGGAGGACAATCCGCAATGCGATCTATTATATCCAAATCAAGTTCTGGAAATCAAGATTCCACGTGGAAAGCATACGGAACAGATTAGTCTGAGCTCAGCGGATTATCTTGCTATGGAAACGCGCAATTTGCAAGCCCTTGAGATTATTCCCGACTGGTATCAAAAGGAAAGTCTGGTATCTGTAGTAGACTATCTTTCAGCCGATCCGGAGTCCCAGATAGGAAAGATACCCATCATTCGGGTAGTGGATGAAGACTACAAACTGCATAGGGCGGCCATTCCTGCATCCTGGCTTCAACGGATAAGAAGTAGGCTGGACTATTGGCGTTTTTTACAGGAACTCGGAGGTGTCAAGAGCCAGCATTTTGAAAACAAGTTGTCGAGGTCCAAAGCTGAGTGGACACAGGCCAAAGAAGTAGAACTAAAAGAACTGGAAGCGCGGTTATCCGAAGAGTTTGAAACCCAAAGATCCGCTGACATTGAAAAAGCCATCCACAATATACTCTTTGCACTCATGGAGGGAAAAACCGATTTGGCTAGCCTTGCGATCAATTCAACCGCTCCGGGGCCTGTTAGCGGATCATTGGAAGCGGATCAGGAATCCGTTGAAACAGTGCCGGCTCCGAAGGAAACACTTAAAGAAGAAGTATTGGTGAGTAAAGTGACCTGGGTGGAAAGTGATGAATGTACTTCTTGCAACGATTGTATCAACGCGGTACCCAATGTTTTTAAATACAATAGTAATAAACAAGCCCACGTGCACAATCCAAAAGGCGACACCTACGCAAAGATCGTTGCTGCAGCAGAGAAATGCCCGGCCATGTGCATCCATCCGGGTTTACCCCACGACCCGAATGAACCCGGGTTGGAGAAATTGTTGAAAAGAGCGGAGAAATACCAATAACCCAGTTGGCCTGTTAAAAACTGTAAATGATATGGGCAGTAGCAGATACCCCTGTTGCCCCACTATTCCCATCGTTTGGCAAATAGACCACCATCAACTTCAAAAGCTAAGCATATTTTTCACTCCCCTGTTTTTTATAAAAGGGAAAAGAAGAAGGCCTAAGGAGTTTGTTTAAAAAGGACATTTGTGATAATTATGAAATGTTGGAAAATTAGGACATGTGGGGCATCGTTTATTTGAACTTTACCATTTCCTTAATTTTTACTGCCTTCTCAAAATGGTTCAGTCTGTTTTCCATAATCCACCATTTTGCCACTTCCATTAAAAGCTCTGGATTGTCATTCTTATTTTTGAAAAATGCATAAAATGACAGGCCAACATTTTCACCTTTTGATGAAATTTTACTTTCACAAACTTCAATAATTTTCTTTCGAATGGCTGTATTCATCGTTTTTATGAACTTTAAAGATGCTCAACAAAATTCATGCGTTTGCCCAACACCCGAACAATAAAAATTTCGTTAACACTATCAAATTGGTAGAAAATGACATGAGCTTTATAGCTGTAGTATTTTAAAGGGCCGGAAATGGCCGATGCGTCTTTGGCCAATTCTGGGCGTTCGGCGAGTTCCTCTAAAAAACTTTCCAAATTCAATAAATACTTGGAGGCCTGTTCAGGACCAAAAAACTTTATACCGTATTTATAAATGCCAACTAAGTCATATTGAGCCCTGGTAGATAAATTATAATTCCCCATTATCAACTTTTGCGATAATGTCACTTATTTTGAGATTACTTCTGCCACTTTGCAATCCATCATCAATTGCGGCCTTAAGCTCCGCGAGTTTCATGTTCTCTTCCTGGTCCTTTCTTACCAAATCCCTTATATATTCACTATCATTGGTAAAGTCACCTGATTGAACCCTAAGCTTTATCCAACCATCTTGTTGATTTGTAAAAGTGATTGACTTTCTAACTGTTTCCATAAACCCATGTTTGTGATGCAATATAATACTTTTTTGCACCACTTATGATATGTACGGTACTTTTTAAAATTTATAGTGAGAATTTACTCCTCGCTAATAGGTTAGTCAGCTATCGTTTATTTGAACTTTAAAATCTTACTCATTTATAATTTGTCAAAAAACAGCATTACCGATATATAGCCTATATAAACAATCCCAATAATGCTTATTACCCAGTTCCATTTTCGGATAAAAATTCTTGAAATCAAATAAACCAATATAGTTATACCTCCAAAAACTGCTGGAAAGAACAGATTCGCGAGTCCTCCAAGCCCTGCTGTATCCAAATTCGGTGCTGACATTGTAAAAATTGTAAATGCGATTACAACGGCTAAAATCAGTCCTATGTTGTTCCAAAGTTTATCAATAACAGTTTTTATGTCCTTGTTCATTTTTCCTATAGAATCGTTTTATTGAACTTTAAAATTCTTTAATACGTGCTTTCAATATTCTCTTTAATTCATTGATGGATTTTTCTTTCTCGGAATTAAAGCCAAAATAAACCAATGCAATTCCAAAAGCGAGCATTATTAGCGGGATTATTGTCACGGCAGGATTTGCCTCATGTGATATTATTGCATAAATAGAACCTAACAAAGCCAACGAAACCCCACCTAGCCAAACAACCATAAAGGCTACCACGAAGCCATGCAGTTGAAGCTTGGCCATAACTGTTGTTCCGCTCATACTTTCACTCACGGTTCCTTTAATTTGTGGAAGAAATGAATTTTTATAGTTGATGGCCCTTTGCATCTCAAATTGTCCATTTGCAAAATATCCCTCAAATGGCTTTTCAATCTTTGCTTTTGAAAATCTGAGTTCAATTCCTCTTTTTGGTCCGATATTATTCATTAGGATACTTTCAACTTCTTCCTTTGAAAATGAAGTTAATAGTTCAATGTCTACGGAAGGGATTAATTTCATAACATATTTAATTGTCTCATGGTTATCGTTTATTTGAACTTTGATTTATCTCAGTTCTTTATTGTAAGGCGTTTCCAATAAATCCTTAAACTCAGCATTCTTGTCTACGTGTAATACTAAATTCCTGTATTTGCACTTTGTTCCATAAAGTCCGGTCAGTATATTTTCTTCTTTCAAACGAATAATGATATTATGGCTTTCCAATTCTCCCAAAAATGATAGTTTTCGGGTTTCCTTGTTCAATTCAATATCCTTGGACGAAAGTTCTATAGAGTTAATGTTATCAATGCTTATTATGGTTTCGTTCATAATACCATATCTAAGGAACAACTTGCCGTTTTTAATTAATATCGGTCTTTTGTACATTGACTTTAAGAACCCCAAAAGCTGAACTCCGGAATAAACGCTAACCGAGGTCAAAATCCAGGCCGCAACATTACTCCATTTCGTTAGAAGGGTGTGTAACACGAAAGTCTCTATTGCGACGATGAAAATTATTGCAATGAGCAAGGTTATTGTTCCACTCTCTTTGTGATAGGAAAATTCATTTTCATCTAATTCCCTCTTCTTCCAATAGACAAAGCCATAATAAAAAACTGAAATTTCAGTCACAAAGGGGATGACCGCTATTTTTGGCAGCATCTCATAGCAAGTAGTTTTCAGGGTCGTAAAAAAATCAGCCGATTCATTTTTGTTTGACTTATACTGCTTAACCGCTTTGCTTACATTGTGGATAATATAGGATACTATAGAAAGTTCAACGATTGGAAGTATCCAGGTCTTAAAAAGTTCAAGATAGAATTGATTTTCTTCCGGGAGTATAATTGAGCAAATTAGCATTCCAACAATGATGATAGGCACAACCGTTGTTTTGGGAATACTCGTTTTTCTAATCAACATTAAATAAATGACAGGAACGGTCAATAATAAGTCGATTGTGATTCCGATTGAAAGACGGTTCGGGTGGACCTCAAAAAATGATGATTTTGCAATGAGTACCAATATTCCGACAATCAATATCGGTATACCAAAAATGATTAGATTTTTTTGAATGTTCAATGATTCGTTCATCTTTTGTTTTTTAATGCCTTACTTACACAATTAGGTTCATCGATTACTTGAACTTTGATTTATCTCAGTCCTTTGTTGGCAATAGTTTTTACTTATAATTGCCAAAAGGGTCAGTTTTATAGATTAATAATAATGGTTTTTCTTCGCCATAATAGTAAATCTTGTTGAGATTACCGGCTATTCTGTAGCCCCCATCTTCTTCAGATATAATTGACCAGCCTCTCAAATAGGTAAAAGGCTCTTGAAAGCCCTGATTCCATTCTTTGTTGCCAGAAGAGTCAAATTTGAATATTCCTAATGCACCGTAATTTCCAAAGTCGACATGGCCAGTGGTTATAAGTCCATTATCTTGTGTTTCAGTTATTGAAAATGTTGAAGATAGTTCATTTGTATTTTTCCAAATTTCATTTCCTTCGGTATCGATTTCAAAAATCCTACCAGAACTTATATCATATGCTCCCCAACTGTAACCAGCAAATACATAATTGCCATTTTGTTTAAGGATTATTTGACTTGGGAAATCATATCCGCCATCTCCATATGTATTTTTCCAAATAATATCACCTTCATGATTTACGTTCAAAATCCAAAAATCAATTTGTTCATCTTGGGTCGAAGTAGCGTTATTAGTTTCGGTTGAACCAAGGACTAAGAGATTTCCCGTGTTATCTAGAATTATATCATTAAAATAATTTCGCCTCGAAGGCTCATACGTCTTTTCCCATAAAATAGAACCAAAAGAATTTAGTTTTGTCAAAACTCCTTGTTCCTTAATATTTGGATTTTCAGAGACTCTTCCACCAACTATGTATATGTTCCCATTAATATCTTCAACAACTGATTTTAATTGACCAATTGTACTCAAAAAGCTATAACTCAAATCAAGATAGGTATCAATTCTTTTGTCCCATAGGACATCACCATCAATGCTAAGCTTTACCACAAAAGGTCCGCCAACTAATACAAATCCATTGTCATTTGTTTGAATTATTTTGAAATTCCAATCATCACCAAGTTCATAATCATAGAATCTTTTCCAAATCTGATTACCATCATAATCAATTTTTAAAACAAAAAAGTGCAATCCATCTCCGTTAGGTCTAACAGATTTTCCTGCTATTATATAATTTTTATCAAATGTCTTCAACATTGAGTAAGGAGTACCTGAAGCATACCCTGTACCGTAGTTTGTGTCACCAAATTCATAAGTTTTCAAATATTTCAAATAATATTTCTCTGTTTGAAAAGAGAAATTGGATTCTGTTTCGTTATTGTAGACATCTTTGGCAATTATTTTCCCAGAGTAGTTAGTTAGCTCTTCAAGTTCAATAAACTGGTATGTGCGTTCTGTAATATTTTCAACAATTAGGGATTGGTTTAAGTATATACTGTATGTAACGGTATCGCCTTCGGGGTCTTCGGCCTCAGTCCAATTAATTATTGCTCCAGCATCTGATATATTAAGAATTTCTAAATCAAAATTATTCGGTGCAAGGTTTACTATTTCCTCTTCTCCCTTTTCTGTAATTTCATTAGCATTATTATCTTTCGAACATGCCATTAATAAAAAAGCGATAAGTAATGTAAAATGAAATTTTTTCATTTTCTCGTTTAATTGTTGCTAACTTGTTTTTATGAGGATAAACTACATCTATATAAACCCAAGAAGGAATATAATCGATGTATTTGATCATCTTCTATTGGAATCGTTTATTTAAACTTTGATTTAATTCTCAGAATCCTCAACCTTATTCTCCTTAGTGGTAAACAAGTTCGAAATCCTTTTATAATTGGTTAAAATTACAAACCCGATTAAAACGTTTAAACCAGAAATCACCCACCAATTATAATCTAATTGTTGGTCGAGCATCAGGCCATCGATTTCATCAAGTCCGTTTGCCGAAATCTGTTTTTTGAATATCAAATAACAGTAGTTTAAAAATTGGGCAATGTTATCTGCAATCATTAACAGTCCGATTAAAATCAAACCAAGTTTTAAAATCCCTTCCTCATTTAAATGAGAGGTATCAATATTTTTGGTATCAAAACCTTTCTCAAGGCGAAACAACTTTATTATTCTGTCCGTTCCAAATAATAAAAGGAAAGCAATAACTCCAGTAATTAACAAGTAAAACAAACTTACCATCAAACTGAAGGAATAAAAGCCACCTGAAAAAGAAATATTCGGAATCGAACGGAAGAGAGCCTCAATAAAACAATAAACCCCAAAGATTTTAATGATGGCTCTGAATAGGTCAGTTTTGGTCATTGGTAGGTTATATGATTTGTTTAAATGTAGGAAATTTCTATAAATCAAAAATTGGGTTTTCGGTGAAAGGGGAGTAAAACAGTCAATCGGGTTTGATTTTCTTCTTGTGCTTTTTGCAATAAGCTTTGTCCATATCCTGTCTCTTGTCCCAAAATAGATTTCCACATTCAATACACTTTCTTCTGCCTTGATATGCCAAATATTTATAGAGGGTCTTTTTAGAGCCAACATCAATGAGTTTCATGATTTCCTCAATACTCAACTTGTTATCTCTATAGTAACGTTCTGCCAGCATGGCTTTATGTAAAGCTTGTTTGCTAAGTCCAGGTTTTCTTCCGATTTTCAAGCCACGCCTTCTTGAACTTTCCAATCCAGCCCTTGTCCGTTCTATAATGATGTCCCGTTCCAATTGGGCAACCGAAGCAAACAAGTTGAAGATAAACCTGCCGTGTGGGGATGTCGTATCAATGAAATTCTCCTGAATGCTCTTGAAGTGGATTCCCTGTTGTTCGAAGTCCTCGATGAGTTTGGTCAGGTGCGAAAGGCTTCTAGCGATTCGGTCCAGTTTCCAGACCACTATGGTATCTCCGTCCCTCACATATTTTAAAAGTTTGCTCAAGCTCTTCCGCACTTCCTTGGTGCTCGATACTTTGTCCGTGTAAATGTTCTTTTGTGGAATCCCTTCTTTCAGCAATGCATCCAATTGAAGGTCCAAACTTTGTTCCATGGTACTCACCCGTGCATATCCAAAAACCATAACCTGAAAGTTTAAATTAACGTTAGAATGTAAACTATTTATTTAGTACGGGGAAATGAACTTTAACATACCAGTGGACTCGGTTAACAATGAATGTTCAATAAAACGGTGGCTTAGAAACCCCTTTCATGCAACTAGAAATCGATATAAAGGCGAACGGAACGCAGTGGTTTGCCGCAAGCCACAAATTTGACACTCAGTTTTTGGTCAAAAAAGAAAAACCCTGTAAAGTACATTACAGGGTTTGCTATCTTATGGTTTTTTAAAAAGTGACCTGACTGGGGCTCGAACCCAGGACCCTCTCCTTAAAAGGGAGATGCTCTACCAACTGAGCTATCAGGTCTTCAAGTTGTGCTCAGCTGTTTGGCTAAGCGGGTGCAAATATAACATCAATAATTTATTTTCCAAGGTGAATTAATGATAAATTTGTGTTTTTTTGAAATCGGATAAAATTCTCGAAAATGAAAGTAGTTTTACTGGGATATATGGCAAGTGGAAAGTCGACCGTTGGACGATTGTTGGCCAGGCAATTAGGATTAGAGTTCATTGATTTGGATGAGTATATTGAGGAGCATCAAAAAAAATCCATTAAAAATATTTTTTCTGAAAAAGGTGAAATATTTTTTAGAAAACTTGAGCATCAAATGCTGTCCGAAGTTTTGGATAAGGAAGAGTCTATTGTCCTCTCAACAGGAGGGGGGACTCCATGTTATGGAAATAATATGGAAACCATTTTAAAAGAATCAGACCTTTCTGTATATCTTAACTTGAGTATTCCAAGTTTGGTGGAAAGACTTTCAAAAGAAAAAGAAGATAGACCTTTAGTGAAAAACATTGGGGAGGAAGAACTGCCAGAATTTATTGGAAAGCATCTTTTTGAACGAAGGCCATACTATCTCCAAGCAAAGCATACCTTAGATTGTAACGGTATTGATGCAGAAACAGCGGTAGAGCAAATCAAAAAATTACTCTAAGTAAACTGCATTGTTCTTAGGTTCAAACTCCACTTTAATATGTTCGTTTAGGGATGTTGAGAGTGATATACCCTTAAAATCTGCCTTAATAGGATATTTTTTATGGTTCCTGTTTACCAATACCGCCGTTTTTAACTGTTTTATCGGAGTCTTTAGAAAGTGATGGGTTCCATAGATCAATGTGGTTCCCGAGTTTAGTACATCATCAACCAAAACAATGGATTTATTAGTGTAATCCTCTACTTTAAGGGAAGTGCTGACCCCACTTTCCAAAGGATTCTTTTTGTCCATATCCACTTTGCATAAAATTATCTCCGCGTCTGTGATTTTTTTTAGGACAGTGATTATTTTCTTGGCGAAACTTTCTCCGCCACCATTAATTCCTGCAACCACGATTTCCTTTTCATCTACATTGGTTTCATAAATCTGGTAAGCGATTCGTTTTGCAATGTGCTGTATTTGATCGTGGGTAAGAATACGGTTTATCATAGTGCTTAATGCTTGGGTTAAAGATATAAAAACAGTTTATTCCGGTTCGTCGATAAAGTCGTCCAAATCTCGACGATCTTTTTTCGTAGGACGCCCCAAACCTTTTTTTCGATAATGCTTTTTGGCGTACTGTAGCAATTCATTGTGTTCAAAAGCTTCTTTTGGTGTGGTGTCTTTACGGTAAATATCCACCAATTTTGCCCCTACACGACTTTCTGGAATGTCCAAAACTGTAAGTCGATAATCAATTTGGTTTTTCCGAACAATAATTTTGTCCATTGGGAATACATCTCTGGATGGTTTAACAGCACTTCCATTGACTTTTACATGTCCTTTTTTCACAGCATTGGAGGCAATGCTTCGAGTTTTAAAGTATCTAACGCACCAAAGGTACTTGTCTATTCGCATAGTCTTCGCAATTCTTTGTTAATGGACAAAGCAAAAATAATGGAAAATTGTATCTTGCGCGCCTAAATATCAGACTTGATGAAGTACCGAGTTTTAGTTTTCTTATGTTTTGCAGCCACACTCTTATCGTGTAACAAAGATGATGATGATGATGTTGTTGTGGTGCCACCAAGCTTGTTAAGTGATGTTGCACCGGAAGACGACGAAACCATTAGGGAGTTTTTGAGCACCCATTTTTACAATTATGAGGATTTTATTACCCTCCCAGAAGGGTTCGATTATAAAATTGTAATCGATACGATAGCTGGTGAAAATGCGGACAAAAGACCATTGATTGAAGATGCCTCGGCCATCACACTTAATGTTTCTTCAAGTCATTTAGCTTTAGGCGAAGATGAAGAGGATATACCACATACTTACTATTTTATACAGGTTAGAGAAGGTGAAGGTGGGAGTCCAACCTACGCAGACTCTACCTTGGTAAGGTATCAAGGGTCAGCCTTGGACGGAACTTTATTTGATGAGAGTCAAGATTTTGTGTGGCAAGAACTTCCATCAACTTATAGAGGGTATGGAGATGGAATTTCTAATTTGAAGGCAGGAACTTCAGATCAGGTAGTTGAAAATCCAGATGGGACCTATCAGGTTACAAACAGCGGTTTGGGTATAATTGTAATGCCTTCAGGTTTGGCGGCGTTTAACAGGTCTGTAGGTGCTGCTGGTACGTATGCTCCTATCCTTTTTAAAGTAGAACTTGGGTTGTTTGTTGAGAATACAGATAGTGACAATGATGGTATTCCTTCCATTCAAGAGGATTTAAACAGCAATAGGTATCTAAAAGATGATAATACAAATGCAGATGAAGAACCTTTTAATCCTAGCCCAAATTATTTGGACGCTGATGATGATGGCGATGGAGTTTCCACGCGGAATGAGATAACAGATGAAAATGGGATTATTATCTTCCCTTATCCAGATTCAAACGGTGATGGAACTCCCGATTACTTGGATCCGGATACCAACTAATAAAATGATATTAAATAAAAAAACCCCTGTTGCAGCAACAGGGGTTTTTTTCTACTTAAAATATATGTTACAATTTGAGTGATAACGCAAAAATAATTTGGGAAGGTCTCGAATCTACCCTTCCTTCAACATTGGCAACATTGGTGTCGATAAATTCGGCTTCGTTCTCCGAGAAACCTCTCTCATACCTTACATCCAATCCTACTTTGCCCAGGTTAACGCCTACACCGGCATTAAGACCTACCGTAAAGTCGTTCTTTACATCTTCGACCTGTAAGTCGCCCAAATCATTGTTTAGTGTATATTGAAAAGCAGGCCCCGCAAAAATGTGCAGAGGACCAATTAGCTTATATCCCAAAAGTACGGGCATATCTAATTTTGAAACATCGTAATCTTGTGAATTACCATCTACATCATACGAACTTTTTGTTTTGGAATATACCAACTCTGGTCTTAGGTAAATCTTTGGAAAATCCAATTTTCCCCAAAATCCAAAATGGTAACCTGTCTTACCTTCAGCTCCTTCGACAATATCTTGTCCTCCATCTCCAACAGAACTGATGAGGTCACCGTTCTTGTTGTAGGATAATCCGGCTTTGACACCAAAACCTGAGCCGCTTTGAGCCATTACAGCAGAACCAATTAAGGCAAATACTGCTACTAGAAAAGTTTTTTTCATACGTGTTATTTTAAAAGGTTGAAGATACCCCTAAAGGGATATCTCATCGAAACTATTTACGTTTCAACACTTTTAAAACGGCAGCTTCTATGGCTTTATTGTTCAACCCGTACTTCTCCATAAGTTGTTCTGGGGTTCCGCTTTCACCAAAGGTATCTTGCGTGGCCACAAACTCTTGAGGGGTAGGGTGGTGGGTTGCCAATACACGGGCAACACTTTCTCCAAGTCCACCTAAATAATTGTGTTCTTCGGCAGTTACCACACAACCTGTTTTCTTAACAGAATCCAAAATCGCTTTATCGTCCAATGGTTTTATGGTGTGTATATTAATTACTTCTGCGGAAATCCCTTGGTTTTCCAAACTCTCGGCAGCAAGTAGTGCTTGCCATACCAAATGTCCTGTAGCAATAATGGTAACGTCGGTACCTTCATTAAGCATAAGGGCTTTGCCGATTTCAAATTTTTGGTCTACAGGGGTAAAGTTCGCCACTTTTGGTCTTCCAAAACGCAAATAAACCGGGCCATGGTGTTCTGCTATGGCAATGGTTGCTGCTTTGGTCTGGTTAAAATCACATGGATTGATAACGGTCATACCCGGTAACATCTTCATCAAACCGATGTCTTCTAAAATTTGGTGCGTTGCACCGTCTTCACCCAAGGTTAACCCAGCATGGGAAGCACATATTTTAACGTTTTTATCGGAATATGCAATAGATTGACGGATTTGGTCATACACACGGCCAGTTGCAAAGTTTGCAAAGGTAGAGGCAAAAGGGATTTTTCCACCAATGGTTAAACCAGCAGCGATGCCCATCATATTAGCTTCTGCTATACCTGTTTGAAAGAAACGTTCTGGGCTTTCTTTAATAAAAGTTTCAATCTTAAGCGAGCCTACCAAATCAGCACAAAGTGCCACTACGTTTGGATTGGTCCTTCCCAGTTCCGTCATTCCCGCACCATATCCGCTTCGGGTATCTTGTTTTCCTTGATCTGTATATTTAGTCATTGTGTCTTTTTAAAAATTAGTAATCGCCTAAAGTTTCTGGGTTTTGCTCCAATGCGGTAGCCAATTGCTCATCGCTTGGCGCTTTACCGTGCCATGCATGGGTATGCATCATAAAATCAACACCATTACCCATTTCAGTCTTCATAACAATACATACCGGTTTTCCTTTTCCGGTTCTGCTCTTGGCTTCATTTAAGCCAGCAATTACTTGCTCTAGGTCGTTTCCGTTTTCAATTTCCAAAACATCCCATCCAAAGACCTTGAATTTTTCGCCAACATCACCCAAGGGAAGAACATCTTTGGTAGCACCATCAATCTGTTGTCCATTACGGTCTACCGTGGCAATTAAATTATCTACTTTGTTACCTGCGGCATACATAATGGCCTCCCAGTTCTGGCCTTCTTGCAATTCACCATCACCATGCAAACTGAATACCAGGTGATTATCACCGTTCAGTTTCTTGGCAAGTGCAGCTCCAATGGCAACGGACATTCCTTGACCCAATGACCCAGAAGCTACACGTACGCCTGGCAATCCTTCATGGGTGGTAGGGTGACCCTGCAATCTGGAGTCAATAAGTCTAAAGGTGTTCAATTCTTCGATAGGGAAGTAACCTCTTCGGGCTAAAACACTATAAAAAACTGGAGAAATATGTCCATTGGAAAGGAAGAAGAGATCTTCTCCGATTCCATCCATATCAAATCCGTCCTTTAAATCCATTACCTCGTTGTAGAGTGCTACTAAAAACTCAGTACAGCCCAAAGAACCCCCTGGATGCCCCGAATTTACCTTATGGACCATTCGTAAAATGTCCCTTCTTACCTGTACTACCAGGTCCTGTAATTCTTGCGTGTTCGGCATTGTGTTTTTAATTTAGAATTCAAATGTAATGGCATTATTCGTGGAAAACAAGTGTTAAATACACATTTATTAAATGGCTTATGCTCAGAAACTTTATTTTTTTGTTAAGGAACAACGATACTGAGTTAGTTATATTTGCGGTTCTAAAACTTACAATTGGATTTTACCTTAATACAAAAGGATAACAAAACTAAGGCTAGAGCAGGGGAATTGACCACTGATCATGGTATTATCGATACTCCTATATTTATGCCTGTTGGCACCGTTGCCTCGGTAAAGGGTGTTCATCAACGTGAATTAAAAGATGAAATTAATCCTGATATAATTTTAGGAAATACATACCATCTTTATTTAAGACCTAAAACTGGAATTTTACAAGAAGCTGGGGGACTCCATAAATTTATGGGGTGGGATAGACCAATTTTAACCGACAGTGGTGGATATCAAGTTTATTCATTGTCCGACAATAGAAAGATAAAGGAGGAGGGTGTAAAGTTTAAATCCCATATTGATGGATCCCGTCATCTTTTTACACCTGAAAATGTAATGGAAATACAGCGTACCATTGGTGCGGATATTATTATGGCTTTTGATGAGTGCACACCTTATCCTTGCGATTACCAATATGCCAAACGCTCCATGCACATGACGCACAGGTGGCTGGATAGGTGTATCAATCATTTGGAAAAGCTGCCCTATACTTATGATTATTCCCAAAGTTTTTTTCCTATTGTACAAGGTTCGACTTACAAGGATTTAAGGAAACAATCTGCTGAATATATTGCTTCTGTAGAAGCGGAAGGTAATGCGATTGGTGGACTTTCGGTAGGGGAACCTGCTGAGGAAATGTACGAGATGGCCGAGTTGGTATGTGATATTCTTCCAGAAGACAAACCGAGATATCTCATGGGTGTTGGTACTCCAATCAATATTTTGGAAAATATTGCGTTGGGTGTAGATATGTTCGATTGTGTGATGCCTACCCGTAATGCTCGAAATGGTATGTTGTTTACGGCTCATGGTACCATCAACATCAAAAACAAAAAATGGGAAAACGATTTTTCGCCTTTGGATGAGATGGGGATTACTTTTGTGGACACCGAATATTCTAAGGCCTATCTTCGCCATTTATTTGCTGCCAATGAATATTTGGGCAAGCAGATTGCCACCATTCACAATCTTGGTTTTTATTTGTGGTTGGTGCGTACGGCAAGAGAACGTATTTTAGCCGGAGATTTTTTGGAGTGGAAAACCAAGATGGTTAACCAAATGGATAAAAGACTGTAATGTTCACCATACTCGATAAATACATCCTAAAACGCTACTTGATCACCTTTATGGGGATGCTTTTGCTTTTTGTCCCTATCGGTATCATGGCGAACTTGGCGGAGAAAATCGGGAAAATCATCGACAATGAGGCTCCTTTGTCCGAGGTGATTGTGTTCTATGGCAACTTTACCTTGGTAATCGGGAATTTATTGCTGCCCATTTTCCTTTTCTTATCGATTATATTTTTTACATCAAAACTGGCCAGTAACACCGAGATTGTGGCCATTTTAAGTTCAGGGGTATCTTTTTGGCGTTTTTTAAGACCCTATTTTGTAGGAGCCACCTTGGTCGCCATCCTTATTTTTATGATGGGAATGTTCATTGTACCAAATGCTAGTATTGGTTTTAACGAGTTTGAGTACAAATACTTTAAAAAAGGAAAGCAGACAAGGGAAACGGAGAATATCTTCAATCAATTAAACGAGAGTGATTATATCTACGTGAGTAGTTTTGACCCTAACCGTCAGATTGGTTATAATTTTACCTACGAACATTTTGATTCCATAGGCAAGTTGGACTATAAAATTTCGGCCAGTAACATTCGATGGATAGAGGACGATAGTATTTATAGATTGACGAATTACGAAAAGCGGGAAGTACGGAACGAAACTGAATATATCAATGCAAGGCGACGTTTGGATACTGTTTTTTCTTTTCAGATAGATGACCTTACCCCGGTTTCTTATGTGGCAGAGACAAAAAACCTTTTTGAGCTGAATGATTTTATAGAGGACCAGCGTAGAAAAGGAGCATCCAACATAAATGCCTATGTTTTGGTAAAGTATAAACGTTGGGCGCTTCCTATAGCCGCGTTTATCCTTACCGTAATAGCAGTTGCCGTGTCCTCTATAAAACGCCGAGGCGGTATGGGACTTAATTTGGCTTTTGGTATTGGTGTCGCTTTCGTCTACATTTTCTTTGATAAGGTTTTTGGAACGTTGGCAGAGCAATCTGGTTTTTCACCCTTGTTGGCTGTTGTGATTCCCAACCTTCTTTTTGGTGTTTTTGCCGTTTATATGCTTATGAAAGCCAAGCGATAATCCGTTAATAATCTTGTATATTGTTGGCGTTAAAAGACTTGTGTGATTCATGGGAGTATCCCATAAAGTTATATATTTGTCCCCATTGTTTTTCATGAAAATAAAAGACTTCCCATGGAATATCTAGAATTTGAACTCCCCATCAAAGAACTTGAAGACCAACTTCAAAAATGTATGGTAATTGGGGAAGAAAGTGATGTAGACGTTACAGAAACCTGCTCTCAAATCGAAAAAAAACTTGCGCAGACGCGTAAGGATATCTATAAAAACCTTACCGCTTGGCAAAAGGTACAGTTGTCAAGGCACCCCAATCGTCCTTATACCATGGATTACATAAATGCCATTTGTGGAGATACCTTTTTGGAGCTTCACGGTGATAGAAATGTAAAAGATGACAAGGCCATGGTGGGCGGACTTGGAAAAATTGGAGACCAAAGCTATATGTTCATTGGTCAGCAAAAAGGGTATAACACCAAAACCCGCCAGTACCGAAATTTTGGTATGGCTAATCCAGAAGGATACCGTAAAGCGCTTCGATTGATGAAGTCTGCCGAGAAATTTAAGATACCCGTAGTTTGTTTTGTGGATACCCCAGGTGCCTATCCTGGTATTGAAGCAGAAGAAAGGGGGCAAGGTGAAGCCATTGCACGTAATATTTTAGAAATGACACGCCTTAAAGTGCCGATTATTGTTATTATTATCGGCGAAGGAGCTTCTGGAGGTGCTTTGGGCATTGGTGTAGGAGACAAGGTTCTTATGTTAGAGAACACGTGGTATTCCGTTATATCTCCAGAATCCTGTTCATCTATCCTTTGGAGAAGCTGGGAATACAAAGAGCAAGCCGCCGATGCGTTGAAGTTGACCGCTACTGATATGAAAAAGCAGAAATTGGTTGATGAAATTGTAAAAGAACCTTTGGGTGGAGCACATTCCAATAGAGCAAAAACATTTGAAACGGTCGCAAACAAAATTTCTTCCCATTTTGAAGAACTCAAAAAGTTATCACCAAAAGAATTGGTGAAAACGCGCATGGAAAAATATGCGGATATGGGAGTTTTTAGCGAATAAATCTTGTTTTTCAAGGGTTCACCTTTTTCATTAGGTTATATCCTCATTTTTTTTTATGTTATTAACAGGTATTTTAAGTTATCAACAATTCAATTGTTGAGTACCTGTGGAAATCGTATCCGTTTAAACTAAAGTTAACTAAAGGTTAATTAGCTACTTTCGCATTCATGGAAAAACCTAGCCCCATCGTAGGACGTCGTGTGGAAAAATCCGCCCTTATCAACCTAGAGAGAGGTAAAATACCGCCTCAAGCTGTTGATTTAGAGGAAGTTGTATTGGGCGCCATGATGATTGACAAGAAAGGGGTGGATGAAGTAATTGATATTCTTCATCCTGATGTTTTCTACAAGGATTCCCATAAATACATTTACGAGGCCATCTTCAATTTGTTTGAAACTTCCGAACCAGTGGATTTATTAACGGTTTCATCTCAATTAAAGAAAGATGGTAAGCTGGAAGCGGTCGGAGGTGATTTTTATTTGATAAAACTTACCCAAAAAGTAGCTTCTTCTGCTCATATTGAGTTCCATGCAAGAATTATTCTTCAGAAATATATTCAAAGAAGCCTCATTAAAATATCCAACGATATTATTGAGGAAGCCTACAGTGATGCGACCGATGTCTTTGATCTTTTGGACAATGCGGAGGCAAAATTGTACGAGGTTACCCAAGGAAACTTAAAACGTTCTGCTGAAACAGCACAGAATTTGGTGATTCAGGCCAAGAAAAGAATTGAGGAAATTTCCAATAAGGAAGGATTGAGTGGAATTCCATCCGGCTTCGATAAGTTGGACAAGCTGACCTCAGGTTGGCAACCCAGTGATTTGATCATTGTGGCGGCACGTCCAGGTATGGGGAAAACGGCTTTGACCCTTTCCATGGCCCGCAATATTGCAGTTAACTCGGAAATTCCAGTTGCCTTTTTCTCTTTGGAGATGTCATCGGTACAGTTGATTACCCGTTTGATTTCTTCAGAAACGGGCTTGTCCTCAGAAAAACTTAGAACCGGAAAACTGGAAAAACACGAATGGGAGCAGTTGAACGTTAAGGTGAAGACCTTGGAAAAAGCCCCTTTGTTTATCGATGATACCCCATCACTTTCTATTTTCGACCTGCGAGCCAAAGCAAGGCGATTGGCTTCACAGCACAATATCAGGCTTATTGTTATTGACTATTTGCAGTTGATGACGGCTGGAGGAAGCCAAAAAGGAGGTAACCGTGAACAGGAGATTTCAACGATTTCAAGAAACTTAAAGGCCTTGGCAAAGGAATTGAATGTTCCCGTAATTGCCCTTTCCCAGCTATCGAGGGCCGTGGAGACGCGTGGAGGTAGTAAACGACCTATCCTTTCGGATTTGAGGGAATCTGGGGCGATTGAGCAAGATGCGGATATTGTATCCTTCATTTACAGGCCGGAATATTATAAAATTGACGAGTGGGACGATGAAGAGCGCACCCCCACGCAAGGTCAAGCAGAATTTATTGTTGCTAAACACCGTAATGGAGGTTTAGAAAATATTAGGTTAAAATTTGTGGGCGCTCTGGGTAAATTTGATAACTTGGATGACTTTGATTCCCCATTCGAATTCCAATCGAAGATGAATGCGGACGAAGAAAATCCCTTTGCAACACCAAACCTTCCCAGTGCGGATGATGCTTTTGGTAGTTCAATGAACAGTGAAGATGGCCCAGATGATAACGACGTACCTTTCTAAAATAATAACTTTCCTGTCACCTCGAACACAGTCGAGAGGTGTACTTTTAGCATTCTTTTTATTACTTACATTTCAATCTTTTGCTTCTGTTATCCTTATCCCGATGGATGATGAAGGGCAAGAAAATCATTTGAAAGCATACGGAATTACCTATTGGGTACTTGCGAAACAGCAAAAAGTACAATGGTTGCTCAACTATCGAGGCGGTTCTTTTATGTTGCCCGATGGTGAAACCATTCGCAAAGAATGTCAAATTCGAGGCGTTTCTTTTGAGGTCCTTTCTGATGGTCAGGCAGCACAGATTTTGGAGGATATAAGTAGTCCTTCCCAAAATCAAGATGCAGTTATATTGGAAAAAGCACCGAAAATTGCGGTGTATTCCCCAAAGGGGAACCAGCCTTGGGACGATGCCGTTACCATGGTGCTCACCTATGCCGAAATACCTTATACCACTATTTATGATACTGAAGTATTAGGAGATAAATTGGCGCTATATGATTGGTTACACCTGCACCACGAAGATTTCACAGGACAGTATGGCCGCTTTTATGGCCATTACAGGGCTGCTCCATGGTATATTGAAGATAAGGCCAAAGCTGAAGAGCTGGCACAAGGTCTGGGGTACTCCAAGGTGTCTGAAGAGAAATTGGCGGTGGCTCTAAAAATTAGAAACTATGTGATTGGTGGAGGTTTTATGTTTGCTATGTGCTCTGCCACCGATAGTTTTGATATTGCCTTGGCCGCAGAGGAAGTTGATATCTGTGAACCCATGTTCGATGGTGACCCTTCGGATGCGAACTATCAGGCTAAACTGGATTTTAGCAATACGTTTGCGTTTACCAATTTTACCTTGGAACGCAATCCTATCCGATATGAGTTTTCTTCCATTGACATGACCAATAAAAGGGCAAATGTCCCTAAAGAGTCCGATTACTTTTCATTAATGGAATTTTCTGCCAAATGGGATCCAGTTCCCACTATGTTGACACAAAACCATACCAGTTTGGTGAAAGGTTTTATGGGGCAGACCACAGCATACACCCGAAGTCAAATTAAGCCAACGGTGATGATTCTCGGGGAGAATAAGATCAATGGAGAGGCGAGATATATCCATGGTATTAAAGGAAAAGGGTTCTTCACCTTTTATGGAGGTCACGATCCAGAAGATTACCAGCACAGGGTAGGGGACCCCAAAACGGAACTGGAACTACATCCAACCTCACCTGGGTATCGATTAATTTTGAACAATGTCTTGTTTCCTGCTGCCCGAAAAAAGAAACAGAAGACCTAACTCAAGTGTTCTTTAAAGAATTCGATGGTTCTTTTCCATGCCAAATCGGCTGAAGCTTCATCAAAACGTGGCGTTGTATTGTTGTGGAACCCATGATTGACATCGGGATAAAAGTGAACCTCGTAATCCTTGTCTAGCTCTTTCAGTTTGGCTTCATAGTCTTCCCACCCGGCATTTACTCTTTCGTCCAATCCCGCATAATGAATTAATAAAGGTGCATTGATCTGTGCTACTTCATCATCCGCAGGTTGACTTCCATAAAATGGAACCGCTGCGGCTAAATCGGGAACTCTTACAGCCATCATATTGGAAATCCATCCACCGAAACAAAAGCCGACAACACCTACTTTGCCATTACAATCCTTATGGTTTTTGAGATACTCGTAGGCGGCGATAAAATCTTCCAGCATTTCATTACGGTCTCGTTGCCGTTGAAGTGTTCTACCATCATCATCATTGCCGGGATAACCACCAAGTGGCGTAAGGGCATCGGGCGCCAAGGAAATAAATCCTGCTTTAGCAGCTCTTCTTCCTACATCTTCAATATAAGGATTGAGTCCACGATTTTCATGTACTACTACAACACCTCCCATTTTACCTTTGCTATCTTTTGGTTTAGATAATAATCCTTTGATATCACCACCGCCTTTTGGGGAATTGTAGGTAATGAATTTGGAATCCAATTCTGGGTCGTTGGGAGATACAGTTAGCGTGTCTTTGTAGTTGGGCATTACAAAACTCATCAAAGAAGCCATGGTGATACCACCAACTGCGTAAACGGAAAGTTTTTCCATAAACTCTCTACGGTCTAACTGGTTGTGTGCATATTTATCGTAAAGATCAAAGACTTCTTGTTTGATCTGTTCTTTTTTTAAGGGTGCCATAGTGTTGCTTTTGTGGTTTGCCCTTTAAGGTACAAATTTTACAAAAGCAAATCGCTTCGGTATCTGATCAAAGGATTGATTGCTAAAGCAACTTCTCCAAAATCCGCTCTACACCAAAGTCATCATTGCTGTGAGTAATATATTTGGCGGTTTTTAAAACATTGGGATGGGCATTGGCCATAGCGAAGCTGTAGTCAGATAGCTCCAACATCTCGAGGTCGTTGTTGTAATCTCCAAAGACCATGATTTCGTTGGATTCAATTTGAAAATCATCCATCACCTTTTTTAGGGCATATCCCTTATGGGCATTCAAATCGGAAACATCCACCCAATTGGCTCCGGAAACTTTTACTTTCAAGTCACCTTCCAAGTGTTTCATATTGGGATAAATATGTTTTTCAGAATTTTCAAAATGGTAGATAGCAATTTTTAGCACTTCTTCGTCTACCTGTTTTTGATTTTCTACAATTTCAAACTCGGAATAGTATTCACGGAGCATATCAATAAACTCGCTGGAATCGCCACCTACAAAGGCATTGTTTTGGCAACAAAGCACTGGATGTACATTTTCCAACGGTCTTACGGTATCAAGAATTCGATTGACTTCAGACTTATTTATGGGAGTGGTAAGTAAGGTTTCTTCTTGCTTTTTGATTAAGGCACCATTTTCTGCAATGACCAAGATTTCATTTTTGATGGACTCCAATTTATCGACCATACTATGATATTGTCTTCCACTAGCAGCAACAAAAGCAATATTTTTCTTTTTGAGTTCTTCGTAAATTTCAAAAAACCGGGGGCTTACCTCATGTTTGGAGTTCAATAAAGTTCCGTCCATATCGGTAACCACCATTTTTATTTGTGATAGGTCCATTCCAACTAATTAAGCTGCAAAGTTATTTGTTATTCACGGAACCGAACCCTTGTTTTGGTAAACTTTATATTAATTTCGGGGGGCAAAGAATGTTTTTACATGAACTTTTATCAGAAGGAAATACAATTACGATCATATTCTCGAGGGTTTCATTTGATAACAGATACGGTAATTGGGGCCGTGCCTGAACTGCGAAAGATTAAAGTAGGGTTTCTTCAGGTGTTTATTAAGCATACCTCGGCCAGTTTAACCATAAATGAAAATGCGGACCCAACGGTACGAACCGATTTTGAGAGTCATATCAATACAATGGTGCCCGAAAATGCACCTTATTATGTACACAATTATGAAGGTCCGGACGATATGCCAGCTCATATAAAAGCGTCGTTGATGGGATCTTCGGTACAGGTCCCTATAACACAGGGCAGATTAAATATGGGTATTTGGCAGGGCATTTATCTATGCGAGCACAGGAATCATGCTACAGGGAGAAAGTTGGTGGTTACGGCCTATGGACAATAGAAATATGGTTGTTAATTCGGGCACAGTATAGAATAAACTGTTTATGGAAAAGCCGTAAAATAAAAGATCCCGCACAAGGCGGGATCTAAATAAGCGGGGTAAGTTTATATTAACTTTTTTACTTTACTTTCTCAACAATTGCTTTAAAAGCATCTGGGTGGTTCATGGCCAAATCGGCAAGAACTTTTCTGTTAAGTTCAATTCCATTGGCTTTAACCTTACCCATAAATTGAGAGTAAGACATTCCGTGCATTCTGGCACCAGCATTAATACGGGTAATCCATAGGGAACGGAAAGTACGCTTTTTGTTTCTTCTATCGCGGTAAGCATAAAGCATAGCTTTTTCTACCGCATTTTTGGCTACTGTCCAAACGTTTTTACGTCTTCCAAAGTAACCTTTGGCTTGCTTCATCACTTTTTTTCTTCTAGCTCTTGAAGCAACTGAATTTACTGATCTTGGCATAATGTGTCATTTTTTTGTAGCAGGCGTCTCAATTATTGAGAACTTTTATGAGCCTGACTCCATGGTTAATAAATAATGTACCGGCGAACAATTATTTTAAACGTAATTGTTCTTTGATGTTGTCCTCATCCGCTTTGTGAACCAAAGTGGAATGGGTCAACTTTAGCTTACGCTTCTTAGATTTTTTAGTCAAAATGTGACTCTTAAAAGCGTGCTTTCTTTTGATTTTACCAG
The DNA here is from genome assembly GCF_003581615.1 of Flagellimonas lutimaris. Taxonomy (GTDB): domain Bacteria; phylum Bacteroidota; class Bacteroidia; order Flavobacteriales; family Flavobacteriaceae; genus Flagellimonas; species Flagellimonas lutimaris. The sequence goes on from NZ_QXFH01000071.1 coordinate 163,822, forward strand.
TTCCTGTCAGCTTAAAACGCTTCTTGGCACTGGATTTTGTTTTCATCTTAGGCATTTTCCTAGTATTTAACTCCGCTTATTATACCGAACCAAGGTTCAGTTTTTATTTTTTGTTTGTCTTGGGCGCAATGAACATGGTCATACGCTTACCTTCTAATTTAGGCATTTGCTCTACCTTTCCAAGCTCTTCGAGTTCTTGGGCGAGTCGGAGCAATAATATTTCGCCTTGATCTTTATAAACGATAGATCGTCCTTTAAAGAATACATAGGCTTTTAGTTTGGCACCATCTTTCAAGAACTTTTCTGCGTGTCTTTTCTTGAATTCATAATCATGGTCGTCCGTCTGCGGTCCAAACCTAATTTCCTTTACGACAACTTTACTTGCTTTGGCCTTCATGGCCTTGTCGCGTTTCTTTTGTTCGTAAAGAAACTTTTTATAATCCATAACCTTACAAACTGGAGGTTCAGCATTTGGTGATATTTCAACCAAATCCAACTCCTGTTCGTTGGCTATTTCCCTTGCTTTTGAAATGGGGTAAACACCCATTTCAACATTATCGCCGACAAGCCTTACTTCTCGGGCTTTTATTTTCTCATTGATGTTATGAGGGTTTTTATTTTCCCTCCTTGGTTGGGGTCTAAATCTTCTTCTAATTGCTATGACGTAAACTTTTTAATTAAACTTAATTTTTTAGAACGACTTTAAGGTACTATTTATTTCAGTAGTTACCAAGTCCGAAAATGTATCTACGCTCAAACTACCCAAATCCTCACCTCCATGTCTTCTTACAGAAAGGCTGGCAGACTCTTCTTCCTGTTCCCCAACAATGATCATGAAAGGGATTTTTTTGAGTTCTGCCTCACGGATTTTTTTCCCTACCGTCTCGTTCCTATTATCAATGAGCGCGCGAATTTCGTGATTTTCTAGCGAATTCAAAACTTTTTCAGCATATTTTTCATGTTTCTCGCTGACGGGCAGTACGATAGCTTGTGTTGGAATCAACCACAACGGGAAGTTTCCACCAGTATGCTCCAGTAGTAGTGCCACAAATCGTTCCATGCTACCAAATGGGGCACGGTGAATCATTACTGGTCTGTGCAGTTCGTTGTCGCTTCCTTTATAGGATAGATCAAAACGTTTAGGAAGATTATAATCTACTTGAATGGTACCCAATTGCCAGTTTCTTCCGAGGGCATCTTTGATCATAAAGTCCAACTTTGGACCATAAAAGGCAGCTTCACCACTTTCAACCACATAATTCAAACCTTTTTCTTCTGCGGCATCAATAATAGCTTGCTCCGCTTTTTCCCAATCCTCGGTATTTCCTATGTATTTTTCAGGGTTGTCCAAATCCCTAACAGATACTTGGGCAGTAAAATCTTCAAACCCTAAAGAATTCAATACATATAAGGTAAGGTCGATTACATTTTTGAATTCATCATTAAGTTGTTCCGTTGTACAGAAAATGTGGGCATCATCTTGAGTAAACCCCCTTACTCTTGTTAGTCCATGTAATTCACCACTTTGTTCATATCTATATACGGTACCGAATTCGGCGTAGCGTTTGGGTAAATCTTTATAACTAAAAGGTTGACTGTTGTATATCTCACAGTGGTGAGGGCAGTTCATGGGTTTCAGCAAAAACTCTTCATCCTCCTTTGGGGTATGAATTGGTTGAAAGCTATCCTCTCCATATTTTGCGTAGTGGCCAGAAGTTACATATAGTTCTTTTTGACCAATATGTGGAGTTACAACCATTTCATAGCCTGCTTTCTTCTGGGCTTTCTTTAAAAACTGCTCCAAGCGTTCGCGCAGGGCGGCACCATTGGGCAACCATAAAGGAAGACCTTGGCCCACTTTCTGTGAAAAAGTGAAAAGCTCAAGTTCCTTACCTAGTTTTCTGTGGTCTCTTTTCTTGGCCTCTTCCAAAAGTTGAAGGTACTCCGTAAGTTCTTTTTGTTTAGGGAACGATATGCCATAGACTCGAGTCAGTTGGGTGTTTTTTTCGTCACCTCTCCAATAAGCGCCCGCAACACTTAATAGTTTTATTGCTTTTATGATACCAGTATTTGGAATATGTCCTCCGCGGCACAAGTCGGTAAAAGTGCTGTGGTCGCAAAAAGTGATGGTGCCATCATCAAGATTTTCGATGAGTTCCACCTTATATTCATTCCCTTGTTCTTTATAATAGGAAAGAGCATCATCTTTGGAAACACTTCTCATAGTATAGTCGTGCTTTCCTCGGGCAATTTCCAATGCCTTTTTCTCGATGTTTGGAAAATCCTTCTCGGAAATGGTCTCGTCGCCAAAATCTACATCATAGTAAAAACCATTTTCTATCGCAGGACCAATGGTCAACTTTATGCCAGGATAGAGTTCCTCTAAGGCTTGGGCCACAACGTGGGAGGTGGAGTGCCAAAATGCTTTTTTGCCCTCATCATCTTTCCATGTATATAAAGTAAGGGTGCCGCTTTCCTTTAAAGGTGTTACGGTTTCAACAGTGGTGTCGTTGAATTTTGCCGAAATAACATTTCTGGCCAATCCTTCACTAATGCTTTTAGCAACCTCCATGGGTGTAGTTCCTTTCGGAACTTTCTTTACTGCGCCATCTGGCAATGTAATATCAATCATCTACGCTCCTTTAATTTTGGATGGTGTCAAAGATACTATCTTGATTTGATGCTGACAATAGGGAGGGGTCGCATTTGTAAGTCGTGTTCAATCAAGGTCTTATATATATGTATGATTTTTATTGAATTGATTTTTGTCGCAGTTTAAAATTTTTCGTATATTAAAAAGTTGAAAATCAGTGAAATGCATTTTTTTTAAAAAAATATTGAAAAACATTTTGCGGGAAGAAAATAAGGTGCGTATATTTGCACCCGCTTAGCTGATAAGGCAGGGCGTTAACGAGAGGGGATTTGATGAGAAGAGAGTCCTTTTGAGTTTAAAAAAAGTAAAGAAGTTCATATACATATTGTAACGACAGCGTAGAATTAAGAATAAACCATTTTGATGCGGGGACTCGGATTTCCGGGTGTCGGACAGACATTCAAGGAAATACAATGAAGAGTTTGATCCTGGCTCAGGATGAACGCTAGCGGCAGGCCTAACACATGCAAGTCGAGGGGTAACATAGAAAAGCTTGCTTTTTTGATGACGACCGGCGCACGGGTGCGGAACGCGTATGGAACCTGCCCCTGTCAGGGGAATAGCCCAGGGAAACTTGGATTAATGCCCCATGGTATCGTTTTATCGCATGATAAGGTGATTAAAGATTTATCGGACAGGGATGGCCATGCGTACCATTAGTTAGTTGGTGAGGTAACGGCTTACCAAGGCAGCGATGGTTAGGGGCCCTGAGAGGGGGATCCCCCACACTGGTACTGAGACACGGACCAGACTCCTACGGGAGGCAGCAGTGAGGAATATTGGACAATGGGCGGGAGCCTGATCCAGCCATGCCGCGTGCAGGATGACGGCCCTATGGGTTGTAAACTGCTTTTATACGGGAAGAAACGCACCTACGTGTAGGTGTCTGACGGTACCGTAAGAATAAGGACCGGCTAACTCCGTGCCAGCAGCCGCGGTAATACGGAGGGTCCGAGCGTTATCCGGAATCATTGGGTTTAAAGGGTCCGTAGGCGGGCCTGTAAGTCAGGGGTGAAAGTTTGTGGCTCAACCATAAAATTGCCTTTGATACTGCAGGTCTTGAGTCATGGTGGGGTTGCCGGAACATGTGGTGTAGCGGTGAAATGCATAGATATCACATAGAACACCGATCGCGAAGGCAGGTGACCAACCATGTACTGACGCTGATGGACGAAAGCGTGGGTAGCGAACGGGATTAGATACCCCGGTAGTCCACGCCGTAAACGATGGATACTAGCTGTGGGGACTTCGGTCTCCGTGGCCAAGCGAAAGTGATAAGTATCCCACCTGGGGAGTACGTTCGCAAGAATGAAACTCAAAGGAATTGACGGGGGCCCGCACAAGCGGTGGAGCATGTGGTTTAATTCGATGATACGCGAGGAACCTTACCAGGGCTTAAATGCAGGCTGCATGGGGTGGAGACACCCCTTTCTTCGGACTGCCTGCAAGGTGCTGCATGGTTGTCGTCAGCTCGTGCCGTGAGGTGTCAGGTTAAGTCCTATAACGAGCGCAACCCCTACCGTTAGTTGCCAGCATGTAAAGATGGGGACTCTAACGGGACTGCCGGTGCAAACCGTGAGGAAGGTGGGGACGACGTCAAATCATCACGGCCCTTACGTCCTGGGCTACACACGTGCTACAATGGCCGGTACAGAGGGAAGCCACCCCGCAAGGGGGCGCGGATCTACAAAACCGGTCACAGTTCGGATCGGGGTCTGCAACTCGACCCCGTGAAGCTGGAATCGCTAGTAATCGGATATCAGCCATGATCCGGTGAATACGTTCCCGGGCCTTGTACACACCGCCCGTCAAGCCATGGAAGCCGGGAGTGCCTGAAGTCCGTCACCGCAAGGAGCGGCCTAGGGCAAAATCGGTAACTAGGGCTAAGTCGTAACAAGGTAGCCGTACCGGAAGGTGCGGCTGGAACACCTCCTTTCTAGAGAAAGAGATGTCCGGAATATCCTTGTCCCGCACGAGATGGTTTTATCTCTGCGCTGTCGTTTATAATATGTTTTTTGATATACAGGCAAATTAAGGCCAAGACAGTCTCATAGCTCAGCTGGTTAGAGCGCTACACTGATAATGTAGAGGTCGGCAGTTCGAGTCTGCCTGAGACTACGAAAGAAGTTCATTGGGTATTGAAATAAGGAAATTCTAGGTGTTGGGTTACCGTTATATAGTACTGTTAACTGATAACTGTTAACTGACAACTGATAATGGGGGATTAGCTCAGCTGGCTAGAGCGCCTGCCTTGCACGCAGGAGGTCATCGGTTCGACTCCGATATTCTCCACCACGGCAAAAGTCGTCCGCCGATCTTGTATCGGAGGCGATGTGCCAGAAAGTTCATTGACATATTGGGACGGAGCGATACGGTTTTACCGTAATTGCGAAGTCAAAGAAGAAACACGAAGTAGAATAGAATATATAAGGATTACGAGAGGGCATTTGTACTTAGGTACAGGTGCGACAAGCAAAAGAAGGGCGTATGGGGAATGCCTAGGCTCTCAGAGGCGATGAAGGACGTGATAAGCTGCGAAAATCCACGGGGAGCTGCACATGAGCATTGATCCGTGGGTGTCCGAATGGGGCAACCCGGCTGGTTGAAGGCCAGTCACACCGTAAGGTGGGCGAACCCGTTGAACTGAAACATCTAAGTAGACGGAGGAAGAGAAAACAAGAGTGATTCCGAGAGTAGCGGCGAGCGAAATCGGACTGGCCCAAACCGTTGTTGTTCCGGCAATAACGGGGTTGTAGGACCACAATGTTCTTTGCGCGACGAACTGGAACCCTTTGGAAAGAGGGGCCGTAGACGGTGATAGCCCGGTACAGGCAAGGAGCGTTAAAGATAGTGGTATCCTGAGTAGCGCGGGGCACGTGAAACCCTGTGTGAATCCGGCGGGACCATCCGCCAAGGCTAAATACTCCTGGGAGACCGATAGTGAACCAGTACCGTGAGGGAAAGGTGAAAAGAACCGTGAATAACGGAGTGAAATAGACCCTGAAACCATACGCCTACAAGCGGTCGGAGCCAATTTATTGGTGACGGCGTGCCTTTTGCATAATGAGCCTACGAGTTACTTTTACCGGCAAGGTTAAGCACTTATGGTGCGCAGCCGTAGCGAAAGCGAGTCTGAACAGGGCGCCATAGTCGGTAGTAGTAGACGCGAAACCGTGCGATCTACCCATGGGCAGGTTGAAGCTGTGGTAACACATAGTGGAGGACCGAACCCGTTGACGTTGAAAAGTCTTGGGATGACCTGTGGGTAGGGGTGAAAGGCCAATCAAGCTCGGAAATAGCTCGTACTCCCCGAAATGCATTTAGGTGCAGCGTTCTGATAGTTATATAGAGGTAGAGCTACTGATTGGATGCGGGGGCTTCACCGCCTACCAATTCCTGACAAACTCCGAATGCTATATAATGTTTCAGGGCAGTGAGGGCATGGGTGCTAAGGTCCATGTCCGAGAGGGAAAGAACCCGGACCATCAGCTAAGGTCCCCAAATATGTGCTAAGTTGACAAAACGC
>NZ_QXFH01000072.1 GCF_003581615.1 Flagellimonas lutimaris
TACACTCAACATTGGACTATAAAACAATAGAGGAATTTGAAAACGAAATGTATGACCAAAAAACAGCGGCTTGAATCTTATCTAATTGTCCATTTTTTTGTTGCAAGTCCAAATGGCTATATAGTCATATAGTCGGATATGATACCTTCTTCTGGAAGAACCACACCATTAAAAACGGGCACTAAATGAAAAATGGGCGCTCTTTGTCATTATTTAAAATAATATAGGCACAAGTTATATTAAATATTAGTGCGGTACAATAAAAATAAGCGCAAACATAATGATTGGGTAAAGAGTGGGCCCAGGGACAAAGATGTTTGAACCTAGGTCATTTGTTTATGAGTTGAATAGCAGGGACCACGGAAATGGAAAATTTGAACCATCTAGCATTTGGATGTAATAATTGGAAAGTCAGATAGTTGTCCTGTGTTGAGGAATGTTTTATATAAGCAGACCATTGCGTTAAAATTGGAATGATTATCCGTATTTTACATAACGTAGATATTGTTTTTAAAATATTTGGTACTTTTTACAGAGTTTTGATTATTTTTATTTTCTGGGGACATTTACTAATTCTCAATCTGTACAGAAACGTGCAATAAGGTGTGCAGGATTTAAAATATCAGTGTTAGTTATTGATTTTCAGTAACATACAATCATATGGATGGTTCAGTCATCCCGACTTACCTTATTTAAGTAAAATCAAAACACTGTTAATCTTATGATTTTCAGTGTTTTGTGTTTTTAGGCATATCTTCAATAACTGAAGTGTTGTTTTCTATTGATTTTCACATGCCACGATTAATAATAGTTGGTTGTTAAGATAAGTCTCGCTGCAGATCATTCAGGGACAAGGATTCTCCTCGTAGAATTCGAAAATAACCCCTAGATGACTTTAAAATGTTATTGGTGGCAGGTAATTTTATTCAAATTGCTATCTTTAAAAACAACTTTAACACAACAATTAGGTACTTAAATGCAGAACAAAAACCCCATAAAATATTTACTTCTTTTATTTTTTTTACCCATACTTCTTTTAGGGCAAAATTTAGCTGTGACTAAAAAAATAAAGCCAGCTTTTAAGGAATACTTTGGACAGCCAAGAGCGTCTATTTTCTTACATACAAATAAAAGTGCATACGTAAATGGGGAGCATATTTGGTTTAAAGGATATCTATACAATAGACTTAAGGGAGTTCCTCTGAAAGAACCTGTGAACTTGTATGTTGGGGTATACGACAACAATGGAGATCAGCTTGCAAAACATCTCTTCATTTGTAAAGAAGGTTATGCAGAAGGGCAAATAGAAATAGATTCTACTTTTAAGCATGGCCAATACTACATGAAGGCCACTACCAGTTGGATGCGGAATTTTGAGGAAGATGATTCTTTTGTACAGCAATTCGCTGTAGTGGGGGAAGAGATTTTGTCTTCTAAAAAAAATGAAAGAATAGGATTTGATGTTCAATTTTTTCCCGAGGGAGGCCATTGGGTAAGCGATGTTCAGAGTGTATTAGGAATAAAGGCATTGGATGAACAAGGAAAATCTGTCGCTGGCCTCAAGGGGGTTATTAGGAATCAAAAGGGCGAAGAAATAACCAGCTTTAGAACTAATCGATTTGGCTTATCTAAGGTTACCATGGTTCCATCTGCTGGAGAAAAATATTCGGCCTTTATTAATTTGAAAAATGGAGAAGTCAAGAGGTTTTCTTTACCGTTGGCCGATAAGTTAGGTTTCACACTTTCCGTAAGAAGTTTAAAAAGTGGCAGGGCAATGATTTTAATAGGCACCAATGCCGAAACAAAAAAACAGATTGGAAGTAAACCCTATAGTATTCTAATCCATAGAGATGGTCTATTGAAGAGTTTGAATGTGGTTTTCGAAAAGGAGGAATTATATGTGTCGCACATACTCGACAAAAGTGAATTTCATGATGGAATGAACATAGTGACTTTAATAGATGATCAGGGAGAACCCATTGCCGAACGACTTCATTTTAATGAAAATGGAACTAAGAAAGTGGAATTGACCGCTTTTGTCGAAAAAGTAGAAAAGGATTCCTTGGTAATTTCAATTTCTGGGTTTGAGAAAGAAAAATCATCCTCTATAAGTGTATCTGTTTTACCAAAAGAAACCAAAGCATATAAGCAAAACGCCAATATTCAAAGCTCTTTTCTACTTAGGCCTTATGTTCGAGGTTTTGTGGAGAATTCGCGTTACTACTTCGACGATGCTATTAAGACACGAAAAACGGATTTGGATTTGTTATTATTAACACAAGGCTGGTCAAAGTACAGTTGGGAAAATATATTCAAGAAACCGCCCCAAAAAAAATATGATTTTAGGACAGGAGTTGATTTATTCGGACAGATAAATTCGGAAATCCCAAAAAATACTGATTTACTTTTCTATGCTGGCAAAAATACTGATCCTACCCTCATCTATCTAAATGAAGAATCTACGAGTTTTAAACTCAAAAATTACTTAATTAATAAGGGAGAAGAACTTAAACTTACTTTATTGAACAAGCGTGGTATTTTGTCTAGACCAAATCTTTTTATAAGGGTAAATACGGGAGAAACCGAGGACAAGGTATATAATCTTGAACCATTTAACATTGTTGAAGAATTAACCAATTTAGGACCAATCCAAGAAAATGATCTACGGGATTTTGTGTTTCCCGAAAATATTGTAAACCTGGATGAAGTGGTGGTAAGTGAAAATCGAAGCGGTAAAAGAATTACTACCCCATTTGTATCTGAAGGTAATCTAAGGGTTGTGACTGAGGAGACAGAGGGACTCTATCCAAGACTGCTAGATATCATCCGCTCCAACGGTTACAATGTTTGGGAGATGCCAAATACGGGTTATGATAGGATACGGATCACAACGAAAAGGGTTGTGTCATTTTCTGCCGTACAACCCTCTCCGATTCTATATATTGATGATGTCCGTTATGCAGATTTCAATGTTTTGATAGATTTCCCCACAACCCGGGTGAAAAGTTATTATATAGATCGCTCTGGGTTCATGGAAGCTGGGGGAGCCGGCGGTGTCATCAGGGTTTATACCAGAAAAGAAGGGGATGTTGGAGCTGCAAGTCCAAACATGAGTAAACCTGACGATAAGTTCTTTACTCATGTCTTGAAAAGAGGATTTACTCCAAAAAAGCAGTATTATACACCCAAATATAAAAGTATGATGAATGATTCTTTTCGTCATTTTGGGACTATACATTGGTCGCCTAATCTATCAATAAATAAAAATGGTGTAGGTAAATTGAAAATATTGGATACTGGACTCAAGGAAATTTCATTGTTCATCGAGGGTATATCTGAAAATGGTTATTTATACTCCGCGAAAACGACTGTTCAGGTATCGGCCAACCAATAAAATTGATCAAGTCTTTGATGCTTTGAGTGAAAGATTCAATATAAAAACATCATTAATTTTTATTCTTAAATGTACTGATTTGTAAGAGGTGTAGAAATTAGAAAATCAGTTCGAAAAACATTATAAAATACTGATATATAATATATTTAGGTGGTTTCTTTCATTCAGTTGTCATAATAAATCATGCTTTTTATTCCCACTTTTGAGCGCACAATTAGGTCTTTCGATAAGTGTCTCATAACAAGGAGGCTTAGATGTGTAATTTATGTTTTACACTAGGGCTTCCTCATAGTAGTTGTTCTATTGTTAATTCTTTCGAATTATTGCTGCTAAAATCTTGGCGTAAATAACAAAACGTGTTTTCCATGTCAGGAATTCCTCAAAATCAATACTAAGGGTATAGGGTAAAAAATTATACCCAATAAAATACCAAGAATGAAAAAGCAGAAAGACATTTTCACCTCTGACATTGCCTTCACTTCCACTATTAAAGCCTTGCAAGAACATTATGATTCAAGAAAGGCATATGCTCGAATGGAAAGTAAAAGAGGGTGGGCAAACGAGCTTTCGCCTCCCATAATCGATTTTGTAGAAAAGCGGGATTCCCTTTATATGGGTACCTCAAATCAAGAGGGACAGCCCTACATCCAACATCGGGGTGGGGCACCGGGCTTTTTGAAGGTCATGGACCCAAAAACATTGGCTTTTGCGGATTTTTCCGGAAACCAACAATATATAAGTGTCGGTAACCTTTCCGAAAACCCACGGTCATTTATGTTCTTGATGGACTACCCCTCAAGGACCCGGGTAAAGATATGGGGCGAGGCCCATGTAGAATTCAAGGATAAAGCACTGATGGAATCCTTGGCAGTGGACGGCTACTCCGCCAATGTAGAGCGTGCCATCATATTCAAAATCAAGGCCGTTGATGTAAACTGCCCACAGCATATCGTCCAGCGATACACCTCGGAGGAGATAGACCAAATGATGACCCCCTTGAAAGAACGTATAACAGAATTGGAAAACGAATTAAATAAATTAAAATGAAAAGAATAGCAATAAACGGGATGGGACGAATTGGTCGGGCATCCCTTAAAGTAATCCTAGAATCCGAGGAATTGTCCCTTGTGGCCATTAATGATATTTTACCCATTGAAAACTTGGCCTACCTCCTTAAGTACGATAGCACTTATGGACCATACCATCGTAATGTCTCGGTCTCAGGGGACACTTTATTGGTGGACGGTATGGAGATTCCCTATTTTCAACAAAGGAACCCTGAGGACCTTCCATGGAAAGATCTTGATGTTGACGTCGTCATTGAAAGTACAGGTATATTTACCCAAAGTGAAGATGCCGCCAAGCATTTGAATGCTGGGGCAAAGACGGTCGTAATTTCCGCCCCGACCAAAAGTCAGGACGTCCCAACCGTGGTTCATGGTGTGAGTTCTTCGTTAGGTGAAACCTCGATTTTTTCATGTGCCAGTTGCACTACGAACAACATTAGCCCCATTGTTGAAATCCTCAGTCGTAGGGTTGGAATCCATAAAGCAATCATGACCACCGTTCATGCCTATACGGCATCCCAAAGTTTAATGGATGGAGCTTCTCCAAAAAACTACCGAATGGGTAGAGCTGCAGCAGACAACTTAGTTCCCACCAGTACTGGGGCGGCAATTGCCACTACCAAGGCATTACCGGAATTTGTGGATAAATTCGATGGTGTGGCCATACGTGTTCCTGCAAAAGTAGGTTCCATATCGGATATGACCTTTGTTACAAAGCGCAAAGTAACTCCAGAGGAAATCAATGAAATTTTAGAAACTGAAGCTTCCACAGAGCGATATCGCGAAGTGCTATCCACGACCCGGGAGCAGTTGGTTTCTTCAGATATTGTCGGAAGTCCCTATGCGTCCATAGCAGACCTGAGTATGACCAGGGTTGTTGATGGCGACCTATTAAAAGTAATGGCCTGGTACGATAATGAATGGGGATTTACCCATCAAATGGTCCGCCTTATCCAAAATTTATAATGTAAAGAGGTCATCGCATTAACCATGAAGTGTACTTACTAATAATTTATACAAGGTAAAATGAAAGTTTTTGAAGCAACAACATTAGCGGAACTTGAATTAAAGAACAGAATCGTAATGGCCCCCATGACAAGGAGCAGGGCCATTGACAACGTCCCCAACAATCTGATGAAGGAATACTATGCACAGCGTTCGGGAGCAGGGCTTATTTTGTCCGAGGCAACCGCTATATCGCCAAATGGTACAGGATATCCTCGAATTCCAGGTGCCTACACGGATGAACAGCTAGAAGGATGGAAAAATATTGTGGAAGGTATACATGCAAAGGGGGGTAAATTTTTCGTCCAGCTTTTCCATACGGGCCGAGTTTCCGCATTATTGAATCTTCCCAAGGGTGCTGAAACCATAGCTCCATCGGTTGTGCCCTTGAGGGAAATGGAGATGTATACAGATGAAGAGGGAATGCAGCCTCATGATATCCCTAGGGAAATGACCACCGATGACATTAAACAAGTACAACAGGAGTATGTTACGGCTTCCATTAAACTAATAGAAGCTGGGATTGACGGGATTGAGGTGCACGGCGCCAATGGCTATCTATTGGAACAATTTTTGGATCCAAAAACAAATCTAAGAAGTGATCAATATGGTGGTGACTATAAAAACAGGGCCCGATTTGTTCTGGAAACCACACAAAAAGTGGTCCAGGCCATAGGTTCGAACAAAGTGGGCATACGTTTCTCCCCTTACGGCGTAGTCAATGGTATGACTGGTGATTACGAGGATATTGTTGAGCTATTTACTTATTTGGCCCAAGAGTTGTCCAAACTTAACATCGCCTATATCCATATTGCCGATCAGCGCACTGCAATGGCAGCTCCGGAATTTGCCACTCAAATTTGGAAGACCATAGGTGAAAATTTTAATGGTTTAATGTTGGGGGGAGGTGATGTAAACACTGCAGAAAAAGCTGAAGAACTTTTGAATGACGGGTATGATCTGGTTTATATTGGAAGACCGTTCATTGCCAATCCAAACTTGATCGAAAAATTAAAGAATAAGGAAGAACTTACTCAGTTGGATCCAGATTTACTTTATTCGCCTGGACCCAAGGGATATACTGACTGGGAATTTTAACAGGAAAGAGAGAATTTCTGTAATCCCCAAAAGCGTTGTGGGATATAAGTATAGATTCCAACAAACCATAAATTATTACTAGCATCTAAGGACAAACCTGTGGACACCCAACTGTGCTCCGCAGGTTATCCATTTCCAAAAATCGCAAATATCATGGCATTAGCACAATCCAACATGATGGAATTAGGGACCAAAGCTCCCGATTTCACACTTTTTGATACCATATCACAAAAACCATTATCGCTATCACAACTGAAGTCAAACGTAGCTACTGTGGTTGTTTTTATATGCAACCACTGTCCTTTTGTTCACCATATCAACCATAAATTAGTAGAAGTAGCCAATGAGTATCAGGTCCAGGGAATCCAGTTTATTGCCATTAGTAGCAACGATGTGGAGTACTTTCCAGAAGATGGGCCAGAACTAATGACTCGTGTCGCCAAGAGCTTGAGCTATTCGTTCCCTTATCTATACGATGAAACCCAAACAGTAGCGAAGGCCTATAAAGCAGAATGTACCCCTGATTTCTTTGTATTTGATAAAGATTTGAAACTGGCCTATAGAGGTCGTTTTGATGAATCGAGGCCAAATATGGGAGTTGCTTCCGGAAGAGAACTAACCAATGCATTGGATGCACTGTTGGACAACAAAGAGGTTGCCAAGGTTCAATATCCAAGTGTTGGATGCAGTATTAAATGGAAGTAAATACAAGGTTTCTTGATTTATACGGTCTGGGTCGACTAGTAAATACTTTAAAGGGTTTATCTTATATAGGTAGGTGTTGTATTCCCCAATCTGAAGTTCTTGCAAGGTCAAAACAAGGCTATTGGTCTTTTTGGCTTATAATGAAAACTAGGAATCATACATAAAAACCGCTATAGCCGACCTGTGGTAGAGGAGTATGGAATGTCGGTATAGCGGTTTTCTTAGTAAATCAAACTAAAATGAGAATCATTAGGGGGTGAAGGTCATGAACTTTTTCATAGTTTGCCAGTTCTTGTTGGCCTGGGCAATATGCTTACTCTTGCCCTCTTTTTCCCATACTTTAACAAAATCACCCTCGGGGTTTACCGTAAACAGATAAAGTTTTCCATCAACAATCCGAAAACTTTCGGGATTCGGACGATATTTACCTCCTAGGGAAACAGCGAAGGCACACCACCCACCATATTGCGGTTGGTACTTCTTGGGATTGTTTTGGAACAGTTTCAACTGTTTTTGATTTACAAAATAATAGCTCAACCCATCATAACTTGCTTTATAAGCCTTTTTACCCGGTTCAGCTTTTCCTTTATCAACATAGGACACGGCACTATACCCCTCCAGGGCAATCATACTATCGTCCGTACTGTAACTATGTGATTGCGCCAACATTGTGCCCATTCCAAATAATAGGACACAGATGGAACCTAATAGACATTTTCGAACTTTGATTGAAATCGTTGTTTTCATAATAAATAGTTTTAATATATTTTAATTTTTGATCAAATTAAGATTCCCGCAAGAGGCAAACTGTGGTAAGTTTGTGGTACTATCTGAAAATTGCTTTTAATTAAAAAAACAAATTGCAGATAAGGGAATTCTGTTTTACATATTGCTATTACTATAAATAGCGTTCGTGTTCGTTAATTTTATAATCATTGATACTCGCATATCTTTTTTGCATAAGCCCGTGTTCGTTAAACTCCCAATTCTCGTTTCCATAGGCTCTATACCACTGCCCCGATCTATTGCGATACTCATACTCGAACCTAACGGCAATTCTGTTATCAGAGTGGGCCCAATATTCTTTCTTAAGTTTATAATCCAGTTCGTTTTCCCATTTGTTTTTGAGGAACTTTTGGATTTCTTCACGTCCATTGATAAAAGTGGAACGATTGCGCCATTCGCTATTCAATGAATATGCCATGGAAATTTTTTGTGGATCTTGGCTGTTCCAAGCATCCTCGGCAAGTTGTATTTTCTCTTTTGCGGTCTCCTCGGTAAAAGGAGGCAACGGTGTTTTTTTTTCAGTCATCATATTAAGATTTATGTTCCTTTTGTTTAGGATATCTGTATTTATAGTATATGGTTAAGCACGCTATACCAAAGCGGCAGAGAACCAATTGTAGATTGAACCAAAAGTTTTGCATTATACATCGTTGTTTAATTCAACCAATGATCATTCAAATAGTGTTTTATCTTTTTGCGTGCTCGGCTCAATGCCACCCAGGTATTCACTTCGTTAATTTCCAGCGTGTCACAGATAGCTTCGGTACTATATCCCTTAATCTTTAGACGCAACACCTGCTCTTCTCTATGACCCAATAGTTCAAGGCCGGAGTTCAATACCTTGTATAGGTCATCAGCATTCTGGAATTCTGTTATTTCGGCATTATCAGGCTTGTTGTTTAGGTTTTCCCAATCATGCCAAGTTGGATAATCGGAGACGCGGAGTGCATTGTGCATCACCTTGCCTTGTCGAGAATAGGCCTTGCGATAATAATCCATGATTTTATGGTTCAAGATCGAAGTAAGCCAAGAGCGTTCGGTGGAATCACCACGGAATCGGGGTGCCGAACGCAAAGCGGCCAAATAGGTCTCTTGTAAAATATCTTCTACCACATCTTCCGGAAGTTTTTTTATGGCCATTGCAAAAAGATAGCTCTTGTAGCGATCGGACCATAATTCGGGATGGAGTTGCACTTTATTTTTAATTGTAGTTTTCATAGTATCAGTTATTGGTTTAATTATGATTTTTTGATATGTGTATTAGACTTTATGACCTTTAATCGATTCAATTTCTGAGGCAATCAATTTTTGGTACTCAGGTCGTTTTTTAAGAAACTTTATTATCTGCGGGTTAGCTGGGATGATTTTAAAATCCCCTCGAAGAGAATATTCCATCACTCGCTCTATCAGCGCATTTCCAACCTCTATCCGGTTAAGGTATTTGCTTATCTCCAGACGCTTTAGGTTTATACAGTGGTCCTTAACCATATCATACTCCAGAGATGCCAATTGGCCATTGATATGGAATTGGAAATAGTTTTTGCCCTCATTGCTTTTAAAGACCAATGGCAATCGATTTATATTGGTATTGTAAAACATAATATTGTTGGTATTTAACTCGTGGTAGAAAATCTAAGATTGGTATTCACCTTAATATCAATTGGTTTAAGGATAGGAGATACGAGATGTACCTCCTATCCATTTCAACTAAACAAACACTAACCAGAACTTATCTTAAAGTTTATATGTCCTTTTTAATTCCAATGGCAGCCCACTATTCTTCTGCAAGAATCTTTCGCGATTCCAGCACTTCTTCCAATTGGCTTGTAGTGTAGACCACACTTGCCATCATTACATAATTTGTTTGCGCTGCCTGATCCCCGTCAAGATGGGGTAGTTTGGCCGAAGCCGTTGCATCTCCTATTACGGCAATCTCAAAACCACATTCCAACAGCTCCCTCATATGTGACTCTACACATAGATTACCGGACATTCCACCGAGGATGACTTTATCAATTTTTTGTTTCCTAAGCTGGAGTACTAAATCGTTGTTCTCCGGACCAAACACCTTATGTGGGCCACAAATGGTTACTTTTTCCTCATCCATGATATATGGCTTATAAGCGGGTAGCCAATCGGCACCAGATCCTTCAAAACCATCAACATTCAGTTGATCACCTCTATCGAACATATTTATGTTGTGCATCAATTTTTCCAAGGTCCCCTCAAACTGCCATCCATGATCATGTTTGTAATAGTAGTGAGGTGAAATAAAGACATGAATACCATTTTCGGCCCCAAGACGAAATAGCGATTCTATATTGTCTACAGTATTATTTTCCATAACACTTTGCCCCACTGCTCCCCAAGCTACTCCATCTGGACTCAAAAAATCATTTTGGGGATCTACGATAACAATTGCTGTGTGTCGATCTATTTCAAAACCGGATATGGGGAGTTGCGCCTCTTTTTTACCTTGATTGGCTTTTTCGGTAGAATTCATAGTTTCCATGTTACTTTTGTTTAAATGTTGATTTACTGCTTAATAACATTGTAAAACTCACAATAAGCACGGACCCATTTTATCTGAAATTTGCCAAAATGTTTTCATTTTGCTGTTTTCTGCCACGACCAAATTGAAAGATTGTAGATTATCCTAAATCAATTTGGTCAACTGAAAACAATTCATGGGGTAGTGTGTAGAAAACTTGGTAAGATTTATTTCGGGAGATTCACTCCAATGAACCAGTTAAATGTGATGGAAAAGATACTGATGTTAAGAGTAGCTGGATATACTAAATAGGTATACCGTTAAAATTGTTGAATATCGATTGATAGCTGTTTTTGGGGGTATCCAAGAATAATTATAAAGACCAATTAATACGTTCTATTTTTTCGTGGTTGGGTCACTTGAAAATTGAAGATATGGCGCGCCTTGCACCTTTCGATTTGGAAAACGAGCTTGAACTTCATCTTGTGGCATCTTTGGATCTACAATAATATCGTCTTTAGGTTTCCAGTTTGCCGGTGTGAGTACTTGATGATCTGCATGCATTTGAAGTGCATCTATTGCCCTTAATATTTCATCAAAATTACGTCCTATGGACATGGGATAGGTAAGATGCAGTTGTATGTATTTATTAGGATCGATTATAAATACTGAACGAACCGTTTTTTTGTCGGAAGCTCCCTTTTGGATCATACCGTATTGTTGAGCTATCGCACCTGTCTCATCTGCGATAATCGGGAAGCGTACGGTCACATTCATGGATTTTTCAATATCTGATTTCCAATCCATATGGGACTCCAAACTATCTATGCTCAACGCAATGGCTTTCATGTTGCGTTCTATAAATTCCTTTTCCAATTGGGCTACCATGCCCAGTTCGGTGGTACAAACTGGAGTGTAATCCTCTGGGTGGGAAAAAAGTAAGCCCCATGAGTCTCCGAGCCAATCATGAAATCCGATTTTACCCTCAGTTGTAGCGGCCTTAAAATCGGGAGCCAAACTTCCAATCCCTAAAATCATTTGCAAACACTTGATTATAAAGGCAAAATAGAAATAATTATTCAAATTACTCTATATTTAAAGGGTTAATTCTAACATTGCCCATCATGACCCGCCAGATCCGTTCGATAATTGTGGATGACGAACAGCGACATCACGATATTCTTGGAAAAATGCTTGAAACATTTTGTCCCAATATTGAGCTTGTTGGGGATGCTTTCTCCGTGGATGAAGCCGTTGCCCTGATTCAATCTGAGCAACCAGAACTGGTGTTTTTGGATATTGAAATGCCTGAGGGTAATGGGTTTACACTCTTTGACCATTTTGAGGAACCTGCTTTTGAAGTGATTTTTACTACAGCACATGACCTTTATGCAATCAATGCCATAAAATATGCTGCTTTGGATTATCTGTTAAAACCCATCAACATTCAAGAACTTAAAAATGCCGTAGCACGTGCCGGAAAAATATTGGCGAAGTTGGCACCGTCAAGAGAGGAAGAATATCAAGTTTTACGAGAGAACACCAAATTACAAGATCGAAATTATACCAAAATTGCATTAAGGTCTTCGGAAGGAATCGATTTTGTGGAAGCCAATCGTCTGCTCCGGGTAGAAGCCAATCATGTGTATTCCAACTTTTACCTTGATAATGGCAAAATGATTATGGTATCAAAACCTTTGGGCGACTTTGAACCCTTATTGGAATCGTTCAATTTTTTCCGGGTACACAAATCACACATGGTGAACCTCGATCATGTTGAAAAATATGTCAAGGGCAAAGGTGGATATCTAGTACTTAAGGATGGATCGCATGTGGATGTATCCGTCAGAAAAAAAGAAGCGCTATTAAAAAAGTTAGTGTAAATCGTTGGGAAAGCAAAGAGTTACCTGCGTGCCAGCAGGTTCATTTTCTTCCTCCAAATCCTCAATGGCAACACTGAACACATCCACTCCGAACTCCATGTTCAATAACTCAAGTCGTGCTTCAATATTTGACATAGCGATAGAATGGTGGTGATTCTCAGAAATAGCAGATGCAAGTGCCCTTCCAATACCATTGTCCTTTATAGAACAAAAAATGGATTTCTCTGTTTCCCAGACCTTTAATACAAGTCGACCCGGCCTAGTAGACTTTCGAAGACCATGAATAATGGCGTTTTCCAAATATGGCTGCATGAGCATCGGCGGAATCATTATATTTTCAGGAGTATCTATATCGACGTCAACTTCATAGTCGAACACATTGTTAAAACGTGTTCTTTCAAGTTTTAAATAGGTATCCAAAAACTGGAGTTCTTTGGATAGGGTAATATGGGGAAGCATTGAATTCTCTAAATTCTGTCTCATAAGGCCGGCAAATTCCGAAAGGTAATTCAGTACTTTTTCTGTTTCGTTTGCCAAAACAAATTCCTGTATGGATGAAAGGGAATTGAAAATAAAGTGAGGGTTCATTTGTGAAGACAACATTTTCATCCGAGCTCTTAGGGCTTCTTGTTTTTGCTGATGTATTTCATTTTGGTGAAATCGAGAAGCGGATATCACTGACTGGACCCTGGCCTTTAAGATTTCATGATGTATCGGTTTTTTAATATAATCGCTCGCACCAAGATCAAAACATTTCGCTAGGGTTTCATCCTCTTCCTCTGCACTAATTATAATCACTGGAAGAGCTTTATAAGTAGGGTCGGATTTTATTTGTTTGAGCAATTCAAAGCCGCTTATTCCGGGAAGGTTGATATCCAATAGGACTAAATCAAATTTTTGACTTGACAATCGTCGGAACAGAAACTGACCTTTTGGAATAAATGAAATATGATAACCGACTTGGGCCAAAACATGGTTGACCAGTTCCAGGACCTGTCGATTGTCATCTACGACGAGGATAGACGTGTCTTTATACATTCAATGTGTCCGTTAAAAATTCTTGCAAAGCCACTTCATCACCTGTATAAATGGCATCCTCCAATTTATTTAAAGCAGCAGAAGGTAATATTTCACTCAGCGTTGCTGCAACCTCGGCCAATTTCTCTGTTTCAAAAATTGGTAGTTTTTGAATGGCCTCAAGAGCACGTGCTCTTTGATGTAATTGCTGATCATCAAGAGTGTTTCCTGTTTTTATCATTTGTACGGATGCATCGGGAAGGAACTGTTTCAATAGCCCAACTAGCCTTGGTACATGGACCGGTTTTGTGAGATATGCTGAAAACCCTGCTTTTATTGCGGCTTCTTGGTGCTCCTTGAAGGCATCTGCCGATAACCCTATAACCGGTACTTCTAAATTAAACTTTTGAATCAATTTAAGTGTTTCGAAACCATCTATCTCTGGCATATGAATGTCCATAAAGATGATGTCGGGGTTGTAACGCTTAGCTAAAGAAACACCTTCCCTACCATTACTTGCCAATAGGATTTCGGCGCCCAATTCTGAAAATAAGGCCCTAATCATTTCTTGGTTCATTGGATGGTCTTCAACCACCAAGATTTTACTGTTCTTAGGTATTCGATAGTTGGCCAACAAAGCTTCTGGATTGTCCGATTGCAAAGGAGCGGCCGATTCGTAAGGTATTTGTATGGTAAAACATGTTCCTTTACCTTCCTTGCTTTCAACTGTTAGCTTTCCTTTTAGGATATCCACCAAACTTTTGGTAATTGCCAATCCAAGACCAGTTCCTCCATATTTTCTGTCCATTCCTGCATCTGACTGTGTAAAGGGCTCAAAAATTCGTTCTAAATCAGCAGTTGGGATTCCGATTCCTTCATCTGTAACCTTAAAAATCAAAAAGCCATCTTTTGCACTTAAATCCAATAGTACATTATGTGATGCGGGTGTAAATTTTACAGCATTTCCAACAATATTCATTAGAATCTGTTTGATTTTACCTCTGTCCGAACGAACATATCTTGGTGTGCCCTGGGATAGGCCATATATTACTTTTACTTCTTTGGATTTTGCAAGGCTATTCTGAATCCGGTAAACTGAAAAGAACAATTGTCTCAGATCCATATCTTCGACCACAAGCGCCGTTTTTCCGGCTTCTATCTTGGACAAGTCTAAAATATCCCTGATAATTTCAGAAAGGGATTCCGCACTTTGATAGATGTTGTTCAAATATCTACGGAAGGAGTTTGTGAGATTCAGCGCTTTACTTTGGTTGGTAAGAATCTGTGAAAAACCAACTATAGCATTTAGAGGGGTACGAATTTCATGACTCATATTTGCCAAAAATTGGGATTTTGCCTTATTGGCGTTATCCGCATCATTTTTGGCAAAGATCAGGTCTCTTTCCGCTTCTTTTCTCATCTCAATTTCATGTCGCAGGTGTTGTGTTCGGTTCTTGATTTTTTCTTCCAGCGCTTGGTTAAGTTTTGCAAGTTCTTTTTGAGAGGTGGCCAGCTCATTGTTCAAAGTGATTGCTTGTTCGTAAAGCGTTGAATTTGCAATGGAAATGGCTGCTTGGGAAGCAATTATACGAAACACCTCCAATCCACCTTCTGTGAACATTCCTGTCATTTGGCTGTTGGCAACATATAAAACTCCAACAAGATCGCGCTGTTTGATAAGAGGAAGTAACAGTAATGAACCTGAAGTATCGGATAATGAATCTTCTACATTGGCGAAATATTCCGTTAAATTATCGATGCATAATTCCTTTTTACTTACGGCCACATGTTCAATAAGGTTTATAGGCAATGTGGAGCATTCATCCAACTTACACTCTGTAAATTGCTCTTTAGAAGGATTGGTCAAATCAATTAACGCTGTCACGTTCAACTCCGAATCATTCAATAAAATAAGTGCCCCTTTATCAGCTCCAGCATTCTCCATTACAATCTGCAACAAGTTTTCGACGAGACGGTCCCGATTAACTTCGGCAGATATGGTTTGTGTTGCCTTTATCAGGCTTTGGAAGTCAAAACCTTTAAACTTGTTGGCATAGCTTCCGGAGGCATCTTCAAATTTCACATTCGAGACTTTACCATCGCTATTCACGCCCCATGTTGCATAGGTTTTGTTAGCTTCATGTTTAAGTGCCTGTTTTAAAAATCCAAAACTTTCTTGTGGCAAAGTTTTTTGCAGTAAATCAGCAACCATAGCCCTAACGGCTACTAGCTTTCCTTTTTCTGTCCATCCAAGAATTTTTTCAACCTTATCCGCAACATTTTCAAAATTTTGTGATTTACAAGCCAGTAATAATTCCACCATTTCATATTCTGCCCTGAAATTTTGAGGTGCAGTTTCTGCCCAATCCTTCAAATATTCCTGTCTGGCGATTACGCGTTCGAAAACCTCATTTTGAGGATTCTCCTGAACCATGAGATCACAAACGGACTGTATGATTTGATACCTAAAATATTGTGGTTCTGAATTTGAATATTGCAGATCACTTTGATGTTGTTTGAAGTATTTCAATGCCTTTGCATAATTTCCTTGAATACAATAGACCCACCCTGAAAATATGTGATAGCTTGCTTTCGAAGCTTTACAATTATTTTCCTCCAATAGCTGCAAAGCCAGTTGGTCATTCTGATTTATTTCTTCAGCATTGTCACCGGACAATCTGCGGGCAATAGATCTCATTAAATTCAATTGAGCTTCAAATACGCTATTATTATGGATATTGCCTGACTCCAAGGTTTCATTACAAAATCTAAGAAGGCCCAACAACTCCTCTCCTGAAAGTAATTGATTTCTAATCTTGGCATATAATAAATTACTGGTTCCCAAGGCGTCACCTCTGTCGATACAATATTCAATTCCTTGCTCCAATTGGTTTTCCAGTGTTTCATAGGTTTCCTTGAATGGGCCCATTGAAATGTGGTAAACGGACAATGTTTTGGAGTAATATTTGTCCGATTCATTGGATTCCAACAATTCCAATCCCAAAGAGGCCAATTCGATCCCTGTTCCAAAGGCATTAAATCTATTGCATAAAACTGAACCTAAATGGACAAGGACAAATGGAGATGATTCGGTAAAGCCCGATTGAAACATTAGACGCCCCAATCTTAGAAGTATATAGGTATACAGGTTCTGATTTGTGCGATGAGCAGAGGTGCACATGTTTACCATAACGTCCATCGTATACTCGTTTGTTTCCGAAGGAGCAGTTTTCTTTGTTGTAACTTTTTCTAAGTTAGCCGGTAAGGATTTACAGAACTTCTCATATTTCCGGTCGATTTTCTCCGTGGTCGATGAAAATTCCAAAGGGACTCCCAATTCGGTCAGAGCCCTCATCCCTTCATTGGTGTTTTCTTCATAAAGCGAATACGCCTCAAAGAATTTTAGGTTCAGAAGGTAAACTTCACAACGTTCCTTTAGGTTGGAGGCGTTTTTTAAAGCCTTTTCAGCAAATGACTTACCTTCATCTATGTTTCTCAAAAGGTAAGCCGCCTTGGCCAAATCAAAAAGCACTTCGTATTTAAAGGTTTTCAAATTAAACCTTTCCTGTAATTTCATTGCGAAACTTAAGTACTGATGAGCTGTGGAGGGGGAGTTTGAATTGTTTGCCAGTTGACCTGCTTGTAAGACATGAACAAGGGCTTTGGCGACCGTTTTCCCATCAATGAGTTCATAAGAACTAATTAGATGGGCTACAAATTGATTTAACTCTATAGAGCTATGGATCTTGCCGCTTTTCAAATGAAACTGTGCTATTTTATAATGTAGCATTTCAGGAGAGACTTCAAACCCTGGAATATTAAGTTTCAAAGCGGCCTGTTTTATTTGGTTGTGATTAAATACATAGGAAGCAAGGGTTGAATCTAATTTGGATATTTGACCAGCTTCGCTCAATAACTCCAAAAGAAGAACTACAATTTTTTCCGGAAACCCACAGACAGAGGCCAATAGTGGTATATTGAAATTGCCATTATCATAGGCCGCTACCTTAAGCAGCACTTGTGCTTGATAGGATTGTAGCAAGAGTTTTCTTTCGTAAATGGCCAGTACATTTTCTGCCACTTCCTGTCGTTTTACCCGTTCAAGGCTAAATTGCCACTTGTGGGCACTACTATCATAGGTAAGTACCTTATCTTCTTGCATAGCATGAAGAAAATGCCCAATATAATAAGGGTTACCATTTGTTTTTTTGTGGACCAGACCAGCCAAATCACGAATTTTATTTCTTTCTTCGGACAAGGCATCTGACACCATCTGTTCTGTGGCACCTTCGCTCAAGGGTTGTAGACGTATAATCGGAGCATTCTTTTTGGCCTTCCGCAAGGAGCGTTGGAACTGACGTAGGGGATGTTCTTCCGACATACCATCTGGATTATAGGACAAAACAAACATCACTCTTGATATGGGCGCATGAACCAAATGTTCAATTACTTTCAAGGACGAAATATCGCACCATTGCACATCGTCGATAAACAAAACCCTTTTCAATCCAATACTATCAAGCGTACGACAGTATCGGGCAAAAAGGTTTACAAAACGATCTCCTGTCTCCAAAGGATCCAAAGTCTCAGGTTCGGGAAGATTTCCAGTGAGTTCCTTTAAATCCGGGACTACCTTAAAAAGTGCTGAGAAATCAGCCCCTAACCCAGATTCGAAAATATTCCTGATTTCTGCATGACTTTTACCAGATTTCAGTAAAATCCGCTGAGCTATATTTTTAAAGGCTTTTTGGAACGCCCTGTAGGGAGTAGGTTGCGATTTCTCAAAAGCCCCTGTGGAGAAAAGAACATCCGGTTCAGAAATACCAGACTCAAAGGTCTTGCCCAAGGAGGTTTTGCCTATGCCACCTGTTCCTTCTACAAATGCAACTACAAATGCTCCTTCACGTATGTCGTGGTAAATATCCATTAATTTTTTTAGGGCCTCCTCCCTTTCAAGTAGGGCATCGGGTATATTGATTACACCAGGAGTATAATCAACGCTCTTTAAAGAAAACTCGCTAAAATTTCCAAGGCTGAACTGTGATTTCAAATCCTTTAAATCTTTCAAAACACCATGTATGGATTGGTATCGATTTTCTGGCTTTTTCTCGAGAAGGGCGTTGATTATTTGGTGAATGCCTGTATGTTTCCAAAGGGAGTTTATGGTATCTTCATTATACGGCTCTGTTAAATGTTTATGGAGCACTTCTTGTTTGTCTGTTGCTTTTATGAAATGTTCTCCGTAGAGCCAATAGTGTAATAACGCTCCAAGACCGTAAATATCTGCACGTTGATCGGGTTTTTGGTTACTTCGCTTACTAAATTCGGGTGCAATAAAATAGAAATCGTTGTCCTGGTAATGGGCCAAGTCGCTTTTAGCATACTCTTTTTGAAATAAACCAAGCCCCGTAATAATCAAACGTCCATCGGCATCCACCATGAAACGTTTGCTTTGCAACACACCAAAACAATGATTGGCTTCGTGTACCTCCAAAATAGCTTTGGTCAATACAATGGAACGGTTCAAAAAACCAATAAATTCGGTTTCTGTCTTTGGTGTTACTGGAAAACTTTTGCTTGGAACAGGTATTTGATATACGACTCGCTTTGTATTTAAGGATTGTATTTCCTTAATAGAAATGTTTT
This sequence comes from Flagellimonas lutimaris, assembly GCF_003581615.1. Lineage (GTDB taxonomy): Bacteria > Bacteroidota > Bacteroidia > Flavobacteriales > Flavobacteriaceae > Flagellimonas > Flagellimonas lutimaris. The sequence goes on from NZ_QXFH01000072.1 coordinate 19,093, forward strand.
TATAAAAGTTTGTCTTGGACAGCCTCTGCAACAATGAAGCCTTTACTTCGGTGGAGTTGCTCTCTTCAATGAGACGACCCATATCTGGGTGTAAACTCAACTCAATGTCTACATCTTTAATTCTTATCCGATTCATTGGGTACGTATTGGACTACAATTTACTCATTTCTATGAGATTAACTGAAACGATAAGAAGGTGAACTGTCACGTTAAGAAGAATAACTCTATTGGAGGAAGTGATAATAGGAACTTATATCCATAAAAATGGCCAAAACGGGTGCACTGGTAAGAAAACTGTCACCACTTAGAAACTCTCACTAGCAATGTGAAAAGTCCGTCATTACTTTTGGCTTGTAACTGATGGACGATCCTGCAGGTCTTTAAATCATCAAAAACGAACCTAGTAATTCAAATTAGAGGTTTATCCAAGCGTTTTGCACAATCGCCTTGAAAAAAACCTGATAACAAACCCTTAAAAAAAAAGCCATGAGATATATACACCAGATTAACCAATCCCATTTAGATAGAGAACATGTTAAAGAAGCCGGACGCAAATCTCAAATCATTTTATTTCTGATAAGAGATAAGGATAGTTTAATGGAAAAAACAACATCGGAAGATAAGTATGAGTTTATTTATTCCCTTAACCCGACTCCCGACTTTAATCCTTCAACGCCTTTGGTAATAGGTATGTACAATGGAGCTTTTGGCACCATGGATTTGAACATGCAAACTGATGGGTTTGTTCAAAAATCCATCCTCGAAACACCACTTAGCAATCAACTTGCACTTTATCTTATTCAAGAACTGTTGATCAGCCAAAAGGGAGAACAGTATCATTTGGAAAATATGATCATCACCTTGGGGGACTATTTAGTGAAGCGCGAAAATATGCAATCGGAATTGAACTGTAAATTGAAAATGGGCTTGACCCCCTTTCAAATCCATAAAATACATCGTTATGTAAAAAAACATATCGATCGTCCAGTCCTCACCTCCGAACTGGCCAAAGTAGTTGAATTGAGCATACACTACTTTATCAGAGTATTTAAAAGAACTATGGGTGAAACACCTCATCAATTTGTAATGAGACTGAAATTGGAGGAAGCTAAAAAACTGCTTATTTCCACCGATGAAAGTGTTATTCAGGTTGGTTTGGGCGTAGGGTGTGAAAACCCCAGTCACTTTTCCCAACTTTTCAAATCCAATTTTGGTATTCCCCCCTTAAAATTTCGAAAGACATTTCAGAACGGTATGATCAGCCTTAATTAAAACTGGGGCAACCAACCATCACAATGAAAAGTCCAATAAGAGTAACCGAAATCTTAAAACTGATTGCTTTCGTCCCGCAAAAAGCCAGTAAAGAAGCTAAACTAGGTTTTGTCAAAAAGAAAGTCAATTCTGATAAAGTACCTGAGCATTTGGATTTTAGCAGCGATGATAGGGGCCTGTTTATTTAGTAAAGACTAAAACCTTTTTTATAAAAGGTCATTGTTACCAATCAAATTAATTCTAAAGACTCACAATTCAATAGTATTCTAATCACTTAATTTTTTAAATCATGAAATCAATTTTATTCAATTCAACCATCTTAATGGTATTGCTTACTGCATGTTCACCAAGTTTATATGCTCAAATACCGGATCCCGGTTTTACCGTGGATAATTCGACCGCAATAGTCATTACAGATCCACAAAACGATTTTTTAAGTCCCGATGGTGTCACCTGGGGAGTTATTGGCGAAAGTGTCATCAAGAACAAAACCGTCGAAAACCTTGAAACATTATTTAAATTAGCAGAGGCCAAAGGCATAAAGGTGTTTATTTCTCCTCACTACTATTATGAGCACGATCATAAATGGAAGTTTGAGGGTGCCTTGGAAAAACTGATGCATAATATCGGAATGTTTGACCGTGGGGATCAATTGAACAAAGAAGGATTCGAGGGGTCAGGAGCCGATTGGTTACCTAGGTACAAAAAGTACATCGAAAAGGATTTTGTAACCGTGGTAGGGCCCCACAAGATTTATGGTCCGGAACAGAACGATCTGAGTCTTCAATTGCGAAAACAAAAGATTGACAAGATTGTTTTGGCCGGAATGTCCGGAAACCTCTGTGTGGAGTCTCACCTCAGGGAACTTCTTGAAGATGGTTTCGAGGTCGCCGTAGTGGTCGATGCCACAGCTTCGGCAGTAGCACCGGGATACGATGGCAACGTGGCCGCAGAAATCAATTATCGTTTTGTGGCAAGCCATGTGTATACCACAGAGGAGTTTAAACAATCCTTGAAATAATACATCACATTAAAGCAATCATAATGTGATCTATCTGATGAATAGCAGAGTATTGTACTCTGCTATTTTTTTTGGCTTTAAACCACTTCTTTGCTTTTGATATGGAGTCTCACTAAAACATGCGCCGAAATGCTGGGTTTCCTTTATTCTCAAGGGCTCAAAACAATGGTAGGTTTATATTTGGATAGGTTTAAACAAGATCTTTGATATTTTTTCTGCTTTTGTGATTGCCAATATGTTGATAAAAAGATGTTATCTTAATGCACTACAATCTTATTGATACTATGTTTTTAAGATACTCACTTTATTTCTTCCTTTTACTATCACAATGGATTATCTGCCAGGAGCTGCCACCAATCCAAAATTATACTCCGACCGATTACCAAGCCGAAAATCAGAATTGGGCTATTTCCCAAGATGATGATAAGGTGGTTTATGTGGCTAACAACAAAGGCTTACTAAGGTTCAATGGTGCAAACTGGAGGCTGTTTCCTTCCCCAAACGAATCTATTATGCGATCTGCAAAGGTCGTTGGTAATAGAATTTATACTGGCTGTTACATGGAATTTGGTTATTGGGTCGAGGATGGATATGGGGAGCTGCGCTACACTTCTTTGTCTTCGAATATGGAAGAATCATTGTTGGAGGATGAGGAGTTTTGGGGAATATCAAATCTTGATGATTGGATGGTGTTCCAATCCTTGAAGCGCATCTATATTTATAATATAAAAACAGGCGCAATTAATATCATTGATGCCGAGAATACCCTGTTTAGAATGTTCCAAGTAGACAAGGAAATCTATTTTCAGGAAAGCGGTAAGGGAATATTTAAAATTGACAACGGGGAGGCGGAGATTGTTTATGAAGATGAAGTTGTCTTAAATGATGAGGTCATAAATATATTTCAGCAAGGAGGCATAATTGTTCTGGTTACCAAGCACAATGGTTTTTTTAGGGCCAATGATGGATTCCTTACCAAATTTAGCACTGGTTTAGACTTATTGGTTAACAAGATAAGTGTTTACAGCGCCATTAAGTTAAAGGATGGTAAATATGCATTGGGTACTATTTCGAATGGGTTAGTACTTTTGGACCAGAATGGAGTATTACTGGACCATATAGATCAAATCAAGGGCCTACGAAACAACACAATCCTTTCCTTGATGGAGGATATTGACAGCAATATATGGCTAGGACTCGATAATGGGATAAGTTATTTGAATGTAAAGTCTCCCGTAAAGGTTTACCACGACAATAAGGGTGTTGTGGGAAGCACATACGCTGCAGCCATCAAAGATAATATCTTGTATTTGGGCACTAATCAAGGTTTGTTTTACAAAAACATGGAAGGTGATTCCGACTTTAAATTGGTCAAGGGAACCCAAGGTCAGGTATGGTCCCTTCAAGAAATTGGAGGAACCCTTTTTTGCTGTCACCACTCAGGAACGTTCATAGTAGAGGGAGATAGTGCAAAACAAATAACGAGCTTGGAAGGGGCTTGGAAAATAAATCCTTTATCCGGTAATCCAGACCTTTTGTTACAGGGTAATTATGATGGTCTTTATGTTCTTGAAAAAGAGAGGGACAATTGGAAGCTTAGAAACAAGATAGAAGGTTTTGAACACTCATCACGCTATTTTGAGATACTCGGAAACAAGGTTTTTGTAAACCATGAGTACAAAGGCATTTTTAAATTGGATGTAGATAGTTCGTTTCATCATGTCCAAAGCATAGCAATGGATACTTTGATAAAAGGATCGGAATCGGGTATTGTGAAATATCGTGATCAATTGTTTTATGCATACAAAGAGGGTGTGTTCAAGTACCAACCGGATTCAGATTCCTTTGTGCAGGATACTTTGTTGAGCAGTATATATAACCAAGATGATTATGTGTCCGGAAAAATGGTTTTAGATCAAAATGAAGACAATCTCTGGATATTTACAAACTCCAATATTAGTCTTTTATCGGATGGTTCATTGGCCGATACCTTGCTCGTAAAACCCATTCCATTGGCGGAAAATGTTAGAAATGGCATTGTAGGATATGAAAATATTGTCAATTTAGGGGAGGAAGGGAAGTATCTTTTGGGTACCACTTCGGGTTATATAACACTGGATGTCAATGCTTTTCAAGAGCCGGATTTAGTTGTTAAGATTGGAAGGGTTCAAAAGTCCAGTAAAGACAGTCAGAGTTGGACATTGATAGAGAAGGATTTAGAAGTAAATCTAAAAAGTAGCGAAAACCATCTTCGTTTTTCCTTTTTTACAGCTGAGTACAACAAATACTTCCAGCCAAAATATCAGTTTCAATTACAAGGTATTTATGACAATTGGAGCGATTGGTCGGAAAACTATTCCACAACCTTTGAAAACTTGCCTTATGGTGATTATACTTTTCGGGTAAGGGCCAAGATCGGGGATAAGGTTTCGAGTAACATTGCTACCTATTCTTTTAGAATAGAAAGGCCATGGTATATTTCCAACTTGATGCTGGTCATTTACATTTTGACCTTTGCCATTGGCTCATTTCTTATTCATCAGGCTTATAAACGCTATTACCATAAACGACAACAAAAACTTATAGAAAAGAATAAGAGGGAAATGGAGCTGGCCAAAGCACAGAACGAAAAAGAAATAATAAAGATCAAGAACGAACAGCTTCAGGAAGAGTTTCGCAGTAAGAGCAACGAACTCGCAGCTTCCACTCTTAGTATTATTCGAAAGAACGAACTTTTATCAAAAGTAAAGGATCAGCTATTGTCCAGTGTAGAGGACAAGGGCTCCATTAAGCCCATTATCAATGTAATCGATAAAAACATAACTCAAAATGATGATTGGGAACTATTCAAGGAAGCTTTCAACAATGCCGATAGAAAGTTTCTGAAAAAATTGAAAAAAGCACACCCGAATCTTTCTCCAAACGATGTTCGTCTGTGCGCTTATCTTCGCTTAAACTTATCATCAAAAGAAATAGCCCCCTTATTCAATATTTCTGTAAGAAGCGTTGAAATTAAACGCTATCGACTTCGTAAAAAGATGGATTTGTCCCATGATGACAATCTTGTTGACTACATTTTGAAACTCTAATACTATACGAGTTATCACATTTACCTCAACAATACCTCAACAAATGTTTATTTAGGGTTTTTTGGGTAGCTCAATGTTTTCCGTCTAAGCCCACATTTTCATTGCTTGTTATGTATATATGTCAAAAAAACTCAACCTTTTTTGAATTGTATATTTTTTGTTGAGGTCTTTTTTGTGGAATTCATATTCTGTTAAGTTAAGTTTAACCTTCTGCAAATTGAATGTATTGTTTTCGTGCGATAAAGGTGTACCTAAACGAAAATGATATCGTGTGATGTAGTCGCATTTATTCAATGCAGAACTCAACTAAAACTAAACATAACTATGAAAAACTATCTGCACGTACTGTTCCTTTTGTGTTTTGTTGTGGGTTCTTATGCTCAAACAGATAATGTAACCGTCGAAAGCACTGAGGCGGGTATGAAATTGGTCGTGAACGGAGAAGACTTCATGATTAATGGTATGAACTGGGATTACATACCAATTGGGACCAATACAGTAAATGCGAGATTCTGGGAAAAATCCGATGATATTATCAAGGCAGGTCTCGACACTGAGATGTCTTTGTTAAAAAACATGGGGGTCAATGTTATTCGCCAATACACAGGAGTTCCGGCAAAATGGATTCGATATATCTATGAAAACTACGGTATATATACCATGTTGAACCATTCATTTGGACGTTATGGCTTAACTCTCGATGGGGTTTGGACGCCAGTGACCATATATGATGATCCCAAAACACAACAATTTTTAATGTCCGAGGTAGAAAGTTTGGTTGATGAATATAAAGATACTCCAGGACTACTACTTTATTTATTGGGTAACGAAAACAACTATGGATTGTTTTGGGCAGGTGCAGAAACGGAAGACTTTCCTGATGACGAGGAACGTATAAATTTTATTGGTGAAAGTAGGGGAAGACCCATGTACCGTTTAATGAACGAGGCGGCTAAAAAAATGAAAGCTATGGATGCATCGCATCCGGTGGCCATTTGTAACGGGGATGTGCTTTTCATCGATATAGTTGCCGAAGAGTGCACCGATGTTGATATCTACGGAACCAATACATACCGTGGAGTTTCTTTCGGAGACATGTTTCAGGTAGTAGAGGACAAACTTAACAAACCCGTAATGTTTACAGAGTTTGGTGCAGACGCATTCAACGCTATGGAAAATAAGGAAGATCAGTATTCCCAAGCCTATTACATGGTCGGCAATTGGAAGGAAATTTATGAAAATGCAGCAGGTTTGGGGAAAACAGGAAATTCAATCGGGGGATTTACCTTTCAATTCAGTGATGGCTGGTGGAAGTATGGTTTTGATGACCGGGAAAACGCCGATGTACATGATACTAATGCCTCCTGGTCCAACGGAGGATATTCAAGAGATTTGGCATCACCTGGTGCAAACAATATGAACGAGGAATGGTTTGGTATTTGCGCCAAAGGAGCCACAAATCCTAGAGGTCTTTATGAGCTTTATCCTAGAGCCGCCTATTACGCTTTGCAGGAAGCACACCAACTGGACCCCTATGCCGATGGTGTGGACTTAAGCTTTGTGCAAAATCATTTCAATAATATACGGTTAATGGATGCCGTCCTCAAGGCAAGGGGAGATAAGGCTGCTTTACAGGGCGAACAGAGCAATTTGTTGCGCATAAGCAATTTAAGGGCAAAGTTTTCCACATTCAGCACCGGAGGTAGTTTAATTACAACACCCGAGAATGCTGACCCGGATGACCCTAATACCTTTCCGAACCAATTAGGGTTTGATCATATGCAGTCCTATTTTGTTGGAGTAGAAGGTAATCCCGCTTCCAACATGCGCGCAGAGGTTAACTTTAATGTAGTGGGAAATGTGGCACAAAACCCTATAAACGAGATTTTTTATGAGAATAATTCCCGTCCTATCGAGGTCAACACCGATCAAGGCAATGTGTTGGTTCAAGATGTCAATAGGATACGCGTTTATCAAGCTGAGTTCGAATGGAAAGCAAAAGAGTTCGATTTGAGGGGATTCTATAGGACAGGACATTACCATTGGGGTTATGAAGGTGATTTCTTCGGTTTTTATCCCGAAGCCAATTATGGTCCTAACCTAGATATCTATAACGGAGAAATATTAGGGGCCGAACTTGATGGTAAGGGAATATTAAAAGGTTTAAAAGTTGCAGTAGGGCCTCAACTTTGGTGGGGAGCAAACCCTACAATGCTTTTTAAGTATAGAAGGAATATAGGCAAGTTTGATGTTACCGGAATTTACCATCGAGATTTTGAAACAGACATAGTTCTAGATGAAAACGGGCGTCGAATTTTGGATATCAACCAAGTACGAAGTGGTGTAATTCCGCCATGGCCTACAGAAAGAGCTGCCATTGCCGTAGAAAGGGAATTTGGGAAATTTGGCTTTGAATTGGGCGGTGTCTGGTCAGGAAGCCCATTGAATGGAATCTCCTTTCAAGATGTAAGGGGAACTCCCAGCAATTATGTGGTTTATGAAGATAGAATCCAAGACAGTGATAACTGGGGAGGAAAATTTAAAGTCACCTACGAAGGAGGAAAATTCAATTGGTATGGTCAAACCGCTGCAATGGGTCTAATTGCCAATGGCGGCGCCGATCAAACACTCACCTTCACCGGCTGGAAATTAAAAGATACTGGCAGTGGTAATCAGGTAAATGTATTGTCCGGGTTTACTTATGCTCTCGGTAATTTTCAGATTGCCCCCAATTTTATGTGGCAAGAGCCTTTGATAGGCGCCATGCCTAATGATGTGCAAGGCCCTGGACGTTTACGAAATATTATTGACGACCCATTTGCTGTGAGGGCAAACAGGAAGACTACCGCAGGTGAAATTCTATTTACTTATGACCCTACACCTGGCACATGGATGTATGAATGGGATAATGATAGGGCAGAAGACGCCAAATTCGCAATGAATTTAGGATTTGTTTACCGCCATCTTCCCACACGGATGGATGCACACATCGGTTTCAATGCCAATAGGGAATTCTTCGCATTTCCTAACTCGGCACCAGCAGAAGATTTATGGGAAGTACATTCCAGAATGGTTTCCAAACTTGGACCAGATTTGGGCATTATCGGTAATTTCTACTATGGAAATGGACAAGGTAATGGTGATTCCGACCGTTTGATCAAACGTTTTGGTGGTGATGTACGGATGCTTTACAAGAATTTTAAGGTACAATACACGCAAAAAATCAATGATTGGGGTCCATACGACTATCATAGGGATTTCAACTTAACGTACCCTGTTCAATTGATGTTGGATATTTCCACCACCCTTGGCAAACCAGATTGGTTTATTCTACCAAGTACCCAGGTAGGAATTAGGGGCATATGGAGATCCCTGAACGAATTTTCACCTCGATACTCGCCTAATCTAGCCGAGGAATTTGCTACGCAGCCCATTATTAGTCCAGTAGGCTTTGATAATGGTAATGAGTGGGAAATTATGACATATGTGCACATTAATATCGGGAAATAAAAAAACTGAAAAATGAAAAATATTAAATATATCAACTTCCGTTTTATACTTCTTTTTAGCTTGGGATCAATAGTTGTTACAAGTTGTGAAAGAGAACTCTCTGATGATGTTGAATTTGCTACATTCCCGCCTGACGGAGATGTTTTTATCGATGCTTTTTCCTCGGGTTTGGATTATTTCCCTTTTGTTGATGCCGGAGCTGATCCTGAAGCATTTAGCGTAGATACCGAGGAAGTATATGCGGGAGATGCTTCCATGAGGTTCGATGTGCCCGCATTCGGAAATGGATTTGTGGGAGCAACATTCAATACTACAGCGAATCGAGATCTTTCTGGTTTTGATGCCCTTACTTTTTATGCCAAGGCTTCCAAAGCAGCAAGTATTAATGCAATCGGATACGGTATTTCTGGGGAAACCAATAATAAATTTCAGGTTACAGCCAATAATTTGGCAGTGAGTACCCGTTGGGAAAAGTATGTTATACCCATTCCAGATGCCTCAAAGCTTATTAGTGAAACGGGACTGTTCTGGCTAGCTGAAGGTGCCTCTTTTGAAGGAGATGAGGGTGGTTACGTTCTGTGGTTCGATGAGATAAAGTTTGAAAAACTGGGCACTGTTGCACAGCCTAAGCCTGCCATATTTGCGGGAGAAGATCTTACCGTACAGGCATTTACAGGTTCCACACTTAACGTAGTTGGACTTACACAAACTTTTAACTTGGCAGATGGTACAAACCAGGCCATAAGTGTTGCACCTTCCTATTTTAATTTTCAGTCATCGGACACCGGAGTGGCAACCGTAAATGAGCTTGGCCAAATAACTGTGCTGGGAACAGGTTCGGTTGATGTCACCGCTATTTTGGCAGGTGTTAGGGCAGATGGATCTTTGGAAATAACCTCAAACGGTGCTTTACCAGCCGCACCAACTCCAATGCGGGCACAAGCCAACGTAAACTCAATATTTAGTGATGCTTACCAAAATAGCACAGAAAGTAATTTTTTACCTGGTTTTGGCGGATCTACAACAGAAACAGCAATTATAAACACTAGCGACGGCGTAGTCCTATCCTATGCCAATAATAATTTCACTGGAATTATTTTTAATAATACTGTTGATGCATCTGGTTTAACCTTTATGCATATCGATGTGTATGTACAGGAAGCTGGTACCGAGGTTGGACTTCAAATTAGGGATGTTGGAGCCAACCAAACCATAGATACCGATGTAAATACAGGGTTACCTATTGGAGATGATAAGGATCTTAGAGTAGACCTCACTGGTCTAACTGTTGGGCAATGGACATCATTTGATATACCACTGGATGGTGATTTGACCACACAAAGGAACAATTTGGGAGCTCTAATATTAGTAGGTGGCCCCAACTTTATATTGGACAATATTTACTTCTATACAGAGTAATGCCGTCCAATCGTACCAACTTAAAAAAAGAAAATGAATATGAAATATAATCACCTTAAACCAATCAGCATGGTGTTTTTTAAATACGCATTAATGCTTTCGATTATCGCTTTATTGAGCTGCGAAACCGACGACCAGCAAACCGTGGCCCGGTTCACCGAGTTAACGCTTTCCGAAGAGTTTGATACAAATGGACAACCCAATGCTTCCATTTGGGGATATGACATTGGTACAGGAGAAAATGGTTGGGGAAATCAAGAATTACAATACTACACCGATAGACCAGAAAATGTGAATGTACAGAATGGAGTATTGCTGATAACGGCTAGGGAAGAATCGTTTGAAGGCTCTTCATACACCTCCGCCAGGTTAGTGACCAAGGATAAGTTTGAGCAGCGTTACGGTCGTTTTGAAGCACGTATTCGATTGCCTTATGGACAGGGGATATGGCCTGCATTTTGGATGCTGGGAGCTGATATTGATGAAAATCCATGGCCAGGTGCAGGAGAAATCGATATCATGGAATATCGAGGACAAAATCCAACTTTACTTATAGGAAGTGTGCATGGACCGGGATATTCTGGTGGCGAAGCCATTTCCAAAGAATATAGCCTCGTTAATGATCGCTTCGATACCGGTTTCCACATTTTTGGAATCGAGTGGGGTCCGGAATATGTGAATTTCTATGTGGACGATGTGCTATATAATCAAATTACTCCGGAAGATGTGACGGGCACGTGGGTGTTCAACAAGCCATTTTACATTTTGATGAACTTGGCGGTGGGAGGAACCTTTGTAGGCTCACCTAATGAAGAAACTGAATTTCCTCAAACTATGTTGGTGGATTATGTCAGAGTGTATAAAGAATTAAAAATAAACTAAACTAACTATTAATTATGAAGCAGTTAATAACCAAATTCAAGCTGGCATCGGTATTTATACTGGTCCTGTTACTCGGTTGCGAAACAGATGACAATGTACTCTTGCCACAGATATTATCAAGCTTTACGTATACGCTTGATGAGGATACCGGAACGGTGGAGTTTATAAATATCTCCGAAAAGGCGACCTCCTATCAATGGGATTTTGGTGATGGGGAAAAATCAACCGAAATCAATCCAATAAAGACCTATATGGCCAGTGGCACGTATACCATTACGTTGACTGCGGCCAATACTTCGGGTGCAACTTCAACTTTTGAGGATGAGATTACAATAGTGATTAAAGACCCTATTACATTGCCTATCACTTTCGATGAAACCAATGTAAACTATGCTTTGGGCGTAAGCACATTCAGTGGAGCTACTTTTGAAATTATAGATAACCCCGATGAATCTGGTACAAAAACAAATAACAGTTCAAAAGTTGGTGCTATAACGAATAGTGGAGCAGCGTTTGAAGGTATTTACTTTGATTTGGGAACGCCGATTGATTTGTCTGAGGGTCAAACAATAAAAGCACATTTTTGGTCCGAAGAGCCAATTGATATATTAATGAAATTAGAGCTCGGAACAGGAAGTGATACCGAAGTAACGGCAAGTCACGGTGGAACAGGTTGGGAAATAGTTTCTTTCGATTTTGCTTCTACAGATAGCTTCTCAAGGATAACATTGTTCGTCGATGGGCCTGGAACTACTTCAGGAGATTTCTTTATTGATGATGTGGAACAAGCTGAAACTGTTACAACGCCTACAGGTTGTGCGGATACACCAGTGGCCGCTGCATCTGTTCCTGTAGATTTTGAAGGTTGTGAAACGTTCCTATCTTCAGAAAATTTTGGTGACGGCATTACTTCAGGCCTCGCCCAAAACCCAGATAAAACAGGTATCAATACCTCGGATTTTGTTTTGCAAGTGGACAAACCTTCCGGTTCCAGTTTCTTTGCAGGAATTCAAAATACATTTGAAAATAATTTTGATCTTACCACTACAAATGTCTTTAGGCTAAAAGTATATTCTACCAAGGCAAATGTTGTGTTCCGATTTGAACTTGCTTTGAATCCGCAAACCGACCCAGTTACAGGAAATCCTGCACCGGTCTTTGTGACAATACCCAATGCCAACGAATGGACCGAAGTAGAGGTTAATTTCACTGGTTTGCCCGGTGGGCCAACAGCATATAATCAATTGGTGATAAAACCGGACAACGATATGACGGATAGTCCAATCGATGAAGACGGGACATACTATATTGATGACATTACTTTGAGTGACTCAGGTGGTGGAAGTAGTGGTTTCGATGATGGATTGTTGACCAATGGAGATTTTGAAAATGGTGGTGATTCTTGGATTGGTAATGCACTTGATGTGAGGACCGAAGGAGATAATAGTTATAATTTCGCAAACGTAACCACGGCACTCCCCTCAGAGCCATTTCAAGTAAACTTAAGTCAAGTTGTGGAACTGACCCAAGATGAGAATTATATTTTGACTTTTGATGCATCATCCGATCGAAACCGAACAATTATCGCCGGAATTGGATTAAATGTGGCTCCTTTTACCAATACAACCCAAACGATTAATTTGACAGCGGATACCCAAACATTTACATTAAATCTTACAGCTACAGGTTTTGGTGGAGCGGACAGTAGAGTGTTGTTTGATATGGCTGCTGAAGTTGGTGTTGTAGTTTTAGATAATGTTTCATTAGTAGTAGATGAATCGGGAGGGGGAGATACAACTCCACCTGTAATTACTTTGAACGGAGATGCCACGGTAGATTTAAATGTAGGGGATACTTATACGGATGCGGGCGCCACTGCTAGCGATGACACAGATGGTGATATCTCAGGAAATATTGTGGTAGGCGGTGATACTGTGGATACCAATACCGCAGGAACCTATGTGATTACTTACAATGTAAGTGATGCTGCCGGAAACGCTGCTACCGAAGTGACCAGAACTGTGAATGTTCAAGAACCTTTTGATAGCGGACTGTTGATCAATGGCGACTTTGAAAATGGCAGTGACCCATGGATTTTGGGTGTTGATGATGGTGCAGCAGCGCCAGTTACCACCGAGAATGGTAATTCCTTCTATTCCGTAAATGTTACAACACCAGACCCAGGTCAACCTTTCTTGGTCAACTTGAGTCAGAAATTGGAGATTATACAGGATGAAACTTATACACTGACATTTGACGCCTGGTCAGATACTGACCGCCCAATTATTGCCGGAATCGGATTGAGTGGTGGGAGTTTTGCAAACACTACTGAAACTGTGAATATCAATACAACAAGACAAACATATTCGGTGGTGCTTACCGCAGCAGGTTTTGGAGCTACCGATGCAAGAGTGCTTTTTGATCTTAACGGAGCAGCAGGTTTGGTAAATATTGATGATGTTTCTCTGGTTGTAGGGGGAACTGGTGGAGGAGATACAACTCCACCTGTCATTACCTTGAATGGAGATGCCACGGTAGATTTGAATGTTGGTGACCCTTATACAGATGCTGGGGCTACAGCCAATGATGATACGGATGGAGATATATCCGGAAATATTGTGGTTGGCGGTGATACCGTTGATACCAGCGTGGCAGGCACCTATGTTATCACCTATGATGTAAGTGATGCTGCAGGAAACGCCGCAACTCAGGTTACACGGACAGTAAATGTGACCCCCTTTGATGATGGATTGTTGACCAATGGAGATTTTGAGAATGGCAGTAACCCATGGATTTTGGGTGTGGATGACGCGGCTGCGGCTCCAGTTACCACAGAGAATGGTAATTCCTTTTACTCTGTTAATATAACCACCCCAGACCCTGGTCAACCATTTTTGGTGAATTTGAGCCAGAAACTGGAGATAGTCCAAGATGCTTCTTATACCTTAACTTTCGATGCTTGGTCAGACACCGATCGCCCAATCATTGCCGGAATCGGTTTAAGTGGAGGAAGTTTTGCAAACACTACCGAAACTGTTAATATCAATACCACAAGGACGACTTACACAGTTTCATTGACGGCTACAGGATTTGGAGCCGTTGATGCGCGTGTACTATTCGATTTGAATGGAGCGGCCGGTTTGGTTAATATTGATAATGTTTCCTTAGTTCAAGACAGTGGTGGCTCTGGCGGTGGTAGCGGACCAACTGCATTATCTTCTCTACCGGCAGATTTTGAAAGTGGGGAAGAATTCAGTGCTGTTTTTGAACCCGCTAGCGTTGATGGCTCCATTACTGCCAATACAGTATCTGGAGGAATCAACACTTCTGCAAATATTTATACATTCAACAAGCCTGCTGGAACCGAATTTTATGGAGGTATGGAAAATGTTTTTGCCACCCCATTGGATTTGACTACGACCAGAATATTTAAGGTAAAAGTTTATTCTACGAAGCCAAACGCTGTATTTCAATTTGAACTGCAGTCTAGACCTAATGATGGTAGTATCCCAAATTATAGCATTCAACAAACGGTCACAAACGCAAACGAATGGGTGGAATTGACTTTTGATTTTGGAGCAATAGTACCTGGAGATTTTAATCCAAGTATCTATAATGCTATTGTTATAATCCCGGATTTTGATCCAGGGAACAATCCAACTGCTACATCAGAGACCTATTATATTGATGATTTGATCTTGGAATAGAAAGCTGATATTATAATAAAAACGGGCGGGTACGGAAATCTTATTCTTATTCGCCCTTTCAATCAAACCAATAAAAAGCATAAATTGGTATATGGCTCAAAAAGAGATTTATCTAGCAGCATCAAAATTGAATCAGGTTCCAAAGGAGGTAAAGGGAGAATCAGTGGTATTCGAAAATGATTCGTACTACAAGATTTCCAACAGTGATGGAATGAGGCCTTTTTTTATGAGTATCGTAAGCCACTCAGACCATTGGATGTTTATTTCTAGCAATGGAGCGCTAACAGCAGGAAGAAAAAACTCCGAGTCTGCCCTATTTCCCTATTACACAGATGATAAGATAACGGAATCTGCCAATATTACAGGAAGTAAAACAATTATACAGGCCAATGTTGGTTCAAAAAGATATTTGTGGGAACCTTTTTTAAATTGCTATACAGGGGTATACGATATCCAAAGAAATATCTATAAAAGCAATCATGGGAACAAAATTGTTTTTGAAGAAATCAACCAAGATTTAGGGCTTACCTTTAGGTATCAATGGAATTTTAGTGAAGCCTATGGTTTTGTGAAGAAGTCCGATCTAATCAACCATGGTGACCAAATGGTCGAATGTACTTTGCTGGATGGCATCCAGAATGTTTTGCCTTACGGAGTCCCCTCTGCCACCCAAAATAGTAGCAGCAACTTGGTAGATGCCTATAAACGAAATCAATTGGAGTCAGATGTTGGTTTGGGAATCTTCGCATTAAGTGCCATTATTGTCGACAAGGCCGAACCTAGTGAAGCCTTAAAGGCCACTACGGTATGGTCTCATGGACTAAAAAAACCAAAATACTTGGTGTCATCCCTTCAACTTGACGCATTTAGAAAAGGCATTTCTCTGGAACAGGAAACCGATGTAAAAGCTGAAAAAGGAGCGTACTTCGTAAACGCGGAAATTCAGTTGGAGCCAAAGGATGAAAAAAAATGGATGTTGATTGCAGAGGTCAACCAATCCAGAGTAGATGTTAGTACCATCAAACACAAAATAAAACAAGGAGAAAATCTGTTCGAATCAATCGATACGGATATTGAAAAAGGGACAAAGCAACTGGTGCAATTGGCTGGAGCCTCGGATGCCATACAGTGTACTTCTGATAGCATGCGGGATGCCAGACACTTTTCCAACACCTTGTTCAATATTATGCGTGGCGGTATCTTTGATAATGGATACCAAATTGAAAGTGAAGACTTTTCGTCATATATAAAAAAGGCGAACAAACCACTTTTCAACCATAAAAGGACTTTGCTGGATGAACTTCCCGATAAATTTTCATTGGAATTTTTACGCAATAAAATCAATGAAGATGATAATCAGGATTTTAAACGATTGGCCTTGGAATACCTCCCCCTTAAATTTAGTAGACGACACGGGGACCCAAGCAGACCATGGAACAAATTTTCCATAAATACCCGTACGGACGATGGTCGAAAAGTGCTGGATTATGAAGGGAACTGGAGGGATATTTTCCAAAATTGGGAGGCCTTATCTCTTTCCTATCCTGGTTTTCTGGAAAGTATGATTTATAAGTTTCTCAACGCCTCCACTTTTGATGGCTATAATCCCTATCGGGTCACCAAGGATGGATTTGATTGGGAGGTCATAGAACCGGATGACCCTTGGTCTTACATTGGCTACTGGGGCGATCACCAGATTATTTACCTCCTTAAACTATTGGAGTTGATGGAAAGCCATTATCCAAATGAACTGGGTAAATCGTTCTTTGAAAAAATCTTTGTTTACGCCAATGTACCCTATAAAATAAAGCCCTATGAAAAGATTCTTGAAAATCCAAAGGATACTATTCTTTTTGATGAGGATTTAGACCGGAACATCAACAACCAGCGAGAAAAAATAGGAGCAGATGCGGCTTTACTAGCAGCAAACGATTCCTCGATTTATCATGTTACCTTATTGGAAAAATTATTGGCTACGGTTCTTTCCAAAATGTCAAATTTTATCCCAGAAGGCGGTATTTGGATGAACACCCAACGCCCAGAATGGAACGATGCCAATAATGCATTGGTGGGTAACGGTGTTTCTATGGTCACCTTATATTATTTGAGACGTTTCTTGAGCTTTTTCCAAGATTTGACCAAAAATATGGAGCAAGAGGAATTTACCATTTCTAAAGAAATGGCAACATTTTTCAATGCCATACTACAAACCTTAGAGGAAAACCAAGGAAAGCTTTCCGGTAGGATTTCGGATTCGGACAGAAAAACAATCATGGATGAGCTCGGCATGGCGGGTAGCGAATTCCGGAATAAAATATATGACCAAGGATTTCAAAATAAGGTCCAAAGCATTAGCAAAAAGAATCTACAACAGTTTATTATTGTGTCTTTGGATTATCTGGAACATAGCATAGATGCCAATCAGCGCAAGGATAAATTGTACCACGCCTATAATTTAATGACAGTTGAAAGCGATACAGAAGTTTCCATTTCTTACTTGTCCGAAATGTTGGAAGGACAGGTGGCCGTATTAAGTTCCGGGTATCTTGGTGGTAAAGAGTCACTGCAAGTACTTGATGCTCTCAAGTCCAGCGCATTGTTTAGGGAAGATCAATACAGCTACTTACTCTATCCGAACAAGGAACTTACTCGTTTTTGTGAAAAGAATGTAATTCCTCCCAACAGGGTAAAGGAATCCGAGTTGCTTCAAAAAATGTTGCAGGAAGGTGATACCTCAATAGTTGAAAAAAGTGTCGAAGGCACGTATCACTTTAATGGTTCTTTCAATAATGCAGATAGTCTTAAAGCCGCATTTTTATTGCTTCCAGAGGAAACTTATGGGAAGTTGGTGGAAAAGGACAAGAAATTATTATTGAACATTTTCGAGGAGATATTCGATCATAAATCCTTTACAGGAAGATCGGGAACATTTTATGGATATGAAGGTTTGGGTTCCATTTATTGGCATATGGTCTCCAAATTGCTGTTAAGTGTTGAGGAAACCTGTTTGTCGGCAATTGAGAATAATGAAAACGATGTTGTCATTGGGAGATTGCTGGAACATTATTATGAAATCAATGAAGGAATAGGCGTTCACAAGCCTCCAAAACTTTATGGAGCATTTCCAACCGACCCTTATTCGCATACTCCGGCAGGTAAAGGTGCACAACAACCCGGAATGACCGGTCAGGTAAAAGAGGATATTTTAAGCCGTTTTGGTGAACTTGGAGTTTTTGTGTCCGACGGAAAACTATTTTTCAATCCCTGCATGCTAAGAAAGGGAGAGTTCTTGAAGAAATCCACAGCATTCAACTACGTGGATTTGGATGGGGAGACCAAAAACATGAATCTCGAAAAAGATTCATTGGGCTTTACCTATTGTCAGGTACCCATTCAATATTTCTTAGCTCAAAAGGAACATATAGAAGTGTTGTTCAAAGATGGCTCTCAAAAAGATTTTGATGGCTTGGATTTGGATGAAACCATCAGTGCTATGTTATTTGGGAGAACGGACAAAATAGAGACTATCAAGGTATGGATAGATGAAAAACGATTGAAGTAAAAATTACATATTCCATCAAAAATTAATTAGTAAATACATGAGAGGACAATTGAAAACAATCAGTATTTTTTTGGTGGTTTTTTTGTGCTTCGCATGTAAAAACCAAACCAAACCAGAAGACAAAATCAACACAGTGAATCAAGAGTTGAATATTACTGCTAAGGATATTTTGGGGAATCCAGACTATTTGGCCATTTCTTACGGAGGATACCGGAAAAAAACAAGGGAACAACAACCTACGCTGGCAGAGTTAAAAGAGGATATGAGGATTCTATCCGCAATGGGTGTTAGAATTCTTCGCACCTATAATGTACAGCTTCCACATGCCTCCAATGTCCTAAAAGCTATTCGGGAACTTAAAAAAGAAGATCTCAATTTTCAAATGTTTGTAATGTTGGGAGCTTGGATAGACTGTAAAAATGCTTGGACCGGTCATGAACCTGATCATAATGTGGAAAGTGAGGCCAATGCAGCCGAAATTGAGCGTGCTGTGAATTTGGCAAATGAATACCCCGATATTGTAAAGGTTGTCGCCGTGGGCAACGAAGCTATGGTAAAATGGGCCGCTAGCTATTATGTGCAACCCAATGTGATTTTAAAATGGGTAAATCACTTGCAGAATTTAAAAGTAGAAGGGAAACTTCCTAAAGAACTTTGGATTACCAGTTCGGATGATTTCGCATCCTGGGGAGGTGGTGATGCCGAATATCATACACCAGATTTGGAGGCATTGATCAAGGCGGTCGATTATATTTCCATGCATACCTATCCCTACCATAACACACATTATAATCCAGAATTTTGGACACAGCCTGATCAGGAAGTAGACCTTTCAGACAAGGAAAAGGTAGATAAAGCGATGCAGCGGGCACTTCTTTTTGCCCAAAAACAATACGACAGCGTAACCAACTACATGAAGAGTTTAGGTGTAAACAAGCCCATACACATTGGGGAAACTGGGTGGGCAAGTGTATCCAATGGATTCTATGGACCCGATGGTTCTAAGGCGACCGATGAGTATAAACAATCCATGTATTACAAATTAATCCGGGATTGGACCGAAGCAGCCGGGATTTCCTGTTTTTACTTTGAGGCGTTTAACGAGCCTTGGAAAGATTCTCATAATCCAAAAGGTTCAGAAAACCATTTCGGACTTTTTACCGTTGATGGAAAAGCAAAATATGCCCTTTGGGAGATGGTAAACCAAGGAGTTTTTAAGGGATTGACCAGAAATGGAAATACAATTACCAAAACATACAATGGAGACTTGAATGCATTGATGGATAAGGTTTTTGTTCCGCCGACCCATGAAGAAATGAAACCTCATTAAACCGATGTCATGAAATTAAGAAAACACTATTTATGGACAGTTATGGTATTACTAATGATAAGTTGCGGAGAGGAAAAATTGCCATTAGAGGTCGAAGTTTTTGAAACCGCCGCCAATGGTAATAAGGTAAAACCCATTGCCTTGGTCAATTCTAACGAAGCAAGTAGTGAAATAAGGATACTGCCTGAAGAAAAATACCAAACTATTACAGGTTTTGGAGGGTCTTTTACAGAGGCCTCGGCCCATTTGCTGAACCAGATGGGGAAGGAAAACAGAAAGAAAATTTTAGAAGCTTATTTCGGTGAAAACGGAGCGCAATATTCGTTGACCCGAACGCACATCAACTCATGCGATTTTTCACTTGGAAATTACTCCTACGCTAATATTGCAAACGATGTAAACCTAGAGCATTTTTCTATCGAAGAGGATAAGGATGACCTTATTCCTATGATCAAGGAGGCGATGGCCATCTCCAAAGATGGATTTAAGATTATTGCTTCCCCTTGGACGGCCCCACCATGGATGAAAGACAACAATGATTGGCGCGGTGGAAAATTACGCCCAGAGTTTCGAAATACTTGGGCTCTATTTTTTTCAAAATATGTGGAAGCCTACTCTATGGAAGGCATCCCAATTTGGGGTATTACCGTGGAGAATGAGCCTTTGGGAAATGACAACAATTGGGAAAGTATGCACTTTAGTCCCGATGAGATGACAGATTTTGTGCAGAACTATCTAGGTCCGCAGTTGGAAAATGATGGACATCAGGTGAAAATATTAGGTTATGATCAAAACAGGGAACATTTGGATGAATGGGTGGATAGCATGTTCAAAAATGAGTCTACTTCCAAATACTTTGACGGTACTGCAATACATTGGTATGCGAGCACTTACGAAGTATTTCCCGATGCCCTACAATATGCCCATCAAAAAGCACCAAATAAATATCTGATTCAAACCGAGGCTTGTGTTGATGCCGAGGTGCCAAAATGGAAAGATGACCAATGGTACTGGAGCAAGGAAGCAACCGATTGGGGTTGGGATTGGGCCCCGGAAAGTGATAAGCATTTGCACCCTAAATATGTCCCAGTGTTTCGATATGCAAGGGATATTATAGGGTGTCTCAACAATTGGGTCGATGGTTGGGTTGATTGGAATATGGTGTTGGATAGGCAAGGAGGCCCGAACTGGTTCAAAAATTGGTGTGTAGCCCCAGTTATTGTTGACCCAGATAAAGATGAGGTATACTTCACCCCATTATATTACACATTAAAACACTTTAGCAAGTTTATAAGACCAGGTGCGTTTCGCATAGGTTTCAATAATACCGATGATTCCCTATTGGTAACTGCAGCCCAAAATCCTGATGGATCTATCGTGGTTGTGGTTTTAAACCAAAATCTGGAAGAAAAGAATGTAACATTGTCTTTGGGTGAGGCATCCAATAACATGCAAATTGCCCCCCATGCTTTGCAAACTATGGTTATCACCAATCCAACCCAGATAGTCACTAACGCCAACTAAACAAAAAACTATGAGTAACGCCAAACTTTTAAAAGATAAAGTCCCCGTAGGGCAAAAAGCTGCATTTGGAGCCGGTCATTTTATCCTAAATATTTTACCAGGAACATTAGGAGTCTTCATACAGTTTTTCTTATTGACCGCATGGGGTGTAGACCCCTTATGGGCCGGACTTTTGGGTGGACTTCCGAGGATTTTTGATGCCATTACCGATCCTATAATGGGGTTCATTTCGGATAACACAAAATCCAAGTATGGACGAAGAAGGCCTTATATCTTTTGGGGAGCCATTATCAGTGGGGTTCTGTTCTTTTTGATGTGGCAACTAGATGACAATGCCTCCCAAACTTATATCATTTGGCATGTGATGGTGCTTCAAATATTGTTTTTGGTCGGAAATACGATGTTTGCCACTCCTTTGGTTGGGCTCGGTTATGAAATGACTTCCGATTATAACGAGCGTACAAGACTAATGAGTTTTGCCAATAGTATGGGGCAAATCGCTTGGATGATCGTACCATGGCTTTATGTAATAATTCCAGACTCAAACACTTTTAATACCCAAACAGAAGGTGTCCGAACCATGGCATTGATTGTCGGGGCAATGTGTGTGGTTTTTGGAATACTGCCAGCCTTATTCTGTAAGGGAATAGATTCGGCCCATATGGGAAATCGAAAGGAAATCACTTGGAAAACACTATGGTCCAATTTGAAAGATTTGTTTGTTGGAATAAAACAAGTGTCCAAAAACAAACCATTTATGAAATTATGCGGCGCTACCTTTTTGGTTTTTAATGGATTCCAGCTTGTGGCTGCTTTTGGTGTTTTTATTATCGTTTTTTACATGTATAGCGGCAGTTATGAAATGGCAGGTACTTGGCCTGCATGGTTCAATACCATAAATGCCATGATAACTGCATTTTTGGTAATACCGATTATCTCAAAAATGTCGGACAGATGGGGAAAGAAGAAAGCATTTATTATCTCCACCGCATTATCAATAGTCGGGTATCTTCTAAAATGGTGGGGGTTTGATAAGGAATTGAACAGTAAGTTCAGCGAGACTGGTTTTGGAAAGAGTTTGAATTCTGGCGTAGGATCACTTTTCGAATATCTTAATCCGATATTAGATGATGTGGGAATGTCCTGGTTTTCCATAGACCCAGGTAGCAATATACCTTGGCTCATCTTTGTGCCAATCCCATTATTTGCCTTTGGAATGGGAGGGTTGTTCACTTTAATGATGTCCATGACAGCCGATGTTTGCGATTTGGATGAACTGGAAAATGGGATGCCCAGAAAAGAAGGAACGTTTGGCGCTATTTACTGGTGGATGGTGAAATTAGGACAGGCAATTGCTCTTGTTTTGGGTGGAGTAATTCTGAAAATCGTCGGCTTTGACCCCAATGTTACGGAACAGACTTTAGATACCATGAACAGACTAAGGATAGCAGATATAACCATCCCTTCCTTGACCGCCGCTTTGGCTATTTGGGTTATGTGGAAGTATAGCCTATCAGAGGAAAGAGCAAAAGAAATTAAAGAAAAACTTGTAGCACGTAGGGGTGAACTATAAAACAAAATAAAAATATGTCTTACAGAAAAGACCACCAATTCTCATTGTCCAAAGCTGGATATACGGAGCACTTAGGGATAGATTTTGATAAAATATCTAAAGATGAATTGAACCAACTTTGGTTGGAAACCGTTCAGAATGGCATGCACGGCCTTTGCTTCAGTATTTATGAAGATGGACAAAGTCCAGGCGATGTTATTACCAAAGAACAGGTGAAAAGAAGAATGCAAATCATCAAACCTTATACGGATTGGGTTCGTTCCTTTTCTTGTATTGAAGGTAATGAGCACGTTCCAGTAGTAGCTAAGGAGCTTGGTATTAAAACCTTGGTAGGTGCTTGGTTGGGTTCCGATATGGATTTGAATAAAAAGGAAATCGATGGGCTCATTAAATTGGCCCAAGATGGATATGTGGATATTGCCGCTGTGGGTAATGAAGTAATGTACCGAGGTGATTTGACCGAGGAACAGCTATTGGAGTACATCCATACTGTTAAAGAAGCATTACCAAATATTACCGTTGGCTATGTAGATGCGTATTATGAATTTTCGCAACGACCAAAAATAACCGAGGCTTGTGATGTGATTTTATCCAATTGTTACCCTTATTGGGAAGGTTGTCCCATAGAATATTCCTTGAACCATATGCAGCAAATGTTTGGTCAGGCAACCGACGCGGGTCAGGGAAAAAAGGTTATTATAACCGAGACAGGTTGGCCCAGTCAAGGAGCGGGGCTCAATGCGGCACAACCGTCCGCCAAAAATGCCATGAAGTATTTTATTGATACACAAGCTTGGTCTAGAAAAAATGATATCGAGGTTTTCTATTTTTCTTCATTTGATGAATCATGGAAAGTAGGCGACGAAGGGGATGTTGGAGCGTATTGGGGACTATGGGATAAAGATGAAAAATTAAAGTTTTAGACCCATCAATAAGCAAACGTTACATCAATGAGGTTTGAAATTCCATAATTAATCAACTTTTTATTCGAAAAGATTGTAATTCAGCCTAAGACCATTTCAGATTGGCTATGTATTTAGTAGATTTGGGAAGTAACCAAACTATCCAACTGACTCATGACCCTGAAACAACGCTCGTTTTATTTTCTGTTTACTTTTTTATTGACTTGTGCAACCTTTGCGCAAGATTTTGAAGCACTGCAATACCGAACCATAGGACCATCTAGAGGTGGTCGGGTAACCACAGTGACAGGAACATCCATGCTCCCGGGAACCTTTTATTTTGGCGCCTCTGGTGCTGGTGTCTGGAAAACAGATGACTACGGAACTTCTTGGAACAACGTTTCCGATGGTTTTTTTAAAACACCTTCCATAGGAGCCATTGAAATAGCAGCCAACGACCCCAACATTGTTTATGTGGGCACAGGTTCCGATGGAATCCGAAGTAACATTATAGAAGGTAAAGGGATGTACAAATCCATAGATGCCGGAAAAACTTGGGAACACATTGGATTGGAAAATGTAGGTCAAATAGGGGCAGTAGAAATTGACCCCACCAATAGTAATATCGTTTGGGTCGCTGCCATAGGAAATGCTTTCAAATCCAATGAGGAACGAGGCATATTTAAAACAACGGACGGAGGTAAAACCTGGGATAAAGTATTGTTTGTTTCGGAGGAAACCGGTTTCGCAGATTTGGAATTGTTACCTGGCAACCCAAATGTGGTATATGCTGCTGCATGGAAAGCACGTCGTACACCTTGGACCATTGATTCAGGTGGCAAAAACAGCGAAGGCGGTATTTACAAATCTGTTAATGGAGGAAAAGACTGGGAAAAATTGGAAGAAGGCCTTCCCGAAGGACTTATCGGTAAAATTGATTTGGCGGTGTCCCAAGTAGATTCTAGAATTTTGTATGCCGTTATTGAGGCTCCAACTGAAGATAGAGGATTGTATAAATCCATAGATCAAGGAAAATCATTTACTCATGTTTCTGATGACATTAGATTGGTAAACAGGCCTTTTTATTACACCAATATTGAATTGGACCCGACCAACCCCGATATTGTGTACTCCAATGCCAACCCATTGATTAAATCCACGGATGGTGGAAAAACATGGAAGCGTATGAGCGTGCCCCACGGGGACAACCATGATATTTGGTTGAACCCTAACAATCCTGATTTGTTGATACAATGTAATGATGGTGGTGCCAATATTTCCCATAATGGTGGAAAAACTTGGTCTACCCAATACAATCAACCTACAGCGGAAATCTATCAAGTTGCGGTGGACGACCAATATCCATATTGGGTATATGGAGCTCAGCAAGATAATACCACTATTGCTATTCCAAGTATGGCGCCCAAAGCATCATCTCCTGCAAATGGAAGTGTAATGATAAGTGTTGGAGGCTGCGAAACGGGACCAGTAATCCCAATGCCGGGCAACCATTATATTGTTTACAACAACTGTAAGGGACGCTTTAGCGTGTACAGTAAAAAAACAGGACAAAGCCGTGAGTATTCCATTGGCGCATCCAACATTTACGGACACAATCCAAAGGATTTAAAATATAGATTCCAGCGTGTAGCACCTATTCATGTTTCGCCATATGACCCAGAAGTGGTATATATGGGCTCTCAGTTCTTGCACAAAACCAGCAATGGTGGTAAAAACTGGGAAATTATTTCTCCAGATCTAACGGCCAATGAACCCGACAAGCAGGTCATTTCAGGTAACCCAATTACTCGCGATATAACAGGGGAAGAATATTACAGCACGCTGTATTCCATCAGGGAATCAAAAATTAGTAAAGGCTTGATATGGACGGGCTCCAATGATGGTATTATTTCTGTTACCAATGATGGTGGCAAAACTTGGAGTAATGTTACACCTAAAAAGTTGCCAAAAGGGGGTAGGGTAGAATCCATTGAACCATCACAATATGATCCAGCCAAGGCCTATATTGCCGTGGATCGTCATTTATTAGGGGATACTACCCCATATCTCTACAAAACAGATGATTATGGTAAGAGCTGGGAATTGATCAGTACGGATTCCAATGGAATCCCATCAGATTATACTACTAGGGTTTTACGAGAAGACTCTGTTCGTGAAGGCTTGTTGTATGCTGGCACCGAGTTTGGAATGTTCGTATCGTTTGATGATGGCGGTACTTGGAAAGAGTTTCAACAAAATCTTCCCGTGACTCCAATTACAGATATTACCTTATTCCGAGGTGATTTAGTATTAAGTACTATGGGGCGCGGATTCTGGATTTTGGATAAGGTGACCACGCTTCAGGATGAAAGTATTACCCAACTGGGTGATACTCCAGTTTTGTTCAAACCTGATAATACGTACAGATATCAAACGCCATGGGGTGGTGGAGATTTCCCTGAATACCCGTCAACCAGCGTGATTATTGATTATTACTTGCCATCCGATATAAAAGATGGGGTTAGTCTTCAAATTATGGATGCTCAAGGTAAAGAGGTCGCAACTATTGTCAGTGATTCCACAAAATTGAAATCCACCACCGAAAAGATAGAGGATATGAGCCTTAGCATGACCTTTGTTTACATGGACGAAAAATTGGAGACCAAAAAAGGCTTGAATCGATTTGAATGGAACCTTGAGCAAAAAGGTGCTTGGGCAAAGAACGAGAGTAGAAGGTATAAAAATGGGCCAATGGTTTTACCAGGTAAATACAACGCTAAACTAACCGTCGGGGATAAATCTTTCGAGAAATCTTTTGAAGTCCTTATGGACCCGAAACTCGAAGATGATGGTGTTTCTTTGGCTGATATGAAAGCGCAACAGGCACTTCAGTTTAAAGTAATTGATTTATTGTCCGAGGCACGAATGCTTCAGGATAAGGTTGAAGACAAAATAAAGGAGCTTGAAAAAAACAAAGCGAGCGAAGCTACCTTAAAGCAATATAAGGATGCCTTAAAACAGCTCAAAAATGATGAAGGAGCCTACCCAGAAGTGGTGATGGTAGCTCAAATATCATATCTCTATTATATTTTAAGCAGTGCCGACAAACAACCGGGACAAGAGGAAAAAGATAGCTATCAGGAGCTGTTGACCCAATTCAATCAGCTTAAGCAGGGGCTTAGCTTTTAAAAATATAAGACTGAACAAAAGTTGAACATGTCAGTTCGAGCGCAATCGAGAACCAAACTATGAGGGTTTCGACTGCGCTCAACCTGACAGACAGTTCTTTTCTTCTACATAGAGAAAGTATTTAGTGCAGCTCTTCGCAATGGAAACCTTGGTTTTTCAATAACGAAGAAATCATGGGGGCAATCAAGCTTTGAGTTTCAACACGGAGAATATTATCGCAATCCTCCAAGTCAAAATTCCAACAACCATTATTGTCGACCAACTTGTTCAAAGAGGGCTGAAGTTTTTTCACCTCGTCTTTTCGCTTCACGGATGTTTTAAATACTAGGACTGTCATCATCCTTTAGCTTCGGTCATAAAAAAATGGTGGCTCAATATCCAAAGCGCGTAAATACACATAACCTTGACCTCGATGGTGAATTTCGTTATCCACAAAATATTGAATATTGGATAGTACGGAACCTTCATATTGGCCAAAAAGTTTAACATGCTCTTGAAATCGTTCTATACTAAGTTGTTTCCATAGTTTATTGATTTGCTCCGTGTCTTGGTCCCATTTTTTCAAAAATTCGGCTTTTGTGTTGCCATAGTCTCGGTTTTCATCAAATTCACCGGTTTTACCAGATACGATTTCTGTAAGTCCGGGAACGGCAATCGCTAAAAGCTCCTTTGCCATCTCGGAAAAAGGTCGCATACCTCCAATACTGTAATTAAAGAATTCTTTTTCTGGGAATGCCTCGATAATCTTTCTGGTAAGCCTTCTGTGCCCTTGGTAATGTTCTAAAAACTGTGCTGGTGTCATCACTTGTGTTGTTGTCTGTTCATTAATGGTGTTTTCCATGAAATTGTGGTTTAAAGGTTTATTGTTTCTGGAATCAAAATTATGAGGGAGGTGTGACAGCCCTGTGTCAGTAGTGAAAATTGAAATAAAAAAAAGTTATTGACAAGCTGTTGTCATAAGGCAAGCATAGCTTTGTACATGAATAAATGATTAAACATGAGCTATAAAAGACCTCTCATCCTTGGATTGAAATCCTATCTTTGGGAGATAGCTCACGCAATTATGGGAATGGATACCGTAAAACGTTTTGATAGGATAGTTGCTATTTTAATACAGCTACAAACCAAGCGAATTGTAAAGGCACAAGAACTTGCAGACCGATTTGAGGTGAGCTTGCGAACTATTTATAGAGACATTAGAACCTTGGAAGCCTCAGGGGTGCCCATTGTGAGCGAAGCCGGTGTGGGCTATTCCATTATGGAAGGCTATCGATTGCCTCCTGTGATGTTTACCCGTGAAGAAGCCGGAAGTTTTGTCGCGGCAGAAAAACTCATGCAAAGATTCACCGATAAATCCCTTGGAGCTTATTACGAATCGGCTATGTTTAAGTTAAAATCAGTGCTACGCGGAAGCGATAAAGATTGGGTGGAAGCTTTGGAATCCCAAGTATCCATAGTACCTGGTCAAGTTTTGTTCAATGCAGAAGTGCCCAATGCCCTTGAGATAATATTTGAAAGCATCGCGGAACGTAAACAAGTATTTTTGCGATATGAATCATTACGAGAAGAGACCCCATCAGAACGACGAATAGAACCCGTTGGTCTCTTTCATGAGAACGGATTTTGGTACATTTTAGGGTATTGCCATCTAAGGGCAGATTACAGGCATTTTAGAACAGATAGAATCCACCGAATTGCAAGAACATCGCTTGATTTTTTGCTGGAACACGGCACCATTGATGAACATCGGAAGAAAAGGGAAGAAGTCAGTAAAACCAAAGTGAAGATTTTAGTAGAAAAGTCTGTGGCCAAATATATTCGCGGTCAGAGCAAGTATTACGGATTAATTTCTGAAGAAGTGAAAGGAAGGGAAGTAGAAATGACCTTTATGACAACCGATTGGAAAAATGGTTTTGCCCGATGGTATTTAATGTTTGGAGATTACGCTAAAATTATTGAACCCGACACCTTAAAAGAGCGTGTGCTGGAAATTTTGACCAAAACCCGGGAAATGTTGTCCAACTAGAATTTTGAATAGAAAATGGATTTGTTCACAAGCCAAATAGACCCAAAGCAGAATTTATTGCCCAAGGATGGGACCGTAAATTATTTGGGGCCCATTTTGGACATGTCTAGAGCAGACCATTATTTTCAACAACTTTGGAATACGATACCTTGGGAAAATGATATAATCCATATGTTTGGTAAACGCATCGAAACCAAACGCAAGGTGGCTTGGTATGGAGACAAGCCTTTTGAATACACCTATTCCCACAGTACCAAAAAGGCTTTGCCTTGGACACAAGAGCTGTTGGAGTTAAAAAAGCTCACCGAAACTCTTACTGGAGAAACCTATAATTCGTGTTTGCTCAACCTGTACCATTCTGGTGAGGAAGGGATGGGTTGGCACTGTGATGATGAAAAAGAACTCAAACCAAATGGAGCCATTGCTTCTTTGAGTTTTGGAGCGGAGCGAAAGTTTGTCTTTAAGCACAAAGAATCCAAAGAAAAAGTTGAATTGGTACTGGACCACGGCAGCCTTTTAGTGATGAAAGGTGCAACCCAATCGTTTTGGTTGCACCGTTTACCGCCTACAAAAAAGGTTGGAACGCCTAGAATTAACCTTACTTTCAGGAAAATTGTAAAGTAGGTTTTTCCTATTGGTCTGCCCCATCTGCTTTTGCCCTATCAATAGTGTATTGCGCGACTTCTCGTCCTTGGTCTGTTCCCACGGTTGCATCAAAACTCCAATGAATGCCGCCGTAAACTCTCGAAACTGCAGCTTCTTCGGCCCAAGCCCTTAGTGTAGGGGCTTTTTCTGGAAATATATAGGACAGTACCTCTGATGCTGCTGCAGAGAAGACACTGTGCCCCGAGGTGTAACTAGGGAAATTGGGTGTTCCTGCAATGGTTTCAAACCCTTCTATCAATTGAATAGGCCTAGGGTAATGGTAATAATATTTTGCATCCCAACAACTAATGCCTGAGTCCATAATGGCCATGTTCATATAGGCCAAAGTTCGTGTAGTCTGCAGTGGGTTTAATTTTTCCTCCACAATTATTTCATTGGCAATACGATTCCAATGGCCAGGTGGGGTATAGGTACCAAGGCCATCTTGCCAAAAATTGGCAATTCTTCGTTTTTCGTCCGTCATGTTACGCGCATAGTCCTTCAATAGTTCCACATCGTTCAAAAATTCTTGTGAATCCAATTGTGGAGGGGCAATTGGCCGTACACTTTCAACATCATCTATACTCCACATGTTGACTTTGCTAAAAAAAGGAGTCAAACCAACGGGACGTTCCGGAATTTCCAAATTGTCCCAAGCCCAGCCAAACCTTTCATATGCAGCTTGCTTAATCGAATCTGATACGGCTTTTGGTGTCTGTGCATTTTTCATTCCATCGTTGGAGGCTCTGGTCAATGCGGTTTCGGACACGGCATTTCCAATTTCCAGCCCTGCTGTAATGTCACTCATGACATTGCCCCCGGATAATAGTAAGCTTTCCAAATGTTCCTCTTCCACTTGTTGAAGGTATTCTTCTTCCAAAGGAAACATGGCCGTAAGAATGTTCTTGGATGCCCTGGCAATTACTGCACCATCCGAAGGGTAGGAAGGTATTTGATTTTCTTCATAGGCATAATCAATATCTTCATCTTGTTGAAAAGGAGCAGGCCGGTTATACTCATATTTGTAATGCCAAGCCGAAATAAGTCCATCAAACTGTGCAACGGACATATAGGCCAATGCTCTACATGCATAAGGAGGATGTGCGAATGGAAATGCCGGTGGACCTTCTGGGTTTGCAGGGTTAGGTAATGTATAGGATCCATCTGCGTTGGGTCCAGGTATTAGGTTATATTTTGCAATGAGTTCCAAAGCAATTTCATTCCAACGAATAGCTGGATTATTGGTCCAGTATCTAATAGCCTTCTTTTGATCAGAAGTTATGTCTGCCATGGCTTCTTTTACATCCTCGAGTTCGTTAAGATAGTCTTGGGAATTGGTTGACGAAGGGACTGGAACATCAATGGAAGATCCTGAATCTTGGAGTACAGGTACCCAATCGCCACCATTGGTATTAAGCTCGGAGTAGGTATACCCTTCATAAGGAAGGTATTGCGGTGTATCTTTTTCACAGGATATTGTGGTCATGGCCAATACGACCAAAAGCGTAAAGTATATATTATTGCGCATTTTCTTCATCAGTTTGTTTTTTGATTACGTTGAACTGGTAGGTTAATCCAAACCCGGTGTTACTCATTTTAGGTGTGTTTCTGCCATTAACCACCCGATTGTGATAGGCCACAACACCCAAACCTTTGATAGATTTGAAATAATACTGTGCCGAAAATCCTAATCGGTCAACCTCAACTTTATTGGTGGGTTGTGCGGCATTATAGGCCCTAATATCATCACCGCTAGTGGAGGTAAGGCTAGAGTAGCTCAGTTCCAGTTTTAGGGAAGTGTTAAAAAGCCATTTCCCGAGAATTGCCTCATAGGTCCATGCATTGGGGACATCCATCCAAGCTGTATAATAACTACCATTGTTATAGTAATAGTCGCGTTCCGCCTCGGTATAGCCTCTCCAAAGATGTGCCGCCGATGCACGAAAATAGAGTTGGCTGTTCAATTCATATTGACCAATGGCACGTAGAGAAAATTCTGGAGCCCCGGAACCAATACTGTAAGGTCTATAATCGGAAAGATAATTGGTGAACGGAGTTGAAAACCCAGCCGTTCCTAAAAAGGATATCCGACCTGGACCTAGTTCTGTTCGAATAGATCTATATTTTAAAGCAAAGCCAATATCTTGAAACCCTCTTGCCCCAGTAAATTTACCACCATTGGGTTCCGAGGATTCCGTGCTTATGTAGGGCAAGCTTACATAAAAATTAAGGTTGTCCAAAATACCAATTGCCGCCATGGGCAGTACCATGTTTCGGTCAACCGTGGCAATAGTTTCATTGGACCTTAGATACGAACCCTCCCAATATCTGTCAAAAGTTCCCATATCATAAGAAAACAGAACACAAATGTTCTTGGACGGCATCATAAGGGCATCCGATGGTGTTTGAGCTTTTAAGGGCTCCATGGGGTATAACAATGCCAACATCCCAAGGAGTGACATAATCCGACCAACCTTTCTTATATGGAACAGGTGCGGAGGGTAAAGAAGTTTTTTTATTGTCATAAGATAAATTTGGATGGATTGCTCAAGAAGTAATTATGGTTTTGATTTATATTAGTCTGTTTGTGAAAACTTTGCGGGCTAAAATAGAGTTATGGTGCAAGGCTTTGGATTAAGGAAACCCCAAAAAACATTATGAAAAAGGTAATAGGATTGTATAAAGGTTAATTTGGGTTAATGAATTCCAAACCCAGTTCAATTTTTATGAGAGGTGTCATGTTTTTCGCCATTTCACATCAATGGGAAGAATAGAAGATTGCAAGAATATAAAGATATCGTAACCTTGGTACCCTAAAAAATGAATAGTTTGCATAGTCATTTTTAAAACTTTAAAACCAGAGGGGACACGCAACCAATGAGAAGCTTAATACCATTTTTATTTCTAGTGGGCACAATACTAAGTGTTCATGCCCAAACTATTGATGTTATTTCTTATAATATTCGATATGACAACCCAGATGATGCTCCAAACAATTGGGACAATCGAAAGGAGTTTCTAATCTCCCAACTCAATTTTTATAATCCCGATGTATTTGGAGTTCAGGAAGGATTAATTCATCAAGTGAAAGAGATAGACCAAGGATTGGAAGACTACGCTTATTTTGGTGTGGGACGTGATTACGGTGATGAAAGAGGAGAGCATACGGCTGTGCTTTATAATAAGCAACGGTTAAAACTTCTTAATCAATCTACGTTTTGGTTGTCCCTTACCCCAGACAAACCATCCAAAGGATGGGATGCCGCCCTGCCAAGGACTTGCACATACGGTGTTTTCGAAAGCAAAAATGATGGGACCAAGTTTATGGTCTTCAATACGCACTTTGATCATGTAGGGGTAAAGGCACGGGAAGAAAGCTCCAAGCTTATTCTGGAGAAAATTAAGGAATTGAACACCGAAAACTATCCAGTGGTTTTAACGGGCGATTTCAATTTAGAAAGCAATAGCCCAGGGATGCAGGTGATTTTGGGTGATATGAAGGATACCCATATTGCTGCCGGTAAAAATGCCTTTGGCCCTAAGGGAACATTTAACGGTTTTGAATTCACTAAACCCGTGGAGCGAAGAATCGATTATATTTTTGTTTCCGATAAGTTTCAGGTGCTAAAAAGTGCTATTTTGAGTGACTCTAAAGATTGCAAATATCCTTCGGATCACCTTCCTGTTTTTGCCCGACTGAAATACTGATTAGGTTGGGTTTAAACCCTATGGATTTACTTTCTTTCAGGCCATTTATTTATACTGATTTTAAGTAGTCTCAAAAAAACTAAAAACAATGTTAATTTTATTGTGATGTTTGGAGTTACGGCGCTATATGTTGTAAGAAATCTTTAACTTCAAAGGGAATTAATCAACATTATGGCAACATTTAAACTAAACATCAACGGAAAAGAACAAGAGGTTGACGTGGATCCGTCCACTCCTGTCCTCTGGGTTCTGCGGGATCACTTAAATTTAGTAGGGACAAAATATGGATGCGGGATTGCACAATGCGGTGCCTGTACCATTCATTTGGACGGAACAGCGACAAGGGCTTGCATGCTAACTGTCTCATCCGTAGGGAACTCTGAAATTACAACGATTGAAGGATTATCTGAAGAAGGTGACCACCCAGTGCAAAAAGCTTGGTTAGAGGTGGATGTACCCCAGTGTGGGTATTGTCAAGCCGGTCAGATTATGACCGCTTCAGCACTTTTGGAAAAAAATCCAAACCCATCAGACGAAGAAATTGAAATGGCCATGAACGGCAACATCTGTCGTTGTGGGACCTATACCAGAATTAAAAAGGCCGTGAAACTAGCGGCTAAATCATAACCCATAAAACTAGTATAATGACACTTGTAAAGACAAAAATAGGACGACGTGCCTTTATTAGGAATACAGGATTGGCTAGTGGTGGACTTGTTATCGGGTTTAGCTGGTTAGCTTCTTGTAAAATGACTCCAGAGCAGGTAAATAGCCTGCCAGATGAGTGGTTTGATCTCAACGGTTTCCTTAAAGTTGGGGATAATGGCATGGTAACCATCATGTCACCAAACCCTGAAATTGGTCAAAACGTAAAAACATCCATGCCTATGATCGTAGCTGAAGAGCTTGACGTAGCATGGAAAAATGTGTTAGTGGAACAGGCTCCGTTGAACACTGATATTTTCACAAGACAATTGGCAGGAGGTAGCCAGTCCATTCGACAAGGATGGGAAAGTTTACGAATGGCAGGAGCCACCGCACGGCATATGTTGAAAGAAGCTGCGGCGCAAGCTTGGGGCGTTTCAGCAGATGAAATTACCACAAAGGATGGTGTACTCACCCATGAAGGAAGCGGAAATTCGGCAGGCTATGGAGAAATGGCCTCTGCTGCAACAGCTATTGAAGTGCCCGAAGAAGTCCAGTTGAAAGATAACGGGGACTTCTCTATTATTGGTACAGACAAGAAAAACGTGGATGGTAAAAAAATAGTTACCGGTAAGCCATTGTATGGATTAGACGTTTATAAAGAAGGGATGCTGACAGCCATGATTGTTCATCCACCAGCTTTTGGTATGAAATTCAAGAGCATGAATGCAGAATCGGTAAAGTCGATGCCCGGAATAAAAGATGTCTTCCATTTTGAGGCATACCCTGAAGATGTTGAAAAACAATGGTCCGATGGAGGTGCTATACCAGAATTGGTTGCCATTGTGGGGGATAGCACATGGGAGTGCATGCAGGCAAAAAAAGCATTGGATGTGGAATGGGAAGAAGTATCCAAATTGGAAAGTACTTCTTACCATGATGAAGCTCTTGTATCACTTTTGGATAAAGCCCAAGAAGAGCCGGCAAGAAAGGATGGAGATGTGGAAGCAGCTTTCAAAAAAGCTGCAAAAATTGTGGAAAGTACCTATTCAGCACCCTATTTGGCCCATAACACTATGGAACCAATGAACTTTTTTGCACATGTCACGCCAGAAAAAGCTGAATTACTTGGTCCAATACAAACTCCGGAATTTTTAGAGCAAACACTGGTGTCCAGATTGGGTATGCCAGTAGAAAAGATAGATATAATGATGACCCGTATGGGTGGAGGTTTTGGCCGTCGCTTGTATGGAACTTTTGCTGTAGAAGCAGCCGCAATTTCCCAAAAAATGAATGCTCCAGTTAAATTGGTGTATTCCAGGGAAGATGATATGACCCAAGGTACTTATCGTCCATCTTACAAAGTAAAATACAAAGCTGGAATAGATGAAAATGGAAATCTTATCGCTTGGCATGTGCGTGGAGCAGGTACCAACGATGATTTGATTTTCGAAAATCGTTTCCCAGCAGGGGCTGTGGACAATTATCTTGCAGAAAAGCATAGTTTACAAACCAATGTGACCACTGGAGCATGGCGGGCACCAAGGTCTAACTTTATCGCAGGTGCAGAACAAGCATTCATGGATGAGGTGGCAGAAGCTGCCGGAAAAGATCCATTGGAGTTCCGTTTGGAGCTATTTGATAGAGCTATCAACAATCCTGTAGGCGACCCGGAAAAGAACGATTACGACCCAGAACGATATGCCGGAGTATTGAAACTTGTTAAGGAAAAAGCCAATTGGGGCTCCGAAACAGGTAAAGCGCGAGGTGTTGCAGCATACTACTGCCACAATTCCTATGTGGCTCAGGTGTTGGAACTAGAAGACGGTGGCGATATGCCAAGGGTTGATAAAATAACCTGTGCGGTGGATTGCGGTATCGTAATTAATCCATTGGCCGCCAAAAACCAGATTGAAGGAGGTATGATCGATGGTATTGGCCATTCAACCTTTAGCGCCATGACCTTTGAAGATGGTAGACCAGAGCAGTCCAATTTTGATAAATATCGTCTCATGCGTCATTCCGAAGCACCCAAAAATATAGAAGTGCATTTTGTGGATAATGGTATAGATCCAACAGGTTTGGGAGAGCCTTCTTTACCGCCAGCTATTGGAGCATTATCCAATGCTTTATACAATGCAACGGGAAGACGTTATTACAAACAACCATTCATAAATGATAAGCCGCCATTGGTGGGTTAAATCATATCGTTTTAAAAATGTAAATAGTAACTGGTCAGTAGATGTTTTCTACTGGCCAGTTTTTATATGTGATAATCTTATTTTTGATTTATTGAATGTAACTGAGTGTTATTCAGTTTATTACGCTTTATGAATTTTTTCATAAAAAAA
The DNA here is from genome assembly GCF_003581615.1 of Flagellimonas lutimaris. Classification (GTDB taxonomy): domain Bacteria; phylum Bacteroidota; class Bacteroidia; order Flavobacteriales; family Flavobacteriaceae; genus Flagellimonas; species Flagellimonas lutimaris. Next base: position 55,448 of record NZ_QXFH01000072.1, read on the forward strand.
GTTGTCATATCATTTTTTTATCTATGTTTGCTCCATAAATGAGTCCATTGTTTTTGGACGCATTGCCTATAAGCTTTGAATACTTTTTTCATGTTCGGGCTTTTGGGGATAAGAAAGTCTACCCAAAAAGCCGTCTTAAGATTAAGACACCGAATACACGGGCTGACTTTCGAAGAACTACATCATTTTAACCGTGATTTTTCGCGGACGCCTTACTTTGTACCCTATACCGTATTTGAATTTCGTATCTGAGAACTACCCATTTTCAGACTGATTTTTTCCATTTTATTATTACATCATTACGAAATTTAAATGAAAACGAAATACATCGATTTAATCGAGCAAACTTATGATTTCCCACAAGAGGAATTTCAATTACAGGACAACAAATTACAGTTTCACGGAATTGACCTCTATGAGTTGGTGCAGCGTTATGGAGCACCATTAAAGTTTACCTATTTGCCCAAAATATCGGATAATATCCAAAGGGCGAAGGGTTGGTTCAACTCAGCCATTAAAAAGCATAAGTATGCCGGTAAATACAACTACTGCTATTGTACTAAAAGCTCCCATTTTGAGCATGTTTTGAATGAAGCCCTTAAAAATGATATTCATATCGAAACTTCGTCGGCCATTGATATCAATATTGTAGAGTATTTGAAGAATGCAGGTAAAATCACAAAAGACACTTATGTAATCTGTAATGGCTTTAAGCGTGATCAATACATTCAAAATATTGCTGGACTGATTAACCGGGGGCATCGTAACTGTATCCCTATAATTGATAACTACGAGGAGATAAACTTGTTGGGAGAAGCTATCGAAGGAAAATTCCAAATCGGCATCCGAATTGCATCAGAAGAAGAACCCAAGTTTGAGTTTTATACGTCTAGATTGGGTATCGGTTATAAGAACATTGTGCCTTTCTTCAATCAATCTATAAAACCCAACGATCAAGTCGAATTGAAGATGCTTCATTTCTTTATCAATACGGGTATTAGAGACACGGCCTATTATTGGAACGAACTTTTAAAGTGTTTGAAGGTATACATCGACCTGAAAAAGGTGTGCCCAACTTTGGATAGCCTTAACATCGGTGGTGGGTTCCCTATCAAAAACTCCTTGGTGTTCGATTATGATTATGCGTATATGGTGGATGAAATTATTCATCAAATAGGCCAAGCGTGTGATGAGGCAGGAGTGGAGGTACCGAATATTTTTACCGAGTTCGGAAGCTTTACCGTTGGAGAAAGTAGTGGAAACATTTATGAGGTTCTCTATCAAAAACAGCAGAACGACCGTGAAAAATGGAATATGATCAATTCATCTTTCATTACCACCATGCCCGATTCCTGGGCGATCAGTAAAAGGTTCATTATGCTGGCCATCAACCGTTGGAACGAGGAATATGAGCGTGTACTTTTAGGTGGACTTACCTGTGATAGCGACGATTACTACAACTCGGAGCAGCACATGAACGCCATTTATTTGCCCAAATACAAAAAGGATAAGCCGCTTTACATTGGATTCTTTAATACAGGGGCGTACCAAGAAACCATTGGAGGCTTTGGCGGGTTACAGCATTGTTTGATTCCCACCCCAAAACATATTCTCATTGACAAAGACGAGGAAGGGAATATAAAAACATCGGTATTTGCCGAGCAGCAAACCGCTGGCGAGTTTCTTTCGATTTTGGGATACGGAAGCAAAAAGCCTGTAGAGGTGCCGGTAGAGGCCAATGAATTGCCAGTGCCCAGCAATAATTAAAAAAGGAATTATCATAAAAGATGAAAACAGAAAAAACATATGCTGGTATTCCAAAGGAATACGGCATGTCAGAAAAGACCAAAGTAGTACTCTTGCCAGTTCCTTATGATGGCACCAGTACTTGGGGAAAAGGCGCAGACAAAGGTCCAGAAGCCTTTTTGGAAGCCTCGGAAAACATGGAGGTATACGATATTGAAACAGATAGTGAAGTATACAAGCAAGGCATTTACTTAGCAGAAGCCATTGAAGATTTTGAAACTCCGGACACCATGGTTGAAGCAGTGCGCAAAACCGTAAAGGAGTACATCAATCGCAACAAACTGGTAACGATGGTGGGAGGGGAGCATTCCATTTCCATAGGGGCGATAAGAGCTTTTAATGAATGTTTTGAAGACCTTACCGTACTTCAGATTGATGCGCATGCCGATTTGCGCAAAGAGTACGAAGGCACAAAATACAATCACGCCTGTGCATTGTACGAGGCCAACGAAACTACAAATTTGGTGCAAGTGGGCATTCGCAGCATGGATCATGCCGAAACCTTGGTAATGGATCGCGATAGAGTGTTTTTTGCCCACGAGATGGTTTCCGATGATTTTTGGATGGATTCCGCTTTAGACCTAATGACGGACAATGTCTACATCACTTTTGATTTGGATGCATTTGATCCATCCATTATGCCATCAACTGGAACGCCAGAGCCAGGCGGACTGCTGTGGTACGAAACCCTTGACTTTTTACTTCGGGTTTTTAAAGAAAAGAATGTAGTTGGTTTTGATATTGTGGAACTCTGTCCAAATGATATCGATAAATCATCGGATTTCTTGGCGGCAAAGCTCTATTATAAAATGTTGAGCTATAAATTTTCAGATAACAACGAATTCACGGAGTAAACCTTTGAAGCAAATACACATACTTCAAAAATTCCAAAAACATAATAATTACAATGAGTAATAAAGGAGAAATATCACAATTCATACAAAAATACTTTTTGCACTTTAACTCCGCCGCTTTGGTGGATGCTGCCAAAGGTTACGAAGACCAGTTGAACAAGGGGGGCAAAATGTTGGTTTCCTTGGCAGGGGCAATGAGTACTGCCGAACTCGGCAAAATATTTGCGGAAATTATCCGTACTGATAAAGTTCATATTGTATCCTGCACGGGAGCGAACCTCGAGGAGGATTTAATGAACTTGGTGGCACATTCCCACTATAAAAGAGTGCCCAACTACAGGGATTTGACTCCCCAAGAAGAGTGGGATCTTTTGGAGAAAGGCCTTAACCGAGTCACAGATACCTGCATTCCCGAAGAAGAAGCCTTTAGAAGGTTGCAGAAGCACATTTACGACATCTGGAAAGAGGCCGAAGTCAATGGAGAGCGCTACTTCCCGCATGAGTATATGTACAAACTATTGCTTTCCGGTGTATTGGAGCAATATTACGAAATAGACATTAAGGATTCCTGGATGTACGCAGCCGCTGAGAAAAACTTGCCTATTGTGGTCCCAGGTTGGGAAGACAGTACTATGGGCAACATTTTTGCCAGCTACGTGATCAAAGGAGAGCTAAAAGCGAGCACCGTGAAATCAGGTATTGAATACATGACCTTTTTGGCCGATTGGTATATGAAAAACTCGGAGAATGGCATTGGATTCTTCCAGATTGGTGGAGGTATTGCAGGGGATTTTCCTATATGCGTAGTACCAATGCTCTATCAAGATTTGGAACAAACAGAAACTCCGTTTTGGAGCTATTTCTGCCAAATCAGTGATTCCACCACAAGCTACGGGTCTTATTCCGGAGCAGTGCCCAATGAAAAAATCACTTGGGGCAAATTGGATATCGACACCCCAAAATTCATTGTAGAATCGGACGCGACCATCGTGGCGCCTTTGATTTTTGCTTACCTATTAGACATGTAACCATGAGAAAAACACAAACAACTGTTTTAAAAAGAGTAATTGTCGATTATAAAAAGTTGGACAATACCATGTTGAATCTTCTTGTGGAAAAGTTTCCTGATGGGTACGATGATGATGACATTGTTACCTATAGAAACGCTAGTAAGGAAGTAGTGGAATGCGTTGAGGTTCGCACCGAAGACACTGCTTACTTAATCAAAGTAAGTAAGCGTTTGGTAATGGCCATGGAGGATTACGAAGAGTCTGAAAACGATGATGATGAGCCATCTTTGGATGCTGAAGAACTAGAGGCTTCGGAAGAAGAATGATATCAATTTTCACATAAAATAATTTACCAAAATGGTATCAAAAGCAATGGCCCTGCACTTGGCGGCGAGTATCAATATTCCTGCATGCAGGACAGCTTTGAACAAAGAATTGGTTTATGGTGATAGGGATGAACTTTTTTATTCCGATGCATCACGTTACCTTTATGTCTTCAGATATGGTGTGGTTTCGTTTTTTGGGTATACCGAAGGAGAAATATCACAACTTTTAATGGAAATCAAACCGTTTTGCGAGGAATGGAGGCAATCCGATATCACCGAAACCATGGAAATGGAATTGGTGTCCAACCGCGAAAGGGCAGTGATAAATAATGACAAGTTGATATTGCCAAAATCCAATGTAGAAGGTATCCGTTTGGCATTGTTGCATTTGTCGCAATCCGTAGCATTGGATCATTACGCAGGGCTCTCGGAACAGGCGATGAAGGAAACCCGACAGCACACCACCTATCTGGAACAAAAGGGAAAGTTGGATATAGGCGGAAAGAAATTAAAAAGGCATATTGCCAAGGTATTGAACATTAACAACCAAATTTCTGAAAACCTCTATATTTTTGACTCCCATGAAGTAGTTTGGGAAGATTTGGAGCTCGACAGGTTGGACAAAGGTTTAAAGCAAATCTTTGATTTAAAGGAGCGGTATAGAAATATAAAAGAACAAGGTGTAGTGATCAAGGAAAACCTAAGTTTGTTCATGAACATTATGGATCATAGGGAAAGCAGTAGGCTCGAGTGGATCATAATAATTCTGATTTTGGTCGAGGTCGTGGACTTGTTCATTATGCGATTAATCAATTAAATACATATTAGTTTTGAGCGATTTTAAAATATTGGGTAGCGAAGAATGGTGCCAGTTTGATGATTTGAGAATTCCGGCCATAAAGGCCAGAGTGGATTCCGGAGCAAAAACATCATCCATACAAGCCAGTAAAATCAAAATTTTTAATAAAGGACTGGAAGAGTGGGTACGGTTCGAGGTAAGCCCCGTTCAAGACAATAGGAGTATTTCTATCTTATGTGAGGCCAAGTTGGTCGATGTACGGAATGTAAAAAGTTCACAAGGTATTGCGGAAGAGCGTCCTGTAATAAAGACTAAAGTAAATATTGATGGGGATGCTTTTGAAATTGAATTGACATTGGCCAATAGGGATACCATGGAGTATCGCATGCTATTGGGGCGTGAAGCCATTAATGGAAGGTATTTGGTAGACCCGTCCCAAAGTTTTATTCAAGGAGATATTACCGAGGAGCAATTGCAAGAGAAGTATAAACCTTTTACAACGGAGAAGAAGGGACTTCGCTTGGGACTTTTGGCAAGTAATCCAAACTTGTACAGCAATAAAAGAATTATTGAGGCAGGCGAAATGCGGGGCCACAAAGTGGTTTTTCTGAATGTGGAACACGTTTATATGAAATTAGATGCCGCAACTCCTGAAATTAGGTACCGTGGCGGAAACATTTTGGATAAGTTCGATGCCGTGATTCCAAGAATAAAACCAGCTGTTACTTTTTACGGTTGTGCTTTGCTACGACAGTTTGATACCCTGGGTGTCTATTGTTTAAACTCTGCCGATTCCATTGGTAGGTCAAGGGATAAACTTTTTGCCTCGCAATTATTTTCCAAAAACGATATTCACATACCCACTACGGGCTTTGCCAAGTCCCCGATGGATACCAAAGACCTTATCCGTATGGTGAGTGGGGCTCCATTGATTATTAAATTGCTGGAAAGTACCCAAGGAAAAGGAGTAGTACTTGCCGAAACCAATAAGGCTGCCGAGAGTGTAATCAATGCCTTTAAAAGTGTGCAGACCAATATTTTGGTACAAGAATTCATTAAAGAAGCCAACGGGCACGATATCCGTTGTTTTGTGGTGAACGGAAAAGTAGTAGCCTCCATGCAGCGTACTGCCCAAAAAGGTGAGTTTAGGGCAAATATTCATCAAGGTGGTGCCGCATCTAAAGTTAAAATAACTCCCGAGGAACGAAAGTTGGCCATTAAATCTGCAAAAGTGTTCAATTTGGATGTTGCAGGGGTAGATCTTATCCGTTCGAACAAAGGGCCTTTGTTGTTGGAAGTAAACTCTTCACCAGGACTTCAAGGAATAGAAAATACCACAGGGAAGGATATTGCCAACGTAATGATTGAGACCATCGAGAAAAAATTGAAATATAAGCAATGAGCCTATCTTAAATATTCAATGATTTGATATTCAATTGATTATTCAATTGATTATTCAATTTTAGATGTGTTTTCCTACGCAAGCCTCTCAAAATCCAAATATAAATTGAAAACGGGCATTCGTTAACGGAGAAGCCCCATTTGTTAATTACACCCTTTCCGAATCAAGGGACAATGGTATGTTTGTATCAGTTAACGCAAAGCTTTACAGCTTAAGTTAAAACCTTTAATAGGATGGGGTGATTATAGGGTACTTAGTGTTCTTTGCCTAATGTCTTATTTCTAATAAGGTTTACGTTGCTCCAAGGGGTTTTTGAGGTTGAGCCCCTTGGTTGTAACGGTTTTATTAAGATCAAATATATGTTCCCATAAATTTGACCTACTTTTTCGAAAAAGAGCCGTTTTTTACGGCTCTTTTTTATTTGGAGAAGCTTCAAATAGTACCAAAAGGTAATATCATTCACAATTGTTCACATCTTTTAAGAAAACCAAAAAAATCTTGGGTGTAAGTTTTTGGACAAAAAACCTACTTTTGTAAAGTAACATTTCAGGAAGAAGATTTATGTCAGAACAAGTGGAAAGAATCAAAACATTGATTATAGGATCAGGGCCAGCAGGTTATACTGCGGCAATTTATGCCTCCAGGGCAGATTTAAAACCAGTATTATATACCGGTATGGAACCTGGCGGTCAGTTGACCACGACTACAGAGGTGGACAACTTTCCGGGCTATCCAGAGGGAATTGATGGACCAGCCATGATGATGCAGTTGCAGCAGCAAGCCGAAAGGTTTGGTACCGAAGTAAGAATCGGTATGGTGACCGCAGTAGAATTAAGCGATGAGATAGGAGGTATTCATAAAATTACAGTAGATGACTCTACGCAATTGGAAGCAGAAACCGTTATTATCTCAACTGGAGCTTCTGCCAAATACTTGAATATACCAAGTGAGCAGCGATTGAGAGGTGGTGGTGTATCTGCCTGTGCCGTTTGTGATGGGTTTTTCTATAAAGGTCAGGATGTGGCCATTGTAGGTGCCGGAGATACCGCTGCTGAAGAAGCATCTTACTTGGCGAATATCTGTACAAAGGTTACCATGTTGGTTCGTAAAGACCATATGCGAGCATCAAAAGCTATGCAGCATAGAGTAAACAGTATGGATAATATTGAAATCCGATACAATACCGAAGTAGATGAGGTATTGGGTGATCAGGTGGTTGAAGGTATTAGGGTGGTGAACAATCAAACTGGGGACAAAGAAGAGATTCCTGTTACCGGATTGTTCATTGCTATTGGACATAAACCCAATACAGACATATTTAAAGGACAATTGGATATGGATGAAACAGGTTACATTATAACCCAGCCCAAATCCACTAAAACGAACAAGCCTGGTGTTTTTGCAAGTGGCGATGCACAGGATAAAATATACCGACAGGCAGTTACTGCTGCAGGTACAGGTTGTATGGCGGCATTGGATGCAGAAAGATACTTGGCAGCTGTTGAGAGCAAGGAAATGTTGGCATCTTAAAAGTCAATTCATTAGAAAATAAAAAAAGGCACTGAATTTTCAGTGCCTTTTTTGTTGATTGTAACTCAATCAATCCGCTTGTAATTCTCTGAAAAAGTTCTGTTGCCATCCGAGTCAACCGTAATTTGACTGAATGTATCTTCTTTTAGAATAAGTTCGAAAGTAAAGTTTCGCATGGTATCCAATGCTTTCATCATATCGTCGTCACCATATTCAATCACCTCAATTAAAGAGTTGCCCGCTACCCTGTAAGAACCATACCCAAATCTTCCATTGGGTTCATCTGGCACATATCGGGTCCACATAATTTTCTCTTTGGAATACATTTTTACTTGTCTGTATCCATCCGATTTTTTAATGGTATCTATAACGTTTTCTCCGTCATAGTTGTAAAAACTTTGTAACTCCCATGTACCTTCGATACTTGGTTTGGTTGTTTCGTGTCCTTTAAAGCTTCCCGCGATTAAGAAAATAAAAACGAGAGTAAAAAGTAAAACTGATTTTTTCATAATGCCCTACTTTTAAAAGTGTTAGAATATCTAAAAGGTAAGAATAAATATTAATAATATTAAATTTAAGAGCTGTAAAAATGAATCTAATTCATATTTCTCCCTTTATTTTTGATAAATTCATAATGTAGGATTTTTTGGTTGATTGAGAATCGTTTACCAATAGGTGATTATATCCATCTTGTTATTTTAAATGCCTTTTAAGATTGTAAATCAATCTTCGGATATCATCTTTTGTATGATATGCACTCAAAACAATACGACTGACGATTGGCCCGTTTTCATCAGGGTAATTAAAATTGGTGAAAATAAATCCATCCTTGTTTAGGGCAGATGCCACTTCGGTATTCTCAAACTCGAAGGTTGGATGGCCTTCCATATGGTTGAAAAATGATGGATTTTTTAATTGTGATTTAAAATAAAGGTAGTTGGTTTTGAGCGTTTTCAATCGTTCGGAAAACAATTCTTTGGCATTCAATAGTGTTCCCATAAATGAAGGTGAAGCCGGACTTGCGCCACCATAAAACGATGTAGATTCCAAAAATTGAATATCTTCTTTGTCTCCAAAAACGGCCCCTGCTTGCATGCCCAAAGCCTTGCCGAGTGAACAACAAACCAAAAGTTTGGCTGACTTTAGTACTTTGAGCATACTAAAACAACCATTGCCATGATCACCAACAATGCCAATACCATGGGAATCATCACCGATTAAAATCACTTTATCCAAGGGGAGCTTGGTAAGACTTTTAAAGTCGGGATATTGCTGACCTGAAAAATCAATAGTATCAAAAAGAACAACAGGCAACAGTTTGTTCTTATCAACCTCTTTCGATACAAGCTGGCCCAATTCATCAATACTTGATGTTGTCTTTATACCGTTTATTAGAAGTGCGGTATGGGCGTGTGGTGCGGCAAATACCGTGTGCCCTTTTTCCAATAGGGTCTGAACCACCAATTGTGCCGCCAAATAACCAGAGGACATCGTAAGACAATCTTCACTGCCCACCCATTCTGCCAAATAGTTTTCGGCCTTGCTATATATTTCTAGTGATACATTTGATTTTCGTGATGCGCCATAGTGCATACCATAGTTCAGTACGTTCTGAAGATATACATCTTTGAAGGGCTCATAGTTTTGAAGCCCTAAATAAGAGGTGCCGCCAAAATATAAATGGGGTTTGCCATCAATGATGATTTGTCTGTCAGGAATGCGATCTATTGAATGGGCCATTACAGCAATTCTATTCCGCTACCATTTAACTTTGGAAAAATAACTTTTCCATTTCCCAAAATTTCTACTCCTGTGGCAATGTCTCCTTTTAATAGCATAGCGCCATCCATATCCACATAATCTAGTTGTGGCAACAATTGTGCTATGGCAGAAATACCTACAGTGGATTCTGTCATGCAACCCACCATCAACTGTAGCCCTAATTCCCTGCCTCTTTTAATCATGCGCCTAGCTGGAGTTAGCCCTCCACATTTGGTCAATTTAATGTTGATGCCATGGAAATAGGGTCCGCATTGCTCCACATCACTTTCTATAATGCAGCTTTCATCAGCAATAACGGGTAGCACGGATTGTTCCTTAACCAAGGCCATACCTTCCCAATCATCAGCTTTAAGGGGTTGTTCCAAAAACTCTACGCCAAGCTCTTTTAATAAAGGGGCATTCTTGATAGTTTCCTCTGCGGTCCATGCGGTGTTGGCGTCAATTCGGAAAATACTATCTGTATGTTTTCTGAGTTCCCTTATAATGGCAACATCGTCGGGGGTCCCCAATTTAATTTTATACAGGGGCCAAGGTTTTTCTTGAAGTTTGGCCACCATTTTTTCTATAGTGTCAATACCGATGGTGTAATTCGTAATGGGATATTTATCAGTATTGGTGCCCCAGATTTCGTAGAGCGGTTTGCCTTTGAGTTTGCCATACAGGTCGTTTGCGGCCAAATCTAGGGCACAAAGGGTAAATTTATGGAGGTTCAGGGACTCTAAATGCTCATAAAAGTTTTCAGGAGTATCAAAGTCATATGCTTCAATTTGGTCTCTGACGGCTTCTATTTCTGCCATCATTCCTTCGATGGTAATTTTATAGTAGGGATTAGAGGTGGCCTCGCCATAACCTGTTTTACCATCAAGGGATAAACAAACAACCAAAGTGTCTTGCTCATCTCGGGATTCTCTAGAAATGGTAAAAGTGTGTGCTAGTTGAAGCGTATATTTCTTGAGTGCTGTCTGCATAGTTAGTTGGGAATTGAGTCCTGCTAAGATAGGGCTTCGGATAAACATAATAAAAACAAAAGCCCACTGAAAAATCAGCAGGCCTTTGCATATTTAAAGGGAATTGGATTAATATTTACGAACGCTGCCCGAAACGGATTTTTTGGTGTTTACACTGGCCTCTCCAGTATATTTAATGTCCGCTCCACTGCTGGCATCGGCCACCAAAGACTCCGAAACATTCACGGAGATGTCTGCACCGCTACTGGCATCAGCGTTACATCTTTTAACCATCAGGTCTTTCGCTTTAATGTCCGAACCACTGCTGGCATCGGCATAAAGAACGTCTGCTTGACCAGAAACCTTGATGTCTGCACCGCTGCTTGCATCGGCAGATACTTCGCCTGCTACAACTTCTACGTGCAGGTCGGCACCGCTGCTGGAATCTAGTTCAATGTTTTCTGCTTTGATTACATTTTGTGCGATAAGGTCGGCACCGCTAGAACTTTCCAATGCTGTAACCTTAGGTAGGGTCACATAGACATTTTTTGTAGCTCTGCCAATGTTCTCTATGGCATGGATTTTAAGTCTTCCATCCTTAATATCGGTTCCGATAAGATCAATGATGTTTTCATCAGCTTCTACCGAAATGTTGAAATCGGATCCTTGGGTTACGAATACATCGATACCTTCGGAAGCTGATACGACATCAAAATCCTCTTTTACATCGCGGCTTTCCTCAACGATTTCGCCGTTACCTGTTTTTCCGTTGCCGAAGTTCATATCTATCATGCATGAGGATGCAAATAACGATAGGAGCGCGGCGATTGCTAATCTTGCTAGTGTTGTCATGATTGTTGTTTTTTTATGCTCAGCTCGACTGGGCATCTATTGATTGATTTTGAAAACTGATTTGTTAACTACTGAATTAATTTCAGTGTAAATGTCTGTTTAAATGTGTGTATTTTGAATTAAGATTTACTCAATTGACGAATTAGGGGGCTCAATTGTTACTTTTTTCCCCAGCTTTAACTTTTATCCCATCTTCGTTGATTTTCATTTCAAACGAATCTTGGTTGTCTTTGATGTCGATATCGATACCATCTTCATTGATTATGATTTTGCCATTGCCTTCGGAATCATCGTCATTGTCTTCTGGACAATCCAAGCACTGCAGCTCTCCGTCGTCACCCATCAACCAGTGTTGACCTGCCATGCCACTTCTATAAAAACCTTGGTCGTTGTCGATTCCTCGACCAATATAGCGGTTGGTTGAATTATCAAAATAAACGGTCTTCCCTTCTGGAACATAAATGGTTATGGTTACTTCTTGGTTTCTCGCTTTGTTTGATGTTTCCGTGGTCAAATATTTGTCCAGCATAATTTCATTGCCATCAACCGTATAGGTATATGTAATGCTCCTAGCGCGATCTCGGGCAGCTGGGGTAGAGCTTCCATCAGCATCTTTCCTAATGTTTATACTGATGGAGTCCGTATCCGACTTTCTTATTTTGATATCCACATCGTCAGACATCAAAATGCGGTTGTCATTTTCGTCATAACCAAAGGTCATCCTTCCAAAATGAACGTCGTCTCGGTTGTAATCCCTGTGCGCATCATCCTTCATGGTGATCATCAGCGTGTCGGACGGAATTTCTAGCGAAAGTTCTGTCCTATCATTAACACTTCCTGTGTATGAGAATTCTGCAGCCTGACGGATTCCTAGCACAATTAGGGTACCCACGGATATCAACCAAAGCCCCAAAAGAGCGAACTTGGCAATGTTACCGATAGATTTTAGGTTGGTAACCAAGATCTTCAGTCCTAAATAAAGGAGGAAGAAGAACGGGATACCCACAGCAAAGAACAATAAGATGGATACAACCCATACCGGTGCCCCGGAGGTGTTCACAATCTCGTAAAAATCGATACCCGGTACATGTACCGCATCGAACATACCTACCGTAAACAGACCGAAGAACAGTCCTACCAAGGTAGATGCCCCGATGATAATCAATAGAATACCTATGAACTTACCGAACACTTTAAAAAGGAACAGAATAATGTCCCCTATGGTATCGAAAAAGGTCTTGGAGCTGCTTTTGACCTTGTCGCCTACTTTATCGTAGTCAACGCTTTTTACTTTTTCGGCAACATCATCAAACCCCTCTTTAACTTTGCGTTCTATATTGCTGATGTTGACGGGCTCCCCCCGCATATCTAACTTTTGCGAGGTGGTAGCGGCTTCGGGAACCAAAATCCAAAGCAGGATATAGGCGATTAGACCAAAACCACTGGTGAAAATGGCCAAAAGGATAAATATGAGCCTTATCCAAAGGGAATCAATGCCCAAATAATGTTCCAGACCGGCACAAACACCACCGATATATTTATGGTCTACGTCCCTATATAGCTTTTTGGCCCTACCGGTAGGTTCTGCATGGGATCTTTTGGGTTCGTCCTCAAAAATATCCTCATCCACCATGTAATCTTCGGGTTGCCCCATTACTTCGATTACTTGGTCCACCTCTTTATGGGTGATTACCTGTCGCTCGTTTTCCATTTTCTCCAAAAAGAGTTCGGCAATCCTTGCCTCGATATCGGCAATGATCTCGTCGCTTCCCTTGGTACCTGAAAATGATCGTCTTATGGACTCCAGATACCGTCTCAGCTTGTTATACGCGTCGTCGTCTATATGGAAGAGCGTATTTGCTAAATTTATATTTACTGTCTTGTTCATTTTTTGATTCTATTTTGTGTTGGTTACCAGATTGACTGCATTTCTTAGTTCATCCCAGGTACCATTGAGTTCGTTAAGGAACAACTGGCCTGTTTCTGTAAGGGCGTAATATTTGCGAGGTGGTCCCGATGTGGATTCTTCCCAACGATAGTTGAGCAATCCGGCATTCTTTAGCCTTGTGAGCAAAGGATATATGGTACCTTCCACTACTAACATCTTTGCGTCCTTTAAGGCTCCCAGAATTTCTGAGGCATACTTGTCGTCATCCCTTAGGATGGACAGGATGCAATACTCTAGAACCCCCTTGCGCATCTGTGCTTTTGTGTTTTCTATGTTCATAATTTCATGGTTCTATTAAATTAACTGTTCGTTTTTGTTCTGCCAAACTTTGTTTGGTAACGTTTCCACTCCATTCCCCTGAATTGGGCAGGGGAGTGGAAACGGTTCTTTGATTGATGATTTGATGTTTTTTCGTTTTTTGATTGATGGTTAAACTCCGTTTTACTTTGATTGATGATGATTGCTGTGGAGGTGATTAAGCTCCTTTATATATATATATATATATATATTACTTGATGAATTTAATGGTAAAGGGATATTTAAAATATTCCCCTTCGTTGGTTCTGATTGTGGCCAAAATGGTAAACACAATGTTTACGATACCGAGGGACACCTGTAAAAATCCAGATATGCCCACAGGCCAAATCAGTCGTCCTAACCTAAAATCGTCACTATCTATATGAATGTTTAGGTTGTTCAAATCGCTGAGGTCGTGAAACCCGAAAAAATTCCAATCGAACAGGTCTGGCCAAAATCCAATAAAAAAAGGAATGGTGATCAAACCTGCCACGATGGAATAAAGCAACATACTAATTTGAAAGTTTAATGCCTGTTTACCATTATAATCCACAAACTCATGCTGCTTCTTATTGGCCGTCCATAGTATCAACGGGAGTATAAAATTCCCGAAAGGAATAAAGTACTTCGAGAACATGGACGCATGGATGATTGCGGATAAATTTCGTTCGTGTTTGGTGATTGTAGTTGCCATTTTTGATTGATGTTTTTTGATTGTAAAGGGGTTAACCTATTAGCTTACCATGCAAATATATATCCAAAAGACAGTACTATGCAAAACAAAGTACTATAATTTAACATAAAATTAACAATTATAAGTATCATCTTTTTGCCTATTTTTAAGCCAAACAAACCTAAGTTATGGCATTGACACCCAGTAAAATCAACACATTCACGTTTTTAAAGCTCCCTTCGGCCTGGTGGTGCGGGGTACGGCTCAAGTATATTGATGAAAAAAAAGCAATTACCACGGTAAAGCATAAATGGATGAATCAAAATCCGTTTAAATCCATGTTTTGGGCCGTTCAGGGGATGGCCGCCGAGCTCAGTACTGGAGCTTTAGTGATGAATGAAATCCAGAAGTGCGGTAAAAAAGTATCCATGCTCGTGGCGAACAACAAAGCTACCTTTACCAAAAAAGCTACGGGGAGAATCAACTTTACTTGTGAGGATGGTGAATTGATTGCTGATGCCATTAAAAAAACCGTAGAAACAGGCGAAGGACAAACTTGCTGGATGAAATCGGTAGGGGTAAACCAAGATGGGGTAGAAGTATCCACTTTTCATTTTGAGTGGACGGTGAAGGTGAAGGGATAGTTATGGTTAAAGGCTAAGGTAAAAAGTTGGAGTACATCGGATTTCCTTAAACTGTAACAAAACAACCATTTTCCCAACATATAAACAGAAATCAAAAAAACTTAAAAACAATCAAATAATGAACGCACACGAAATCGACTACCACATTTACGGCGAAGAAATGCAATATGTGGAAATAGAACTGGACCCACAAGAAGCTGTCGTTGCCGAAGCAGGTACTTTTATGATGATGGATTCCGATATTAAAATGGATACCATCTTTGGCGACGGTTCCAACCAGGACAACAGTGTGTTGGGCAAGATGTTTTCTGCGGGTAAACGTCTCCTCACGGGCGAGAGCCTTTTTATGACGGCCTTCTTGAATATTGGACAAGGTAAAAAGCAAGTAAGCTTTGCTTCGCCTTATCCAGGTAAAATTGTTCCCATAGACCTTTCCGAAAAAGGAGGGAAGTTTATTTGTCAGAAAGATGCATTCCTATGCGCCGCTAAAGGCGTTTCCGTTGGGATTGAGTTCTCCAAACGCTTGGGACGTGGTTTTTTTGGTGGTGAGGGTTTTATTATGCAAAAATTGGAGGGTGATGGTATGGCCTTTGTTCATGCAGGTGGAACCATGGCCAAAAAAACATTGGCACCTGGAGAGACTTTAAAAGTAGATACGGGCTGTATTGTTGGTTTTTCCCAAACTGTGGATTACGATATTGAATTCATTGGAGGTATCCGAAACTCCGTATTCGGTGGAGAAGGACTTTTCTTTGCTACGCTTCGTGGTCCGGGAACCGTTTATGTCCAATCCTTGCCATTTAGTAGATTGGCCAGTCGTGTTTGGGCTGCTGCACCCCGTGGCGGCGGAAAAGATAAAGGTGAAGGAAGTATCTTGGGCGGTCTTGGCGATTTGTTGGATGGGGATAATAGATTCTAGATTTTTAGAAGTCAGAAGTCAGAAGTCAGAAGTCAGAAGTCAGAAGTCAGAAGTCAGAATCTGATATCTGAAGGCTGATGCCTTATATCTGAAAAAAATTAGTTCTTTTGTGGATATGAATTTCAACGATCTGTTCCACTTTCTGGAAGAACTTCAACAAAACAACAATAAAGAATGGATGGATGCCAATCGCAAATGGTACAAATCTCTTCGGAACGACTTTATCGCTTGGTTGGATGATTTGGATATGACCATGGCCCAGCTCCATGACGATTATTACCCAACTTCGGGTAAAAAAGGCATCAATAGAATCAATAATAATTTGATGTTCCACCCGAACAAACCCATTTACAAAGATCATTTTGGGGCGGGTTTGGACAAGGCTCCCAATTCGGCCGATTTTTATATCGAAATTGGACTAAAACATTGCTTGCTGGCAGGTGGTCGTTGGCGACCCGATTCCACAACACTACGAAGTATCCGCGATGCAATAGATTATAATGGCGAGGAGCTGCAACAGATATTGGATAAGCCATCTTTCAAAAAAATGTTTAGAGGTCTGTACGAGGACGAGAAACTTGTTTCATCACCCAAAGGATTTTCCAAAAATCATCCGCATATAGAACTCCTGCGCAACAAAACCTTTGCCGTAGAACTTGAGTTGTCCAAAGAAGAAGTCCTTGGTAATGATTTCAAAGAAAAAATAGTCCAAGTCTATAAGGAAATGCTTCCTTTTCGCCAATATTTAAACCAAGCAGTAACCGTTTAAACCTGACCATGAAATACGGAAATGTAAGAAATATCAAAAAAGAGATTTTATCCGACAATTGGTATACTTTGAACAAAGTAACTTTCGAGTATCAAAAAGAAGATGGAGAATGGGAAAAACAAATACGTGAAGCTTACGACCGTGGCAACGGGGCCGCCATACTTCTTTACAATGTTGAAAAAGGAAAGTTGGTATTGACCAAGCAGTTTAGAATGCCCACTTATTTAAATGGCAACAAAGATGGAATGATGGTAGAAGCTTGTGCTGGACTGTTGGAGAAAGGCAATGCAGAGGAGACCATTAAAATGGAAGTGGAGGAAGAGACCGGGTATGAAATCGATAAGGTGGAAAAGGTTTTTGAAGCTTACATGTCACCTGGTTCGGTGACAGAGATACTATACTTTTTTATTGGTGAATACAATGATGCCATGAAAGTAAGCGAAGGGGGTGGCGCTGAGGATGAAACAGAGAACATTGAAGTGTTGGAGCTCGATTTTAAAAAAGCACTGGAAATGATGAAAACGGGCGAGATTAAAGATGCCAAGACCATTATGCTTCTACAATATGCTCAGATTCAAGGGATTTTCGATCAGTAGTTTTCGTAGAGACCTTTTAGGGTATTGTACATCGTTTTTCTTATTTCTGAAGATGGGACCCTAAAATGATTATTCATAAAACTAAAGATGAGCAGTTGGCCCGATTTTGTCTTCACATACCCACTTAAATTATAATTGTTGCCTACAGATCCCGATTTGGCAAAAAGGAACGGTTCTGTAGTCGGGTCTTCCCATGTTTCAACCGTGCTATCTGGTCCCCACAATGGAAATATCCCAAAAAGGCGTTCCTCGGGAACTTCATTATAAAGTTTCTGAAGGATTTGTACAAAGGAACGCGGGGTAAACAAATTATATCGTGAAAGTCCTGAACCATCTACCCACCGAGGTTGATGTTCTAAATCTTTCAAATGATGCTCCAACATAAAATTAATAGCGCTTTTTGTACTCAATGTATCGGAAACATTGGCCGAAGCTGCCAATAGTAATTGTTCGGCCAAGAAGTTATCACTCTTAAAAAGCATTCTCTTGAAAATAGAATCATTCTCTATCCCATAGACCGTATGTTTAACACCCTCCGGGAAATGATGTGATAAAATAATTTTTTTGTCGAGGGCAGATTCCAATAATTGTTGGGTTAAACTGTCACTGGTCACAAAAGGTACTTCCAAAGTGTCTTTCTGAGTCGGAGAAACATAAAACCGATTGTATAACTCCTCTCGTTTCAAGGTAGTATCCTTCACTGATGTTTTATTAAAGAAAGTATTGGGAGAAACCTCCAATCCTTCAACATTGGAAATGGTTGCCACATTGCCATATAGGGGCATGGCGGATTTCTCAGGCGAAAAAGAGGTGTCATAATCTTCCCAGGCCCAACCCGGTCCGTAACGATTCTCATTATGGTTTTTGGTATAAAGTGCAATGGTTTCCTGATTTCTTAACCAATGTATCGCTGTACTGTCCTTAAAATAGGGGTGAAGCCAAGATGGGTCGCCTGTACCTTCAATAAACAAGGTATCGTTGGCCACGGCGTATTTTAGTGTAGGAATGTTTTTGGGAAGAAGTTTCAATCCCGTATAAAGGGTTACAATCTTTGTATTACTGGCAGGGGTGAAGTATTTGTCACCATTACGGTTATAAATTTCTTTTCGGGTATTGGCATCGATTATTACCACGCCATGAAATGAATTTCCCAAATGATTATTTTTCAATTGGGAGTTGACCATCTTTTTGGTAGAATTACATCCAATCGAAAGGAATAAAATAGATAATAAATTAAAAATCAATAAGTTATGTAAACTCTTGTTTAATGCGTACATATGTGCAGTTCATCGATTTTAACAACAGGTTGTTCAATTTTTAACTGGAAATTGAGCTTTATAAACAGCTTTTTTAGTAATTTTAAGGACAACCTAATACGCAATTTAATCAATTTAATATGCCTAGAGCTATGTTTGATTACACCAAAACTGTCCTTCAGAAGGTGAGTTTTGATGTTAAACTTTTCATGAGGGAGCTTCGGAAAGCTATTTCGAGACTATTGCCAAGTGAAGTAGAAGAACTTAGAATCTGGTTGCAATTTTATATTGTGGACAAACCAGAGTTACATTCAACATTAATCTTATTAAAAACATAAAAGAAGAGCCGCTAAAAAGCGGCTCTTTTAATTTTTACCCAAAGGGCTGATTATTTTTACGTCCTGAAAAGCAATGGCTCCACGTACAATGCTGGAAATGACCTCTCGTAACGCATCGGTAATCTGTATTTTTAGCTCACTTTTATGATAAATTAGACTTATTTCCCTTGCCGGGGTAGGCTTTTGGAAGGACTTAAGATTAATCTTTTTATTTTCTTCCAAATGCAAAGTGTTCAAGTAGGGCAATAAGGTCATGCCCATTCCCTCATCGGCTAAGCTTACCAAAGTTTCAAAACTTCCGCTTTCTATTTTAAAATGTTCCCCACGAAGGTTTTGTGATGCTTTACAAAGGTTGATGACGCCTTCGCGGAAACAATGTCCGTCCTGTAATAAAAGAATATCACTGACATCTAGATGATCTGTGCTCAAAAGTTCCTCCGAAGCCAATCGATGGTTCTTGGGAACGTAACCAACAAAAGGTTCATAATACAATGGACGTTCTTTTATAAATTCTATCTCCAAAGGGGTTGCTGCAATTCCCGCATCTAAATGACCATCCATAACGTTCTTGATCATTGTTTTGGTAGATTGTTCTTTTATAATCAGATTTACCTTGGGATATTTCTTTATAAAAGCATTTAGGAACATCGGAAGCAGTGTCGGCATTACTGTAGGTATGATTCCCAAGGTGTAGTCTCCTCCGATATATCCTTTGTCTTGATCTACAATATCTTTGATTCGTTCTGCTTCGGCAACAATGTTCTTTGCCTGATCAACTATTTTTTTGCCAACCTCTGTTATGGTAATAGGTTTTTTGCTCCTGTCAAAAATGAGCACATCAAGTTCATCTTCTAATTTCTGAACCTGCATGCTCAAGGTAGGTTGTGTAACAAAACTCTTTTCTGCGGCTAGGGTAAAGTTTTTGTGCTCTGCTACGGCCAATACATATTGTAGCTGGGTAATAGTCATTCAAGTATAAGTTTAGGGCATAAATGTATAAAAAACTATCAGGTAAATCTATAGAAAGAACAGAATCCTCGGAGTATAGCTCGTATAAAAATAAATAGCCTGCATTGAGCAGGCTATTTGATGATTGATGATATTTTTTGATTAAAACCTTATGGTAAATTCTAAATCTTCCTCGTTCACTTGAAATTGGGCACTGTCAAAACTAGGAGGTCCCATTGTCATGTCGTTTCCGGACATTCCATAACTCTCTTTGGGCATACCATTGGACTGATAATCCATTCGGTTGTTCTCATTGGCGTCGTGCATGGCCATAACGGCATAGTTGCCCGGTGCAACATCTGTAAATGTCAGCGTCACTTTTCCATCTTCAATGGTACTTTGAAGATTTTGAACGCCAGGTCCTTTCATAAAAGTTTCTGCGGTGTGAAGTCCTGCGAGTACTTTTCCTTCATTACTGGTTATGTTGTCGATAGTAATAGTGATGTCCACCCCCGACTTTTTTTGGGCCATTGCTATTAGACTCACAAAGAAGAAACTTAAAGCTAGTGTAACAGTTTTCATAATGTTTGTTTTTGATGTTTTGTATGACTCAAAACTGAGAAAGAAGCTTCTTCTATAAAATTCCAAGCTACTGAAATGTTGATTTTTGGGTGTGAATTGTAATAGTGAAAATGGGTTTTCAATTCATCTTTAAAAAACTACAATTGGGTATTTCCTTTTCGTTTGGCAAGGTTGCCGAGAGCAATTTTGTAGCATCAATCAAAACGAGCAGTCATGAAAATCATCATCAATCTAGTCACCTTTTTATTATGTACGGGAGCTATTTTTTCCCAGCAGACCATCACAGGAAAAGTAACGGACGCTAAAAATAATCCAATTGAAGGCGCCAACATTTATTTGGAAGGCACTTACGACGGCGCATCGTCAGATGAGAATGGAAACTTTAGTTTTGAGACTACCGAGGAGGGCTTGCAAACGCTTATCGTCTCCATGTTATCCTATGAGTCGCATTATGAAGCTGGCGATGTTTCCTATTTCAAGGATTTGCATATAAAGCTATTGGAATCGGTCAACTCGTTAACAGGGGTTACTTTAACCGCAGGAACTTTTGAGGCTGGCGATAACTCCAAAGTATCGGTGCTAAAACCTTTGGATATTGTTACCACGGCCGGTGCTGCGGGTGATTTTGTGGCGGCCCTGCAAACGTTGCCGGGAACTACAACCGTAAACGAGGATGGACGGTTATTTGTACGAGGTGGTACGGCAGGTGAAACACAGGTTTTTATTGACGGGCTACGAGTTTTTCAGCCTTTTAATGCCACTGCCAACAATACGCCGACACGTGGAAGGTTTTCACCATTTCTTTTCAAGGGTATTTCCTTTAGTACGGGAGGGTATTCGGCGGAATACGGCCAAGCGCTGTCCAGCGTACTTTTATTGAACACAACCGATGTGCCCCTACAGGAGAAAACCGATATTTCCATTATGAGTGTGGGGGGAGGTATTGGCCACACCGAGATATGGGGCGACCAATCCTTGAGTCTCAATACCAGTTACATGAACTTGGCTCCCTACGAAGCTTTGATTCCGTCGACCCAAGGAGTGCGTTGGAAAAGTCCGTACGAATCCCTTTCGGGCGAAGCTGTTTTTAGGAGTAAAGGCGAAAAGAGCATGTTTAAACTTTACACGGGTTTTAACCATGCCAATTTGGATATTGAGCAAGAGGACATCAATTTTGATGATTATGTCCGATTCCGTTTGAAAAACAATAATCTGTACTTCAACTCATCGTACAAGTACTATTTTGAAAATGATTGGAGTCTTACCTCGGGGGCTTCTATTGCTTGGGATACCAATGATATAGATATTCAAGAAAATAGGGTGGATGCCAATGAAACATCATCACATATTAAGGTAAAGGCAAGAAAAAACTTTAGTAATCGATTGGACTTAAGCTTTGGTGCCGAATATTTTAATACCAAGTATGATGAAACCTATACGGATTTGAATAATGAATTTTACAATGGATATAATGATGGTTTGTGGGCCGCTTTTGCGGAATCTGATATTTTCTTGAGCAATAAGTTTGCGATGAAGTTGGGTGTTCGGGGAACCCAAAGTAGCCTTTTGGATGAATTTAAGGTATCGCCAAGGGTGTCATTGGCCTATAAACCAGGAGAGGAAGGGCAGTTTTCATTGGCATATGGAGATTTTTTTCAGCGACCACTAACCGAAGTGGTTAAGTTCAGTCAAGACTTACAAATGGAAAAAGCATCGCACTACATTCTCAATTATCAATACATCAACAATGGGAAAACCTTTAGGACAGAGCTTTATTATAAGAATTATGACCGATTGGTAAAGTATGATACGGATATGCCACAGTTTAATTCAAACTTCACCAATTTAGGAAGCGGGTATGCAAAGGGTATCGACATATTTTGGAGAGATAGCAAAAGCATTGAGAACCTTGATTACTGGGCATCCTATTCCTATTTGGATACAGAGAGGAATTACCAAAATTTCAGCGGAAAGGCGGCCCCAAATTTTGCGCCAAAGCATAATTTGTCGGTGGTCACCAAATATTGGGTGAATAAGTTGAGGTCTCAAGTTGGTTTCTCCTATTCCTACGGTTCTGGTAGACCTTACAACAACCCCAATAGCTCCGGTTTTATGCAGGAAAGAACAAAATCTTACAACAACCTTAGTTTTAACTGGGCCTACCTTATCGACCAACAAAAAATTTTATATTTCTCTGTTAGCAATCTTCTGGGTATCAATAATGTGAGTGATTATCAATATGCAAATACTCCAAATGGAGACGGGATATATGATAGACGGGCCATTACGCCACCAGCGGATAGTTTTTTCTTTGTTGGATTTTTCTGGACGATTAGCTCTGATGGGAAAAGTAATCAATTGGATAATCTATAATCTATTGCTGCATTTTGAGATAGTAATCCACGGAGTGTTTGCCAGAGCCGTAAATAATAAAAAAGAGGCATAAAATTAAAACAACGATGGCCAAAATTAGGTTGTTGGTGTTCATGTCCCCTAAAAAATTAGTGAGTATTGCTCCAAAAAGAATGGGTAGTTGGGCAATGGCAGCCCACCTAGTAAGAAGACCTACCACTATTAAAATACCTCCAACAAAATGTGCGGGAACAATATAATGTAGAATGAGCATACCTCCAGGTATGTTTTTGAACGGACGTGCCATTTTCTCCATTTCCATGAAATTGGACATGAACTCAATTCCTTTGACAAAAAGCACGACCCCAAGCATAATTCGTATCAAATCCAAAAAAAGATAGGTATGGGCGTTGGCCCATTTATTGAGATTTTTAATCGAACCCATGGCGATGAAGTTTAAGGTTTTGTACATAAGATACTCATTTTTAGTTTCTTATAAAATAAAAGTGTTGTTAAACCTATAAAAACCGTAGGGTTGGTATAAAATTATGTATAAACGAACCTTAAGAGTCGGTGAGAGTCAACTCCATTTGAATGTCACTGCGTGCATAAGGAGAAGCAATTTTGGTTATTTCCTTAAATCCCAGGTTTTTGTACAAGGATAGGGCGGGAGCTAACTTTCTGTTACTTTCCAAAAAGATTTTCTTTGCACCCAACTGCTTTGCTTGCTCAATAATGTGTTGCCCCAACAATTTGCCAACACCTTTCCCCTGTGCTTTGGGAGATACTCCCATTTTTGAAAGTTCAAAATCAAAACCATCATACTGGCAAGGAATAAGAGCGCATACACCTACCGGATTTCTATCAAGCAGTGCAACGGCTATATAACCTCCTTTATCCAAAATGTATTCTTTAGGATGATGGAGCGTAATGCGATCCATTTCTTCCATTTTGAAATATTTGGTAATCCATTCCTCGTTCAGCGTCCTAAATGCATCTTTAAAAGCTTCAGAATAAGGGACAATGGTAAATGGTATGTTCATTCAGGGTAATTTTCAAGGTTTCATTGTTAAAAATAAATCGAATTCTGTAACATTGTATAAGCTGAAACCCAATTTCTATGGATTGTAACTACTTATCCATCAATTCGCAGAACCGTTCAACGAAAAAATTACCAGTTGGGCGATTAAATATGTAGATTTACATTATAATTAGTCATAAAATTCTTACAAGTTCCCAAATCTTGCTGATGAGACTATTAAAAACATATGAACCTGACCCAATCAGGAATATTAACCTACAAATCCCAATCGGCTATGGAGATAAAACTACCCCCGTTTTTTCAAACCACATTTCCGTCCCAATTTGAGCGTTACCTTTTTGCGCTATTGATTGTTTTATTTCTAGGTCTGCCTTTGCAGGCCCAAGAAGAAAATAATCCCTATGTAAGTTACGATGTCCCATTTCAAAATTTGTTGAAATTCAACAGGTTTTTGATCAATCCAACATTTTCTTCCATTCGAGAGGATAAATCCTATGTAAACTTTTTCCATAGAAGTCAAAGTGCTGATTTCGATAATAATCGGCAAAACTACTTTTTGAGCTATAGCGGTAGACTTAACGATAAAGTAGGACTTGGCTTTAGCTTATACAACCAACAAGCAGGAGTAATCTCCAATTTAGGGGTAATGGCCAACTATTCCCATGGCATCCAATTGGGGGAGGAGAGCAGCCTAACTTTTGGTGTAAACATTCCTTATTATGTAAGCAGCTTTGATCCAAGTAGAGCAATAACACAGAATCAAGACCCCTCTTTGGGAGAATTGGAGGAAAGTTCCGTGATTTCGTTTCAACCTGGACTTAATTTAAGTATTGGAAAGTTCGATTTTGGTGTCTTCGCTCAAAATTTGGTGGATTATAATATAAAATCAGGAAAATCCTTGACCAATCTTAACCAAAAGACTTTTTCTGGTCACATTCAGTTTGCACACGAGTTCGAAAATGGAAGAGGAATTTTTGAAGATGGTAGGTTGATGCCTTTGGCACGCGCTCGTTTTGAAGGAAATGAAGACCCTGTTTTTGGAGGAGGTATCATTTTGGATCTTCCTAAATTGGGTTGGATCCAAGGTGGCTACGACCAATTTTATGGAGCATCTGCCGGTACTGGGTTTAACTTGAACCAAAGGCTGTCCTTTGGATATAATTTTGAAAAAAGTTTGACCAATAGTATTGCCAATCTAGGGGTTACACACGAAATATCCATTGCCTATTCTTTTGTTCCCAATCTTTCCAAAAACACATTCGTTTCTAATGAAGAGGAAGAGAAAAAGAAGATTGAAAATTCAGCTGTAGCTGATGCAAGTGATGAAGCTGAGAAAACGAAGCAACAAAGTAAGTTGGATGTAGAAACCACATTGCGACCATACAACAAGGAGGATAGGGCCTATTGGGAGGAGCGTATAGCGCAATTACAGGAGCAACAAGAGGACAGTTACGCTGTAATTGATGATCTGCTTTACAAAATGGATTCCATGAAGCAAAGTAGAGAGCAGGAAATGGAAAAACGCTTTGAGATGGTTATGCGAATCGTTAAAAGGCACAACGGAAATGAGATTCCTGATATTGAGAAGAATGCCCAAAAATTGTACTTGGCGGACAATCAGGATTTGGACTCTGTTTATAATGCAATTGAGGTTTCAACCACTGCAGCTTTAGCCCAAAACACTACACCGGTCACTAAACAAACGAAAACGAAAAGTGAGGGAACGTTTAATGGTGGCGATTTCAAACCTATAGAAAAGTTTATCAATCTAGAAGGTGTTGGACAAGGACACTATATTGTGGCCAATGTGTTCAAAAATGAGATTTACCTTAAAAACTTTATGCAGGAGCTAAAAAGTCAAGGGTTGGAAGCACAATATTTCAAGAATCCGGATAATGGCCTCAACTATGTTTATTTGGCCAAATATGAAGAGAATGAAAAGGCATATGCTGCCTATAAATCTCAAATGAAGGGAAAATACCAAGATGAAATTTGGATTATGCATGTTGAAAATCCAAGGTACTCCAATTGGGCAGATGCCATTTTCCAAGATATTGAATAGTTAGGACTTTAGTTTTTCATATGCTTTGCAATACTTTGACTTCCAGAATCTTGACGTTCTTCAAGCTCTGAAATTATTTTATGGTGGTCATCCGCCCGCGTTTGAGATAATTTATAAGTAGCCTGTATATCCGATACTTGTACTTGAAATCCTACTACACCTTTTACCTGACGAAGCGTCTTTGGAGACAGATTTTTAAGGGAAATCGGATTTTTAGAGGCTTTTTCATATTTATCCACCAATCGGAGCATGGAGGCCATGGTTTCTTCTTCCGTCAATACCTTTAGGGTTCCATACACATGCACAGCAATATAGTTCCAGGTGGGCACTTCCTCCTCTTTGTACCAGGAAGAGGATACATAGGCATGAGGTCCGTTAAAAATACAGAGGACTTCAGCTTCATCAGTAAAATTTTTCCATTGCGGGTTAGCCTTGGCAATATGTCCCACTAAAATATCCTTACCATTCTCATCGGTTTCTAATTCCAAAGGTATATGGGTGCCCCATGGTTTATGGTCCACAATGTTAATCAGGATACCAAAACTGTTTTGCCTTAAAAAGTCCCTGACTTCGTCAATATCTGGGTTGTTATAATGCGGTGGAATGTACATGATAATGAAAATGGTTGTCCTTAAGAATAGAAAAAGCCTAAAAATAATAAATATGATTCCATATAACCTTAATAGTTATCGAGCAAAAACACCTCGAACATAAAAAAGGCCCAGATTAGGGCCCATTTTAGTGATTGAAAGTTTTATAAGGATAAACTCATTCCATTGGTTTCATTTCTTCTTCGGCCATTTTGGCTTCCGCTTCAATTTTTTGAAGCTCCATTACAATTTCCGATGGGTCCCAATAACCGTGTTCCCTAACGATTTTCCCATCTACAAATTGATAGGTCAGATGCACAGGAATATCCACTGCTTTATTGTTGGCCGCCAAAGTGCCTTTCCAATCCAGCCAACAGTTAACCCAAGTTTCGCCATCATCGGTAACTACCATTTCAAATTCTTGGTTTTCATTTTGAAAACCTCTGGAGGCATAGTTTGCATCTGTT
This sequence comes from Flagellimonas lutimaris, assembly GCF_003581615.1. Taxonomy (GTDB): domain Bacteria; phylum Bacteroidota; class Bacteroidia; order Flavobacteriales; family Flavobacteriaceae; genus Flagellimonas; species Flagellimonas lutimaris. Next base: position 82,239 of record NZ_QXFH01000072.1, read on the forward strand.
TGTTTGTGATATTCCATTGTTTCGCTAGCAGATAAAGCATTTTTGTTAGTGTTGTAATAAATTTTAGAAGTATCGGCATACATACTTGTATCGAATGATTTACTGTTGTAATTCGAAATCAATTTTTTAACCGTATCGATTTCTGGTGAGTCCTGCGTATACCTTACAGGACTTTGTTGGCAAGCACTTAATGCAAGTACAGCCATGGTACATAGGAGAATGATGTTTTTCATTGTTTCTTGGATTATGGTTAATTATTTATAATGAAAACCTCGATCAATGAATGACCGGAATTTATCCGCAGGGATACTTAAATTCAAGGCAATAGGTACCTAGAATGATGATTACGATAGTTGGCTTAAAAAAATGTCGGGTAATTTGGGAATACAACTTGCTCTATTTGGTCCTCAAATACAAAATTCAGTTGCAAGTAAAGGTCTATTTTATATGGGATACAGTCTGTAATATATGAGTGATTATATTTTATAACATCATTTATATAAATATAATAAAAATCTGTAAATGAGTGACTTAAAAATAGATGTTATTTGTGGAAAGAGCACGAATCTAGATGATTTTCTTACAGAATCATGTCTTGTACTTCCATTGTTGTAATAGTAAGATTGCGGTAATGAGATTTACATAAATCTTCTGGTTGATATTTGCTGGGAAATATATATTCATAGCAATCTTCAATCAAGTTTTCTTCTTACCTATTTTAAGGGTGTTCTGGATGCGAACTACAATCCATCCCCAAATATTTACAGTTGGGTAATCCTTCTTTTTAAAAACACGGTTCCCTATTCACCTTTGTGGCATCAATAATCATAAAACGACAGTCATGAATAAACTGATTTTATCGATCGTACTATTGGGAACTACATTTGTCAATGCTCAAGACCGTTACTCAAAAGGAATGGAAAAGGCTTTTGAGTTATGGCAGAACCAAAAAACGACGGAGGCATCCAATATGTTTGAACGTATAGCTACAGCGGAACCCGATAAATGGTTGCCCTATTATTATGTTTCTCAAATAAACACGGTGATTTCTTTCGGGGAAAAAGATGAGGATAAACTGAGCAAACAACTGGAAAGGGCCAAAGAATTTTTGGATGTGGCCAAGGCTATCTCTCCGGACAACCCTGAGCTCCTAATTCAAGAGGCGCTCATCAACACGGCTTGGATTGCCTTCGATGGGGCTACCTACGGAATGACATTATCCCAAAAAAATGCCCAGCTTTACCAAAAGGCAATGGAGTTGGCGCCAAACAATCCTCGTGTAGTATTCTCAAAGGCAGAATGGGATATGGGGTCAGCGCGTTACTTTGGCAAGGATACCACGCCATATTGTAAGGATGTGGAAAGAGCCTTGGAACTTTTTGCTACCTTTAAATCTGAAACTCCTTTTTACCCTTCTTGGGGCAAGGAAAGAGCAGAACAAGTTTTGGCAAACTGTGGGAAATAGAAAAAGATGAAACTTTTAATAAAAGAAATTCTAAAGGCATTGTTGATTGGGGTGGCTATTTTTATTGTGTCACTTATTATCTACTTTGTTAATGGTTGGGAATTCACCTTTAAGGAATTGTCCAAAGATTTTTGGGAGACCATAGTATTTTCCATAATCATCTACCTCTGCAATGCTGCTTCTTTTATTATGCTTATGCGGAAGTATGACAAAGAGCTGTTTACCCGTAAATACATTGGTTATGGAATCATAGGCAATATTGTTGCATCCATTATCGGTATTTTTTTGGCCCGTTTGGTTTTAAAGGTCTTGATCTATAAGGTTAGCCTTGGTGTTTTTCTTTCAGAGGAAACTCCACGGGAGTATTACATCTCTTTTTTAATTGCGATGGTTGTGGCTCTTGTTTTTTATGCCGCTTATTATTACAAGTACAACAAGGAAAAGCAAGTCAAGGAACAAAAGATAATTGCAGGTTCGGCATCGGCCAGGTTCGATGCGCTAAAAAACCAGTTAGACCCCCACTTTTTGTTCAATAGCCTTAATGTATTAACTAGTTTGATAGATGAGGACCCACATCAGGCCCAAAACTTTACGACATCCTTGTCCAAAGTATATCGTTATGTACTGGAGCAGAAAAATAAGGATTTGGTTACGGTGGATGAAGAGTTGAAGTTCGCTAGAACCTATGTGAGACTTCTAAAAATGCGTTTCGAGGATAGTATCATTTTCGATATTCCGGATAACTGCTCTCAACCTGAAGCCAAAATAGTACCGCTGTCCCTTCAACTATTATTGGAAAATGCGGTAAAACATAATGTGGTCACTTCATCACGACCATTGCATATTAAGGTTTTCGAAGAAGGCTCCAATTTAGTGGTGAGCAACAATCTACAAGAAAAGCAAGTGGTTAAAAAGAGTAGTGGCGTAGGGCTGCAGAACATAAAACAGCGGTATAATATTTTAACGGACCGTGAAATGATTATCGAAAAGACCGAAAAGAATTTTAGTGTCTTCCTCCCTATGCTTACCCAAAAATATACCGTTTTGGAAACTCAAGAGAGTTATATCGAGGAGAAACGATATGCAAATGCTAAAGAGCGGGTAAAAAACATTAAAGATTTTTATAGTAACCTAATGGCCTATTGCATTGTAATACCTTTTCTGTGGTGGCTTAACTTCCGCACCACGGATTTTTTATGGGCTTTCTTCCCAACCCTTGGCTGGGGATTTGGTTTAACCGCTCACGGAATGGCTGCTTTTGGTTACAATCCATTATGGGGCAAAAGTTGGGAAGAACGCAAGATTAGGGAACTTATGGAAAAGGACGACTTTTAGATATAAGATGCCAGATATCAGAAGTCAGATGTGGGAAGTAAGATGTCAGAGGTCTTCAATTGTTAATTGGTCATTGTAAATCGATAATTAAACTTTCCTCTTCACCCTTAATCCTTTCACCTCTATCAACCACAATTCATCCTTCTAAAATTACAGTTCAGGAAATCACTTTTCTTTTTGTAGTTAGGTATGCCGAATTTTACCCTGTAATCAAAAAATAAAACCGAACAATCATGGAAAATTCAAACGAACATCGCTACGCCAGAGCAAAAGAAAGAGTAGAGAATATTAAATCGTTCTACCATAATCTAATCGCTTATTGTATAGTAATACCTCTTCTGGTATACCTCAATTTTAGAACAACCGAGTTCCCGTGGGCCATATTTCCAGCCATTGGATGGGGGCTTGGTTTGGTGGGCCACTGGATGACGGCCTACGGACAAAACCCATTTTTTGGAAAAGAGTGGGAAGAACGTAAGATTCAGGAATTTATGAACGACAAAGAATTTTAAGAATGAGTATTTTTAGCTATAACATCACATCAAATAACAATACAATGGAAACTTCAGATAAAGAAAATAAATATATACGGGCAAGGGAACGCGTGGAAGAACTCAAAAAGTTTTATGGTAACCTGACTTCTTATGTCCTGGTAATTTCAGGATTGGCCCTGATCAACTACTTTACAAATCACTTTGCTTACGCTTGGTTTTTGTGGGCCGCTTTTGGTTGGGGTATTGGAATTGTTTTTCATGCTATTAAAACATTTGACCTGAACCCGTTTTTTGGTAAGCAATGGGAAAAACGCAAATTGGAGGAGTTTATGAGGGATGATGAACAAAACAATAAATGGAAATAATCATGGAAAATTTTAATAAAGAAAAGTATAACAGGGCCAAAAAAAGGGTGGACGAGCTCAAGGGTTTTTATATTCACTTGGCCATTTATGTAGTCATAAACACCTTTATTTTGATTAATATCTACCTTAGGTCAGAGAGTTTTTGGCAGTGGGAGCATTTTATCACATTAGTAGCCTGGGGAATCGGATTGTTTTTCCATGCTTCCAAAACCTTTGGGTTTAACCCGCTATTGGGAAAAGGCTGGGAAGAACGCCAAATCCAGAAATATATGGACGAGGACAAAGAGGAAATGAACAAGTACAAATAAGATGATGATAGATAAAAATATTGCCAAGGAAACCGCTAAAAAGCGAGTTAAAGAACTCAAAGGGTACTACAGTCATATTACCATTTTTGTCATCGTAAACGGCATCCTGTATCTTCTAAAGACAGGTGTTTTGACTTCCTTGTTGCCCGAAGCATTCCCAAAAGAATCTTATTACTACGATTGGATAAACGCTAATGTCATAATTTGGGGGCTTATTTTAGGGGTACACACACTGATCTTATTCCGAGATAAATTTACTTTTATTAAAAAGTGGGAGCAACGCCAAATCCAAAAATACATGGATGAGGATGGAGGCGAAACACATAAATAAGCATCGATACCATAACCAAAACACCAAACCATAATAACATGAATGTCCTAATTATTGAAGATGAAAAACCGGCAGCAAGACGGTTGTCCAGATTGCTCTCAGAATTGGAAATTGAGGTATCCACCATGTTGCATTCCGTAGAAGAAGCCATTATATGGTTTCAAGAAAATTCACACCCAGATTTAATCTTTTTGGACATCCAATTATCGGACGGTCTTTCCTTCGAAATTTTTGATGTTATTGAAGTGAAAAGCGCCATCATTTTCACCACTGCTTACGATGAATATGCACTCCAAGCTTTCAAGTTAAATAGCATTGATTATTTATTAAAACCAATAGATGAAGAAGAGTTGGAAAGTGCCGTAAAAAAGTACCGGAATTTTAAGCCGGAAAATCAAAAAATACCCATTGATTTTGAGGACATAAAAAAGCTTTTGGTAAACCCCTTGGAAAGGGAATTTAAAAAACGATTTACAGCTAGGGTAGGGCAACATTTAAAAATTATAAATGCCGACGAGGTGGAATGTTTTTATAGTGAAAACAAAGGGACCTATGCTGCAACTTCGGACGGAAGAAATTATTTGTTGGACACTACTTTGGAGCAGTTGGAGGAGGAGTTGGAACCACAAGCTTTTTTTAGGGTAAGCCGAAAATTCTACGTGAACATCAATCATATAAAAGACATCATTTCATACACAAATTCAAGGCTTAATATCAAATTAAATCATTTTGATGAGCACGAAGTGATAGTAAGTAGAGAACGTGTAAGAGACTTCAAGTTGTGGTTGGAGTAAATAATTTTAAAAATCTGAATATCAAAATATAATAATATTAAAAAACTAATTATAAGTTTTTCTTATAGTGGGTTTTATGCATTAAAATCACTGGTTTTCCTCAATACGATTATCATCAAAAGCAGAGGGTAGTAATTTAGGTATCAATTTAATGAAAATTGGGAGAAGTACCGCTCCACCGGGCAACATAAAAATGGCCAAAGAAGGAATGCTCTTAAAAATATCCAGCAACTGATTTTGTACTTTTTTCTTTTCTTCCGCACTTAAATCCTTAACAGTTGACTTGGATAAAAGGGCTACCAACTCCCTACTTTCGGTAAGCTCTTTTTTTAATCTTTTGCTATTTCTAAGAATCAGTTTACTCACATTTTTGGACATCCCATCATAGAATTGAACAGCCAAATTTTTGTTGCTTAGATAGGCAATTTTTTCTTTGTTCTCTTCAAAGAAATTTTCCACAAATTCCAACTCTAATTCCACCTCTTTTTTGGGCTTGTCAAGATCCTTTCCCAAACCAAAAATATAGTCGGTTTCGGTGTAGTCCAAAGTCTTATCTTCCCATATGGTCAAGCAGGCCATATCCAAAAAATAATCCCTTTCATTTCCAGTGAAATTTTGATTCAATAGGTCGGAAAAATTACCATCATATTTTGCTTTATCAAGATCAACATAAGTTAAAGATGACCCCAACAATTGAATCAATTTTGCATCTGAATCATGGGTCTCTTTGGAGTTGAGTGCATGGTACACAATGTTGATAGTAACATACTCCAAAAGTTGGGCGTGTTCCATCATGTTTTTTTTACCCCTGAGATAAATTATGAAGATGAGTATATCAACATATAGGAGTGAATTGGTCAAACTATTACCAAGGGCCCTACTAAAAGTATTGTCGCTCAAATAGATTCTGGAGTCGATTAATTTTTCCAATTGCGATTCTGTTTTGGACCCCGTCAATATCTTGTTCAAAAATGAAATTCGACTAACATCCAAAGATTGGTAATACTCAAATACTTTATTGACGAAATCTTCAAAATCAGTCTTTCCTACTTCAAAAGTATAGGTAAAGTACAGAGCGGTCAGTAAATTGATTTTAGCGATTTCATCCTCACTCAAGGTATGCTCCACCTCAATAAAGGAAGGTATGTTTAAATGAACGCCGTAAACGAACCCACTTTTTTTGAGTTCCCCATACAGACTATTGAAATCTTCAAATTTTGAAGATTCTTGTTCTACGAGATGACCAAACTTATTGATCCAGCCGGAGGCAGAAGGGTTCATTTAAATGTATTAGCACGTCAAAGTAAAACAATTTCTCTGACTTTGATTTACCCAATGTGACTCACTTCGATAAAATAACGTTAAGACAATTTTAACATTTAAAAACAAAACCCCTCTTCAAAAGGTTCCGTAGGTAGGGGTGTACAAAACTTAAAAAACAAGTAACATGAAAAAAACAACGAAATATCTATTAGGCTTGGGCGCCTTAGTAATTGGAGCTACCGTATTGGTTTCGGCAGACCATATAGATGCGCCTTCTTCGGCTGGAACCACTGCGGACATCGCCGATTTTTATGCTTTTGAACCAAGCGAAGGTTCGGACAACATTGTTTTTGTAGTAGACCTACAATCCAATGTGTTGCCAGAATTGGCTTATGGAACCTTTGACGAGGATGTACTTACCGAAATCAATATTGATTTGGATGGTGATTTGGTAGAAGACCAAGTGATTCAGGCTATCGCAAGAGATGGCAGAATGTACTTTTTTGGACCAATCGCTCCTTCACAAACAGGATTGAGCAGTGAAGTAAACACGGATGCTGCTTTGGGCGATGTGGAAATTTCAGGAGCTACGGCCATTGTGGAGACCACTTCAGACGGAGTATCCTTATTTGCTGGACCGAGACAAGATCCATTCTTTTTTGACTTTTTCCAGTTCAACGCGGTGATTTCCCCGGAAACGGATTCTGCTCCCAGTGGATTTTTACCACCAGAAGAAGCTGCTGACACTTTTGATGGTGCCAATACACTATCAATAGTAGTTGAGATTCCAAATAGTATGTTGGGAGTTCCAACAGCTACAAACGCCCTTGGACTTTCCGTCTACAAAACTTGGGTGACTACAAACAGAAAACAATAAGAAACTTTTAAATCGATATTATGAAACTAAGACAATCAATATATATAACAGCCCTTGTGCTGAGCTTTGGCCTGGTAGTTGGCTGTAGCAGCGACGACAACGGAACTTACATGGACGACGACATGATGATGGATGATGACATGATGATGGACGACGATGATATGATGGGCGTTGATTTTACAGGAACATTTGCACAGGTAGACCATTTGGGTCGTCCAGGTATCAATACCACTTTGAGTTTTGATATGGAAGGTGAAGCAAGTGTTAAAGATGCACACAACACCACAATTCCTTCGGAAATGGGTGCAACTTTCCAGGCGGGATTCCAAGCAAGATTAGAGCAATACCACGATGTATATGCTCTTAAATTGGGATTGGACCCTGCAGATGTGAATTACGAAAACAACATCTTAGGATTGGATGCGGCAACACTGACTTCAATTTTGGCTGCTGATGTTTTGGAAGTAGCTCCAGATTTACCAACAACTTACTTTAATCCAGGTACAGACCTTGATAACGATGGTAGTGTATTGGTGCCAGACGGAGATGAGGTGGCCCTAACAGGAAGACACCCGAACGATGATATTATTGATGTATCTCTGATCTTATTCTTTGGAGGTATGGAAGGAGACCGATTTAGCGGTCAAGACCTTGATGATGATGGAATGGCCGATTTGCCAAGACTAACATCTGACGGTGTTGGGCTAACGGCCAATATTTCAACTACGTTTCCATATTTGGGAGCTCCTGAGTAATTGTTATGAAAAGGATGGGGGAAGGAAACTTTCCTTCCCCCTTATTTAATTTAAAAACAACAACAAGATGAAAACTACAATACAATATATCTTTCTGCCACTGGTCCTATTGTTTTTGGCATCGTGTCAGCAAGAAGAAGCAACGTTTAAAACAGACAGCAAGGATTACGATCAATTTTTGGCATCCGAACCCGTAAAGCCTACATCTGAATATTTCAAACTTTGGGATAACAAAATAAAACGGGATAGCATGCAGTTGCTTAGTTTGGGCAAGGTAGCTGGAGAGTACAGCCGTTTTTTTAAAGGAACGGGTGATATAAAATATCTAAAAGATGCCGAGCAATCCCTTAAAAAAGCAATGGAGATTGCCGCTGTGGGCAAATCGGGATACTTAAGGGCTTTGGCCAGAAATTACATTTCGCAGCACCGTTTTAAAGAGGCTTTGGTTTTGGCGAAAAAAGCAAGAAAATTGGGAAGTGGCATCAACGAAACACAAAGTTTGTTTTTTGACCTGCACATGGAGTTGGGCAACTACGACCGGGCAAACCAATATTTGGACAGCATCCATAACATGTCCGATTTTGGATATTTGATTCGTGTGGCAAAATGGAACGACCATAAAGGCGATTTGGATACGGCCATTGAATTTATGGAAAAGGCTATGGCCAAGGCAGAGTCGTCTAAAAATAGAGGGCTATTACTTTGGTCCTACACCAATCTTGCTGATTTTTATGGGCACGCCGGACGTATCGAAGACTCCTATAACCTATACCTCAAAGCACTTCAAATAGACCCTCAAAATGCCTATGCGAAAAAAGGAATTGCCTGGATAGTCTATTCCCATGAAAGAAATGGGACTGAAGCCCTTCGGATTTTGGATTCCATCATGAAAAAGAATAAATCACCGGAATACTATCTGCTAAAAGCTGAAGTTGCTGCTTATCTAAAAGATGATATGCTTAGGGTGCAAGCTTTGGATGATTATTACAAGACTGTAGAAAACAACAAAGATTACGGAGATATGTACAATGCATACAACGTTGATTTCCTGTTGAGTATGGATGTGCAGCAAAGAGCCTTTGAGTTGGCACAAGCAGAGGTGAGCAATAGACCTACACCTGAATCTTATGGATGGTTTGCGTACAGTTTACTTCACTTAGGGGAAAAACAAAAAGCTTTAGAAGTAATAGAACGGCATGTCATAGGAGCCACATACGAACCCGCGATACTTCATCAAGCTGCTGAAATCTATAAGGCCAATGGTGAAAAAGAAAAAGTTAGCGAGTTAAAACAAGAGTTAATGGGGGCAGCATACGAGCTTGGTCCAGTAAAAGAGGCACAAATAGCGAGTCTTTAATTTCCCCATCAAAAAACCTAGGTTGGAGATCATAGCGATCTTAGCTTGGTTGTTGTTTTTAGGTACGCCATGGTTTTTACACCATGGCGTTTTTTTATTCGTTGGAAATTACTTCCTCAGCATCTGTTTTTTTCTCTTTTAAAATTTCTATTCCTTTTTGAATGACCAAATTGGTGGGTATGGTTATCTGCTTGCCATCATCTGTTCGCATAAAAAGATAAAAACCGCTTATATCCTCAACTTTGCCCGTCCAATCAAAATCTTTGTCCATAACTCGTATTCTATCGCCCAAACGGAGAGGATGATTGAAAAAAAGAATCACACTGGCCGTTAAATTGGACAAAATCGACCATTGGGCCACAAAACCAACACCCAATATGGCCAAAATGGAGGATACGAACACCGAAAAATCTTTCCAATTCACACCCCATATTAACGAAATGCCCATGAATGCTACCAAATAGAACAGTAAGTTGATCAAATAAAAAATAATTTTTCTACTGTTCATGTCAATGGCGCTTGTTTTGCCAAATTGTCTAATGGCTCTTTTGCTCAAAGAATTCAGGGCTATAATTATAACCAAAAGAACAATGGTAAATAAAATCTCGGATTTGAAGGACATTGGATCAATCATGGTAGTTCTTAGTAAATTTGGTTTAACTTATCAATCTAAACTACGAATAAACCCTTTTACTTTCTAAACCATGAAAACAGATTTCGAAGAAAATTCATGGGTGATAAATTACTCACCGGACAATTATTATAACCGAAAATTCTCATTACAGGAAGACTTGCAGTTGTCCAAAGGAGATAAATCCATCACTTGGGTAAATACTTACGGTTTGGAATATATGGAGGAGTTCAGACGAATGGTAGATGGTAATGATCTGGATGATTTTTTACTTCGATTATTATTGAATCAAAAATCGGGCAACAAGGTAATCGTATTGGAGGACCAGCTATTTATAGCCGCCCGAATCTTAAAAACTGAGCATCATAGTATGGAATCCGAACAAATGTATTTTGTGATATCCAAAGACTTTAATTGGTGCATACAAGAAAAGAGGGGTGACCATTTTGATTGGATTCGGCAGCGAATATTCGAAAACAAGGGCATTATAAGGAAAAAGCGGGCAGATTATCTCCTGTTCTTTATCTTGGAAACCCTGATAACCAATTACAAGGACAAATATGAGGAGAGTGTGGTGATGGAGAACGCATTGGACGCTATTGTAAAACGGGAGCCTACACCAGAGTTTATGTTCGAGGTGGAACAGAAAAAAGCAATTATTCAAGATTTCAAAAAGGCTTCACACGGGCTAAGGGATATCATTATAAAGTTAGAAAGGGTAGAGGTAAAGGGATTTCAGGCCAAATACTTTAGTGAGCTCAGGGAACAGATAAATGGCTTGATCGCGGACATCGATTCCGATATTATGGAATTGGAAAGCCAAATAAACCTGTTTTTTAGTGTACAAGGCCATCGATTGAACGAAGTAATGAAGACCCTGACCATTTTCTCGGTGGTGTTTATCCCACTCACATTTATGGCAGGTATTTATGGTATGAACTTCGAAAACATGCCGGAATTAAAATGGCCCTACGGATATTTTATCCTTTTGGGGGTTATGTTGGTTGTTACCGTGATTTCTATCCTCATTTTTAAGCGAAAAAAATGGTTTTAGCAATCAATATTTCTCTATAAATAGATTGGGTAGGGTATTACCCGTTCTTATCCAATGATAAACATCATATTCTTGGCAATTGTCGCTCGGTAGATTTGTGTCATCATTTTAAAATTAACACATGATGAGAAAAAAAATAATAGTAGCAGTAATGGCTTTAATGGGGTTGTCCAATTTGGCAATAGCACAAGATACCCCAGCTGATAATGGAAGCAAGTGGCAATTTAGGTTGAGAGGAATTGTGGTTTCTCCTGACGAAAGTGCCGATATCGAAGCCATTGGCGGAGATGTTGATATTTCCACTTCCGTTGTTCCTGAGTTCGACATTACCTACTTTTTTGATGATAATTGGTCTTTGGAGCTAATCTTGGCGACCACTAAACACGATGTTGAGGCTGTGGGTACTGCTGCAGGTGATATTGATTTGGGAAATGTATGGTTATTGCCCCCTACGCTTACGGCCCAGTACCATTTTACAGGAGGTGATTTTGTTCCTTATTTGGGTGCTGGTCCCAATCTAACCCTGTTTTATGGGGTTGATGAAGGACCAACCGCCGACGATGTTGAGTACGATACAGCTGTTGGCTTTGCATTACAAGGAGGGTTTGACTTTATGCTAAACGATAAATGGTTCTTGAATTTGGACATTAAAAAGTTGTTCTTGAACACTACCGCCACTGTTGATGCAACCACTGCGTTAGGAGCTACTGTGGACGCTGATGTGGACATCAACCCATGGGTATTTGGTGTTGGTGTAGGTATTAAACTTTAATATTCGATTGTTTTTTTAGGTAATTTAAGTTTTGAAGGCAGTTTGGTTTATCCGGCTGCCTTCTTTTTTTTGCCTAAAGTTAAGAACCTACCGCACCCAAGGTGTACAATTGTTCCAAGGTTGGGGTTTTGCTACCTCCCTCAGGTTCCAACGTAATACCAAAAGCTTCCGATTCGTTTGCGTTTTCCAAAGTAAAGAGCCTGGTGTCCTGCGACGCAAAATCATCCAACAATCCGATACTGGTAGGGGTAAGCGGGTCCAATTTTAATGACCATACTTGATAAGTGAATCCATCAGGTGGTTCGGGAAGTCCCTGTGCATCAATGATTACTTTGCTTTCCTCCTTGTTCCAATACGCTTTTGCGTAAGATGAAGGGGACACCGTTTGTCCGCCAAGAGCGATCACGGTTACATTTTTATCCCTTATTTGTTGTAATAAAGTTTCTTTACTGGTTATTTCTTCTTGTGTATCGGTTAGGATATCTTCCAAGCTTTGCTTTTCTTGATTGGTAAGTTCAATTTCCGATTTAAGTTTGGAGTTTTCAGTGTACATCCAGAACAAGCCTATTGCCAATAAAACAGATGCTGCCCATCCTAAGTAACTGCCCCATGGAGTTCCCTTGCCAGAAGAGGCTTCGGGCGTGAACGGAATTACATCTCCTAATTCTGCTTTTACCTTGGCAAACCCATCTTGTGGCATTTTTGGCGAAGCTGCCTCTGTAAGCTCGAGAATGGCCTTCTCAATTTCCTCAATTTCTTTTTTAATTTCCGGATACTGTATGGCATAGTGCTGTACCTCAAGATTTTCTTCAGGGGACAGTTCTCCAGCAACGTAGAGTTCCAATATTCCAGACGCTATGTACTCTTTCACATCCATGCTCATGCCATATTTTTTCTAATGTTGGAAATACAGCTTCTAATCCTTGTTTTTATCGTGCCAATGGGAGTGTTTAGCTCTTTGGCAGCTTCCTTTTGTGTATATCCCTTAAAGTAAAGCATATCTATTAGTAAAATGCATTTTTCTTTTAGCCCTTTTAATAAGGACTGAAGACCAATGGTGTCCATTTTACTGTTTAAATCCTCACCGCTTTCAAAAATACCTACGAGAGAATCTACAGGAAGGTTCTTTTTTTTGTTTTTATGGGTTTTAGAACGCACTTCATCGATAGCGGCGTTCCTGGCAATATTCAATATCCAAGTAAAGAAACGACCCTTAGAGGTGTCATATTGGTTCGATTTTTCCCAAATTTTCACAAAAACATCTTGACAAATCTCTTGGGAACGCTCCGAATCTTTGACAATTACATTGATTGCCCCACAAATATTTTCAGCATACATGTTGTACAAGGTCTCAAAAGCGACCGTATCCTTTTTTTGAAATTGTTGTATGAGGTTGTCCAGATCCATTGAAGTTGGCTAAATATATAAAAAAAGAGCTGCTCCTAGCAGCCCTCTTCATAAATCTTTATTGAAAAGCTATTGCTTATTTCTGCTCCAATAAAATAGAACCTTCAATGGCAACATCTTCCCAAGTTTTGCTAACACCATCGGAACCAGTGTGTAATATCTTGCATGCTTCGTTCAAGGAAGCCAAGGCGTCTAAAGCATTCCATTGCTTCAAGTCCATAACTCCTGAGAAATTTACATGGTTGTCATCTGTGATTTCATATTCCATAGGAAGTTCGGTAGACATTCCGTTCATACTCAACTGTACAGCACAACTTTTGTCATCCTTAAAAGTAAAGGTACCTGTAATCGACTGTGTCTCTGCCATTTTATCAAAAAAGAATTCAATGATTTTTGGGTCCCTTGTCTTTGTTGGGTCATTGGTAAAAAGACTGCTCACAGGGATGGAGAACTCAAGGCCATCCAATGTTTCCATTGGAGTTTCACCAGCGGTGTATGTTAATTCAACTTCTTGAAAGGTTCCGCCAACGGGAACTTTGTCCGTAGTTTTATAGGCGGTAAACTGTACATCGGTAGAATCCTCTACAATACTATAGGTTGCAACCGCTTCTTCTGTCTTTTCTTCTTCCTTTTTTGTTTGCTTGCAGCTGAAAGCGGCTACTAGTAATAGTCCCAATGCAGCAATTTGAATTTTTTTCATTTCGGATGTTTTAAATTTAGGTCTAAGTTAGTCATTATTCAAAGGGCTGTCAATAAAAAAGCCGCCCGAAAGGACAGCTTTTTACTTTGGTGTTTTTCAAATATTATTGAATGATTCCTGTACAAGCAATTCGTGTACCAGCAGCACCCGAAGGTTGTGATGTGTAATCATCCGTTCCTTGATGGACAATTACCGCTTTTCCTAAAATATCTTTTTTCTCATCACCACAGCCAATACACCATTCGTCCGTGGAAAATTCTACAGTGGCGTTCCCATCTGCGTTTGCTGTGAAATTACCAATGTCACCTTTGTGATATCCATCTTCGGAGCCCCATTTTCCATGTGGTTCATGAGTGGGGTTCCAATGTCCTCCGGTAGATTTTCCATCGGGTGAAGAACAGTCGGCTTTTTCGTGTAGGTGAATCGCATGTTCACCTTCATCGAGTCCTAAAAAGGTAGCTCTCATGATTACTTCTCCTTCATTTTGGGTAAAAACAACTTCACCGCTTACATTACTATCGCTTTTGGGTTCCATTGTAAATGTAATGACTTCAGGGTCAATTTTTCCTGCAACTTGTTCAACCGTCTCCTCAACCTCTTCGGTTGTCTCTTCGGCTTCTTTTTTTGCCTGTTTACAGCTAAAAGCTGTTATAAATAGTAGCGCTAAGGCTGTTATTTGTACTTTTTTCATTAAAATGAATTTTTTATGATTAGCTTATAATTTAGGCATTATATGTACCCAAGTCAAGTTGCAGGCCATTGAATTTTTATGGTTTTTTCTTGTTGAACAATCCTCTTAAATCAGGATTGTAGAAAACCGCGAACTGTAATCGATCATAAACAGCATTGGCAAACTGATTTCTTAAGTACCCCAATTGCACACTACTGTTTTCAGTAATGTTCACACCAACAGCTCCGTACAATCTATTCTGTCCAAATAAATCATCTTGAAGGTTGATGAATAGTTCATCGTAAAAATTCAAAAAGAAAGTATTTGTAAGGGGCAGGGTCATCTGTATGCGATAGCGAGCTCGATGTTGTGTGTCGGTTGTTTCGCCAAAATCCAAGAAACGCTGTTCCAAACGGTAACGATGCTCAAACAAGAATTCCCATACCTTATTCTTTAGAATAAACTGCTCAAAAATCCGGTGCTCCTTGGAATCTACCTCTCCTTCAAACTCATAAAATGTATTATCGGTTTCAATAAATGCATATCCTCCGGTTGCCATAGCATTTGGGTTGATGTGATAATTGAGACCTGTTCGCAGTAACATCTGATTAAAGTTGCTGGTAGTTTCGTAAAATCGAAACTGGGCCTCGGTGTGAATACTGAAACGTTCCGAAACCTTGTTGGCCCCAAAATACATATACCAAGCACCCATTTCATCCTCGCCGGGTCTTTGTGCATTCGCGGTCAATAATCCAAATAGGATAAATAGGGCTGCTAATTTTTTGATCATTTATTCTCTTCTTTAATTGGGGTACTTTTTTCTTCTTTTAAGTACTCGTCCAAAAATTCTAAAATTTTACTGTATGCCGTAATTTGATTTTCTTTCTTCACAAAACCGTGCCCTTCATCTTCAAAAAGCACATATTCTACGGGAACTCCATTTTTACGAACTCCTGCCACAATTTCATCGGATTCTGCTTGTAATACTCTTGGATCTTGTGAACCTTGAAGTACAATCAATGGTTTAGTGACCTTATCTGTATGGAAAAGAGGGGAAATCTGCTTTAACCGAACAGAATCCGCGCTATAAGGGTCTCCTAACTCTTTGTAAAGGGCATCTTTAAAGGATTCCCACCATGGTGGGATGCTTTTTAGCGTTCTCATCCAATTAGTGACCCCAAACAGGTTCACACCTACATCAAATTCTTCGGGAGTGTAGGTCAAAGCGGCCATCGTCATATAACCACCGTAGGATCCTCCTATGATTCCAATTTTTTCACCATCAATTTCGGGCTGTTGAGCCAACCAATTTTTACCTTCTACACAATCCTTAAGGTCTTTGTCACCATGGTTTAAATCGTCCATTTGGTAAAAAGTCTTCCCATATCCGCTGCTTCCTCGGTTGTTTACTGCTAAAACTGCATAGCCGTGGTTTACCAAATATTGGATGAAGGAGCTAAAGTTTTGGCGGGATTGACCACCTGGGCCTCCGTGCACCCAAACCAAGGCAGGAACCGGATTTTCTGCGGTTGCCTGATGAGGCGTATAGTAAATGGCAGGAATTTCCAGTCCATCAAAAGATTTGTAACGTACCACTTCTGCTTTTACCAAGTCCTGACCCTGAACTTCGGGATTCAATACATCGGTCAACTTTTTCTGTTCCTTGGTTTCCAGATTGTATACGTAAAGATTAGAAGGCGTATGAGAACCTCCTGCGTAAAAACGCATCATAGTTTCGTCATTGGAAAAACTAACACTTGTAACCTCCATGTTTTCCACAGTGGGCAAGTCGATATTCTCCCCAGTAGCCACGTCCATTACTTCAATGGTGTTTTTGGCATCTTCGTTAATGTAAGTAACCTGATAGGTTCCTTGATCGGTAAAGTAGCTCCCGGAAATATCCCAATCACGCTCCATGGCCCTTTCGTAGGATTCATCGGCAATGGTATATTTCATCAAATAGGAAAACTCGCTACCATCGTCCGTGGTGTAATAAAGGGCAGAACCATCAGGAGAAAAATCCTGAGGAGCGTTTCCACTTTGGTTTTTATTGATTTTCATCAATTCATCAGACTCCAAGTTGTATAAAAACAAATCACTGTCGTTCGTGTTGATGGACTTACTTAATGCCACATATTTTTCATTAGGTGAAACTACACCAACATCATACCCGTCATCATTTTGATACACCAATTCCGAAGTCAAGGTCTCTAAATCCATCTTGTACAAATCCATAAACCGACTTTCCCTTTTATTGGAACCGTAAAAGAATGCGGTTTTGTCTTCGGACCACTGATAAAAAAGAGATCGTGCTCCTTCTTCTGGCGTCAGGTCTTTATGACTGCCATCAGTATCTCGAACAAAAATGTGATAGATTTCATCGCCATTATTATCCATGCGGAACAGCATTCGTTCGTCTTTTGGAAAATAGGAGATGGCGAAGACAGAAGAACTGTCCGATTGTGTAACAGGCATCATGTCACCACCCGAAGTTGGAATGGTGTACATATTGTATATGCCCGAACGGTTACTCGAAACCAACAGTTTGGATTTGTCCGGTGAAAAACTGCCTCCACCAATGGATTCGTTGTCCATCATTTGTGAGATAGTGTAGGTCTTCATCGTGTCGGCGATGGAAAGTTCCTTTTTCTCTTCTTTGCAAGCCCAAATACTTGTAATTAGGGCAATGGCCAATATTTTTTTCATGTTTTTTTACTTTAGGTTAAAGCTTTCTGTCTCTTTAAAAGGAGAAAGGTCCAATGATTCAATGGAAGTTCGGTACGATTTCCATTTTTCATTAAAGAATGCATTGGTTTGGTCCAATGCAGCCTTTAGCTCTTCTTCGGCGAACTGAATCATTCTTCTTTCAGTTGCCGTAATCCCGGATTTTCTAGAACCTACATAGTAGGATGCATTGCCCAATCTAGACATTACATTAGGTTCGGGATTTCTAACAATACCCTGGCGTTTATCATCTTTGCCCAGATAGAGTGCTACAACGGAATCAATCTGTTTTACGATTTCTTCCGAGGCTTTAATTTGTTCTTTGAACTTATCCTTGTCCAATTCTTTAAGTTCTTTTTTGAACTTGTTTGCCAAACCCTTGCTCTCCACCAATTGTTTTACGGCATCTGCAGCGGTTTGTGTGTAGCCTTCCAGCTTTTTGCTGGTTTCGTACACTTCGTTGATGGAGGCCATGTTAACATCCAACCTTGGATCTGTTTTCACGGTTACCGATGTGGAATCAGATGTTTCGCCATAGCTAACTTTTACTTTGTAAGTGCCTGGTTTTACATCTACACCACCACGTTCACGGTTGTTTTTTCTGATGGTTCTTGATGGTCTGTCCGGCCCTTTTTCATCCAAGTTCCAATAAATTCTGTGGAAACCTGCTTTTTCAGGAGTTTTGTATTTCAAAGTCCTGATGAGTCTATCACCATCATAAAACTCGAAGAAGATGGAATCCTTGGTTTTTTCTTTGGACTTTTCTTCCTCAGCTTCTTTTTCATCGTCTTCCTTTTCATCCTTTTTCTCTTCTTTCTTTTTCTCTTCTTTCTTTTTACTTCCTTCTTTAAGGTAGTAGGTAATCATGGCGCCAGATTCTCTGTTTTCTCCACTGTAAATGGCATCACCACCAAAACGGCCTCCGGTAGGTTGTTGATAAGCCGCTAGGTAAGCGTCTGGGCTATCGAACAAACTAACTTCTTTCTGTAAGATGGAAGTGTTGCCGGCCAATTTTCTCAAAGGACGGATATCGTCCAATACCCAAGCGGCCCTTCCAAAAGTTCCTATCACTAAATCCTGCTCTCTTGGGTGAATTGCTAAATCTTTAGTGGAAACTGTTGGGAAACCTTTATTCCATTTTTTCCAATTACTTCCTGCATTTAAAGAAATATAAAGGCCATCATCCGTGCCTAAGAACATGAGGTTTGGATTTTCTGGGTCTTCAATTATGGAAAGCGTGTAGCTTTCAACATCATTTTCATCTACAATCCGAGTCCAAGTTTTACCATAATCTTTGGTTCGATATGCATAAGGCGTATAGTTAAACCTTCTATAGTCATTGGCAACCAAAAGGGCTTCACCTTTGTTATTGTTTGAGGCTTTGATTTGTGGAATCCAGCTTCCTGCTGGTAGCCCTTTGATGTTTTTGGTTACATCTATCCAAGTTTGTCCTCCGTTAAGGGTGTAATGCACGCGGCCATCATCCGTTCCCACCCAAAGCATATCTTGTTCTACGGTTGATGGTTCAATTACTATAATGGTACAATGGTTTTCGGCCCCTGTGGCATCCATGGTCAATCCGCCACTTTCGCTCTGTTTTTGTTTCTCTTTATCGTTGGTGGTCAAATCTGGGGAAATCACTTCCCAGGTCAATCCTTTATCTGTGGATTTGTGTACAAACTGACTTCCAAAATATACGGTGCTATTATCAAAAGGGTCTTGGCCAATGGCAGCATTCCAGTTAAATCGAAGCATGGTGTCAGCATCGGGTGGGGTAGGGCGTACAATATAACCATCCCCCGTCTTCCAATCGTAACGGCTCACATACCCTTGCTGGCTCATGGCGTAGCCATATTGGCTATCATCCCTGTCCGGAACCACGTCGAACCCATCGCCAAAGGCGATTTCTTGCCAATAACTGTTTCTAATCCCCTGAGCTTTCCAAACATAAGCAGGTCCTCTCCAAGAACCGTTGTCCTGCATGCCCCCGTATACATTATAAGGATATTCGTTGTCCGTACTGATGTGGTAGAATTGCGCAGCAGGTAAATTGCCTATAAAACGCCATGTTTTACCTCCATTTTTTGTGATATTGAGTCCGCCATCGTTACCATCCATCATAAACTGGCCATTTTTCGGATGAATCCACCACGCATGGTGGTCAGGGTGAACCCCATTGTCAACACCATAAGCAGGCATTAATTGGGTGAAATTTTTTCCACCATCTTCAGAAACATTGATGTACGTAAATACAGAATAGACTCGATTTTCATTTTGAGGGTCTACATAAATTTCTGAATAGTAGAACGGGCGATTACCAATATCGCTCTTATCATTGATTTTTTTCCATTTAAAGCCACCATCAGTGGACTTGTATAAGGCATTCTTTTTGGCTTCCACCAAGGCATAAATAATATTGGGTTTGTTACTAGCGATGGCCACACCAATTCTTCCCAAATTTCCTTTGGGCAGGCCATCATCGGCGGTAACTTTTTTCCAAGTTTCGCCTCCGTCATGCGTAATGTGCAATCCACTGCCTTCACCTCCTGAGTTAAAGAACCATGGTTCTCTTTTGTGTTCCCACATGGCAGCAATCAGTTTGTTTGGGTTTTTTGGGTCCATTACCAAATCTGCAACACCTGTTTTGTTGTTTACAAACAATACTTTTTCCCAAGTTTCGCCACCATCGGTAGTTTTAAAAACACCTCGTTCCGGGTGTTCGCCCCAAGGGGAACCAATAGCCCCGACATACACTATATCTGGGTCTGTTGGGTCGATAATAACTCTGTGGATGTGCCGTGTTTTCTCTAGCCCCATGGATTTCCACGTTTTGCCTCCATCCAAAGATTTGTAGATACCGTATCCACCATTTAAGCTGTTTCTTGGGTTTCCTTCTCCAGTTCCTACCCAAATTACGGACGGATTGGATTGTTGAATGGCCACAGCACCTATTGAAGCTGTTACTTGATTATCGAATACAGGCTCCCATTTAATGCCTCCAGAAGTAGATTTCCATAACCCACCCGAAGCGGTTCCAACGAACATGACATCTGGATTGGAATGGACAACATCTATCGAAGTCACACGACCGCTCATTCCGGCGGGTCCAATGTTTCTTGGTTTCATATCCTGAACCAAGTCCATGTTAAATTCTTGTGCTGTAATACTTGCTGCAATTAGCAAGAAAAAGAAGAAAATTGATTTTTTCATTAGTTGAGTTTGTTGTTTTTTGAGTTTAGTCAGTATCTGAAAAAGCCGATAAGCCGTGGACATATGGTCTTTTTTTAGTCGCCTAAAGATACCAAAAACCCGTGCCTCAATTCTTAAAATGATGTTAATGAAGCCTGGTTGAGATATAGAGGTTTATTCGTTTTTATAGACAATACCATCTTTCATCACAAATCCAACATTTTTCATTTGCGAGATATCTTCTAAGGGATTGCCTTTTACTGCAATAATATCGGCTAAATATCCATTTTGAATACTCCCCAATCCATCAAAATGTAGAATTCTTGCATTCACAGAGGTCGCTGATTGTAAGGCTTTAATGGGCTCCATTCCATATTCGACCATAAGTTCCAGTTCCCTGTAGTTTTCGCCATGGGTAAATACACCAACATCTCCTCCGAAAACAATATCGACTCCCGACTCCAAAGCCAATTGATATGATTTTTTCTTTTTGGCTATGCGTTCTGGGTCGGCTTGGGCACCTTTTCTCCAACCTTTGTATTGCTCAATGGCGTCCCCTGCAGCGAGAGTAGGGCAAAGGGCTATGTTGCGCTCTTTCATCAATTTTAATACTTCCATGGTTGCTCCATCTCCGTGCTCTATCGTCTCCACGCCAGCCAATATCGCTCTCTTCATACCTTCGGGGGTACTTGCATGTGCCACAACATAACGTCCCGCAGTAGTGGCCGCCGAAACCATGGCAGTTATCTCTTCTTGTAAAAATGTAGGTTGTGAAGGCTCGCCTGAACCCCAACGATAATCTGCATAAATTTTAATAAAATTGGCACCGTTGCCCAATTGGGTTCGGACCTCTTTGATTGCTTCGCTACTGCCACTCACGGGATTTGCTCCCAAAGGCACTTTGACCCCATCATGGAATCCTTTTGGGCCATAAGCACCTGTTGCTACAATGGCAGGCCCAGCCATTAAAGTACGTGGGCCGGGAACAATACCATCATCTATAGTTTTTTTAAGATAGACGTCGGTGTATGCTGCTCCTTCGGAACCTAGGTCTCGCATGGAGGTTACTCCTGCCATTAAAGATTTTTTAGCATGAACTACGCCTCTAATGGCTCTTTCCGTGGGAGATTCCTTCAATACTTGGTCGTTCCATTCGGTTTCGTTGTACGGATGCAACAATAAATGTGAGTGTCCCTCAATAATACCAGGCATTAAGGTCATGCCCTTTAATTCTTGTTTGGTGTAAGAGCTAGCTTTTTTTAATCCATTCATTGGGCCAGCGTAGGTAATTCGGTTTTCATTTACAGCTACGACCCAATCCTCATGCATTCGTTCACCATCAAAAACGCGTTCAGGAATTAATAGGGTTTGTGAATGCAAACTGTTCAAACACAAAAATAGAAGTAAGAAAAAATAATGTTTTGGTTGCATGTTCGGGTTGTTTGGAATTAATCTATCACGGAGTTGTTCAATAACTCTTGCAGTTGTCTTTTAGAAAACACTTGGGTTCCTTTAATCACGGAAAAAATCTTTTCGGTGTTTTCGATGTTTTTCAAAGGGTTCTCATCTAAAATGACCAAATCTGAAACTTTTCCTTTGGAAACAGCTCCATAATTATTGGTTTGGTTCAAAAATTTGGCTCCATTTACTGTTGATGTACGAAGTGCATCCAGTGGTGATATACCGTTTTCCACCATAACTTGTAATTCTTTGTGCAACGATATACCAGGGTAGGTGTAGGAGTTGAACGCTCCGCTGTCCGACCCCGCCAAAAGTTGTACTCCTGCGGAATTAAGTGAATTGGCCAATTCACCAAAAAAAGTATCCAATTGTTTTCTGTTTTCTCGGGCTTCTTCCGTGGAATTTAATGCGGATTTTATCCTACCTTGATAGGTTTTTATAATTCCGTTCCCCATATATTTTAAATAAGGATCTTTGGAATGGTCCACTTCATCCAAGTAACTCAATGTTTTTCCAATATGAAGTGTCGGGACCACAAAAACATCGCTCTCTTTTAACTTGTTAAAGGTATTTTGGGCCGTACTATCCGAATAGGCACCCATGAGTGCGGGCATGGCACCCCAAAAACCCATTTCGCCCCTGTTTAATTTATCCGTAACCTCAATTTCGTTGCTCGCACACCCTTTCATAATGTAGTACAAATGCTCAATACCGTCCATGCCGGCATCAACGGTTTCACCCAAAGTGACCGTAAACGGCATATGTCCCGATACGGTGAATCCTCTTTTTTTGGTTTCTTGGATAGTTCTTAGGTAGTTTTCAGGTGAAATCCTACTATCATAAATCTTTACAAAGTCGACGTTCAAGGCTTCCAAAGAATCCAACGCTTCTGTAATATCTTCTTCGGTTTCCACCTCTAAAGAGCCTGCCCAAGTGGCGCTAGGACCATCAATTTTTGGACCCGCCGTGAAAATGGTAGGGCCAATGAGGTCTTCCTCAGCAATTTGATGTTTCCATTCCATCACAGCATGGGTAAGGTCGCCACCTGCATCACGCACCGTGGTTATTCCATTGGCTATAAAAAGCTTTAAAAAGTTCTTGTTGTTGGCAATTAATGAATCACCGCCTCTTAAGTGAATGTGGTTGTCCCAAAAACCGGGCAATACATATTTCCCGGTGGCATCAATAGTGGAATCAGCTTCGATATTAGCCACGGAATCTATCGCGGTAACTACTTGGATTCTCCCATTGGAAATGTAAATGTTTTGTTGTTCAACATTTCCTGTTTCCAGATGAATGACATTTGCATTGGTAATTGCCAATTCGTAGTTATTGGTAATTTCTTTTTTGCAACTGGAGATAATAAGTAGCAGTGATAAAAAGAGTAGTCGATTCATTCAAGGTTGTTTTATGATGCTTTAAAGATACCTGAATTTTTATTTTGCCAGCGTTTGGGTTATTCCACTTTT
Source organism: Flagellimonas lutimaris (assembly GCF_003581615.1). Classification (GTDB taxonomy): domain Bacteria; phylum Bacteroidota; class Bacteroidia; order Flavobacteriales; family Flavobacteriaceae; genus Flagellimonas; species Flagellimonas lutimaris. Next base: position 105,660 of record NZ_QXFH01000072.1, read on the forward strand.
TTTAGTGATTTTTAACCAAATCCAAATTTTGAAGGAAACTAAGCCAAGTTGGTTCTATTTACTATTGTTGATTCTATCGGGTGAGGCCATCTTTATCCTTCCTTTTGTATTACCGCGTGTTTTTAGACCAACCGTACTGGATGTTTTGGAGTTGGACAATGTCCAACTAGGACTGTGCTTTTCGGTATACGGATTGGTCGCTATGATCTCCTATGTTTTTGGTGGACCTTTGGCCGACAAATATCAACCTCGAAAATTGATTGCCATTGCTTTATGGATGACCGCATTGGGAGGATTTTTGTTTGCTCAATACCCTGCTTTATGGGTGCTTCAGGTATTGTACGGTTGGTGGGGCTTTACCACAATTTTCCTCTTTTGGGCTCCCATGATCAAAGCAACAAGGATTTGGGGTGGCGCCGATTCACAGGGAAAAGCGTTCGGTTTTCTCGATGGCGGTCGCGGACTAACTGGTGCCTTGTTCGGTTTGATGGGGGTTGTAGTCTTCTCCTTTTTTTTATTGGAATCTCCTGAAATAGCTACTCTTCAAGACAGAAAGGATGCGTTTACGTATGTGCTGTATTTCTCATCCGCAATTATCATCTTGGTAGGCGTTTTAGTGTGGTTTTTTATGAAAACTAGTGATAACGATGAAAAGCTGATTCGTAATCGTATTTCCTGGGCAGATATTAAACAAGTCTTAAAACTACCTTCGGTTTGGCTGTTGATGGTAATTATTCTCTGTGGTTACGTAGGATATAAGATTACTGATATTATTTCGCAATATGCAGAAGAGGTCATGTTGTATAATCAAGTGGATTCGGCCAAAGTTGGAACCTTACTACAATTTCTCCGTCCTACAACAGGTATTCTATTTGGTTTGATTGCAGATAGGCTCAAAATCACTTGGTTGTTGGTGCTGAGCTTTATTTTGACACTAATCGGAGGCTTGCTATTTGCCAGTGGGGCAATAGCTCCGACAACCACACTTTTGTTCTTTATGTCCGTTGTTGTAATTGCTGCTGGGGTTTATGCCACACGGGCCTTGTATTTTGGAGTAATGCACGTTGGTAAAATTCCGTTGACCTTAACGGGAACAGCTGTTGGACTCATTTCGTTGATTGGCTATACGCCCGATGTATTTGCTGGTCCGGCCTACGGAATGCTTTTGGATGCACACCCGGGTGAGGAACTGGGGCATCAAAATGTGTTTTGGATGCTGAGTGTGTTTGCCCTTATTGGAGGAGTAGCTGCGTTTATCTACCACAGAAAATATGGTAAGGAGTGACCTTATTGGTTTCTGTATTTGATGTTATTTTCTGAAAGGGATACAATTTCCATGATTCTTTTTTTTCGGGTTTCTTCCCGCTTGGCCTGTTTTAACCAATAGAGATAGCTTTTTCTTTGGCTGTTGGTAAAACTTTTGAAGTTTTTATAAGCGGTTTGGTGATTGTCAAAAACTTTTTGCAAATCTTCCGGAACCACACCATTTTCCACATCGTCCAGTTCGGTCCAAGAACCATTTTTCTTGGCCACTTCAATGGCTTTTAAACCACTTTTGTGAATCAATCCATCGGTCTTTAACTCTTTTATATAATTCTTGTTCAATTTACTCCAAGTGCTTTTGGGTTTTCTGGGGCAGAAGTATTGTTTGCGTTTTCCATTGCCGAGACTTCTCACGGTACTATCTATCCATCCATAACAAAGGGCAACTTTTACGGCTTCTTCCCATCGCATACTTTCTTTATGGTGTTCCACCTTGTAAAAAATCAAGTGGACACCAATTTGCGTTTCATGATTTTCATGAAGCCATTCGCGCCACTCTTCATCATTTTTAAAATAATGCTCAGGATGCTTTTTCAAACTATATTTTTTGGGTCTCTATGTAGAAGTTTTTGTCAAAATCAACTTGGGCTCCATCTAATTTCTCCGCTTTCCATTCAGCAGAAGGGAAGAGCCATTTTTCCAAACCCTCCACAAAGATTCTAATAGGCATATCAAAATCCTTCACAATATTATCATACCGGTAAGTAATAGAACCATCTTCCATTTTGTATTCCAATTTAGGAATCATGGTTGTACGCAAGTATTGATTAAAGAAAGCTGATAAATCCTTCCCGGACATCTCACTTAAATAGTTTTCGATTTGCGCGGAAGTAACCGTTTGATGGTAGAATTCTTTGTTGAGGCCTCGTAACATTTGACGCCATTTATCATCGTCTTCCACCAATTGGCGAAGGGTGTGCAACATGTTGGCCCCTTTGTAGTACATATCGCCAGAACCTTCTTTGTTTACCCCATAAGGACCAATAATAGGTTTGTCGTTTTGAATGTTGGCTCGAGTTCCAATAACATATTCAGCTGATGCTTTTTTGCCAAAATGATAATCAAGATACAGGTTTTCCGAGTAAGCGGTAAACCCTTCGTGTACCCACATATCGGCAATATCTTTGTAGGTTATGTTGTTGGCAAACCATTCGTGGCCTGCCTCGTGAATAATAATAAAATCAAACTGTAGACCCCAACCGGTGCCTGATAGATCTCGTCCCAAATAGCCGTTTTGATATTTGTTTCCATAGGTGACAGAACTTTGGTGCTCCATCCCCAAATACGGTACTTCCACTAATTTAAAGCCATCTTCGTAAAAAGGGTAGGGGCCAAACCAATGTTCAAAGGCCCGCATCATCATAGGGGTTTGAGCAAATTGTTTTTTGGCTTTTTCCAAATTTTCGGGCAAAACGTAATAATCCAACTTTAAGGGACCATTCTCCCCTTCATAAATTTCACCAAATTGTGTATAATTTCCAATGTTTACATTAACACCGTAGTTATTGATGGGGTTTTTAACTGCCCAATTGTAGGTTTTGAAATCGCCTTTATCCTCAACACTTTCCAATTGTCCGTTCGAAACATCCATCAGGTCTTTGGGAACAGTCACGCTAATGCGCATACTGTCCACCTCGTCGTACATGTGGTCTTTATTGGGCCACCAAACACTTGCTCCCAAACCTTGGCAAGAGGTGGCAACAAATGGATTTCCGTTTTCGTCTTCTTTCCAAGAAAAACCGCCATCCCATGGAGCTCTAACAGCTTCACGTGGATACCCAGAGTATGTTATTTTAAGTTGATTAAATTCTCCAGGTATTTGTTTTTTCTTCAGTTTGATAAAATGCGCGTTTCCTTCAGATATAAACTTTAGTTTTCTGCCATCTTGAACTATGGATTCGATTTTCATGGGTGCTTGGAGGTCAATTTGAAGCGTTTTTGCCTGCTCTAGCACCTTATACCGAACAATATTATAACCTGAAATAAACTTTTTGAAGGGTTCCACTTTTACATTTAGATCGTAATAGTTCAAGTCCCACCATTCCCTTTCTGGTGTTATGCTGCCCCTTAGGGTATCCTGTCTGGTGAAATTTTGTGCATTGATGGCCCAAGCCCCCAATAATAGGGCAATAAGAAAGAAACTTTGTTTCATATGTAAACTTGTAATTATCTAAAAACCTTGTTTGGGAAAGCCACAGGGCTTTCGTGCCCATCTTTTCCAACGGCAGCTACACCAAAAAAGAAATTGTCAATAACAATACCTTCTAGGGTATGTTCGCTGACATCGCCTACATACTTGTAATTGTCCCAAGTAGGGGAGGTGGTATCTCTCCAATAAATTTTATAGCCTACTGCACCTTCTACCTTACTCCATCTTAGTTTTGCATTAGGTTCTACGATTCCACCAATTTCTACAGTTTCTGGAGCTGGAGGGCCCCAGGCAATAGATGCCAAGTTTATGGCGTTTACTGAGGTCAGTTTTTTAGCATACCCAAAATTGACATGTTCCAACACATCACCATAGGCGATACCATCTTCTACACGAATATCTTGGTGTTGTTGGGTGTAATTTTCATGCGCCTCCATAATTCGAATACCTGCAAAGCCGGCATCGTTAAATGGTCTGTGGTGCCCACCACGGCCAAATCTATCCAAACGGTAAATCATCATGGGGTTCATTTCTGGCATATAGGTTTTGGTAGTTTTGTACACGTACCTTGCCAACTGACGGGAAATCCCATCCACTTCGCCACCGTAAAAACGTCTTGCTCTACGTTGTTGTTCGGTTTCTGTTGGAGGAACGGGCTCTGAAAAGATTCGGAAATCCCTATTGCTTACTACACCATCAACACCTGTGATGTTTCCAATCATATCATTATTGAGGATACCTACTATGTCCCATCCTTTCTCCTTGGCATAAGCGGCCATTCCTTTTCCACCATAAAGTCCTTGCTCTTCGCCGGAAAGACCCAGATAAATAATGCTGCTTTCAAACTTGTACTTGGAAAGTACTCGCGATGCTTCAATTGTCCCAGCCATTCCGCTGGCATTATCGTTGGCTCCGGGTGAATCTGAAGTATAGTTGGTTGGGTCGCTCACACGGGAGTCGATATCTCCACTCATAATAATGAAGCGGTTCGGGAATTTGGTTCCCCTTTGAATGGCTACTACGTTTACCACTTCAACATCTTTTACAATTCGGGCGTTATCTCCTTTTTCAATCAGGTTTTTTTGATAGAAGACTTCCAAACAATCTCCGCAGCTTGATGATATTTTTTCAAATTCTGACTTAATCCATCTTCGAGCGGCACCTATCCCCCGAGTTTGGGAAACAGTATCGCTTAACGTGTGTCGTGTTCCGAAGTTTACAAGCGTTGTAACATCGCTCTCGATGCGTTCGGCTGATACATCATTGATGATATCGTAAATACGTGTGTCCGTTTGAGCTTGTGAAAGTGATAGGATAAAAAAAGCAAAAATTAGGGGGAGGTAGTTTTTCATAATTAGTTTGAGTTGAGTTTTTCCTTGAAAATTTGAACCATAAAAATAGCGAAAACTACTCAAAGCAGTTTTATGTTAGAACTTGAAAGATTGTTAAAAAACGAAATGTCTAATTTTGGATAAAGGTCACCTTCGCAATTTGGCCATTTTCCACTTCGTAGATGGCAATGGCTTTCAAAATTTCTCCATTGATGGTGACCGATTCTTCGTCAATCACCTTGTTTCCGATAACAATTCTGTTTTTTATTTCACAATGTAAATCAGGGGTGTTTTCAAAAAATGCACCGTATTGCTGAACAAGTTTGGGTTTACCTTTGGATTGGAATGTTTTTGGAAATTGGTAAAGTTCAACATCATCTGCGTAAGTGTCTGCAAAGGCCTTAATATCTCGATTATTGTATGCTTCCAGTTGTTCTTGTACAATTTTTTCCGCATCGGTTAATGGTCCGTCGGGAAAGACAAATGTCATAGATGAAATAAACCCGTTTTGCACTTGGTAAATGGCAACCTGGCGCCCATCTCGGCTATCAACTTTGGTGATTTCCTCATCGATTATGGTGTTTCCGAGTACAATTCGATTAATTACCTCTACACTTGAGTTCTTGACGTTTTCAAAAAAGCGACTATAGTTTTCGTGCACTTTGTCATTACCTTGATACATTTTTTCATTGGGAAAACGACTTACCAGAACATCATCTGAAAAACAACCCACAAAAGCATCCAAATCCCTATTATTAAATGCCGTTACTTGATTTTGAATAATTTTTGCTGGTGATTCCTCGGCGACAAAAGCCAATCTTTTTGAGTTAGGGCTAATGGCAATACGACTTATATTGTTGATTTCTTCTTGGTCAAATTCAATAATGGTTTCCCAATTAGAACCTTTGGAGTTTACATCTAACGCTAAAAGTTTTTTCCCTGCTCCGGTAACAATGGTGTTTTCATCCAACCAACAAAGGTCTTCCTCAAGGTCATAAGTGTTCGTTATTTTTTTTGACTCACCAGTTATCGGGTCTAAGGACAAAATTTGCCATGTATTACTCTTTTTGGCAATAAAACTGACTAAATCGGTATTGGGTATGTTATGTAGCGACCGTCCTACGTTTTGGTAAACTGTTTTTTGGGTGCCTTCTTCTAGGTTGATAATTTTTAGGTCCATTCGATTTTCCACCAAAACGGTTGCAACCAGAATATGGTCGTTGAACCAAACATGGTATCCAATTTTCAAATCTGTGATTGGGGTAGATTCACTCGTTTTAAAATTGTATTCATACAAGCGTTGTAAACCATCCATATCCAATCGAATAGCAGAAATGGCATTTTTATTGTGAATGCGCAAGGGTGAATATTCACTACCTGCCGTGGTGTAGGTCAACCATGTTGAGGTACTGCCCTTGTTCACATTAAACTGAAGGATGTCGGTTTGGTTTTCCCGTGTGGATGCAAACAAAACGGTTTCATCATCCCAAAATGAAGGTTGGTTGTCGTAACCCGGGTTATTGGAAATATTTTTGGGATTGGTAAGAACCGGTTTTCCATTGTTTACTTCTAGGTCAAAAAGATACACCTCTGTTTCTGTCTGGGCCCATCCATGGCCATTAACCAATAAAAAGCAAATAATGAAAACTGTTCGTATCATGGTTTTGTAAAACGTTTTAAAAGTTGCCTTACCCTTGCAGTATTTTCCACATGGTATTTGGCCTGTGTTTTTTTGAGTCCAACTTTAACTGTAATGGCCGAGTCGGGCAGTTCTTGGAACATAAATTCATCTGTCCAGTCATCACCAATGGCAAAAACAAAGTCGTAATCGTCTTCACTTAACATACGAGTAGCAGCCCTACCTTTGTTCACGTTGCTGCTTTTTATTTCCATTACCTTGTTTCCATTTAATACACTAATGTCGTCATTACCGATTAAACTTCGTAATACGGTGTTGAGCTCAGTAGCTCTTTTTGTTCCAAAATCAGGATCTGTGTTTCTGTAATGCCAGGCCAAAGAATAATTCTTTTCTTCAATAAAAGAGCCCGGAGTTCTATCCACAAAGGATTCCAAAACAGGTCTAATTTTACCCATCCATTCTCCTTTTACTTGTTCCAACATTTTAAATTCATCACCATTTCTAGAAATCCAGACACCATGTTCCACAATCATGTTATATTTTTTGGGCAAGAACCAGCGTCCAAAGGTTTGTTTGTCCCTTCCACTTATTAAAAACACAGTAGTATCTTTTTGTTGGTGTAATTCGTCCAAAAGCTCATATAGCTCCTCATCGGGAGAAGCTTTTTGAGGGTCTTTGTGGAATCCAGCCAAGGTTCCATCATAATCAAGGAACAACAATCGTTTTTTCGATTTTGAATATTCCGCTTCAATGGACAACAATATTTCGGATGACATTTTTTCGGAAATAAAAGCTTTACCCAAATCCCTGTTTTCTTTCAGGGCATTCATGAATTCATTGGCCCAAACTTCAACATTGTAGCGTTCCAACCTTTTTTGTAAAAAAGAGTTTCGAGATACCTGCTCTTCCAAGGGCATATTTAGGGCTAGCTTCAGGGTGTCTGCCTGCTGCTCAAAGTTGTTTGGGTTTATTAAAAGTGCTTCGTTCATTTCGTAAGCAGATCCGGCCATTTCACTCAAAATAAGCACTCCGGATTTATCTGTTCGTGTGGCGATGTATTCCTTGGCCACCAAATTCATCCCATCTCGTAGTGGTGTAAGCCATGCAATATCGCTAGAAGTGTAAAGGTCTATCAAACTTTCGAAGGGCAAAGAGCGGTAGAAGTACCAAATAGGCGTCCAATTTACCGTCGACAGCTCACCATTGATCCTCCCCACCAATTCATCAACTTCTCTTTTCAACAATTGATATTGGGGTACATTGGAGCGGGAGGGTACCGCCAAAATGATTAATCTCACCTTTTCCTTGTATTCTGGGTATTTCTGAAGGAAGTATTCAAAGGCATTGATACGTTTTGCAATGCCCTTACTGTAATCTAAACGGTCAATGGAAAGGATGAGTTTGGTATCGGGTGCAGATGCTTTGTGATTATCCAAACGGAGTTGTAGGTCACTGCGTCCCTCTTTGCTTTTGGAATCGTGCAATACGGCGGCATCCCTAAACTTTTTGTAATCGATTCCCATAGGGAAGGAATCTACTTTTATAACTCTGTTGTCCAAATAAATCTCGTTAAAGCTTACGTCGAGGCCAATAAGTCTTCTCACAGAACTCAAAAAGTGTCTTTCATAGTCGTACGTATGGAAACCGATAAGGTCCGAGCCCAACAATCCTTCTAAAATTTCTTCACGCCATGGCAATGTTCGGAATATCTCAAAAGAAGGAAAGGGAATATGTAAGAAGAAGCCGATGGTGGTATCGGGACGTTTTTCTCGTACCATTTGAGGTACGAGCATCAGTTGGTAATCATGCACCCAAATAGTATCGTCTTCAGTTGAATTTTCTATGATGGCATCAGCAAACTTCTGGTTCACCGCTTTGTAGGTGTCCCAATAATTCAGTTCAAACTCGGAATATTTCAAAAAATAATGGAATAGGGGCCAAATGGTCCTGTTGCTGAACCCGTAGTAAAAACCATCAATTTCATCGGAATTCAACTTTACTTTGGCACAGCCATGTTCTTCCAGGGCTTTGTCAATATCATCTTCAAGTGCTTCAGGGATATCCTCATCGGTTAACCCTGACCAACCTATCCATAAACTTTCACCTCCGCTATGAACAGATTTCATTCCTGTTGCCAATCCTCCAACACTTGGTATCGCATTAAGAGTTCCATTGCTAATTTGTAATTGAACGGGTAGTCGATTTGAGATTATGATAGTTTTGCCCATAAAAGGATGATTTTTGACCTATTTTAATTTTTTGTTTCTTTAAAAATCGGGAAATTCGAGCGCAAAACCAATTCATTCTAACCCTTTTGATAATTTTTGATCTATGGACAACTTGAATTACGGAATTATAGGAAATTGCAGGAGTGCGGCGTTGATTTCCAAAGAAGGCTCCATAGACTGGTGCTGTTTACCGCAATTTGACTCAACTTCAATATTTGCAAAATTATTGGACGAGAAAAAAGGAGGCAGTTTTGAAGTACTTCCCAAAGGGAGTTATACCATTGAGCAAGAATATTATCGTAACACCGCAATCTTGATTACTCGGTACTCCGAAGGGGACAATGTTTTTGAGGTGCATGACTTTATGCCCCGTCACCACAAAATGAATGGAAAGTACAAAGCCCAGCCAGAGATTATTCGATACGTGAAATATGTTTCGGGTGCGCCAAAATTTACGGTAAAATATGATCCTAAATTGGAATATGGGTTAGGGGCCACCAAGCATTTTGTTAAGGAAGATTTTATTGCCAGCCTTACCCATAAGTTAAAATATGATACGCTTTTTATGTATACTTCTTTTGATAAAGAACGTATTTTGGAAGGGGATGAGATAACCTTGGTGGAAGACGGATATTTTTTGATTTGTTACAACGAAAAAATATTGATGCCGACTACCGATACAATGGGGTTGGAACTGGAACGTACCAGGGTGTACTGGTTGGATTGGTCCGCTAAAACCCCAAACTACCAAAAGTTTAAAGATGATATAATCAGAAGTGCCATAACCTTAAAAATGTTGACTTATGACAAAACAGGTGCTGTTTTGGCCGCTGCTACCACATCTCTCCCAGAGACCATTGGTGAAGTAAGGAACTGGGATTACCGTTTTTGTTGGATTAGAGATGCATCCATGGTGATCAAAGTGGTTTCCGAGTTAGGGCATAAGAACTCCGCGAAGCGTTATCTTCAGTTTATTATTGATTTAATGCCTGATAAGGATGAAAAACTCCAAATTATGTACGGTATCAATAAGGAAAAAACATTGACCGAAAGGACTTTGAGCCATTTTGATGGTTACAAAGATTCCAAGCCTGTTCGTGTAGGGAATGCTGCATATAAACAACGTCAAAACGATATTTATGGAATTTTGATGGATGTGATTTACGAGCAGTTGAAAAACTTTAGCAACGATATTGAGAATGTTGAGGAACTATGGAGCATTACCAAAGGTATTGTATGGATCGTTGGAAAACACTGGGAGGAACCAGATAAGGGTATTTGGGAATTTCGTGGGGAAGACAAACATTTTACTTTCTCCAAGGTTTTGTGTTGGGTAGCCTTGGACCGTGCCATAAAGGTGGCGAATATGTTTGGAAAAACGAGAAAGTTGGAACGTTGGACTGCACTTGAGCAAAAAATTAAGGATGACATCCATGAAAATGCCTGGAATAGTGATATCAACGCATTTGTACAGAGCTATGGATCCCGCCATTTGGATGCTTCCGTATTGTTGATGGAACCCTATGGTTTTATTCACGCCCGTGATCCAAAATATGTAAGCACCGTAAAGGCAATTGAAGAAGGGCTTAGCAATGATGGGCTTTTGTACCGCTATAAAAATGAAGATGATTTTGGACTTCCATCTTCATCATTCACTATTTGTACGTTTTGGTTTATCAATGCCTTGTTCAAAATTGGAGAGGAGGAAAAGGCTTTGGAGCGTTTTGAACGATTATTGAGCTATAGTAATCATTTAGGGCTATTTAGTGAGGATATTGATTTTAAAACGAAACGATTGCTGGGGAACTTCCCACAGGCGTATTCACATTTAGCCCTTATAGAATGTGCTATAAACTTCTCCAAAAAGCAAGGGGAGGAGAAAATATTGGAATCCATAAGTTGACAAATAAAAAAACGCCCCAATTTGGGGCGTTTTCAAATCCTACTGGGTTTTCATCCCAACAAATATTTGAATTAGTCAAAGGTATACCCATTATCTGCGGCAACTTTATCGGCAATTTGCGTTCTAAGTTTCACAACATTGGGTTGGTTTGTATACTTGGTAAAGCGTTTAAGTCCCATTAGCATCATACGCTGTTCATCACCTTCCGCAAAAGAAACTATAGCTTCCTTTCCTTTTTGTTGAACAATGTCGACCGCCCTGTACAAATACAACTTGGACATGGCTATTTGTGCTGCCTGGGCTTCTTCACCAAAACGTTTTGCATTTTTCTCAGTTCTTAAAATAGCAGATTCTGCCATATAGGTTTGAATCAGGATATCGGATGCAGCCATCAACAACATCTGATGTTTTTCCAAATCCGGTCCAAATTTTTGAACGGCACTTCCTGCAATCATCAAGAATACTTTTTTCAATCGGACAATCAAGTCTTTTTCTTCTGATAACACTTCAGAGAAATCAGGTGTTTCAAACGATGGGATACCCATCAATTCTTCACCCACAGCCGTAGCTGGACCTAGTAAGTCAACATGACCTTTCATGGCCTTTTTTACCAACATTCCTACGGAAAGCATACGGTTTATTTCGTTGGTACCTTCATAAATTCTAGAAATACGGGCATCTCTCCACGCAGATTCCATTGGAGTGTCGGCGCTAAAGCCCATTCCTCCGAATACTTGGATACCTTCATCTGTGGTATGCTGAACGTGTTCAGAAACGGCCACTTTTAAAATGGAACATTCAATAGCGTATTCCTCTACACCTTTAAGCTCTGCTTCTTGGTGGGAGTTTCCACTTGCTTCGCGAATAGCAATTCTGTCCTCGATATTTTTTGCGGCGCGATAGCAGGCAGCTTCATCCACATAAACGTTGGTGGCCATGTCTGCAATTTTTGCTTTGATGGCACCAAAGTTTATGATTGGTGTTTTAAATTGAATACGTTCGTTGGCATATTTGATAGCCTCACCAATAACTCTTCTTTGAGCTTCCAAACATGCGGCTGCCAATTTAATCCTACCCACATTTAGTGCGTTCATGGCAATCTTGAATCCATTTCCTCTTTCAGACAACATATTTTCAACGGGAACTTTGGTTTCATTGAAAAATACCTGACGGGTAGAAGAGGAGTGGATTCCCAACTTCTTTTCTTCTTCACCAAAGGAAATTCCATTTTCCGAGTCGTTTTCCACGATAAACCCAGTAATGTTTTTATCATCTTCGATTCTGGCAAAAACAATAAATAGGTTGCAGAAACCAGCGTTGGATATCCACATTTTTTGCCCCGTAATGCTATAATACTTCCCATCGTCGGAGAGCACTGCTTTGGTTTTACCTGAGTTTGCATCTGACCCAGCTCCCGGCTCTGTCAAACAATACGCGCCAAACCATTCACCAGTGGCAAGTTTTGGCACGTATTTTTGTTTTTGCTCTTCGGTTCCATACAAGGTAATTGGCAAGGTTCCAATTCCAGTATGTGCTCCAAAAGCAGTACTGAAGGATCCCGTGGCACCTGAAATATAATCACAGACCAGCATGGTGGAAACAAATCCCATTCCCATACCTCCATAGGCTTCGGGAACAGCTACACTCAAAAGACCAAGCTCACCTGCTTTTCTCATACATTCTTCCGTGTAGGCGTAATCTTTTTTTTCGAAACGCTCCCAATGTGCCCATAGTTCTCTGTCTACAAACTCCTTAGTGCTTTCGCGCATCATTTTTTGTTCTTCGTTGAGGTCCTCAAGGGTGAATACGTCCTCACATTTGGTCTCCTTGACCAAAAATTGACCTCCTCTCAGTATGTCTTTTTCTTTTGTATCGCTCATGATTTATTGTGTTTAGTAATTTTAATTTAGGAACTCGAATATACCGGCAGCACCTTGTCCAGTACCTACACACATGGTGACCATACCGTATTTACCTTTCATCTCCCGTTTTCTCATCTCATCAAAAAGCTGGACCGAAAGTTTAGCTCCTGTGCATCCCAATGGGTGGCCCAATGCGATGGCTCCTCCATTTACATTAACAATATCTTGGTTTAGTCCAAGCTCTCGGATAACGGCCAATGATTGTGATGCAAATGCTTCGTTCAATTCAATAAGGTCTATTTGGTCCTGCTTCATTCCAGCTTGTTTTAAAGCTTTTGGAATGGCTTTCACAGGTCCTATCCCCATGATTCTTGGCTCTACACCTGCTGCAGCATAGTTTACCAAGCGGGCAATGGGTTCTAAGTTCAATTCTTTCACCATGTCTTCACTCATTACCATTACAAAGGCAGCTCCGTCACTCATTTGTGAGGAATTACCAGCGGTAACACTTCCTCCTGCAGCAAACACAGGTCTTAGTTTGTTCAAGGTAGGTATGTTGGTCCCTTTTCGTGGCCCTTCATCTTTATTGACCGTGTAATTCTTGGTTTCCTTTTTCCCTGATTCGTTCACAAAGGTGTGTTCCACCTCAATGGGTACAATTTGGTCTTGGAAACGATCTTCTGCTTGAGCTTTCAAGGCTTTCATATGTGAATTGAAGGCAAATTCATCTTGGTCCTCACGAGAAACCTTGAACTGTTTTGCAACGGCCTCTGCGGTTAGGCCCATGCCCCAATAATAGTCTTCGTGACCTTCTTTAGCTGTTGCGTAATCGGGAGTTGGTTTATAACCTCCCATGGGGATGTAGCTCATGCTTTCTGCCCCTCCTGCGATGATACAATCTGCCATTCCCGATTGGATTTTGGCTGTAGCAATCCCTATGGTTTCCAACCCTGACGCGCAATAACGGTTCACGGTTACACCTGGTACATCCTCAATGTCAAGTCCCATAAGCGAAATAAGCCTTCCCATATTTAAGCCTTGCTCGGCTTCGGGCATGGCGTTCCCAACGATAACGTCATCAATACGTTTTTTGTCCAATTGAGGAAGCTCTTTCATCATATGTTCAATGGTTTCTGCAGCCAGTTCGTCTGGTCGCTTAAACCTGAACAGACCTTTAGGGGCTTTGCCAACGGCTGTTCTATATCCTTTTACTATATATGCTGTTTTCATTTTTTCTTTGGATTCTTTGATTTATGGATAATTCGATTAATCCAATTCATCTAATTTCTAAGTGGTTTTCCTGTTTTCAACATGTGCTGAATACGTTCCAAGGTCTTTCTTTCCGTACAAAGGGACAAGAATGCTTCTCGTTCCAAATCCAAAAGATATTGTTCGGTTACCATAGTAGCTTCTGAAAGGTCACCACCAGCCATAACATAGGCCAATTTATCGGCAATCTTTTTGTCGTGCTCTGAAATGTAATGTCCAGCTTCCATGGAATCTGTTCCTACCAAGAACATACCGAGAGCCTGCTTTCCAAGCACTTTTACATCTTTGCGTTTCACAGGTTTGGTGTAACCTGCATCTGCCATTATTTTAGCATGTGCTTTGGCAGTCGCAATCTGACGGTCTTTATTAACCACCACTACATCTTTTCCTTTTTGCAAGATGCCCAAATCAAAGGCTTCATAAGCTGATGTTGATACCTTGGCCATTCCGATGGTCAAGAAATATTCCTGCAATACATTCAACTCTACATCATTTTTTCTAAAAGTATCAGCAGCGCGAAGGGCCATTTCCTTGGAGCCACCTCCGCCAGGAATTACACCTACACCAAATTCCACCAAACCAATATAGGTTTCGGCCGCAGCTACCACTTTATCGGCATGCATTGAGAGTTCGCAACCACCACCTAATGCCATGCCGTGTGGAGCAGAAACTGTGGGAATTGAAGAATATCTCATCCGCATCATGGTGTCTTGGAACATTTTGATAGCCATATTCAGCTCATCATATTCTTGTTCCACGGCCATCATAAAAATCATTCCGATATTTGCTCCTACAGAGAAATTGGCCGCTTGGTTACCGATAACCAATCCTGCAAAATCTTTTTCAGCAAGGTCCACTGCTTTATTCAAACCAGCGAGTACGTCACCGCCAATGGTATTCATTTTAGATTGGAATTCACAGTTCAGGATTCCATCGCCCAAATCTTCGATAACAACACCGCTATTTTTGAAGACTTCTTTTGTTTTTCTGATATTGTCCAAAATGATGAATGCATCCTGACCCGGAACTTTCTCCATGGTCTTTTTAGGAATATCGTAGAAGTAGGTGTTGCCCTCCTTTACGGTGTAGAAGGAATCAATTCCTGCCTCTTTCATTTCGGAAACCCATGAAGCGGCTTCCAAACCTTCTGCTTTGATCAGTTCAAGACCTTTGTCCAGACCCACGGCATCCCAAATTTGGAAAGGTCCGTGTTCCCAGCCAAAACCTGCCTTCATGGCATCATCTATCTTGTATAGTTCGTCCGTTATTTCAGGAATACGATGGGTGACGTAGGCGAAGAGGGCACCAAAACTCTTTCTGTAAAATCCACCTGCCTTGTCTTTTCCTCCAACTAAAATGGGGAAACGGTCAATAACCTTATCAATGGTCTTGGTGAGTTCCAAAGTGGCAAATTTTGCACTCTTTTTGGAACGGTAGTCCATGGAGTCCAAATCCAAAGTGAGGATTTCACTCTTGCCATTGTCTCCTTTAATCTTTTTATAAAAACCTTGTCCAGATTTGCTGCCCAACCATTTGTTATCCATCATGGTTTGAATGAAATCGGGCAATTGGAACAGTTCGTGACGTTCGTCGTCCTTACAGTTCTCACTGATTCCGTTAGCTACGTGCACGAGGGTGTCCAAACCAACCACATCAACCGTACGGAAAGTAGCAGATTTCGGTCTTCCGATTACTGGGCCTGTCAGCTTATCGACTTCCTCTACCGTCATCCCCAAATCCTTCACGGCGTGGAAAAGACTTTGAATACTGAAGATTCCAATTCTGTTACCGATAAAGGCGGGTGTGTCTTTGGCAACAACCGATGTTTTTCCCAAGAACTGCTCTCCGTATCCGTTTAGGAATTCCAAAACGTCCTGTGAAGTTTTTGGACCCGGAATTATTTCGAAAAGTTTCAGATACCGAGCGGGATTAAAAAAGTGGGTCCCACAGAAATGCTTCTGGAAATCATCACTTCTTCCATCACTCATAAACTTAATGGGAATGCCAGAAGTGTTGGAAGTTATCAAGGTACCCGGTGTGCGGTGTTTGTCCAGATTCTCGAACACCTGTTTTTTGATGTCCAACCGTTCCACTACCACTTCAATGATCCAATCCACATCGGCCACTTTGGAAATGTCATCTTCCATATTCCCAGTTGTAATTCGGTCTGCAAATTTTTGATGGTAAATAGGGGAAGGCTTTGATTTTAGTGAAGCAGCCAATGAATCGTTTACTAAACGATTACGTACCACTTTATCTTCCAAAGTAAGTCCTTTGGCTTTTTCCTTGTCGTTAAGTTCGCGTGGAACTATATCCAACAACAACACCTCGACCCCAATGTTCGCAAAGTGACAGGCAATGCCACTTCCCATAATTCCGGAACCGATTACGGCAACTTTGTTTATATGCCTTTTCATGTGCGAGTTTGTAATTTAATTATTAGTTGTTTTTATATAGATTTTTTTGTCTGTAATAAGTTTGTTAATGGTTTCAATGACGCTAAAAAAACCAGTTAAATCTTCTTGGGTAGTATGCTCTTTGACCACTTGATTGAAACGCAATACTACTTCTTTGGATTCTTCCCGCTTTTCTAAACCCAATGGGGTGAGGAATATCAAGACTCCGCGTCCATCTTTGGGGTTACGTTTGCGTTGTATGTATCCTTTTTGCTCAATACTTTTTAAAATCCTTGATAAACTAGTTGCCTCCATTCCCATTTTGGGACCCAATGTAGTGCTTGGTGTACCTCCTTTGGGGTCAATACTCAATAACGTAAATCCAATAGCCATTGTAACCCCATAACTTTTCGCCTCTTCATTGTACATTTTGCTAACCGCCTGCCAGGTAGCCCTAAGGGCGTGATCAATGGTCAAATCTTTCATAGAACTGGTTTGGTGTTCTCAAATATATGAAAATTTATTATGCATGCATAATAAATTGGATTAAGTGTGTAGATTTTTTTCAACTAAAATTAACTAAATTCACTTTTGCTGTTTTATTTGGACATTTGGCTAAGAGGGAAGAAGGTTTATCGCTTTTAAATTTTTCTAGTAGGGTAGCCTTCTTTTAAACAGAATGAATTCTTCGCTTTTCTGGGAATCACAAATACTTCTTTTTTTGAAAAACAGTGTGTTCTCGACTGCTCCTTTGACTGCGCTCAGGATGACAGCCTAAAATGATAGCTGATTAATGGTCATTGCTAATTGAACATTGTAAATTGCTCAATGTTCATAGATATCATTATACAAATCGATGAACTTTGCTTTGATGATCTTTCGTTTTAGCTTGAGTGTAGGGGTGAGGAGACCTTCTTCTACTGTCCAAACATCCGGAGTAAGTCTAAACTGTTTCACTTTTTCCCATTTGGCAAATTCTTGGTTGGCCCAATCCACTTCTTCTTGCATTCGTTCGATTACCTTTCCGTTTTTGGCAATCTCTGCATTTGAATCCAATTTCAAGTCATGGCGTTTGGCCCATTCCTTCACAAATTCAAAGTTAGGTTGAATCAATGCGGCGGGCATTTTTTCACCTTCGCCAACAACCATAATCTGTTCTATGAAGCGGGATTGTTTAAAGCGGTTTTCCAATAACTGCGGTGCTACATATTTTCCTCCCGAAGTCTTGAACATTTCTTTTTTACGGTCAGTGATGCGCAAAAAACCTTCCGCATCTACTTCACCTATATCCCCTGTATGAAAATAATCGCCAGTCATTACTTGTACGGTTTTTTCCGCATCTTTATAGTAGCCCATCATCACATTGGGTCCTTTGCATAGGATTTCCCCATCTTCTGCAATCTTTACTTCGACCCGATCTATAATCTTTCCAACCGTACCAATTTTCCATCCCTTGTTACGTTGATCGTTAACGGCTATTACTGGGGAAGTTTCAGTAAGACCATATCCCTCCATAACAGGCATGTCCGCTGCACCGAAAATACGAGCGAGTCTAGGTTGAAGAGCAGCACTACCGGATACCATAACAGATAAGTTTCCGCCAAGCCCTTCTTTCCATTTACTAAAAATCAATTTTCTGGCAAGTCCCAATTTTTTTCCGTACCACCAACCTTTTGCTCCGTACGGCTCAAATTTTAAGCCTACTTCAACAGCCCAGAAGAACAGTTTCTTTTTGATACCAGTAAGTGCAGCACCCTTCGCAATAATGGAATCGTAAACTTTCTCCAACAGTCGGGGCACCACCGTCATCACATTGGGTTTAACCTCTTTTATGTTTTCACTGATTTTATCAAGGCCTTCAGCAAAATGGATTTCGACCCCACAATATTGGTATAAGTAGAGAATCATACGTTCAAAAATGTGGCAAACAGGTAAAAAACTGAGCGCAACGCCACCGGATTCGAAAGGAACCCTTTCTTGACTGGATATAACATTGGAAACAATATTGTCATGCGAAAGCATAACACCTTTAGGTTTACCAGTGGTTCCTGAGGTATAAATCAGGGTGGCCAAGTCTTCTGGTTTTACCGTTTCCTTTAATTTATCAACTTCCTCTTGATTGGATGCATCAGTGCCTAATTCCAATACATCTTTCCAGTTCTTGCAATTATTAAGCTCGTCAAAGGAATATACTTCTTCGAGTTTTTTAATATTAGAACTGATGGCAAGAACTTTTTCCAAAACCTCTTCACATGAAACAAAGCAATACTTGGCTTCGGAGTGGTTTAGGATGTATTCATAATCTTCCTCCGAAATGGTAGGGTAGATAGGAACGGTCTGCGCCCCAATCTGTAGGACACCAATATCCATTATGTTCCACTCCGTTCGGTTGGTCATGGAAATAATGGCAATCTTATCGTTCGGCTTAACGCCCATCAGAAGCAAAGCTCTACTTATAGCATTTGCTTTGTCTATGTATTCTTTGGTGGACGTAGTTATCCATTTACCGTCACTTTTAGTGACCAATGATTTTTCTAATGGGTATTTTTCAAGTTGATAGTATGGGAAATCAAATAATCGGGTAACAGTTTGCATAGTAAGTTTTAAGTAAAGCGATTGCAAATTAGCAAATCAGACCTTAACAATGAAACAGATTTAACAATTACCTAAGGTGAATTTTGAAAAATTCCCAATTTTTCACCCTTAATGGAGGTGAATTATACTAATTCTCCAAGTTTTCCAACCACTCCCTTGCATTTACAAAAGCTTGTAGCCAAGGAGATATTTCATCGACTCTATCCTTTGGATAATGAGCCCAGTTCCAAGGGAAAGTTGAACGCTCAATGTGAGGCATGGTTACTAAATGTCGGCCTGTCTTATCACAAAGCATAGCAGTGTTGTAATCACTTCCGTTTGGATTTGCAGGATAGCCTTTGTAACCGTACTTGGCCACGATGTGGTATTGGTCTTCGGTATGGGGTAAACTAAATTTACCCTCTCCATGACTTATCCAAACCCCAAGCGTAGTGCCTGCCATGTTGGAAAGCATCACAGAGTTGTTCTTTTGGATTTTTACCGAGGTAAAATTGCTCTCGTGTTTATGTGAGTCATTGTAGGTCATTCTACCATGAGTATCATGCTCTGGGTTGATGAGGTCCAACTCCATAAACAATTGGCAACCATTACAAATCCCAACGGATAGTGTATCGGGTCTGGCGAAGAAATCTTTTAGTGCTTTATTGGCCTTTTCGTTGTATTTAAAGGCGCCTGCCCAACCTTTGGCACTTCCCAATACATCGGAGTTGGAAAAACCACCCACTGCACCAATAAATTGGATGTCTTCCAAAGTCTCCCTACCTGTAATAAGGTCGGTCATGTGCACATCTTTTACATCAAAACCGGCCAAATACATCGCGTTTGCCATTTCACGCTCGGAATTGCTTCCTTTTTCGCGAAGGATGGCTGCTTTGGGGCGATTGCTAAGTGGAGTCGAAGCCACTGGGAGTTTTCCATCAAAATTTTCTGGAAAAGTATAGTGTAAAGGCTGTTCCTTGTAATTGTCGAAACGATTTTTGGCCAAACCATTTGCGGTCTGTTTGTTGTCCAGTAAATAGGATGTTTTAAACCAAGTATCACGCAGGGAAGCAATGTTCAATCCTATTTCAACACCATTATTTTTGATTTCCAAGGTACTTTCAGAAGTTGGAGTACCGATTTTGGTAAATTCCACACCAGCTGCCTCCAAAACTTTTTCCACAGAGACATCTTTCGCTTGGAATACCACCCCAATATTTTCAGAAAACAATAGTTTGATGATATCTTGTTCTCCAATGCTGGATAAATCCAATTTGGCACCCAAATCGTTATCAGCAAAACAAAGTTCCAAGAGCGTAGTGATTAAACCACCTGAAGCCACATCGTGCCCAGCTAAAACTTGACCTTCTTTGATGAGTTTCTGCAAGGTGTTGAAAACAGTTTTTAGATAATCAGCCCGCAAAACAGAAGGAGCTTCATCACCAATACCGTTCAAAATTTGTGCAAAGGAAGAACCGCCCAATTTGTGGCTGTCCTTGGATATGTTGATGTAGTAAATATCCCCGCCATCTTTTTGCAAAACAGGTTCCACCACTTGGGTTATGTTATTGCAATTCGCACCAGCAGAAATGATTACCGTTCCTGGAGATAAGACTTCACCGTCCTTGTACTTTTGCTTCATGGATAATGAATCCTTTCCGGTTGGAACATTGATCCCTAAAGCTATTGCAAACTCAGACAGCGATTCCACTGCCGAATACAAACGCGCATCTTCACCTTCATTTCTGCAGGGCCACATCCAATTGGCAGAGAGCGATACGGATTTTAAACCATCTTTTAACGGAGCCCAAACAATGTTGGTCAAGGATTCCGCAACGCTATTTCGACTTCCTGCTACGGGGTCTATCAAAGCTGAGATAGGGGAGTGGCCAATGCTAGTGGCAATCCCTTCTTTTCCTTTAAAATCCAATGCCATTACACCACAGTTGTTCAAAGGCAATTGTAATGGTCCGGCGCATTGTTGCTTTGCAACACGTCCACCTACACAACGGTCCACTTTATTGGTCAGCCAATCTTTACAACCTACCGCTTCCAATTGCAGCACTTGCTCTAAATAATCGTGAAAGTGCTCCAAAGAATAGGCGAGTGCAGGGTATTTTTGTTGAGCCGTTTTATCCGCCATAATGGTTTTGGGAGAACTTCCGAACATATCGGAAAGTTCCAAGTTCATAGGAGTCTCGCCAGTTTTACCTGATGTGAATTTAAACGCATGATCGCCCGTAACCTCACCAACGTTGTACATCGGGGAGCGTTCACGTGCAGAAACACGGTTTAACAAATCCAAATCTTTTTCACCAATCACCAATCCCATGCGTTCTTGGGATTCATTACCGATTAATTCCTTTTTGGAAAGGGTTGGGTCACCAACAGGTAATTTGTCCGTGTCGATGGTGCCACCTGTTTCCTCCACCAATTCAGACAGACAATTCAAATGTCCACCAGCTCCGTGATCGTGAATGGAAACAATGGGGTTGTCGTGACTTTCAAACAATCCGCGAACGGCGTTTGAAGCTCTTTTTTGCATTTCGGGGTTAGAACGTTGTACCGCATTTAATTCAATGGCAGAACTGAATTCTCCAGTATCTGCACTGGATACAGCAGCTCCGCCCATCCCGATGCGGTAGTTGTCACCACCTAGAACGACTATTCTGTCTCCCTTACTTGGAGTGTCTTTTAGAGCTTGGTCGGTTTTTCCATAACCGATACCTCCGGCCATCATAATTACTTTGTCGAAGCCTAATTTCCTAGCTTCTTCCTGATGTTCAAAAGTGAGTACAGAACCTGCGATTAAAGGTTGTCCAAATTTGTTTCCGAAGTCGGAAGCTCCATTGGACGCCTTAATCAAGATATCCATTGGGGTCTGGTACAGCCAATCCCGTTCTTTCATGCCATTTTCCCATGGACGATTTTCTTCCAAACGGGAATAAGAAGTCATATAAACGGCAGTTCCAGCCAAAGGCAACGAACCTTTTCCACCTGCCAAACGGTCCCTGATTTCTCCGCCGGAACCCGTGGCAGCACCATTAAATGGTTCCACGGTGGTCGGGAAGTTATGGGTCTCCGCTTTTAGCGAAAGCACGGAATCAAATTCTTTTTCTTCGTAAAAATCAGGTTGGTCCGCACTTTTTGGTGCAAATTGGATAGCTTTTGGACCTTTTATAAAGGCGACGTTGTCTTTGTAGGCGGAAACAATATCGTTAGGGTGGGCTTCTGAAGTCTTTTTAATCAATTTAAATAGAGAAGAAGGTTTTTCTTCTCCATCGATTACAAAAGTTCCATTAAAAATTTTGTGTCTGCAGTGTTCAGAATTCACTTGACTAAAGCCAAATACTTCTGAATCCGTCAACTTACGGTCTAATTTTTTTGCGAGGCCTTCGAGATACTCAACTTCTTCATCACTGAGAGCCAATCCTTCTTTTTCGTTGTAGGAGGAGATATCATCAATTTCCATAATAGGTTCGGGAACAATATTGATGGTAAATATATCCTGCCCCAACACATTATATTTCTGGGAAAGCATCGGGTCAAAGTCGATAAAGCCCTCTGTTACCGTATGGAATTCTTCAATACGAATAATCCCAGTGACACCCATATTTTGAGTAATCTCGGTGGCGTTGGTACTCCAAGGTGTCACCATGGCAGCACGTGGCCCAACAAAAAAGGCGTCGAGTGACGCCGCTTCAATTTTGGGTTGGTTGCCAAACAACCAAGTCAGTTTATTAATATCTTCCTGAGCGATTTCCTGAGCGGTTTGGACGGCAAAAACCTTGGTCGCCTTGTCCCCAAAAAAATGGATCATACAATCTTTGCGTTGAACGGTTTAAGAAAGTGCAAATTTACGATTTTGGAACGTAATATATCTAACTGTAAAGGTGTTTTGTTAACTAAACAATGTTGATAGTATGTGTGGTTGAAAAAATAGAGGTATTTATTTTATTAATTATCTAAAAGTTGACAACGTCAAAAGTTTAAACTTAGCAGATTAAAGTTGTTTTCCTATCTTAGAAGAATTATAGCTAACTCAAAACCAACCTTATGAAAACAAGCAAAATCCTGTTATCCGGGATATTACTTTTTGCTGGTCTTACGGCCGCAACCGCACAAAAAAAGTACTCAAAAAGCCAAGTCAAAAAATTTAAAGCCGAAGTAGAAGCCATTGTAGAAGCCAATAAAAAGCAGACACAGGTAATGGTGGACAAAATTTTCAGTTTTGCAGAGCTCGGATTCCAAGAAGAAGAGAGCTCAAAATACCTAACTGGAATTTTGGAGGAGAATGGATTTACCATTGAACATTCCATTTCCAATATTCCGACCGCTTGGTTTGCTACTTGGAGCAATGGAGAAGGGCCCGTTATTGCTTTGGGAAGTGATGTGGATTGTATCCCAAAAGCATCACAATACCCAGGAGTGGCCTATCACAAACCTATTGTTGAAGGAGCACCGGGGCATGGCGAGGGGCATAACTCGGGTATTCCATTGAATATTACATCTGCATTGGCTGTAAAACAGGTAATGGAGAAAGAAGGCATTGGAGGAACATTGATTCTTTGGCCAGGTATTGCCGAGGAATTGGTAGCCGCTAAAGCCTGGTATGTACGCGATGGTCTTTTTGATGATATTGATATGTGTATTTTCACGCACGTAAGCAGCAACTTGAGTGTTTCTTGGGGTCCAACTCGAGGAACCGGATTGATTTCTGTTGAATATATGTTTGAGGGGGAATCGGCACACTCTGCTGGAGCACCGTGGAGAGGTCGCAGTGCACTTGATGCTGCCGAACTCATGAATGTTGGGTGGAATTACAAAAGGGAGCACTTGCACCCACTAAAACGTTCGCACTCCATTTTTACCGATGCTGGCGATCAGCCCAATGTAGTACCATCCAAAGCCGGAATTTGGTACTATTTTAGGGATATTACGTACGAAGGAATCATGGAAATGTATGCCGAAGCCAATGATATTGCAAAGGGTGCGGCTTTAATGACTGGAACTACAATGACATCGCGTGTGTTGGGTACGGCATGGCCAAGACACTATAATAAGGTAATTGCCGAAACCATGTATGAAAACATCAAGGAAGTTGGTCTTCCTGAGTGGACGGATGCTGATCAAGAGCTTGCTAAAGCAGTACAGACCCAAGTGGAGTCCAGAAAAATTGAAGGTTTGCCCACCGAACTCTCTGAAATAGGACTTCCAGTGGTGGAGCCCGTTAGTGGAGGTTCTGATGATATCGGCGATATTTCTTGGAAAATACCAACGGTAACCATGCGTTTCCCATCCAATATTCCCGGGTTGCCAGGTCACCACTGGGCCAATGCCATTGCTATGGCGACCCCAATTGCACACAAAGGGGCTACGGCGGGTGCCAAAGCAGAGGCTATGACGATTATGGATTTCTTGTTAAAGCCTGAATTATTGACCCAAGCTTGGGATTATTTTAATAACGAGCAGACCAAGGAGACCAAATACGAGCCAATGATTTCTGCTGATGATATGCCTCCAACATTTTTGAACAAGGATAAGCAGGATATGTTTAGACCGGCCTTGGAGGAATTCTACTATGATGAAACCAAGTACGATACCTATTTGGAGCAGTTGGGTGTTGAGTATCCCACGGTAAAGGAATAATTAATTAATATGTCAGTTTGAGCGGAGTCGAGAACTTAAGCACATCTCGACTGCGCTCGATGTGGCATACGCTAAGAAAAGTATAGATTCTTCAGTCGTTGCACCCCTTCAGAATGACAGTTTGAGGGATGTTAATTGATTTTATTCCTCCGAAAGTAGGAACTCATCGTTTGTTTGATACGAATGGCACAAATTTTATCGAAGCCAAGTCATTCTAAGCAACTCAATAACTAGCGAGACGAAGAATCTCTAAAAGTCTAAATATCTATTTATCCAAGAATCCGAATTATGTTAGGATTTCTTCTTCAACAAGGCCATATAAAATCCATCAAAACCTGTTTCCGAAGCAAAAACATTTCGTTCCTTAACAAATTCAAAGTCTTTACCGTTTTCGGACTCCAAGAATTTTTTGACTTGCTCTGAATTTTCTTGAGGCAGAATGGAACAGGTGGCATACACCATTTGCCCCCCTTTTTTTACCATTTTACTGTAGTTCTGAAGAATATCTTGCTGCACACCCATAATGCGGTCCACAAACTCGGGTTCCAGCTTCCATTTGGAATCGGGGTTTCTTTTAATTACACCTAATCCAGAACAGGGAGCATCTAGTAATAAACGGTCGGCGCTATTGTGCAGTTTTTTAATGACTTTGGTAGAATCAATCACTCGGGTTTCCACATTGTGAACGCCATTTCGTCGAGCTCTTTTCTTTAGTTTTTTCAATTTACTCTCATAAATATCCAAAGCAATCAATTGTCCTTTGTTTTGCATTTGGGAGGCTAAATGAAGTGTTTTGCCTCCAGCACCGGCACAGGCGTCAATAACCCTTTGTCCGGGTTCCACTTCTAAAAATGGAGCAACCAATTGGGAAGATGCATCCTGCACTTCAAAAAGTCCATCTTTAAAGGCTTGGGTCACAAAAACATTCTTGCGCTCTACAAGCTTTAAGGCGTCGGGATAACCTTCTATAGGCTCTGCCGCAATATCTTCCTTGGCTAAAAAAGCCCTCAGTTGCGTTTTTGGAACTTTGAGCGTATTGGTTCGCAAAATAACGTCTGCTTGCTGGTTTTGTGCTGCAATTTCTTTGGTCCAAAGCTCGTTGCCCAAGGATTTCTCTCCTAATTCGTCCATCCAATCAGGAATGGATTCCCTGTATTTTCTGATTTTGGAAAGTTCATCAAATCTACCTTTTATGCGACGTTCCGGGGTACCTTCCAGTTGTTTCCAATCAGGAATACGAATTCCACGTAGTACACACCAAACGCCGAACAATCGGAACAAATGGGTTTTACTGTATGGGTCGTGTACTTCGGCAATTTCAGAATACAGGCGTTTCCATCGAACAATATCGTAGGTGGTCTCTGCGATAAAGCCTCGGTCCCGTGCGCCCCAGCGTTTATCATACCGCAGCACTTTTTCAATCACTTTATCGGCATATTCCCCTTCATTAAAAATCATGTGAAGGGCATCAATTACGGCAAATACTAGGTTTCTGTGTAAACGCATCATATAAAATAAGGTTGCAAAGGTATGATTTCTCCTTACTTTTGAGGAAAATAAATACAATGAGGTCAATCATTTCCATTTTTGCTGTCCTAGTTTTAATTTCCTGTGCCGAAGAGTCAAAAAAACAACCTTTTCAATCGGTAGATATAACCCAGGTCTTTGAAGACTCTGTTAGCATACGGGCGATTACTTTTTTGGATAATAGGACCTTGGCTTTCGCAGGGAGCAATGGTGTTTATGGCACCGTAGATGTAAATTCACATCAAGTAAGGGCTAATATTCAAACCTATGATTCCTTAACACCAAGTTTTAGGGCTGTTGGAGGAACAACAGAGGATTTTTTCATGCTTTCTGTTGAGAGCCCTGCTTTGCTATATAAAACTGGAGACCAAGGAAAAATGGAGTTGGTATATACGGAGGAGGGTGAGGGTGTTTTTTATGATAGTCTTACTTTTTGGAATGATAAAAAAGGTATTGCTGTAGGGGATACCGTGGATGGATGTATTTCTATAATCATAACTAGGGACGGGGGGAATTCTTGGACTAAAACTCCATGTTCGGATTTGCCTGAAGGTATTGAAGGAGAAGGGGCCTTTGCCGCTAGTAACAGCAATATTGCCGTGCAAGGGAATAAAGTTTGGATTGGAACCACCGAAGGAAGGGTTTATTTTTCTGGTGACAAGGGGGTTACTTGGGAAATACAGGAAACCCCGATTGTTTCTGATGAATCTACGCAAGGTATTTATTCAATGGATTTTTTTGATGAAAATATGGGTTTTGCTATCGGAGGGGATTACACCCAGCCAGAATCCAATAATGCCAACAAAATAAAAACGGTTGATGGGGGTCAAACATGGCAATTGATTGCACAGGGGCAGGAACCCGGGTATAAAAGCTGTGTACAGTTTGTTCCCAACTCAAATGGAGAAGCTTTGGTTGCATTAGGATTTACAGGAATTTCTTATTCTTCTGATGGTGGCGCGACTTGGAAACAGATAAGTGAGGAGTCGTTTTACACACTACGATTTTTAAATGATTCGACTGCCTTTGCTGCAGGGAAGAATAGGATTGCACAATTGGTATTCAAATAAAAGAGCGACGATTGTATCGCCGCTCTCCACTAACTAAAAACAAATCAATCAAAAACTATATGTTTACAACGACATAATGTCGTCCTCTCTTTTTGTACCAAACACCTCTATATTGATGTAGCCTTCTACCATTCCTGTATACCACTTTGCTTCCTCTGGGCAGGGTTTTTACTTTAATTCCCCTTGGTGCCGCCGTAACTACATATTTTCGTCCCTTGATTTTGTAACATACGCCATCGGCATAGTAGTAATTCGTTTTTTTGTGCACTATCACTCTTGGGTTTGTTATCGTTCTAACAATGGTTCCGTGATTTGGGTAAACCCTTACCAATGTTCTTGTTTGTGCCTGAGTTGTTATTACGATTCCTAAAAATGCAGTGATAACCAAAAATATTCTCATTCGCTTCATAACATTGGATTTTAATGGTTTCTGTATATACGACTCTGGATTATGTAAAAGGTTTAATAAAAAAAGGAGCTCGCAGGCTCCTTGTATATTTCTTGTTGATTTAAAGTCATTTACCCTCTGCCGCGCCGTTTTCGGAATTGTTGAATCATTTGTCTTTTGAAATCTTCTTCGGCCTTGACCAATAATAGTACTTTTTTGGCTGGAATTACCGTTTTTAATTTTGATAAAAAATCACGTTCCGCTTTTTGTTTTTCAAATTGGAGTGTAAGAAGATTGTCCAAAAGCTTTTCGGATTCGTTCATGGAAAGTTCTTGAACCCTTGAAATGTTGGCGTGCAGCTCCATGCGTTCCTTTCTGCGCATATTCTCCAAGGTTTTTTCGTGTTCGTTGTAAATGGGCCAGAATTGTTGGGCTTCTTCACTAGTTAAACCTACCCGTTCCGTGATAAAGGCAACCTTAAGCGATTTGATGCGCTCTCTTCCCGGACCTTGTGCGTGCATCAAAAAGGTTCCGAACAAAAGGAAACATAGTATAAGTACTCTCTTATTCATAATCGGTGTCATCTAAATTTAATTCTTTAATGTCTTCGACATTTTCATCCAAATACTCCATAATGATGTCGTCTTCAAAATCATCACCCAAAATATTGGTTAACTCCATTTCCTCCAAAGAAACTACTTCAGCTATTTCATAAGAAGTCATCTCAAAATCGGTATTTTCCAAATAGGACTCTATCTCGGCGTTCGCCAAATCATCAAAAGTGATGGATTCGGAGGTTGAATTCCAGGTAAAGCTGAAAATCAATATAAAAATAGCGGCTACGGCGGCAACACCATAATAGAAATTCCGATTGGGTTTAAATTGAATGACCTTGGTTTCTTTTGCAACGGTTTTGGAAAGTACAGTTGGTGTTACTTCATCAAAATAGCCATCCGGAACTGCAAAACCATCACTTTTTGGAATCAAGGATGTTGCTTCTCCCGCTTCTTCTTTTTTGATTCTGTCCATAAGACGGTCATTGAAGTTATCGAAGTAACCTTCCGGGGTATTGAAACTGTTTTTTTTGTCCTTTTTCATCTTGTTATTATGACTGCTATTTTCGCCAAAGGTTTAATTCTCTTTAAGATACGCTTCTATTTTTTTAACGGCCAAATGGTAGGAGGTCTTTAAAGCTCCTACAGAGGTGTCCAATGCTTCGGAAATGTCCTTGTATTTCATTTCCTGAAAATACTTCATGGTGAACACCAATTTTTGTTTATCTGGAAGCGTGGCCAAGGCCTTCTGTAATTTAAGTTGAATCTCGTCTCCTTCAAAATATACATCTGCCTGAAGATTTTCTATCATTCTATCTTTCAGTTCTTGGTCGCTGACCCCCATTTTTTTTGATTTCTGTTTTAGGAACGTCAACGACTCGTTGGTGGCAATTCGGTACATCCAGGAATAGAGCTTACTGTCACCTTTAAACTTTTCGATATTCCTGTAGACCTTGATGAATGTGTTTTGAAGCACATCGTCTGTATCATCGTGATTGAGGACAATCCTCCGAATATGCCAATACAAGCGTTCTTTGTAAGTGTTCACTAACACCTCAAAGGCCTTTGAACGGCTTTCTTCTTGTTTCAGTTCCTGGACTAAGGTTTCCTCAGCAATCAATTTACTTGTTGTTTGATGCTTTGACTAAGGTAAGGGGAAAAGGTTTAATTTATTAATAAGCAATAGGTTTAAAGGTAAAAGGTAAAGGAGGGAACTTTTATTCTGAATGTTGTGAAGAATCTTGCTTACTAGGATTTAGGAGCGGATAACTTGGAAACAACAAACCCCATAATCTAATTATCCAATTGTCCAACAATCTTTTTACGAAGTAAAAGACTGCATCTCCACTAGTTTTTTGTAACCCTTGGCGGACTTCATCAATTCTTCGTGTGTGCCTTGCTCTACAATTTCGCCTTTGCTCATCACAACAATGGCATCTGCGTTTTTGATGGTGGACAATCGATGCGCAATAACAATAGATGTTCGGTTTTGCATCATTTTCTCTAAAGCATCTTGTACCAATCGCTCACTTTCAGTGTCCAAAGCGGAAGTAGCTTCGTCCAAAATCATGATGGGTGGGTTCTTAAGCACGGCCCTGGCTATGGACAATCTTTGTTTTTGACCACCACTTAGCTTATTTCCGCTATCACCGATGTTGGTGTCGTAACCGTGGGGCAATTCCATGATAAAATCGTGTGCATTGGCTACTTTAGCTGCCTCGATGATTTCTTCCATTGTGGCATTTTCCTTGCCCAGTGCGATATTGTTTTTCACGGAATCATTGAAGAGAATAGAGTCTTGTGTCACTAACCCCATAAGGCCGCGTAGCGACTTTTTGGTTATGTTTTTGATGTTGGTGCCATCAATCAAAATTCCACCTTTGTTGACATCGTAAAAGCGGGTCACCAAATTGGCCACCGTGCTTTTACCACTGCCGGATTGACCTACCAAGGCTATTGTTTTGCCTTTATCAACCTTTAAGTTGAAGCCTTTTAGGACATAATCGTCTTCATATTTAAAGCCAACTTCTTTCAGTTCTATACCAGCGGTAAAATCAGTTTTATCATGCGCCCCTTCAATATCAGTAATGGGGTTTTCGGATTCGAGTATCTCCAATACACGTTCTGCTGCCGAATTTCCTTTTTTAACGGCATATGAGGCCTTGCTAATGGCTTTGGCGGGTGTCAAAATATTGAATGCCAATCCCATATAGGAAATAAAAGAGGCGGCATCAAGAGTTCCTTCCAATAATACCATTCGTCCTCCGAACCATAGTAGCACCCCAAAAACAACAATTCCAAGGAATTCACTGGTTGGGGATGATAGGTTTTGACGGTTCAACAAGGAATTGGAGAAATGGAAGAAACGCGTTGTTGAATGCTTGAAGGTTTGATAGAACCTGGATTCCGAATTAAAAGCTTTGATGACACGGAGTCCGCCCAAGGTTTCTTCCACAATGGAAAGAAACTCTCCCTGTTCTTTTTGGACTCGGTCCGATTTCTTTTTTAATGATTTTCCAATTCGCGAAATAATCATCCCTGCAATGGGGATAAAAATGAACACAAAAATGGTCAGCTTAACACTGATGATGAACATTACAATAATCGTGAACAGAATGGTCAATGGTTCGCGCACAATCAGCTCCAAAATGGAGAGAAACGAGTGCTGAATTTCCAGAACATCAGAGGTTATCCTGGCAATAACGTCACCTTTTTTCTTTTCGGAAAAATAGGAGATGGGCAGGTCTACGATTTTCCGGTACATTTTGTTACGAATATCCTTGAGCACACCATTGCGCAAAAAGGTAATGAAGTACATCGCCAAATAATTAAAGATATTTTTGAAGAGGAACAAAAATAGTATCAGACCCACTGCCAACAATAGCCCCTTCATGGGGTCATCCCCAGAATATTGCGTTACTTGGTAGTTCATGTAGTCCATGAAATAATCCTTCAATTTACCGATACCTTCATAGGTTGGCGGCTCGTTGATTTGCTTGGTTTTGTCAAAGAGCACGTTTAGCATTGGAATGAGTGCAGCGTAGGACAGTGCACTGAACAATGCATAAAGGATATTGAAGAAAATATTAAGAATACCGTATTTGCGGTAAGGTGCCGCAAACCGTAGAATCTTTTTAAAGTAGTTCATTCACTTATAAATTCAGCTCAGAAAGGATACCTTCTATTTTGGTTTCCAACTGCGAATTTACGGATTTATAATCCTCTGCCTTGTCCAATTTTGCATTTGTGCTGATGTAGAACTTTACTTTGGGTTCTGTTCCACTTGGTCGAGCTGCAATTCGAGTACCATCTTCCGTTTCGTAAATCAATACATTTGACTTTGGTAAGTGAAGGGTAAACTCTTCCCCTGTCTGTACATTTTTAACAATTGAGGTGTTGTAGTCCTCAATGTAGAGCAATTTTGAGCCTTGTACGGTGTCCACAGGATTTTCCTTGAAATCCTTCAACATTTGTTTTATCTCTTCTGCACCAGTCATTCCTTTTTTGGTAATGGAAATCAATTTTTCCTTGTAGAAACCAAACTCCACGTAGGCATCTATTAAATCTTTATAGAAAGAACTGCCGTTGGCTTTAGCATTGGCTGCAATCTCACAGGCCAATAGGGTGGAGGTTACAGCATCTTTATCGCGGACAAAATCACCGACCATATAACCAAAACTTTCTTCACCTCCGCCAATAAACTGAGAGCTTGGGAAGTCCTTGATCATTTTACCGATCCATTTAAAACCCGTCAACGCGGTTTTGAACTCCACACCGTAGGATTTGGCCATTTGTTCCATCATTGGGGTAGAGACAATGGTCGATGCGATAAACTCGTTGCCTTTAAATCCTTTTTTCTTGTATTGGTCCAAAAGGAATTTGGTCATCAAAACCATGGTTTGGTTTCCGTTGAGCAATTCCATTTTACCATCCAGGTTACGCACGGCAATACCCAAACGGTCACTATCAGGGTCTGTACCGACCACCATATCGGCCCCAATTTCTTCAGCTTTTTTAATTGCTATGGACAAAGCTTCAGGCTCTTCTGGATTGGGTGATTCCACAGTAGGGAAGTCTCCGTCGGGTTTTGCTTGTTCTTCTATTATGGTGACATTGTTGTAACCGGCACGCTTCAAAACTTCAGGAATAGCAGTGATGGATGTTCCGTGTAACGAAGTGAAAACAATTTTAAAATCATCTTTCCCTTCGGCATCAAAACTTCCATTCTTCACTGATGCTTCAAAAAAGGCTTCGTCCATCTCTTCATCAATTAGGTGAATGAGATTATCATCCTTATCAAATTTGATATCCTCAAAAGAAAGCGCATTAATTTCAGCTATAATTTCTCCGTCTTGTGGAGGTACAATCTGACCACCATCGGCCCAATATACTTTGTATCCATTGTATTCTGGTGGGTTGTGGGAGGCAGTCAACACAATTCCTGCATGGCAACCCAAATACTTTACGGCAAAGGAAAGCTCTGGGGTTGTTCTCAAATCAGAAAAGAGGTGTACTCGAATCCCGTTGGCGGAGAAAACATCGGCCACAGTTTTGGCCAAGGATTTTGAATTATGCCTGCAATCGTAAGCAATCACCACTTGAAGATCATTGTCAGTGTAACTCTTTTTCAGGTAATTGCTGAGGCCTTGGGTATTTTTTCCCAAGGTGTATTTGTTGATTCTATTGGTGCCAACACCCATTATACCGCGCATTCCACCAGTACCAAACTCTAAATTTTTATAAAAACGCTCCTTGAGTTCCTCAGAGTCGTTTTCCATAAGATGTTTGATTTCCTTCTTGGTGTCTTCGTCAAAAAAATCGGTCAACCACGTTTTCGCCGTATCGGTAATGGAATCCATAGTGTTTATAGTTGTTTAGATGTTTAAAAATACAAAGTTTGTAGGGTTTGAGAATGGCCTAAAGGTTAATTTTATCCGAGATATTGTATCGGGTGTCGTTTTTTCGGGACCGCACCATAATTTCTCCGATGAAACCTGCTAAAAATAATTGGGTACCAATGATCATTGCCGTCAATGCAATATAGAATTGGGGTTTTTGTGTAATAAGGCGCCCCGTGGGATTAATGAAGAGCTTGTCAATCCCCAAATAAAGGGAAAAGCCAAATCCTACAATGAACATGAGTACGCCCCATGCCCCAAAAAGGTGCATTGGTCTTCGGCCAAACTTGGAAACGAACCAAATGGTGATTAAATCCAAGAAACCGTTGATAAATCGCTCTGCCCCGAATTTTGTAGAGCCATATTTTCTGGCTTGGTGCTGCACCACTTTTTCAGAAATATCGGAAAATCCGGCATTTTTGGCCAAAACGGGTATGTATCGGTGCATTTCCCCAGACACCTCGATGGTTTTCACCACTTTTTGGTTGAAAGCTTTGAGGCCACAATTGAAATCGTGCAGTTTTACACCAGAAGTCTTTCGTGCAGCCCAATTGAACAGTTTGGAGGGGATATTTTTGGTGATAACGGAATCGTACCGTTTCTTTTTCCAACCCGATACCACATGATGGCCTTCTTGGACAATCATCTGGTACATCTCTGGGATTTCCTCTGGATTGTCCTGAAGATCGGCATCCATAGTAATGACAACTTTGCCTTCAGCAGCTTTAAAACCAGCGTGCAGCGCTTGGGATTTACCAAAGTTTTTCAAGAACCGAATGCCTTTTACATTGGCATTGGCTTTGGAAAGCTCGGAGATGGTTTCCCACGACCTGTCGGTACTACCATCATCTATAAAGATAATCTCATAAGAAAAATGATTGGATTGCATTACCTGTACAATCCAATCATGTAGTTCTTTAAGCGATTCTTGCTCGTTAAGTAAAGGAATTACAATGGAAATCTGCATTGTTTGATTCTGGAATTCCTTTCAAAAGTAGTATTTTTTGTTTTAGTATTCCGCTTTGGACTTTTTCAATATTAGGCCGGAAATAAGACCTAAGATCAAACCGAGCACACAGTTCATGATCAAAAGAACGGGATATTGGATCCAAGCAAAGCTTTTCTGCATTTCCACACCTTGTTCCCATTGCTCCTCGGTCATGTTAGGGTTTTGTGCCATAGCCTTTGGCTTCGCAATTTCCATGGCCTTGTCCATAAAGTCAGGTTCAATAAAGTTGGTCAGCACAAATTGATATACCAAAGAAATTATTGCTCCCACCAAGGCGACACCAACGGCCACTTTTAGAGCTTCGGCAATGGTTAAATAGCCACCATTCGCCTTTTTAAAAGCGTTGATTGCTAAAAAAATAATTGCCGCCAAGATCACGATAGAGATCACGATTACTGCCGTACTTGTCTCATAGTGCATTTTCTGGGTGTAGAGCATAACGCCGAACACCAAAGAAATCAGCCCCATTAAAAGGCCATAGTTCAGTGCAAATTTTCCAGTTTTTGGTTGTTGTTCATCCATGATTTTTAAAATTAGTGTTGCTTATAGAAGGTTAGTGATAGATTACTTACTTTTGTTACATATAAATTTAACTTTATTTTTTTAGTGATTTTAAGTTGGAGGTGTCAAAGAAATCATTAAATTTGCACCCTGAAAATTCTGAGATTAAGCATTTAAGACGATGAGAAAAGATATACACCCAGAAAACTATAGATTGGTTGCTTTTAAAGACATGTCCAACGAAGATGTGTTTATTACAAAGTCCACTGCTGAAGCGAAAGAGACCATCACTGTTGATGGTGTTGAATATCCTTTGGTAAAATTGGAAATTTCAAGAACTTCTCACCCTTACTACACAGGTAAGACTAAATTGGTTGATACCGCTGGTAGAATTGATAAGTTCAAGAACAAGTACAAAAAATTCAAGAAAGAAGAGAAGGAGACCGAGTAGGTCATACTTTTCAACGAAATATATAGACGCTCTCGATGGTATTCGAGGGCGTTTTTTATTTTTACAGTATTCAAAGCTGCGCTATGAACTATATCCTTTCCGACGGTAATCACCGTGAAGACCTTTTTCCTTTTACCTTCACACGTCCTGTATCTGAGATTCGTATAGGTATTATGACCATTAACGAGAAATGGGAAAAATGGTTAAATGCTCCGGTGAGTTTTCAAACCGAAGAGTACTTGTCCGAAAAGTTTTCGTTGACGGTTACTACTGAAAATACGGTTATCAATGGTAGTTATTTGCCAAATAAAGGCTTGGTGGAGGCCATTCAAAACTTGAAAAAGGGCGAAGCCTTGATGGATGGAGAAGATTACGTTGCGTATACCACGGATAACCCACATAGCAAATTTTCCAGTGAAGAATATGTAGCGGTTCATTTTAAAGGTGACTGTATTACAATCAAAAACACATGGGACATTTTTTCCAAAAATGCGGAAGCTCTTCAAGCCGATTTTGATGTATTGACCCAAGGAAGAAAAAGCCAACCCATATCCGATACCAATAAAGTAAAGAATCCTGAAAATATTTTTATTGAGGAAGGGGCTTCTGTGGAGTTCTGTATTTTGAATGCGTCCACAGGCCCAATCTATATTGGTAAAAATGCTTTGATGATGGAAGGTTGTATGGTTCGTGGTGGATTGGCACTTTGTGAGAACGCTATTTTAAAAATGGGCGCTAAAATTTATGGTGCCGTAACCGCTGGGCCGGGCTGTAAATTAGGTGGAGAAGTTAATAATGCGGTTTTGTTCGCCAATTCCAATAAGGGACACGATGGTTTCCTTGGAAACTCTGTGATAGGGGAATGGTGCAACATAGGGGCCGATACGAACACTTCCAACCTAAAAAATAATTACGCTCCCGTTCGCCTATGGAATTATCAAACCGAAGGTTTTGCCAAAACAGGTCTTCAATTTTGTGGATTGATGATGGGCGACCATAGTAAATGTGGTATCAATGTAATGTTCAACACAGGAACCGTTATTGGGGTGAGTGCCAATATTTTTGGTAGTGGTTTCCCCCGAAATTTTATCCCTAGTTTTAGTTGGGGTGGGCCAACGGCAGGGTATACAACGTTTAGGACCAACAAAGCTTTTGAAGTGGCCGAGGCCATGATGAAACGCCGAAATATGGAGTTCAATGATACGGAAGCCAAAATTTTGGAACACGTTTTTGAGTTGACCCAAAAGTGGCGGAACTACTAAGTCTATTCAATTTTCCCGATCAGTCCCCAACCATTGGCTTTGTCTATCACTACACAATGCAAAGTATTGAATCCCTTTTTAAGTTGTAGTGGCAGTTTGTTGGCAGTCAATCCCAAATGACCCTGAAACTGATTGTTTTTGGACCGAAAGGCATTGTTACCGTAGAAAATCGGCTCTCCGTTTAAGTACACAACGATTTTATCGCTATAATCGAACAAAAAGAACCTGGTTTGGGCCTGATCAACGGCTATAGTTGTAGATGCCACCGTGAATGCTTCTTGGTTGCGTTCAAAGTTGCCCGAAGTTGGCTTTGCCAGATATCTGGAAATGGGCAGCAAGCCTGATTCCTCTGTGTTGACAGTAATTGTCTGTTCCTTTTCAAAATCTTTGAAGTCTATCTGACCTTCTACATAGGGTTGGGCCTCGGTGATATCCCATTCGCCTATAATACCTTTCTCAGGAGTAACAATAGGGTAGGGTTCTTTAGCCACAGCTTCCCCGGTTTTGGTAACTTTTAGGTTGGCGAACCGATTCCCAAACAGGGCAAAAAGTCCAATTCCCCCATTAAGGTTGCCCGATCTTAAACAATCTATCTGCATCACCTCTTTACCATTAATAAACAAGGTAGCGGTTAAATCTTCTACCTCTATGCGGAAAAGGTTCCACCCCTCTGTCCTAAAGGCGACATTTGCCTGAAATTCAGGATATAACTGCCAGTTGCTCTCGTTGTTGTAAGTGGGGGTATATTGTACCGCATCCACTTGTCTCGATTTGTGGATGCGCATGTACACCTCTTCAAAATTTCCATCATGTTTACGGAAAACTACGCCGGCAAAGCTGCGTTTTTGGTTGCCGTACACCTCCATTTCCAGTACACCCTTGGAAAATTCGAACCCATTGGCAAAAGCAGTGCCGTTCACTACGATGGTTTCTTTCCCATCAAAACTTTCGAAATTGACCGAGCTACCTTCGGCTGGGGTCCAATAGTCGACTTGTAAAGGGATGGTTTGTGTAGTTTGACCATTGATGAACTGGGTCAATAAAAGTATGCTGATGAGCAAGGGTACTCGAAAAAAAATCATGTGTTCGTTTTTTGATTGATGGGTTATAATTTCTTCGTCGGGCTTAAATCGATTTCCTATCAAGATAAAAGGGAAACAAATATCTATATAAATGATGTAAGATGATTTGTCTCAGATGAAATTGGAATTATTCGAGTCCATAACTTCTATTTTTTTACGCCCAACCCAAGTTTTATGCGTTCATGTACTTTCCCTTTTCGGGATAGGATGTTTTTCATTGCTTTGTACCAGTGATTCATAGTAGTTATGATCACAACCATAATTATTCATCAATCAAAAAACAACAGTAATGACAAAACAAGCAATATTTTACTTCGCACTGCTACTCATCTTTAGTAATTGTGCATCTACAAAAACCGACGAACCAACTTTAAAGGATTATACCATTGGAGAAAAATGGACTTGGAAATGGGAACGTGCAGTAGAAGGAGAGGTTCGTGCACAGGGTGAAGACATCCAGGAAGTAGTAAACCACAATGGAACTTTAGGACTTTGGAATGGGGTTGATACCGTTCAAATTTCGAAAACTACAAATCAAAAGCAGGGCAACACCCCGTTTCGTAATTGGCCTTTGCAGGTAGGAAAAAAATGGAAATACGAGTCAGAATGGGAAAATAATGAAGGTACTACGGGAAAAACCAGTCAAGATGCTGAAATTGTTTCATTTGAAGAGTTAAATGTGGTAGCTGGAAAATTCAAGGCATATAAAATAGAATACAAAGGAATTGTAACCAATTCTAGAGGTTTTAAGGGGGAAATGACGGATATTTGGTGGTATTCCCCAGATTTAAAAACATATATCAAGCACGTTAATAAGGATGGTTATGGGGTGTATGTAAATGAGTTGACCAGTTATTCAAAACCCGAGTAGCAATAACCATAAACAACAAGAGGCCCTAAAAATGAATTGTTCAATGCCCAACAAAACGATAAATACAAGACTATCCCTCTATTGGAAATGCCAATTCATTGGCTGGGGCGTTGTTTCCCTTTTGTGGCTATATATTGCTCTGGTACGGGATCAATTTACCATTACTCAAGCTTTAATCAATTATATCTTGGATGTTGCCATTTGTATTGGCCTCACCCATGCTTATAGGAGCATAGCTTTAAAAGCTAATTGGAACCAGTTGGGGATAAAGGGGTTGATCAAGAGGGTTGTTCCCTCTATTTTGGTGTTGGCCGTACTGTTCATGTTGATTATGAATTTAAAAACATCGGCTTACATTTATTTGGTCAATGACGCCAATACATTTCTGGAGAATTTGTCAGTGTGGAATCCGGTTCTGATTACGGGATTGAGGCATATGGCTATTTGGGTACTCGCTTATCATGCCTATCACTTCTATATTAAAGAGGTGCATACGGCTAAAACAAACGCCCAACTTTCGGTAATTGCAAAGCAAAGTCAGTTGGACAATCTAGCTGCACAGTTGAATCCGCATTTTTTGTTCAATTCCTTAAATTCCATCAAGGCCTTGGTTTTTGAAAACCCAAAAAGTGCACGAAGGGCCATCGACTTGTTATCCGACCTATTGCGTTCATCATTGTATGAAAAAGAGCATGCCACCATATCCATTGCAGAAGAAATGGCATTGGTAAAAGATTATGTAGAGTTGGAAAAACTTCGATTTGAGGAACGCCTGAATATTACATTTAATATTGACAACACCCTTGAAAACTTTAAAATCCCACCATTGAGTATTCAACTTTTGGTAGAAAATGCCATTAAGCACGGTATTGATAAACAATTGGAAGGGGGCACTGTGGAAATTTCGGTTCAAAAGAAGTATGACCATCTAGTGATAAGCGTTAAAAATCCTGGAAATCTTTCCAAAGGAAAGCATAAGGGGGTAGGACTGAAAAATCTTAATGAACGCCTTTTGTTGCAATATGAGGGCAGGGCTGAGTTTAAGGTTGATACCCCTTCGGAAAATAAGGTGGTTGCCACATTAATGATTCCAATCGAAAACTAATGAGTACGTATACAACTTTGATCATAGATGATGAGCGCTTGGCTCGAGAAGAGGTTCGGAGAGCCCTTGAAGGCTATCCAGAATTTAAAATCGTGGGCGAAGCGAACAATGTGGAAGTTGCTATTGGTCTGATAGAAAAAGAACAACCGGATATCATCTTTTTGGACATTCATATGCCGGAGAAATCAGGATTTGATTTGTTGGAGGAGTTGGGAACCGTTCCTGAAGTGGTGTTCACAACGGCCTATGATCAATATGCGGTTCAGGCCTTTGAAGTAAATGCTTTGGATTATTTGGTAAAACCGCTAAGGGAAGAGCGGTTTGCCAAAACCATCGAAAAGGTAAAGTTGGAACTGCAAAAGAAAGAGGAAGAGCAAAAAACACCCTTGGCAAGCCATCAAAAAATATTTATCAAGGATGGCGAAAAGGTATACTTTATTGCATTGGCCGAGATAATTTTAATCGAGTCCATGGATAATTATGCACGCCTGTATTTTGGCGACAAAAAAGCCATGATCAAACGCTCCCTGAACCAACTGGAAGAAAAATTGGATCCCAACACCTTTTTTAGGGCCAATCGAAGTCAAATCATCAATACGGAATACATTAAAGAAATCCACCCGTATTTCAACAACAAACTGCAGTTGGTATTGATCACTGGAGAAAAGATAGAGCTCTCGAGCAGGCAATCGGTAAAGTTCAAAAAACGGAACAGTTTGTAGCGGTTTCACATACAATCAAATCAAAATAACGAACAGCAAAAACATATTGCTTTAGGACGGTTATGTCCTGAACTAAAAATCAATCAAAATGAAAAATTCAATCAACAAAGCATTTATTCTTGTAGTGGTAGCCCTCTGTTTTGTAGCCTCGTGCAAGGAACAATCCACCGTTCAAACCCCAAGAGCGATCATGGAAGACGGCAAAACATACCTGGTTCAGGACAGTATATTGATTTCAACAGGTGATGGAGCAAAGATCCATGCGATCGTAGTTCGAAATGCCGAGACTTCGGAACCAAGTCCGGCCGTATTGTTTCATACCATTTACGCACGTAAAAGCGACCTAAAAAGAGCCAAAATGGCTGCGGACCATGGGTATGTGGGGGTAGTTTCGTACACTCGTGGCAAGGGCTTGAGCCCTGATTCGATAGTTCCCTATAAATATGAGGCAACCGACACCTACGAGGTAATCGATTGGATCAGTAAACAAGATTGGAGCAACCAAAAAGTGGCGATGTATGGTGGTAGTTACGTCGGCTTCACCCAATGGGCTGCGGTAAAGCACAAGGTGCATCCTGCCTTAAAAACCATTGTTCCTTCGGTCTCCGCAGCGCCGGGTATTGCGGAACCCATGGAAAATGGGGTATATTTTAACTTCCATTTTCCTTGGCACCATTATGTATCGAACAATAAGTATTTGGACACTACTTTGTACTATAATGGTCAAAGGTGGCGAGGCCTTAACATGAAATGGTTTGAAAAAGGTGTGGCCTACAATGCCATGGATAGCTTGGACGGATTACCCAACCCACAATTTCGAGAGCGATTATTGCACCCAATGTATGATGCTTATTGGCAAAACATGATGCCATACCAAGAGGAGTTTGAACATATTGACATTCCTGTTTTGGCAACGACCGGCTATTTTGACGGAGGGCAAGTCGGAACGCAGTATTATTTAAATGAGCATACCAAATACAACAAAAATGCGGAGCATTATTTGGTTATAGGACCATATACCCATTTTGGAGCCCAGGAAAAACCCAGTGCCCATATTTTTGGGTACGATATAGACCCCGTGGCCCAAATTGATATCACGGAATTGATCTTTGATTGGTTTGATTATATCTTAAAGGGTGAGGCTAAACCAGAATTATTACAGGACAAAATCAACTATCAGGTTATGGGAGCCAATACATGGGGGCATGCTCCCTCGCTACAGGAAATGGCGAATGACACGCTCAAGTATTATTTGAGCAACGAGCGTTCGGGAGTGGCTTTTGCATCGCTGTTTGATACCGGAAATAATGGGAAGGATATCCATTTCACCCTTGCGGAGCAGCCTGTAGACGCTAATGAATATTTGGAACAGACCATTGATTTTACCGACCGAAGCAACTTTACCTGGAATTCAAGTGGCTGGAGGAACATTGTTGAGGACAGTTTAATGGTTGGACATGGTTTTTCCTTTGCGACCCAACCTTTTGACTCCGATTTTGAACTGAACGGTTCTTTTGGAGGAGAGATTTCGGTATCCATCAATAAAAAGGATTTTAATTATAAAGTTGTGTTGTTCGAGCAGACCCCTGATGGTAAATTCTTTGCGCTGACCTTGCCCTATGTGGGCAGGGCGAGTTATGTGCGAGATTGGGAGAGCCGACAATTGTTGACACCCCATGAAAAGGTGAAACTCCCATTTGGAATCGTACGGATGACAAGTAAGAAAATCAGTAAAGGCAGTCGGTTGGTGGTCGTTGTCAACGGAATCAAAGATCCCTTTTCTGAAATTAATTATGGAACGGGTAAAGATGTCAGTGAAGAAACCATCAAAGATGCCAAAGAACCTTTGATCATTAAATGGTATGGGGAGAGTTATTTGGAGATTCCAGTGATGAAAAAATAATTGGACCTTGGATTTCCCTTAATGTGCCAAAAAAGAAAAAGGGGCGATGTTTCCAACGCCCCTTTAACAACAAAACCAGGGTTTTTACAAAGTAATGCTTAAAAACCCATCTTTTTGTAGATTAAAATCATACAGAATCCCATTGGCTACCACACCCATCTCCTTGGGTAATTTTGTGGCTACCACCCCGAATTTTTTAAGGGAAAAACCACAGGCCAGCAGTTTTATTTTTTCACTTTTGGCCAAATCCAGAAACGGTTGCATTTGTGCTATATCGGTAAGTCCTTTTACAGTCTCTCCGCAGATAACTACATGGAACTCCCCGAACTTGGCACCATCATCGGTAGCCAGTTCATCAGCTGCCAATAGGATGGCCTTTAATTGTGGAATTTTGCGGGTAAGCACAATGTAGTTGTTCTGATCTTTATTGTAGGTGCTTTGTGCACTGACTTGACTAAGCCCGGTCAAAAAGGTGATGGCCACCAAGGCCACCATGAATAATTTTTTCATGTTTATTGTTTTTTAAGTTTTGGATTCAATGCAAAAAAGAGGAGTCCGCCCAGAATGGCAATATTCTTGAACAACGGCCCTACCGTCGCTATTTGACCTACTTGAATGGTCAAAGTGATGGGAATCAGCATAACGATCAGTAGTAAGGCCGACCATTTGGTCTTGAACCCGACAGCTAAGGCAATACCGGCAAGCAGCATCACCACTCCAGAGGCAATTACTGAAATTTCTGGAGGCCCCAACAAATGACCCAAAGCTCCAAACTTGGCATTTTCGATGCGTGCTACGGCCTTATCGGTATTGATCAAATGGTTTAAACTGGCCACAATGAATATCAAACTTACCATGACCCGTAACACGGCTATCGAGCTCCGGCCAACTTCAACTTTATTGTTTTGCATAGCCCTGCTTTAATGGAATTGATAATCCGTTCCCGGTAATTGCGATAATACATTGGGACCTAAATCCAAGGCCTTGGCACGACCGTCCAAAGTTGGGGCAATGGTGCCCTTTTCTTTGAGGTATTCCTCGATCACATCGTGGATGGTGTAGTCCATCACCTCGGTTTCCACCGTGTTGGGCATACGGCAGAGGGTAGGTAGGGGTTCTCCTTCCCTGCGACAGGCGGACATGGAGTACAGTTGATCTTCTACCATGGGTTTGCCACCGATCATAATGGAAGCCACACGCTCGCCCATGGGCTTGTTGGCATAAAAGGTAAGTTCCATGCCCGAAAAGCGCACCAACCAGCCCCCAAATCGTTCCGTAGGGTCTACAGCAAACACATTGTTCAGTTCTTTTTCCAGCCAGTTCTTGATTTGTTTACCGGTAGCCTTTCCAATCTTCACTTTTTCGTTTACGGGGAGCATGCTCCACAAATCGGCCTTGGTGATAGGGGATTTACCGCCTTCTTCCACCGAAATCGGGGTACTGAATCGGAATCCATTGGAAATGGAAATGTCCACTCCTGTTTTCCATCGGGCCGCATCGGTAATAAAGTCGTCCATGGGATTTTCTACCACAAAATAGCGGTACAATGGGGTGCTGGTGTACCCCAATACTTGGTCTATTTCTTCTTTGTACGGTGCGGTTTCTTTTTCAATGACCTCAGCCACTTTTTCATCGGCAGGGTATTTCTCGGGATCTACCTCCAAAAGGTCGTAGTTATCGTTCACGATCTTGCCATCTTTTACGGTCAGGGTCAATTTACCCACAAAAGATGCAAAGGCTCCGGGTTCGGTTACTTTGGTGTATTCGGTCTCCAAAGGTTTGCGGATTCGTTCGTGGGTATCGTTGCCCAGCACGTAATCCACGTGCTCCAAGGCGGGGTTGTTGGCCAGATTGTATTGCTTACTGATACCAATGTGCGTCACCACAAAAAGGATGTCTACCCCTTGGTTATCCTTCAGTTCGTTGATGAGCGCTTCCAGGTTTTCCTCAATAGGGTCAAAGTGGATGCCCTTGCTGAAAGATGGGTTCTGGCGCACTGGAATTTCGGGGTCGTTGTACGAGATAAACCCGAGTTTTACGCCTTTCAATTCTTTTACAAAATACTGCGGAAACAAAGATTCTCCATTGGCTTCATGGTACATATTGGCCGAAATCACCGGGGTATCATACTGGGTGAGCACGTCCATCATGGTTTTCTTGCCATATACCACTTCCCAGTTTCCGGGAATCAAAAAGTCGTAGCCCATGGTTTTGATGATCGGGGCAAAGGCCTTACCATTTGACAATGCAGCCACTGCACTTCCTTGGATCATGTCGCCACCATCCAAGATCAAGGTGCCTTCGGGGTTTTTGCTACGCTCTTCCTCAAAAAGGGTCTTTACATGGGCGAGCCCTCCCAGTTTTCTAAACGTAATTTGTTCGTTTTCCCAAAAAAGCTCGTCGTGGGGGAACAGCTGCCCGTGAATGTCGGCGGTCTGTAATATGGTGATGGTCTGTTCGGTGTCTTGCGCAGAGGTTTTGGCATCCTTGCAAGCGGATAGGGTTCCGAAGAGCAGGGCTATAAGGCCCAAATATTTTATAGTTTGCATGTTGTTGTTTTATAATTAGTCAAAAGATAAGGGGGGGGTAGGCAATGCCTGATGTAGAAAGGACTACTTACGAATAGATTTTGAACTGCCGATATAAAATGTAGAGGGGAACTACCGAAGCAAAGCTTTGCTTTTCGGCAGCGTAAAGGTTCTTTCCGCTGTTGGAAGCGGTAAAATAGCTAGGGGTTGCCACGGCTGGTAATAGGGCAGTGGCTATGTCCAATTGGTGCGATGTGGTACTCTCGCTATGCTG
Organism: Flagellimonas lutimaris; assembly: GCF_003581615.1. Taxonomy (GTDB): domain Bacteria; phylum Bacteroidota; class Bacteroidia; order Flavobacteriales; family Flavobacteriaceae; genus Flagellimonas; species Flagellimonas lutimaris. Next base: position 150,128 of record NZ_QXFH01000072.1, read on the forward strand.
CACGGCCTCGTAGGAAGCGCACGAAGTGGATACCGTGGTTTTTATTTTATTGGAAACCTCGGATTTTTCCAAGCCCAAGGCATGTTCCAAGGAGTTACGGACTTTGCAGGGCGCCACCAAAAGCAATCCTGCCAACAAAGCAATAAACAGGATGCGGATGTCGAATGTGGATTTGTGGATTCCCGGCATATTCCAAAGTAAGTATTAATTAGCCAAAAAAGATGTAACTAAAGTTACATAGGTGTTTGGGGACGTTTCGTTATCGGCTTGTGTATGGCTCGTTGCGGAAAATCATAACTGATTTTCCGCCGTAACCGAAAGATAGCAAATTGCGGCTGAATTCCTAATCGGAATTCAGCCGCAATGAGTTATACACGTCTTAAGTTTGATTCTCTTTAAATTCAGTACAAATCAGTCTATAAGCTGTATAATACTCAATATCATTATAGATATTTGATTCCATATGATTTAGTTCGCTAATCACTAATTCGTTGTCAGCACATTTTCTTTTCAAGCAACCTCCAAAAAAATCAAAATCCATTGGATTGCGTTTTGTAGCAATTTTTCCAAGCTCAAAGTGATAGGTCACTGGTCTTTACTCTTCAGTTAGTTCTATTTTGCTAGCATCGATAAATTTTATCGAATCGAAAATAGGTTTTTCAATGTTGTTTTTCTTGATTTCTTTTCTAGGTTCAAAAAGTTCAATTACATATTCTTTTTTCTCTTTTAAACTGCTTTTCAAATCGTAGTAGAATTTATCAATCAAATTTTGGTATCTTCTATGTTCGTCTTTTCGTGCATAAACTTTTTTTAACGATTCTTTGTTGTAAATGAAATCATATTCAAAAATAGATTCATAAAATATAGACGAAATTTTTAGAATTTCCTCAAAGCTTTTTTTGTCTGTAAGATTCTCTATATTTTCAATTTCTTTGACAAATTCAATAATATTTGTTTTAACTTATTGAGAATTTCGTCGAAATATTTGTTCAAAAAATCCTTGTGTCTTTCAATAATTTCTGACACAGGATATTCCATTGATTCAAATTTATAATTATTGTCTTTATGATATCGTAAATAGACAATTTTATCACTTCCTCCATTGTAGCCAAATAGGAAAGAAGAAATGAATTGTCCGTTGTGTTTTCTGATTGGGTGACCAACTAATTCATTCCTTATCTCTCGATTTATAGAATAGTTAAAATCTTTTTTTAAATCGCCTTTTTCAATTCCGCATTTAAAAATTAGCAATAATTCTTCTATAAAATCCTGCTGTACGTAAATACTTTGTAAAAGGCTGATTTGATTTGAAAATCTACCTGAATATGAATTTGATTCTCCATCGCTGAATATAATGTCAAAAGTATCTTGAAAATAACCTAAAATATCTCCAAAATAGTTAGTCCTTACTTCAGGGGTGAATTTTATTTTTCTTTTGAAAAAGTCATATTCCCAAATGAAGTGATTCCAAATGTCCGCTATGCGGTCAAGTTTATATCTTACTTCTTCTTTCAAATTCGGGCTGTTTTTTCAGCTTGCACATAACGTTAAAAGATATGAATCGTTTCAATACTTCGACTTCGCTCAGCACAAAGTGATTTATATCAACCGATACTGAATCAAGTTCAGCAGAAGTAAAGAAGTTAACAGAAAAAACTTACAAGTATTTGCGGTTTTCCGTAAGTACTCAACACTTTTATCAACAGTACTGCATTGGTATAGGGGCGGTAGGTATTAATCAGACGTTTTTATACATCCGGCTTGTTTGGCTCAAAGGCCACATCCAATCGCTGTACTTTTGGGTGTTTTTCCGGCGTTAGCGTAAAAAAGATGTTCACTTTCCCGTTTTTGGCCTGTAGGGTATAGCGTCCCCGTAGCTGGTTTATGGGGTGCAGGTCACCAACCGCTTCAATGGCCCCGGCTTTTTCTAAAACCTTTTGGATCGCTGCCCTTCTTTTTTCTCGCGATCGGTCCAAATAAAAATTCTCGGCCAAGATCTGCTCCTCCAAAGCGGGTTCCCATTGCTGGATCAGTTGGGTAATCTGTTCTTGTCGTTCCAATAGCACATCGGAGGCTGGTAATTTCCGTGGCTGTAGATCGGCCGTCTCGAACAATAATGTACTAAGCTCATTTAACGACCAAGGCGAGGTATAGGTAAGGTTGCAAAAGGCCATAATGCCCACGCCATACTCGGGGTAAAAGGTATAGTTGCTGCCAAAGCCGGGCAACGCGCCACCATGCGAGACCCTTTTAAGCCCATTGCAGTATTCCGTAATGCCCAATCCAAAGCCGTAGCCGGCCAAAATAGCACAGTCGTCACCCTTATAATCTTTTGCATTGGCGTACAACCTTGGGAACTGTGGCGTCTGCATTTCGCGCAACGAACTTCGTTTTATGGGGCCGTTGTCATCATCGTTCCGTGGAGGCCATGCCGAAAGGTGAAAACTCACATATTTACTAAAATCGGCTATAGAGGAAATGAGTCCTCCCATGGCACCAAAAGAGCCGTCGTGGAGCATGGGTTCCAGTTTCCATTGTTCATCTTCCCAGCGATACCCGATGGCCAGTTGTTCTTCGGGAATGCCTTCGTATTCCCAATAGGTGTGATTCATGCCCAAGGGCTTAAAAATATTTTGGGTGATATAGTCCTGAAAGGGCATCCCAGAAACCTTGGAAACAATATGCCCTAAAAGGGCATACCCGGTATTGCTGTATTCGTACTCGTAGGAAGGAACATTGGAAAAGGAGATGCCTTCATCCACAAGATCGATCAACATGTGATCGGGTTCGTCCAACTGGCGGTCGCCCCAAGGATTGTCCTCGGGAAACCCGGCCGTCATGGTCAACAGGTTTTCAATGGCTATGGTCGGTGCATCCTTGGTCAGGAAGGTGAGCTTCGACATTTCGGGAACGTACTTGCTAACAGGATCGTTCAGCGATAGTTTTCCTTCATCCCTAAGCTTTATAATGGCCATTGCGGTAAAACTTTTGGTCATGGAGGCTATTCGGAAAGCGGATGAGGGCGAAGCGGGAATCTCCTTCTCAAGGTTCAGGTATCCGGTGGCAGCGGTAAACACCAATTCATTGTCCACTACAATGCCGAAGGCAACACCCGGTAAATGCTCGGCCTTGGCATGCTCCTCGATGGATTGCTGTAGCTCGGGTGCAATTTGTTTGATTTTTTCTATCCGATCATCGGGGACAAAAATCGGAGCTTTGTACGATTCGGAATAGGCATGGGCCGGACTTTCGACTATTGTTTCGGGGGTTTGTTTTGTATTGCAGGAGAAAAGGCTGATTACCAAACAGACGGCGGCAATTGGAGAGAGTAAGTGTTTCATTCTTTTAGTGTTAATGATGCATGTTGTTAAAGATAGGATTCATTTTATAATGAATGGGAGGATTTAATATCGCCAAAGGTTACCATTTGGATGTTGTTCTTTTGGAGGGTTGCTTTGGTATTATCGCTGGTAAAAAAATCAAAGTCCTGTTGTCGCCACTCCGAACCAAAATTGGGATGGTTGATAGTTATGCCCTGCATTTCGTGCTCGTCAAAGGCGGGATGGATCAAAATAAGATTGAGGCCTGGGCCAAGATTTTCCAAAACGGATTGGTAGTAGGCGGCCAACCCATCATTTTCAAAATACTGGAACTCGCCCACATAGGTATGGCCAATTACAAAGTCATTTTTTTTAATGTGGGTTTTGGGATTCAGACCTACCATTTGCATCACTTGCTCATTCACCAAAACGGAAAGATTGTAATGCTCGCCCAAACGTTTATAGATTTTTAAATACTCTGCATGGGCACCCACACTGTACATATGGGAATCGATATGGGTAGGGGCGAGGCCATAATTCAGGGCTTTTTCTATCTGTGCCCGAAGTTCTTTTTCCACATCTTCGGGAGTTGCATTTTCGCGCAATTGTTCTCTTTTTTTAAAGAAATGTCCGTGCTCGTCCACCAAACTGGGCACTTCGGAAACGGGCAATACGGGCCCAAAACGGTAATTTTCCCATTCGCAGGTAAGGGTCAGGTGAATCCCGAGGTCGTATTGCGTGTTGTTTTTGGCAAACCTGGCCATTTCAAGAAACCACGGACAGGGGACCATAATGCTATAGGAATTCACGATACCTTTTTCCAACGCTTGAATAGTAGCTTGATTTTCGGAATGCGAAAGGCCGGCATCGTCTGCGTGGATAATCAATAATTTGGTGTTCTTGTCAAATCCCAATCGTTGTGCTGTATTCATTCCTAGTGCTGTAAATGTTTATTCTTTTGAAAGGTACTGTACCGAAAAATACCGAATTCTTTCGGAATTGACCATAAAAAAAGCCGGTAGCAATGTGCCACTGGCTTCCTTAAAATTATTTTTTAATCGGTTTTAAATCAAGGCTTACTCTTTCAACTGTAAAAACCGTTGGGCGTTGTCGTGAAAAATTTTTCGCTTGTCGCTTTCGGTCAAAAAATCGTAGCTGTTCAATTGGTCGATACTTTTTTTAATGGCATGGGGCCACACCATTTGGTCGGAGCCGTACATAACTTTGTCGATAAGACCATATTTTTTGGCTTTTCGCAAAAATTGCTCTGCATAATACTTAGGTTGCTCGTCCACCCACAATATCACTCCCAAATCTGAATATAGTTGGGAATACTGGAGCATTAGGCGTAGGGCGTTTTCATAAAATACCTCCCCTGCGTGCATCAGATAGATTTGCAGTTTTGGGTGTTTGGCCAGCACATCTTCTAAAGTAAGGGGGTCTCCTAGTCTTAATCTAAAATTGGGGCAACATCGGGTCGTAATATCGGAAGGGCCGCCACCGGTATGTACCGCAACAGGAATGTTATAGCGCTCGCAGATGTCTAAATAAGGTTCAAATTCGGGGTCGGACAGGGTGTAACCATCATACACGGCTCCGATTTCCCCGAAAATTTTGAGTTTCCCCGATGTGATCAATGCTTTAAAGGCCACGGTATCTTTTGGAGGGGAGTTGGTGTAATATCCGGGAATTAAAATGCCTTCGTCGTCCAAGGTGTAGTTTCCGCCAATGGTGCTCACTACTGCTTTGGTAATGTTGTTTTCTTTGAGCGCTTTAAAGAGTTCTATTTTGTAGGTTTCATAATCTTTGGGCGAAAAAACACCATCCGGGGCGGGAGCCACGTAATAGGTTTGTTCGGTATAATCGTGTAGGTGCATATCAATAATGGGTGGACCATAGGTTTGGGAGTAACTTAGAACGGGTAGCAGCAATGCCAATACGATTTTTTTCATTTTGAGTTTGATTTATGGCACAGTAACCGGGCAACGGATTTTGTACAGTGCCTTTTACTTAGGGGGAAGTTGTTGTAAGTAACAAAAAATAAATGAAAATTATACCTATTCAGGGTGTTAGGTGCTCTCTTCACTTGAGCCAAAGAAAAAAGCCAGTAGCAACATGCTACTGGCTTTTCATAATATATTTTATTAGGTTCTCTATTCCTTAACCTCAGGCTTTTCGGTAAACGGGGTTATTCCAAAAGCCGGGTACACTTCGGAGGGGTAGTAAAAGGTTCCGCCGCGCGATACCATGGCAATGGTTTTAATGGCTTTAATATCCTCCACCGGGTTGCCGGGCACCAAGAAGAAATCTGCCAATTTTCCAGGTTCTATGCTTCCCAAACTTTCGTGCCCTAAGTATTGCGCCATATCGTAGCTGGCCAATTTTAATACTTCGGCAGGGGTATAGCCCAATTGTTGGTTGTAAAGCTCCAGTTCGCGGTGCAGGTTAAAGGCGCCGCCCAAATCGGTTCCGGCGACAATTAAAATGCCTTTGTCCTTCATCATTTTCAAAGTCTCTACAATTTTATCGTAGGCTTCGCGGTAGGCTTTGTCCTCTTCATCGTCTGCAATCTGTGCCAAGGCCACTTTTAGGCTACGTTGCTCGTTGGGAGGCATGTGGTCCACATAATCCAAGGCACCCGGTGTTACCTCTCCGTTGCGGGAGAGCATCAAACGCTCGTGAATGGCCAGGGTAGGGTCCATCGCCGTTTCGTTGGCCACAAACAAATCCATGGTCTCTTGTACTTTGTCGCTGTTCAAATCCAATCCAGGAAAACGTTTCATGGCGGTCAAACGTAAAAGCGTACGGGTATCTTCCTCGGGTTCCAACACCCAGCCCAACATGGTCTGGTTAATGTGCGTCATTTCATCATAACCGGCGCGTAGCATGGCATTGGCGTTGGAGAAAGCTGGCACGTGACCGGTAACGACCAAGCCTTGGTCGTGCGCTTTTTTCACAATGGCAGGGGCCCAGTCGCCGTTCATGCTATTGTACAGTTTTACGCCGTAAAAGCCGAGGCTGTCATACGCATCCACAGCGGCCAAAGCCTCTTCTTGGCTTTCCACCAAAATTCCGTTGTTGCTGTTGTAAGGGCTTTTCCCTTCAATAAACCCAAGGCGTGTAACGCGGGGTCCGGCCAATACACCGGAGTTGATTTTTTCAATGAGGTTACTGAGTACTTCGGTGTTGTTTCCCATATCGCGGAAAGAGGTCACTCCCGCCAAAATGTTCAACAAGGCACCGTTGTCGCCTGTGTGGGCATGCATTTCGTACAGTCCGGGAACTAAAGTCCCCCCGTTGCCCTCGATGACTACTTCGCCCTCGCCAGTGGCATCGGCTGCTTCAATAGCTGATATTTTTTCACCTTCTACCATTACAGAAACCGGGTCGGTCAAGGATAAGGTCTTAGGGTCAAATACTTTTACGTTTTTGACACGCACTTTTTTGTCGTAGTTGTTGGCGTATTCTTTTTGAAGTTTTTCATAACGTTCGGCGGAATAGTTTTCGGCCAATTCGCGCAAGCCTTTTTCTTCTGCTTCGTAACCATCCCGAATCACAATGTATCTCGGAGAGATTGCTGCAAAGAACGCTTTGTTTGCATCCATGATAAAATAAGAGGGATTCATTTCGGCACCGGAAAGGGCATAGGTGGTCAAGGCCAATTCGCCTTCACCTGATGCATTTGGAACGGTCAAATCTTCCATTTTGGTCAGGGTCAAATTCCCAGCAGGAAGTACGGGCAAAGTGTTCTCGGGGGCATCCAAAAGCAAGCGTGCCGCCAAAACTGCCGTGTAAGGGCTTCCAAATTGGTTTACGTAAATCTGTGGGGCATCCACAGAGGCACTTCCAGAACCTGTGGCATCCGCCCAAGAGGCTTCTCCACTCTCGAGGGAGAACTGCTCGTTAACGGCATTACCAAAGGTGGTGTTTCCGCTTACTTCCCAGTTTACAGGATAGCCTTCGGCATTCAGCACGATGGTTTCTTTCATGGTCGGGCCACGACCGTTGTTTTTGTAATCGTAATCGATATTAATGGTATCACCAGAAGTGTTGGCTTTTAAATAGCCTACTTTGGTCTCGCTGATGATCACGGAGTAGTTTTCCTCTCCTTGATGGTCTACCAAGGACGATTTGGGTTCTGTTTTACAGGAATAGCCGGCCATTAAGACTAGACCGACAAGGAATAATTTAAGTTTCATAGGGATGGTTTAAGTTAGAGGTTGAAGGTAGCGAATTTTGGTAGTTATTTTGGGTGCTACTGGCTATTTCAAGCTCACTTCGAGCACAAAATCCGCTTGGTCGTAATCACGATTTTCGGGAAGCGCTACCAAGGTGCCGTAGGAATCGGTGCTGTGTTTCAGTTTTTTCTTCGATTGAAAATCAATCACGCTTTTAACATTGCCAGCTATGGTCGGAAAAAAGAAATTATCGGTTTTCCAATCCATAATATGGATATAGATTTTATCGTCTTTATGGGTTGATACCCCCCAACTTTGCGGTGGAATAGGTCCGCCTCGGGTTCCGTAGATGGTTTCGCCATAGGTCGAGGTCCAATCACCAATAACTTTTAGAGTATCTATAAATTCGGGTTGAATTTTTCCGTTGGGCATGGGGCCGACATTTAAAAGAAAGTTGGAATTGTAGCCTGCTGCTTTCACCAAATATTGAATTAGCTCCTTGGAGGATTTATAGGCTTTGTCTTGCAGGGAAAAACCCCACCGTTGTGCCATGGTCTCGGCAGTTTCGAGGGGTAGGTTGCCCACCTCGGAATCGCCACTGAAACCTCTTTTGTTTTCGCCGGGCAGGTCTTTTTCAAACATTTGAAAGTCTTCACCCGGGTTGGGTGCTTGATGGTGGTTACTTCCTATCATGGCTTGCGGCTGTAACTCATGGATGAGGTCGTAAGTTTTCCGAAGTTGCCAGTTGGCTTCCTTTTTATCCCACCAGCCATCAAACCAAATACCTCCAATCTCTGCATAATTGGTCAGCAATTCGGTGAGTTGACCGTTCATATAATCTAGATAGTTTTCCCAATTGCCATTATTGGGTCTTCCAGCTTTCTGTCCCGTACCCCCTCTGGGGTAATAGTCGTTATGGTACCAATCCAATTGCGAATAATAGAAAAACAGTTTTAGGCCATGTTTTTTGCAGGCTTCGGCCATTTGTTTGATGACATCTTTTTGGTAAACCGTTCTATCCATAATATCCCAGTCAGATATCTTACTATCAAACATGGCAAAACCATCGTGGTGTTTGGTGGTTATGGTAATGTATTTCATGCCTGCCGATTTGGCCATCAATACCCATTCTTCAGCGTCAAATTCGGTAGGGTTAAAAAACGCAGGTATTTTTTCATAAGTCTTTTTGTCTATGGATTGCGTTTCCATCATCCATTCGTGCACACCCAGAACGGAATACACGCCCCAATGGATAAACATCCCGAATTTGGCATCTTGGAACCATTCCCTGTTCTCTAAATTTTCAGGGGCAGGATTGTATTCTTGAGCGGAGGAGAAATTGGTGCAAACCAATAAAATCAATGCGGGGATTATACATTTTTTCATACGGTTGGTATTTTGGTTGGTATGGGCAAACAAGTTACTTAAAAGATGATAGAAATTTGATGGATTGTAATATGTAGTTTGTTTACGATGAGCAATGAGCAATACTCTGTACCCTTCGACTCCGCTCAGGGTCCATGTTTAAAATGAGCAATCATCCAAGAATCCATCAACCATCAACCCTTTGCGATAACTCCCAACAAATCACTATCTTTGCGCCCCTAAAACGCAAGGCTGGCATATGAACAAAAAGGTTGCATTTTACACTCTGGGCTGTAAGCTTAATTTCTCCGAAACCTCTACGATTGCGCGAGGTTTTGAAAAGGAGGAGTTTGAGCGTGTGGACTTTTCCGAAAAAGCGGATGTGTATGTAATCAATACCTGTTCTGTGACCGAAAATGCGGATAAGCGTTTTAAAACTATTGTAAAGCAAGCCCAAAAAGCCAATCCAGAAGCTTTTGTGGCTGCGGTGGGCTGCTATGCCCAGCTCAAACCCGAAGAATTAGCTGCTGTGGATGGTGTGGATTTGGTACTTGGGGCCACAGAAAAATTCAAGATTACCGATTACCTAAACGACCTTGCCAAAAATGATAGGGGGGAGGTACATTCCTGTGAGATAGAAGAAGCCGATTTTTATGTGGGCAGTTATGCCATTGGTGACCGTACCCGTGCCTTTTTGAAGGTTCAGGATGGTTGTGATTATAAATGCACGTATTGTACCATTCCGTTGGCGCGAGGGATTTCACGTAGCGATTCTTTGGACAATGTGCTGAACAATGCCAAAGAAATTGCATCAAAAGACATCAAAGAAATCGTTTTAACAGGCGTGAACATTGGAGACTACGGAAAAGGGGAGTTCGGCAATAAAAAGCACGAACATACTTTTTTGGATTTGGTAAAGGCCTTGGATACCATTGATGGTATTCACCGCCTTCGTATCTCTTCCATTGAGCCGAATTTGCTAAAGAACGAGACGATAGATTTTGTGGTTCAGAGTAATTCCTTTGTGCCTCATTTTCACGTACCGTTGCAGAGTGGGAGCGATGATATCTTAAAAAAGATGCGCCGCCGTTATTTATCCAATTTATATGTGGATAGGGTAAAGCGTATTAAAACCGCGATGCCACATGCCTGCATTGGGGTGGATGTAATTGTTGGCTTCCCAGGAGAAACCGACGAACATTTCTTGGAGACTTATCATTTCTTGAACGAATTGGATATTTCTTACCTACACGTTTTTACGTATTCCGAAAGGGATAATACCGTGGCTGCCGAAATGGACGAAGTGGTTCCTAAAAAAGTACGTAGCAAGCGCAGTAAGATGCTCCGCGGACTATCAGCTAAAAAACGAAGGGCTTTTTATGAGAGTCAGTTGGGGAGTATACGGACCGTTTTGTTCGAAGGGGAAAACAAAAAAGGCTACATCCATGGGTTCACAGAAAACTATGTAAAGGTGAAAGCTCCTTGGAATCCTACTTTGGTGAACACCTTGCACCAAGTGGAACTTACCGATATTGACGATGATGGCTTGGTTCGGTTTGAGTTTGTTACCAACGAAGTATTGGCATAAAAAAACCTCCTAATTTAGGAGGATTTAAATACTTTACTAATGGTTAGCAGTATCAGATACGGATACCAACTGGTAACATTTCTTTGTATTGCCTATTTTTTCTTAAAAAACCTGCAATTTGAGGGCTGGTAGGTACGACTCTAAGGTCGTTTTCCTGAATTTCGTTTAAAACGGCTTTGATAAATTCCTCTTTAAAACCCTCTTTTGTAATTTCTTCCGGAATAACCAGTTTGGTTAAAAATACTTTGCGCTCCTGTGAAGAGTACTCAATTTTGGCTAAATGCCCATTGACCTTAGTTTCAAATTGACGTAAGAAACTATTGTCAGTGATTTCCAATGTTGTCATATAGTACTTGTTTTTTTAATGACTCTGTGGAAGTACCCTGAAGGGTAATTCCGTAATCCCCTGATTAAAAAAATGTGTTCATTTGGCGGGGTAAGCTGCAAAAGGGATACAAAAGTAGTCAAAATATTGCTAATTTCCTAGTCCTTGTCGATATTTGGTGCGATATGTCCGACAATAAAATCCATGTTTACCTAATGCCGGGAATGGCTGCCAATTCTTCTATTTTTGAAGACATCAAACTTCCCGAAAATCAATTTGAAATCCATACTTTGGACTGGTTTGTCCCTGAAAAGGGGATGGGTCTAACCGATTATGCGCAAAAGATGTGCGAAAACATACCCGAATCTGACCCTGTTTTGGTAGGGGTATCGTTTGGTGGCATGTTGGTGCAGGAGATGGCCAAAATCATCCCGACCCGAAAAGTTATTGTGGTATCCTCGGTGAAAAGCAAGCACGAGCTTCCCAAGAGAATGATTTTCGCCAAGTACACCAAGGTTCATAAATTGTTGCCCACGGGCTTAGTGAACAATGTGGAATTGTTGGCCAAATACGCTTTTGGTGAAACAGTGACCAAACGCCTGCACTTGTACGAGAAGTATTTATCGATACGCGACAAATATTATATCGATTGGTCCATTGATCAGATTGTGAATTGGAGTCAAGAGACTCCGTCCAAAAACGTAGTTCACATTCAAGGAGACCGGGATGCCGTTTTCCCAATAAGCAACATCAAGGATTGTATTCCGGTAAAAAATGGCACGCATACCATGATCATTCATCGGTATAGATGGTTTAATGAGCACCTCCCCACAATTATTTTGAAATAATTTCGTCTATATAATAGTATCTTTACATTATAACAAAAAAGGGAAGCGATGAAACAGATGAAGAACATTTTGGCTTTTATTGGATTGATTGCCGTTGTGAGCACGTTAATTTTTGCCGTGCAGTCGAATGAAGTAGAAGAAAAACCAGAGGTAAAGGAAAAGGAAACTACAGATAAAAATGTTGCGGATACTTACCAGATAAGTGCGATAGAAATTCCGGAAGATCTAAATTTTGCAGGAGAAACTGTGCCGCAAGAAGACCCTGAGATTATGGAGCGTGTGGATCGTGAGTTTTTGGTGAACACCTATTGGCAGTCGAATGCACTGTTATTGATGAAAAGGGCCAATAAATACTTCCCGATTATTGAGCCTATTCTTAAAAAGAATGGTATCCCTGATGATTTTAAATATTTGGCCGTTGCTGAGAGCGGTCTGCAAAATGTGGTCTCTCCTGCGGGCGCTACGGGTTTTTGGCAAATTATGAGGGGAACCGGGAGAGAATATGGTCTTGAAGTGAACGATAATGTAGATGAGCGTTACCATGTGGAAAAAGCGACCCAAGTAGCTTGTGATTATTTAAACAAATGGAAAGACCGTTTTGGTAGTTGGACTTTAACTGCTGCTGCATACAACGCGGGACCTGCTGGAGTACAAAAATATATGGATATTCAGCAAGTGGATGATTATTATGATTTGCTGTTAGGGCAAGAGACGGGACGCTACGTGTTTCGTATTTTGGCCATTAAAGAAATTATCTCCAACCGTGACAAGTACGGTTTTCAGCTAGATGAGGAGGATATGTATGCAAAGGTCCCCACATTTAAGGTAGAAGTGGATACGGCTGTGACCAGCTGGGCCGATTTCGCATCTCTTTACGAAATCAACTACAAAGTATTGAAACGCCACAACCCTTGGTTGCGCGAACCATACTTGAACAATTCCTCAAGAAAAAAGTACACTATCGAAATTCCGGACAAAGGGTATTACCGAGTGGGGAGTACTGGGAAGTAGGTTTTTAGTTTCCATTTTCCCGTAATATTCTTTTTAATATTTGAACAGAAAGTAAGGCGAAGGGAAATACTTTTCCACTTTTGGCAGTAATTCTGGCGAGATGTATCCCCAATCGATATAACCATCGTCGATAGCTTCTTGCGTAAGAATTTGCAAGTGCACATGGCAAAACCAACCGCCGCTGTCACTTTCTTCTCCAATATGGGCGAATTTTTGACCAGCCTTGATGTGGTCACCAGCATTTACCAAGTGCGGAGTTTTTAAGTGCCCATAGAAAGAATAAAAAACGACCCCGTTAATATCATGTTTTAGTACGATGTATCCTCCATAATTACCAACCGTAGTTTCTTTTCCTGTCTTATAGACCTCGGCATCCATCGGAGAATACATTGGAGTATTAAAAGGCACAATAATATCCAGACCTAAATGATAATACCGTTGTTCTTCAATAATATTTGGGTATGCTCTTAGGAGATTTTTCCGTTCTTCTAAATATTTGCCAATTCCCCATTGGAGGGAAGAGGCGTCCAATTCTTCAAAAACCATGGTGTTAAACTGCTTGAAATCAAAGAGGGGATATTCCAGCGTTTTTGGATTGTTGGATGAAAAATCAAAGATATATGGCCTTCCTTTTAAGAAATTACCAAATAATGGATAGATATTGACGCCATTAAGGCATAGTGGATAGTACATAGGTAAGTTTCGCAAAAATATAAACCTTCACAAATGTAGCTATAGAACGATTAGCTGAACATGAATTCGATGATTTTTAGTGAACGAGACAGAACTATAGTTATTGCTCCGTTGAGAATTCATAGAAATAGACGTAAAAATTTTACCATTGAAGCATTAAATCTCTTTGAATTAATATCGCCTAGGGTAATTTTATGATTTTTTTAAGAAAAGTAGTATACTTATGCACTTGAAATTTTTGGGAACATAAATTATGAAGAAAAGAATTATTGCCATTTGTCTTATTGCAGGGCTGCTTTTGGCTGGTTTTCAGATGGTCAACGACCAATTACACTTGCTACAATCCCCCGGCGTGGTGATTTCGGATTATGTAGAACCGGATTATGAACTTGGTCCAAGTCATGTTGATTCTCTATTGCCATTTCCTGATGTAAAAAAAGGAGAGCGTACTCCATTTGATCTTTGGCGATATGGGGGAAAGGGAAAAACATCGTTCACAACCCCTGATTTGCGCATGTCGTGGGAAGAGTGGTTGGCCTTTAATAAAAAGCAGAAGCCGGAACTTATGGTAGATGTGAGAGAATATATGGACTCACGTTACGATTTCAACGGTGAGGTATATGAAGGGAAATTCATGTCTGGAGGAAGAAATCCAATCATGAAAGGTCCGATTGCTAGATTGCCTAAAGGTGTTAAGTCCTTTGAGGAATTGTCCGAGCTTACGGCATTTGAGATCAGGGAAAGGGATTTGTTCCCTTTTAAACCTTTGGCTCATCCGTTGGCATCAACCGCTCATATGGTGTTTCCGGACAATTGGAACGAAGCCCATCCAGAGCATGTCAGAATCGATATGGATCATGACTTTCCAGTGGAATACCTACCCGAGTTCCCACCCCCGATGTTTTTGACAACACATAAGGAGTTGGGCGATGTAACCAAAGGCAGGGAGGTGACAATTGCCAATTACTACGAGATTTTCAACGGTCTTCTTACTCCAGAACAAATGGAGGGCTTAAAGGAACTGTTGCGTCCATCTCCAACCACATGGTTCAATCATACCACCCATAGGGTGACCGAGGCTCCCAGTGCCGGGGTATCCTGTTTTTCATGTCACGTAAACGGGCATACCAATGGTGCCTTTGAGCTTGGTCCGGATAGTCGTCCCAACTTAGCAAGGTTAAGAGTGGGAACACCGACCATGCGCGGAAATTATAATTTGATGCTGTTGTCCTCTAAAAGATCTATACGCAGTATGGACCACTTTGCAGAGGTTGAGGAATATTTTGATGGTGATCCGGGCATGCAACAACACATTGGTCCGCGTAGCCAAAAGAGAGAAGTAACTAATCGTATGGGAGACTTTAATTCCATCCTTGATTTTCCACCAGCACCTAAACTCGACGGTATGGGTAACTTGATTCCCGAAAAATCCACTAAGCAAGAATTGTTGGGACAGGAATTGTTCCGCGGGAAGGCCAAATGTGCTCAATGTCATTATGGTCCCGCTTTTGTAGATGATTATATGCACGATTTAAAAATAGAGCGTTTTTATAAAGGTAGGCCAGAGGGACCGATTAAAACTTTTCCTTTGAGAGGTATTAAAGATTCACCACCTTATCTTCACGATGATAGATTGCCTACTTTGGCTGATGCCACCGAGTTTTTTAATATCGTTCTAGAGTTAGATTTGACCAAAGAGGAGAAAGATGCCATTACTGCTTATATGATGTGTTTATAAGAACAATTGGGGCTATAGAAAGTATTATTTCTAAATAACAAAGAAGAATCATTTTTGTTTTATATAAGCTGTTTTTTAGATAAACATCTTTTCAAGGATTTTTTTACAAGGGCTATTCCTCTAATTCTTTATGTAATGCTGTCTTAAGAACTTGAATGTCCTGAATCAGTTCTTTGTTTCGGTCCATGCCGTTTTTTAAGAGTTGTGATTGCTCATATAAAATTGCTTCTAACTCAAGTAGGCTTTTGAGTGCAATCTTGTCGTCGCCAAAATATGCCAAAATTTTGGGCTGATTACCAATTCGGGTGGGCATGTCGGAACCTCCATAAAGTTTTTGGGTAATTATGCTCGCATTTGAAATAACAAGGTTTTGTGATTTGGTATAATCAATTAATCCAGATTGCTTGTATTTAAAATCAAGGATTTTATTTCGTATTTCAGTGGGAAATAATTTAATATCGCCTGTATTTATTAAAGTTGTGATGGTATTGGTGTTGGTCTCAAAATTCCAACCGTGCGCATTTTCGGTGGAAAACACCTTGCCAATCTCTGTTGATGCCTCCCAAAGGGAAAGTTCATTCTCTCTAAAGTTTTTCTGATAAGCTGCCAATCGAACAAAAAAGGAATCGATCAGCACATTTCCTTTATTCATTAGGAGCTCGTCTTTCTCAAGATCCTGCAATATCTGAACGTAATAGGATTTTTTAATTTCTTCGTTTTTTCTCTCGGTATTCCAATTGTTGATTTGCAAAGCAATCAAAATTCCTATGACAACAAGTATAATTTCTCCAATTGCGTATAGTAAATATTTCCTGATTTTGTTTTCAGAAAGTAATTGACGCCTGATTTTTCGATAGAATTTTATCATGACACTTAGATTGGTCATAGTGTAACATAACTATAAAGTAATAGAATGCTTTAATTAGCAATGACCTCTGAGTGAAGTTCGATAAATATTTTGGTAAAATCAAGCACAAAATGGAACAGGCCAATATTGTTGCAACTAGTGGCTACAAGTACTTTACCCATTTATTTAATGTAAAAATGGTTTAAAGCGGAAGAAGGTTACTAAATCTTCTTCATCTGCTGCTGCATCATCTTGATCTGGTCGGTAAGCATGTTGTTTTTATCCAGCTTCTTGGCCTCTTTTAACAATTGGGTGGCCTCACGTTTTCTACGTTTTTGCATGGCGATGCCCGCCAAGCTCAATTTGGCCATAGCTACATCATAATCCATGGTCAAACCAAATTTCAAAGCCTTTTTAAAGTACTTTTCGGCCTGCGTCAGGTTTTTTTGTGAGTAGATGATTCCGTGCAAGTAGTTAAAGTACCCTTGCTGTTTTTTGATTAGGGCAGCCTCCGGGTTCTTTATTTTATCAAGCCACCGTTGCACGCCATCCAAATCCTGCTTTCTCATTTTAAGAAAGGCCAAAAGGATAAACTCATTTCTAAAGTAAAGAAAAATGAATACGAGCGATAGCAAGATCAATGCAATTCCATTACCAATATTACCTTCCACAAACTGGTACACGGCATAAGCAATGATAAGAACGGCAATAACGAGCTTAATATTTTTATTGAACATATTGTCTAGTGATTTTTACCTAATGTTAAGCGCTGGCAAAAGTACTAAAAAGTTAATTAAATATTTTAAGTTTGGGCTTGCCAAAGTAAAAAGTCTTTGTATATTTGCGCCCAGAATTTTTTAGGGAAAACAAGTTTCCCGACATCAAAATCAATAAAACAGTTCGGAAATGAAAAGAACGTATCAACCATCCAAAAGAAAGAGAAGAAACAAGCATGGTTTTAGGGAGCGCATGGCGACTGCCAATGGTAGAAAAGTTCTTGCGAGAAGAAGAGCCAAGGGAAGAAAGAGATTGACTGTTTCCTCTGAGCCAAGACATAAAAAATAATGATAGTATTTATTATTTAATTTAAAGGTGTTACTTTTCCAGTAACACCTTTTTTTTGACATATAAGCAGATAACGAGAAACCCCTAAAGAAAATGCCCAAAAGAAAAGCTTTAAATTCCATTTTGATTATTGGTTCTGGCCCAATCATTATAGGTCAGGCATGTGAGTTCGATTATTCAGGTTCCCAAGCACTTAGGTCGCTTCGGGAGGATGGTATTGAAACTATTTTAATAAACAGTAACCCCGCCACTATTATGACGGACCCGACCATGGCGGACCACGTTTATCTAAAACCGTTGAATACCAAATCAATAGTCGAAATACTTAAAAATCATCCAAATATTGATGCTGTATTGCCTACTATGGGTGGACAAACAGCTTTGAACCTTTGTATTGAGGCCGATGAAAAAGGAATTTGGGAAGATTTTGGAGTAGAAATCATTGGGGTTGATATTGATGCCATTAATATTACCGAAGACCGAGAGAAGTTTAGGGAGTTGATGCTCAAGATAGGTGTGGGCATGCCGCCACAGGCTTCCGCAACATCGTTCCTGAAAGGAAAGGAAATCGCGCAAGAATTTGGTTTCCCATTGGTGATTAGGGCTTCTTTTACCCTTGGAGGTGCCGGTGCAGGTATCGTATATGACCCAGAACATTTTGATGATATGTTGAGCCATGGACTGGAAGTCTCTCCGATCCATGAGGTAATGATTGATAAAGCCTTGATGGGCTGGAAAGAATATGAGTTGGAGTTGCTACGTGACAAAAATGACAACGTAGTGATTATCTGTACCATCGAAAATATGGACCCCATGGGTATCCACACAGGGGATTCCATTACAGTAGCACCTGCCATGACCTTATCCGACAGAACGTTCCAACGCATGAGGGATATGGCCATCCACATGATGCGCAGTATAGGTGATTTCGCAGGAGGGTGTAACGTACAGTTTGCCGTCAGTCCGGATGAGAAAGAAGATATTATTGCAATCGAGATTAACCCAAGGGTATCCAGATCGTCTGCTTTGGCTTCCAAGGCAACAGGGTATCCGATTGCAAAAATCGCTGCTAAATTGGCTATTGGCTACACATTGGATGAGTTGGACAACCAAATCACCAAATCCACATCAGCTTTGTTTGAGCCAACTTTAGACTATGTAATCGTAAAAATACCACGTTGGAATTTTGATAAGTTTGAAGGTTCTGACAGAACTCTAGGTCTTCAGATGAAGTCCGTAGGAGAGGTGATGGGTATCGGACGATCGTTCCAGGAAGCCTTGCACAAAGCTACACAATCCCTCGAGATCAAACGAAATGGATTGGGCGCCGATGGGAAGGGGTACAAGGATTACGAAACCATTATTGAGAAATTAAGAGTGCCGAGTTGGGACAGGGTATTTGTGATTTACGATGCCATTCAACTCGGAATACCTTTAAAACGTATCCATGAAATCACCAAGATAGATATGTGGTTCCTAAAACAATACGAGGAATTGCATTTCTTGGAAATGGAAATATCAAAATACACCATAGAAAGCTTGCCCAAGGCGTTGTTATTGGAAGCAAAGCAGAAAGGTTTTGCCGATAGACAAATTGCCCACATGTTGGATTGCTACGAAAGCGAGGTACATAGCAAAAGAACCGACCTGAATATCAATCGTGTGTATAAATTGGTGGATACCTGTGCTGCTGAGTTCAAAGCGGTGACTCCATACTATTATTCTACTTTCGAAGAAGAAATAGAGACGGCCGACGGTACCAAATACGTGGCTAACGATAGTGTAGTTACCGATAAGAAAAAAGTGGTTGTACTAGGTTCGGGACCTAACCGGATCGGTCAGGGAATCGAGTTTGATTACTGTTGTGTGCACGGTGTTTTGGCGGCAGCCGAGTGTGGTTACGAAACCATCATGATCAACTGTAACCCAGAAACCGTTTCCACAGATTTTGACACGGCAGACAAATTATATTTTGAGCCCGTATTCTGGGAACACATCTACGATATTATCCTTCACGAAAAACCAGAAGGTGTAATTGTTCAGTTAGGAGGCCAAACCGCTTTAAAGCTTGCTGAAAAACTGGATAAATACGGAATCAACATCATTGGAACTAGCTTCCAATCTTTGGATTTGGCCGAAGATAGGGGAAGTTTCTCTACACTATTGAAAGAAAATGACATTCCTTATCCTAGATTTGGGGTGGCCGAAACTGCGGATGAAGCCTTGGACTTGGCCGAAGAGCTAAACTTTCCTTTGTTGGTAAGACCCTCCTACGTTCTTGGTGGACAAGGCATGAAAATCGTAATCAACAAAGAGGAGTTGGAAGCCCATGTGGTTGATTTGTTGAGAAAGATACCAAACAATAAATTGTTGTTGGACCACTACTTGGATGGCGCCATTGAAGCAGAGGCAGATGCCATTTGTGACGGTGAAGATGTCTACATCATTGGGATAATGGAACATATTGAACCGTGTGGAATCCATTCAGGTGATTCCAACGCCACATTACCACCGTTTAACTTAGGTGAGTTTGTATTACAACAAATTAAAGACCATACCAAAAAGATTGCTTTGGCATTGAATACGGTCGGATTAATCAATATTCAGTTTGCGGTCAAGGATGATACTGTGTACATTATCGAGGCCAACCCAAGGGCGTCTCGTACGGTTCCGTTTATTGCAAAAGCATACAAGGAACCATATGTGAACTACGCAACCAAAGTAATGTTGGGCGATAAGAAGATTAAGGACTTTGACTTTAAACCACATTTAGAAGGTTATGCGATAAAACAACCAGTATTCTCTTTTAACAAGTTCCCTAACGTGAACAAAAACTTGGGGCCTGAGATGAAGAGTACAGGGGAGAGCATCCTATTCATTGATAGCTTAAAAGATGATGAGTTTTACAACTTGTATGCGAGAAGAAAAATGTACTTGAGCAAGTAAATTTATTAACTAGTATAAAAACCTTTAAGGCGGTTTCCTAATCAATTAGTTCAAAAGATTCGGCAATCGTTTTAAAGGTTTTTTCATGTTCCATCTTTTTGTCTTTCAGGGTCCAAGCCATAATCATATATACCCTGTCGCCACCCTCAACAAAGGTCAAAAAATAGGAAATTTCGTTGGCAACACCTTCGATAGTGGCATCCAGTTCCATGGCTTCAGCATCCAATCCGTTTATTTTGATGGGCTTTGGATTGGATTTACTGTTGATTTCAGAACTGCGGGAGAGCAGTTGTAGTCTTGCCACCCTGTAGTTCTGTATAATGGAAAGTTCATTATCATATTGGTTCAAGTCTCGATATACTTCCTCAAAACCAGCTTTAGGTTCATCAATCACAAGAAGATATGCCTCTTTGAGCAGACTTTGATATTGCAAGGAAGCTTCTTCGTTCAATCCCGTGGTTCCTGTCATGAATTTAGGGATACTCATCCTATAATTCCCATCAATGGAAACAGTATGGAAAGTCTCAGTCCCCAAAACAGAATCATCTTTTTTGTTTTTTGAGTCAATACATGATGTTATGGGAAGAAAAATAACCGAAATGATGACGAAAAGGCGAATTTTCATATAGAAATTATTGTATTTCAAGTATAACGAAGATAAAATTTTAATGGTTGTGAATGTGCTAGACTGTTCAGTTTTCTATTAGACGTCACTTTTTTGAGACAAAACTCATTATTTCCTGAAATTTAATTTTACGGTAAATGGATTTTTCACCCCTCGCTACAAAATTTTCATCAAGAATAATAGCCAACAAATAAAATTTAACCAATATTAACAAGTACTATTTGTGTGAATAGTTTGGGTAAGCTAGTTTTGTTCCCCAAATGAAAAAGGCATTTGCAAAATATTTGTTTCCTCTATTCATCCTGTTATTGGGAGGATTCATTAATTTATATGCAGATTCGCAAGAAACTTCCTTAGCGGAAAATGCCTGTTATCTACAAAATTTAGAAAATCAGCATTCCTACGCTTCGTTCAATAGGATGCAATTGGGCCTAGAGAAAAGGCATTGCGCAGAAATTGACATTGAAGAACAAGAAGAACGTGAGGAAGAAGTAGCATCACATAGTTTTTCTTTAAAGTATGGCAGTTTTTTAACTGCCAATTTTTTTGACCCTTCTTGGGGCCAATTGTTTTTGGAATCTAACACCAATTGTGGGTTGTCACAACCCAAGTCCGCTTCATCCTTAAAGAAGCACGTTAGATTTCAGGTATTCCGAATTTAGAATTTTACTTTTTGTGAACTGAGCTTTGGGCTCTTTCGCAAACTTATACAACCCTTTGGGTAACAATCAATAACCAAGGGTAGGTCCCTTTATGCGGATTCGGACTTCCCTTGACCATTTCTAAACATTTTTTAAACCAATAAAACTATGAGGAGATTTTCCATCTTCATCGGCTTGTTTGTGGCATTGAGCTATACAAGTTGCGAATCCAAAAAACACGAAAACAAGGAAGAAACCAAGTATCTCGTATCAAGTCCTATTCAAAAGGACACTTCAATTACTAAAGATTATGTATGTCAAATCCATTCCATTAGACACATTGAACTTAGAGCTTTGGAAAAAGGATACCTACAGCATATTTATGTGGATGAAGGGCAACATGTAAAAAAAGGACAGCAAATGTTCCACATAATGCCCAATGTGTACGAGGCCGATCTGCAAAAAGCCAAAGCAGAGGCAGAGGTTGCTGAAATTGAATACAAGAACACCAAACTCTTGGCAGATGGCGATGTGGTATCTGCGAACGAACTGGCCATGGCCAAAGCAGAATACGATAGGGCCAAAGCAGAGGTTCGTTTGGCAGAAACCCATTTGGGGTTTACAGATATCCGGGCTCCGTTTGATGGAATAATGGATCATTTGGAAGTCAGAGAGGGAAGCCTTTTGGATGAGGGGGAATTATTGACCAACCTTTCCGACAACTCTAAAATGTGGGTCTACTTTAATGTTCCCGAGTCCGAGTATCTGGATTATATCATTAGTACTAAAAAGGATGAAAAACAAGAGGTAGAGCTTTTGATGGCAAACAACAAAAAATTCAACCAGCCCGGTGTCGTTGAGACCATTGAAGGTGAATTCAACCACGAAACAGGGAACATTGCCTTTAGGGCAACCTTTTCCAACCCTGATGGTATTTTAAGGCATGGTGAAACGGGAAGCATCTTAATGAGGGTGCCGTTGGACAAAGCCATGCTTATTCCACAAAAGGCAACTTTTGAAGTACTGGACAAAAAATATGTGTTTGTTATTGATGAGAACGATACGGTACAGCAGCGTGAAATTGAAGTAGGTGCCGAACTTCCACATCTATTTGTTGTGGAAAAAGGACTCTCTTTAAATGACAAAGTGCTCTTGGAAGGTATCCGAATGGTTAAAAGTGGAGAGAAAATTCACTACGATTTTGAGAAACCGGAATCCATACTGTCCAATCTTGAGCTGTACACTGAGTAACAATCCCATAATCTTTAGTTATTATGTTTAAAAAATTTATACACAGACCCGTATTGGCCATTGTGATTTCGGTCATAATTGTGTTTACGGGACTGTTGGCCATAAAGCAACTGCCCATATCGCAGTTCCCCCAAATTGCGCCTACAACGGTAAATATATTTATAGCCTATCCAGGTTCTAGTGCCGATGTATTGGTAAAATCCACCCTAATTCCGTTAGAAACCTCGATTAATGGGGTGCAAGGTATGCGGTATATCGCTTCCGATGCAACCAGTGCAGGGGAAGGTACCTTAAGGGTAATCTTTGAACCGGGAACGGACCCTAATCAAGCTGTGGTTCGGGTAAAGACCCGGGTAGACCAGGTAATGCCGTTATTACCAGAGCTGGTGCAACGGGAAGGAGTGGTTATTACTCCTGTGCAGCCCAGTATGTTGATGTACGTTAACTTGTATAGTGATTCCAAGAACAATGATGAAAAGTTCCTATACAACTATGCATACACCAAAATGATTCCTGAAATCCAGAGGATAAATGGTATAGCAAGTGCCAAGATTCTGGGTAGTCGTAAGTTCGCTATGCGGGTTTGGCTTAAACCAGACCGAATGCGAGCCTATAATGTTTCTGCAGAAGAAATTCTGGAGGCCATGGAAGAGCAAAGTATCCTGGCCAGGCCCGGACGTTTAGGTAGAAGTTCTGGTAAAAAAGCACAATCGTTGGAATATGTTTTGGTTTATCAGAACAGGTATAATGAACCGCAGCAATACAAGGATATCATTATTAAAGCCAACGAAGAAGGGGAGATTTTAAAATTAGGAGACGTCGCCGATGTGGAACTCGGAAGTGAGTTCTTTGATATTTATTCCAACTTGGATGGAAAACCATCGGCATCCATAGTATTAAAGCAGACCTTTGGCAGTAACGGTAGCGATGTTATCAAATCCGTTAAAGAAAAATTGGATGAACTTGAGGCCGATATGCCACCGGGAATCGATTATAAGATTAGTTATGATGTATCCAATTTCTTGGATGCTTCAATTGATCAAGTACTGCATACCCTTCGTGATGCCTTTATCCTTGTGGCCATTGTGGTATTCCTGTTCTTGGGTGATTGGCGCTCTACGTTAATCCCAATTATTGCCGTACCCGTCTCCCTTATTGGAGCATTCTTTGTGATGCAGCTTTTTGGATTGTCCATCAACCTGATTACACTGTTTGCTCTGGTATTAGCCATCGGTATTGTGGTGGATAACGCTATTGTGGTGGTAGAGGCCGTCCACGTAAAAATGGAGGAGGAGAATCTTACGCCTTATAAAGCATCCTATGAAGTTTTGGGTGAAATTGGTGGTGCTATTGTAGCCATTACCTTGGTAATGACCTCGGTGTTTATCCCTATTTCCTTTATGACAGGACCAGTCGGGGTTTTCTATAGGCAGTTTTCCATCACCATGGCAGGTTCCATTGTAATCTCGGCTATAGTAGCTCTCACATTGACTCCAGTGCTCTGTGCCATGATGTTGAAGAACACCCATGGCAAACCAAAACGGAAATCTCCCGTAAACCGATTTATTGATTGGTTCAATGGCAGGTTCGAGAAACTTACGGGACGCTATGTCGGAGTATTGAACAAAATCGTAAATCGAAGAGTGGTCACTTTTGGACTACTGCTGGCATTTTGCGCCGGTATTTTCTTCACAAACCAAGTATTGCCCGCCGGATTTATACCCAATGAGGATCAAGGTATGATCTATGCCATCATCCAGACCCCTCCGGGTGCTACTTTGGAACGAACCAATGAGGTGGCCAGAAAACTCCAAGCTATTTGTGAGGAGACCGAAGGAGTGGAATCTGTTTCCTCCTTAGCAGGGTATGAAATCATGACAGAGGGTCGTGGTTCCAATGCAGGTACTTGTCTCATCAACCTTAAACCATGGTCGGAACGGGAGCATTCCGTCCACGAGATTATGGAAGAGTTGGAAGAAGAGACCAAGGACCTTGGTGCGGTAATCGAATACTTTGAGCCGCCAGCTGTTCCTGGTTTTGGTTCCTCTGGTGGTTTTGCCATGCGTTTGTTGGACAAGACCAATGGTACCGATTATCATGAGTTTGAGCGAATCAACAACGATTTTATGGATGCCTTGCGAGAACGTAAGGAATTGGCAGGTTTGTTTACGTTCTATGCCGCCAATTATCCACAATATGAGCTGAAAATCAATAATAAAGCGGCCATGCAGAAGGGAGTTTCCATAGGAAAAGCGATGGAAAATTTGAACATTCTTATCGGTAGTACCTATGAGCAAGGGTTTATCCGTTTTGGTCGATTCTTTAAGGTATATACCCAAGCGGCACCGGAATATCGTGGATTGCCTTCCGATTTGGAAAAACTCTTTGTGAAGAACGAAGAAGGCGAAATGGTTCCCTATTCTGCGTTTATGACAATGGAGAAAAAATTGGGCCCCAACGAGGTGACTCGATATAACCTTTATAATTCTGCGGCCATACGGGGATTACCAGCAGCAGGGTATACCAGTGGTGATGCCATTGGAGCCATAAAAGAAGTGGCGGAGCAAACCTTGCCTCGAGGTTACGATATTGCTTGGGAAGGTCTTTCCTATGATGAGGCGCAACGCGGAAATGAATCCATCTACATATTTATTGTGGTGCTCATATTCGTGTATTTGGTGTTGGCCGCCCAGTACGAAAGCTTCTTGTTACCATTGGCAGTAATCCTTTCACTCCCTGTTGGGGTATTTGGTTCTTTTATGTTGTTGAAGTTTATGGGATTGTCCAACGATGTATATGCCCAGATTGGTATGATCATGCTGGTAGGACTTTTAGGTAAAAATGCCGTATTGATCGTGGAGTTTGCCGTTCAGAAACATCGGGAAGGCATGCCCATACTGGAAGCAGCCATTGAAGGTTCCAAACAACGTTTTAGGCCTATTTTAATGACATCTTTTGCATTTATCGCCGGTTTGATCCCCTTGGTAGTCGCTTCAGGTGCAGGAGCCATTGGTAACCGTACCATTGGTGGTTCTGCCTTGGGAGGTATGCTCATCGGAACCATTTTCGGTGTGTTATTGATACCAGGATTGTACTATGTATTTGCAAAAATGGCCGAAGGCAAGAGTCTTATTAAAGATGAACACGATGAGCCGATCTCGGAGGAGTTCTTCAAAAATAATGACACTGAAAGCAAATTGCGCGCTCGTTTGCGTGAGGTGAACAAACTTTTGAAAAAAATGACCACAAGAAATGGAAAGAAAAAGAAAAAAGGTGACCAAGATGAAGCATAGAAAATCACTTTTAATTGGAATGATAGCGTTGGTGGCCTTTTATTCTTGTGTGCCAACCCGTGAAATCAGAGACGAGAATGTAGCTGTTCCCGAAAATTATCAAAACCAGTCAACGGATACAGTGAATACTGCATTGGTGGAATGGAAGGAGTTTTTTAAGGACCCTAATCTCATTGCTCTTATTGATACCGCTCTGGTTAAGAACCAAGAGCTCAATATTATGTTGCAACAGGTGGATATGGCCAAGAATGTAATTCAGGCCAAAAAGGGTGAGTATTTGCCCTTTGTGAACCTTCAAGCCGGTGCCGAAATTGAAAAAGTGGGTGAATATACCCGCAATGGCGCTGTGGAGAAGAATCTGGAAGTTAAGGAAGGCGAAGAGTTCCCAGAGCCCCTGACCAATTATATGGTTGGGGCCTATGCAACATGGGAACTGGATGTTTGGAAGAAACTGCGCAATGAGAAAAAGGCTGCGGTTTTCGAATATTTATCCAGTGTAGAAGGCAAGAACTTTATGGTGACCAATTTAGTGGCGGAAATTGCTGATTCCTATTATGAGTTGATGGCTTTGGACAATCAAATGGCAATAATTAACCAAAACTTGGAGATTCAGCAGAATGCATTGCGCATGGTTAAGTTGCAAAAGCAAGCTGCACGGGCCACAGAATTGGCGGTTAAGCGTTTTCAGGCCGAGGTGATGAAAAACCGAAGCCATAAATATGAAATCCGACAGGAAATAGTGGAAGCAGAGAACCGATTGAACTTTTTGATCGGTCGTTCACCGCAGCATATTCAGCGGGAGTCCGATAACTTTATCGATACGCCTATTGATACAGTATATGCGGGCATACCTTCGCAATTGTTGCAGAACCGCCCCGATGTGCGTAGTGCCGAGTTTGAATTGGCAGCGGCCAAATTGGATACCAAAGCGGCTAAAGCCAGTTTTTATCCACAGTTCACGATTAAGGCAGGTTTAGGTCTGGAGGCTTTTGATACTAAATACCTCACCACTACGCCAGAATCTGTTTTGTATTCTGCGATTGGAGATATGGTAGCTCCTTTGATCAATAGAAATGCAATAAAGGCGCAATACAAAAATGCTACAGCTCGACAGTTGCAAGCGGTGTACGAATACGAAAAGGCCATTTTGAATGCCTATATAGAAGTGGCGAACCAGTTATCCAACATCGATAATCTTAAAAAGAGCTATGAATTGAAAGATGGTCAAGTACAGGCCCTAACGGAATCCATAGACCTGTCCACACGTTTGTTCCAGTCCGCACGGGTGGAATACATTGAGGTGCTTTTGGCGCAACGTGAGGCTTTGGAGTCCCGAATGGAACTGGTAGAGACCAAAAAAGACCAGATGCTGGCCCAGGTAAATATGTACCGCGCCTTGGGCGGTGGCTGGAATTAAATGTCCCAAATCGATAGTTTTACCTACTGTCTTGGCTATTGATTTACCCAAAATGAAGCCCGATTTACAATTGTAAATCGGGCTTCTGATTTTATCGCATTTCAAAATTTACAGTTTTAATAGTTGCTATAAAATGTGGGCAGTTATAATTTTCATTCGGGTTTATGTACCTCTAATTCAATTTCGATCATAAATTCCGGAAGCGCCAATTCTTTTACCCCAAGCCATGAGCCCGCTGGAAAATTCTTGGTATAAATGGATTCTCTATAGGCTGCATTTTCAATGAATGATGCCATATCTGTAGTGAATATATTTTCCACCACAACATCATCAAAAGTGCAACCGAAGTGATTTAATACTTTTTCCAGATCGGCGTAGCAATTCTTCATTTGCTGCCCTAAATCGGCAATTGCAGTTGGATTACCTTCATTATCCATACTGACAGCTCCCGAAATCTTTATATCGTTCCCAATTTTAACGGCATGAGAATACCCATAAGCCTGCTCAATATCCGGCCGAAGTTGAAAATATTCTGGTGCTACGGATTCGACAACTGTAACTTCCTCTTCAATTTCTTTGGTTGACTCCTTTTCTTTTTGCTCACAACTCTGAAAGGGCAGCATTGTAGAGCAAAACATTAAAACTAAGATGAATCGGTGGTTGAGTTTGTTTGGTTTTTTCATTGTCATGTTTATTTAGTGCCTACTTTGGTCGGTTTTCAGCTATCCCGTTTTTTATTAAGATTCAACGTTTCATTTCTCCTCCAAAGTCACAAAAAGCTGGGATTTTATTTTCCACTTACCAGATGCTTTGGTCCACATGGCGGAATAGTTGCCACCAACAATTGCATTGTTGCCTTTTTCAGGATTGTATCCTTTCCAAACCCCATTTTCCCAGGCTAAGCCTCTTTTTTCGTTTACCATAATTTCCTTTGCTGTCCGTACCCAATACATTTTACTTTCTCCGCCTTCTAAAATATATTGTTTCAAAGCTTTTTTACTTGATAATAAAGTTCCCTTCCCCGTTGTAGTTAAAACATCATTGGTTAAATAGGAAAGTACTTGTGTGTTGTCATAAGCTTTAAGAGCTTGGTTGGAAGCATTTCTGATCGCTAATATTTCCTCTTTGTTAGTTTGTGAATAAATTTCAGGGGTGTGCAACAAAAAACTAAGGACTATAAATAGTAAATGTATTGTAAATTTCATTTTGGAGGTTTTTGGACAATCAAGATAAGGAAACTATTACCATGGTATCCTTAACCTATGAGGTAAGGTTAATTTTCTGAAAAATTACGTACATTCAAAAAAAATTGGGTGAATGATAGAATGTCCTTGATTTCCAACCTAAAACCAACCAACCTCACACTAATGAAAAAAGCAATATTCACTTTATTTGCCGGTATATTCACGACAGTCGGCTTTGCCCAATCCAATGATTTTGACGACACCTTAACAAAAATCACACAAGAAAAGGATAGTACGCTCGCAGCTATGTTTCGTGCAGACTCGATAAAGGTGGACAATCAGTTCAAAAGAAAACTGATGATAGCAGAATTCAAAGATGTAGCCACGTATCCTGTAATCGATGCCGGCACTTTTTCCGGAGTAGTTCCCGTTGAAGATATTACCGAAATCCCCGACCCAAATCTGGAATACAAATTGATGTTCGAATTGGTGAATTTTGATAGTGATACCCCCTCCAAATTGGATGCAAGTATTGTTGAGGTGGCACGTATAATCAATTTGCATGTGGCTTCCGGTATTCCTTTAGAAAATATTTCTCCTGTGATTGTGGTTCATGCGGGTTCGCTCAATGCTTTTACTACAAATGAATTTTACAATGGAAAATTTAAGATGGACAACCCGAATATGAAACTCATTGGGGAATTGGAAAAATTAGGAGCCAAATTTATTTCCTGCGCACAGGCCATGTTTTTCTTTGAAGTGGATAAGGAAGCCCTTTTGCCAATGTTCAAGGTATCGTTAACGGCGCAGACTATTTTAAGTTCTTACCAAATGAAGGGTTATGTGAAGTATCGTATCAATAGATAGAGAATACTTGAAATTCAATCCAAGGATTTGGGGTCGGAGAGTTGAATTATCAGGTCCATGGTTTTTGTGATATGATTTAGTTCTCCTGTCCCCGTGGCACTATTGATAATGTTGTTGAGGTCGTTATGTCTGTCGAGCACATAATTGTCAAAAGCAAGGGTTTCTAAAAATGTCAAATCAATTCTCGGATCTGACAACACCTCTTTATAGTCCAAACTGTATTTAAAATGTTCTTTTTCGAAAGGTTTTAAATGGTTGAGGTAATTTTCGCTGGCCCGTATTTCTTCTTCCTGATAATCGGACAATATATCCTTCCAACCAATAAGTAATTGTCGAAGCTCATTATTGGAAATAATTTCAATCGTTGAATTGTTGAGCAAACTATTAATGATTCCCGTGGAAGGGTTGTACGTATAGGCAAAACTGACCGTAAACAAGTGATATGACAATGAGTCCAGGTTGTCAATACGATTAACATCGATTGGCAACCGCGATTTTAAGTATTCAGCAGACTTAATGGTTCGTTTATGATAGGTCATAATAGAATCCAAAAGCTTTTTATTGAAAACAAATTCTTGGTGAAGATCTCTTAATATAAATTCCTCCTTTTGTTTTTGCTTTCGCAGATCATTCCAATTATTTATTTGTAGCGCGAGTAAAATCCCTATGACTACAAGAAAAATTTCTCCAATGGCGTACAGCAAGTATTTTGTGAACTTATTTTCATTAAGCAATCGTTGCCGAATTTTTCGGAAGAATTGTATCATTAGATTGTAATTATAAAAGGCGAATAGTATTTTTTATGGCTATGGCATAGTCTTATAATTTGCTATTTTCTTGATAAAAATTCCCTGACATCCTGGGCTAATTTTATTAAATCGGGCTGGTGAGTATACATCATGTGGCCAGCTTCGTAATAGACCATTTTAATTTTTTCTCTCTCGATGCCATTTCTGGAAAATGTATACTCGGCGTCAAAGAATGGACAGATTAAATCGTAATAGCCACTTGCCACCATCACCTTCATTCCAGTGTTTCTTCGCATGGTCTCACTTAATTTCCGGGTAACATTAACGTATGAAGGTTCCCATCCGCTTTCTTTGGCGACAGGTTTCCAGTTCCATTTACCATAGATTTCCCCATTGGAGTTTAGGTAAGGTCTATCCATTTTTACACCTAGCTCGGATGCATAAAAATGATTCAGTGATGCAGTATAAGCAGAACTAATCTGATAACTGGATGGATCTCCAAGATGTGGGCCATCGGTCAATTTATCCACTTCATCACCCATATATCGTCCATCTAACCTGCCAATGGCAAGTCCTTCCTCTTCAAGGAGTTGTTTTTGAAAACGAGGCATCAGTATCCGCAAGTTCGATTTCAGAATATACTTCTTGTCCAGTCCAATAAAATAACTGAGCTTTTCTGCAACCTCATTTTTTTCGGCATCCGTCAAAAGAGAACCTTTATATAGTGCCGGTGCATAGAAGTTATAAGTGTAATTCCTGCATTCTTCAACGAAAGATTCAAGTGATTTGCCTTGGCCAGCTTTTTTATGGTACCAAGCTGTGGCGGCCATACTGGGCAGGTAGGTCAAATAGGAGGTAATGTTATCATGAACAGATGTGGAACCTGCATAATCCAATGCTTGGGAAATGAGTATTAAGCCGTTTAAAGCCATATTCTGACCGTTCCCTTCCAGTGCGTTGGCCACTCCAGCGGCCCTTGTTGTTCCAAAGCTTTCGCCAATGATATATTTCGGGGAAAGCCAGCGATTATTTTTCGTAACCCATTGTCGCATAAACTGTGCAACTGAATTTGCATCCTCAGTTAGTCCCCAAAAGTCTTCAACTTTTCCTTTTCCGATAACTTTACTAAATCCCGTGCCCACAGGGTCTATAAAGACCAAATCTGTTAAATCCAGTATGCCGTTTGTGTTTTCTACTAAGGTGTATGGTGCCGCGCCATCATCTTTAGCAGCATCGGAGTCCACTTTTACCAATTGAGGGCCGAACATGCCCATCTGCAACCAAACGGATGCAGAGCCAGGACCACCGTTAAAAACGAAGGTTACGGGGCGTTTGCTTGGGTCTTCCGTACTATTTTGTATATAAGCAACCGACCATATGGAAGCTACCGGCTCTCCGGATTTATTTTTAAGATAAGTTTCAGAAGCAATCGCCTTGTACTTGATAAGTTTTCCACCGTTGGTTATTTGATGGTTGCTAATGAATGACTTCGGTTCTGGAACAGAAAGTGAATCAATGTCCGTTTGTTGGGCAGAAATGGTCAATGAAAAGAGTATGCATGTAAATAGCGTGTATAATTTCCCCATGGTCTTTTTTGATTTCTATAAATATAGTGAAAGGAACGGATGGTTCGAGGAGTATTTTAAGGTTGCTTGGAACTAAGGCGTGTACCTTTAAAAGTCTGCTTTAATGTTTAAAAAACTGTCCATTGGGCCAATCAAACTTATTGGCAAGTGTAGCGAGTATTTCCAGATAAAGTTTTTCTCCGTTTGCGCTGTTGGCTGAAATAACGGCCCCTTTCCCTATCGAAGGAAATCCCATTACAATGCAAACTGAACCGGGAGAATTGTAGCCACTGTGAATAAAAGCCAAATTTTCGTTTTCACCAATTAGCAAAACACCAAGTCCCATAAAGGCTTTTTGATTATAAAATCTAAAAGGAAGTTCCAATTCGTTTTGAAGCAACCGTTGAACGGTTTTCTTCGAAAATGTTTTAGAATTGTTTTCATACCCCTTCATTATTTCCGTGGTTAACTTGGCCAAATCTGCTGGTGTTGTCATCAAACCACCTTGGGCTTTAGCAGGTAATTCCAGTTGGGAAGGTTGTTCCTTTCCAAATTTATCATGGGGTTTGGCCTCATTATTTTCGAAATTAGGAGGCAAGGGGTATTGAAATGTACTAGAATTCAGTTGCAAAGGAATAAATAGGGTTTCTTTTGCAATTTGTTGGAAGGATTTATCTGTAATATCTTCTAAAATTTGTTGGATAAGTGCATATCCAATATTTGAATAGGACCATCTACTCCCAGGAATTGCATTGGGAATGGCAGGTTCATTGATCGCAGGCGAATCAGCATTCAGAATTTGAACAAGTGTTGGAACACCTTGGTTTTTGTCAAAATCAAAATTAGTGCTGGGAAGTCCCGATTGGTGCGATAATAAAAGCCTTAGCGTGACTGGAGTATCTTGGGTGAAATCATTTTTTGGAACCTTCCATGATTTTAAATATTGATTGACATCTGTATCCAAATCCAATAATCCTTGTGAGATAAATTGATGTACAATGATGGCAGTAACATACTTGGAAACTGATGCAGCTTGAAATATTGTATTACTGTTGACAAAGTTTAAACTATCTCTATTTCCAAATGTAATTAAGTCATGAATTCTGTAATCATCTATTACCGCAACACTTACCCCTGGAACATCTAACTCCTTTAATCTTTTTGCAACAGGATGCATTCTTTGGGTTTGGATTTTGCCCGAATCTGATTCTATTATCTCATAAATCCCCTTATTCAACACATTTTTCTCCTTGCAACCAAGAAGTAATATTGAAAGAAATGTCAATACTCCAATATAGGAGAGTGGTCTACTCATAATAGTTTATGTTTCGCATTGAGAAATACTGGATATAAAGTTAATTCTTATAAAGTTTATAGTATTTGTGCGCTAAAGAAGAAAATCATCACTTTTTTATATATTCATTTCGTTTACTTCTTATCTATAGTTTTATTTCTTTTAAGCGCCCAAAGCATAATAAACAACATTGCATTTGCTGGCCAAACAAACATTAATGGCATTTCCAACACCCTAGGATTTATTATAGCTAAAACAATAAAAGCAATCAATGCAACGATGCCCCCGATTAATTCCCATTTCCAAGCAAGACCAAGCCCTACTAGACCAACTGCTGCTATTGATAATTGCAAAATAGCATTGCTTGTTAATGGTCCGCCGGTGCTTTCTTCAAAAAAGGTTTCACCGATAAACATTAGCAAAGAAAATGCTATTAAGAGTCCACTCAACCCTCGTATTGCCCACCGTAATTTCTTATATGTTTTAGTGCTCATGGTTATCTTTTAAAGTTTAATCCTATTGTAGATGTTTCCATTTTCTTAGTGTGACTTCCAAGCTCCATAATATTGATATGGGCAGGGGGCAGCGATAGTTTTCGTAGACCAACTCTTTCAATTAGTTGGCTGTACAGCATTATTAAAACAGTTATTCTGTATTCTTAATCCAATCATCCAAGCCATAATAAATATCTCCTCGAGTATGGTCCACAACATAACCTTGGGTAAAACGAAGATTATTTTTGGGTTGCACAAAGTCATTGAATATGGCCATATGTACAGAACACACTTCAGCATCACTATATCGGACTCTTAGTCCATCGATTATCTGTTGTCCAAAAGCAAATGGTACCATTTTATGATTGGGAAATCTTTCTCGTATACTATTCTCCAGTATCAAAAAGTCTTTTTTGAGCTCCTTATAAGGGGAGCCTGTAATTACATTGGCAGCACGATAGCCTGATGAGGAATCTTTTTCGTCTAAAATTCGAGTTGAGTCCAAACCGTAAATTGAAAAAAAATTTCCAACCAAACTTAACGAAAAATGGAGCTCTTTTAGATGGCTACAGTTCCCCATAACATTTCGTTCAACAATTACCGAGGAACTAAAGCTAGGGGCTTGTCCGTAGGTAGTCCCTATAATTTCCTTATTTAATTTTTTCTCCAATTCATGCATGTAACTAGTCCATCTGCTATTAAAGTTTTTTTCATCATGAACATTATCCATGACTAATTTTTCCAATTTTTTTACTCCAGCATATTCAAAAAAAATTCCTCTCCCGTTCTCTCCTCTAGGCACACCAATCGGATAATAGTTCTTTATGGATTCATATATTTCCCATAGGTTGAAACGGTGTGAGTTGAAGCTAAATTTATTTGAAATCATATTTTTTGATTATTCCTAACTTCTGCAGCGAAGAAAGTAGGGCAGGTTCAATTAAACTCCAATTTAATAAATCAATTTGTCTAAAACCACATTTCCAATTTTTTCTATCTTGGTTTTATGTTTAGCTACGATTTGTTGACATATTTGGAAGGTTACCTCACCGAAGGGCGAAAACAACGTTTTTTGGAAGTACTTCAAAAGAGAACCAAGCATATTACGGTTGCCGTGGAAGATGTATACCAATTACACAACACAAGTGCCATTATTCGTAGTTGTGATGTCTTCGGAATACACGACCTTCATGTAATAGAAGACCGTTTTGGTAAGCGTTTGGATAAAAACATTGCCATGGGGGCCGAACAATGGGTAGATGTGCACCGCTACCAAACCACCACTGATTGTATCTCAAAATTAAAGGACGATGGCTACCAAATCATTGCCACTACACCGCATAACGATTCCAACTTACTTCACGATTTTTTCCCTGCGGAGAAATCGGCCATCTTTTTTGGAACTGAAAAAGAAGGACTGTCCGAAGAGGTAATGCAACAGGCAGATGGATTCCTTAAAATTCCAATGGTCGGTTTTTCGGAGAGCTTGAATGTTTCCGTATCCGCAGCTATTATTATCCAACAATTGGCACAAAAAGTGAGAAGTTCCGATATAAACTGGCAATTATCTGATTTTGAGACTCTTGAAAAGAGGTTGGATTGGACCAAAAAATCCATAAAAGATGTTGATGGTATCATCAAAAGATACCTGTTGGAGTAAATAATTTTTGTACTTTTAACTGTTAATCAATCAATTACAGTTATGATGGTGCTTTATATTGTGTTGGCCATAGTGGTGCTTATTCTTTTTCTGGCAGCCATTGCCCCAAAAAACTACGATGTTTCCCGTTCTATTGAAATCAACCGACCCAGTAGTGTTGTTTTCGATTATCTCAAATCTTTGAAGAGCCAAGATGAATGGTCGCCATGGGGAAAACGTGACCCTAATATGGAAAAGAAGTTTACAGGTAACGATGGAGAGGTAGGTGCCATTAGCTATTGGAAAGGCAACAAAGAGGTTGGAGAAGGGGAGCAGGAAATCACCAATATTGTGGAAGGCGAACGAATTGAATCCGAACTTCGATTTTTAAAACCATTTAAGTCCACTTCGCATGCGTATATAGCAACCAAAGAGGTGGAAAAAGAAATGACCAAAGTGATTTGGGGCTTTTCGGGGAAAAACAAATTCCCAATGAGCATTATGATGCTGTTTATGAATATGGACAAAGCGATAGGCAAGGATTTTGAAGAAGGATTGGCCAATTTGAAGCAAATTTTAGAAAATCAATAAATATTATGGAAGGAAACATGGTAGGCTGGTTTGAGATTCCGGTCACAGATATAAGCCGAGCAAAAACATTTTACGAATCGGTTTTTCAAATAGAAATGCAACTTCATGATTTGGGCGGAACCAAAATGGCATGGTTTCCTTGGGCACAAGATAAATCGGGTGCTCCTGGCGGACTTATAGAAAATAAAGACCACTATCAACCAAGTGAATCAGCAGGTGTACTTATTTATTTTTCAAGTCCGGATGTGGATAACGAACTTGGACGGATTGAAGCTGCTGGAGGTAAAATAACACAGCCCAAAACACAGATTAGCCCCGAAATTGGTTACATGGCTTTGTTCTTGGATTCCGAAGGCAACCGCATTGCACTGCATTCCAGAGCTTAAGGTTATTCAACTAATTCCAAAAGTGCAATATCAAAATCATTGTCCAAAATAACTTTTCCGTTGGCCACAGTAACCTCAGTTTCCGAGTAAGTGTCATATAATTTGGTGCCGTTGCCAAAAAAACCTTTTACCCAAAGTGACTTTTTACCTTTTGGTAAATCCAGTCCAACGACAACTTTGTCCCGATACTCCCCTTTATCATAGGTTCTGGAGAATACATAGGGTGATTTGGCCAATCTTTTATGTTTTCCAGCACCGATGGCAGGGTGATTGGCCCTGAATTGACCCAGTTTTTGCCAATGCTTGTGTATTTTCTGTACTTCGGGAACACTATCCAAATCCTCCCAATTCATAAACGAACGCAGGGTGGCATCACCTTCAGTACCTTCGATAATTAAGCTTCTTGAGGTTTCATCTCCATAATATACTTGAGAGGTCCCTGGTGTCAACAAAAGTACATTGGCAGCACGATATGGCTTTGTCCGGTCCTTGTCGTAAGGGGAACCATCATCATGGGAGGTTAAATAATTTAGTACACTTTTGTCCTTCAGTTTGGTGTGGAGTAGCTTGCTATACTTTTTAAATATGGTCTCATAGTTTTTGTCTGCGTCGCTTTTGAGTTCAAAGTTGATAAGACTTTTAAATCCATAATCAAAGAAATCTACTTTCTTATCACCAAAATCAAATTCACGACCTCCAGAAATGCCATAGTTGTAGACTTCGCCGACCATATAAAATGGATTGTCGTCCAGAATTTTATCCTGATGCTTTTTCTTCCATGTTTCAAAGGCATATTCCGCTTCCTTGTGCAAGTCCGCCCAAGCGTTTTCATTTACATGCTTCACCGTATCCACACGGAAACCATCCACCCCTAAATCGTTGATATAATCTGTAAGCCATTTGATGATATAATAGCGGGGTGCCCGTGGATATCCGGTGCGTTCAAAAAATAGTTGTAGCTCGTCAAGCTCCTTGCTCAATCGTCCTTCATCTTTCCATTTGGCCAAAAGGGCATCGGGCAATTCCACTGCTTCATCGGATTCGGTGAGGATGTCCGGCAAATTTTCCACTAGTGTACAAGCGGTGGTGTTCTCGTAGGTGGTGAACTCACATTTTGGCCCAGTTCTTACCCAATCGTCCGGCCAAACGGGGTCTTTCTCTGTAACGGGCCCGGTATGGTTCAATACCACGTCCAACAGAATACGAATTCCTTTGCTATGAGCTGTTTTTACTAATTCTTCTAAGTCTTTTCGTGTTCCAAAGTTTGGGTCAACTGAAGTCCAATCCTTTGCCCAATACCCATGATAACCATAGGTTTTACCAGTGCCCTCGTCGGTTGCCCCATGGATTTGCTCCACTACGGGTGTAAACCAAATGGCATTGATTCCCAAATTGGTAAAGTAGCCTTCTTCAATTTTTTGGGTAATCCCTTGAATGTCACCTCCTTCAAAACCTCTTAAAACGCCTGTTTCTTCCGTTCTTTCAAAATTCAAATCATTATTTGGATTTCCATTGTTGAAACGATCGGTAAGCAGAAAGTATATGTTGGCACCTTCCCAAACAAAAGGCACCTCCTTTTTCGGTGTTTCAACTTCAACTACCTGCGTTTTTGGTTGCTTTTTTTCAACTTTTTTGCAGCCAATAAATAGGGGGAATAATGACAAGACAACAAGCAGTTTTTTCATGTATTGGGATTTTGTTTAAAGCTATAAAATGAATACGTAAATATAAAATTTATTTATAGCCAGATAGGTCTATCCCAATACAATGGTTTAAAAGATATGGTTAGTTTCGGTTAAGTACTTTATATTCTTCATAGCAGCTGGAGATAGCGTCCAAAATTTGAAGGTCGTTGGCTGTTTTGATAAAGGATTTGGAATAGTTGCAGTTATTGAGGATGTCCTCGATATCCACTTTTTCAAGTTGCAGCAATTCAGTAAGGGTCTCCCTGTCAAATTTTGATGCCAAAAGGTCTCTGATATTGTCATCTTCCTTGATTTGTCGCAACTTACGCATTTGCCTAGGTTTTTTTCCGAAGAGATTCCGTAAGAGGTCGGCAGGGTTTAGAATTGCTCCCAGTACCTTGGTCACTGCACTTGGGCTTTTATTTCCGGCCTCATAACTGGTATTAAGGCCGGATATACTGTATTGATAAGCATTGTTTATAGGAAGGTTTTTCACATCAATCTCCAAATACCCTGTAAGCTGATAAGGCCTTACGACCACTTCTTCCAAGGCATATGCCAGCTCTGTGAGGGCAATCTCGGTGTTTCCAAACCTTAACATATCGTTGGTTACTCTTACTTTTTGAGTTTTAAAACCCAAGTAAGAGAGATAAAGGGTATCATTCACGGCAGCAGGAATGGAAAACTTACCATTCTGGTTTGTAATGGTACCTTTAACTTGGTTTAAATTCACTACATGCACACTTTCCAAAGGAAATTCTGTTTGGGCATTGATTACCGTTGCGGTAAAATCTTTTACCTCTTGGTTCTCATCGTCTTCTTCTTGGGAAAAACCAAGTAGTGGGATTAGGGTCAGTAGTATAAGTAGTAATCTTCTCATGCAATCTTTGTAGCTATAAAAGTACTAAACAAAGAAAAATAAATAGGAGAGGCTTACCATTTAATATAGAATTAACTAATAAAAGCCTTGCTTTTTCTTACCTCCTTTTTTCCCGTAACCTCCTTTTTTTCCACCACCTTTAT
Source organism: Flagellimonas lutimaris (assembly GCF_003581615.1). Classification (GTDB taxonomy): domain Bacteria; phylum Bacteroidota; class Bacteroidia; order Flavobacteriales; family Flavobacteriaceae; genus Flagellimonas; species Flagellimonas lutimaris. The sequence continues at coordinate 188,756 of NZ_QXFH01000072.1, forward strand.
AGGATTTATTTCCTCCGCGGTATCCACCACCTTTTTTACCTCGACGTTTTTTACCTCCTCTTCCGCCGCCACTGCCACCAGGGTTCTTGGAAACTTCAACATTTATAAAACGACCATCTACCTTAAACTCGGTAAAGGTTTGAAGAATGAATTCGGTCAGTTGCGCATCGGAATTAAAAAATGAGAAGGTGTCCTTAGTGTCTACATTGTAGATATCCTCCTTTTCCAATTTAAGCGTATCTCGAAGGAAATCTTTTAGTGACATCCAATCGTAACCGTCGCGTTCTCCTACATTAATAAAGTAGCGGACAGAACCTTCTGATGGAATATCTCCTTTGGAAGTTCCTCTCTCTTTACCTGAATCTTGGCTGTTGAGGTCTTTGGATTTACTGTAGTAGTTATAAAACTGGGTAAACTCTACGGAAACAATCTTTTTGATAAGTTCGTCACGGTCAATACCTTCCAAAACATCGTTAATAGCGGGTAGGTAACTGTCAATCTCTTTATTGATTTTGGTTTCCTTGATCTTATTGGCCAAATGATACAACTGAATCTCGCAGATTTCAATACCATCTGGAATCTGTTTGGATAAGAAATCCTGCTGAATCTTTTTTTCGATGGCTTTAATTTTCCTAAGCTCAGAGCGAGTGATGATAACCATGGAAATACCAGATTTACCTGCACGTCCGGTACGGCCACTTCGGTGAGTGTACGTTTCAATCTCATCGGGCAATTGGTAGTTGATTACGTGTGTAATATCGTCCACATCAATACCGCGGGCGGCAACGTCGGTAGCCACCAACATTTGCACCTGTTTTTTTCTGAACGAGTTCATCACCAAATCCCTTTGGTTCTGGCTTAAATCACCGTGCAAAGCACCAGCGTTATAGCCATCCTCAATCAATTTTTCTGCAACACGTTGGGTATCCCTTTTGGTTCTACAGAACACGACGGAAAAAATTCCTGGGTTGGCATCTGCCAAACGCTTAAGTGCAGCGTACCGGTCGCGCCCACCTACTACATAATACTCATGCTGTACAGTAGAGGCGCCTGCATTTTTAGATCCAACAGTAATCTCAACGGGATTGTGCATGAATTTTTTTGCAATCGTAGCCACTTCCTTGGGCATGGTTGCGGAAAAAAGCCATGTCAACTTTTCTTTGGGTGTGTTGGATAAAATGTCTTTAATGTCTTCAAAGAAGCCCATGTTCAACATTTCATCGGCTTCATCCAAAACACAATAATCAATTTTGGAAATATCGACCATTCTTCGGCCGATCATATCCTTCATACGACCTGGAGTAGCAACAACAATTTGCGCCCCTCTTTTTATTTGTCGTGCTTGTTCCGTAATGCTGGCACCACCATAAATGGCGACAACATTAAGTCCTTTTACGTATTTGGAATAGAGTTTTAACTCATTTGTAATCTGCAAACATAGCTCTCTTGTAGGGGAGAGGATCAATCCTTGGGTGGTTCTGCTTTCCTCTTGGATTTTTTGAATCATAGGAAATCCAAACGCAGCAGTTTTACCTGTTCCTGTTTGTGCCAAGGCCACCAAATCGGTTTCCTTTTCCAATAAAATTGGGATTGATTTTTCTTGTACTTCTGATGGGGATTCAAATCCGAGGTCGGAAATAGCATCCAATAGGGGTTTGTCCAACCCCAAGGCTTCAAATTTTGTCATAGCGGTGTAATACCTTAAATCGCAAATATGTTTGTGTTGTATAGAGCGATTCTTGTATAACCCATTTAAGCCCATCACAACACCTTGCCCATACCGGCGGCGTTAATAAAGCGGCAAAGGTACGTTAATTTTATTCCGTGGGAGTCAAGACCCCTTGTTTTTTAAGAATTCCACCAATTTTTGAATGGCTCTACCTCTATGGCTAATGGCATTTTTGGTCTCGGAGGGCAGTTCACCAAAGGTTTTGTTGTATCCGTCGGGTTTAAAAATAGGATCGTAACCAAAACCACCGGCACCATGTTCATTTTTGGTAATGACACCTTCTACAATGCCTTCAAAGGTGTAATTGTTGCCCTGCAGATTCAAATGGACTGCTGTTTTAAAGTGGGCATTCCGGTTTGATATCCCCTTCAGTTCCAATAACAGTTTTGTCATGTTGTCCTTAGCGTTCTTATTTCCTCCCGCGTATCTGGCAGAATACACTCCAGGTTGTCCATCCAAAGCATCTACAAGTAAACCCGTATCGTCCGAAAAACAATCCAAACCATAGGTTTGAGTTACGTAATCCGCTTTTGTTTTGGCGTTTTCTTCTAGAGTGGCTCCGGTCTCGGGAATTTCATCAAAACACTCAATATCTTTTAATGATAAGATTTCAAAACCTTCAGGCAGTAACTGCTGAACTTCTTTGAGCTTATGGTCGTTATGGGTGGCAAAAACTAGTTTCAAATCAAAAAGGGTTCTATTTTGAGATTCAAAAGTAGTAATTTCGGACTTTAACCGATTTGTATGAAAATGAAAGTGCCGCCAGCATTGGTAATGCTTGTTTTTGGAGGATTAATGTATGTTTTGGATATGTTTTTACCTTTTGGCGATTTTGAGTTTTTTGGTAAACAGGAACTGGCAATGTTTCTTTTTGGATTAGGAATTTTGGTGATTTTGATATCGGTAATCCAATTTTTTATGACAAGAACTACGGTGGACCCTTTGAATCCCAAGAAAACATCCAATTTAGTAACCAATGGCGTCTATAAATTCACCCGCAACCCTATGTATTTAGGGATGCTTCTTTTTTTGCTGGCCTTTGGTCTTAAGCTTGGTAATGCATTCAACACACTCGTAGCAGCTGGTTTTGTATCGTACTTGAATCGATTTCAGATTAAACCTGAAGAAGAGGCGCTCAAAGAAATGTTCGGTAAGGAATATAGTATCTATTGTAAGTTGACAAGACGGTGGTTTTAAAAATCCGAGGTTGAAAAATGTACCTTTTTGGGTGCCATTTGAAACAAATCGTAATGGATTTTTGATTTATCCGCAAAAGTGTAAGGTTTTTGACAAGTTCCGATTCTAAGGATAGAATTAATGTTTAATTTTATGCCTTAATTTTTTTTGAAGCGACTCATGGTAGAAACAGGACGCAAATATGTGTTCGATTTTGATAGCACGCTCACAAGAGTGGAGGCTTTGGACGTTTTGGCAGAAATGACCCTGCAAAACAATCCGAAAAGGGACGAGATTGTGTCGGAAATCCAAAAAATCACCAATTTGGGGATTGATGGGGATATTTCTTTCACCGAATCCTTGGAACGAAGAATCCGTTTGTTGAGTGCCAACAAAAATGATTTAGAAGATTTGGTAGTGGAACTGCGTCAAAAGATTTCTAAATCAATTGCGGCCAATAAAGATTTTTTTCATGAATTCTCGGAACATATCTATGTGATTTCCTGCGGTTTCAAGGAATTTATCGATCCCATTGTTGAGGAATACAATATTCCGTCCGAGCGTGTTTACGCCAATACCTTCAAGTTTGATGATGAGGGCAATATCATTGGCTTTGACGAAACCAATGTGTTGGCTGCACATAACGGAAAAATAGAATGTTTAAAAAACTTGGATTTGGAAGGCGAAGTTCAAGTTATTGGCGATGGCTACAGCGATTATGTAATGCGCGAGGCAGGTATTGCCCATAAATTTTTTGCCTATACTGAAAATGTGCACCGTGAAAAGGCAGCAGATAATGCCGACCACGTGACACCTAACCTAGATGAATTTTTATTTGTGAACGATTTGCCAAGAAACTTATCATACCCAAAGAACAGAATCAAGATCCTTTTACTGGAAAATGTACACCCAGCAGCTTTTGAAAATCTATCCGAAGAAGGTTTTTCGGTGGAGTTGATCAAAACCAGCCTTTCGGAAGAGGAACTTGTAGAGCGTATTAAAGGAGTGCACGTTTTGGGAATTAGGTCCAAGACACAAGTGACCCAAAAAGTGTTGGATGCCGCTGATAAATTATTGGTAGTAGGTGCGTTCTGTATCGGTACTACCCAGATAGACCTCGATTACAGTAAAAAGAAAGGTGTAGTGGTATTCAATGCACCTTATAGCAACACGCGTTCAGTGGTGGAGCTTGCCATTGGGCAAACCATTATGTTAATGCGTAGCATTTTTCCACGCAGCACGGAGATTCACAACGGTGAATGGAACAAAACAGCCATTGGATCACAAGAAGTACGCGGTAAAAACTTAGGTATCGTAGGTTACGGGAACATTGGTAAACAAATGTCCGTTTTGGCCGAAGCCATGGGCATGAAGGTATATTATTATGATGTAAACGACCAATTGGCCCTAGGTAATGCGGTAAAATGTGATACTTTGGAGGATTTACTTAATGTTTCTGACGTTGTAACTCTTCACGTGGATGATAATAAAGCCAACAAAAATTTTATTGGGGAACGCGAGATCAACCAAATGAAAGATGGCGCAAAACTCATCAACCTATCCAGAGGGTTTGTGGTTGATATAAATGCATTGGCCAACGCCCTTGAAAGTGGAAAACTAGGTGGTGCAGCCATAGATGTATATCCTTCCGAACCAAGAAGCAATGGTGAATTTGAAACACCATTACAAGGATTGTCCAATGTGATTCTTACCCCTCATATTGGAGGTAGTACAGAGGAAGCGCAACGAGACATCGCCGATTTCGTCCCTAATAAGATTATGGATTACATCAATTCAGGAAATACAGTAGATGCCGTGAACTTTCCGAATATTAGATTGCCTAAGCAGAACAAAGCGCATCGATTCTTGCATATTCACCGAAATGTTCCAGGTATTATGGCTAAAATTAATGAAGTGTTGGCGCAATACGGACTTAACATTTCAGGACAATTCCTCTCTACAGATAGCGAAGTAGGTTATGTAATCACTGATTTGGATAAGGAATATAACAAGGATGTGATCAAGGCCCTCAAGAAAATTGAGAATACCATCAAGTTTAGGGTCCTTTATTAATCATTGATGATGATAGGGTTCGTTCCTGAGAATGGTGAACCCTCTATATATCTGTTCCACAATAAATAGTCGCACCATTTGGTGGGAAAATGTCATTTTGGATAAACTTATCCTTCCAGAGCTTTTAGCATACACAGCATCACTAAAACCATAGGGACCGCCAATGACAAGAACAAGGTTTTTGATGCCACTGTTCATCTTTTTTTGAAGGAACTGGGCAAAATCCGTCGAAGTATATTGTTTTCCCTTTTCATCAAGTAAAACAAGGGTGTCCGTGGGTTGCAGTTGCGCCAAGATAAGTTCACCCTCTTTCTCCTTTTGTTGGGCTTCGGAAAGATTTTTTCTATTTTTTATGTCGGGAATGACGACCATTTGAAACTTGATATAATGCTTCAGCCGTTTCTCGTATATGGAGATAAGTTCTTCAAGTTCAGACTTGTCGGTTTTTCCAATGGCAATCAAAGTAATCTGCATGCCCAAAAATAAATGATTCTGTTTAAATTAAGCATGCCTATCACTTCGACATGGAACAATGTTTTTACTATTTTCGTTAAAAGCCCAACTGGATGATTTCCGAAGAACAATTTCAAAATGAACTGGATTTGATTATTGCCAACGCAGTTAGAGAGGATGTTGGTGATGGAGACCACAGTTCCTTGGCATGCATTCCTTCATCTGCACAAGGAAAAGCAAAACTTCTTGTAAAAGGCGAAGGCACGCTTGCCGGAGTCGATTTTGCAAAAAAGGTGTTCAACTATGTCGACCCCAATTTGGAGATAGAAATATTAATAGAAGATGGCGTCGCTGTTAAATATGGCGACATCGCTTTTTACGTTGAAGGAAGCTCCCAAAGTATTTTAAAGGCAGAGCGCTTGGTGCTCAATGCTATGCAACGGATGAGTGCCATTGCCACTAAAACACAAAATTTTGTTACCATTTTGGAAGGTACAAGCACTAAAATATTGGATACCAGAAAGACCACCCCTGGAATTAGGGCTCTTGAAAAATGGGCCGTAAAAATTGGAGGCGGAGAAAACCATAGGTTTGCTTTATATGATATGATTATGTTAAAAGACAATCATATCGATTTTGCTGGCGGAATCACCAAAGCCATCCGGAAAACACAGGATTACCTTAAAGAAAAGGGAAAGAACCTTAAGATTATTGTTGAAGCCAGGGACTTGGATGAGGTTGACGAAATATTGAAATCCGAAGGTGTGTACCGCATCCTTTTGGATAATTTTGATTATGATGATACCCGCGAAGCAGTCAAAAGAATAGGAGATAAGTGCCTTACCGAATCTTCTGGTGGAATTACAGAGGATACCATAAGAAAATATGCCGAATGCGGTGTGGATTATATTTCATCGGGAGCATTGACGCACTCTGTTTATAATATGGACCTAAGTTTAAAAGCCGTTTAAATGTCTGCAGCCATAGAAGAGCAGTTAGAGAAAATACCCGTGATCAATTGGATAGTCCGGTTATTGAAAAAGATAAAGCTAAAAGCTTTTGAGGGGCTCTCTTTTTATGATTTGATTGAAATGTATTTGGTTGGAATTGTTAAGGGCACGCTATCTTCTAGGGCCAGTTCCATTGCCTTCAGTATTTTTTTGGCGTTGTTTCCCCTCCTCATTTTTCTGATCACTATGATTCCTTTTATTATTCCATATGTAAGTGTGGGCAACGAGAATTTCGATGCGCAATTTTTGGATTTTTTGGAATCCTTCCTTCCTTCGGCAACGAGTGATTATTTTGGAGAAATCTATCAGCAGATCAAAGATCAAAAACAAGGAGGTTTATTGTCTTCTGCATTTATCTTGTCCATCTTTTTGATGGCCAATGGTGTTAACGCCATTTTTGGTGGATTTGAAAACTCCTATCACGTGGAGTTGACGCGTAATTTTTTCCGTCAATACGCCTATGCCCTCATGGTTGGATTGATTCTTTCCGTTTTATTGATTGTTGGTGCTGTTGCCTTTGTTTATTTTGAATTTTACATTGTGGAATACACTAGCGAATATTTGGGAAAAACGCTGGGCTATGATGTAGAAAAAGGTGACACCATTGGAATACAGGTAGCTAAAGTTTTGTTTTTCCTTTGTCTTTCTTATTTCACAACGGCCATACTTTACTATTTTGGAACAGCGGAAGGGAGACAGGTTCGGTTTTTTTCTGCAGGAGCACTAATGACAACCCTTTTGTTTTTATTGACCTCTTATCTTTTTGGAATTTATGTTGAGAAATTTGCTCGTTACAACGAACTTTACGGAGCTTTGGGAGGATTATTGATTTTAATGGTGTTTATATGGCTAAATTCTAATATATTATTGTTAGGTTTTGAATTGAACGCCACACTTAATTCATTAAAAAAAAGACATGAAAAGCAGCAAAATTCGCAATAAATGGATATATATGATATGTTTTCTGCTTTGTCAGGTAACATGGTCGCAATCCGTTTTCGGGAAGTGGAAAACAATTGATGACCGGAATGGTATTACTAAGGCCATCATCGAAATTTACAAGGAAGATGGATTAATGCACGCTAAGGTCGTGAAGATTTTGGAAAAAGGAAAAAAAGGCGCTTTGTGCACCAAATGTGAAGGAGATAAAAAGGATAAGCCCATTGTTGGAATGAAAATCATGGAAAATTTTGAGAAGAACAAAAAGGGTATTTATAAGGGGGACAAGCTGTTCGACCCGGAGCAAGCAATGACTTTTAAAGGTAGGGTATGGCTGGATGAAGACAATAAAAACCGGTTGAAAGTGCGGGGCTATTTGGCATTTTTATACAGGACCCAAACATGGCATAGGGTACTAGAGAATTGATCTATGGATTATTTTTTGGATGTTGTTCTTCCCATTCCTTTGGAAAAACTCTTCACCTATAAAATCTCGGAAGCAGAGGCTGATTTTATTAAGGAAGGTATGCGCGTAGCCGTGCCTTTTGGCAAATCCAAGATATATACGGCATTGGCCTACCGTATCCATCAAAATGCACCTGAAGCCTACGAACCCAAAGAAATTTATCAAATTCTGGACGAACACCCTGTAGTGACTCAGGTGCAATTAAAACATTGGGCGTGGGTAGCCAAATATTACATGTGTACCTTGGGGGAGGTTATCAGAAGTGCGTTACCCAGCGCATTTATGCTAGAAAGCGAAACACTCATTTTACCCAATAAAAATGCTGAGGTGGATGAAAAAGAACTCACCGATGATGAGTTTTTGGTTTTTGAGGCACTTCAACATCAAACCGCATTAAAAATATCGGAGGTCAGTGATATTGTGGACAAAAAAAATGTGTTGAAGTTGATAAACACCTTGGTTCACAAAGGCGTGGTGCTTCAAAAAGAAGAATTATACGAGCAATACAAGCCTAAATTGGTCCGCTATGTAAAACTCTCCGAGCAATATGAAGATGAAGAACAGCTGGCAGAATTGTTGAATGAGCTTACACGAGCGCCCAAGCAAAGTCAAGTAGTGCTGTCCTTATTTCAGTTGAAAGCCAAAAGCACTAAACCTATACCCATTGCAGAATTGGAAAAGGAGAGTGGTAGTTCCCGAGCAGTGATCAAGGCACTCATCGACAAAAATATTCTGGAGGAATATCATATTCGGAAAGATAGAGTGCAGTTTGATGAGCGCTCGGATGAATCTAAACACATTACCCTGAATGAATATCAGGAAAAAGCATTGGAGGATATCAATCATGGTTTTGATGAGGGAAAACCTGTGCTGCTGCATGGGGTTACTTCTTCTGGGAAAACGGAAGTTTATGTAAAATTGATTCAAAGATGTCTTGATGAAGGCAAACAAGCGTTATATCTGCTCCCGGAAATTGCCCTAACCTCCCAATTGATCAATCGCTTGCGACGTTATTTTGGGCATCAAGTTTCCGTGTACCATTCAAAATACAGCATCCATGAGCGCGTAGAGGTTTGGAACAATGTGCTGAAGAATACAGAAAAAGCAAAAATTGTGATTGGTGCCCGTTCCGCTCTATTTCTCCCATTCACTAATTTGGGGTTGGTGGTGGTGGATGAGGAGCACGAAAGCTCCTTTAAACAATTCGACCCAGCTCCCAGGTATCATGCCAGGGATGCTGCGGTGGTCTTGGCAGCGCTTCACAAAGCAAAGATAGTTTTGGGGTCTGCTACCCCAAGCATTGAAAGTATGTATAACGCCAGAACAAAAAAGTATGGCTACGCGGCTATTGTAAACCGGTTTGGTGATGTGTTGATGCCAGAAATTAATTTAGTGGACATAAAAGAGGCTACCCGTAAACGCCGGATGAAAGGGCATTTTTCGGAAATACTTATTAAGGCCATTACCGAAGCGCTGGAGGAAGGAGAACAGATAATTCTGTTTCAAAATAGAAGGGGTTTTGCTCCTGTAGTGGAGTGCACTACCTGCGGGCACGTGGCCCAATGCCCCAATTGCGATGTGAGTTTGACCTATCATCAGCATAGAAATCAATTGCGTTGCCATTATTGTGGTTATCATATGGCGTTGCAACAGGCTTGTTTGGCCTGTGGCAGTCATACTTTGGATAATAAAGGTTTTGGAACGGAACAGATTCAGCAAGAGTTGGAGCAATTGTTTCCAGATGTTTCTGTTGGTCGGATGGATTTGGATACTACGCGAGGAAAATATGCGTACGAGAAAATCATATCATCGTTTGAAAATCAGGAGATGGATATTTTAGTGGGAACCCAAATGGTGACCAAGGGGCTCGATTTTAGAAACGTGAGCTTGGTGGGTATCATGAATGCCGATTCCATGCTTAATTTTCCCGATTTCCGTGCCCATGAACGTAGTTTTCAAATGTTGACCCAAGTTGCGGGTAGGGCAGGGCGTACCCAAAAAAGAGGCAAGGTACTCATTCAGACGTATAATCCGTACCATCAAATTTTACAGCAAGTCACTACGAATAATTACGATAAAATGTTCGAGGAGCAGTTCTATGAAAGGGAACAGTTTAAATACCCACCTTTGGTGAGGCTTATCAAAATAACCTTAAAGGATAAGGATTTCAATAAATTGAACGAAGCTTCGGAATGGTTGGCAAGTTCATTGCGAAATGTGTTGGCCGCGCAAATTCTTGGTCCTGAATACCCGCCAGTGGCAAGAATTCGAAGGGACTATCTAAAAAATATAATGATTAAGATCCCAAGGAAACAAGCCTTGGCACAAACAAAAAATAGCATTAAAAGAATTGAAAAATCTTTTAATGCTATTTCCAAGTATAAAAGTGTACGACTGGTCTACAATGTGGACCACATATAACTATACATTGGCCAGCGCTTCCGCTAGTTCTGTCTTTTTGTTTCTACTTAATGGAATCTGTCTTCCCCCTACTTCAACATTTTTACTGTTGAATTTTTCAATCTTCTCCAGATTCACAATATAAGATTTATGGATACGTAGAAATTTTTCGGCGGGCAATTGCTTTTCGAAAGATTTCATGGTGGAAAGAATTACAATATTGGCTTCATCTGTCACCAATTTAATGTAATCTCCCAATGCCTCTATCCATTTAATGTCGTTTAGGATAACCTTACGCTTTTTAAGGTTACTCTTTACAAAGATGTGTTCTTCATCTTCATCAACCCTGTTCATTTGCTCGTATTTAGCAACAGCTCTTTTTACAGAAGCTTCAAAACGTGCCAAAGTGATGGGTTTATGAAGGTAATCGGTTACGTCGTAGTCAAATGCTTTAAGTGCATAATCAGGTTTTCCCGTAATCAAAATAACCTGTGGTGGGTTCTCTAGGGCCTCTAAAAGGTCAAAACCACTTATAATCGGCATTTCGACATCTAAAAAGATAAGGTCGATTTCGTGGTTTTTCAGGCCATTTTTGGCTTCAATCGCATTGCTGTACTCAGCAACCAAAGCTAAGTGCGGATGATTGTTGACCAACTTTGCAACGGCCATGCGCTGCATCGAAGAATCGTCTACAATTATACTTTTTAATTTCATAGAATGGGGTGATTTGTAGGGTTTTAAATCATCGGCAAATTACATAAAAAAGACGTTTGGGAGCAACAAAAGATGTAAACATGGTCTATTTTGTTGTGTAAATTGCCATATGTGTTATTTAGGTTTATTGGGTTCGGCGTTGTTGATAACTCTTGTACTTAAACGAAGTTTTTTTAGTTTTCTTGCAGGGTCTAAGAAATATTGTTAATTTTGCGCTCCTTTAAAAATATATTATAATGAACCATTACGAAACTGTTTTCATTTTGAATCCCGTTCTGTCTGAAACACAGATAGAGGAAACAGTCAAGAAATTTGAAGATTTCTTGATTAAGAATGGTGCCAAAATGGTCTCCAAAGAAGATTGGGGACTCAAAAAATTGGCCTATCCCATTCAGCACAAGAAAAGTGGATTTTACCACTTGTTCGAATTCCAGGCTCCAGGTGAGGCCATTGGCCCGTACGAGTTGGAATTTAGAAGAGATGAGCGCATTATGCGTTTTTTGACCGTTAAATTGGACAAGCATGCAATTGCTTGGGCGGAAAAAAGAAGAGATAAACTAAAAGCAAAGGCATAAGGGCATGGCATCTATTGAACAACAAGCAAAATCGAAAAAAGACGGGGAAATCAGATATTTGACCCCGCTTAATATTGAGACCAGCAAGCAAAAGAAGTATTGTAGGTTCAAAAAATCTGGAATCAAGTACATTGATTACAAAGACCCGGATTTTTTGATGAAGTTGGTGAACGAGCAAGGTAAATTGCTTCCAAGAAGACTTACAGGTACTTCCTTGAAATACCAAAGAAAAGTGGCGCAGGCCGTAAAACGTGCCCGTCACCTAGCGTTAATGCCGTATGTAGGCGATATGTTGAAATAAAAAACACCAGAGAATGGAACTTATTCTAAAAGAAGATGTACAGGATTTGGGATTTAAGGATGATATCGTTTCCGTAAAAAACGGTTACGGCAGAAACTTCCTTATCCCACAAGGTTTGGCCGATTTGGCTACTCCTTCTGCCAAAAAAGTTTTGGCGGAGAACCTTAAGCAAAGAGCTCACAAGGAGAAAAAGGTTATTGATGAGGCTACTAAGATTGCCGATGCGTTAAAGCAGTTGGAAATCCGCATTGCCGCTAAAGTTGGTGCAGGTGACAAATTGTTTGGATCCGTTACCAATATCGACCTTGCTAGTGCTTTGGACAAAGAAGGTCACCAAATCGATAGAAAATTCATCAACATTAAAGGTGGAGCTATCAAAAGAGTTGGTCCTTACGAAGCAGTAATCAGATTACACAGGGAAGTTATTGTTGAATTCCCATTTGAAGTAGTTGCAGAAGCAAAATAAACTTCAAACTATATAATATAAAAAAGCCCGAGCAATTTGCACGGGCTTTTTTGTTTTCAATATAAAATTGATTTTTCTATTGTGGCTGTTCTGCCAGCATAGTCCTTAAACGACCTTGAAGCTCTGTATCGCTTTGCAAAGCCATCGCTATAGTTTGGTAACGTTCTATGCTCATACCTTCGTTACTGATAATCTCTTCAATTTTTTCAGTAAAACCAGCTTGCATTTGTTGAATTTCGTTCATTACTTTTCCGAAGCGTTCTTTTTCCTCGTCGCTGGCGTTAGCAGTTTTTTCCGGAGATGCGGAGGCTTGATATAATTCGTTGAACCTATTGGCGTCAAAGCCACTTTCCTCAACTTTTTTTATAACTTGTTGCTGTGCTTCCATGTTTACTTTTTGTATGCCTTGGAACGCGGAGGCAATTTTATTTAGTTCTGCATCGGTGACCTCTACTTGCTCTTGTGCGTTAACTTGCGAGAGAGAACTAGCACCAATGGCCGCAATGCAAACCACTAAAGTTTTAAATGATCTTAAAAATCTCATTCTGTACGTGTTTTATTAATAATGTTAGTTTCCGAAACTACAATAAATAAAAAGGCTTGCCAAAAAAACGTAGGGACTCTGTGTGTTAATCTAAGCTTAAATAAACAGGGATAAATTCTGGGTTTTGAGACTTTTATTGACTCCAAAGTATAGTTGTTCTCCAAAGCCTTTTATATTTTTGCAGCATGAAGTACAGACGATTGACCAAGGAGCAATTGGAAGAGCTCCACCCGGAATTTATCAACTTTTTGGCAACCCAATCCATCACGGCTGAGGAGTGGGATACTTTAAAAAAAGAGAAGCCCGAAGTTGCTGAGGAAGAGATAGATGTATTTAGTGATTTGATATGGGAAGGCGTATTGAACAAAGTGGAGTATTTGGAGAACATCTCCGAACGCCACATGCATTTGTTTCATCTGACGGATAAAGAGATGAAGCTCCTTTCCGTTAAGATTATGAATCCGGAAATAGACTTAAGGACTGAGGTCGGTTTTGGTTGGTTTAAACGTAATTTTCAATCCGATTTCGTGGAATATCTTACCGCCTCCAAGGCTTATGGTGAGGATAAGAACGTAGATAAGTTTGAAATCATCAAGCAAGGCGGCGTAATCACCAAAGGGGAACTATATCGATGGTTTGAGCAGATTGTGGAACACTGATTCGAGATAGAAAAATTAGGAACCAAGACATAAGACCATCTGTCATTCTGAAGGAGCGAAGCGATTGAAGAATCCCTATACCCTTTACCCTTTTTCTTTCATCAAATAAACACTGACCAAAAACGTATATTTGCACGAGAATTTAACACTACATGGCAAAGAAACCATCCATACCTAAAGGAACCCGTGATTTTTCACCTGCAGAGGTGGCCAAGCGCAACTATATCATCCAAACCATAAAAAAGCATTTCGAAACCTATGGTTTTCAGCCGATAGAAACCCCATCTTTCGAAAATTCAGAAACTTTGATGGGAAAATATGGTGATGAGGGGGACCGTTTGATTTTCAAAATTTTGAATTCGGGTGATTTTATTTCCAAAGTGGACGATGTAACCTATAGTTCCAAGGATTCAGCTTCTTTGACGCCAAAGATTTCAGAAAAAGCCCTTCGCTACGATCTTACCGTACCTTTTGCGAGATATGTGGTAATGCACCAGAACGAGATTGATTTCCCATTCAAACGATATCAAATTCAGCCTGTGTGGCGTGCCGACCGTCCACAAAAAGGACGTTTCCGTGAGTTTTACCAATGTGATGCCGATGTAGTCGGTGCCAATTCGCTGCTTCAAGAAGTAGAATTTGTACAGTTGTACGATGCTGTTTTTACCGATTTGGGACTGAAAGGAGCAATCATCAAAATCAACAATCGTAAAATACTTTCTGGAATTGCCGAAGTCATCGGTGCTAAGGATTTGTTAGTAGATTTTACCGTGGCCTTAGATAAGTTGGACAAGATAGGCGAGGAGAAGGTGAAAACCGAAATGATGGAAAAAGGCATCTCTGAGGACGCCATCGCCAAAGCACAACCTTTATTTGATATGAGGGGGACCGCTTCGGAACAATTGGAAAAACTGAAAACCATCCTCGCAGATTCCGAAGTTGGAATGTTGGGTATTTCAGAATTGGAAGAGATTATTTCAACCGTGGATATGGTTGGTTTGCAATCGGCAAGCTTGCAGTTGGATGTAACCCTTGCCCGTGGCCTCAACTATTATACAGGTGCTATTTTTGAAGTAGCCGCACCAGAAGGCGTGAAAATGGGTTCCATTGGTGGTGGAGGCCGTTATGATGACCTTACCGGTATTTTTGGACTCAAAGATGTGAGCGGAGTGGGTATTTCTTTCGGGTTGGACCGTATCTACTTGGTTTTGGAAGAATTGAACCTTTTTCCTGATAGCTTGGATTCTTCGTTGGACGTACTTTGCCTCAATTTTGGAAAGAAAGAGGGAATGGCGGCCTTAAAATTGGTTTTTGGGTTACGTAAACATGGCCTCAGAGCCGATTTATACCCTACAGACACCAAAGTACAAAAGCAGTTCAAATATGCTGATAAAAGGGGAGTGCCTTATGTGATTCTTTTGGGAGAACAAGAGTTGACCAATGATAAGTTTGTGGCCAAGAATATGAAAACGGGCGACCAAAAGGATTACCCATTGGATTCACTTGAAGAATTTGCGGAAAAAGTTAAGTCCGACTTTTAATCGCTTTAATGATGGTTTTGTAATACGTAGGTCCATGCGGTACATATTTGCCCATGCTAGCCAAGCCCCATGTTTCTTCAGCAAATTTGAAAAGGGGCACCAAGGCTAAATCTTCAACTTCACTTTCTTGTATGGTAAGTTGATTCAAGGGTACACTTAGTTGACACAGATAAATGTGATGCAGCTCCGCGTCTATAAAATCTTCCGAAATTTTATGAACAGCTTTAAAAGTCCCTAAAGATTCCAAATCGATTTCCGATATGGTAAGGCCAATTTCTTCTTCAACTTCTCTACTGGCAGCAGTAACTATTTTTTCCCCTGCAGCAACATGTCCAGCAACCGAAACATCCCAAAGTAGGGGGTGAGTAGCTTTGTTTTTGCCACGCTGCTGAATCAATACTCGACCCTCTGGGGTATAGAACCAAATATGAACGGTTGGATGCAGCAAACCTTTGCGGTGCGCTTCCGATTTTAAACAGGATTCCCCTGTAGGTTCGCCATTCTTATCCAATATGTCAACTTGCTCATCCATATTACATAAAGATAAAAAAAAGTCACCCCGAAGATGTTTCAGGATGACATAATTTTAATATCTGAAAAGGAGGAATCTAACTCAGTTAATCAAAATAACTGAAAGTTTCTCCCTCTTTTATGTTCAACAATGTTTCGTAAATCAAACGGATAACGTTTTCCACATCATCTTTGTGAACTGTTTCTACCGTTGTGTGCATATAACGCAAAGGCAACGAAATCAAAGCAGATGCAACTCCACCATTACTGTAAGCGAAAGCATCGGTATCCGTACCTGTGTATCGAGAAGATGCATTACGCTGGAACGGAATCTTTTTGGATTCTGCGGTTTCCAAAATACGCTCACGTAATTTGTTTTGTACCGCTGGTGCGTAAGAAATCACAGGACCGTCACCGATTTTGGTTTCTCCCTCTGTCTTTTTATTGATCATTGGGGTAGTAGTATCGTGACAAACATCCGTTACAATCGCAACATTGGGTTTAATAGTCTGAGTAATCATTTCAGCACCGCGTAGTCCAATCTCTTCTTGGACCGAATTGGTGAGATACAATCCAAAAGGAAGTTCTTTCTTGTTCTCTTTGAGCAAACGAGCTACTTCGGCAATCATAAAACCACCCATACGGTTATCCAAAGCTCTACAGACAAACTTGTCTTTATTCAAAATTTGGAATTGGTCAGGGTAAGTGATCACGCAACCTACGTGCACGCCCATTTTTTCCACTTCCTTCTTGTCCTTGGCACCTATGTCGATAAAGATGTTGTCCAATTTTGGTGGTTCTTCCTTGGCTTTGTCCCTAGTGTGGATAGCAGGCCATCCAAATACACCTTTTACAATACCTTTTTTGGTATGGATGTTCACCCATTTTGATGGTGCAATTTGGTGATCGCTTCCTCCGTTTCGGATAACGTAAAGCAAACCTTCATCCGTGATATAATTAACGTACCAAGAAATTTCATCGGAATGCCCTTCGATAACAACCTTGTATTTTGCTTTTGGATTGACAACCCCTACGGCAGTACCATAGGTGTCCGTAATAAATTCGTCTACATGAGGTTTCACATAGTCCATCCAAATTTTTTGCCCTTCCCACTCGTAACCTGTCGGAGATGGGTTGTTCAAGTATTTCTCTAGAAATTCAAGGGATTTTTTGTTGATGATTTTCTCTTTTGACATGAATTTAATTTAGTACACAAACATAAGAATATTCACTTTTATTTAATAACCAAATCATACCTTTATGCTTACTTTTGGCAAGACTATTGAGAAAGAAATGTTATGCTACGTAACTGTTTTCTTGTTGTTTTACTGGCAATTAACGCCTTAGGGTCTGCTCAGGAACCAAAAAATGATTCCATTGTAAGCCACCATAGGGACTCTATTGGCAACAGTTCCATTGAGGATTATTATGTTCGGTTTGAAGGGGACTCCATTTTGATGAGTTCCATTGAACTGGACGAAGTATTTCTTTTTGGGAAATTGGAGTTCGCGAACCGTAACGATAAATTACGTTATTACATTCTCCGACGAAAAACCTTGAAGGTTTACCCTTATGCCAAGTTAGCTGCAGAACGATTGGTGGAACTGAATGATAGTCTTCAACATATTAAAAAGCGAAGGCACCAAAGGCGCTATACCAGAAAGGTGCAAAAATATATTGAAGGTGAATTCTCCGAAGAATTGAAAAAACTCACCCGTACCGAGGGACAGATTTTGGTCAAATTGATACACCGACAAACTGGTACTACGGCATTTTATTTAGTAAAGAACCTGCGCAGTGGATGGCGTGCGTTTTGGTACAACACTACCGCAAGTTTGTTTAAAATAAGTTTAAAGGAAGAGTTTCTTCCTGAAGAAGTACATGAAGATTACTTGATTGAGGATATTTTGCAACGTGCTTTTGCTGCCAGTAGGTTGGAGCGACAAAAATCGGTCTTGGATTATGATTACGCCCAACTTTCCAACAAATGGAAAAGCAATCCTTCTCAGCCTAAAGATTAATCTTTATTTTTCTTTCCAAAAACAGCTTCCATTACAATACTTACCGATCTAAACCCTAAATAGACGGCTAAAATAGCACTGATAATACCTAAAATCAATACGGGCCAGTAAAAGGGGTGTCCCTCATTTTTGAAGGCTTCGTAGATCAAAAATGGTCCCATAAACATGGCAAGCACGGTAAATCCAAAAGATTTTATTCCTTTTGCCAGAAGTTCCTTGTTAGTTCGCCTCATAAGACCAAAGTAGGAATATTAGCTTATATTTAGGGGATATTGCACTAAAAATTAACCATGGAAATACTAGTTCTTGGGGTCGTCGTCCTCTTCATTATTATTGCTACTGTAAAATTTAAGATGCATCCCATTTTCTCACTAACAATTGCCGCTGTAGCTTCTGGATTTTTATTGGGAATAACGCCTCAGGATATTATGTCCACCATGGCTGAAGGCTTTGGAAAAACATTATCCGGTATTGGATTGGTAATTGCTTTCGGAACCGTTATCGGTATTTATCTCGAAAAGACGGGAAGCACCCAGGTATTGGCCAATAGTATTTTAAAAGTAATTGGCCTAAAACGCTCTCCACTAGCAATGAATTTAGCTGGATTTGTAATTTCCATTCCGGTTTATTGTGACTCGGGATACATTATACTTTCATCACTAAACAAGGCCATTAGTAAAAAAACAGGTATCCCGACATTGGTTTTTGCCATTGCATTGGCCACAGGGTTGTATTCGGCCCATGTATTTGTACCACCGACTCCTGGACCTTTGGCCGCCGCGGCTATTTTGGACGCTGATCTAGGATTGGTATTGATTTTGGGACTTTTGGTTGCTATTCCCGTTTCTATTTCGGGTTATTTTTGGGCACGGTTTATTGGCAAATCCCTTAAAGAGGATGAAACAGCTGATGTACGGGAAGAAAAAGAAGTGGTTAAATCCACGGTAAAACCTTACCAGGCTTTTTTGCCGTTGCTTGTGCCCATTGTACTGATAGCAATAAATTCTGTTGTTAATTACCCCACACATCCGTTTGGAGAAGGTTGGTTGTTCAGCATATTGGATTTTTTGGGAAGCCCTGTAATTGCACTTTTGATCGGTGTTTTCTTTGCTTTTGCCTTGGGTAGAAAGGTTCCTGCTAAAGAAAAAGAAGGATGGGTACCTGAAGCATTTAGACAGGCTGGCTCTATTGTTTTGATTACCGGTGCTGGGGGAGCATTCGGGGCTATTTTAAGGACCATGGATATTGCTTCCATCATCAACTTGGAATCCAGTACAGGTATTGGAGGACTTTTGATTGCTTTTGTAATTTCGACAGTGCTTAAAACGGCTCAAGGTTCTTCAACAGTAGCTATTATTACCACTTCGGCTATTATTGCACCGTTATTAGAAACTTTTGGTTTGATTTCCATAACCGATAAAGCATTGGCAGTTCTTGCTATTGGAGCTGGGGCCATGACAGTTTCCCATATTAATGATAGTTACTTTTGGGTGGTTTCTCAATTTTCGAACATGAATGTTAAAACTGCCTTGAGGGGGCACACTTTGGGTACCTTGATACAAGGAACGGTAGGAATCTTGATGGTTTTATTACTCTATGCAATTGTCTAGTAATTAACTATTCAATAGTAATGGTCCGGCTGTATTCTTGAACCATGGCAAAATAGCCTAAAGCGTAATCATTGGGGCGTTCTACATTGTCAAATATGTCGATGTTGTCCAAACCCGTGATGTCAAAAACATTACCTCGCACTGTGGCGACTGGAGTTTGGAAGACTCCATTGTTGTTTTCCGTCTGTTCTAGAACCAAATCCATGTAATTGTAGAATTCCTCGGTCGCTCCCAAAATACTCACTGTCACATCTTGGCCCGCACTTAACTTTTGATCATAGAAATAGGAGAATTCAAATTGTTGACCTTGGAAGAATTCATCCTCCACTGTTTGAAATTCACTGTTCATAAAATCAAATACGTAGAAATTATCTTGATCTGGATTATCGGTAAAGGTGACAATAATCTCAGTTTCTTCATCATCAAAAAGTGTATCATCACCTTGTTCCAAATTATCTATGGGAACAGCAGGGACATATTCGGTTTGGGCATAGTACCTGTTCTCTTTTTGGGTTATTTGCAAGATAAAGACAACCCCTGGTTCTACATTAGCAGTGTATATATTATCCTGTTCTAGATTTGGGACATATACTCCGGTACCAGCATCCTTTTCAACAAGGTATGAAAAGGATAGGTCTTCAAAAAGACCACCGCCCGTTGGTCTTCCGTAGTAAATCAATACACTTTCGGCTTGTGTCGGTTGGTTTTCTTCAAAAAAGTTACTGGATTCTTTTAGTTTAATTTTTACGTCCACCAGTTCCTGGCTTTTGTCAACGCGTACGAGTCCGTCCACAACTAGTCTTGTTTCCGCCTCTGGTAAATCAATATCGAATACATCCTCACAGGAAAAAAATAGTAAAGTCCCGAATAATATGGTAATTCCCTTCTTCATTGTTCTAGTTAGAATATACGGCCTTCCCTGAGAAAATTATATTTATCCATTCCATGATAAATGTTGTGTCAATTAAGTTGACTACAATACCGTATGGATTGATTCAGAGAACTGTACTGATTTTTTTTACAAGTTGTTTTTTCTCAAAGAAAAACTAATCAGTAATGGTTAAAGTTCTAGAAAACTCCTGAACTACGGCAAAATACCCTAGTGCATAATCGTTGGGGCTCTCGACATTATCTAAAACAGTAATATTATCAAGATCTGTAACATCAAAAACATTGCCACGGACAGTTGCAACTGGTGTTTGGAAAACCCCACCGTTGTTTTGAGTTTGTTCCAATACCAAATCCATATAATTATAGAAATCCTCATCAGCTCCCAAGATACTTACAGTGACATCTTGCCCAATCTCCAATTTGTCATCATAGAAATAGGAAAACTCAAATTGTTGTCCTTGAAAAAATTCATCTTCTACGGTTTGAAACTCACTGTTCATAAAATCAAACACGTAAAAATTGTCTTGCTCTCCATCATCTGTAAATGTTACGATAATTTCTGTTTCCTCTTCATCAAAAAGGGTACCGTCTCCTTGTTCCAAATTATCTAAAGGAACTGTTGGCGCATATTCGGTTTGGGCAAAGTATCGTTTTTCTTTATGGGTAGCCTGTAAAACAAAAACGACACCAGGTTCTACTGCAGAAGTACGTATTCGTTGGTCCGAAGAAAAATTTGGATCAGGGACATAAACTCCAGTTCCCGGTGCTTCCTCGACAAGATGTGAGAAGGACAGACTTTCAAATAATCCACTATCATTAAGTACACCATAATTAATCACGGCATTTTCGACTTGAGTGGGTTGGTTTTCATCAAAAAATACGCTTGTTTCTCGCATGGTAATCCTAACACCCACAAACTCCTCGCTTTTATCCACCCGTAAGAGCCCGTCCACAACCAATCTAGTTTCTACTTCGGGTAGATTCACGTCAACTACATCTTCACAAGAAGTAATTACGGTAAAAGTCAATATGTAAATCAGTAGTTTTTTCATGCCACTAAAACTTAAAGTTGTAGGTTACGGATGGGATTATTCCAAATATGGAGGTGCGAATCGCTTCGTTTCTTCCCGTGTCCTCATTTTCCCTAAAATTAATAGATGCCGCATTTTTACGGCTATAAAGGTTGTAAATACTAAATACCCATTCTGATTGTATTTTTTTGCGACGATTTCTTTTGGGAGTCAATATAGCAGAGATATCCAACCGATGGTAATCTGGCAACCGTTCCTTGTTTCGTAATCCGTAATAAGGGACGTTGACACCTTCGAATTCAAACTGTCCAACAGGGTAATTGGTAGGTTGCCCCGTTTGATAAATGAAATTTGCATTGAAATTCCATTTATCATTAAGATCAAAACTACCATATAAAGAAAGGTCGTGAGTTTTATCGTAAGGCGTGCTGTACCAATCCCCTAGATTTATACCTGTTTCTAGGTTTGATCGCCCGGAATCAATATTTAGATCCCTTCCAGGTGTTCTTTGTTCCGATCTTGATAGCGTGTACGCCAGCCAACCTTTAAAGCGACCCGTATTTTTTCTAATCAAAAATTCCAATCCATAGGCCCTTGCTTGACCATTTAATATGACCCTTTCAATGGCATTATTGGCAATGAGGTTGGCGCCGTCGATATAATCTATTCTATTTTGAATGTCTTTGTAAAAGGCTTCGGTTTCTAAGCTATATGCCCCATCTTTTATGTTTCTAAAATATCCTATGGCAAACTGATCTAATAATTGAGGTTCTACAAAAGGTCCGCTAGGTGTCCATACGTCCAAGGGAGTAGGGGAGCTGGTGTTGGATAGCAAGTGTAGGTATTGCGCTAATCGGGTGTAACTTGCTTTGATGGAATTATTCTCTTTAAAATTGTATGACACGGAAATCCTAGGTTCTAAATTAACGAAGGATTTGAGGGTTTCACTTCTACTAGAGCTTATGGAATCTATGGGTTCCGCTTCGCGATAGACCAAGGTGAACGGGTCAAATTCAACTGGGTTATTGTTTTCGTAAACATAGAGTTCATCTTGCCCGAAACGATTAAATTGACTCACTCTTAGACCGTATTCAATACTTAGGTTTTCGGATATCTGGTGTTCAACGTCAACATAAGCGGCATTTTCGTTAGCATATTTTTTGGTGAGTTGTTCCTCTACAATGCCAGAATCGGAACTGTTGGGAACTATTTTACCGGGATTGAACACATAATAGATGCTGTTTATCCCGTAATTCAACTGAAACTTATCGTTTAGGTAATGTTTTAAATCGTATTTAAGGTTAAAGTTCTGTATTCCCGAATTCCACTCAAATCCTACAAAATCGAGTTCTAAACCGTAGTAGTAATCCGAATAGATAAGGGAAAGGTTGGAAAAAAGTTTGTCCGAAAAAAGATGGTTCCATCTAAAATTTCCTACCGCATTGCCATAAACATTCACAAACCTATCGCTAACATTAAAGAGGTCTCTTCCAAAATAGCCAGATAGAAAGATACTATTGTTTTCGTTGATTTTATGGTTGATTTTGGTGTTTAAATCATAGAAGTAGGCTTTATTGTTCACATCGAACAGTGGTAAAAACAAATGAGCATAGGAGGCTCTTCCACCTATTAAGAATGCGGTTCTATCTTTCTGGATTGGTCCTTCAACAAGTAACCTGCTGGCAACGGCTCCAATACCTCCACTTACCTTTACGTCTTTGCTGTTACCCTCTTTTTGAAAGATTTCAAGTACAGAGGAAACTCTTCCACCATATCTCGCAGGAATACCGCCTTTAAATAGTTTGACATCTTTTATGGCATCGGGATTAAAAACCGAAAAGAAACCGAATAGGTGAGAGGAGTTAAATACAGTGGCCTCATCCAAAAGAATTAGATTCTGGTCTGCTGCTCCGCCCCTCACATTGAATCCAGAGGATGCCTCTCCTGCACTGGTAACTCCAGGTAACAGAATAAGAGATTTTATAACATCCGCTTCCCCGAGTACCACAGGAATTTGTTTGATGGTTTTTGCGGCTAGAGAGGTCACACTCATTTGGGGTTTTCGAATATCCAAACGTTCTACATCTTCTGTTACAACCACTTCTTGGAGCTCTTCTGCCTGCTCAATAAGATTAAAATCTTGCTTAAGATTTTTGTTCAGGTTGATTGTTCTTACTACTTCTTGAAAACCTAAATAGGTCACAACCACTTGATATTGACCTTCGGGCAGTGTGATGGAATAAAATCCATATTCGTTTGTAGTGGTCCCCGTTTTAAGCTCCGATATGGCAATGGTAACACCAATTAGAGATTCATTACTGGTTGCCTCTGAGACAGTACCGCTCAAAGTAAACTTTTGCTGGGCATGAAGCATAAAAAAATGCCCAAACAGGGCGAGCAGTATTGCAAGATAATGTCTGGACATTTGACTGGTTTTTTTAAAAATACGCATTTATGGACAACGGAAAAAATGAAAAGCGGATGCTAGTTTGAATTTTAACAATTGAATCTAAAAAAACAAAAGGCGGTCAAATCAACGACCGCCTTTTATTAAGTTATTTATGTTTGTTATTGATTATCCAATGGAACTCAAAATGTTATTCAAAGTTTCACTGGGTCGCATGGCTTTGGAAGCCATCTCTGGATTTGGAAGATAGTAACCCCCAATATCAACAGGTGAACCCTGGGCGTCAATTAGTTCTTGTGCAATTTTCTCTTCGTTTGAGGAAAGTTCTTTGTGCACTTTACTAAAAATTGATTTCAACTCTTCATCCTTTTCTTGTTTAGCCAATTGCTCCGCCCAGTAAAGCGATAAGTAGAAGTGACTGCCTCTTGTATCTAGTTCGTTAACTTTTCTAGATGGGGACCTATCCTGATTCAAGAACTCTTCGGTTGCTTTGTCCAACGCATCGGCAAGCACTTGGGCTTTCGCGTTTTTATTCTTTTCTCCGAAGAATTCCAAGGAAACTGCCAATGCCAAGAATTCACCAAGGGAATCCCATCTTAAGTGACCTTCTTCCAAAAATTGCTCAACGTGTTTTGGAGCAGAACCTCCAGCACCAGTCTCGAACAACCCTCCACCGTTCATCAATGGAACAATGGATAGCATTTTGGCACTGGTACCGACTTCCAGAATAGGGAAGAGGTCGGTCAAGTAGTCTCTTAATACGTTACCCGATACGGAAATGGTATCTTTTCCTTCCTTCATTCGCTTTAAAGTGAACTTTGTAGCTTCCGTAGGAGAAAGGATTCTAATATCCAATCCGTCGGTATTGTGATCTTTTAGATAAAGATTTACTTTTTTGATCAATTCAGCATCATGCGCTCTTTCTTCGTCCAACCAGAAAACAGCAGGGGTACCTGTAGCCCTGGCACGTGATACGGCCAATTTTACCCAATCCTGAACGGGAGCATCCTTTACTTGGCACATTCTCCAGATATCGCCTTCTTCTACAGCGTGCTCGATTAAAGTTTCACCTGAAGCATTGACTACTTTTACTGTTCCTGCTTTCTCAATTTCGAATGTTTTGTCATGAGAACCATATTCTTCGGCCTTTTGTGCCATCAAACCTACATTGGGAACTGTTCCCATGGTTTTTGGATCAAAAGCCCCGTTTTCTTTACAAAAATCAATGGTCGCCTGATATACTCCGGCATAACTACTGTCAGGAATAATGGCCTTGGTATCTTGAAGCTCTCCATTCTTGTCCCACATTTTACCAGAATTTCTGATCATGGCAGGCATGGAAGCATCGATAATTACGTCACTGGGCACATGAAGGTTGGTAATTCCCTTGTCGGAGTTTACCATGGCCAAATCGGGTCCATTTTCGATACTTGCCTTTATGGCTCCTACAATTTCTTTATGTTGATCTTCGGGTAGTTCCCCGATTTTGTCCAATAATGTTTCGAGACCATTGTTTGGGTTGATTCCCAACTTTTCAAAAGTATCTCCGTAGTTTTTAAACAATTCTGAGAAATAAACTTCCAATGCATGCCCAAAAATGATAGGGTCGGAAACCTTCATCATGGTAGCCTTAAAGTGCAATGAAAGCAATATGTTGTTCTCTCTGGCATCGGCGATTTCCTTGGTCAAGAAATCAACCAAAGCTTTTTTGCTCATCACCGTAGCATCGATTACCTCTCCTTTTAAAAGAGAGAGTTTATCTTTTAACACGGTTGTACTTCCATCTGCGCCTACCAACTCAATTCGAATCTCCTCCGCATTGGGCATGGTAATAGATTGTTCGTTGGCCTTGAAGTCTCCGTGTGACATGGTGGCCACATGGGTTTTGGAGTCCGAAGACCATTCGCCCATGGTATGTGGGTGTGCTTTAGCGTAATTTTTAACGGCTTTTGGAGCACGTCTGTCGGAATTTCCTTCTCGGAGTACTGGGTTTACGGCACTTCCTTTTATTTTGTCGTATTTGGCCTTAATGACTTTTTCTTCATCTGTTTTTGGCTCATCCGGGTAATCGGGAAGGTTATATCCTTTTTTTTGTAATTCCTCAATGGCTTCTTTTAACTGTGGAATGGAAGCACTGATATTTGGAAGTTTTATAATGTTAGCCTCGGGAGTTTTTGCCAATTCGCCTAAAATGGACAGGTCGTCCGGAACTTGCTGCTCTTTGGTCAATAATTCCGGAAACACGGCTGCAATTCTACCGGCCAAAGAAATGTCCTTGGTCTCTACGGTAATATTGGCGGTTTCGGTAAATGATTTAACAATGGGTAAGAAGGATAAGGTTGCTAAGGCAGGAGCCTCATCTGTTTTGGTATAATAAAGTTTAGCCATTTATATGTATTTGTTTGAGCGGTAGCAAATATACGATTTATGGACGGTGAAGGACGAATGGAAGTTGCTAAAAGTGTAGGCTTTTAATGAGAATTTGTTAAAAAACAAAAGCCATATCCTCGATTTAACGAAGGATATGGCTTTCAGATAGGACTTAAGACTTGCTCTGTTTTACCAAAACTGCAACCTATTCGATTGCGCCTCATGTCCCTTCGACGTTTGCTCTGCTATGTTCTTAATTTTTCAACTAAACTACATTATGCAAAGTGTACTGTTGTATTCCTAAACTTTATCAAAATGAAAAATTGCTCTTTCATTCGCACATAAAATTTATTATTTCTCTTTAGGTCTTGCCTAAGCTCCTCCCAAATTGAAATTCCTTTTGTGATCAGTAGTGTTACCAATTAAAAGGGAATCCACAGTTTTAAAGAACGTCAACTTTAAATCGATATAACCGTGATGGTATCACTATCATATCTTTTACAAAAGTAGACTGAAAAACTAAGTTTTACAACTTTTTAAGGCATTAAGAATCAACATGATATGAACCGAGGTTATTAACAATTGTTCATAAAAAAAGCACCCATATTAGGTGCTTTTTCTCGTTGTATGGAATATTAATTATCCCTTAACTTCTTTAATACGGGCCTTTTTACCGGTAAGACCTCTAAAGTAGAAGATTCTAGATCTACGTACTTTACCTTTTTTGTTTACTTCAACTCTTTGCAAAGCTGGCATGTTTACTGGGAAAATTCTTTCCACACCTACAGTACCTGACATCTTGCGAATGGTAAAAGTTTCTGTTGCACCGCTACCTCTACGCTGTATCACTACACCTTTAAAGAACTGGGTACGTGTTTTTTCACCTTCCTTAATTTCGTAATAAACAGTGATGGTATCACCAGCTGAAAATTTTGGAAATTCTTTTTTTGGAACAAATTCGTCTTCAACAAATTTTATTAAGGATTCCATTTGTGTTTTTTTTAATGTTTTTTCAAGACCAACTTTCACGGATTTCGTCAGAGGTTGATTTTGAGATTGCAAAAGTAATGCAATATTTAGAAATAGCAAGTGGTTTTTTACGTTTTTGAATTTTGTTTCGCTTTATTCTTCAAGAAGATCTGGTCTTCTCTGCTTAGTTCGCTCCAAAGCTTTTTGTTCCCGCCATTTTTCAATTTCCGGAAAGTTGCCGCTCAGCAAGATTTTGGGCACTTCCATTCCCTTGTATTCTGAAGGACGGGTATACACGGGCGGAGCCAATAAATTATCCTGAAACGTATCGGTCAGGGCGGAGGTCTCATCATTTAAGACTCCCGGCAACAAACGAATTACGGCATCACACAAAATGGCTGCTGCCAATTCGCCGCCTGACAATACATAATCACCGATGGAAATCTCACGAGTAATGAACATATCCCTTACTCGTTGGTCCACACCCTTATAATGGCCACATAACACAATGATATTCTTTTTCATGGAAATCTCATTGGCCATTCCCTGATTCAGTGTGTTGCCATCTGGGGTCATGTAGATTACTTCGTCGTACTCCCGTTCCGATTTGAGTTGGGAGATGCATTTATCAATGGGCTCTACCATCATAACCATGCCGGCACCACCTCCAAATTGATAATCATCCACTTGTTTGTAGTTTCCTATGGAATAATCCCTCAAATTGTGAAGATGTACCTCGACCAACCCTTTCTCTATAGCTCTTTTTAAAATCGAGGCTTCAAAAGGACTTTTTAAAAGTTCGGGAAGTACCGTAATAATGTCAATCCGCATGGACATTGTTGCTTGAAATTAATTCGCAGCAAAAGTAATGAAAGCTATCAATAACTAAGACATAAAAAAAGGCTTCCTAAAAGGAAGCCTTGATTCTTATTTTTTCTGTTTGTTCAACTCGTCCTGAAGTTGGCGACTAATCTTCTGCTCGCGCTCCAAAGCACGTCGCCTGTGGTTTTGATATTCTTCCTCTAAATCAGCAAGTGCAGATTTAGCTTGTTGCGTCAAGAAATTACTGTTTCTAAATCGGTATATAAAGAATAGTAATAACAACAATAACCCAAATATGATGGACCACAAGATAAAATTGTACGTCCCTTTACTGATCAATGCTCCAAAAAACGAAATACTGTCCTTTTCTTCTGTAACAGCGTTCAGGTTATTGGTGGTTTCCTGTAACTTGTTATTAAGATCTTCTATTTCGGCATTATTGGCAGAAATGGTCGAAGTAAGGTCTTTGATATTTTTATTGGCCGTATCAAGGGAATCAAAGATGTTGTTTTTGGTTTCATACAAATCCGATAACTTGATTACCTCATAACGGATACCATTGGCACGATAGTTCCCCGACTTTCTCTCCAATTCTTCAAATTGCCCCCTTAGGGTATTGTCCTCCTCATTGGCGGACTCATCTTCTTGAGCATGGATTAAGAAGGTTGGGATAAGTAAGGCTAAGGCGAATAAAATGCGTAAATGCTTCATGTTCAATAATGTTCTCGTATTAAATTTAGATTAAGGGCGGGACGAAATTACATCAATATACCCAATTTCAAAAAAAGAAATGGGGTCTTTGAACAAATTGCCATCCTCTAATAATACGTATAACGCCTAACTTTTGCGATATATTTCGCCAAACGGATAACTTGATGGGAATACCCATACTCGTTATCATACCAAATATAAAGCACTACATTTTTACCGCCGGGGGCAACTATGGTTGCTTTACTGTCATAAATAGATGGTGCTGTTGTCCCTACAATATCCGAAGAAACCAGTTCATTGCTCAAAGCATATTTGATTTGTTCCACCAAATCACCTTCCAATGCATATTTCTTAATTATGGTGTCAATACTTTCTTTTGATGTCTTGTTCTTCACTTCTAAATTAAGGATGGCCAAAGACCCATTGGGCACGGGCACCCGAATCGCATTTGAGGTCAATTTACCCTTTAAAGATGGAAGTGCCTTGGCAACGGCAGAACCGGCCCCTGTTTCGGTAATTACCATATTGAGTGCCGCAGCACGGCCGCGGCGATACTTTTTGTGCATGTTGTCCACCAAATTTTGGTCATTGGTATATGCATGTATGGTTTCCAAATGTCCTTTTTTGATTCCCAAGGAATCTTCGATTACCTTTAAAATTGGAGTAATGGCATTGGTAGTGCACGAAGCCGCAGAATAAATATTGGTTTTATCTGGGTCAAAGTCAGTGTGATTTACCCCGTGTACAATGTTTGGCACTTCTTTACCGGGTGCGGTCAGCAATACCTTGCTCGCTCCTTTGGATTTTAAATGTCTGGATAATGCTGTATTGTCTCTATAAGCTCCAGTGTTATCAATGATCAAGGCGTTCTGAATACCGTGTTTGGTATAATCGATATCCTCCGGTTGGTTTGCACTGACAAACTTTACAGTGGTTCCATTGATTACAAGCGCATTTTTTGATTCATCAACATCTACAGTTCCTGTAAAAGGCCCGTGTACGGAATCGGTTTTCAGGAGTGCAGCTCTTTTTTCGAGGACTTCCCGGTTCAATTCACCACGGATTACAATTGCCCGCAATCGTAGCTGACTGCCACGACCTGTTTTTGCCATAAGTTCACGGGCTACCAAACGACCAATACGGCCAAAACCGTAAAGCACTACATCTTTTGGTTTTATGGGTTTGGATGATTGGGCATCCTTTAGCTTGTCGATAACAAAAGCTTTTACATTAAGGTGGGAGTTCTGACTGGAATTATATTCGTAGGTCAATTTGCCTATGTCCAGCTTGGCGGGAGGGAGGTTGATATCGTTAATGGCCCTTAAAATCTCAACAGAATCAAAAATGGACATGGGTTTTTGTACAAATTCTCCTGCGTACTCGTGCAGGTTAATGATATCGCTTACATTTTTATCGATTATTTGGTTTTTGAACAAGACAACTTCAATGGCTTTGTCGTACCAAAGGTCACTAATGATTTTTATGAATTCTGTGGTTGCTTTTCGTCTGTCTGCCTGAAAGGCAAGCTCTTTTTCGTAAGATGAAATGTCACTCATGGGCTATGGTTGCGATTGTATAGTTTATTTTTGCGGCTAAATTATATATTTCAAACGTTTTCGTAAAACTTATTGGCAATAAAAAAAGCGTCTTATAACAGACGCTTTTTAAGTGTTTTTTCAGCACCTTACTGAAGTATCATATGTTCTTTTTCACCATTTTCATTGATCATGGTGAAGCTGGTTCTACCATATCTAGAGATTTCAGCAAAATATTTTTTGGCATCATTGATATTACCAATTTCATTCCCATCAACTTCAATAATAACTTTATTTTTTAAGTCATACCTTCCATATCCTTGGGGAACATCAGTGATTTTAACCCCTTTGGAAACTCCAAACTTCTTAATATCTTCTTTCGTTAAGTTTTTTACCCTAAAAGATGTTGCAGGAAGAATAACACTGTTTTGTTTTTTCAAGGTTACATTTTTCACCAAGCTTTTTCCATCTCGATCCAAGGTTAACTCCACAACATCACCTGGTCTTTTTGCGGAAAGATAGCCTGTTAGTTCGGAGAATTTTTGAATATCGATGTTATCTATTTTTTTGATTACATCGCCTTCCATCAAACCAGCATCGTCAGCACCGGACTCTTCTTCTACACCAGCAATGTATACCCCTTCGAGCTGGTCCAAGCCCATTTCAATAGCGGCTTGGGATTTGGTGTTGGCCGCAGAAATACCTAAAAGTCCTTTTTGAACGTTGCCAAACTCCATAATATCTTCCACTACTTTTTTGGCAATATTGCTGGGCACTGCAAAGGCGTAACCTACATACGAACCAGTTTGCGAAGTAATGGCAGTATTGATACCGATAAGGTCACCATTCGTATTCACCAAAGCACCACCACTGTTACCGGGGTTTACAGCGGCATCTGTTTGTATAAAGGATTGTGTTCTTCTTGGAGAAAGTGATCTTGCTTTGGCACTCACAATACCTGCGGTTACGGTAGAAGTTAGGTTGAACGGATTCCCAACGGCGAGTACCCATTCACCAATTTTTGTATTATCGGAATCACCGAAAGCCAAGTAGGGCAGGGCATCGTCAGCATCGATCTTTAATAGCGCAATGTCGGTATCGGCATCGGTGCCAATAACCTCCGCTTCATACGTTTTGTTATTATTTAGGGTTACTTCCAATTGACTTGAATTGGCTATTACGTGATTGTTGGTCACAATATATCCGTCAGGGGAAATAATAACTCCAGATCCAGTTCCCACCTGCGGGGTTTGTTGGCGTTCATAACCATAAAAGAATTCAGCTATGCTGGATGGACCTCCTTTGCTGATGGTCATATTTTTTACGTGCACCACAGAATTCACCGTTTTTTCAGCTGCAAGCGTGAAATCAACTTCATTGATTCCGGCACCTCTGGCCGAAGTGTCCAAATTACTAGTGGTTATAAAGGGTGTTTCTTGTTCTGAAGTGACCCATTTATTGTTTTCTTTTTCAAAAAATAGTTTATAGGAACCTAGAGTAATGGCTCCAGCAAACAAGGCTACTATAAATAAATTGGCTATTTTCTTCATAATTCAATAATTATTTAACAATAAGCTATACCAAAATTAAAATATTTCAATTTTTGATCAGGTGGGTTTAACGCTGTTTTAACTCCAAAAAAAACCTTAAAGATTCCCATATATTTGTTCCTTTGTAGATAATTATGGAACTACAGTTTTTTAAATATCAAGGAACGGGAAACGATTTTGTAATTATTGACAATCGTCAGGATATATTTCCCAAAAATAATACCAAGCTTGTTGCAGAACTCTGCGATAGAAGATTTGGCATAGGTGCGGATGGATTGATACTTCTTGAAAATGACAATATGTCGGATTTCAAGATGGTATACTACAACGCTGACGGAGCTGAAAGCAGTATGTGTGGTAATGGAGGTCGTTGTTTGGTCGCTTTTGCCCATTATTTGGGTGTTGTGGAAAAAGAGACCATATTTAATGCGGTTGATGGTTTGCATTATGCCACGGTTGAAGAGAATATCGTTAATTTAAAGATGATTGATGTGGACAAAATCCACGAAAAGCAGAACCATAGCTTTTTGGATACGGGTTCGCCACATCATGTTCAGTTGGTAAAGGAACTGGAAAAGTTTGATGTACAAAAAGAAGGAAAGAAACTCCGCTACGGAATTTATGGTGAGTCTGGAAGCAATATCAATTTTGTAGAACAGACAAAGGACAATGCTTTCGATGTAAGAACCTACGAAAGGGGAGTGGAAGGAGAGACTTTCTCTTGTGGTACAGGTGTTACCGCGGTGGCTTTGGCCATGCACGAATCCGGTAAAACATCAGCCAACGAAGTACATATCCATACTATCGGGGGTGATTTGACCATTTCTTTTGAGAAAAAAGATGGAAAATACAGCAATATCTTTTTAAAAGGCCCAGCTATACAAGTATTTAAAGGAACAATAGAATGCTCAATCTAAAAGGAGAAAAAGTTTATCTGCGTGCCTTGGAACCCACCGATTTGGATTTTCTGTACAAATTGGAAAATGACACATCGGTTTGGGAAATAAGTGGTACGTTGAAACCCTACTCTAAAAAAGTATTACGGTTGTATTTGGATAATGCCCATAGGGATATATATGATGTAAAACAGTTGCGGCTTTGTATCAGTGATCATCAGCATAATTGTATAGGTTTGATAGATTTGTTCGATTTTGATCCCAAACACCGCAGGGCGGGCATCGGAGTCGTGATTGTTGAACCTGGGGATAGAAACAAAGGCGTCGGAGCAGAAGCTTTGTCACTTTTATGTGATTATGCTTTTTCCACCTTGGACCTGCATCAGTTATACGCCAATATTTTAGAAGATAATGAAGCGAGTATCCATTTGTTCCAAAAAATGGGTTTTGAGGAAATTGGTGTCAAAAAAGAATGGATAAGAACCAGTCAAGGGTTCAAGAACGAAATAATGTTTCAAAAGATCAACTCAAATGAATCTTAAAAAAATACTTTGGGCAACGGCCATTCTTGGGCTAGTGATTTGCGGTTTTATTGCCTATCAAATTTATAGTGCCATTTTCAGCCCCAATACACAGTTCAATAATGATGAAGCATTCGTATACATAGAATCGGATGCTACCTTTTCTGATGTTACAACTTCTTTGGAGCCGCTATTGAAAAATCTATCCACTTTTGAGGCGGTTGCCAAACGCAAAGGATACATTGCTAATATTAAAGCCGGAAAATACGCCTTAAAAAAGGGGATGAACAACAACGAGATTATCAATACGCTACGCAGTGCCAATATTCCCGTTCAGGTCTCATTTAACAATCAAGAATCTTTGGCCTTGCTGGCCGGTAGAATTGCCGAGCAGATTGAGGCCGATAGTCTATCCTTGCTTCAAACCTTTAATGATCCTAGCTTTTTGGAAGAAACCAAGTTTGATGATGACACTAAGTTGGCCATGTACATTCCCAACACCTATGAGTTCTTTTGGAATACCGATGCGGAGAGCTTTAGAGATAGGATGCGGACGGAATACGACCGTTTCTGGAACGATGAACGCATCCAAAAAGCCGAAAACCTGGGTCTTAGTCCAAACGAAGTCATTTCCTTGGCGGCAGTTGTTCAAAAAGAAACAGCCAAAGTAGATGAGCGTCCAAGAGTAGCTGGAGTCTATCTTAATAGAATTAGGAGGGGTATGTTGCTACAAGCCGACCCTACCGTGATTTATGCCATCAAAAAGGAAACAGGAAATTACGATACAATTATTAAAAGAGTCCTCTTCCGGGATTTGGAAATGGATTCCCCATACAACACCTATAAATATACAGGTGTTCCTCCAGGTCCGATTACGATGCCGGATATCTCATCCATTGATGCGGTTTTGAACCCAGAAAAACACGATTATTTATATTTCGTAGCTGATGTTTCCAACTTTGGATATCACATTTTTGCGAAGTCTTTAGCGCAACATAACCGAAATAAAGTGCAATATACCCGTTGGTTAAACCAACAAAAAGTCCTTCGATAAGGTTCTTTGTCGTTGATTTTCATCACTTTAACGGATTTTAAGGCTCATTTAAGAAATCTTTAAGAGCTTTAGGGTACCCATTAACTTATCTCCACCTATATTTGCCGGCCAATTTGATTTTTGATACGTATATGTATTGAGATCACAAATATGAACATTATGAAAAGATGGATAGGTTTTATACTGCATCTTGCCATGATTGTAGTTTTGACAAGTTTTGGTTCTTATACCGTAATGAAAAATGGGGATGTTGAAATTCCTGAATCATTGAAGGTAACAACCAATTTGGAATTCTTTGTACCGCAAGATTCCATCGCACTTCTTGACGAGGACGAGGTAACACCTCCTTTTCTGGGTAAAGCCTTTAATGGCTTTAAGGAAGCACTCGCTTTTAAAGAGTCCCAGGGTAAATATCATAGAGTAAACACATTGGGTTATTTGGGTAAATACCAGTTTGGTAGTAGTACCTTGCACCTTATGGGAGTTTACGACATGGATGATTTTTTGGAAAATCCAGAACTTCAGGAAAAGGCTTTTGAAGCCAATATTGCCCGTAATAAATGGATTTTAAGGAGAGATATAAAACGCTTCAACGGAAAAACTATTGGTGGTATTAAGGTAACGGAATCCGGTATTCTTGCTGCGGCTCATTTAGCTGGGGCTGGAAACGTAAAGAAGTATCTACGATCGTATGGACAAAACGATGTAACGGACGCTTATGGAAGTAGTATCTCATATTATATGAGTAAATTTTCGGGATACGATATTTCCAACATCGAACAGAAGAAAAATGCCAAAGTATAATTGGTAGGAGATTGTAAAAAAAGCCCCTAGAATTGGGGCTTTTTTTGTGCGTGAATAATATATATTGTGGGTCTTTTGTCCAAATCTATTTCAATTTCGCCCCACTCGTGAACACTTTTGGTTGAGATAAACTCGGTGGGTAAGGTAATATCGCAAGCGATACATAAGCGGGTCGACTTTTGTAGTGTTTTTAAAAGCTCTTTTACCAACTTGTTATTCCGATATGGTGTTTCCATAAAAATCTGGGATTGCCCTTTGTCGCGGGATAATCGCTCCAGAGCTTTTATCATTTTTTTTCGTTCGGAATTGTCTATGGGCAAGTAGCCATTGAAAGCAAAATTCTGACCATTCATGCCACTGCTCATCATGGCCATCAAAATAGAGGAGGGACCTACTAATGGAACCACTTGAATTCTTTTTTCATGGGCCACACGAACAACATCTGCTCCGGGGTCCGCAATTCCTGGGCAGCCTGCCTCAGACAACACACCAATATCAAATCCATGAATGCAAGGGTCTAAAAAAGAAGGTATTTCTTCTAGGTTGGTATATTTGTTCAAGGACTGTAAATGGAGCTCTGGCTGAGATTTGCTGGGACTCACTCGTTTAATAAAGCGTCTGGCCGTCTTCTCATTTTCTACAATGTAATGGTCGATTCGCTCTATGGTTCCCTTAACCGAAATAGGCAGCACCTCCAAAGGAGCATTGTCTCCCAAAGTTGTGGGAATCAGGTATATTTTGCCTACGACTAAACCAGGTTTTTCCTCTTCCATGGCCTTAATTTAGCTTTTTCGCAATTGCCCCACAAGCACTATCAATCATTTGATACACATTTTCAAAACCATCATTACCACCGTAATAGGGATCAGGTACTTCTCGGATGCCCAATTCAACCTCACTCAACAACAATTTAACTTTGCTAGCTTCCTCTTTGGTTTCCGCAAGACTCGCGATATCAGAAAAATTACTACGGTCCATTACATAAATATGATCAGACTCGGAAAAATCTTCCTTTGAAAACTTTCTGCACTTTTGATTTTCAATGCTTAGGCCATATTTACGGGCTACCGAAATAGAGCGTTTGTCGGGCGGATTGCCAATATGGTATCCAGCTGTACCAGCGGAATCCACAAAAACAGCATCGGAATTAACCTTGGATTGCAAAATGCCTTCGGCCAATGGTGATCTGCAAATGTTACCCAAGCAGACCATCAAAACTTTGGTTTTCATAAATGCTTTTGTGAAGTGTTAGGAGAACTTCTTGCTCAAATCCTCAATGTATTTTCTAAATTGCTTGTCTGTTTCAGCAAGGTTATCCACAGTTTTACAGGCATGAAGCACGGTAGCATGATCACGCTTGCCAATTTGAGACCCAATACTTGCAAGGGACGCCTTGGTGAATTTTTTTGCAAAGAACATGGCCAATTGTCTTGCTTGTACAATATGGCGTTTTCTTGTTTTGGATTGAAGCGTGGCCACATCCATCTCGAAGTAGTCGGAAACCACTTTTTGAATGTAATCGATGGATACTTCTCGCTTGGTATTTTTTACAAACTTTTCCACCACTTGTTGGGCCAACTCCAAAGTAACTTCGCGTTTATTGAAAGAGGATTGTGCTATCAATGAAATGATGGCGCCTTCCAATTCACGAATGTTGGTTTTAATATTTTTGGCTACGTGATCTATGATATCTTCTGGCATCTCAACCCCGTCGCGGTACAACTTATTCTTTAAGATGGATACACGAGTCTCATAATCTGGATTTTGCAATTCGGCCGATAGCCCCCATTTAAAACGGGATAGCAGACGTTGTTCAATGTCTTGCATATCCACAGGAGCCTTGTCCGATGTCAAAATTACTTGCTTGCCGTTTTGGTGCAAGTGGTTGAATATATGGAAGAATACATCTTGTGTTCCAGATTTACCCGATAGGAATTGTACATCGTCAATAATAAGTACATCTATCAATTGGTAAAAATGGATAAAATCGTTTCGGGTATTCTTTTTAACCGACTCAATATATTGTTGGGTAAATTTTTCCGCAGAAATATAGAGAACTGTTTTTTCCGGATACTTGTCTTTAATTTCAACTCCAATGGCATGGGCCAAGTGTGTTTTTCCTAAACCAACTCCACCAAAAACCAATAAAGGGTTAAAGGATGTTCCTCCTGGTTTGTTGGCTACGGCCATACCTGCCGACCTTGCCAATCGGTTGGAATCTCCTTCCAAGAAATTGTCAAAGTTATAGTTTGGATTTAACTGGGATTCGATTTTTATGTTTCGAATACCAGGAATCACAAATGGATTTTTTAGTTCGGGACTTTTGGAGGTAATCGGCACATCCAATTCCTGAGGTCCAACAGCAGTACGGTTGGAACTTGGAATTTGTTCCGTAAAAGGTTCCTTGTTTCCGTACTTGTTTTCCATTTTTATAACGTAGATAAGCTTTGCATTGCTACCCAACTCACGTGTCATGGCAACTTTTAAAAGCTTTACATAATGTTCTTCGAGCCATTCGTAGAAAAACTTGCTGGGTACTTGTATACTGAGTGCCTTATCAGTTAGTTTTATAGGTTTGATAGGTTCAAACCAGGTTTTGAATGCCTGCGGTTGGATGTTATCTTGGATAAAAGCCAAACAGTTGTTCCATACGGAATTAGCAGTAGCACTCATAGAAGTTTTTCCTTGTTTTAATGGTTAGCTTTAATATTTAAGAGTAAACATCTAAAGGGTTATAAGATGCTTATTGGATGCGACAAATATGTGAACAAATCTTTTAAAAAAAAAATCAATTTGTCATTGAAAGTTTTGTTTTTTTTTCGCATGTTACCCTCAAAATAAGCAAGCCTCTAAATATATAATTTTTCAGTTAAAAATGGGTCTAAATTCATA
Organism: Flagellimonas lutimaris; assembly: GCF_003581615.1. Lineage (GTDB taxonomy): Bacteria > Bacteroidota > Bacteroidia > Flavobacteriales > Flavobacteriaceae > Flagellimonas > Flagellimonas lutimaris. The sequence continues at coordinate 226,396 of NZ_QXFH01000072.1, forward strand.
TTCTTTTCGGGTTCGGTATGCAGAAACCGACCAAATGGGGGTTGTTTACCACGGAAACTATGCACAGTATTTTGAGTTGGGCAGAGTTGAGTGGTTAAGAGCCATGGGAATCACTTACAAAAGCATGGAAGATAACGGCATAATATTACCCGTAATTTCCTTACACATTAATTATAAAAAGTCTGCGTTGTATGATGATTTACTCACGGTACGTACCCGATTGAAATCTAAACCGATGGTGAAAATTGAATTCGACTACGAGCTGTTGAACGAGTCAGGGGAATTATTGGCCACAGCAAATACCGTTTTGGCTTTTATGGATAAAAAAACAGGTAGGCCCATTAAATGTCCCGATTATATTTTGGAAAAATTGGAGGATTAATCCAATTGTGTGATTTTTATGTGTTGCATTTCATCGAAAAGTTGAAACACTTCCTCCGATTCACTTAATCGAACCGAAATAACAAGCGCACAATCCAACTCCATTTTTTGGGAAACAATGTTCAGATTTTTCTGTTTGATGATTCGCATCACTATATCCATTTCTGGGTAACCAAATTGTAATCGAAACTGCGCCTTAATGGTTTTCTTTACAATCTTGGCATTTTCCAGGGCCATTTGAGCAGCGGTTTTGTATGCCTGAATCAAGCCACCAACCCCAAGTTTGGTGCCGCCGAAGATTCTGGTCACTGTAATCAATACATTGGTAACATCAAAAGATTGGATTTGTCCGTAAATAGGCATTCCCGCTGAATTATTGGGTTCCCCATCATCGTTGGCCCTGTATGTTGGGCTTTCGACTCCTAGTTGCCAAGCGTAGCAAACATGGTTGGCCGTATGATATTTTTTTCGAAGTTCCTCTACAATAGGTTTTACATCATCTTCCGAAGTAATAGGGTAGACTGCAGCATAAAATTTGCTTTTTCGGTCTTTATATAAAATCTCGGGCGAAGGTTTGTTGACGGTCTTGTAAACATCTTCTTTTTTCTCCATCAGAACAAAGCTACCAATATTATGCTCAAAATGGCCAAAGCAACACCTCCCCAGTTTTTAAGACTCAACTTTTCCTTAAAGAGTAAGATTCCGAATATAGTAGAGAACATTACAATGGCGACATTATTTAAAGTAAAGATAGCAGCACTGCTCAAAATGTCCGAGCGTAGTGCGCGAATCAAAAAATAGATGGAGAAATAGTTTGGTACACCAAGGGCGATTCCTCCCACAATATTTTTAAGGTTGATTTTTAACGGAGTTTTTACCGCCTTCATTCCTATGAAAATGAAACCGGTCAAAGCTGCAAAACCAAAGATCATGGAAGAGAATACGGGAATTTCCTGATCGGTCAAATGGATTTCCTCAAAATACTGAATGCTGGTATCGATAACACCGGAACCCAAAAACACCAATAAAGGAAGTATCAGCGCCTTTCTATTTATTCTGATACTCTTCTCCTTGATTGAGGCCAAGTACACGGCAACCAATGCCAATAGAATCCCTATAATCTGAAGCGGGCTCAAATGTTCGCCATAAAGTACAACACCCATTACTACGGGAATCGCCAACGACATTTTGGTAGCCACCGAGGCCACAGAAACTCCAGAGACTTGGGCAGTTTTGGCCATTAGATTAAAAATCACAATAAATAGAATACCCAATAAGATAGGCCCCACAAACCAAGGTTTGTTGGTTAAATCACTGACCCCAACAGGACCATCATATAAAAAGAATCCAACCAAGCAAGCAACCACATAATTGGTGATGATGGCGTATAGTGTCTGAATTTTATAAACATCAAATAATTTAAAGACCACAAAAATCAACGTGGAACTAAGAACACTCAGGGCAAGATATATCATTTACAATTTTGATTTTAGTTGGGCGATGTCTTCTTTGCCTACCTGAAGGTTCCAGACTTTAATGCCCAATTGTAGCGCAGAATCGGTATTTTCTTTTACATCATCCACAAAGAAAGTTTCGTCGGCTGCAAGATTGTTTTCTTGCAATACGAAATCAAAAATTTCCGAATCTGGTTTGCGCATCCCAATTTCATAGCTTAAATAAAACTTGTCAAAAGCGTTTTTGAATCGATTGAACCGATGTATTCCCATTTGTTCCTTCACACATTCTATATGCAGGTCGTTGGTGTTGCTCAACAAAATCATTTTGTATTGATTTTCCTTGGCAAGATCTTCAATAAACTGTAATCGTTCTTCCGGAAAATCCAATAAAATAGAGTTCCAGGCTTGCGTTAAATATTCCCTGCTGGCTTTGGGAAAACGAGTTGAAACTTCATCCAAAAAATCCGAAGAAGAAATTAGTCCTTTCTCATAATTTTGAAACAAACCCTCCAAATTTGGGGTCACTTCGGTAAATCCGTGCTGCACCATTGCCTTTGCCGTGGCAGGCTTGTCCAAATTGATGAGCACATCGCCAAAATCTAGGATAATGTTCTTAATCATTTATATATAAGGATAAGGTGTCAGTTAAAATCTGTTGCCGCTGCGATAGGGTTCCTTTTAATTTTGGGGCAGGCAACCCTTTTTTAAAACAAACGGAACCTTTAAAAATGCGAGCCTCGTCCCACAGGTTTTTACCTATAAAAGTTTGAAGCGTTTTTGCCCCTCCTTCAACAATTAAGCTGGTAATATTGTTTTGATGAAGTACATCACAGATTTGTTGGGCCAAGGGTTTTGAAAAATCTAGTACAGCATAATCTATACCTTTAATATATAATGATTGATCCCTTACCGTTGTCAAAACAATAGTTAGGACAGATGCATCCAAAACGTGAAAGCTCGAATCAATTTTCAAATCCTTGTCCAAAACAACACGAATGGGGTCCTTGCCCGCCCAATTACGAGTGGTCAATTTGGGGTTGTCCTCCAAAACAGTTCGGGTTCCTACCAGAATGGCCTGTTCTTGGCTTCGCCATTGGTGCACCAATTGCTTGGAATGGGCGTTGGTAATCCAAAAAGGTTCAGGGTTCTCTTTTCGTAAAGATGCATCGGGCGCTATAAAGCCATCATCTGACTCCGCCCATTTTAATATAATGTAGGGGCGATTCTTTTCCTGAAAGGTCAAAAAACGTTTGTGGTGTTCCCTGCATTCATCTTCCAGAATGCCCACTGTGACTTTGCAACCCGCATCCTCCAATTTTTTGATGCCTTTGCCTGCAACCTTATCGTGAGGGTCCTTTAATCCGATAAAAACCTCTTTGAGTTTGTGCTTAGCAATCAAATCTGCGCAAGGAGGTGTTTTTCCGTAATGGGAGCAGGGCTCTAACGTAACATATAATGATGATTCCTGAAGTAAATGCTTGTCCTTCACGGAATTTATGGCATTCACTTCGGCATGTGGACCTCCGTAGGGACTGGTAAAACCTTCGCCGATAATTTTTCCGTCATGCACAATTACACATCCCACCATAGGATTGGGTGCAGTGGTTCCCAGCCCTTTTTTGCCCAATTCTATGCATCGGAGGATGTATTTTTGATGTATATTCACCCCGCAAAAATAGAACAATAAAAATACAATATGGGAGATACGGTGATTCGTGAAATAACCCCCGAAGACAACGCACAGGTGGCCCAAGTAATACGAAAGGTTTTTGAGGATATGGGTGTGCCCAAAGTGGGAACCGCCTATGCAGATAAGGCGTTGGACGATATGTACTCCAATTACAATGTGCCAAAGGCAGCCTACTTTGTAGTGGAGCATCAGGGGCGGATTATTGGTTGTGCAGGTGTGGCACAATTGGACAATTACGATGGAAATGTATGTGAACTTCAAAAAATGTACTTTTTGGAAGAGGCTAGGGGCAAGGGACTTGGTGCCAAAATGATAACGGCCTGTTTAGAAAAAGCCAAGGAATTTGGTTTTGAAGCATGTTATTTGGAGACCATGCCTTATATGGAAGCCGCTCAAAAATTGTACAAAAAGAACGGTTTTGATTATATAGATGCCCCAATGGGAAACACAGGGCACTATTCCTGTCCGGTTTGGATGCTTAAAAAGTTGTAATGCTCCTCAAAGAAATCAAAGATATTTTCCACAAAGAATTGGATGAACTCTATCCGAAGGAAGAAATAGATTCCTTCTTTTATAGCTGCATAGAGCATTATTTAAAATTGGAACGCTTCATATTGGCAATTCAACCAGGTTTAACATTGACCAAAGAAGAAGAGCAGCCTCTTTTTGAGGCGCTCGCCCATTTGAAGTTGGAAAAGCCACTACAGTATATTTTGGGTACGACTCATTTTATGGACTTGGAACTTCAGGTGAACGAAAATGTCCTTATCCCACGGCCCGAAACCGAGGAGTTGGTCCAATGGATTTTGGACGATATCAGCAGTGAGAAGTCAGATATCAGACATCAGAAAACGGAAGTAAGAAATCAGCCTAATGAAAAGGATACTGAAAACCTTATCCCTCCACCTTTGACCATTTTAGATATAGGCACAGGTAGCGGTTGCATTGCCATTGCTTTAGCAAAGAATCTACCCGACGCAAAGGTTTATGCCTTGGATGTTTCTGAAGAAGCACTGGAGGTTGCTCAAAAAAATGCAGAATCAAATGGAGTGGATATTGGGTTTATGCATCAGGACATTTTTAATCCTGAACTTGAACTTGAGTCTGAACTTCATTTTGACATTATCGTGTCCAATCCTCCCTATGTCAGAGAATTGGAAAAGAAAGAAATCAACAAAAACGTAAAAGATTTTGAGCCGGACACCGCGCTTTTTGTGTCTGACGAAGACCCTTTGGTGTTTTACAAAGCCATCATGGGTTTTTCGGAAAACAACCTTAACGAAAATGGAAGTCTTTACTTCGAAATCAACCAATATTTAGGGGAGGAAACCAAAGCACTTTTCAATACCCGTAATTTTTCGGAAATTGAACTGCGAAAAGACATTTTTGGCAACGATAGAATGCTAAAAGCAAAGAGAACATGAACATCCAAGAAAAAATTAATTCCCTCCGCGATGAGTTGAGGGATCACAATTATAAATATTACGTGCTCGATGAGCCTTCCATTTCCGATTACGAATTTGACATGAAGCTGAAGGAGCTTCAAAAATTGGAAGCTGAACATCCGGAATTTCAAGACTCGACATCACCGACATTACGAGTTGGTGGAATGGTCACCAAAAATTTCGAGACCGTTCCCCACGAGCATCGAATGTATTCTTTGGACAATTCCTATTCCAAGGAAGATTTGGAGGATTGGGAGAAACGTATTCAGCGTATTTTAGGTGATGTCGAAGTCGAGTTTACCTGTGAGTTAAAGTATGACGGGGCCTCCATAAGCCTAACCTATGAAAATGGACAATTGGTGAAGGCCGTTACCCGTGGTGATGGTTTTCAAGGTGATGATGTGACCAACAACATTAAGACCATAAAATCGGTTCCCTTACAGTTGAAGGAGGACTATCCACAAAAATTTGATATTCGAGGTGAAATTATTTTGACGCTCGAAGGCTTTGCAAAAATGAACGCAGAGCGTGTTGAAGCTGGTGAAGACCCGTATATGAATCCAAGGAACACGGCATCGGGCAGTTTAAAGCTTCAAGATAGTGCCTTGGTGGCTCAACGCCCGTTGGAATGTCTGTTGTATAGTGTAGCCGGTCAAAATCTTGGAGTTACATCTCAATTTGAGGTTCTTGAAAAAGCTAGGTCATGGGGATTTAAGGTGCCAAACGTGGCCAAGCTTTGTAAATCCACAACGGAAGTGATGCGGTTTGCCGATTACTGGGAAGTAAACCGTCACAATCTACCATACGAAACAGATGGGGTAGTGGTTAAGGTGAATAGTATCCAACATCAAGACGAACTTGGGTACACTGCCAAATCGCCAAGATGGGCAATGGCCTACAAGTTCAAGGCAGAACAAGCAACAACAATCTTAAATAAAATCACCTATCAAGTTGGGCGTACGGGTGCGATTACCCCTGTTGCCAATCTAGAGCCTGTTTTATTGGCGGGAACTACGGTAAAACGTGCCTCCTTGCACAATGCCGACCAAATAGCCAAGCTCGATGTCCGCGAAGGAGATACTGTTTTTGTGGAGAAAGGAGGGGAAATCATCCCAAAAATTGTAAAGGTTGATTTTACTAAGCGAGATGCTGATTCCAAACCCACTGAGTACATTACCCACTGTCCCGAATGTGGTACCGAACTAATTCGTAAGGAAGGGGAGGCGCAGCATTTCTGTCCTAACGATATTGGTTGTCCAACACAGATAACTGGTAGAATTCAGCATTTTATTTCTCGAAAAGCCATGGATATTGAAGGCTTGGGGGCAGAAACGGTAGAACTACTTTTCAATGAAGGATTAATTGACGATTACGCTGACCTTTACACCTTGACCAAAGAACAAATTTTGCCTTTGGAACGTATGGCTGAAAAATCCGCTGAAAACTTGGTAAATGGGGTTCAAGCATCCGTTAAAATCCCATTTGAACGGGTCCTTTTTGCTTTGGGAATTCGCTATGTGGGGGAAACGGTAGCCAAAAAACTGGCAAAGGCTTTCAAAAATATTGATGCGTTAATGACTGCTTCACAAGAACAACTGGTTGCTGTAGACGAAATTGGGGAGCGAATTGCGGAAAGCGTAGTCAATTTTTTCTCGGAGCCCGCCAATATGGAGATTATTGACCGATTAAAATCCTATGGATTGCAATTTTCATTGTCAGAGGAACAATTAGAGAATCAAACTGAACTACTCAAAGGACAAACTTTCGTTGTTTCTGGGGTTTTTGAAAATATCAGTAGAAACGAATTAAAAAAGATGATAGAGGACAATGGGGGTAAGGTGTCTTCGTCCATTTCTTCAAAAACCAGCTTTTTAGTAGCTGGTGACAAAATGGGGCCAAGTAAAAAAACAAAAGCGGAAAACTTGGGAGTTCCTATGATATCTGAACAAGAATTTTTACAAAAGTTGGAGGCATGACACCCAAAACCTTCGAAGAATTTGAATCAACCTTAGGGCAGAGGGAGCCGCCAAAAGAATGGACAGATGCTTTGCAATCCCTTTGGTTTGATGCAAAAGATGATTGGGAATCTTCTCATAACATTGCCCAAGATATCCATTCTCCAATGGGCAGTTGGATTCACGCTTACCTGCACCGAAAAGAAGGTGATAAGTGGAATGCAGGCTACTGGTACAATCGTGCGGATAAGCCTTTTCCTGATTACAGTTTGGATAAGGAGTTGAAAGTTTTGGTGGAGGCAAATTTATAGGAATAATTGCCTTCCATTCTTTGATATCGGTTCTCGTTCCAACAAAGTTTTTCTACTGTCTATATATTCTGGATTTTCTTGACTCATTTAAGATTTTCGTAATTGAAAAATAGAGAGGGGATTGGTTTTAGCCTTCAAAATCTTTGATTCGTCAATTCAAATAGGGCATAGGTCAATTGTAGTTGAAATCTTTATCGGTTATTCCACATCTTGCTTCCTATAATCATTATTGTTATAAACTATGAAAAGAAGTAAAATGTGGGGTATTCCCTTTGTTATTATCGGTATTTTGTGGTCCTGCGACCCAAATCGACCAGATTCTATTTATGTGAACACGGCACCTAAAGTCAACAACCAAAGCTTTTCTGTTTTGGAGGATATTTCAGATAAAGAAATTATCGGACAGGTAATAGCTTCGGATGTTGACGAAGATAAATTAACATATACCATTGAACAAGATGACAGCGGTTTGTTTGCTATATCAAAAAGTGGAGCAATACGATTGGCAACTGATAAATCCTTGGATTATGGTATAGCCGATGAACATATCTTGTCAATTAAAGTTCATGACGGTATTGTGGGTAGAATAGCCACGATAACCATTCAGGTGGGAAATGTAAACATGGGGCCACCTGTAGTTGTAGATCAATTTTTTGAGGTGGCAGAGGATATTTCAGACATTCATATTATTGGAAGCATTCAAGCGGATGACGCCGATGGAGACGTTCTGGTCTATAGTATTGTTCAAAATGACAACGACCTTTTTGAACTTACCGAAAACGGGGAATTGAGCCTGAAAGATGGGGAACGATTGGATGATTAAACCACAGAAAAGCATGAGATCCAAATAAGTGTTACAGATGGTGAGGAAGTGGCGACAGCGCTTGTTCAGGTGATCGTACCAAATGTAATAGAAATGCATGAGGAGCCGGAATCCTTTGTCACTAAATGGGAAATACCTTCAGATAGTTTTGAAGAGTTAATAGGGACAAATGTAAATTACGCCTACGATTTTGTTATAGATTGGGGCGATGGGACGATTGAGGAATATAATTTTGAAAATACTAAGTTCATTGCCCATACTTTTGAAAAGGCTGGCACATATACCGTTGCAATACAAAGTAATTTTCCTGCATTTGTAGCGAAATTAGGAGAGGATATTGCGTTATTAACTTTAGTGAGTATTGAACAATGGGGCAGTATTCCTTGGAAATCTTTTCATAGGGCCTTTGCCTTTTGTCCCAACCTGGGTTACAATGCCCAGGATGCTCCAGATTTGAGCAATGTAACGGATATGAGCAGAATGTTTACGCAATCTTCTTTTGATGGTGATATCAGTGGATGGGATACATCAAATGTCCAAAATATGGGTCATATGTTCTTCTATGCAAAAAATTTCAATGGTGCTATTGGTAATTGGGATGTAGGTAATGTAACCAGCATGAACAATATGTTTTATGAAGCCCATTCTTTTGATCAAAATCTAGGAGGATGGAATATTGGAAATATTGCCGATATGTCAGCTATGTTTCATAATTGTGGCATGTCCCCAAGTAACATGAATTCCATATTAATCGGTTGGGCCGATTTTGTGAACCAAAATGGCGGCCCTGCAAATATTACCTGTGGAATGGGCGGAATTACTGTTTGCGGACCTGAAGTGGATATGGCAGGCATGATCTTGGTAAATGATAATGGATGGGATTTCCCGGGCATTACCAACCTTTTCAACTGTCCATAAGCAGTTCTTAATATCAACTCTCTTGAAACCGCTGAAAGATGATCATTTGTTTTTAGTGGTTTTTTTATTTGCTGCGATGCCAAGAATCAATCTGACCACCCAACATTTTCAATGGCTAATCGCACATTTTTTGGTCTACCGCCAAAAACGCATCAACCCAAAAAAGGGATATATAAATTCAAAGTGGGTGTCCATAAGATTAGGCCAATAAAATTAAAGCAAACTCTTCATCTTGCACCTTAATCAAAAAACCTAATTATGTACAATGTACTAAACAAATTAGCAACAATGCTAATAGCGGCGACTCTGCTTTGGTCCTGCGTTAAGGATGACGGTCCCACAGCATTCGCCAATCATGCTCCAGTTATATACGAGCAAGCTTTTAACTTATCGGGAACGATTACTGATGTCCAAATGATAGGCATGGTTGAGGCCTTTGATTCTAAAATGGGGACCAAACTTATCTTTAGCGTTACCACCAATTATAATGACTTGTTCGAAATAGACAAGACAACCGGATCACTAAGCTTAAAAGCAGGTAAGGAACTTGATCTTTAACTTTAAACCGTTATACTTATACCTTTTGCCGAAGCATTTTTATCGGCATCAAAATAAAAGTCGATTCTGCCTAAATTGATTCCGTAGCACCCAACTTGATTCACCAATACCGAGTTGCCATTTTGATTGGTTCTTACATCAGGTTTGTCCAAAAAGGTGTGGGTGTGGCCCCCAATAATCAAATCGGTATGGAAAGTGCGTTGTGCTAATCGGGTATCGCAGGGTCTATCTGGATTTTTGTAATCATATCCCAAGTGCGAAAGACAAACAATCAAATCACATTGTTCTTCTTCCTTGAGTTTCTTTTCCATATCCAAAGCAATCTCGTAAGGATTCAAATACTGTGTTTCTTTGTATAGTTTTTTGGTCACCAATCCATCCAACTCAATGCCAATGCCATACACTCCGATTTTAACACCATCAACTACGTAGGTTTTATATGGTTTTACGTAGCCATTCATCACAGTATTGGAAAAATCGTAGTTGGCAGAAATCATTTCAAAGGTGGCATGGGGCATCTGTGCCAATAAACCCTCAATACCATTGTCAAAATCGTGGTTTCCAATAGTCGAGGCATCATACTTGAGCTTGCTCATCAATTTAAACTCTAATTCACCGCCATAAAAATTGAAATAGGGCGTTCCCTGAAAAATATCACCTGCATCAAAAAGGAGGGTGTTCGGATTCTCGTTTCGAATCTGTTCTACCAAAGTGGCCCTTCGGGAAACTCCACCCAAATTAGGGTACCTGGAGTGGGAGGAAGGGAAGGTGTCGATATGACTGTGCACATCGTTGGTGTGCAGAATGGTTATTTGTTTTTTACCTAGATTGGAACACGAACTTAAACTCAGCCCTCCCAAACCGATTAAAGTTGATGCCGCGGTGGTATTGGTAATAAAATCCCTTCTTTTCATCTAGTTCAATTGTTTTATACGATCATCTGCTACTGCTTTTAAGGTATCCACTTTTTTAAAGTAGTCGATAATAGCATTTCTTATAAGGTAATCGGTTTCTGTTATTGAAATAATTTCATCAAAAAAACCAACGCTTGGACCGCCATTCACCAGATAGTCGGAAGTGGCCACATAATAATTTCGATTTTCGTCAAAAGGTTGCCCCTGTATGTTTACGGATTCTAGCGAGCGGTTTTTGTCCGTAACAATCCGTATGCCCGATACTGGGTGCCTTCGCGAGGATTTAGCTACAAAATCAATGAGCTGTCTTGCGGCCGAACCACTAAGTTCAACTACTTCGATATAATTTTCAAAGGGCATCACCTCGTAAGCATTTCGTGCACTTACATTTCCTTCAGAAATTATGGACCGTACACCACCAGCATTTAGCACTACAAAATCCAAATCTTTACCCGACCTAGAATTAAAAATGGGAGCGGCCTGTTCAAAAACAATGTCGGCCATTAGGTTGCCCATGGACGAGGTGCGTTCACCATCTTTTAACAATAGAGGGTTGGGAGCGTAAGCCAAAGTGCTGTCCAATACCTCGTTAATTCTATTTCTGTAAGGTTCCACAAAAGTGGCAATGGAATCTGTTTCTGCCAGGGTAGAATCAATGGGAATTTGCCTGCCGTTAATTTCTGTAAGCTTTCCAGTGTCAGTTTTACAGGACATCAAAAAACAAAAAGTTGTAAATACAACAAATTGTTTGAATTTTAAATTGTTCACGTAAGTATATTTGTTAACTCGTCTTGGTAGATTATTTACCTTTGTAAAAATCATCAAAAATATGTTTTTGAAAGGACTCCAAGACAAATTTAAGGTTAAATCCGGGCTAAAATATTTAAGGGAGGAAATGGAGAAGCCTCCAAAGTCCGTGGGCAGGGAAAAAGGGATTACCAGCATTGGCTGCATTGTGGATGTTGATAATTTCCAGAAAGCAGATGCCTTTTACGAACTTATTGATGAGTTTGAGCTACGGCCCAACGCCATAAAAATTATTGGCTATAAACGGGAATATGATAAAAATTCACCCTATGCCATCCAAATGTTTTCCGATAGGGATTTGGGATGGAAAGGTCAGATAGAAAATGGCTATGTTCTGGAATTTTTAGGTAGGGAATACGATATGTTGATCAATTATTATGAAGATGATAATTTAATGATGAAATTATTATCGGTAAAAACCCCCGCCCGCATTAAAGTAGGTTTAGGGGCCCAGGACCCGAAGGTCAACGATTTGATTTTAAATACTCCCATGAACGATTTTAAGTTGTTCAAGAGTGAATTGAAAAAGTATTTAAAGGTCTTAAAAGAAATTTGAACAAATGGAACAATTGATCGGAACAGGAGTAGCATTGATAACTCCTTTCAGAGAAAATTTATCGATAGATGCAGAAGCATTGGAAAGAGTGGTTGAATACAACATTCAAGAAGGTGTTGACTATTTGGTGGTCTTGGGAACAACTGCTGAATCTGCAACACTTTCACAAGCCGAAAAACAATTGGTGGTCGATGTTGTGGTACGTTCCAATGCCGGAAGACTGCCTTTGGTACTCGGTGTTGGAGGAAACAACACCATGTCAGTAACCAATGAGTTGAAAACATTGGATTTGTCCGATTTTGATGCCATTCTATCTGTTTCACCTTACTACAACAAACCTACACAAGAAGGAATATATCAACATTTTAAGATGATTTCGGAAGCATCGCCCATTCCTATTGTCCTTTATAATGTACCATCAAGAACAGGAAGCAATATGTTGCCCGAAACAACATTAAAACTGGCCCATAATTTTTCCAACATTGTGGCAATAAAAGAAGCTTGTGGAGATTCGATTCAAATCGATAAAATAATCAAGGGCAAACCTGAAAGCTTTTTGGTGATTTCCGGGGATGATGCAACTGCTTTGCCCACTGTTTTGGCAGGTGGAGCAGGAGTCATTTCAGTTTTGGGCCAAGGATTACCTGCACTATTCTCTGAGATGATCAAGTTTGGTCTGGAAGGAAATCCAAAAAGTGCTTACGCCATCCATCATAAACTATTTGACCTAATGTCCCTTATTTTTGAAGAAGGTAACCCAGCGGGCATCAAAAGTATTTTTGAATGCAAGGGTATTTCTAGAGCCACCGTTAGGTTGCCATTGGTAGAAGCAACCCCTGTTTTAAAAGAGAAAATTGCCAGCTCTTTGAAGACACTGGACAAAGCACATGTTTAAAATACGTTAAATGTTGCCCAAATTATTGGGTATTGGCTGCTTTACCCTTTACATTTGAGAGGTGAAAATTCTTTTTTTATATCCGTTCAATATCACTAATTTTGCAAAATGTTTTTGAAAATAAGGTCAATACTCCTTTTTTGTTGTGCAGCAGCACTTCTTGTATCCTGTAGTGAGTACCAAAAGGTGCTTAAGGAAACCGATGTGAAGGCTAAATACGATATGGCCGAAAAACTCTATAACGAAGGAGATTACAAAAGAGCAGTTCGTTTGTTCGAACAAATTGCGCCAAAATATGTGGGCAAGCCTCAAGGTGAACGGGTGATGTTCTTCTTTGCGGATAGTTATTTCAAAAATGATGATTATTATTTATCAGGATATCAGTTTGAGCGTTTTATAAAGTCTTATCCTCGGAGTGATAAAATACAAGAAGCGAGCTTTTTGGGAGCTAAAAGTTATTATATGCTCTCACCAAAATATTCTTTGGACCAAACGGAAACTGACAAAGCCTTGTTGAAGTTGCAAACATTTATCAATAATTATTCCGAGTCGGAATATTTTGAGGAAGCCAACAATATGGCCAAAGAATTGACCGCCAAAAAAGAAAAGAAACAAATTGAGATTGCGAAGCAATTCAATAAGCTAGGAAAGTTTAATTTACCAGTATTGATATCAGCCATTACGGCGTTTGATAACTTCATTACCGATAATCCAGGTTCAGTGTATAGGGAAGAAGCGCTTTATTATCGGATTGAAGCAACAACGGAATTGGCAATAAACAGTACAGAGGATAAGAAGAAAGAGCGATTGGAAGATGCTCTTGACTCATATAATAATTTATTACGTTATTTTCCCGACACAGAATTCAAAAAAGAAGCGGATAAGCTAGCTGAAACAGTTCAAAAAGAATTGAGCACTTATTCCGACACAACATTATCCAAATAAAAAAAGTTTTTAAACCACTGCATATGCAAGATTTGAAAAACACCAAGGCACCGGTTTCCACAGTTACACTCAATAGAAACGAGTTCGATGAAAAAACCGGCAACATTTATGAAGCCATTTCAATTGTAGCAAAGAGAGCTATCCAAATCAATTCTGAAATAAAAAAGGAATTGTTGGAGAAGCTTGAGGAGTTCGCAACATACAGCGATAGCTTGGAAGAGGTGTTCGAGAACAAAGAACAAATAGAGGTTTCCAAGTTCTACGAAAAATTACCAAAACCACATGCTTTGGCAGTACAGGAGTGGTTGGAAGATAAAATTTACTACAGGAATACAGAGAAAGACGCATAAGAAATGCTAAGCGGTAAAAATATCCTTTTGGGAATTTCCGGGGGAATTGCCGCGTACAAGACTACATTTCTTGTTCGTTTACTGATTAAAGTTGGTGCCCAGGTCAAAATTGTAATGACCCAGAGCGCCAGCTCTTTTGTTTCTCCCCTTACCTTGTCCACGCTCTCTAAAAATTCGGTTTTGTTGGATTTTGTAAATGAGGAAGATGGAAGCCTATCTTGGAACAATCATGTTGAGCTAGGACTTTGGGGCGATGTGATGTTGATTGCACCTGCCACGGCAAATACATTGTCCAAAATGGCCAACGGAACATGTGATAATCTACTTTTGGCCACCTATTTATCTGCAAAGTGTCCCGTTTATTTTGCCCCGGCAATGGATTTGGATATGTACAAACACCCATCTACGAAAAACTCTTTGGAAAAACTGGAATCTTTCGGCAATACCATAATTCCTGCCGAGTCTGGAGAATTGGCTAGCGGTTTGCACGGAGAAGGGCGTATGGCAGAGCCTGAAAATATTGTTTCATTTATCGAGGATGATCTGGCCAAAGGATTGCCGTTGTCAGGAAAAAAAGTATTGATCACTGCAGGACCGACTCATGAAGCCATTGATCCCGTTCGTTTTTTAGGAAACCGTTCCACTGGTACCATGGGGTTTGAGTTGGCAAAAAAAGCAGCAAATCTAGGGGCAAAGGTAGTACTGGTTTCAGGTCCCACCCACCTGAATACGAACCATAGTTCTATTCAGCTAATTCGGGTGACTTCTGCACAAGAAATGTATGAAGCCTGTCATGAACATTATGCTGATATGGATATTGCGATATGCGCAGCTGCCGTAGCGGATTATCGACCTAAAACTATCGCAACTGAAAAAGTGAAGAAGAAGGAAGGTGATATGAACATTGCATTGGAACGCACCCCGGATATTTTGATGTCGCTTGGTGAGATTAAGAAAAATCAATTCTTGGTCGGATTTGCTCTGGAAACCCAAAAAGAGCTCGAAAATGCGAAAAGCAAGCTTAAAAGAAAACATTTGGATGGCATCGTTCTTAACTCTTTGAAAGATGATGGCGCAGGGTTTGGAGGAACTACCAATAAAATCACCTTCATAGATAAGAATTCGGAGATAAAAACGTTTGATTTGAAGACGAAGTCCGAAGTGGCTTCCGATATTTGGGAAGAAATTATCTCCAGAATCCATGCGTAACATACTTTTTTCTGTTTTTTTATTGTTTATTGTCCTCGGGGCATCTGCACAGGAACTTAATTGTGCGATAACCGTAAACTCCGATCAAGTTGGACAGACCAATCAGCAGATCTTTAGAACTCTGGAGCGTTCACTGAATGATTTTGTGAACAAAACTAAATGGACCAACAGGACTTATCGTGAAAATGAGCGAGTCAATTCAAGGATGTTCATCACAGTAACCCAATACGAATCGGATCGTTTTGAAGCGAATATCCAGATTCAGTCCACACGACCTGTTTTTAATACCACTTACGAAAGCCCGGTTTTTAACTACAAGGACAACGCTTTCAATTTTCAATACCAAGAATTTCAACCATTGGTTTACAATCCCAATAATTTTGATTCGAATTTGCTAGGGGTTATCTCGTACTACGTTTACATGATTTTGGGATTGGATGCAGATACTTTTTCTTTGGAAGGTGGCAACGATTTCTACCGACAGGCACAAAATATTGTAACCCAGGCACAAAGTTCCAGTTATAGCGGCTGGAGCCAGGAAACAGGTGATCGAAGCCGTTTTGAATTGGTGGACAATCTTTTGAGCAACTCTTTTAGGGAATATCGCATCGCCATGTACAATTACCATAGAAAAGGCCTTGATATTCTTGCTGACAACAATAGTACTGGAAAACAAATCATTGCCGGCAGCCTTCGTTTGTTTGAAACCTTAATAAGCCGCAGGCCCAATGCCTTTTTGATTCAGACCTTTTTTGATGCCAAGTCAGAAGAAATACAAAATATCTTCTCCGATGGCCCCAAGGTGGACATTGTAAAACTTAAGGAAACCCTTAATAAAGTGGCTCCATTTTATTCCGGCACATGGAATGAAATAAATTACTAGTGCAGTTCTCTAAAGAGGTTTATCTTTACGGGTAAAATCTTCAATATTGCTAGTAAATCTATCCATCCAAAATTATGCACTGATTGATGATGTAAGTGTGTCGTTTTCTAACGGATTCACTACTATAACTGGTGAAACTGGGGCAGGGAAATCGATACTGTTGGGAGGTCTGTCTATGGTATTGGGCAAGCGTGCCGATTTATCATCATTAAAAAATACGACTCAAAAATGCGTGATAGAGGCAGAGTTCGATGTTTCTAAATATGAACTCCAATCGTTTTTTGAGGAAAATGACTTGGATTATGAGAATACGACGATTCTTCGTCGTGAAATATTGCCTAGCGGAAAATCAAGGGCCTTTGTCAACGATTCTCCAGTTACTTTGGATGTGTTGCGGGCATTGGGGGATCAGTTGGTGGATGTCCACTCACAGCACCAAACTATGCGTCTTACTGACAATGATTTTCAAATGAAAGTGCTCGATGCTTTGGCAGATAACACGGATAATCTTTCTGCATACACCACGGAGCTTGAGAAGTTGCGAACTGCATCCAAAGAGCTTCAAGAATTAGAAGATTTTCAGGCTGATGCGGATAAAGAGCAAGATTACAATAGTTTTTTATTAAAGGAACTGGAAGATGCAAAGCTCAAAGAAGGTATGCAAGAGGAGTTGGAAGAGGAATATGAGCAGTTGAGCAATGTGGAGCAGATTATGGAGCAGTTGTCTGCAGGTCATCAGTTGCTGAACGACGAACAATTGGGCATTGTGGGCCGGCTTACCGACCTAAAAAGGGCATTCCAAAACCTAACGGATTTTGGGTCAGACTATAAATCGTTATATGATAGGATTCAATCCGTGTTGATTGAGACGGACGACATCGCCTCCGAATTGGAGCAGTTGGAGGGCGGCGTGGAGGCCAACCCTGAACGGTTGGAAGTAGTGAATGGGCAATTACAACAATTGTACGACCTGCAAAAAAAGCACCATACCGATTCGGTATCAGAGTTGATTGCCATTCGAGAGGATTTGGCTCAAAAAGTGGACGCTGTGGCCAATATTGAGTCCAAAATCAAGGAAAAACAAGAAGAAGTCGATGCGATTACAAAAAAAGTAGATGCATGGGCCAAAAAAATAAGCGATGGTAGAAAGGCTGTTATTCCTAAATTAAACGAAAGGCTTCAAGAGAACTTGGCATCTTTGGGTATGCCATCAGCTACTTTTAATATTGAGGTAAATCCATCCAATTCATTCAAAACCAATGGAAAGGATGATTTAACATTCTTGTTCTCTGCGAACAAGGGCTCTAATTATGGTGAACTTAAAAAAGTGGCATCGGGAGGGGAACTTTCCCGTATAATGCTGACCATAAAATCAATTTTAGCGGAATACGAAAACCTACCGACCATGATGTTCGATGAGATTGACACGGGAGTATCAGGTGAAATATCGAACCGTATGGGGGAGATTATGCAACAAATGAGCAGTACTATGCAGGTATTCTCAATCACGCATCTACCTCAGGTCGCATCAAAAGGGCGCTATCAATTTAAGGTATATAAGGAAGAGGGCGCGGAAGGAACAAGTACACATATAAAACAGTTAAGCGCGGATGAACGCATACAGGAGCTGGCCGAAATGTTGGGTGGTAAGTCCTTGTCCGAATCTGCTTTGGCCCACGCGAGAGAGTTGTTGCAATAAAACAGCAAAAGTGAATCCCAAACTTCAATTAGTTTAAATATCTTTGTCACACAATCAACAATTGTAAAAAATTATGGCATACAATCTTTTAAAAGGTAAGAAAGGAATCATTTTTGGTGCTTTGGATGCAAATTCCATTGCTTGGAAAACCGCAGAACGTGTTCATGAAGAAGGAGGTACGTTTGTACTTACCAATGCACCCATCGCAATGCGTATGGGTCAAATCAACGAACTTGCGGAAAAAACCAATTCAGAAATCATTCCCGCAGATGCCACTAACGAAGAAGATCTTAAAAATTTGGTGGAGAAGTCCATGGAGATATTGGGTGGAAAATTGGATTTTGTGCTTCATTCCATTGGAATGTCCGTCAACGTTAGAAAAGGAAGAGCATACACCGACGAGAACTACAGTTTTACTGAGAAAGGTTGGGATGTTTCAGCATTATCCTTCCACAAGGTAATGCAGTCGCTTTATAAGGCAGAAGCCATGAACCAGTGGGGTAGCATTGTGGCTTTAACGTATATGGCAGCGCAAAGAACCTTTCCGGACTATAACGATATGGCAGACAACAAAGCGTACTTGGAATCAGTTGCCAGAAGCTTTGGTTATTTCTTCGGAAAAGAACATAAAGTAAGGGTAAACACCATTTCCCAGTCTCCAACCCCAACTACAGCAGGGCAGGGCGTAAAAGGTTTTGATGGGTTTATCAATTACGCAGAAAAAATGTCCCCATTAGGTAATGCTACGGCAGATGATTGCGCGAACTATACGGTTTCACTTTTTTCAGATTTAACCAAAAAGGTGACCATGCAGAACCTCTTTCATGATGGAGGATTCTCCAATACAGGTGTGAGCCAAGAAGTAATCGATGAATTTTCGGAATAAACCTTAAAAAATATATGGGAAGCCATCCTTTTTTGGGATGGCTTTTCTGTTTCAAATGAACACGTTTTTCTCCATAGTGGTTCCAGTCTACAATAGGCCAGAAGAAGTTCGGGAACTATTGGAAAGTCTTCAAAAGCAAGATTTTTCAAAAGATTTTGAAGTGGTTATTGTTGAAGATGGTTCTTCGGAAAGTTCGGAGGATATTGTAAAATTGTTTCAAGATAACCTGCAAATCTCATACTACTACAAAGAAAATTCAGGTCCAGGGGATTCCAGGAACTTTGGAATGCAAAAAGCCAAAGGGAATTATTTTATCATTTTGGACTCGGATTGTATTCTTCCAAAGCAGTATTTGTCGGAAGTTGACAAGGAACTAAAGAAAGAGTTCGTGCATTGTTTTGGAGGACCCGATGCTGCTGATGCTTCTTTTACCAACGTACAAAAGGCCATTAATTACGTAATGACCTCTTTTTTGACAACTGGAGGAATAAGGGGCGGTGAAAAGGCCGTCGGCAAGTTTCAGCCGCGTAGTTTCAATATGGGAATTTCCAAGGATGCGTTTGAAAGAGCAGGAGGTTTCGGCCGGATACACCCTGGCGAGGACCCAGACCTTACGTTTCGAATTTGGAAGGCAGGATTCAACACTAGATTATTTCCCAAGGCTTTTGTGTATCATAAGAGGCGAATCGACTGGAATAAATTTTATATTCAGGTCAATAAGTTTGGCATGGTACGCCCTATACTTAATAAATGGCATCCAGGAACGGCCAAGCCGACATACTGGTTCCCCACTTTGTTTATGCTGGGGTTATTTGTTGCTATAATCTTGGCTATAATAGGGCTTTGGTTGCCGTTACTATTATATGCATTCTATTTTTCTATACTATTTTTGGATGCATTGATAAAGAATAAGAACGCAAAGGTGGCGGTTTTGGCCATTTATGCTACTTTGACCCAGTTTACTGGATATGGAATTGGTTTTTTCAAGTCCACAATGTTGCTTAACTTTAATAATAAGGAAGCAGAAGAGCTATTCCCAAAACTATTTTTCAAGAAAAAGTAAAAAGTGTTCAAAAAGGTATTGCATGGCCTAAATAAGAAGAAAGTGAAAGTGTTTTCACTGTTCTTGTTATGCTCTTTTTTGGCGTGGTTTATTAGTAACCTTTCCGATACATATGAGTCGAGGGCATATTTTACACTTAACTATCGAAACCTCCCAGATTCGTTGTTGTTGGGCAAGAATTCGGATCATCTAATCGAGGCCAAGCTAAGAACCAGTGGCTTTCAATTTTTGTATTATAAAATTTTTAAAAGTCGCATCGATATTGATGTTTCAGAAGTTGAGTTTCAAAATGGGGGTTATGTACTGAGTGAGGAAATCTTGAAACGACAGATGGATCAACAACTATCACAGAATATTTCACTACTGGATTTGGACCGAAATAGGTTAGAAGTAGACCTTTACCAAGTTGATTCTAAAAAAATACCAATTAAAGCAAAGCTGGGCTTACAACTTGAACAGAATTATATTTTGGACGGGAAAATCAAAATAACTCCAGACTCCATAGAGGTAAAGGGGCCAAGCAATGAAATTGACACCATAAAATTTGTTGAAACATCACTTATACAGTTAAACAATGTCAATGCAGATTTTTCCAATGAAGTTGGACTGTTATTTCCAAAAGGATTGGATAACAGTATTTTTTCTATTGGGCGTGTGACGGTTTCCGGGAAGGTTTCTAAATTTTCAGAAAAAGTCTTCGAGGTGCCTATTCAAGTTATTAATATTCCACAAGGTTACCAGATAAAAACATTTCCAGACGTAGTTACCGTATTGTGCAAGGCTACGATAGAAAGATTAAAGGAACTATCCGCTTCCGATTTTGAAATTGTGGCAGATTATAGTCAATTGATGGGGTCTGAAAGCAGTACTTTATTTTTGGAGATTAAGGAAAGTCCCGAAAAAGTATATGATGTAAAGTTGGAAAGTAATACCGTAAATTTTGTTTTGGAACAACAATGATGATAGTTGGACTCACCGGAGGTATTGGTAGTGGAAAAAGTACTGTGGCCAAAATGTTCGTTGAACTGGGCATACCGGTTTATGATTCGGATATGGAGGCCAAAGAGTTGATGGTTGGCTCAAGTGAAGTTAAAAACGCCATCACTGAATTATTGGGTGAAGAAGCTTATGACAATCAAGGCCTAAACAGGCCTTATATAGCGGATAAAGTCTTTAAAGACCCGGAATTACTGGAAAAACTCAATGCAATTGTACACCCTGCTGTCAGAAAACATTTTTTGGATTGGGTGGAAAGACAAGAATCACCATATGTAATTCAGGAAACAGCGTTGATTTTTGAAAATGATGCCCAGGACAAATATGATTATACTATCTTAGTGACAGCGCCTGTCGAAACACGTATTCAAAGAGTAATAGATAGGGATAATGTTGAAGGACAAGCTGTTGTTGACCGGATGAAAAACCAATTGGATGATGAACAAAAGGTCGATTTAGCTAATTTTTCACTAAAAAACCTTGAATTGAACAAAACCAGGAGAAAGGTTAAAGAACTACACCTCAAACTTTTAGCATTATCATCTAAATTTTAACATTTATGTTAAGTTTTGGTTAAACGCTAAAATTACTAAATGTTAAATTTTTAATTTTACCACAATGAACAAGAAGCTATTCGTTCTTCTGGTTGTTCTTATGAGCTTATCCCTTTTAGGGATAATTTTTGTGCAAGTTTATTGGATTCGAACATCCATAAACGATAAGGAAGAACAATTCTCAAGAACAGTTACGGACATTCTGGATAAAGTAGCGAGTAGGGTTGAGAAGCGCGAGATGAAGGAATACTCGGACCGTTTGGCCTCTCTTGCGGATAGCATTGGTGAACCCAAGAGCACACAGTACAAGAATTTTTTGTTCGTTGATCGTGATTTGAACTCAGATGAGATTCTTTTTTATTCACACGGAATTCTCGAAGAAGATTACAATATAACCTCCGCGTTCTTTGATATAAATAATGGTGATAATGAAGACACTACTACCATCAAAAACTTTACTAGTAAGCGAACCAAAGCTGTTTTTAAGGAAGAGTATGGTCTAGATGGGAAGAGTTATAGCCTGACTCCGATACAACGGGCCGAAAAAATTGGTGGATTGAGCAGTATTGATAAAGCTGCTTGGGAAGATGTTTTTATGGAGGCGGCCAAAACGCGCCCGATTCATAAAAGGGTTTCCAAACAAGAATTGGAGTTGCTACTTAGTCAAGAATTGAGCAATAGAAACATAGAAACAGATTATGAGTACGGGGTCTATAGTCAAGGATACCCTACTAAAGTAAGATCTAAGAAATTTAAGTTTTCCGGTTCCAAAATGTACAAGGCGCCAATTTTCAAGGATAGTGAAGGAGTGTCGAACTTTTCATTATTGTTGACATTCCCAAGTATGAAGAAGTACATATTTAGTTCGGTGATGGGAATGGCCATAATGTCCTTAGTGTTTACGTTGATAATTATGTTGGCTTATTCCAGTGCCATATACCAGTTGATCAAACAAAAGCGTATTTCTGAAATCAAATCGGATTTTATCAACAATATGACGCATGAGTTCAAAACCCCCATTGCAACCATAAACCTGGCAGTGGAAGCGATACGAAACCCAAAGTCCTTTGAGGACAAAGAAAAAGTATTGCGCTATTTGGGTATGATTCGTGATGAGAATAAACGTATGCATGCTCAGGTGGAAAACGTATTGAGAATATCGAAACTGGAAAAGAATCAGTTGGACATCAGTAAGGATAGGGTGAATATACATGACTTAATAGTTGATGCCATTGCACATATTGAATTGATTGTTCAAGATAGGGGAGGGTATGTAAACGCTCACCTTGATGCAGAGCGGGCAGACGTATTGGCCAATGAGATGCACATGACCAATGTTATCGTGAACATTTTGGACAATGCGGTCAAGTATTCGCCAGAAACCCCCAAGATCGATGTGTACACGGAGGTGGTTAAAAACAGCATCATTATAAAAGTACAGGATCAAGGAGCGGGAATGAGCAAGGCTGTACTTAAAAAAGTATTTGAGAAATTTTACCGGGAACATACCGGCGACATACATAACGTTAAAGGTCACGGATTAGGATTGGCCTACGTAAAACGAATTATAGATGATCATCAGGGCGAGGTTTATGCAGAAAGTGAAAAAGGAAAAGGAAGTGCTTTCTTCATAAAACTCCCTTTAATTTAAAAAGCGAACTATGGATACAGAGAAAAAGAAGATACTATTAGTGGAGGATGACCCAAATTTTGGGATTGTCCTAAAAGATTACTTGACTATGAACGATTTTGATGTTGTTCTGGCCAAAAATGGAATGGAAGGTTTTGAAAAGTTTAAAAAGGACAACTACGATGTGTGCATTTTGGATGTAATGATGCCTTACAAAGATGGATTTACCCTGGCAAAGGAAATCCGTGAAAAGAATGAAAACATTCCGATTATATTTTTGACCGCTAAGACCATGAAAGAAGATGTTCTTAAAGGATATAAGGCCGGGGCTGATGATTATCTGAACAAGCCTTTCGATTCTGAGGTTTTGCTTATGAAACTTAAGGCAATCCTTCAAAGGAAAGCTTCTAGTTCTTTGGCCGATAGTAAACAATTTGAATTTGAAATTGGAAACTTCCATTTGAATTCAAAACTACGTTTCTTGAAATATAAAGAAGAAGAGCCCATCAAACTTTCACCAAAAGAAAACGAGTTGTTGCGTTTGTTGGCCCTTCATGAAAATGATTTGATGCCAAGAGAATTGGCATTGACCAAAATTTGGAGAGACGACAACTACTTTACTTCTAGAAGTATGGACGTATATATTGCCAAGTTGAGAAAGTACCTTAAAAAAGATGATTTGGTGGAAATACTGAACATTCACGGAGAAGGATTTCGACTTGTTGTAAAAGCTGAAAACGAACAATAGCAAATCTCTTATAAAAAATAAAAAAAGCCGCCAATTAAGGTGGCTTTTTTTCTGCCGAAAATCGAGGGAATTTTTAATTGTAAAGTTCTTTCTTTATTTTTTTTATAATTGCGGCAGGCCTTTCTTCAATGGAAACTGTAATTTCTTTGGAAGGGGGCTCTAAGCTCTCAAATTGTGACTTTAAAAGGTCTATAGGCATAAAATGTCCTTTTCTTTTTTCTAATCGCGATTTTATCAATTCAAACGAGCCGTTCAAATACACGAATGTCATGTAATTGCCCATTCCAGCACGTAAGATGCTCCGGTAGTTTTTTTTTAGGGCAGAACATGCGATAATCGCACCCGAATGTCTATGTTTTAAGGCTAGTTTATTCAGTTGAATGAGCCAATCCTTACGATCTTCATCGTTTAAGGGATTTCCCAAACTCATTTTTTTAATGTTCGCTTCGGGGTGAAAGTCATCACCATCATAAAAGGGTCGGGACAGTTCTTCTGAAAGCAGTTTTCCGATTTCTGTTTTACCGGAACCACTGACTCCCATAACCACGATCACAGTTTTACCGTTAGGCATATTGGTTGGTTTTTATTCGGTCTGTAACCATTTGCAGCACCTTTTCTTGTTCAGTGTTGTAAGGGACCCACAAAATGGTTTCGTTCTTTCGCAGCCATGTAAGTTGCCGTTTTGCAAATCTTCTTGTATTTTTTTTAATCTCTGAAACAGCAAAATCCAAGGTGCATTTCCCGTCAATATATTCAAAAAGTTCTTTGTAGCCAACTGTTTGCAGGGCATTCAGTTCTTTGTAGGGGTAAAGTTTTTTGGCTTCCTCCAATAGTTTAGCTTCCATCATCAGTTCTACTCGAGAATTAATTCGTTGATATACAACCTCTCTAGGGGCATCTATGCCTATATAAAGCGATTTAAATAGCCTCTCTGGTTTTTGTTGATTCAAGAAGGATGAGTAAGGTTTATTTGCAGCTCTGCACACTTCCAAGGCCCGAATTAATCGATGTGGGTTTTCCAAATCAACCGTTTTATAATATTCTGGGTCACGCTGCTTTAATTCTTTCTGAAGACTTTCCAATCCATTATCCTCCAGTTCTTTATTTAGCGTTTCCCGTATTTGGGGGTCAACCTTTGGAAATTCATCCAAACCTGATATAACAGCATCTACATAAAGTCCACTGCCTCCTACCATGATAGCAATATCCTTTTTTTGATACAGATTATCTAAAAGAGCAATGGCGTCTTTCTCAAAGTCACCTACTGAGTATGGTTCAAAAATACTTTTGTGCTGTATAAAATGATGAGGTGCTTGGTTTAACTCCTCGCCAGATGGAACGGCGGTTCCTATTTTCATTTCCTTGAAAAATTGTCTGGAGTCGGCCGAAATTATTTCTGTATCAAAATGTTTTGCCAATTGAATACCTAAAGCGGTTTTTCCAATGGCTGTGGGCCCAACAACTGCTAGTAAAACTTTTGTGTTCATAAAGGATGTCCACAATTAAAACAATGGGTGGCATCGTCCCTATGGCCTTCTATTCCACAACTGGGACAGGCTTGGGTGTTAACGTGAACCAAATACCCTTCGTCATCATCTTCACTATTTTTATCTTTTTTGTTTCGGGTAAATTCAGCAGTAACAATTCCTGTGGGCACTGCTATAATGCCATAACCTAAGATCATAATCGCTGTTGCAATAAACTGTCCCAAGTTGGTAACCGGTGCGATATCGCCATATCCTACTGTAGTAAGTGTCACAATCGTCCAATAAATACTCCGAGGTATGCTTGTAAACCCAGCTTCATCACCTTCCACAATGTACATTAGGGTGCCCAAAATCACTGATACAATTAAAACTACGTAGATAAAAACAGCAATTTTGGCCCTGCTTGCCCTAAGAGCTGATTGTAGTTGGGAAGCTTCACCAATAAACTTCACCAATTTTAATATCCTGAATATCCTTAGCAAACGGAACGCCCTTACGGCCAATAAAACTTGCGAGCCGGCTAAAAGATAGGAGAGGTATAAAGGGATTGTGGACAAAAAATCAATAATGCCATAAAAACTAAAAACATACCTCAAGGGTTTTTTGATGCTAATCAAACGTGCAATATACTCCAACGTAAAAAAAATGGTGACTACCCACTCCAAGGTCAAGAGTGTACCGTGATAGTGCTCATCAAAATCGTCAATACTTTCCAGCATCACCAAAATGACACTGAAAATAATCAGGATAAAAAGAACAATGTCAAAAAACTTGCCCGATGGAGTATCCGCTTCATAAATAACTTCATGAAGTTTGTTTTTCCATCCGGGAAGTGGTTTGTTATCTTTCAATGATTAAGAAGTTAACGGTATGGTTTTAATCCGGTTATTTTTTCTTAAATAGGTTTCAACTATAAAAGTGGTATTCTCATCACCCCTTATAGGGGTCATTATCGATTCTAAGATAGGGATATTATTGATTTGATGGTTGAGTTCTACATAGCCAAACCCTTGAATCCTACCATTTTTAATTAAAATAAAACTACGCTCCCCGGTTTCTCTTCCACGGTCGGTCAATGCAATGCTCTTCTCTTGGATGCTGTATTTTTCAAAAGCAGAAAGCACTTTTTGATTGCAATCTGATGCGGTAAGTTCAGTTTCTCGGTGTATGCACACTTCATCTTCCCGCAATGAGCAAGGGCAAAGTTCAAACTCATCGAATAGTTTGTTTATAAAGCTTTTGGCTGCATTCGTTCCGTTGAAAGCTATTTTTTTATACTCGAGTGCTCTGTTTTTTTCGACGTCCAAAACAATATGTTCAGTTCCATTTTGGCTAAAATCCACGGTGTGGGTAAATAGTTTTTTATTAGAAACGTGATTGTATCGTGGTCTGTTTTTTTGCTGTTCCAAATAAGCCTTTAAAATGGCAATTAGCTCACTACCAGTGGTTTCGTAAGTGACCATCTTTGTTTCTTTTTGAAGTTTCCTTGCCAATTTACCTACATTGGTAAAATGCTGATTTACTCTTTTTTTGATATCCTTGGTCTTGCCTAAAAAGATGATTTCCCCGTCTTTGTCGTGCATATAGTATACGCCTGTTTTAGACGGTAAGCTGAAAACCATATCCAATTGATTTGGCGAAAGTTCCCCATGCGTTTCCTCGCGAATAACCTCGGTGATGATTCTTTTGTCCGAATCTTTGTCCAACAGCAACTTGAAGAGTTTCAAAGTAGCTAGGGCGTCTCCGTTGGCACGGTGTCTGTCGCTCATCGGGATTCCGAGAGAACGTGCCAATTTTCCCAAACTATGGGATTCAGCCTCTGGAATTAGTTGTTTGGACAGGTCTACTGTACAAAGCGTCTTCCGTTGAAAATCGTATCCCAGTCGCCTGAACTCTGTACGAAGAATGCGATAATCAAATTGTGCATTGTGTGCTACCAAAACCGTCCCTTCGGTGATTTCTACGATTCGCTTGGCCACTTCATGAAACTTAGGTGCCGAACGCAACATTTTATTGTTGATGCCCGTTAGCTTCGCCACAAAAGGCTGTATTTCTCTTTCTGGATTTACCAGACAAATGAATTTATCAACTACCTGATGCCCATCAAATCTGTGGATGGCGATTTCAGTAATGCCTTCCTCATTGTATTTTCCTCCCGTGCTTTCAATGTCGAGTATAGAGTACATGGAAAATGAATGGTTTATAAATAGTTTCTAGCCCCAAATATACTGCTTCCAATCCGTACCATGGTGCTACCTTCCTCAATGGCAATGTTATAATCACCGCTCATACCCATAGAAAGAATAGAGATATAGGAAAGTTTCGTTTTTAGCGCATCGAACATGGATTTAAGTTGGGCAAACTCTCTCCTCACTTGTTTTTCGTCTTTGGTAAAGGTGGCCATGCCCATCAAACCAACGATTTTGATGTTCTCCATAGCCTTAAATACATCAGAGTTGATAAGCTCATTCAATTCTTTTTCATCCAGGCCAAATTTGGTGTCTTCTTCAGCAATGTGGATTTGGAGCAAGCAGGGAATCACGCGGTCATGCTTTTTCGCATGTTTATTAATTTCCTTCAATAATCGTGGACTGTCCACACCATGAATCAAGGAAACAAACTCCGCCATATACTTGACCTTGTTTCGCTGCAGGTGGCCAATCATGTGCCATTCGATGTCCTTGGGTAAATCTTCCCATTTTTGGACCATCTCCTGCACTTTGTTTTCCCCGAACACCCGTTGCCCTGCTTCGTAGGCTTCCAAAATATCTTCGTTGGGCTTGGTTTTGGAAACGGCCACCAAGGTGACTCCTTCGGGAAGTTCGGATTTTATTTTATTGAGATTATCTTTTACGGACATAATTTAAAGTTCATAAATAGCCAGCCCACTGCGGAGCTTAGGCTCAATATACGTGCTTTTTGGGGGCATTACCAAACCAGCATCGGCAATTGCCTTGATTTCTTCAATGGTGGTGGGAACCATGCTGAAACCGACCGCGTAGTCGCCGGAGTCCACAGAATCCTTCATTTGGATGAGGTTGTTTTTACCGTAGCCGTAGCAAATCCGTTTATCGTTCCTAAGGTCGGTAATCCCTAAAATGGGCTCTAAAATGGTCTTATACAGAATTTGAGTATCCAATTTACTCAACGCATCGGTGAACTCGTGATTTGTTTTTCTAAAATGTAGCGTATAGAACTCACCCTCCAAATACATGCTGAATTCGTGCTTTTTGGATGGTTTGGACAGTCCGTCTTCTCTTTTCTCGATTCTGAAATGCGCGTCCAACTGAATCAAGAACTCTTTTTTGGAAAATCCGTTCAAATCTTTCACCATCCGATTGAACTCAAAAACCCTCATCTGCGATTCAGGAATAAGATAGGCCATAAAATAGTTGTAGGCTTCCTCACCCGTATGATTGTCGTTTTCTGACTTTTTAAGGTCAGCCAACAAACTTGACGAAGCACTACGGTGATGTCCATCGGCAATATACAGGGCATTGAGGTTACCAAAAGCCTGCTCCAATTTTTCGATGCCCTCTGGATACGAAATCTTCCAGAGCTTGTGGTTTACCCTATCGGTTGTGGTGAAATCGTACTCGGATTTCCGTTCTATTTTACGTTGAAAGATTTCATCCACAAGCTCATTATCCTCATAGGTCATTAAAACGGGCTCTGCATTAAAACCTACGGTATGGAGGTAATCGGCAAAAAGCTCCTCCCGGTCTTGAATGGTATCTTCGTGTTTTTTAATGACGTTATTCCTGTAATCATCAACACTGCAGGCACAAAAGAACCCCAAGCTTTTAAAATCATCCTTTTCAATCTGATACAGGTAAAAACTGGGCTCGTCATCTTTTTGAAAGATATTTTCTTCTAAGAATTCTAAATACCGATTATGCACGAGGCCAAACCGTTCTTTGCCTTTAATGTTCTTTTCAAACTTGAATCCCGGGTTGATGATATGCAAAAAGGAGAAAGGATTGTACTGAAGTACAGCCTTCAACTCCTCTTTGGAATACTCTTCGTAGGAGCGCGATGCAACAAAAAAAGCTTTGTCCTTTGTAGGGCGAATGGCCTTAAAAGGCTTTACAATAGCCATGAATTTTTATTTGAATTGTGCAGAAACTTTTTCAGCTTTTCTGGATTCGGAATAGTCATAAAAACCTTCACCTGATTTTACACCAAGCTTACCTGCCATCACCATATTGACGAGTAGGGGGCACGGGGCGTATTTCGGGTTTTTAAATCCATCGTACATCACGTTCAAAATGGAAAGGCATACATCCAAACCAATAAAATCCGCTAATTGAAGTGGTCCCATAGGGTGGGCCATGCCCAACTTCATTACGGTATCAATTTCTTCAACCCCAGCTACGCCATTGTAAAGTGTCTCTATGGATTCGTTGATCATGGGCATTAAAATGCGGTTGGCTACAAATCCAGGGTAATCGTTCACCTCGGTTGGGGTTTTACCCAATTTTTTGGATAAATCCATTATGGTATCGGTTACCTCATCTGATGTACTGTATCCACGAATGATTTCTACCAACTTCATAATCGGCACGGGATTCATAAAGTGCATCCCAATCACCTTTTCGGGGCGATTGGTGGCTGCGCCAATCTGTGTAATGGAAATGGATGAGGTGTTGGTGGCTAAAATGGTTTCTGCTTTGCAGATTGCATCCAAATCTTCAAAAATATTCAATTTGATGTCCAACTTCTCCGTTGCCGCTTCAACAACCAAATCGGTGTTGGAAACACCATCTTTTAAATCGGTATATGTTGTAATGTTTGCAAGGGTTGCATCTTTTTTAGCTTCATCGATTACCTCTTTGGCAATCATTCGGTCTAAATTTTTGATGATGGTGGCCAAGCCTTTGTCCAAAGATGCCTGTGCAATGTCAACCAGATTAACCTTATATCCGTTTTGTGCGAAAACGTGGGCAATTCCATTTCCCATGGTTCCAGCACCGATTACTGCTATTTTTTCCATAGTATATTGTTTATAATTGTTGTCAATTCGAGCGTAGTCGAGAGTGACGGCTTATTAATTTTTAAAGGAATCGATTATCTGAAGGGCTACACGGAGTGCATTGGTGCCTTGCTCCAAACTCACGATTGGGGTAGTATTATTGTTTATGGCATCGGCAAAAGTTTCCAACTCGTCCAAAATGGCGTTGTTGACATCTATTTCAGGGTTTTCAAAATAGATTTGCTTCTTTTCTCCTTCGGCATTCTGAAGAATCATATCAAAATCTCCAGGGTTTTCTGGAGCGTCCTTCATTTTTACGACTTCCACTTTTTTCTCCAAGAAATCAACGGAAATATAGGCATCACGCTGAAAGAAACGTGACTTACGCATATTTTTCAAAGAAATACGACTGGAGGTAAGGTTAGCTACACAACCGTTTTTAAATTCGATACGTGCGTTGGCAATGTCGGGTGACTTACTGATTACCGAAACGCCACTCGCATTGATTTTTTCCACTTCGGAAGGCACAACGCTCAAAATCGCATCAATATCATGAATCATTAAGTCCAATACTACGGGAACATCCGTGCCTCTTGGATTGAATTCCGCCAGTCGGTGCGTTTCGATGAACATGGGGTTCTCGATTTTGTCCTTTACCGCCAAAAATGCAGGGTTAAAACGTTCCACATGGCCAACTTGGCCCTTTACAGCATGTTTTTCGGATAATTGTAATAATTCCTCTGCTTCTTCAAGTGTATTGGTAATAGGCTTTTCTATAAAGATGTGCCTCCCTTTTTCAATGGCTTTTTTGGCACAATCAAAATGTGACAATGTTGGGGTAACAATATCAACTACATCTACAGCATCTATCAAATTGTTGATGTTTTCGAAATAGGAATAACCAAATTCGGCGGCTACTTTTTTAGCATTGATCTCATCAGGATCATAAAATCCAACGAGTTCATATTTGTCCGATTGGTTTAAGAGCCTTAGGTGAATTTTCCCTAAATGTCCTGCTCCCAGGACACCAACTTTTAGCATATTACCTGTTTTTGTCAAAAATACGGATATGATGTCAGTTTCCATAAAAATTTGAACGGAACTACGGGGATATTTGGGGGAACTTTATAAATTCGTGCCACCAGACCACAGACCATGAAGGATACGCACAAGCATAGGGGAATGCGAAATAATTTGGCCGAAATTGTTGCCGCCAAGGGAGTTACGGATAAAAAAGTATTGGAAGCCATAAAAACCATTCCAAGACACTTGTTTTTGGATAGTAGCTTTGAAGACCATGCTTATCAGGACAAGGCGTTTCCCATTGGAGCGGACCAGACCATTTCACAGCCTTATACCGTTGCTTTTCAGACAGAGTTATTGGAGGTTGAGCCCAATGCCAAAATATTGGAAATTGGCACGGGAAGTGGATATCAAACAGCAGTGTTGTTGCATTTAAGAGCGAAGGTTTACACCATTGAGCGTCAGTTGGAATTGTTCAAGACGACCCGATTGTTCTTCAATAAAATGCATTACCGTCCCAAAAAAATGATTTTTGGCGATGGGTATAAAGGATTGCCAGAAGAGGCTCCTTTTGATGGAATTATTGTAACCGCAGGCGCACCCGAAGTACCAAGACCGCTTTTGTCCCAGTTAAAAGTAGGGGGTAGGTTGGTAATTCCTGTTGGAGTGGATGAGCAAATTATGACCTTGTTCGTCCGAAAATCTGAAAAAGAATTTGAAAAAAAGGAGTTCGGCTCTTTTCGATTTGTTCCTTTGTTGGAAGACAAAAACTAGTTGTTAAAGCTCTTTTTGATTCGTGATAGGTTCCGCTTGTTATCCCTGTCTTTAATAGTTTCTCGCTTGTCGTAGAGCTTTTTACCCTTGGCCAGACCAATATTCATCTTGGCCAAACCTCTATCATTGATAAAAACCTTGAGCGGAACAATGGTGAGGCCTGTAGTGGCAACCTCTTTTTGAAGCTTTTTTAGTTCACGTTTGTTAAGCAACAATTTACGTACAGCCTTTGGGGCATGGTTAAAATGACTTGCATGGCTGTATTCGTCAATCTGCATGTTGACCACAAAAAGTTCACCTTTGTCATTGAACTCACAAAAACTCTGGGAAATGGAGGCTTTGCCCAATCGGAGCGATTTTATTTCGGTACCACCCAAAACAATACCTGCCGTGTAGGTATCCAAAATCTCGTAATCAAATCGAGCTCTTTTATTTTTTATGTTGATATTTTGCTGCATTGTGGACAAAAATATGAACTCTTTGCCAAGAAAATTGTAATGTTATGCTAGATTTTACGAATAAGTACAAAAACCAACTCATGAAAAGACTTTTAGTAGCCTTAACCTTGGTGTTTGCCATTGGTTGTAAACAAGAATCGAAGAAAACAATTACTGTCCAAGAAATCGTAGATCAATCTATCTCCGATAGTGGAGGAAAGGGTTTTAATAACCATAAAGTTTCTTTTGATTTTAGGGATAAGCATTATGTTTCTGAAAACATTGATGGTCAGCGTGTTTTTAAACGAATATCCGATTTGGACTCCACAACCATTACCGATGTGAAGCGGGGAGATGATTTTGAGCGATACATTAACGATTCCCTTACGATGGTTCCGGATACTATGGCTGTGAAATATGCCAACTCTATAAATTCCGTTCACTACTTTGTACGCTTACCCTATGGGTTAAACGACGGAGCTGTAAACAAAAAGTTTTTAGGCAAGGAGACTATAGCGGGTAAAGAATATTACAAAGTAAAGGTAACTTTTGATCAACAAGGAGGAGGTGACGATTTTGACGATACTTATCTATATTGGTTTGATGTAGAATCCTTTAAACCGGATTACTTAGCGTATGACTTCCATGTGAATGGAGGCGGGCAACGCTTTCGAAAAGCATATAACGAACGCTACGTAAACGGTATCCGATTTGTGGATTACGAGAATTACAAGCCCAAAGAAGGAGATTCAGATATTTTAGAAATTGGACAATTGTACGATAAAGATGGTTTGGAGCTATTGAGCAAAATTGAACTCGAAAATATCGCTGTAGAAAAATATTAGTCCATTTTTAAGCGGATATCTGTTGGTACCCCATCAATTATCCGAACAATAAAAAGACTACTGTTATCCGTATCGTCCATTTGGTCGTACTTTTCCATTCCAATTACTTTATTTACCATCACAGGGGTAGTATTACTATGCCCTACTACCAATACATTTTTACCTTCGTTTACTAGTTTAAACTCTTCCATATCTATGGCACGTGGGTCGTAGTACTCGATATCGATGTCTTTTTTTATTGATATGGGGGCTGCCGTCATCGAAGTACGCTCATAATTGGTGGAGTAAACCTTGTCCAAAGGAATTGGGTCGAACACTTCGGCCCACCGAATGGCCCTATCCAATCCATTTTGGTTGAGTTCAGGATCTCGGTTTTCTGGGTCGGTCCTATCCTTTTCGGCATGTCTAATAAAATAGAAGGTGGAAATGATAGGGTCTTCTGCAATTTTCGTATCTTTTTTGCAGCCGATACTTCCAACGAGTATAATTGCAAGGGCAATTAATGGTTTAATGGTTCGTATAGTTCTTTTCAAAGTTCCCGTGTATTTAATATATCAGCTTAAAAGTAACATTTAATTTTTATTTTCTCGTATGCGTAAGTTTCTGGTTTGTTTATTCGCTTTGGTAATTTGTTCGCTGAGTTGGGGGCAGGAACTTGTTTTGCCATCTGATTTTAGGCAACATTCATTGACTCAGTTTAATGCCAGCTTGTTGAATCCGACCTATGCTTTGGATTGGAACAATCCTAACTCTCTCTCGGTTTGGACCCGCTGGCAATGGCAAACCATAGATGGCGACCCCACGTCCATTTTTGCCAATTATACGCATCAACTTAATGAAGCTTCAGTGGCATCTGCAGGCTTTTTACAGCACAATACAGGAATATTTCTCTATACGGGTGGAAATTTAACCTTTGCTCAAACTTTTCAATTGGATGAAGGTATTCACCTAATGGCAGGACTCAACACGTTTGCATTTCAACAAACCGTTGCCGATGAGCAGTATATACAAGGAGATGGGATTGACCCTGCTGCATTGGAGGATTTTGAAGGTTTTAAGGTTCAGTTTTCCCCAGGTTTACGTTTACTCGTCAACCGTTTTAGCGCTGGTTTAGCATTTGAGAATGCCATAGGTTTTAATGTTTCTGGGAACAATGGGGAAAGCATGGAAAACTTTCAGAGTGTTTTAGGAACCTTAAGTAATGATTTTCCTGTAATAATTTCAGATGGGTTGGGTGATAGCTACGTGCGCCCCGTGTTATATGTTAAATCAATTCCCAATGGAGATACTCAATTTGGATTGAACGGATTGTTTTCCACATCAAAATTTTGGATTCAAGGGGGGTATAATAGTTTTTATGGAGTTTCCGGAGGGTTGGGAGTTACGGTATCCAATACATTTTCTATAGGTGGACTTATGGAGTTTGGAACGGATACGTTATTGAGTGAAGTAGACCCCACAATAGAGATTATTGCTTCGTATCACTTTGGAAAAACAAAATTGAAGGAGAAAGAAATATTGCCCGAAGAACCAGAAACTTTGTTGCCTGAAAAAGAAGTTGAAGAAGAAGAGCCGAATAGACTGGAAGAAGAAATTGAACAGCAAAGAATAGAGCAGGAGCAAAGAGAACTTGAAGCGAGAAGACTGTTGGAGCACGAAAAGGATTCTTTGGCCGAAGTGCAAAGAATTAGAGAGCAATTGGAACTTCAGCGAAAAAAGGATAGCATTGAACGTCTTCAAAATCAAAAAGTGGAAGTGAGGCCCAATGAACGATATGAGGAGGTTGAAAATGAGGAAGGACTGGAACCTGGATTCTATTTGATTGCCAATGTGTACGGTACCAAAAAGTACTTCGATAATTTTATGAAGACACTTAGGGAAAAAGGTTTGGAGCCCAAATCATTCTACAGAAGTTTCAACAAGTACAATTATGTGTATTTGGAGCGCTACAATACCATGGACGAAGCCAGAAAGGCTCGAGACAGCAAGTTTTTTGGAAAATACGCGGACAAGACCTGGATATTTAGGGTAAAAGGGAATTGATTTACTTTTTAAGCTCCTGTTTCACCAAATGTTCCAGATATGCAACGGTATTCATCAAATATTTTCGGTCTT
Source organism: Flagellimonas lutimaris (assembly GCF_003581615.1). Taxonomy (GTDB): domain Bacteria; phylum Bacteroidota; class Bacteroidia; order Flavobacteriales; family Flavobacteriaceae; genus Flagellimonas; species Flagellimonas lutimaris. The sequence goes on from NZ_QXFH01000072.1 coordinate 261,722, forward strand.
GGGTCATGGTGCTCATGGCAACGGCTCCCTGAATCATAGTAAATAATTGCTTTGCAAATTGTAGTGGAGGAACAGGAAGGCGAATCTCTTCTTTATTGGCGCCATTTTCCAAAACGAGAGCTATTTTCCCCTCAATTTCCTTGATGGTTTCCTTGACGGCAGCGGCTAATAATTTATTATTGGCATGTGCATCTACACCAACATTTAATATAGGGCATCCACCTAATGGAAGTGTGAAAATATCATACTGTTTATAAAAACTCAATAGGGAAAACAATTTATCGAGTGCTTCAATGCCAATTTCCAATTTATTGTCGATGGCTTCGAGCAATAAGTTCCTATTGTACTCAAAAGCAGAAAGCGCCAAAGCTTCTTTATTTTCAAAATTACCGTAGATGGCACCTTTCGTGAGGCCTGTGGCTTCGGTAAGGTCGCTCATACTGGTACCCACATAGCCATGTTTATTGAAAATAGGGGCTACAGTCTCAATGATATAAGCTGTGGTCCTTTCTGCTTTTTTGGTCATTGTAGTAAAAGGTTGGTATTGGTGGAAACTAAGATATAAAAAAACAAATACCCTTTGGTATTAAAATAAGCAAAAGGCTCTATTTTAACAGGTTTCTTATGTTTTGAAATAAAAAAAAACACTATTGGCAAAGCTATTTTTCAAGCGGTAAAATGGTTGAAAAACAAATTCATTCCTTAATTACGACCAAACTTTTCTCAGGAAGTTAATGAAGTTTTGATTCATTATTTTTTCAATATCGGAACTACTATACCCTCTTTTCTCCAATAAATTTGGAATTTTTTGAAGGTCGGCAATGGTCTCTAGGTCTGCTGGACTCTGTTCTTTTCCAAAAGCGCCGTCAAGATCGGTTCCGATGCCTACATGGTCGCAGTTTCCTGCCAATTGACAAATGTGATCAATGTTATCGACTGCAATTTCCAGGGTCACATTCATTCCTTCTGGTGTTGATTTTCCTCGAACCCAATTGGGAACCATCATCCAGGCATCCAAAGCCACACCGATTACAGCATCCCTGCGGATAAGTTCCTTGATTTGCTCATCGGAAAACTGACGGTTATGATTTACAAGCACTCTACAATTGTTGTGGCTGGCCCAAACGGGACCGTTGTAGACCTTCATGGTTTCCCAAAAGCTTTTGTCGCACAGGTGGGTTGCGTCCAATATAAGATTGAGTTCCTCCACTTTTTTGAGCAATTCACGACCCTTCTGGCCAATCCCACCTACGGAATCCGTTCCGTGCGCGTAAACACCGGGTCCATAATGTGCTGGACCAATTGCTCTTAGCCCTGATTCATGAGATTTTTCCAAGTAGCTTATGTCCACAATGGAGTCGGCACCTTCTAAACTTAAAATATATCCAATGGGCTTCTTGGGCTCATTGCTTTTCCAAAGTTCGATATGATTTTCCAAACTTTCAATGTCCTTAATTTGAACCATTTCGCCAGCATCTTCCATAGTTTTGTACCACGCCAATTGACCTTGGGTCTGTGCCCAAGCTTGATGCTGGGAATTCCAACCAGGTATTGGACTGCCTTGTTTTACGAAACGAGCAATTTGTGTGGCCATGCACAATCCAATATTGCCTTTTCGCATGGCTTGTAAGGAAACAGTATTCTTCGCACGGTCAGGTTTGTCGGTCATTCCCTCCTCACGTTCCCTTATTTCGGACACGGGCAGGGTAAGGTCGCGATTCCATTCCAAGGCATTCATAGCCAAGTCTAAATGCGCATCAAATATGAACATATGCTTTTTTAGGGGTGAAGTTCAAAAATGGCTTCAATTTCAACAGTAATATTGTTGGGAAGCATCATACCTACGGCACTCCGTGCTCCGATACCATGTTCTTTTCCAAAGACATCCGCCATCAATTCACTAAAACCATTGATTACATAGGGATGTTGCCCAAAATCTGGAGTACAATTTACCATTCCCAATACTTTGACTATTCTTTTGATTTTGTCCAAATTCCCAAAATGGGTGGTAATGGTAGATAGCATCGTTAATCCAACTTGTCTAGCCGCTAATTTAGCTTGTTCTTCATCGAGGTCATCGCCAGCTCTTCCCTTAATTAATGAGCCATCGGGATTAACAGGGCCTTGACCTGATACGTACAAAAAGTTATCGACCACTAAAATAGGTCGGTAAACGCCCGCAGGTGGCGGAGCAGGGGGTGGTTGAAGGTTTAAGTCCTTCATTCGTTGGGATGGTGATTTATCCATAGGTTTATATTCTTAAATTATGCTATTGATTACCAAGACTCCGATAAGGCCCATAACACCTACCAAAGTTTCCATTACGGTCCATGTGGAAAGCGTTTCCTTAACTGACAAGTTGAAATATTCCTTGAACATCCAAAAACCTGTATCGTTGACGTGGGAGAGCATTAAACTTCCGGAACCGATGGCCAATACCATCAATTCTGGGCTTGTACCCGTGCCCGAGGCCAACGGGAGTACAATTCCGGCTGCGGTTAGTCCGGCTACGGTAGCTGATCCCACACTTACACGTATGGCGGTGGCTATGAGCCAAGCCAATATCAAAGGTGACACGCTTGAGCCTTTAAGGCTATCGGCGATATAATTACTTACTTGACTATCGATCAAGACTTCTTTTAAAGCTCCAGCTCCTGCAATAATCAAAAGAATCATCGTAATACTGGAAACCGAAGCGGAAAGCGAATTCATTAAATCTCCCATTTCCTTGCCTTTGGCCAATCCTAAGGAATAAATAGCAATGAGCACGGATATCAGCAATGCAATAACAGGATTACCGATAAAGGTTAGTATGTTTTGTAGTAGTCCTTCTTCCAAGAATTGTTCTGCTCCAATTCCAATTCCAATAAAGATTATAGGAGAAAGTGCAGTTAAAATACTAACTGCTGTCGAAGGCAATTCCTCTTCGGGTATCGGTTCGGCATTATAAAATTCTTTTAAAGGTTTGGCCTCAATTTTTTTAATGGTACGGGCAAACAATGGACCTGCCACTATGATGGCAGGAACAGCTACAATAAGTCCGTACAATAATGTTTTTCCAATATCAGCATTGAACATCGCAGCAATGGCCGTTGGAGCAGGGTGGGGCGGAAGGTATCCGTGTGTAACCGATAAAGAGGTGAGCATTGGTAATCCTACATATAGCAAAGGTAGTCCTGTCGAAAATGCTATGGTAAAAACCAAGGGAATCAAAATAACGAAGCCTACGGAGTAGAACATCGGTATTCCCACGATAAAACCAGTGACCACCATTGCCCATTGGACATGTTTAATCCCAAATTTGGCTACCAATTGCGTGGTAATTTGTTGCGCAGCCCCGCTATCGGCAACTAATTTTCCCAACATAGCTCCAAGTCCCAAAATCAGAACCAGAAAACCTAAAGTGTTTCCGATGCCCCGTTGAATGGATTGTACTAAACTTTCCAGTTCCATTCCTTGAAAAATACCTACAAAGAGGCATACAATAATGAAGGACAGGAAGGCATTGAGTTTGAATTTGGCAATAAGCAAGAAGAGCAGTAAAATACCTAGAACGGCAATGATTAGCGGCATATTTAGAGTTTGGTTTTGAAGCTAAAATAAGGATTTAAATATAATAGGCATTCATTGTTGCGAATTTCTAAGGATATGGTTTAAGATTGTGAAAGAAATAAAAAACCTCTCCCAAAAAGTTATGGGAGAGGTTTTCCTGACTGAAATTTATTTTGACAACCTATTCTACCAATTCATCTTGATTTCTGAACACTAATTCATCATGAAAGGAATCCAAGAGTACAATACTGTCGGAAGTAATTCTTCCTGATAGTAACTCTTTCGACAAGTTGTTCAAAACCTCTTTTTGAATCAATCTTTTTACTGGTCTTGCACCATATTGTGGGTCGTACCCTTTTGCTGCTAGATAGGCAATTGCCTCCTCGGTCGCATCTAAGGTGATGTTCTGTTTGGACAACATTTTTTTCAAGTTGTCCAATTGAAGCCCTACGATATCCTTAATGTCCGATTTACTCAACGGAGTGAACATGATAATATCATCTATCCGGTTTAAAAACTCAGGCCTAATCGTTTTGCGTAGCAATCCCAATACCTCTACTCGAGCTGCTTCGGACGCACTTTCCACATCTATGGCATCTTCAAACTTCTCTTGGATGATATGGCTACCCATGTTACTGGTCATGATAATGATGGAGTTCTTGAAATCCGCCAAGCGACCTTTGTTGTCTGTCAATCTACCTTCATCCAACACTTGCAAAAGAATGTTGAAGGTGTCTGGGTGTGCTTTTTCAATTTCATCCAATAATATCACGGAATAGGGTTTCCTTCTCACAGCTTCGGTCAATTGTCCGCCTTCATCATAACCCACATATCCTGGAGGTGCACCTACCAATCGGCTCACAGAGTGACGTTCTTGGTATTCACTCATATCAATCCGTGTGATGGCATTTTCATCATCGAATAGATAGGCGGCCAAAGTTTTGGCCAACTCGGTTTTACCAACCCCTGTAGTTCCTAGGAACAAGAATGAACCAATAGGTTTTTTTGCATCCTGTAATCCGGCGCGACTTCTTCTAATGGCATCCGATACCGCCACGATAGCCTCATCTTGACCTACGACACGTTTATGTAGTACATCTTCCAGTTTCAATAGCTTTTCCCTTTCGCTCTGGAGCATCTTATTTACAGGAATACCGGTCCATTTGGCAACAACCTCGGCAATATCCTCATAGGTCACTTCTTCTTTGATTAGAGTGCCTGCGGATTGTTGTTCCGCTAGTTCATCCTGAAGTTCTTCCAGTTTCTCCTGTGCTTCCTTGATTTTGCCGTAACGCAATTCGGCTACTTTTCCGTAATCACCATTTCGCTCTGCACGTTCTGCTTCAAGCTTGTAGTTTTCAATATCCTCTTTTGTCTTTTGAATATTGTCCACAACAGTCTTTTCGCTTTCCCATTTGGCAAATATTTCGTTTCGTTCTTCCTTAAGGTTGGCCAAATCCAAGTTCAAGGTTTTTAATTTGGCCTTGTCATTTTCCCTTTTAATGGCCTCTATCTCAATTTCCAGCTGCATTATTTTTCTGTCCATTACATCCAACTCTTCGGGTTTGGAGTTGATTTCCATACGAAGTTTGGAAGCGGCCTCGTCCATTAGGTCGATGGCCTTGTCGGGCAAAAACCTATTGGTAATGTAACGTTGTGAAAGCTCCACGGCGCCGATTACTGCCTCATCTTTGATGCGTACTTTATGGTGTGCCTCATATTTTTCCTTGATACCCCTAAGGATAGAAATGGCGCTTTCGGTATCGGGTTCATCCACAATAACTTTTTGGAACCTACGCTCCAGAGCCTTGTCTTTTTCAAAATATTTTTGGTATTCGTCCAAGGTTGTGGCACCAATTGCTCTAAGTTCACCTCTAGCCAATGCAGGTTTTAAGATATTGGCCGCATCCATTGCTCCTTGTCCACCCCCGGCTCCAACCAAGGTGTGGATTTCATCAATAAAAAGTACAATGTCACCATCGGATGAGGTAACCTCTTTGATAACGGACTTTAGGCGTTCTTCAAACTCGCCTTTGTATTTTGCGCCAGCGATCAACGCTCCCATATCCAAAGAATAAATCACTTTATCCCTAAGGTTTTCTGGGATGTCACCTTGCACAATTCTGTGGGCCAAACCTTCGGCAATGGCTGTTTTACCAACCCCGGGCTCACCTACCAACATAGGATTGTTTTTGGTACGTCTCGAAAGAATCTGTAAAATCCTTCGAATTTCTTCATCCCGACCGATTACAGGGTCCAATTTGCCACTATCGGCCAATTCGTTTAGGTTTTTGGCGTATTTGTTCAAAGCATTATAGATGTCTTCAGCACTTTGGGAAGTTACCTTACCACCTTTGCGAAGTTCTTGTATAGCTGCTTTCAGGTCTTTTTCTGTTACTCCTTGATCCTTGAGAATCTGTGCAATCTTACTTTTGGATTTAAAAATTGCAAGCAATAGATGCTCTACGGAAACGTATTCGTCATCCATGTTTTTGGCAACAATACCGGCTTCGTTCAAGGTTTTTCCAGCTTCTCTGGAAAGCATAATATCCCCACCCGAAACTTTGGAAAAGCTTTGGAGTTCCTTGTCCAAAATTTGATCTAGAAGCGTTGTGTTGACGTTTAATTTCTTTAAAATGAACGGCAAAACATTTTCATCCACTTCTGCAATGGCTTTGAACAGGTGTTCGTTTTCAATTTGTTGATGCCCCAATTCTTGGGCCATTTGTTGAGCCCTTTGAACGGCTTCCTGCGATTTTATGGTAAAATTATTAAAGTTCATAGTCTTCGTTTTTCTGTAATAAGTCAACAACCTTACCATTGCACATACACCGTCAAAATGTCTGATAAATCCAGTAAATACAGGACATTTAGTCAGTTGTAAGCTTTTTGCTCACTTACGACTTATCCCATAAATTTGCAATATGGGAATATTTGACAGTGTCTTCGGAAAGAATGAAAAAACCGTTAAGAAAAAGAATGGATTGCCTTGGATTCAATTGGAATCCATTAACCAGTTGGAAGCAATTGCTGAAAACTCAAAAAACAAAACACAAGTTATATACAAGCACTCCAGTACTTGCGGAATTAGTAGGATGGTATTGGGCATGTTTACGGATAGGTATGATACAGATTTAAACATTGACCTGTATTTTCTGACGATTCAGAACCATAGAGATGTGTCCAACGCAATAGAAGATAAATTTGCAGTTCGGCACGAATCACCGCAATTGTTGGTCGTTAAAAATGAGGCAGTAGTTTTTCACACTTCTCATGGCGCCATTGCGGACACCGATTTTACAAAGTATCTGTAAGAGAATTGAAGAATTTTATGTCAGTTCGAGCACAGTCGAGAATTTAAAGCATCTCGACTGTACTCGTGTGACACTATTTTTAATTGAACTGATATTGGGAGACAATGCTCTTAAGACGTGCCTTGAGGTCTTCTCCTGCATCGTACACCATTTGTTCATTGGAAGGAAAGGCGACTTCCCTAGCATTTAAGTATAACATTAAATCATCTTCCAGTGCTCTTTTATCACCTTGGTAATTAGCGAAAATGTGTTCAAATATAAATTCACTCGATAGGGGATAGGAGTTGATTTCCTGTCCATTTCTCAAGTCAGTGAAACTAATTTTAGCGCCAATTTGTGCACTTTTAGTCTGGGTAAATTGGAACAATTTACAAGTAACCGTTCTCATCTTATCCACTTTTATTTTGTTGCCCAAGCTATCTTTTACAACATTTCCATCATTATCCAACAGATATTGCCATCCATCTTTAATTTGCCTTTCCTTTATTACTTGGGTCTCATTAATACGTTCTGGTGATACATTGATTTCCATAAAATCAAGATTCATCGCGTAATCGTATTTAACGTTTTTCAATGGATTGGTATGGTATTGCAACCAGAAGTTATCAATGCCAAAGGCATTAAAATCCAACAACTCAGTTTCCAAGCGCTCTGGGATTATTTGTTGTGTTTGGTTTGCGATATCAACTCTTACAAACTCCAATCCCTTGTTATAGGCTTCATCCATTTTTGCCACAGTTTCCCTGTAGCCCGGATTTATTTCCTGTAAATACTTTAAATCTTCGTAGGCATTTCTATAATCCGCTTTGTACTTAGCAGAAGCCAGTAAATTCAAAGCATTTTGGTACAAGTGCTCGGAAAGATCGTCCTTGGTGTTCAATATTTTGTTATCGTAGTTCACAAAATTGAACTTGGCCGTTCTGCCTTCTTCATTGATGTACAAAGGCAACAATGGTCTAATGCGCTGTTGAATCTGCTTTAGATGCAAGTATTTATTATAAATGGTTTCCAAGTTGGCTGGATTTCCATCGTTCTGTAGAAAGGAAATTTCTTGTTGCTCTCTTGCAGTATTCTTTGCAAATGCTTCTTCCAGCAAAATAATGTATTCTTGATGCCCTTTTTTGGTCTTGTTGTCGGCCAAGTTTTTAATGGCCTTGTTCATTGCTGCCGAATAATTCCCTGTGTTCAGGGCTTCTTGAGTTTTCTTTACACCACTACAGGCGCTAAACACTATAATTGCGGTTAAGAGTATAATTTTTTTCATACTGGTCAACTTTATTGGTTGTGATTGGGAATTCAATAGCTGTGCCAAAAATCCTCAAACTATAAACGCAAAAGGATGAACGGTAGTATATTTTGGATAAAAAGCTTAAAAATAGTAGCCTCTGGGGTTTATTTCCTTTTTTTAAAATTGTTAATTGCCGTTTGATAAAATTACGCTCCAATTATTTTTTTATGAATGAAAATCCCCTTTCAATTCGTAATTTTAGCCCCTTAATTAAACAAAGGGCAAATGCAACGAGACCATAAGATTTTTGAACTGATAGCGCAAGAGAAAGACAGACAGTTGGAAGGTATTGAATTGATAGCTTCTGAAAACTTTGTAAGTCCACAGGTAATGGAAGCGGCAGGCTCCGTACTTACAAACAAATATGCAGAAGGGTATCCAGGAAAACGTTATTATGGTGGTTGCGAAGTGGTTGACCAAGTGGAGCAGTTGGCCATTGACCGCGCCAAGGAATTATTTGGTGCTGTTTACGCCAACGTTCAGCCACACTCAGGCTCACAGGCCAATGCATCGGTTTACCATGCTTGCCTAAACCCTGGCGATACTATTTTAGGTTTCGATTTGTCCCATGGTGGTCACTTGACCCATGGTTCGCCGGTTAACTTCTCCGGAAAATTATACAACCCTGTTTTCTACGGAGTGGATGAAGAAACAGGAATGCTGAATTATGATAAAATCCAGGAAGTCGCTGATAAGGAAAAGCCCAAATTGATTATTGCCGGTGCATCTGCCTATTCCAGAGATATTGATTTTAAACGTTTCAGGGAAATCGCGGATAGTGTTGGAGCCTTGTTGTTGGCCGATATTTCGCATCCTGCTGGTTTGATAGCCAAAGGAATTTTAAACGACCCAATCCCACATTGCCATATTGTTACCACTACAACCCATAAAACATTGCGCGGACCTCGCGGTGGTCTTATTTTGATGGGTGAAAACTTCGAAAATCCATTTGGTATTAAGCTGAAGAACGGAAATTTAAGAAAAATGTCAGGTCTGTTGGATTTGGCAGTATTCCCAGGTAATCAAGGAGGACCGTTGGAGCATATTATCGCTGCCAAAGCCATTGCTTTTGGAGAAGCTCTTTCCGATGAGTTCTTGCATTATATGGTACAGGTAAAGAAAAATGCCGCTGCCATGGCCAAAGCCTTTATGGACAAAGAGTACAAAGTAATTTCTGGTGGCACGGACAATCATATGATGTTGATTGACCTTAGAAACAAGGATATTTCAGGCAAGGAAGCCGAACAAGTTTTGGTTAAGGCGGATATTACTGCCAATAAAAATATGGTTCCTTTTGATGATAAATCACCGTTTATTACTTCGGGAATTCGTTTTGGAACATCGGCAATTACAACAAGAGGTCTCAAAGAAGCCGATATGGAAACCATTGTTAGTTTTATTGATGAGATCATCACTGATGCCGAGAACGATAAAAAAGTCGCTGAAATAAAACAAAAGGTCAACGATTTAATGAAATCGCGACCTTTGTTCAGTGCTTAGTATTTGCTTGTGGAATTTTATTCAAAGAGGAAAATGCTCTCATCATATAATTTCTTTTTGTGAAGAGAGTAAATCAAAGCTTCATGCTCCTGTCTTTTGTCAAAATATAGGCCCCAGTAGTCGAAATATCCACATTTGGTGTTCATTTCAGATGTATTTGAGGGAACGGAAGTATCTTCAAAAACAGGAACAAAAATTTCATGGGGCATTTCAGTCAGTCCTTTGGTAAAATAAATAAAATGCTTACCGATTGCGGTTAGAATTTTACTTGCTTGTTCGGCGATACCGTTCTTGTATAATTTGGCTATAATAATTGAGGTGTCCTTAAAATGTAGTGAGAGTTCCAAAATGTCAGTGGGATACGAACTTTTTTTATTAAGGGTTTCCAGAGCTTTCTTCAAAGATTTTGAGATGTTGGAACGACTTTCTTCTGCAAAATTATAATTACCCCAATCACCATTGTTGAAATGGCGAATGCATTCCCCAATTCCAAAATTGTGGTAAAGATCTATTACCAAACCTGTCCTGTTGTTTTGAGAATCGTGCTTGAATTGGACCTTGGCAGTGGCAAAAAAGTATTTTTCAAGGACAAGGAGAAAGTCATCAAGTCCATCTGTAGCCTCGTAGGTTTTTGGACCGTTGTTTTTGTGATTACTATTAGGTTTATTTGATGATGACATGTGGTGTTGATTGAATTTTAATATTCCTTCAACATAAAATTAGGATGAATCTTTCGCACTGGATTAAAGATTATCCTTAAAAATTCTGGGGTTTTTCCCTTGTTTGTAAGATTTTTATGGGTTTTTGGCTTTAAACCAACCACAAAATGTCTAACGAGATGAGTTTTTGGCTTTCAGGCTTAAATAAACCCTCTATTTTTTGCAGCCAAAATAAGGGCTAAATCATTTTCATTTTCCGTCCCAAACAATGTTTTCAAATGTCTTTTTCGATTTTCAATGGAGGAGGGGGAAAGCCTAATAAATTTTTCTAGGTCCTTGTTCTTTGTACCCTTGGAAAGATGGTAAAGTATCTGTTTGTCCTTTTCGTCTATTTCAATGTCATTGGCCATCTTTTTCCTGATGGCGCCCAGCGCTTTGGAAGAATAATAGGGAGGGTCGAGCATTATAGTCTTTACCGCATCTTCCAATGTTTTGGGGTCAATATCAGTTTTAACCAAATATCCATCTGGGTCAACAGATTTTAGAATGCTGTTAATCCTAAAATTATCACTGAAGGATGACATGAAAACAATTTTACTTTCAGGGACAATCTTACGGGCCAAAATTCCCAAGTCCTCACCTGTGTAGGGCTGGTCTTCATTAGGAGCAAACAATTGAACATCCAGAAATAATATGTCGTATTTAAAAGTATTTACAGAATCCTCAATAAGTTTTTTACCGGTGTGATAGGAGGTAGCGGTATCTACTATAATATTGTATCCATCAAACTCAATGCCCTCGAGTATAAACTTGTACCCGAGCATTGTCATTTCATGATCGTCTATTGCTAGTATTCTCAGTGTTTTCATGGTAGGTTTCCTTCTTAAATTTGGGGGATTTATACGTTTATTGCTTCTGTTTTGTCCGAAATTTCAAATTCAACGTATTTGGCCGGAATCATAACCTTTATAGTGGTTCCTTTTTCGGGTTTACTGTCGATATCCAAAACTCCTTTAATCTTTTTGACTCTTGAAATAATGTTTCTAAGGCCAATTCCTTTCTTTTTTCTTTTGGGGTCAAAACCAACACCATCATCTGTAATGGTAAGCTTTAGATTATCGTCCATGGATTGAAAGGAAATGGACACGTTTTTACTTTTTGCGTGTTTAACACAATTTTTCAGGGATTCTTGAACTATCCTGTAAGCATTTATTTTGATGTCTCCCAGTAAACTGTCCCAATGTACCTTCTTGTCGTAAACGAAGGAACATGAAATACCGGATGATTTTTGTATGCCATCAATCATGTCTTCTAGCGACACGATAAAATTATGAAATTTTTCGTACGAAGCGTGATTCAATTCATGGGAAATTGTACGTATTTCCTCTTCTAGTTCCCGTAGTTTCTCAATAAGGGCGGCCCGTTGTTCAATTGATGCCTGATCTTCGCGATTGTTCAAACCGCTTAATATTAGTCGTATGCCTAGCATTTCGCCCAAAATACCGTCGTGCAGCTCTTCAGAAATACGTTTCTGCTCCAATTGTTTCCCCTCCTCAAACTTTCCTTGTTGGGAAAGCATTAAATTATAGATTTCTTGGTTGCTTTCCTGCTGTTTTTGTCTAAACTTAAGTTGGTTGTTGCTTACATAAAGGGAAACAATGGCCATAAACCCAATTCCAAAAATGATAAGGAGCATTGCGGCATATACCCATACCTGCTTTTCCTTTGCCAAGATTTGATTTTCTTCGATAATATCGTCCGTCTCCATACGGATTCGGGCAAATTTATCTCTTTTGGTACGTTCTTCCTCACTTATGGCCTCGTCCAGTAGGTAGTATTCTTCAAAATAGGATTGTGAATTAACGGGGTCTAGCCTATTCAATAATCTTAAAGCATCCAAGGAACGGTCGTTGTTGTAGGTTTCCTTGGCAATAGCATATGCTTCTTTGGCTTCATCTATTGCTTCTTCGGTATTTCCTTTTGCAGCTGATAGTTCAGCATTATAATAATGCAGTCGAGCCCTATCGTATTTATCACCAGATTCGACATTGAACATAAATGCTTCGTGAAGGAGCTCATTGGCCTTTTCTGTGTCGTTGTCCGCTTTTAGGATGGAATAAGACAGGCTACCCAATGCTTTTTCATAGGTTTCTGGCTTTTCCTCTTTTAAATTTGGGCTGGAAAGTAGTTGTTGATAAACTTGCTTAGCCCTACCAAAATTTTCGGTGTTCAAGTAAACACTGGCAATATTATTTTGGTTTTGCAGGATTAAATCGACTTTGTTATTTCTTGTAGATTTATCCAAATACTCTCGCGCTTTTTCGTAAGATTTTAGCGCTTTGTCGCTATCACCTATACCATTTGCTAACATTCCAAGGGCCGAATAACTATTATAAAGCCTGTAATTATCTTCTAGCTCATCAAATATTTTAATAGCTGTTGTAGCACTGATTTCCCCTCCCAAATAGTCTTTATAGGAATCTTGTAGTCGTGCCATATTATAATACATTCGGGCTCTTAGCGATTTTGATGTGGAATCTGCCGGTAATTGCTCAAAACTTTTCAACGCTTTTTTATAATGGTAAAAGGAACTGTCCGTAACCCCATGGGAATTGAAAAAGGACGCTAAATCCCAATGTGAATATCCTAGAACGGTATTTTCGTTCAAGTTTTGCGACATTTTCAACAATAATGTATTGGTTCTCCTAAACTCCAAGGAATCTTCTAATTTTTTATAGGCAAGTGAAATTTCTGAAAGTTGTTTTAACTGAACTGTATCCTGCGATAATTCAGTAGTCAGTTTTTCGGCATCTGTTAAGTATGCTTTTTTGTCTTGTAACGGCAGCTCCTTGGCTGTTTTGGCAATATTCACCAATTCTTTTATGGAATCTACCTTAGGATTGGAAATAGGTTCTTTTTGAGGGGTCTGCCTTTCACATCCCCAAAAAACAATTAGCAAAATTATGTAGGTTCTGTTTTTCAAGTTGAATATGTTATTTAACAAATCCAAGGTAACAAAAAAGCCCCAAATCGTTTAAGGTTTGGGGCTGTAATCAAAATATATGTTTAATTATAGTTGACGTTCATCGTTCAAACTATTTGCTAAACGCCTTCGACTTTTATTTTCGATTCCAATACGTACTTGATGGATTAAAATATTCTTTTTGGAAATAGTGGATAACCTTTCTTCTTTTTTTTTGATATAATGATTCTCAGCTGCTTTTTCATCATTTATGTTCAGAAACATAAAACATAAAATGATTAGGTAAAAAGCTATCTTTAGCGTTGTTTTCATTAATCCAAAGGAAAGTAGATTGTTATGAATCACGGTCATCAGGGTCTAAATCCTCCCCATCAGTAGCATTCTGATCTATTTGTAATTGTTGGAACATTGCTTCTGTTTCCTGTACATCGGTTTCGGTTTCACAAGAGTAGAATCCAACCGTTAATAGAGCCAGTGCCAAAATGCTAAATACTTTTTTCATAATGTTTGTTTTTAGGTATAAATATTAGGTATATACCCGCTAAAGTATGTGGCATTTTAGGTAGTAAAGGTATTTATAGCAAGGGAGTAGCATATGTGGGTAATCTGCTAGAATTTTACTACAATCTGCAAGAATTTTGCTAATTAAGGGCTTTTGTTGCTGTTTTGGAGAGGGTTTCCTTTAAGCTATCAATTTTGTCCTTATAGGTTTTGGAAAAGGGAAGTTCTTCCTCTTTTCCGCAGTTTAAACTGCAAATGGATTTACCATAATTGATGCGGGAGACATAGATACTATTGAGTATATAGCTCTGATGTACGCGTATAAAATTCTTTGGAAGCTTTTTCTCAAAAGATTTTAAGGTTTTAAAAGCACTAATGACACTGCCATCCTTCATGTAGAAATCCGTGGTGTTGTTGTCAGATTTTAGGTAAAGGATGTTCATGGTATCCAAATACCTATAATCTTTATATGATTTTAGGCATATCGTGGAAAGAGTACCTTGCTTTGGATGTACTTTTCTTAGACGTAGTATGGTTTTTCGGATATCAAACTCGTTGTGAGGCAAAATCCAATAATCAAAAAATCCACTTTTGATGGCATTGTACGCGTATTTTTTTGATTTTGCATAACCTATTATAATAGGAAGAGTTTGCATGTATTGGTTCAGTTCCGTTACCATTTGGAAGTAATCCATACCATCTACACCAAGATTGATTAGTACAAGGTCGGGATTGTATTTTAAGATGGAATTAAGTCCGTTGGAAGCATTGGTATCTACCCCGGCACAAACCAAATCTTCGTATTCCTCCAAATAAAGCTGTAACTGAAGCTTTGAAGAGGCATCTGAGTCTATAATGTTGTAGGTGTATTCCATGTGCAAAATGCTGATTGCAAGTTACTAACGCATGCAAAAAACTCGTTGCAGTTTTCCCTTAAAAAAACTAGGGGTTTTATACTAATACGAGCTATTTTCCTACAGTTTTCCATAAAAAATCGTTAAAATGGAATTAACTGTAATGAGTCCCATCATTTTTCAGTCCAAAGGAATGTCATATTTCACCTTTAAAAATGGACTCTTTTTAGGGAGCTGAATTTTGGAAAATTTGGAATGTGGATTTGGTAAAGATTGCGCTTAGCTGGTTCAACAAATAGGTTTAGTTTATGTTTGGTTCACTACTATATTACAATTTGTTGTATGGCCATCAAAATTTTGAATGAGGGTATTTCAAAATTTGGCCTATAAATTCGATGAAATACATTGGTTTGCTACTGAAAACAAGATAAATAGTTGATTAAACCTCAATTTTCTATTATAATCAAAACCTTGATAAGGGTTGTTTATAGAAAAAGGGCTTGTATTTCTGCGGGCACCCTTTTGGGACGAAAGGTTGTAGCATCCAACAGGCACCACTCGGTAACAGATTTGACCAAAAGCTCATCGGTTTCTTTGTTTTTGATTTCTACCACCCGGGTAGAAATGGGTCCTTTATTACTTTTAATATAGGTGTTTATTAGAATGGTATTTCCCAATACAGCAGATTTGTGGTAGGTGATATTATGGTTCCGAACCACCCAAATCATAGATTTTTTAATGTCTTCGGAGGTAACATGTGTCCAATGCTTTTTAGATATATCCTGAATCCATTCTACATATCTAATATTATTTACATGGTTTAGGTCATCCAAATCATCGGGGGCAACATCAAAAACTTCCGAGTAGGTTTTCATTAGTCCTTTTTTAGGATTTTCACTTCAAAGAGTTTGTCCCAGTTTTTACCGGTGACAAAAAAGGTTTCTCTTTCTGGATGATAGGCTACTCCATTAAGCACAGAATTGCTCTCGTCCCATTCAGTACCTTTTTTTATTTTGCTTTTTAATCCCCCAAAGTTGATGACCCCCTCAATTGCCCCCGAAGTTGCATCAATGATCATCATACTTTCTTTTTGGTATACGTTGGCATAGATTTTTCCCCTCACATATTCCAATTCATTCGCATTATTAAAGATGGATTTGTTCGTGGCGATTTCAATATGACCTTGCTCTTCCAAAGTCTCTGGATTTAGGAACCATATTTTTTCGGTACCATCACTCTTGAATATTTTTTCACCGTCATTGCAGAGCCCCCAGCCTTCTCGGCTTTCACCATAGGTAAAGTTTTTGATTTTTTCCAAATTGGAAATATTATAAACATAGCCCATATCGCTTTGCCAGGTAAGCTGATAGAGTTTATCGTTCATAATAGTGATGCCTTCACCGAACACAGAATCGTCCATGGCAATTTGTTGAAGGACTTCACCGGTCTCAAAATTCACCTTTCGTACCGTTGAAGCGCCCCGCTTTCCGGTGCTCTCATAAAGTATCCCACCGTGGAACTCCAATCCTTGTGTGTAAGAACCCGTATCGTGCGGATAACTGTTAATAATCTCGTAGGTGTACACTTCTGGCGCAGAAGCAGCCAAAACACGTACTTTTTTCTCAATTTCCACAGCTTGGTCTTCAATATTGAACTTGGCCACCAAGGTTTTGTTTCCCAACGTGGGCACATCCATGGTAATTTTTCCATTTTCCACGGGCAATTCCTTTCCATCCAAATAATAATGAAGGTCCGAAATTTCAATGTCTTTTTTGTTTTTCAGTGCTACACCTACTTGTTGGTTTTGTTGTATGGCTTTGTTTTCCAATTGAATGGAAAAATGCTTGGCTGGGTCGGCACTTCCCCCGCAGCCCAAAAAGAAGAGCAATGCCCCGGTTATAGAAAAAAGTTTGCCCATTGTTCTTATTGCTTGTATCATAAATTGTTAATCCTAAAACACCGAAATTAAGAATGAATTGGGATTGCCACAAATTTAAAAGGTCGTATATTTGCAGTCGGCAAGTCCTACACGACCAGCTCCTGCAGAATCCCCCAGGGCGGGAACGCAGCAAGGGTATGTGGTCGTAGCGGTGCGATGTAGGTAGCTTGCCTTTTTTTGTACCCAAAAATCAGATGATCATGGATAAAAAAATTGTACTGATCACAGGTGGTTCTTCAGGTATTGGTAAATCCATCGGAACGTATTTGACCACAAAAGGATTTACCGTCTACGGTACTACAAGAAACCCAAAAAACTATCTCGATTTCGACAACTTTGAACTTGTTCAATTGGATGTAAAGGATGTAGAAAGTATTCAGAATGCTGTATCTCAAGTAATTGCCCAAGAGGGAAGATTGGATGTGTTGATCAACAACGCTGGAGTTGGAATTACCGGCCCGATTGAGGAAACACCACACGAAGAAATCCTCCATGTGTTCGATACCAATTTCCATGGCCCCATACATGTAATGAAGGCGGTTTTGCCCCAAATGCGGAAGCAGGGCGGGGGAGCCATAATCAATGTTACGTCCATTGCAGGGTATATGGGATTGCCATACCGCGGTTTTTATTCGGCCACTAAAGGTGCTTTGGGGCTCATTACCGAGGCCTTGCGTATGGAAACCAAGGATTTTGGCATTACCATAACCAATGTAGCCCCGGGAGATTTTGCCACCAACATAGCTTCGGGAAGGTATCATTCGCCTGTAATAGAAGGTTCTGCGTACAAAGAAAAGTATGCTCAGACCTTAAGAGCCATTAATGATGATGTGGATAGTGGGGGTGATCCTATTCAAGTTGCGGAGGCCGTTCATAAAATCATCAACCAGAAAAAACCAAAAGTGCATAACCCAGTGGGAGCATTTTTACAAAAGTTTTCCCTTAGGTTAAAGAAGGTTTTACCCGACAAAGTCTACGAAAAATTACTCCTCAACCATTATAAGTTGTAATTTTACACTTCTTACGAACCAATTATAAATACTTAGAAATGAAGTTTTTTATTGATACTGCCAATCTTGACCAAATTAAGGAAGCCCAAGAATTGGGAGTGTTGGATGGTGTGACCACCAACCCTTCACTAATGGCTAAAGAAGGCATTACCGGAAAGGATAATATCTTAAAACACTATGTGGACATCTGTAACATTGTTGATGGAGATGTGTCTGCAGAAGTTGTAGCTACTGATTTTGCAGGAATGGTTAAAGAAGGTGAGGAGTTGGCCGAACTGCATGATCAAATCGTAGTTAAAGTCCCTATGATTAAGGATGGTGTAAAAGCATTGAAATATTTCTCGGATAAGGGTATCCGTACCAACTGTACTTTGGTGTTCTCGCCTGGGCAGGCACTTTTGGCAGCAAAGGCTGGTGCTACCTATGTTTCCCCTTTCTTGGGAAGATTGGACGATATTTCCACTGATGGTCTTAACCTTATCGCGGAAATCCGTTTGATTTATGACAACTACGGATTTGAAACAGAAATATTGGCTGCATCCATTCGCCACACCATGCACGTAATTGATTGTGCCAAGCTTGGTGCCGATGTGATGACAGGTCCTTTGTCTTCCATTGATGGACTTTTGAAACACCCATTAACGGACATTGGTCTTGCTAAATTCTTGGAGGATTATAAAAAAGGAAATTCTTAAAGAGAAAGAATAGATATAATTATAAAAAGGCCCTGAATGAAAATTCGGGGCTTTTTATTTATAAGGATGTGTAAAGATTGGCAAAACCATCAACTACGATGGTGTCTTTTGCGATAACACACTTGTTGAGCCCATCAATGATCATGGCCATTTGTAGCTCTTTAAAGTTTTCTCCGAAAAACTGCTTGTTCTTGTCCAATTTGTACTCATTCATTAGTTGCTTCCATTGCGTAAAATTGGTCCTCAAATTGATACCTACAAAGTTGTAGTGTGGATATCTTTCTTCTAGTGAGGTAATGTGTTTGTTAACGTTGATAAAATGTCTCTTTTGATCAGCAGTCCAAAAATAAAACACGGTATTTTTTTTGTTATTGGCAAGTTCTTTTAAAGAAACCTCTTCATCAGCAAAATTCTTTACTGCAATATTAGGAACTGTGGTATTTGGCTGTAGGTTTTTTATGCCGCTATATAAAAGGTCGATCTCCTCTTGGTGCTCCTTGCTAGTGGATAGTGATTTAAACTTATCAATAAAAACAGAAGCCTCTTCACTTGGGTTATGTTCCCTTAGTAAATAATCCATGGCTACGTTTCTAAAAAGTATGTCCCTAAGCTCTGTTTGTTTCACTATACTGTCCACAAGAGCGAGTTTATGCTTGTTAAAATGCAATCGGTCAGTTACCGGTTTCTTATCGTTGGAGCAATTTTCCAAACAGGTCATATAAGACATGTTCCCAAAGTGCCACTTCATGAAATCGAAGTATGGCCTAAAATAAGTTAGATCTTTATTGTCAAGGTCTATGTTTTTACGATAACCATAAAAATCCTCTCCAAGTTTATGAATGGTTTCTTCGCCTGTTTGCTTCTTGTGATAAAACGGATATTTTTCTTTATTGATGTATGTGTTGTAATCTATAGAAGCTTCCGCCATGGCCAATGCCCTAGGTGAAAAGACATTGTCCATTGCCAGTTCTTCAAGGTTTTCAACTTTTAGAGCGTGTAAAGAGTCTATTTTCTTTCCAAAATCTTCAGGAGGAAGTTCGTAATAGTCATCAATAATGGCCTCTTCTTTTTCATTCGCCAAGAAAACCTCCATTAAAAAATTATTGATTTCACTTCCTTTTCCCGAATAAACCAAAGATTCATCAAATTCAACTGTATTCAGGCGCACCAATAGGCTATCACCTTGGCTCAAGTATACATATTGAAGTTCAGGAGTGTGATCAAAGTGATAAAGACCATCTTGAATATCATCAAGTTGAAAAGAAAAACGGTTTTTATCGTTAAGTTGTACAGAGTCAACATAAGAATCATTGTGGTAAAGCACCACATAATCGCTAGTCGGATTTACAATTTCACCACCAAAAAAAACTGAAGAACCGTTTTCTGAAGAATCAGAGCACGATACAAGAGTTGACAATAAGGTGAGGCCGAGTAAAAATCTTACCATATAAAGGGAACGATTCATTTGTCTACCAAAAATAAGCAACCCCTAAAGCTAAACTTGTTAAGGTGTAGTTAAATGTTGTTAAACGGTGTTTTTACATCGTTTAAATATGAGCTATTAAATTAGAATTACGAATCGTATTTAGCTATTTTTGCAAAAAAATAAACATAGTTGCATGTTATCAGTATCGAATTTATCCGTACAGTTTGGCAAAAGAGTTTTGTTCGATGAGGTTAACGTAACCTTTGCTCAAGGGAATTGTTACGGCATCATTGGCGCCAATGGCGCTGGTAAATCTACGTTTCTTAAAATATTATCTGGACAGATTGATCCTACTTCGGGCCATGTACATTTGGAGCCAGGGAAAAGAATGTCCATTTTGGAACAGAACCATAATGCTTACGATGAGTATCCTGTTTTGGAAACCGTTGTGATGGGGAACAAGCCTTTGTTTGAAATAAAAAAGGAGATTGATGCCCTGTATGCCGACTATACTGATGAAAATGCTGAGAAAATAGGTGAACTACAGGTGAAATTCGAAGAAATGAACGGTTGGAATGCAGATAGTGATGCTGCAGCGATGTTGTCCAATCTTGGAATTACAGAAGACCTTCACTATACCAATATGGCGGATTTGGATTCCAAACTAAAGGTTCGGGTACTTTTGGCCCAAGCCTTGTTCGGTAGCCCCGATGTATTGATTATGGATGAGCCTACCAACGATTTGGATTACGATACCATCAACTGGTTGGAAAATTTCTTGGCCAACTACGATAATACGGTAATTGTGGTTTCTCACGATAGGCACTTTTTGGATGCCGTTTGTACCACTATTGCAGATATCGACTTTGGAAAAATCAACTTATTTTCTGGAAACTATACATTTTGGTACGAGAGCAGCCAATTGGCTGCCCGTCAAAGGGCCCAGCAGAACAAAAAGGCCGAAGAAAAGGCCAAAGAACTTAATGAATTTATCCAACGATTTAGCGCGAACGTTGCAAAAAGCAAGCAGGCCACTTCCCGTAAAAAGATGTTGGACAAATTAAAAATCGAGGATATAAAACCTTCAAGTAGAAGATATCCGGCGATTATTTTTGACCGGGAGCGCGAAGCTGGGGATCAAATTTTGAATGTTGAAAAACTGTCAGCAACTTCGGAAGATGGTGATTTGTTGTTCAAGGATGTGAATATCAACTTGGCCAAAGGTGATAAAGTGGCCATCCTTTCGAAAGACTCTCGAGCCACAACCGCTTTTTACGATATTATTGCCGATAAAGTTAAACCCGATAGCGGCAAGTTTCAATGGGGAGTAACCACCACACAATCTTATTTGCCTGCGGATAATTCGGAATTTTTTAAAGACGACATTAATCTAGTGGATTGGTTGCGTCAATGGGCCAAAACTGAAGAGGAAAGAGAAGAGGTTTACATTAGAGGTTTCTTGGGAAAAATGCTTTTTAGTGGCGAAGAAGCTCTTAAAAAATGTACCGTGCTTTCCGGAGGAGAAAAAGTACGTTGTATGCTCAGTCGTATGATGATGCTCCGAGCCAATGTTTTAATGTTGGATGAACCTACCAACCACTTGGATTTGGAAAGTATTACGGCTTTCAATAATTCATTGAAAAACTTTAAGGGTACCATTCTACTAACTACACACGATCATGAATTTGTGAACACAGTCGCAAATAGAATTATCGAATTAACGCCTAACGGTGCCATTGATCGTTACTTGAGCTTTGATGAATATATGTCCGATAAGTCCATTAAAGAGCAGCGCGAAAAAATGTACGCGGTAACTGCTTAAGCGTTAAAGTATTTGCTTTTCCAGATGGCCGGGTTAAAGTTTTTGCCCAGTGCAAATCCGTAGAAAATCACTATGGATGCAATGCATTTGAACATAAAAAAGTAGATGATCCAAAACTCTGCCGTGGTGTTCTTTTTGGAGAACAAGCCTTCAGGAACCATTAGTGTTACAAAGTAACTGATCAAAAGTACCAGAAGAACTAGGTTCACAATATTTTTAAAGGGCCAGGCAAACGCTTTTCGCAACGGGTGCAGGTCGTTGCCCCATTTGTGGATTAAATAGTAATAATCGTTTCCGATAGGGGCAAAGAGCAAGGGGTCGTCCTTATCTTCCAACTTAAATAGTTTTGAAGGAGCCATAATCTTAAAACCTTTAAGTTCCGTATCGTGGGCAGTTTCTAAATGTTTGATTTTGAAAATAGCTTCCTGAGGAATTTCACCTTTAAAGTAAGAGCTGTTTAAAAAGCGCAAGCGATAATCAATACAGATTTCTTTTATTTGGTCAATATGAAAGATTTTGTCCGTTTCCAGCAGATCAAATTCAAAATTATTTTTCCGAGCATTGTTTTTTGAACCTAGCGTATCGGTAATTTTCGTTTCCTTTAACGAATCTTCACTCAAAATTTGCTGAACTTCAACTAAAATTTGCTCGCTATCACTACTCTTATTTCTAATGTTTTGAAGTTTGTGTTCAATGTTTGTTCCTTTCAAAATCATGCTATTTTTTAGTAATCTTCTCAAATTTAAGGATTTGAATTTTCGATACTGACATTTGTCATAAAAACACAATGTTAAGTTTGTGTTAAATAGATTCTCATGATGTAAAAAACGAGAGCGTGTCAGCAAAAAAGATGTATCTTATCGACGTTTTTGGTAGTTAATCGTGTAATCAAAATAAAAAAGAACAAGCCTAAAACTTGCCTAGCCTCATGAACACCCCCGCAACCAAATTTTTACTAGGCCTTTGTATGGCTTTTTCCATTTGTTCTACTGCCCAAAATACTTCCGATAATTCATTGTCATATCCGGTCGATAAATTGGACAACCATCAAATTTTATTAAGTGCGGTAAATGCAACTGAATTGGGTGCTTTGCTTGAAAAATCTGGGCCTTTTACCATTTTTGCCCCCTCTGATGCTGCTTTTGCCAAGTTTTCGAACAATAAAATAAATGAGTTGATCAATGCCAAGGACAAGAGTGCCCTAAAATCCTTATTGTCCTATCATATTGTGGCGGGCCAATTAACAGCCTCCAGAATATTGCGAGCGATGTCCAGAGGTAATGGAACGGCGAGTTTTACAACCGTTCAAGGGAAGAAATTACAAGCTCACTTAGATGGTTACGATATCGTACTTACCGACCCTGTAGGTAATACAGCAAGAATCACAACTGCAGACCTTAACTTGGAAAATAATGGTGTGGTTCACGAAATAGACAGTGTTATTTTACCTGCCCAAATGTAATTAGCGAAGTTCCGCTCCCAATTCCTTCTGATACTGTGACAATAATTTGCCCATTATCTTGTCGATTTGCTTATCGGTCAGCGTTTTCTTTTCATCCATTAATGTAAAGCTGACCGCATAGGATTTTTTGCCTTCCGGAAGGTTTTCACCCGTATACACATCGAACAAGTTGACCTTTTTGAGTAACTTTTTCTCTGTCTTCCAAGCAATGTCATACACTTTTTGGAACGAAACAGAATCATCCAATAACAATGCAAAATCTCTGGTAACCTCTGGGAATTTTGGGATTTCTTGAAAAACCATATTCTTGGTGCTAACAGAAGCCAAAATGGTATCCCAGTCCAAATCGGCATAAAACACCTCTTGTTTGATGTCAAAACGCTTTAAAGCAGCTTTGCTGACCAAACCTAGCGATACAAGGACCTTATTGTTCTTTGTATAGGAAATTCCTTCGGCATAATCCGAATCCGATAATGGATTTGTGTCGATGTCCCGGAGACCCAAACGTTCAAAAACGTTTTCCACAATTCCTTTCAGATAGAAAAACTCAGATTTTTTGGAGGCAACTGCCCAGCTATTTTGCGTTCGGTTCCCAGATATTAAAATCGCCAAATGCTGCTTTTCCTGATGTTGGCCATCCACTGTGTGGTAGGTTTTGCCAAATTCGAAGAGCTTCAGGTCTGTTTTTTGCCTATTGTGGTTGTAGCTTACGGTCTGTAACCCAGAATGAAGCATGGAAGTCCGTAGCACCGATAAATCGGAACTTAATGGATTCAGCATTTCAACAGCGCTTTCATCACCAGACGTAATATCCGATGAAACCAAGCTGTTGGTCATAATTTCATAGAAACCTTTGGAGGCCAACATACTTCCGACCACATCTTGGATTCTGTAGTTCTCAAACCTCGATGTTTTGGCAATGGATGCGTTCAATTTTTCTTTGAAATCAATATTGTTATAGCCGAACACTCGTAAAATCTCCTCAATAACGTCAACCTCTCTGGTAACATCCACTCGATAAGTAGGAATGGTAAGTCCTAAACCTGATTCTGTAACGTTATTGATTTTAATTTCCAAGGAGGAAAGAATGGATTTAATGGTATCCCTTGGAATTTCCTGACCAATCAATGAATTGATTTTGTTGAATGTCAAGAATACTTGTCTCTCCTGTGGCTTTTTAGGGAACAAATCGGCAATCTCGGATGTAATATACCCTCCTGCAATCTCCCTGATCAATAGTGCTGCCCTTTTAAGGGCATATTTTGTCAAATTAATATCGATACCCCTTTCAAACCTAAAAGAAGCGTCGGTATTCAATCCATGTCTTTTGGCCGTCTTTCTTATAGAAACTGGGTCAAAATAGGCACTTTCTAAAAATATGGAAGTTGTATGTTCCGTAACACCGGAATGAAGACCACCAAAAACCCCTGCAATACACATGGGTTTTTCTTCGTCACAAATCATAAGGTCATCTTCGTGCAACTCTCGCTCCACCTCGTCCAAAGTTGTAAATTTGGTTCCGGCGGATAAAGTTTTTACCTCAACCTTGTTACCTTTTATTTTGGATGCATCAAAAGCATGCAAGGGCTGACCCAATTCGTGAAGTACATAATTGGTAACATCTACAATATTGTTTATCGGGGCCAAACCAATGGCTTTCAATCTGTTTTTTAACCAATCTGGAGAATCTTGAACCACTAGATTGCTGATGGTGACGCCACAATATCTTGGAGCAAGGTCGCTTTCTAGAACTTCAATGTCAACTTTCAACGAGCGATTGTCAATGGAAAAATTACTGGTAGAAGGAGTGACAAGTTCTTTTTGAATTTCTTTTTGTTCCAAACCAGCTTTTAGGTCACGTGCCACACCAAAATGGCTCATGGCATCAGCACGGTTAGGGGTAAGGCCTATTTCAAAGACTTCATCATTTTCTATTTCGAATACTTGGGAACAGGGGGTTCCTGGCACCAGTTCTTCATTCAATACCATAATTCCGGCATGGCTTTCACCAACGCCAATTTCATCCTCGGCACAGATCATACCTTGACTGGCCTCTCCACGAATTTTCCCCTTCTTTATTACCCAGGCTTCTCCTTCTTTGGTGTAAAGAGTAGTTCCAATAGTGGCTACCGGTACTTTTTGTCCTGCGGCTACATTAGGTGCCCCACATACAATTTGCAGTGGTGCTTCCTGTCCAACATCAACAGTGGTTAATTTAAGTCTATCGGCATTTTGATGTTTTTCACAAGTGAGCACATGTCCAACCACGATACCCTTTAATCCGCCCTTAACTGATTCAAATTGTGATATACCCTCAACTTCCAGACCTAAATCCGTTAAAAGTTTGCCTGTTTTTTGAGCGTCCCAATCAATTTGCACAAATTGCTTCAACCAGTTGTAAGAAATCTTCATACCCCATTTTTAGAGGGGACAAATATATAACAATAGGGGAACAGATTCAACGATAATAATGACCTTAGAGCGTAAGGGATGTTTTGTTTTAAATTGTATTTACTTATTTTAGGAAAAAACTTTCACTAAATGAATAGGATAGGGATAGTTATAGTAGGGCTTATAGTCGTGTTGACCTCTTGTGAAAAAGAAGAAAAAATCGAATTGACAACCGGCGATTGGCTGGCCAAAATCGAAGTTTCCGAATCGCAAAAGTTGCCTTTTGAGTTTACACTTTCCAAAAATGATGAGGGAGAGTACCAGATGAACGTATTTAATGCAGAAGAAGTTGTCACTATAGATGAATTCACTTTTAAAGGGGATTCCATACATATTCGAATGCCCGTTTTTGAAGGACATATATCCGGCACTTATACACCTGATCAAATTACAGGTGAGTTTATTGAAGAGAGCAAGGAGCGAAGGGTTCCATTTACTGCTACCCATGGCACAAATGAACGTTTTAAGGTGGAAGCAGATGCAGCTGTAAACATTTCGGGTGTTTGGGAAACTTATTTCAATGTAAATACTGAAGATGAGTATCCGGCAAAGGGTATTTTTATGCAAAGTGGAAATAAAGTAAAAGGGACGTTTAGGACCAAGACTGGAGATTACCGTTACTTGGATGGAGTTGTTACAGGCGATAGTATGAAGCTTTCTGCATTTGATGGTTCCCATGTGTTCTTGTTTTTGGCCCAAGTGACCGATAGTACTTTAAATGGAAAATTTTATTCGGGTAAACACACGGTTCAGGAATTTATGGGAGCTAGGAACGAAGCGTTTAAACTTCCAGATTCCAATGAACTTACCTTTTTGCGAGAGGGATACGACAGGTTTGATTTTTCGTTTCCAAATACAGATGGAAAAATGGTGGATTTGCAAGACCCAATATTTGAAGATAAAGCTGTGCTTGTGCAGATTATGGGTACTTGGTGCACAAATTGTTTGGATGAAACCCGATTTTATGTGGATTTCATCAAAAACAACCCAGATTTGGATTTAGCTTTTGTGGGCTTGGCTTTTGAGTATGCGAAAACAGAAGAGAAGGCTTTCGAAGGAATAAATCGACTTAAGGAACGCGAGGAAGTACCTTACCCAATTTTATTGGCTCAATATGGAACTTCAAACAAACAGAAGGCCAACGAAAAGCTTCCTATGTTGAATCACATTCTTTCTTACCCGACTACAATTTATATTGATAAAACCGGGGAAGTACGGAAGATTCATACAGGTTTTAATGGGCCGGCGACAGGTGAAAAGTTTGTTGAATTCAAAGAAGAATTCAATAATACCATTAAAGAGTTGACATCAGAAGAAATTGAAAGTGAAAGCTAGTTTAAATAATTGTTGATTTTCCCAAGTCAATGTTTTCATCGTTCATTCTAAAATCATCTTCAATATCTACGATGTTATGAGCTATAAAATCACCTACTTGATTGGTGCCGTATTGACTGTTCTCATTTAAATCTGGGGTGACAATGCCTTTTTTAAGGGATTTGTCAACTGCTTTTTTTACGGCCCAAGCCTCTTCAGCTAGTCCAAAATGCTCCAAAAGCATGGCTACGGAGAGTATAGAAGCAATCGGGTTGGCAATATCTTTTCCTTTGGCTTGTGGATACGAACCATGGATAGGCTCAAAGAGTGCATTTTCCTCGCCTACGGAAGCCGATGCCAACAGCCCAATTGAACCACCGATAACACTACCTTCATCCGAAATAATATCACCAAACATATTTTCTGTCAAAATAACATCAAACTGTTTTGGGTTTAGGATGATTTGCATGGCAGCATTGTCCACAAATAAAAAGTCCAACGCTACTTCGGGATAACTCTCCCCAATTTTAGTTACGACCTTGCGCCAAAGTCTGGAAGATTCCAAAACGTTGGCCTTATCCACCAAAGTGAGTTTCTTTTTTCGACCTTTAGCCGCTTTGAATGCCAAATGGGCAATCCGGCTTATTTCATTTTCGGAGTATTCGCAAAGGTCGGAAGCTACCGTACCTTCTGGATTCAATTTTTTCTCTCCAAAATAAATTCCCCCCGTTAGTTCACGGTAGATTACAAAATCCGTTCCGTTGATCACTTTCTTTTTCAAAGGAGATTTATCCAATAAAGTTGGATGAGATAAAACAGGTCTAATGTTCGCAAATAACCCAAGCTCTTTTCGCAATTGAAGCAATCCTTGTTCAGGTCGCACCTTTGCATCTGGGTCGTTGTCGTATTTTGGGTCACCAATGGCTCCAAAAAGCACGGCATCAGATTCTTTGCATAACGTTAAAGTTGCATCGGGTAGGGGAGTCCCAGTTTTTTCTATGGCGATGGCGCCAACGGGAGCTTCTTTAAAAATAAAATGCTGGTTAAAGGTTTCTTCAACGGCCTTTAAACATTTTACTGCCTGGGCCAACACTTCGGGTCCAACTCCATCTCCAGGAAGCAATGCTATTTTTAATGTCATACAGTTGTTTTGATTTAAGCCAAGTTTTTCATGCCAATATTGCTGGTTTCAACAATCTCGTGGATGTCCTCATCCAAAATTTCTTTTTTAACATCAGCATACTTCAAGAAGTTTTGATATACCGTATCCAATTGAAGCTTTGTAAGTTCATAGCCTACGTTTTTGGCGCGGTAAGCCAATGCTGCACGTCCACTTCGAGCCGTCAAAACAATGGAAGATTCACTTACCCCAACATCTTTAGGGTCGATAATTTCGTAGGTTTCTCTTTGTTTGATCACCCCATCTTGGTGAATACCTGAACTGTGTGCGAAGGCATTGGAACCTACAATAGCTTTGTTAGGCTGCACCGGCATTCCCATTTTTTGTGAAACCATGGTACTGGTATCCCAAAGCAATTTGCTATTAATATCAGTGTCCAAGTTTAAATAAGGATGCTGTCTCATAATCATCACCACCTCTTCCAAAGAAGTGTTGCCCGCTCTTTCGCCAATACCGTTAATGGTACACTCAATTTGTCTGGCTCCGTTGACTACACCTGCAATGGAGTTCGCTGTGGCCAAACCTAAATCGTTGTGGCAGTGACAAGAAAGAATAGCTTTATCTATCCCCTTTACATTTTCTCTTAGGTACTTCATTTTTGCACCGTACTCTTCCGGTAGGCAATATCCCGTAGTATCCGGAATGTTAAGTACGGTTGCTCCAGCTTTAATGGCCGCTTCACAGATGCGAGCCAAATACTCGTTGTCTGTTCGTCCGGCATCTTCCGCATAGAACTCAACATCTTCCACGAAAGTTTTGGCATATGCTACTGCCTCAACGGCACGCTCGATGATTTTATCTTGGGTAGAGTTGAATTTATATTTAATATGGGATTCGGAAGTTCCGATTCCGGTATGTATTCTTGGCCTTTTGGCATCCTTGATGGCTTCTGCTGCTACTTCGATGTCTTTTTTCACGGCACGCGTCAATCCACAAACCCTGGCATTTTTAACCAACTTGGCAATTTCGTTTACCGATTTGAAATCACCTGGGCTAGATATGGGAAACCCTGCCTCGATTACATCAACTCCCAGTTCATCCAATCGTTCGGCAATGATTAATTTTTGTTCGGTATCCAGTTTACAACCAGGCACCTGTTCTCCATCTCTTAGTGTTGTGTCAAAAATTTCTACCTTATCTTTACCCATTATATCAACCTGTTTTTTTCTATGACTTACGAAAATAGGGAAGGCAGGCTGAAGACGAAAAGCAGCTGAGAGTATGTTACAATGCTTAATTGCTTTCGGTGAAGTTTAAATAACTGAAAAACAATAGTTTAAACAATATTTTTTACGATGACAAATGCCCATAAGGATGCTTTGTTTGTACTGGTAAAATCACTTTCCAAATCAGAAAAACGTCAATTTAAGCTCTATGTTGGCCGATTGGGTGTCAACACGGATGCTAAGTTTTTGGCTCTTTTTAATCTCTTGGATAAGATGCGGAAGTACGATGAGCGGCAGATTTTGGATAGCGGCATTGTCAAAAAATCACAACTTTCCAATCTAAAAGCGCATTTGTATAAGCAAATTTTAGTGAGTTTACGTTTGAACCCGGTGAACCAAAACGTTCGAATTCAGATACGGGAACAACTGGATTTTGCTACCATTCTTTATCAGAAAGGACTGTACAAGCAAAGCTTGAAGATTTTGGAGAAAGCCAAGAGTTTTGCAATCGAGAATGAAGAGAAGAATGTTGCCTACGAAATTGTAGAGTTGGAAAAAGTTATTGAGACTCAATATATCACCCGGAGTATCCCGGATAGAGCAGATGAACTTGCCATTGAGGCAAAAGAGCTTTCCGCACAAAATGTGATGACCAGCAAGCTGTCCAATCTCTCGCTTCAACTTTATGGAATGATGTTGAAAGTGGGTTATGTAAGAAGTGATGAGGACCTTCAAAAAGTAAAAAGTTACTTTGAGGAGCATATGCCCAAATACGACATTGAAAAACTTGGGTTCCGTGAAAAATTATGGCTCTACAAGGCACATTTGTGGTACAGTCTTTTAATTCAAGACTTTTTGTCAGCCTATAAATATGCCAGTAAATGGGTGGACCTATTTTATGAAAATAAGCATATGATTCCACTGAACCCCGTGTTCTTCTTAAAGGGGAACCATTACTTATTGGAGTCACTGTTCTTTGTGAAATATGCATCTCAGTTTAGGGAGACCCTGGAGCGTTTGGAAGAGCAGGTAAAGGATCCCAAGTTTCCAAAGAATGATAATATTAGTTCACTGGCCTTTTTATACATCAACACCAATAAATTAAACCTTCACTTTTTGGAGGGGACTTTTGATAAGGGAATATACTTGGTGAACATTATTGAATACGGCATCAAAAAACACAGACAGCAGATAGATGAACATCACATTATGTTGCTTTATTATAAAATTGCCTGTCTTTACTTCGGTAATGGAGATAATAAAAACTGTATAGCCTATCTCAAAAAGATAATTTCAAATAAGAAGTTAAAGATGCGGGAGGACTTAATGTGCTTTGCCCGAGTGTTAAGCCTGGTGGCGCATTATGAAGCAGGAATGGACTACCACCTGGAAGTACAGCTCAAGAGCACGTACAAGTTCTTGCTGAAAATGAACGATTTACATGAGGTTCAAAAGGAGATGATCAAATTCTTAAGAAACCTTGGTGATATCTACCCAACGGATTTGAAAGGGGAATTCCAGAAGTTGTACAACGAGTTGAAGAAATACGAGAACCATCCATACGAAAAAAGGGCGTTCCTGTATCTGGACATTTTATCGTGGCTGGAAAGTCACTTGCAGAACAAGCCGGTAGGACAAATAATTAGAGAAAAAGCTTTGGCACTTACTCGCTAATACAAGCATTCCAAACAGGGTCTTCTGGTGGAGGAGCCAAAAACGTAATAGGTTCCTTTTTTACTGGGTGCGTAATGGTCAAACTTCTAGCGTGAAGGTGAATGCCACCATCTTTATTGCTTCGATCGGCACCATATTTTAAATCCCCTTTTATGGTACAGCCAATAGCTGCCAATTGCGCCCTAATTTGATGGTGTCTGCCCGTTTTTAAATCAATTTCCAGCAGATAATAGTTATCCAGCTTTTTGAGGATTTTATAATCCAGTTCAGCTTTTTTACTATTTGGAACTTCCTTGGAGTTTGCGTAGGATTTGTTTTGTTTTGGGTTTCGAACTAGCCAATGGGTCAAGGCGCCACTTTCTTGGGAAGGCATATTTTTAACAACGGCCCAATACAATTTTTTGGTTTCTCCTTGCGCGAACATTTTATTGAGACGAGGAAGGGCTTTCGATGTTTTTGCAAAAAGTACAATTCCTGAAGTTGGGCGGTCCAATCGGTGCACCACCCCCAAATAAACGTTACCGGGCTTATTGTATTTCTCCTTCAAATATTGCTTTACGACCTCACTCAAAGGGTCATCCCCTGTTTTATCGCCCTGAACTATATCACCAACTCGCTTATTAATAACAATTAGGTGGTTGTCTTCAAAGAGCACTTGAAGATTGGAGGAGGTGGAGTGTTGGTTATTGTTTATTGACAATTGCTAGCTGTAATTTAATAAGATTCGTCTTCGCTCGGAAAATCCTGACTTTTCACATCCTCCACGTATTGGGAAATAGCGTTACTCATTTCATCATAAAGGTTGAGATATCTTCTCAAAAACCTTGGGTGGAACTCGTGAGTCATTCCCAACATATCGTGAACTACCAAAACTTGGCCATCTACATGTCCTCCTGCGCCGATACCAATTACAGGTATGGAAACACTTTCGGCTACTTCCTTGGCCAGTTTTGCCGGAATTTTCTCCAAAACAATGGCAAAACAGCCCAATTCTTCCAATAACTTGGCATCGGATTTTAGTTTTTCGGCCTCTTCTTCTTCCTTGGCACGAACGGTATAGGTTCCAAATTTATAAATGGATTGTGGGGTAAGCCCTAAATGACCCATCACAGGAATCCCGGCTTCCAAAATTCGGCTAATGGAAATTCTAATCTCCTCTCCACCTTCAACTTTAACGGCATGCGCACCACTTTCTTTCATGATTCTAATAGCTGAACGCAAAGCTTCTTTGGAATCCCCCTGATAGCTTCCAAAAGGAATATCCACTACAACTAAAGCTCTTTTAGCAGCTCTTACCACAGAAGTGGCATGATAAATCATTTGATCGAGAGTAATGGGCAATGTGGTTTCGTGTCCGGCCATCACATTACTGGCGGAATCACCGACCAAAATGGCATCCACATTGGCGCCATCCACAATTTTGGCCATGGAATAGTCGTAGGAAGTGAGCATGCTGATTTTCTCGCCAGTCTTTTTCATATCCACCAACGATTTTACCGTAACTCTCTTATATTCTTTTTTAGCTGTAGACATCTTATTTTATTTGATGGCTAAAAGTAAGCAGATTTGTTTAATTTAGACTCCAATCAAAAAACTAATAAAATGAGAAAACTGTTCAGTTGTATGGTTTTTTTTGCTTTGGGTACTTTAGGATATGCACAGGGCCCAAATCCTTCGAACGAAGAAGTCGAAAATCAAGTTAAGCAGGTTATAGAAACTTTTTTTGATGGGTTTCATAAACAAGATTCAACCATTATCAAAAGCACAGTAGCTGACCAAATTGTGTTGCAAACCACAGGAAGAAACCCCGAAGGTAAAACACTATTTAAAACCGAGGAGTTTTCTAAATTCCTTAAATCAATCGTTAGTATTCCCGATAGTATCAAGTTTCAGGAAAAACTCACTTCCTTTTCTATTTAGGTGGATAGAACCATGGCCAATGCCTGGGTAGGGTACGAGTTTTGGTTGAACGGTGAGTTTAGTCATTGTGGGATTAATTCGTTCCAGCTCATCAATTTTGATGGGGAATGGAAGGTAATTTACCTGATTGATACCAGGGGCAAGGAAGGTTGTATGGACTAACAGTCACTTAAAAATACACCTACGGCCAGTCCACCTTCGGAAGTTTCCTTGTATTTGGAGCTCATGTCTTTGGCAGTTTCCCACATGGTGTTCACTACTTTATCCAAAGGCACTTTGCAATCATTTGGGTCAGTATCCAAAGCCAATTCTGCAGCATTTATCGCCTTAATGGCTCCCATGGCATTTCTTTCAATACAGGGTACTTGTACCAATCCACCTATAGGATCACAGGTGAGGCCAAGATGGTGTTCCATGGCAATCTCGGCGGCAATCAATACTTGTTCCGGTGAGCCACCCATTAGTTCGGTGAGTCCAGCAGCCGCCATAGCCGAGGATACGCCGATTTCAGCTTGGCAACCACCCATCGCTGCGGAAATGGTGGCTCCTTTTTTAAAGATGCTTCCCACTTCGCTGGCCACCAATAAAAACTGTTTTACATCGTCAAAATTGGCGTCATGGTTTTCAATAACCATATAGTACATCAAAACAGATGGGATTACGCCTGCACTTCCGTTGGTGGGAGCGGTTACAACTCGTCCTAAAGAAGCATTGACCTCATTTACACTGAGCGCAAAACAGCTCACCCATTTAATGATCTGACGGAATTTCACCTCCGTATCTCGGATACTTTCCAACCATTCCTGTGGATTGGAATAAGGGACGTTACCTTTTAATTTTTGATGTATCTCGTATGCACGTCTCTTCACATTTAGGCCTCCTGGTAGTTTGCCTTCGGTATGGCAGCCAACATAGATGCTTTCCAGCATTGTATTCCAAATACGGGCAATGCCTTCATCAATTTCCGATGTAGTTCTAAGGGAAAGCTCGTTTTCCATTACAATTTTGGAGATGGATTTGTTCTGGGCATTGCAATGTTGGAGTAACTCATCACCCGTTTTTACGGGATGAGGAAAAGTTTTAAAGGTCTCTTTGTTTTCCTTGGCATGTGTGAGTTCTTCTTTGACCACAAACCCACCACCAATAGAGTAATAAGTTTCGGTAATGAACTCGCCGTTGATCAGTTCTGCTTCAAACTGAATCCCATTGGCGTGAAATGGCAAGAACTCTTTTTTGAATATAATATCATTCTGAAAACTGAAAGGAATCACCCTTTTTCCACCAAAATCCAACTTATTTTCGGTTTTAATCCTGTCAACACTTCCTGAAATGCTGTCAATGTCTACGGTTTCCGGGTCGGTGCCTAACAAACCCATCACCACTGCAATATCTGTTGCGTGTCCCTTTCCCGTAAGGCAAAGTGAGCCATATAGGTATGCTCTAATGTGCTTCACTTGGTTAAAAACCTCTTGCTCTTCAAGCTCAGCTATCCAACGTTCGGCAGCCCGCCAAGGCCCAAGTGTATGGGAGCTGGAAGGCCCCACACCGATCTTAAGCATATCAAACACACTAATGCACTCCATAAAATCAATTTACAGTGTCAAATATAGTAAGCTAAAGGAGATTAAAATGAGAATATTTAAATATCGAAGCTCCTTTTTAAACAATCATTATGACACTTGTAATTATGCGGGGATTTTATGGGGTTTTGACAATTATCTGACACCTTGTCATATTCTAGCTCGTGGCATAATCATTGACATTTTACTGAACGAAACGAAAACGAATTTTTAAACAGATATAACTTTAGATACGATGAGCAAGATTATAGGTATAGACTTAGGTACGACCAACTCCTGCGTCTCTGTAATGGAAGGTAACGAGCCGGTGGTAATTCCAAATGCCGAAGGTAAACGTACTACTCCATCGATGATTGCATTTGTTGAAGGTGGGGAGATTAAGGTCGGTGACCCTGCAAAAAGACAAGCCGTGACCAACCCTCACAAAACGATTTATTCCATTAAGCGATTTATGGGTAACAAATACTCTGAATCCAGTAAGGAAGCAAATAGAGTTCCTTATAAGGTGGTAAAAGGGGACAACGATACCCCACGTGTAGATGTGGACGGTCGTTTGTACACACCACAAGAATTGTCCGCAATGATTCTTCAAAAAATGAAGAAAACTGCTGAGGATTACTTGGGGCAAGATGTAACTAGAGCGGTAATTACCGTTCCTGCATATTTTAACGATTCACAAAGGCAGGCCACTAAAGAAGCTGGTGAAATTGCAGGACTTACTGTGGAACGAATCATTAACGAGCCAACTGCCGCTTCTTTGGCGTATGGTCTTGATAAAAAAGACACCGAGCAAAAAATTGTGGTATTTGACTTTGGTGGCGGTACGCACGATGTTTCCATTCTTGAATTGGGAGATGGTGTTTTTGAAGTATTGGCCACGGATGGTGATACCCACTTGGGTGGTGACGATGTTGACCAAAAAATTATTGATTGGTTGGCCGAAGAGTTCAAGAAAGATGAAGATATGGATCTTCGTGAAGACCCAATGGCGCTTCAACGTTTGAGAGAAGCTGCTGAAAAGGCTAAAATTGAGTTATCATCTTCTGCACAAACAGAGATTAACTTGCCTTACGTTACAGCAACAGCTTCAGGACCAAAACACTTGGTAAGAACATTGTCCAGATCCAAGTTTGAGCAATTGATCGCTGATTTGGTAAAAAGAACAATTGCTCCTTGTGAGACTGCATTGAAATCTGCAGGACTTTCAAAAAGCGATATTGATGAGATTATTTTGGTAGGTGGTTCTACTCGTATCCCTGCGGTACAGGAAGCTGTTGAGAAATTCTTCGGCAAAAAACCATCTAAAGGTGTAAACCCAGATGAGGTTGTGGCCGTAGGTGCAGCTATCCAAGGTGGTGTATTAACCGGAGATGTAAAAGATGTACTCTTGTTGGATGTTACCCCACTTTCATTGGGTATCGAAACTATGGGAAGCGTGTTCACTAAATTAATTGAAGCGAACACTACCATCCCGACCAAGAAATCACAGGTATTCTCTACTGCAGCGGATAATCAACCTTCGGTTGAAATCCATGTGTTGCAAGGGGAAAGACCTATGGCAGCAGACAACAAAACTATCGGTAGATTCCATTTGGACGGTATTCCACCAGCACCAAGAGGTACACCTCAAATTGAAGTGACCTTCGATATTGACGCAAACGGTATTATCAAGGTTTCTGCAACGGACAAAGCTACTGGTAAGTCACAAGACATTCGAATTGAGGCTTCTTCTGGATTGACCGAGGAAGAAATCGAAAAGATGAAAGCAGAAGCAGAAGCTAATGCCGATGCCGATAAAAAAGCCAAGGAAACAGCTGATAAGTTGAACGAGGCCGATGCTATGATCTTCCAAACAGAAAAGCAATTGAGCGAGTTTGGCGATAAATTGTCAGATGACAAGAAAAAGCCAATCGAAGATGCTTTGGAAGAATTGAAAAAAGCCTTTGAAGGCAAAGACCTAGCGGTTATTGAGCCTGCTTTGGAAAAAATCAACGAAGCTTGGAAAGTAGCTTCCGAAGAGATGTACA
Organism: Flagellimonas lutimaris; assembly: GCF_003581615.1. GTDB lineage: Bacteria > Bacteroidota > Bacteroidia > Flavobacteriales > Flavobacteriaceae > Flagellimonas > Flagellimonas lutimaris. The sequence continues at coordinate 298,039 of NZ_QXFH01000072.1, forward strand.
AGGCACAAGCTGAAGCACAAGGCGGCGCTGCAGGAGCAGGAGCTGCTGGAGGAGACGCAACTGGTGGCGATGGCGCTGGAAATGGAGCCTCTGAAGGAGACAACGTAGAAGATGTTGACTTCGAAGAAGTGAAGTAAACTTAATTAAGTTCTATAATAGAAAAACCCTGACGAAATCGTCAGGGTTTTTTGTTTAGTGGAAGTTTCCGGTTTACGCCGCATTCAACTGTTGCATTTCCATTTCCTTGAGTTTTCGTAAAGCTTCCGATTTTGAGTTTACGTTGAGCTTTACATAAATATTTTGAATGTGAAAATTAACTGCACTTGGGGTAACAAAAAGCTTGTCCGCAATCATTTTATAGGTGAATCCCTGGGTAAGGAGTTCAATGATCTCGTTTTCTTTTTTCGAGAATACATCAAACGATTTTGTCTGGAACGAATCGATGATTTTCTTGGCAACGTCCAATTCCAGGGCAATCCCATGTTGGTTAAGTGCATCCAAAGCACTGAACAATCTATCCTTGGTAATAGGTTTAATAAGATAGCCGCTCGCCCCTTTTTTAAAGGCTTCCTTGATGAGTTTAAAGTCATTTTTATGGCTCATCATCAGTACTTTGAGGTCTTTGTTCTTTCGGTAAAAGTACTCTAGGCCATCAATGCCCGAAATTCCGTTGAGCATGGCCTCGCAGATAATAATATCTGGATGGGAACGACCAAAATCGGATAAGAGCCTATGGACGGAACTATAAACTCCATGTAGTTCGTACTGCTCATTTTCCTGAAAGTATTGCTTGTAAATGCCGCCGATAGCATCATCATTGTCGATGATGGCAATTTTTAAAGTATTTGTTTTCATGATAAGAAAGATTAGGGGGATTAATACTGTTACATATTTTATTTCGTAGGTTAAGTTTTGGGCATAATTGCCCTCTTCCACAATTTTGAAGTTGGGATAAACCAATGAAAATGAATTGAATTGCTACGTGGGACAACCACAATAACAGCTCCATTTCTGGTTTGCTTCAAAATGGGTGTAATCCCTTTAGGGATTAAGCGCTAAATTTTTGTTTAGTTGAGGTTTTACCTCGTCAAAAAAGTAAGGTGAAAAGAGGTTTTGGGACGCCTTTTTTTCGAGTAAAGTAGTTTTTGTTCATGACTTAATAGATTTGGGATTGTATTATTTCAAGAGTTAAATTAGAATTTTTTAACAATTGAGAGGAACTTTTGTAGTTATTTTCGTTCAAATGCACTTTTAGAAAAATCCAACAGCTTAAAATAGAGGAGGGGCGTAGTGATTGTATTTAATGTAAATTATTGTATTTCAAATAATTGCATAAAAAAATAGGATGCCGTCCCATCAGCATCCTATTCTTGGTGTAAATCGGTCAGATTGAAATAATACAACCCGCTTTCTATGATAGTCTTTCAGTTTCCCCCTGTCTTTCTTATCATCCTTATGAGTGTTTCGAGTTTCGGCTATGAAACAACTCCATAAGACACTTCAGGTTTATTGACCGATTCAATAAGTTTTTGGTAATCAGTAGCTCTATTGTTCGTCTTGAAAAGAAGTATCTACATATTCGTAGGCATCTTCATTCATAACGGTTTGGAGTCCTGCATCTCTTTCGGCAACATCGTTATACTGATTCTGCTTACTTGAACGTCCATAAGCTACCGTATATTGTGATATGGTGTTGTTGAATCCTCTATTGGATACTACAAATCCCAATTTTTTTTCTGGACTAAGTTGAATGGCATACTCATCGCTGTTGCTATTGATGTGTCCACCAAGGTTAACAGATGTGGTAAGTGTGTTTTTTACTACTTGGGAGGCATAAAGATCCAATCCGCCAAAACCATCTCTACCTTCTGAGGCAAAGAACAATAAGGTTTCGTTATAAATACTAGGGTAAAGTTCGTCTTCCTTCGTGTTTACTTTGGGACCTAAATTCTTGGATACACCTGGAGTTCCATCTGCAGCAATATCAGCAACATAAATATCATACTTGCCAAAGGTTCCTTTCATGTTGGAGGCAAAGAACAAACGCGACCCATCAGCCGTAACGGTAGGGTGTTTGGCCGAATAGTGTTTTGGACATACGTCCAATTGGGTGATATTGGTCCATTCACCATTTACATTTTCTGCACGGTAAACGTGGTACACCAATTCTTTTTTGGAGAATACACCGTAAAGCGGTTTTTCGTAAGTGCCTTTGCTAAAGTAGGCTGTTTTTCCATCTTTAGTAATCGACATGTTAGGTACGTATCCATCAATAGTGGATACACTTCCTTCCATAGTGTCGTTAATCATTTTTTTGTCCGCCTGTGCAAAAGTAGTTTGACTGGCTAGTATTGTTCCTGAAATAAGGAGGCTGTAAATAATAGATCGTGTCATGATGTATAGATTTGGGGGTTAATACATGACAAAGATCAAAAACAATCGGAGTGAATACTTATGAATTTTTCATAGGTTTTTACTTTTAACGACTAAAAAGTGCATTTTATCGAATATTTTTTAGACAATTAATACTGCTCTATCGATAAAAATGCATTTAAACGTGCATTTTATGTCGTTTAACTGTCTTTTTGTTTAAGTATTAATGAATAGTCTATAATTTCTCTTTTTAGATTAAGAATTAGCTAAAACAAAGATGTTATCGGAATAGAATGCTATTGTTAATGCTTGTTCGGGCGAAAAATTTTATCAAGGACTTTGGGAGGGTCGAATCGATATCCAAAGTAGAGTAGACCATAAAATTGGTCGTTTTCAGTAGTGGAAACATTGTCCTCGTTGTACCAGTCAGCACTAAAACTGATGTTTAGCCCATAAATTATCCTTTTTGAACTATACCCTAAATTAATGCCACCTCCTAAACGTCGAGTAATATAGGTATTGTTTTCAATCTCTAGATTATCTTCCACTCCAGATTCAGTTTTGGAGAAGCGCAATCCTAGGGAAGGGGACAGGTTTGCTGACAAAAACCAATTATCGTGAAGTACAAAGGTATAATAATACGCTGGTGCCAATCGTACGTTAAAAAACTTTTCCCTATTTATGACATCCGCTTCGTTTAAATCAAAAATATTGTAATCATAATATAAAGAACCAATTAAACTTCCGCTACTTATTTTTTGCCACTCATTTTGATAGACAATGTTCCTATAAGAGAAATTTGGATTAAAAACATAGGAGGTAGACATGCCATACACCTTGCTGAATAAGTTGTTGAACTGAATGTAAGGGTTCTAGCCCTCTATCCAGTTATGCGCAAAATCTTTCGTGTTCCTCACGTAATATCCAGAAACTTTGCTGTAGTTTAGTCCTTGTACCCATCTTCCTAAAAAAAACCTGAACTGATAGTCCGTAAAAGAAGATTCCCCTTTTAGGTTTTCATCGCTATTTGCCCCCAGAAACTTTGGCACCAAACCCACACTAACCCCGATAAACTCGTAATCCAAGGATAGAAAAAGTCGATATCTATTATTGGGTTTTAAATGAAGTCGTGTATCCTCCTCTTTATTTCTATAGAAAAATGCATCGGTTTGTGTGTCAATATTGGCTTTGATAATTATTTTGTCCGTGTAGTTGACAATGGCATTGGTATCTTTTTTGCGCATTTACTTTAAAGCAAAAAACAGCAAGGAGAAGCATAACGCTTCTTGTGAGGCGATTTTTAGTAGGTTCAGTAACAGTGTAACATCCCATACCCCTACAAGATACACTGCTTTTGGATTAATCCGGATCTTTGTCTTTTATTTGTTCAAATATGGGATTTGATTTCGGTTTGTCCATGCAAGAATTATGCAAAAAATAAAAGTGATCAGAGCCAAAATGAACAAGGTGCCCCTATCATTTTGTACTACTATACCCAATTTGGTAAGATGAGAGAAGATAGCACCACACATAATGGCAATTCCCATTAAAGCCCCAAGCCAGGTAGTTTTAGGGATAAGAATCAGAATGGCCACGATAAGTTCTATGATTCCCAATCCTATTCGTCCATACGGTTCTAATCCTAAAGTTTCAAAAATATAGACTGATTCCGGAGCTGCAGAAAACTTAAAATAGAGGGTTTGCAACAATATAGCTGCTGGAACAATCCTCAAAGCTAGGTTTAAAATAGATTTTGTTGTCATAATGTTAGTGATTACGTTGAATGATAATTTGGTCGAAATAATTCATCTCAAATAACTGCTTGGCAACAAATAAGTATTCCTAAACCCCATTTTATGGAACAACAAACAAGTATTTCAATCATTTATCTTCCAATGAAATAGTTAATTTTACATGCATGAAATATTGCCTCGCACTCTCGTTATTCACTGTATTATTTTTTCAATCTTGTTCTGAAGAACCGTGGCTATCAGGAAAATTGGATATGTCCGAAAGCGAAGCATGGAAACCGATAGTTTATTTGGTGCAGCCTCAAAAACTTAATGAAGTGGCCCAAAGTTTTGTAGGCTTAGTGTTGGATTCGGCTAAAGTAGGTGCCAATGGCCACTTTCAATTTGATGCTTTACCTGAGTTTCAAGAACCGGTGTTGTTAGAAATTGTGGTGCAGAAGAAGGGTGAAAAATATCCCAATAGGCTGATAAATGAAAACCCTGAAACTGATAATTATTTTCCTTTTGTTTATGGAGAGGGCGCAAATATGGTGGTCAATGCAGAAGTGTCCAATTTCCAAAGTTCTTTAACTATTGAAAAACCGTCCATTGCCAATGAAGCAATGTTGGAATTGAGGGATAAGAGAATGGTTGCTTTTAAAAACTTAAAAAGCCAAACCAAAGAACACGAAAAGGATGAAGATTTATTGGCACTTGAAAAGAGCCTCCATGTTTATCAAGAGCTGCTGATTAACTTTTCAAATTCCACCTCGGAATTGCTTCCTGGGTTGATGGCTCTAAGATGGGCCAGTCCCGAAGGCGATTATGAACGCATTGCGGAACTTGTTCATGCACAATCCACTAAATGGAGTGAACTATATCCTGAACACCTCTGGGTCAAGGAACTGGTTGCTATGGCGGATAAGCGCAACCTTCCCATATTGACAGGGGATGTAATTACCAACTTGCAGTTTCCAATGAAGAGCGGGGGAAAGGTTTCCCTACAAACAATACTTAAAGATAAAAAGTTAGTACTGTTAGATGTTTGGGCATCTTGGTGCGCTCCATGTAGACTTGAGAACAGAAATATTTTGGTGCCTCTTTGGGAAAAATATAATTCCCAGAACTTTCAGATTGTTGCCTATGGTTTGGAAAGTAGTGAAAAAGCTTGGGATAATGCCATTGAAAAAGATGGTGCCTACCGTTGGCTGCATGCCTCACACTTACAGGGTGACCAAAATCCTTTTATGGAAAAACTTCGGTTAAAGACCATTCCAGCTAATTTTCTGCTAAATCAAGAGGGCAGAGTGCTGGCAAAAAACCTCCATGGGCAGGATTTAAGCCACTTTGTTAATGATTATATGAGTAAACAGTAAATCGCTTTTAAATTTTAAAATCTTTAAGGAATAAAAAAAGCCGGGATTTTCCCCGGCTTTTTTAATATACTTACAATAGTTTAATTGCCATCTCCTGTGGTTTCCTCTTCAGTGGCATCTGGGTCCACTTCAAGTACAAAATCCTGTGTAGTAATATTGGCGGCATCAATTTGTATATCTAAGGTGTCGCTAACTAGATAGCCGTCTAATTCTGCTACCACCTCATACATTCCTGCTTCAAGACCTAAAATAGCATAGTTGCCATCTACATCGGAAAAGGATGTGGTGTTTAAGGTATCGGCAGCGAATACAGAAATCTGGGCGCCCTCCAAAGCGATTGCGACTTCTTCCTCAACTGTGCCTACATTACCAGAAAGGGTTCCGGCCGTTGATAAGTTACTTGCTTTGATTACAGGTTTGAAATTGAATCCATTTACTCCAGCGGGAGTGCTAATGTTTCCTTTTGGAACGAAGGAGCGACTCACATCAAAATCCAATAACAAATCGGAAGAAAGACCACTGGTTACCGTTAAGGCCGGGTCAATAAAAACTTTAATGCCAGAAGCATCACCACTTGGAACTTTTAAATCGAATACAGTTCCATCGGTCAATATCACATTTACTCCTTTTACATAAATACGGATTAAATCGTAAGACCCTGCCGGAACATCAATCTCTGCTAATTGTTGTGTTAGACCATTGGTCAGCTCTAATAGATTCACATCCATTTCTTCTTCCATTAAAGTGATGTAAGGATAATTATCATCATTAGAATCATCATCTGAGCTGTCGTCAGTGTCATCACTGGAATCATCGTCGTTTTCAACTTGGCGAGCTTCTACTTTGTATACGGTAACATTGGCTTCGGCCACTAGTTCATAAGGAAAAGGAGCATCTGTCAACTGTACCGATAAAGTTCCAGTACCTTCAGCACTTCCAGACCCTTCACCGTCTGAACAGCTCATTATGATGAGAGCCATTGCCATTAATAAACTGAAAATAAACTTTGTTCTCATAGTATGGGGTTTTAATTTTAGGGCATAGATATCCCTGCTTTGACTTTATGTGTACTCAACAATCAAAGTTTAAAAAACCCTACTTAATTCCTTAAAAAAACCAATTTAATCGATGAAATGCATTTCCATACTCAAAAAAGAAGCCTTTTTCTTACAAAATTAATTCTTAAAGATAAAATTTGGGGCCTGCTGATATTTAAAGGTGTTGTCGGTCAAGATTTCCATTTCCTTGGTTTCCCAATTCATTAGACCTATATGAAACTGCGATTGATTATCATCAAATAATTCAATGGCCAACCATTTGCCATCTGGGCTCCAATCATGCCATCCTTCGTTATCGGTGTTTTCAGTCAGTTTCCATGTTTTGCTGCCATCAAGGCTAACGGCATACAAACTGTATTTGCCATTTTGTTTGCTCTGATAGGTCACAAAATTTTCGGTAGGGTGCAGTTTAGGCGCACCTGCTCGATACCCATATTTTCCAGCGGTAGTGTCCTTTTCAGGATAATGAGTCAACTGTTTTCTGTTTTCCCCATTGGCATCCATAATATAGAGTTCTTCATCAAACCCATCAATATGTTTCCCTGCGGTTTTACCCCCTCGAAACACGACTTGCTTTCCCTCGTTTACAAATAGTGGGTCTGCGGCAAACTGTAATCCTGTTTCTATTCGATTGACAATCTTACCACTTCTATTAAGGATGTAAAATGTGTTTTCAGTAATTAGTTTTGGCTTCACAATAAGTTCATCTCCATCTTTTCTACTGCTCATCCAACTATCCGCCAATTCCAAATCCGTTACTTTCTGTGGGTTCTCTCCTTTAAAATTGCTTTTGTATAAAAAATAACAACGCTTGCAAGCGCCTCTATCAGAAACAAAATACAAAGTGTCCTTGTACGAATAATAAGTCCAATCCACAGGGTACAGGTCTGTGATGTTTTTTTTATCGGAACCGTCGAGATTCATAGAGTAAACCTCGAAATTATCAATGTCGGCATCTCTTAAAACATTGTAAACCAATCCCATTTCGTGTTGGGAAGTGTTCTCTTTTGAATTACAGGATAGCAGTAATGCCAAAAGTCCAAGAATAGTAATTCCTCTTACCATGATGTGTTTAGTTTGTTTTGAAATTTTTGCAAGGTTGAAGTTACTAAACTCTCCGAAATTTTAAAATGAGAGCATGCTTTTTAAGCTTTGGCCTTGGTGTGTGCGTAATATTTCCGTCGTAACCAGAATGAAACTTTGACCAACAAGATGAGTGCGGGAACTTCCACCAAAGGTCCAATAACTCCAGCAAAGGCCTGACCTGAGTTTAAACCGAACACGGCAATGGCCACAGCAATGGCCAGTTCAAAATTATTTCCTGCAGCTGTAAAGGCCACTGAAGCAGTTTTATCATATTCGGCTCCCATAGCTTTGGTAGTGAAAAAACCAATGATGAACATCAACGCAAAATAAATCAATAAAGGCACTGCAATAATCAAAACATCCATAGGTATTTCTACAATCAGTTCTCCTTTTAATGAAAACATAATCATAATGGTGAACAACAGAGCAATCAATGTAATCGGGGAAATAGCGGGAATAAATTTTTCGGTGTACCAAGTTTCACCTTTGATCTTCACAAGGATTTGACGGCTCAAAATGCCCATTAAAAAAGGAATTCCTAAATAAATGGCTACGCTCTCGGCAATAGTACCAATAGAAATGTCTACAATGGCACCTTCGAAACCAAAATAGGGTGGAAGTATGGTTATGAAAATCCAAGCATAAAAACTGTAGGCGAAAACCTGAAAAATACTGTTTAATGCTACCAATCCAGCGCCGTATTCGCTACTGCCTTCGGCCAAATCGTTCCAGACGAGTACCATAGCGATGCACCGAGCCAAACCGATTAAAATAAGTCCAACCATATATTCGGGATAATCCCTAAGAAAAATGATAGCAAGCGCAAACATTAAAATTGGCCCCACAATCCAGTTTAAAAGAAGGGAAATGGATAGGATTTTAGTGTTCTTGAACACTTTTGGTAGCAATGAATACTTTACTTTGGCCAAGGGCGGGTACATCATCAAGATTAACCCGATTGCAATGGGAATATTGGTGGTTCCACTGCTGAATGAATTCACAAAATCGGGAAAACTTGAAAAAAAGTAACCGATTCCAACCCCCAGGGCCATGGCTGCAAAAATCCAAAGGGTCAGATTTTTATCTAAAAAACTTAATTTTTTGGTGGCCATTATTTCTTTATTTGAGAAAAGACATAAAACATTTCAGTGGCAATTTGTTTACTACGCTCGCTGTATTTTCCAGCTTGTTGAGGGGTTTTGTCAAACGCTTTAGGGTCTTCGTAAGTGATTGGAACTCGCTTTTCCGCTCCCGGTACAAACGGACAGCCCTCATCCGCTTGGGAGCAGGTCATTATGGCCGCAAAGTCAGATTTTGGGTTGAAATCATCATCCATTCTTTTAGAAAAGCCAATAACTGGATGCTCGTTTTCTGCGAATTTGATGCTGTAGACTGGATTTTTGCCCTCGGAAAGTGTCTTCACTTCAAAACCAGTGTTGGCCAAAGTGGTCGCCACCATTGGAAATAGGGTAGTAGCCTCGGTTCCACCAGAGTAGCACGTTATGTTTTTTATCTCAAAATGATGCGACATAGTTTGCGCCCAAACTTGCGATAAATGACTTCTTCGGGAATTATGGGTGCAAATAAAATTGAGGCGGATAGGCTTTTTATTATTTACCCTTTCCTGAATGTAATCAACAAGCAATAACAAGGTTTGTTGCCGCTCCGCCACTATGGATTGCGTATCCAAATTGGAGATAAAATCGTTTAATACCGTGTAATGAGACATATTTTCTGTTTTGAATTAGCAGCATCCGCTACCTGCAGTACAGCATTCAGAAGTTTGTACTTCGGATAATTTAACTTTTGGTTTTTCAGCAGGAACACCGCATTTTTCTCTTGCCAAACAATCAGTTTGCTTGGTAGTCAATAAGAAGTTAGTTCCGTCAAAGTCAAGTCCAAATTTTCCGATAGTATCACCTTGATATTCCACTTCTACCTCCAAATCTCCAATGTCCAAAGTTTTTTGGGACAGCTCAATGATATGTGTCAGTTTTTCAGGATGAAGTCTGTGATCATAATCATTTGCATCCCAAAGCTGGAAATTCACCACCTCTTCATTGCGTACGGTACCACCACAATCAATAAAATGCTTGGTTATTTTACCAACTTCGGTAACATGGAAGTGGTTTGGCACTAATTCCCCGTTGGGTAATTGGAAGGCAATGGTTTCTAATTGATTTAAAGCTGATTTTACTTCTTCTAACTTCATAACTATATCTATTTATTGTAATATCACGATTAATGGGTTCAAATTTTTTTAGCAGCAATCTTTTTGATTCAGGTCTTGGTCCAGAAAGGTGGACATCACAGTCTTCATCTTTTTCCAGTTTTCGACATCAATACAATAGCAAACGCTAGTCCCTTCAACATTTCCTTTGATTAATCCTAAATTCTTTAATTCCTTTAAATGCTGAGAGATAGTGGGTTGCGCCAAACCGATTTCATCTACCAAATCTCCACAAACACAGGCATTCAGTTTAAACAAGTACTGTAATATGGCAACACGCGCTGGGTGACCAAACACCTTGGCATACTGCGCAATTTGATTCTGCTTGTCCGTGAATATTTCAGTTTTGGTTAAGCCCATGATTATAATTTATTCATTGCAATATTACGATTAAAGGGTTAATGACCAAAGAATTTTTTGAAAAATATTTCATAATGATTTGAAAAATGTATGCAATTCGCTCTTATTCTTATTAAATTGCGTTATGCATAATAATGCATAACGATGATAATTTGGCTCTAAAGAAAAAAATATATCTGGATTACAATGCGACTACACCGACCGAGCCTCGCGTGGTGGAGGCAATGCTGCCCTATTTTACCGAAAATTTTGGTAATGCCAGTAGTGACCATTCATTTGGGTGGTATGCCAATGAAGCTGTTGAAATTGCGAGGAATCAGGTAGCCAAACTTGTGAATAGCAGACCTGTTGGATTGACCTTTACCTCTGGCGCTACAGAGGCGGCCAATTTAGTGCTGTTTGGGTTCTGTAAAAAGAATAGGAGCAAAGGAAACCATATTATTACTTGCAAAACAGAGCACAAAGCGATTCTTGAAACATTGGAGGCTTTGGAAGCCGATGGATTTGAAGTTACATATTTGGATGTTGACGCAAATGGCAATGTTGATTTGAATGAGTTGGAAGAATCCATAAAATTGTCTACAATTTTGATTTGTCTGATGCTGGCCAACAATGAAACAGGCTTGATTCATCCTATTAAAATTATAACCGAATTAGCGCACTCCAAAGGAGTAGCTGTAATGTCTGATATTACACAAGCTGTTGGTAAAATTCCAGTTGACCTGGAGGATTTGGGAATTGACATAGCTATTTTTTCATCCCACAAAATATATGGTCCCAAAGGAGTTGGTGTCCTTTACTTAAATAAAAAAAATAATATCTCCATCGAAAAACATTTATATGGGGGTAATCACGAAAAAGGAGTTCGCCCAGGGACCTTGAACGTACCGGGAATCGTTGGTGTAGGTGAAGCTTGTAGCATAGCTCAACAAAGCATTGAGGAAAACCGTCAAAAACACTTGAACTTACGAAATAAACTGGAGCATGAACTTTTAACAATAGAGGGGACAGTCATCAATTGTGTAAATGAAACTCGTTTGCCCAATACCACCAACGTTTCCTTCAAGGGAGTGGATGGCACCAAACTACTTCACTATTTGAACATTTTGGCCGTTTCTCGCGGTTCTGCCTGTACCGCGAACCAAGTCAACCCATCCCACGTGTTAAAAGCAATGGGAATTGAAGATGATATTGCTTTAGCCAGTTTACGAATCAGTACAGGGCGAAACACTTCTTCTGAAAATATTGAAAAAGCCGTTTTTGAAATTAAAAAAGCCGTCAACCAACTAAAAACTAGTATTGTATGAGGGAGTTGGATGTCATCACAGCAAAATATCAAGAGTTAAAAGCACAGGATATTCGGTGTGTTTTGGCTACCGTTGTACACGTTGATGGTTCCTCTTATCGCCGAGCAGGCGCAAGAATGTTGGTGGACGAGTATGGAAATATTACAGGAGCCATCAGCGGAGGCTGTTTGGAAGGAGATGCACTCAGAAAGGCACTTTTTGCCTTGGACAGACAGGAAAACAAACTGGTCACTTACGATACCAGCGACGAGGATGATGCGGTAATCGGAGCACAATTGGGCTGTAATGGAATCATTCAGGTGCTTTTTGAACCCATGGATTATACCGATGCCAATAATTCCTGTGAACTTTTAAGAAAGCTTGCAAAAGAAGAAGTTCCAATGACCATTTCAATTGTTTTTGATTTGGATAAAAGCCAGAAACAACTCGGAACCATTTTGATTGCAGATGAAAATCATGCTGTTGCGAGCAAGCAAATACCTGATAATTTGCACAAAGCTTTGCTTTTCAAAAGCAAAGAGGTTATCAATGAGGGTATCTCCTGTTTTGGAGTGCTAGCGATTAATGACAAGGAGCATTATCTATTTATTCAGAAACATCAACCACCAGTAAACCTGGTCTTGGTGGGAGCAGGGAACGATGCACAAATTCTTGCTCAGCAAGCAGAACTCTTGGGCTGGAAGGTCACTGTGACCGACGGTCGACCCACGCACGCGAACAAAGAGCGTTTTGTAGGTTCGTGTCAAGTAATTGTAGCAAAGCCTGAAGAAACCTTGCAAAATATCAAGATAGACAACCGGACTTGTTTTGTGCTGATGAGCCACAATTACAATTATGATTTAGCGGTGCTCAAACTTTTGCTAGGAAGATCTGAGATACCATACATAGGTATATTAGGTCCATTAAAAAAATATAACCGTATGCTCAACGAGCTTGTAGATGATGGAATAGAAGTATCCAAAGGTGATTTAAACAAAATTCACGCACCCGTAGGGCTAGAAATAGGAGCAGAGACACCGGCAGAGATTGGATTGTCCGTTCTCGCAGAAATTCAAAGTGTATTGAAGAATAAAAATGCCCGACCATTAAAGCAGAAAACGGAACCCATTCACGATAAAGAAGTAAATCAATTTCAAAAAATATCCATTTGAGCGCAGAAGAAAACATAGCGGTTGTTGTTTTGGCAGCAGGAGGCTCATCAAGATTGGGTCGACCCAAACAATTGGTGGAATTCAAAGGGAATACCCTCTTGGAACATACCATGGCCAAAGTGGATATGTTGGGATTTCAGACCAAGATTTTGGTGTTGGGTTCCAATCAAGACAAAATTCAGCAAAAGATAAGCTCGGATGGTTTTAAAGTGGTAATCAATTCCAATTGGGAACAAGGTATGGCCTCTAGCATTAAAATTGGACTAGAAGCTGCCCTAGCAGAGGAAAATGGATTGAACCATATACTTTTTTTGGTCTCGGACCAACCCTTTTTGGAACGTGCCAATTTAATCAAGTTGGTGCATACCCAATTGACCAAGAATCCTAAAGCGACATATTCAAAGTATGGTGATAATATTGGAGTGCCGGCCATTTTTGGTAAAGCAGCATTTCCGCTGTTGTTGAAATTGGAAGGAGACGAAGGAGCCAAGAAGCTAATGCACTTGGAAAATTTTAATTTCTGCACGGAAACTTTCAAAAATGGAGGATTTGATGTGGATACTGAAGAAGATGTACAGCAACTAAAGCAAATGGACGTATGAAAGTAACGGTTAAATATTTTGGTTTGGTGGCCGAAGCTGCTGATAAGTCCGAAGAGGTTATGGAATTCAATGGAGAACTTACCGCTTCGGAGCTAAAAGAACAATGCCTATACGGGCTTTCGATTGCAGATAAAGATTCCGTGCAGATTGCGGTAAATCAAAATTTGGATGATAAAACAACCCTAAAAGATGGGGACGAAGTGGCTTTGTTGCCGCCGTTCGCAGGAGGATGAGCAGATACGACAGACAAATAAAACTCACGGAAGTTGGCCTGGAAGGGCAAGAGAAACTTCGCAATGCCAAGGTATTGATTGTTGGTGTAGGTGGATTAGGCTGTCCTGCCGCGATGTATCTGGTCGGCGCAGGAGTGGGTACAATTGGTCTAATGGACCACGACAAAGTCGATAAGTCCAACCTGCACAGACAAGTGTTGTTTCAAGAATCGGACGTGGGAAAACCCAAAGCACTTGTTGCCAAAGAACATTTGGAAAAACAGAACAGCGAGGTACAGTTTGAGGTATACAAGGAACCGTTGACGATTGCAAACGCCGAGAAAATTATCAAACTATACGATATTGTCTTGGACGGTACCGACAACTTTGAAACCAAATATTTGCTCAACGATGCCTGTATTTTAGCTGATAAACCTTGGGTTTTTGCCTCGATTTATAAAAATGAAGGGCAATTGTCAGTCTTTAATTATAAAGATGGACCAACCTATCGCTGCGTTTTCCCAAAAAGTACGCGACAGAACATCAGTTGCGAGGCCACGGGTGTACTGGGCGTGTTGCCAGGTATTCTGGGAACCCTTCAAGCTGCAGAAGTACTCAAAATGATTCTTAGGGTAGGCGAGGTGCTTTCGGGAAAAATAAAGCTCATTAATATGATGCAGGCCAATGAGCAGACCATCAAAATAAATAAGCGCCCTGAAGAAATTGAAAAAATAAGGAAAGAAGGGATAGCCCCAGTTTATATTGATTGCGACTTAAAGAACAAGGAACATTGGTACCTTGATGTTCGCGAAGTATTTGAACAGCCGAAACCAAAAGGACAAAAAGTATTGAGCATTCCTTTTAATGATTTAACATCACGACACAAAGAAATTCCTAACAATCAGGAAGTTTTTGTGTTCTGCCAGTCAGGAAAGCGAAGCAAAAACGCCATAGAGATCCTTAAAAATGAATTTGGCTTTCACAACCTTAAAAATGTGGAAGGCGGAATAGAAACAATTATTGATGGATAAGAAAAAACCAAAAAAAGTATTTGTACAAGGAGCGATTCCACCCGAGAAAATAGCCAATTCGGTGGCCAACCACCAAAGTAAGACCAATATTGGTGCCCACAGTATTTTCTTGGGGCAAATCAGGGCCGACGAAGTGGATGGGAAAACCGTAACCGCTATCGATTACACGGCCTATGAGGAAATGGCGGAAAAAGTGTTTCACGAAATCCGTGAAGCTGCTTTTGCCAAGTTCGATATTACATGTGCCCATATTTATCACAGTTTGGGCAAAATAAAGGTAGGCAAGCTGTGCTTGTTTGTGTTCACATCATCGGCACACCGAAAGATTGCGATAGCGGCCACCAACTTTTTTGTAGAGGAAATCAAGGCGAAAGTGCCCGTATTCGGTAAAGAGATTTTTGAGGACGAAACCCATCAATGGAAAGTAAACAAGTAAATGGTAGACATCACACATAAAGTGACCACTTTGCGGGAAGCAACCGCGGAAGCTATTGTAAAAATGAGCAGTCAAGCTACGATAGAGGCTATCCAAAATAACGAAGTTCCCAAAGGGAATGTGTTTGAAATGGCGAAAGCAGCTGGATTGTTGGGAGTGAAGAAAACACCAGACCTCTTGCCCGATTGTCATCCGTTGCCTATTGAGTACACGGGAATCGACTATGAAATTGATGGGCTGGATATCATCATTTCGATGACGGTAAAAACCATTTATAAAACAGGGGTAGAAGTAGAGGCGATGCACGGAGCGAGCGTTGTTGCGCTTACGATGTACGATATGCTCAAACCGATTGACAAGAATGTTGAAATCGGCACCATTCGACTCAAATCGAAAAAAGGAGGAAAATCCTCATTTAAAATAAATTCAGAAGGGTTGACTGCGGATGTAGTCGTTTGTTCCGATACCATTTCCAAAGGAAAGGGCGAGGACAGGGCAGGAGAGGCCATTGTTGAAAAACTAAAAGCACTGGGAGTGGAATCCCAAAAAAGTATCATCCCAGATGAAGCTGAGGAAATCATCAAAAAAGTAGAGAACACAACTGCTGACTTGTTGATTTTTACGGGAGGAACGGGCGTAGGACCCCGAGATGTCACTCCACAGACCTTGGAACCCTTGTTGGACATCAAACTAAAAGGAGTAGAAGAACAAATGCGAAGCTACGGGCAAAATCGGATGCCGTATGCGATGTTCTCGCGTTCCATCGCGGGCATCAAGGATGGTAAACTCATTCTGGCACTGCCGGGTTCCACCAAAGGAGCAGCAGAATCGATGGATGCGATTTTCCCCCACGTGCTGCACGCATTTAAAGTGATAGAAGGAAAAAGACATGATTGAAAAGAAACCACAAATACTAGACAATTTCGGTAGACCACATACCTATCTTCGCATTTCGTTGACGGACCGATGTAATCTTCGATGCTTTTACTGTATGCCGGAAGAAGGTATTGAGTTGATGGAAAAACCCAGTATTATGACCTTGGAGGAAATCATTGAAATGACAAGAACTTTCAGGGATTTGGGGGTGGATACGGTACGTTTGACTGGCGGTGAACCTTTGGTTCGAAAGAACTTCGGCTATTTGGTCGAAGAGTTGGCCAAATTAGGCGTTACCCTCAAACTGACCACCAATGGAATTGTTCTCGACAAATACCTGGACTTATTCGATAAAATTGGACTGCGTAAAATCAATTTTAGTTTGGATACGCTGGACAAAGCCAAATCCATATTCATCACCAAGCGGGATTATTACGAGCGCATTATGCGCAACTTGGAGATGGCCTTGGATATGGATATGGACATCAAGCTCAACATTGTATTGATCAAGGGTGTGAACGATAACGAAATCAATGACTTTATTGCTTTGACCAAGGATAGAAATATTACTCCAAAGTTTATTGAGTTTATGCCGTTCAAAGGCAATAAATGGGATTGGAGCAAGGGCGTGTCCAAGGACGAAATTTTAAAGACTGTTGGCGACAAGTTCGGGGAAATAGAGACCTTACAAAATCCAAAGCACAGTACTTCCACCAATTTTAAAGTAAAGGGACACAAAGGCAGTTTTGGCATTGTGAGTACGATTACCAATCCTTTTTGTGATGAATGTAACCGTATTCGCCTTACGGCTGATGGCAAGATGAAGAATTGTCTGTTTGCCACGTCCGAAACTGATTTGTTGACCCCGATGCGGAACGGCGAAAAGATAGATAAGACTATTTTGGAAGCCATTAAATCCAAAAAGCATTCTAGAGACGGTATGGATGTAAAGATGGATGCCGAACACTACGAGCAAAACCGTTCAATGATTTCAATAGGAGGCTAATGGTTACGATTGAAGAAGCACTTCACATTATTGAAGACCAAAAAATCATTTTAAAAAGTGAAACAAAGCCGCTTGAAGAGTCTCTTGGCTATGCCCTTGCCACAAATACGGCATCCCCTTTTGATGTGCCCGAGTTTGACAATTCTGCGATGGACGGATATGCCCTTTGTGGACTTTATCAAGGGTATCAACTGGTAGGGGAGGTAGCTGCTGGTGATTCCAAAGAAATTTTAATGAATGATGGCGAAGCGGTTCGGATATTCACAGGTGCCAAAGTGCCTCAAAACACTTCTGCGGTAATGATGCAGGAGAAAACTTCGGTAAAAGAAAACACGCTTTTCTTGGATGAAATGCCCAAAGCTGGTCAAAACATCCGTAAAAAAGGCGGTCAGTTGGAAGAAGGGCAGGAGGTATTTATAGAAGGCCACATTTTAAATCCACCTTCTTTGGCGTTGATGGGAAGCTTGGGATTAGAAAACTTGAAAGTTTTTTCGAAACCTAGAGTGAACATTATCACCACAGGAAATGAATTGGTAAAACCTGGTCAACCCAAGACCGAGGGTCAGATATATGAATCCAACAGCTACGCGATTTCGGGTGCACTACAACAATTTGGCTTTGAACACCATCAAAAAACACAAATACAAGATGATTTTGAGGCCACCAAAGCTGGCATCAAAACTGCTTTGGAATCCTGCGACATACTGATTATTTCTGGAGGAATTTCGGTTGGCGACTATGATTTTGTAAAACAATCCCTCGAAGAAAATGGAGTTAACGAATTGTTTTACAAAGTGTTTCAAAAACCAGGAAAGCCATTATATTTTGGGCGAAAGGGAAATCAGTTCGTGTTTGCCCTGCCTGGCAACCCAGCATCTTCACTTACCTGTTTTTATGTGTACGTCCTTCCGCTGCTTCAAAAATTATCTGGGTATCCGAAAGCTGGTTTAACTACGTATCAATTCCCGATAAAACACGCTTACGAGAATCGTTTTGGACGTCCTTCTTTTCTAAAAGCAGCTGTTTTTGATGGAAAAGTGGAGATTTTGGACGGTCAAGGCTCATCAATGATTCAATCTATGGCCAAAGGAAACGCCCTTGCTTTTATAGATAAAGAGGAAAAGCTTGAAGAAGGAGACCTGATTAAATGTAAACTAATCTCCTAACCAATGAGCGTTGAATATTTGCCCGTTGTCTTTTTTCTGATTGCACTTTTTTATAGCTCGGTCGGATTTGGGGGAGGTTCCAGTTATTTGGCTATTCTAAGCCTTTTCCTAACCGATTTTTACGAGATACGTTCCACGGCACTTATTTTAAATATTTGCGTGGTGACCATCGGAACCATTGTTTTTATCAGGAACCGAGTTTTTGATATGAAGTTGTTTTGGCCTTTTTTAGTGATGAGTATTCCGTTTGCATACCTTGGGGCGCAGGTGCGACTATCGCAAACGATGTTTTTTATGGTGCTGGGAGGAGCCTTGATTTTGGCAGGCGTTTTTATGTTACTTCGTTTTGCCAAGAACCAACTGGATTCGAAACAATTTTCCAATTCCAAAAAAATGTTTCTGGGCGGAGGTATTGGATTACTTTCTGGAATTTCTGGAATAGGCGGAGGTATTTTCCTATCACCGGTTTTGAATCTTTTAAAATGGGCTAATCCAAGGATAGTGGCTTCCTTGGCCTCTATATTCATTTTGGTCAATTCCATTTCTGGTTTAATTGGCCTCAATGTAGCAGGAACCTTCAAACTGAACAGTGAGTTGATGCTAAAACTTGTGGTTGCCGTGGTAATTGGGGGCAGTATCGGGTCTTACCTGTCCAACAAAAAATTCAATCTGAAGTTTTTAGGGGTGCTGACCAGTATTTTGGTGCTTTACGTGGGGTTGCGGTTGATTTTATTGCACGGTTTTGGCATTAAGATTTAAATCAGAGCCAACATCTCATCCGTATGTTGTTGAATGGTTGCGGTAATTTTTTCGTTCATTGAGAGGAAGGTGGAAAGTACTTTTTTTCCGGTTTCCGTTAATTCAGCCCCTCCGCCTTGGGCCCCTCCTTTGTGGAGTTCCACATAAGGTTGCTGTCCTCTTTGATTCATATCTTCCACCATGGACCATGCTTTTCGGTAAGACATACCCATTTCCTTGGCAGCTTTGGACAGCGAACCGTTTTTATCAATCATCATTAAAAGTTGTGCCCGTCCAGGGCCAAAAAACTTTTTTCCGTCAATATCTATCCAGCATCGCGCACGTAACTCTTTTTTTGTTTTCATACGGGTTCAATTCATCGGTCGGTTTTATTTGACGTTCTATGTAAAGGTATCATTTATGATTAGAGGGAATATATTTTTTGGGTTACCCTAAATCATACTTTTATTTAAGGATTAAGTTACTTTTTTTTCGGTTAAGCGATGAAGTGAGCAATTCAGATTGGATTTAGATGTGGTCGAATTAGTAGTAATTGAAGCTATAAATTATTGTACTTGTGAATAATTTTAACTCAACTCAAGATTGTAAATCATCAAAGGAAGTTGGAATCAATACAATCCAAGGCAATTGACAAGGTATTTTCACTTCGGGAGTTCTAATCCAATTGATCAATTTTTTTCATGATTTCTTCAGCCTCGAACACTTTTTCATCACTAAGTTTTCTATTTGTAGTGGAGAGTGCATGTGCTTCTTTTAGGAGTTTGGCGTACTTTTCTTGTAGTTTTTCTTTTTCAGTTTTCTTTTTGAACAATCCGAACATGAGGTATCTTGATTTATGAGCTGAGGTCTTTTGTTATTTAACAGCAATTTCATGAAATATACAAAATGTTTAATTAAATTAGGATGTTGTTAAACAAAATTGAAAAAAGCTTATTATATGAAAATTTCTGCAATGGACTGGCTGGGTTTAACCACCCTTATCTTGGTGACGGTTACCATTTTTGCCGCAATGGACTTGGCCTTTAATTGGATATTTTACCTCACTGTTTTAGGACAGGTTTCTCTCGTTGTTACCGTGTACAAGGTTTTAAGGGATGATTATACTACCGAAAAAACGTTCAAGGATTTTTATGAGGATAAGCCGATGCCTGGGAATTGAGGTTGGAACTTTAAAATAGCATTCAACCAGAGCGTATATAAAAAACCACAACTTTTTACTGTGGGTTTCGTTTGCGGAGGAAGATGGATTACTTTTGGTTTTCCCTATAACCACATTTTGCAAATGCAACTTTGAATTCCTCTGGAATTCACATCTTAAAAAAACAAAATCCCGTTCAAGTAAACTTGACGGGATTTATTTTTTCAAGCTGAACAAAGTTGCGCTTGATCGCGGAGGAAGAGGGATTCGAACCCCCGGAGGTGTGACCCTCAACAGTTTTCAAGACTGCCGCATTCGACCACTCTGCCATTCCTCCTAAGCGGGTGCAAATATATAAAGCTTTTTGTTATCCCAAAAGACCTTTTTGCATTATTGTTACATAAAAATAAAAATCCGATATGCATATGTAAAGCATACCGGATTATCATTAATATATTGATTTGCATCAATCAATTCCAAACTCTAATCCCAGAGAGATAATGTCCCAGCTACCTCCATCAAGGGAAACCCCTCTGTAAGCTAGGACAATGTCTATAGCTTCGCTCACGGAATAAGCCGCTCTTGGCGCGTAATAAAAGCCTCCATCATTACCATCGTTGATTCCAATGGCGTAACCAAGGTCAGCTCCTAGCGAAAATTCATCAGTAATACTGAAACGCCCTGCAGCTGCAATAGGTAAGAATTGAATATCATCGACCTCGAAGGTTCCAAAACCCGTATCTATATCTTCACCAAAAGAATGGGAATAACCTAAAGTGGGACCGGCTTTGAATTCATCAGAAACATCGAACAAATAGCCTAATTCCACGGCAATGGCAAATGTTGCTAAATCTCCGGCATCTCCTATGGGAAGACCTCCATGGATTCCTGCTGTAAAGTCACCTTGGGCTTGACCAAAGGATAAACCGAAAATTACAGCCAATGTAAATAATGCGATTTTTTTCATGATTATGGATTTTATAGTTATTTCTAATGTAACAAATATTAACATATTGACATTTTTTTACCATCAAATATTGAGAAGTATTCAAAATATGAAAGTATAATGATTGTATTTTAAGAATTCTAAACTTTGTAAAAATCAGTATGTACGTTCAAAACAATGGTCATACCTTTGTTTTTATGCTAGAATGGTACCACTATTTGCTTTTGGTCGCTGTAGGTTTTGCAGTAGGTTTTATAAACACAGTAGCAGGAGGTGGTTCCTTGTTGTCCCTTCCTACGCTTATCTTTTTAGGATTACCGCCTGCTGTGGCAAACGGTACCAATCGGGTAGCCATAGTGATTCAAACAGCGATGGCAACCGCTGGTTTTAAGAGCAAGGGCATTTCCACCTACCCTTTCAATATTTATTTAGGGATTTCCGCTTTTTTAGGTTCCATTATTGGTGCTTATATTGCTGTCGACATAGATGGGGAAACCTTTAATCGGATTTTGGCCATTGTGATGATTGCCGTGGTGCTTATCATCATTTTTAAACCCAAAATGCGCGTAGAGGAGATGCAGGAACGACTCACGGGAAAATACCTTTGGGTAGCTATAATTGTTTTTTTCTTTTTTGGCATCTACGGTGGTTTTATTAATGCAGGTCTTGGCTTTTTAATGATGCTGTTCATGCATTTTTATAATCGAATGAATTTGGTTCGGGTAAATGCCACCAAAGTAGCCGTGGTTTTTATTTACATGTTAGCGGCATTGGCGGTTTTCGTATTTAATGATAAAGTTGATTGGAAACTTGGGCTTATTTTGGCTATTGGAAATGGTTCGGGAGCATGGTTCGCCAGTAGGTTCTCTGTTAAAAAAGGGGACGGTTTTATAAAAACATTTTTAGTAATTGCCGTAGTGCTGATGGCTATCAAACTATGGTTCTTTTAAAATAAAATAGTAGTATGCCTGGATTTGAACTTTTTGGGGACAAGGAAAGAAAAGAAGTGCAAGATGTTATGGACTCTGGAGTGTTGATGCGCTACGGGTTTGATGCCATGCGAAATGGACATTGGAAAGCGAAGGAGCTTGAAACTGCTTTAGAGGAAAGAATGCAATCTAAATACGCACATGCCATAAGTAGTGGTACGGCGGCATTGACCGTGGCCTTGGCAAGTGCGGGTATTGGAGCAGGGGATGAAGTAATTATGCCCACTTTTACTTTTGTGGCCAGTTTTGAATCTATTTTGGCATTGGGCGCGGTTCCTGTTTTGGTTGATATTGATGACACCTTGACCTTGAAACCTGAAGCCGTTGAAAAAGCCATTACTTCAAAAACCAAAGTGGTGATGCCCGTACATATGTGTGGTTCCATGGCCAATTTGGATGCCTTGAAAGCTATTTGTGACAACCATGATCTATTGTTGTTGGAAGATGCTTGTCAGGCCATTGGAGGAACCTACGATGGAAAACCTTTGGGGAGTATTGGAGATTTAGGGTGTTTTTCTTTTGATTATGTAAAAACTATCACTTGTGGAGAGGGCGGAGCTGTTATTACCAAGAATGAATCGTATTATCAGAATGCCCATAAATACTCCGATCACGGTCACGACCATATCGGAAACAATAGAGGAGCGGAGGACCATCCGTTTTTGGGATATAATTTCCGTATTTCAGAAATGAATGCCGCAGTCGGTGTGGCACAGTTGTCCCGTTTGGATGAGTTTATAGCTATTCAGAAAAGAAACTACACTATTTTGCGAGAGGCATTGTCCAGCATTCCCGAATTGGTTTTTAGAACTGTACCGGATGGGGGAGAGGAGAACTATTCTTTTCTGAATTTCTTTTTACCTAGCGAAGATATCGCTCAAAAGGCCCATCAAGCTTTGACCGATCATGGAGTGGATGGATGTTTTTACTGGTACAACAACAATTGGCACTATTATAAAAAGTGGGAACATCTAACCGAAATGAAATCATTGGGCAATTTGCCAAAAGATGTAAAAGAGTCGTTACCGGACTACAGCAAAGCTGATTTCTCCGAATCCGATAAATGGATGTCACGAAACATTTCCTGCTTGATTAAACTGGGCTGGTCCGAGGAAGAGGTGACGGTACGCGCGGACAAAATGGTTGAGGCAATTAAAGCATCACTTTAGTAGTTCACATACTCCACAATCTCAAGACCATAGCCTACCATACCTACACGACGGGTTTGCCCTGAATTGGTCAATAAACGAATCTTGGAGATATTAAGGTCGTGTAAAATCTGTGCGCCTATACCAAAGTCTTTATTATCCATCTCAATTTTTGGAGCCTTGGTCACTCCTTCGCCCTGAAGCTTTTTAAACTCGGACAGTCTATTCAACAGATTCATGGATTGGTTACCTTGGTTTATAAAGATCATGGCGCTTTTTTCCTCCGCATTCAAAGCATCGAACATGCGTTGCAAACCTTCATCGGGATTATTGGTCAAGGTGCCCAACATATCGTTGTTTACCAAAGTGGAATTAATACGTGTCAATACAGGTTCACCACTTTTCCAATTTCCTTTGAGCAGAGCAATATGAACTTGATCGTTGGTAGTTTGTTGGTAAGCTCGCAATCTAAATTCCCCGAATCTGGTATTTATGGTAAATGCCTCCTTAAGCTCAATTAGACTATCGTGCTCCATTCGATAAGCGATTAAATCCTCAATGGAAACAATTTTAATGTCAAATTTCTTCGCAACTTCCAACAATTGTGGCAGTCGTGCCATAGAACCATCTTCGTTCATGATTTCCACAATAACTCCCGCTGGTTCCAATCCAGCCAATCGAGCAAAATCAATGGCAGCTTCGGTGTGCCCGGTTCGGCGTAATACACCACCTTCTTTGGCGATCAAAGGAAAAATATGTCCCGGTCTCGCCAGTTCATGGGGTTTGGTTTCTTTATCTGTAAGGGCAAGCACCGTTTTGGCCCTGTCTCCAGCAGAAATTCCTGTGGTTACCCCTTTACCTCTTAAATCCACGGAAACTGTAAAAGCAGTCTCCAATGGGTCTGTATTGTGGCTCACCATTTTGTGAAGCCCCAAATCCTTGCATCGACCTTCTGTAAGGGGGGCGCAGATAAGTCCACGGCCATGTTTGGCCATAAAATTTATGGTCTCCGGTGTAATCAATTCCGCCGCAGCCAAAAAATCACCTTCGTTCTCCCTGTTCTCATCATCCACCACAATTATAACTTTACCTTGCCTGATATCGGCAATGGCTTCTTCAATGGCGTTTAGCTGTATTTTTTTGTCCTTAGTAATCATTGGTCTTCCGCTTCTTTATCTTTCTTTTTAAATAATGATTTAATACGGTCTATAAAGTGACCAAATCCTATTAATCCTTTATCGGCGGTTGCCCTTCTCGTGAGTGAAACGCCCAAAGGCAACATAATCAATGTAGGGAGCCAAGCTCCAATGGCAGGGTGAATATTCCCTTCTTTGGCATAGTTGCCGGCAAATACCCCGATAAAATAATAAGTCAAAAATAAGATAATGGCAACTACCATGGGCAGTCCCAAGCCTCCTTTTCGGATAATGGCTCCTAAGGGTGCTCCTACAAAAAACAAAATAATACACGAAAGTGCAAGCGCATATTTTTGATGGAGCGACAAGATATGACTGTTATAGAACTTGTATCTGCTTTGTAGTTCATCTTTTTTGGACTTAACGGTGTTCAAGATACTGGAAACCTCATTTTGGGCTTTTTTCATTACTTGCATTTGTTCCCATTGCTCCAAACTTTCCATAAAATCATCTACGGTTTTTATAGAGTCCACCTTAATTTCTTTAGCCTTTTTTTTAGGTTTAATGAGCTGTAAGTTTTTTTGAGTACTATCCGTTGGAGTCTGTATGGGAAAAGCACCCATACGGGTAACCACATTCTTGGAAAATGCTTCTACTTTTTCAAGATTGTTTTCACGTAGGGAGTCGATATCCTTGATAAGTCGACCTACATTTTTCATTTTGTTGGTCGTAATATTTTGGTCTTCTTCCAAATCTTGATCGTTGAGCTCTGAAATATCAATATTGATGGTGTACGTCTCAAAGTTTGATTTGGCAAAAGGTTGTTTTCTGCGCTCTTTGGCATCTTTAGGCATCACATCTTCATAGTAGTTGCCATCCTTCAATACTAATTGAATAATATCAGATTCTTCACTACTGATCAATTCGCCAGATTTGGCCTTGATCACCGTATTGTTTATGTTTTGCTTGGTTTTTTTATGGATGATGACATTGTCCAAAAAACGATCTTGCTCCCCATGCTTTCGGTCCACCTTGATATTCATACCCTCGCCGGTCCCTTCAAAATCACTGAAAACCCCTTCGGTGATAGCGGCGGCAGGTTTTACTTTGGCAATATTCCGTCTTAGGTTGAACATTTTTTGTTCAGATTTTGGAATCACATTGTTGGCGAAGAAGAAAGTTACTACACCCAAGAATAGTACAAAAACAATAAGGCTTCGCATACCTCTTTGCAGTGATATCCCTGAAGCTTTCATAGCCGCGAACTCATAATTTTCCGCAAAAGTACCAAAGGTAAGGATGGAGGACAGCAGTACCGTAAGAGGTAACACCTTATCAACAAGGGTCGGGATAAAGTAGAAAATAAACTTGCCAATAATTACCATGCCAAGTCCTTTTCCTGCTAAATCATCGATGAACAGCCATATTCCCTGAAAAATGAATATGACAATCAGAATGAAAAAGGAACTGAAGAAGTTGTAAAGAAATCTTCTTAGTATATACTGATCAAGTATTTTCAATGCCTAGTTTCTTATAATGTAGTACCCTTTGTCCTCGTACTTTTTCTCGTCAAAGGTAAACAGAGTACTCGATATGGGCTGATTGGTTTTGAAAGAATTAACGGTAATGGTGGTTTTGGTACCATTGTTTCCCGTTTGAATCAGTTTGTAGATGTGCTTCGTTTGCGTATCTACTCCCAAAAGCACGGATTTTATTTCAGTATTGGAGTCAATGGGAATCAACTTTACATACTGAATTTTTCTCCCACCTACATTTTGAAGAATGTCCCATTGATAGTTGTGACCTGTTTTATAGAATGTCAACATTT
Source organism: Flagellimonas lutimaris (assembly GCF_003581615.1). Lineage (GTDB taxonomy): Bacteria > Bacteroidota > Bacteroidia > Flavobacteriales > Flavobacteriaceae > Flagellimonas > Flagellimonas lutimaris. Next base: position 323,983 of record NZ_QXFH01000072.1, read on the forward strand.
TAGATGGGCTAACGTTGTCATTGTCCTCGTTGACGTCCTCAATGGTTACTTCTTCATTTTCCGGGACTACGGTGTATACTTTTTTGCCATCATACAATTGTGTGGCTCCAAAATAGTTCAATAGATATTTTTCACCATCCAAAGTTACATTACCATTGGTTTCCTGTTTTAGGTTGGCCTCTGTGTTTTCCAAGGTGGACTGGAAATCAATATAAATATTGTCGTAGCTCTGCACCTTGTTATATACTTCATCCAAAAGTGCTTTGGCCTTATCGGAGTTCTGACCGTAGGAAAAAAGTCCAACGGTAAACAATGCTATAAAAAGAATATTTTTCTTGATCATGGTCTTATTTTGCTTCATTTTCTAATAGTTGTTCCAAAGAATACATATCGGGTACAAGAACCTGTCTTGCTTTACTTCCTTCAAATGGTCCTACAATTCCGGCAGCCTCTAATTGATCTATAATTCTACCTGCTCTGTTGTATCCCAGTTTTAATTTTCGTTGTATCAGGGAGGCTGAGCCTTGTTGGGCGGTTACAATTACTTCAGCAGCGTCCCTAAACATGGCATCCCTGTCCGCGATATCATTATCAAGACTTGTGCCAGATTCCTCACCTACATACTCTGGCAGCAGGTGTGCTTCGGGGTAGGCACGTTGCGAACCAATGTAATCAGTTATTTTAGCTACTTCAGGGGTGTCCACAAACGCGCATTGAAGCCTTGTAACATCATTTCCTTGGGTGTAGAGCATATCTCCACGACCTATAAGCTGGTCAGCACCTTGGGCGTCCAAAATAGTTCTGGAATCAATTTTTGAGGTTACCCTAAACGCTATCCTAGCAGGGAAGTTCGCTTTAATGATACCTGTAATTACGTTAACCGATGGTCTTTGCGTGGCGATGATCAAGTGAATACCGATGGCACGGGCCAATTGTGCCAATCTGGCAATCGGGGTTTCCACTTCTTTGCCCGCTGTCATGATCAAGTCGGCAAACTCATCAATCACCAAAACAATGTATGGCAAAAACTTGTGCCCATCATTCGGATTCAATTTTCTGGCTTTAAACTTGGTGTTGTATTCTTTAACGTTCCTCACCATCGCTTTCTTCAACAGCTCGTAGCGGTTGTCCATTTCAATACAAAGGGAATTCAGTGTATTGATTACTTTGGTGTTGTCCGTAATTATAGCTTCTTCAGAATCCGGAAGCTTGGCCAAAAAATGACGTTCAATTTTATTGTAAAGCGTCAATTCCACCTTTTTTGGATCTACCAATATGAATTTAACTTCTGCGGGGTGTTTTTTATAGAGTAGGGAAGTGATGACCGCATTCAGCCCTACTGATTTACCCTGACCCGTGGCACCTGCCATAAGCATGTGGGGCATTTTGGCCAAATCCACTACAAAAGTCTCGTTGCTAATGGTTTTTCCGAAAGCGATGGGCAGTTCCATTTCCGCTTTTTGGAATTTATTCGATGCAATCACCGACCGCATCGAAACAATAGTGGCATTTTTGTTCGGCACCTCTATACCTACCGTTCCTTTTCCAGGAATAGGGGCGATGATACGGATTCCTAAAGCAGCTAATGAAAGTGCAATATCGTCCTCCAGGTTTTTGATTTTGGAAATACGGATTCCCGCTTCGGGTACAATTTCATATAGGGTTACCGTAGGGCCAATAGTCGCTTTGATCTGGGCAATGCCTATTTTATAATTCTTAAGAGTACTTACAATCCGGTTTTTGTTCTCTTCAAGCTCTTCTTGGTTGATGGTAATCCCTCCGGAAGCGCCATGGGCTTCTAAGAGATCTAGAGTGGGGAATTTGTAGTTGCCCAATTCCAGTTTAGGGTCGAACTCACCAAAATCCTCTACCAATTTGGCCGCTTTGGCATCGGTTTCTTCCTCAATAGTGGTTTCTTCGACTTTTAGATCAAGATCGGACTCTTCTTCTTGCGGAAGGTTGACATCAAGCCCCGCTTCCTCGTTTAATGGAGGAATATGTTCTTTGTGTGTATAGGTATCTATTTTTTCGGGAACGGAATCATCAGTGCTTAATGTGATACTTCCTTCTTCATTTTCTATTGAAGTTTCCGTGGTTTGAACCGATGGTTCCTCCCTAAAATCAGATTTAATTTTTTGTTTTTGACGGCGGAAGAAATTGGCAAATCCTTCTGGGGTAAAATTGAAGAGTTGTACCAAAATCACCATCAAAACAAATATCAGAATCAAGAATACGCCGATTTTACCTGTGTAATCTTGAAGGAAATCATTCATTTCATAACCGATAAGTCCTCCCAACAACGGAAAGTCTGCAGCAAAAAAACCTAGAGCAATGGAGCCCCAGATGACTCCGACCATGCCCCAAATCCATTTGGAAATAAGGCGTTTTCCATTTAAACCAAGAAAAAGATAAAGTCCCGTAACAGCCAATAGGAATGGAAAAACGAAGGAAGCAAGTCCAAAACCTTTGTACATAAAAAAGTGACTTACATTTGCGCCAAATTTGTTCAGTAAATTACTGGCTTGGGCATTGCGGTCCGCAAATTGGGAAAGCATACTCTGGTCTTCTTGCCATGTGAAATAAAATGACATAAACGAGAAGAAAAGTGCAATGCTGAGAACTATCAAAAGACTACCAAAAATGATTTTGTTCTGCTTGGAAGGTTTAAAAGACACCTTCTTTTTGGCAGTTGTAGTTTTTTTTGATTTTGATTTTGTTCTTTTTTTGGCCATCAATTCTTTTTAAGCGGGGCTAAGTTACAAATTTACGTTGCTACTCGAGGTCTTGGATTTTACTAAAAGATTTTGGGTACATAGATAATCAAACCAATGATGCTTGCTATGACCGATACTATCATAACGGCTCCTGCAGAAATATCTTTTATCAAACCAATTTTCGGGTCCAATTTGGGCTGAATATAATCGCAGATTTTTTCAATTGCGGTGTTTACACCTTCTACGCCCATTACCAAACCAATGGATAGTAGTTGAAGTATCCACTCAGTACTGGAGATTTTAAAATAAAAACCAAGGGCTGTGACCGCTAATGCTATAACGAACTGAATCTTGATGCTGGGTTCTGTGCGTAGCAATAGAAGCATGCCCTTTAGGGCATATCCCACACTTTTTATCCTGTTCTGAAGAAAAGATTCTTTGGGCATTTATAATGCTTCAAGTATGTTTTGACATAAATACCGGTGTTCCAACAAGGAACTGGTTCGATGTCAAAAATACTTAAAAAAACCTTCCCGAAGTTTGTTACGGGAAGGTTCTTATTTTCAATGTTTATGTCAATGTCCCTTACTTGTCTATGGACCCGAGTACCCTGGTCATAAAGCCGTTCAGGGCTTCTTTTTTTGAAGCTCCATTTTTGATTTCTCCAGATACTTCGAGGGCTCCATAAATATTGGAGATCAACTCACCGATCATATCCAGTTCCTCATCTTTTAAACTGGAAACCTCACAAACGCTTTCAAGCGTATCTGCGGTTTCCTGCAGATAGTCCTCATCGTGCTCTTCGGCAAAATTGACCAATTGTTTAATTATGGGCAACTTCATTGATCAAGTCTTTTAAAACATCATACTTATTGGTCTGCACCTGATTCTTCAAAGATCCATTTGAAAAAGCTGCGAATGTGGGCAAGTTGTCCACGTTGGCCAGTTTTCTGGATTCAGGGAATTTTTCGGCATCGACCATTACAAACTTTATGTTCTCGTTCAAAGAGGCTTCCTTTTTGAACTTTGGCTTCATAATTCTACAGTTTCCGCACCAAGATGCGCTGAACTGCACTACTACGTTGTCATTGTCGGCAATGACCTCGCTTAAGTTGTCTTTGTCCAATTCTACAATCATAGCAATTAGTTTACGTGATTAGCCAAGTAATCGGAAACACCAGCTCTATCAGCATTCATTGCTTCTTTTCCTTCTTCCCAGTTTGCTGGACAAACTTCACCTTTTTCTTGTACGTGGGTGTAGGCATCTACCAAACGCAAAAATTCTTTTACGTTTCTTCCCAATGGCATATGGTTAATGCTCTCGTGGAATACAGTTCCTTCCTCATCGATCAAATATGTAGCTCGGTAGGTTACATTGTCACCTTCAACTACAACAGAATTGGTTTCTTCATTGTAGTCTTCCTTCATAATGTCCAAAATACCCAAGGCAGTCGCTAGGTTTCTATTGCTATCAGAAACGATAGGGTAGGATACACCTTCGATTCCTCCATTGTCTTTTTCGGTGTTCAACCATGCGAAATGTACTTCGGCAGTATCACAAGAAGCTCCTATAACAATGGTATTTCTCTTTTCAAACTCACTTAGGTTTTGTTGAAATGCAAATAGCTCTGTTGGGCAAACAAAAGTGAAATCTTTTGGGTACCAGAAAAGTAAAACTTTCTTGTTTTCGGCTTTCGCTTTCTCTAAAATGTTGATTTTGAATGTGTCGCCTAATTCGTCGATGGCGTTTACTTCAATGTTTGGAAATTTTCTTCCTACTAAAGTCATTTATTGGATTTTTTTAGAATTTCGAATAGCAAAAATAGTGCGGATTTACGGCTTTTTTCAACTTGAAAATTAGTATTTCTTATAGTTTGATAAACCGTGACTATGCATCAAAAAAAGCTTGTGTTTTTTGATGTTAAAGCAAAATTTGTATCCAAATTTTAGTGACTTCTTAATGAAGTTGTTTTTGTTTATAAAGTAAAATGAAAATTTATTCAGCTGTACTTGTTGCAAGCTGCTTGATCTTAATACTGAACGCAGCAAAAAGCAATGTCATAAATGGACTAAGCCAGTTAAAAACGGCATAAAGGGCATATTCACCAACCCCTACACCTAAAACGCTACTGTGATATGCTCCACAGGTGTTCCAAGGTACCAATACTGAAGTTACGGTTCCCGAATCTTCTAGGGACCGACTTAGGTTTTCTGGGGCCAATCCACGTTCCTCGTAGGCTTTGGAAAACATTTTTCCGGGAACTACAATGGCCAGGTATTGGTCGGATGCGGTTACGTTCAATGCCAAACAGCTTCCTACGGTACTGGCGAACAATCCAAAAGTGGTCTTTGCCAATTTTAGGAGAGATTCTGTAATTCTTTCCAAAGCTCCAATGCCATCCATAATACCTCCGAATACCATGGCACAGACAATTAACCAAATGGTTCCCAACATTCCTGACATCCCTCCAGAGGAGAAAAGTTCGTTAAGAGCTGGGTCGTCAGTTGCAATAGATGTATCAATGGTAATGGCATTTAAAATACCTTTATAACCGGATTCAAAATTTAAAGCTGCACCACCGCCCAGGTTTGCAACAATGTCTGGCTGAAAAACAAGTGCAAAAACACCACCTAACAGCGTGCCTATCAAAAGTGCCATTAATGGTGGGGCCTTTTTTACAATCAAACCAATAACCACCAAAGGCACCAAAAACAACCAGCCATTTATATTGAAGGTTGAACTGATATTGTCAAGTAGTGAACTAGTGTCCGCAACACCTGTAGTATCGATCGTAAACCCTAAAATGATAAATACAATCAAGGTCACAATAATTGTAGGAACCGTAGTATAAGTCATGTAGCGAATGTGTGAGAACAAATCTCCGCCAGCCATTGCGGGAGCAAGGTTCGTGGTGTCGCTCAATGGCGACATTTTATCTCCAAAATAAGCGCCGGAAAGCACTGCGCCCGCAGTCATTCCCAACGAAATCCCTAAGGCATCACCAATTCCAATCAATGCAATACCAACAGTTGCAGCCGTAGTCCAGCTACTCCCTGTAGCAATGGAAATAATGGCACAAATAATAACGCTAGCGGCCAAAAATATTGTGGGATTCAAGATTTGAAGCCCGTAATAAATCATAGCAGGAATAATACCACTGACCAACCAAGTGCCCGAAAGTGCACCAACCATCAATAGAATAAGTAAAGCTCCTGTAGTGGACTTGACATTCTCGGCAACTTCAGCAATCATCTGCTTATAAGAAACTTTATTAAAAAACCCGACAATGGCAGCCACTGCACCACCCATTAATAAAATAAATTGGTTGGAACCACTTAGGGCATCATCCCCAAAAACATAAACATTGTAGGCCAACATGGCGACCAATGCAAAAACAGGTATAAGTGCTTCGGCAATAGTTAAGTTTTTATTTTCTACAATGTGTTCATCTTCCCTAAATTTTGGCTTTTCCGCTTTTTTCGGCATTTGGTCTGAGTTTGTTAGAAGGTAATATTACGATTTTGCACTATGTTGTGCAAACAACGTCGGTTTACTTCTTAGGCCAAACTTGCATCGGGAGATAAAATACCTAGCTTGTCCATACACTCACGCATGGTGATGTATGTTTTGTGGATATCGTTGTCCAATCCGATTGAAAAACGGATGAGTCCTTGGGAAAGACCCAGTTCTTTTTGTTCTTCTTCTGGAATTTCGGAAGAAGTTGAAGTTCCCGAAGCACTAAACAAGGTTTTATAGAACCCAAGGCTTACTGCTAAATAGCCCAGTTTTTCTTTTTGCATAAGTTCCATCAAAGCGTTGGCCCTTTCTACGGAACGAACATCTAGAGTGAGCATGCCGCCAAAGCCATATTCGTGGTTCATCTGGGATTTCATCAAATCATGGCCAGAATGACTTTCCAAACCAGGGTATACCACTTTTAAACCGTCTTTCTCAAATTGTTTTGCCAAATAATGGGCGTTTTCACTATGTTTTTTAATACGTATATGCAGTGTTCGCATATTCTTAAGGATTGAAGCAGCCCGCAAACTGTCCAAAGTGCTTCCCAAGAGCATTCCAGCTCCGTTGTTCACATCTTTTAAACTGAGACAAAAATCTGTTGTTCCACAAACGGCTCCCGCCACACAATCACTACTACCGTTGATAAACTTGGTAAGGCTGTGAACCACAATATCGGCTCCCAATTGTGCAGCATTTATTGTCAAAGGAGAAAAGGTGTTATCGACCACCAATGGCATCTCGTTATTTTTGGCGATTTTGGACAGCGAAGGGATATCGGCGATCTCCAATAAAGGGTTGCTCACCGCCTCACAGTATATCATTTTAGTTTTTGGTGTGATGGATTTCTTGACCGTTTCCAAATCAGTAATGTCTATAAAGGAAACTGAGATATTGAATTTCTTCACAAAGTTCTTTAAGAAGGCATAGGTACCCCCATAAATGGTTCTGCTACATACAATATGGTCGCCAGAATCACAGAGTTGAAGGATAACTGCAGTAATGGCACCCATCCCGCTGGCGTATACATTGGCAGCTTCTGTTCCTTCCAGTTGCGCCATGGCTTCACCCAAGTATAAATTGGAAGGGGAGGAATGTCTACTATACAGGTAGCAGCCTTCGGTATTCCCTTCAAAAGTATCGAACATGGTTTTTGCAGAAAGAAAAGTGTAAGTTGATGAATCTGATATAGAAGGGTTTACACCTCCGAATTCACCAAAATATTGTAGGTCTTGTATGTGTTCTGATGCTTTATAGTCCATAATGTTCAGTTTTTGATAAAAGTATAAATTGATAGACCCAAAATCAATAGACATGTTTAAATAAGGAATATTAGTCCTAAATTATAAAACAATTAGGTAATTGTTCATTAAAATTGGAATTTAGCCGTTATAGTTAGAAAAATCGTCGGTATGAAACTGGATAAAGTGGACATTGAGCTATTGAGATTGCTCCAAGAAGATTGCAAAAAGACAACAAAGCAGTATGCAGATGCTTTGCATTTGTCCAAAACTGCGGTCTATGAGAGAATTCGTCGTCTGGAGCGTAATGGGGTGATTACCCAATACGCTGCTTTGGTGGATAAAGAAAAAGTTGGACGCGATTTTATGGTACTCTGTCAAATACGGTTGGTGCAGCATACCAAGGAAAATGTCTTGAAATTTGAACGCGAGGTGCTACAGCTTCAAGAGGTTTCCGAATGCTTTCATGTAGGTGGGGATTACGATTATATTTTGAAAATCTTTGTTGAAGATATGAAGAGTTATCGAGAGTTTATGGTCACTAAACTCACTGCCATCACCAATATTGGGAATACTCAAAGTTCTTTTGTGATCAATGAAGTGAAGAACAGTCCTTCGGTGCATATTTAGAAGGCAGAAGTTGGAAGTACGAATTCAGAACTCAGTTCGCAGGAGGCAATTAACAGTTAACAACGAACAATCCGACTACCTTTTAACCCAATCACCTTTGAGCCCAAAAAATCCAAGAATTCCACAATCCCACCATCTCACTTCTGACATCTTATGCCTTAATTCAGATATTTCATTTCTAACATCAACACTTCGACTATGCTCAGGGTACTTGTTTCCAGAAATCTAACAATCTAATAATCCAACCTTCCAATAATCTCATCGTTCAAATCAAACTTCTAAATCATCTCCCGAATACATTGGTACTGTCCCGAAAAACATTTGTATTTTTACAGTTGTTTTTAAAAAACAAATCTTTTAGCAATTATCCTTACAAATAATATAATATGAATCAATATGATGTAGCTATCATTGGCTCTGGACCTGGAGGCTATGTAGCGGCCATTCGATGTGCCCAATTGGGAATGAAAACGGCAATAATAGAAAAGTATGCAACCCTCGGAGGCACTTGCCTTAACGTAGGTTGCATCCCATCCAAAGCACTTTTGGATTCATCGCACCATTACGAGGATGCCATAAAGCACTTCGAGGAGCACGGTATCGATATTCCGGGGGAAGTAAAAGTGAACTTGGAGCAAATGATTGCCCGTAAACAAGGCGTGGTCGACCAAACCACCAAGGGTATCGAGTTTTTGATGAGCAAAAACAAAATCGATGTCTACCACGGAGTAGGAAGTTTTAAGGATGCTACACATATCAATATTGCAAAAGAGGACGGTGAGGAAACCATAGAAGCTAAGAACATTATCATAGCTACGGGCTCTAAACCTTCATCCTTGCCTTTTATTGAAATTGATAAAGAAAGAGTTATTACCTCCACGGAAGCCTTGAAACTTAAAGAAGTTCCCAAACATTTGATCGTGATCGGTGGTGGGGTCATCGGTTTGGAATTGGGTCAAGTATACAAGCGTTTGGGCGCCGATGTTACTGTAGTGGAGTATATGGACCGAATTATACCAGGAATGGATGGCGCTTTGTCCAAAGAACTTACCAAGGTGATGAAAAAGCAAAAGGTGAAGTTCAACCTATCTCACAAAGTAAAATCTGTGGAGCGAAAAAGTGATGAGGTAATTGTGAAAGCCGATGACAAAAAAGGCAAGGAAGTAACCATTACAGGTGACTACTGCTTGGTAAGTGTTGGCCGTAAACCTTACACTGAAGGATTAAATGCCGAAGCTGCTGGAGTAAAATTAGATGATAGAGGTAGAGTAGAGGTGAACAAGCATTTACAGACCAATGTAGCTAATATTTACGCCATAGGTGATGTAGTAAAAGGTGCTATGTTGGCCCACAAAGCTGAAGAAGAAGGTACTATGGTTGCTGAAATTTTGGCCGGACAAAAACCGCATATCGATTACAACTTGATTCCTGGAGTGGTTTACACTTGGCCAGAAGTTGCTTCTGTTGGAAAAACGGAAGAGCAATTGAAAGAGGAAGGTGTAGAATATAAGTCAGGTCAATTCCCGATGCGTGCCTTAGGTAGAGCCAGAGCTAGTATGGACATTGATGGTTTTGTGAAGATTCTTGCCGATAAGAGCACGGATGAGGTATTGGGAGTACACATGATAGGTGCGAGATGCGCCGATTTAATTGCTGAAGGTGTGACTGCAATGGAATTCAGGGCATCAGCGGAGGATATTTCGCGTATGAGCCATGCTCACCCGACCTTTGCCGAAGCTGTCAAAGAAGCGGCATTGGCTGCCACTGATGATAGAGCCTTGCATGTATAGGTAAAGAAGTTATAATCAAAGATTATGAAGCATCCAATCTTGGGATTGGGTGCTTTTTTAGCTTCTTACTGTACGTAGAACTCTTCGAAGAAATAGTCGAACTCTAATGTAAATCTCTCGTAGTACGGGAATGGAAATTTCTTTCAATTCAATAAACTGGGATTTGGTATAAGAAATACCCAAACCAATTTGCGATTTAATGTTCGCTTCATACTGGTTGTATTTTAAAGCTAAAAAGGAACAGGCAATCATAAAAGCGAGAGCACCTGGAATTACGATTTCAGGAGAAAGCGAGTGGTTAAAGAATCGATACAACCCCAAACCTGTAAAACTACCATAAAGTATGATGAAGTGAATCACATATATGGAAAGTGTACTTGCCCCGATTTTTAAAACGGTTTTGTTCGTCATAAACTGGCGAAGTACCATGAATACAGCAAAAACTACAAATACATTCCCTAATCGGATAAATAAATAGTTGTTGGATAATATTAGGTTGAACAATTCCAGCCCAGTCCATTTATAAAGTCCAGCAAAAGCATTGGATGTTTGATAGATTAATAAATAGCCAACCCCTAAAGCAATGGAAATAGCAGCGGGATACAAATACTTATAGTTCTTGAATCGTGTGAAAAGCACTGAAATAAAGGCACCTAATGTAGCATAACCAAACCAAGGGATAATCGTAAATACTGAACCATTGGCCTTGGTGAAATAGTTGGCTATAAAATTGGGAAGAAAAGCAAAAGACCAATCTTTATAAACTCTTTCAAACAAGAAGAGTAACAAGGTGATGCCCACTAAAACCAGTGGGAATACATATTTTTTTCTCTTGGAGGTAAGCACATAAACACTGATCAATCCTAAAATAGAAAGGCCTATGCAATGAAGTACATCCACCAAATAAAATGCGTTGTAGATTTCGCCTTTTAAGAGTCCACCAAGGTTCAATCGAAGTAAATAACCAATCGCCAATAGTTGTAGTCCGCGTCGGATACCTTTTGCAACTCTTGGGTTATCCATTCCATTTTCCGGAACCCGAATCAACAAGTAAGTGAAAATAAAACCGGAAACAGTAAAAAAGACAGGGGCGGTAATCCCACGAAAGTAAAGCCAAACATTGTAAACAGGGTTGCTGGAATCCCTAAAAACAGGGTCCAACAAACCATCAATGAAGTGTCCTTGCAGCATCATCAAAATGGCCCATGCACGCATGGCGTCAATAAAAAATAACCTATTGCTTTTGGCTGTCATCTGATTCACGTTCAACCTATATACTTGTTTTGCAGGCAGTTTGGATGTTCTTTGCACCAAAAATATGCAAAATAGTCGCATCTCTGCTCCGATTGGGGTATTTTAGCGAAACAATCAATGATTTTATACTATGGCTGCAATTTTGGCATTTGCCGGAAGCAATTCTTCAACTTCTATCAATTTTAAATTGGTAAAACATACGATTTCTTTAGTGCAAAGCCATGATATTCAGATACTCAATATGGCAGAGCATCCATTTCCCATGTATAGTGAAGACTGCGAAAAGGAACATGGCTTTTCGAATGCTTTGGTGAAATTGGAAAATGATATCAAAAAATCAGACGGGATTATCTTATCGGCAAATGAGCATAATGGAAATCCTTCAGCCTACTTTAAAAATGTATTGGATTGGCTCTCGAGACTGGATAGAAATTTCTTGGAAGACACAAAAGTATTACTAATGTCCGCTTCAGGAGGAAGGTTTGGTGGGGCAAGGTCTTTGGGGGTCTTGGAAAATATGTTACCGAAGTTTGGGGGTGAGGTCTTGGCCACATTTTCCCTAAAATCTTTTAATGATAACTTTAGTGATGATGGCATTTTAGACGAAGACCTAAAGAGTGAACATCAAACTGCATTGAACACCTTTTTGGATTCGTTAAAATAGTAGGTATTGCGAAAACACCGTTCATTTAAGATCACCTCTCCTATACAAAGTAAGACTGCGCTGTTTCAATGGTCGAGAGGGCGGCAGGAAGTTGCTTGGTTAGATAGTAATTCACATCGAGACCCATATTCCAGTTTTGAAGCTTGCCTGGCCGTTGGGACTTCTCATGTAGTAACTGGTTTAAATGAGCTCCAAACCTTTATGGAGCATGAAAAGGATTGGCTCTTTGGTTATTTCTCCTATGATTTTAAAAATGAGTTGGAAGAATTGATTTCCAATAACTTTGATGCTCTTGGATTCCCAGTGCTACAGTTTTTTCAGCCCAATAAAATAATAATTGTTGATGAAGGACAGCTTCATTTTAAGTATTTAGAGGCCTTTGCCAACGAAATTGAGTCGGATTATGCCGAAATCACCAAGTATCGGTCAACCGATGCATCCAAAAAGGGAACTGACCCCATCAAAATTAAAATGCGAATCCATAAGGATGCCTATTTCGAAAAAACCAATCAATTTCTGGAGCACATCCACCGAGGAGATATTTACGAAGCCAATTTTTGCCAGGAGTTTTATGCAGAAGACGTTTCTATTGATCCGTGGGAAACCTATGGTAAGCTCAATGCGATATCCGAACCACCTTTTGCTGCATTTGTAAATTTAGATAACAGGTATTTGATGTGTGCTTCACCGGAACGTTATATCAAAAAAATAGGTGAAAAAGTGATTTCCCAACCTATAAAAGGTACTGCGCCAAGAGGAAAGAATGAAGATGAAGACAAAAGAATCAAAATAGCATTGACCAAAGATGAAAAGGAGCGAGCAGAAAATATTATGATTACCGACCTTGTTCGCAACGATTTGTCCAAGAGTGCATTGAAAGGTTCAGTGCAAGTTGAAGAACTATGTAAGGCATACACTTTTAAGCAAGTACATCAATTGATCTCGACCATAGTTTCAACGGTTTCCAAGGATAAGAATCCAGTAGAGCTTATTAAAGAAACCTTTCCCATGGGGAGTATGACGGGAGCTCCGAAAATTTCGGCGATGAAAATTATTGAGGAATTGGAAGAGACTAAACGGGGTTTGTATAGCGGTACAGTGGGGTACTTTGACCCAAACGGTAATTTCGACTTTAATGTTGTGATTCGAAGTATTTTGTACAACGCGACCAAAAAGTATGTGTCCTATTCTGTAGGAGGTGCCATAACTTCAAAATCCAATCCGGAAAATGAATACCAAGAATGTTTGCTAAAAGCTAAAGCTATGCGAACGGTATTGGAAGAAGGCTAAGGGTTAATTTGTAAATTCGCGTCATGTTCCCAAAGTTCAAAGAGCACATTAGCAACAAAATGCCTTTCCTAAAAGGAAAGAAGCTGCTATTGGCCTGCAGCGGAGGTGCGGATAGTGTAGTGTTGGCTCATTTGTGTGTCGCAGCTAACTTAGACATTGCATTGGCCCATTGTAATTTTAATCTTCGAGGCGAAGAGAGCGATGGTGATGAAGATTTTGTACGCGAATTGGAATCTAAAATTGGAGTTGAGGTTTATGTAAAGACTTTCGATACCAAGCAATATGTCGAAACACATCGAGGTTCAGTACAAATGGCAGCAAGGGAACTGCGCTATCAATGGTTTGATGAACTTTTAAAAACCAAAGGTTTTGATTATGTGCTGACCGCCCACCATGCCGATGACAGTTTGGAGACCTTCCTGATTAACTTATCTCGTGGAACGGGCATCGATGGTCTTTCTGGAATCCCCGAAGTGAATGAACAAGTGGTTCGTCCTTTGCTCCCTTTTTCTCAAGAGGAGATTGTTGAGTATGCCACTTCAGAAAGTATTGAATGGCGAGAAGATAGTAGCAATGCGAGTTCCAAATATCTTAGGAACAAGATTCGTCATCAAATTGTACCGATTTTAAAGGAATTGCATCCTACTTTTTTGCAAAACTTCCTGAACACCCAAAATCATTTACAGCAAACCAACGATTTGGTCGTCAATAATTTAAATGAGTTAAAGGCTAAATTGTTTGAGCCGAGGGATGGAGCCATCAAAATAAACATTGCAGAACTGGAACAGTTACAGCCCTTGGAGTCGTACCTGTATGGATTGTTTAAAGATTACGGTTTTACGGAATGGGAAGATGTAAAAGCCCTATTGACCGCAATGAGTGGAAAGCAAGTAGTTTCCAAAACCCATCTATTGCTCAAGGATAGGGATTGCCTTATTCTTTCTGAAATAAAAAATAGGGTAAGCCAAACATACCCTGTCTATATAGATGAAACTGCGTCCGAGTCGCCCATCACACTAAAACTGGAGAACGTTAAAAACCTTGAAAACCAAGATCAAAATGTCGTCTTTTTGGATAAGGAAAAGTTAAACTTTCCGTTAGTGTTAAGGAATTGGGAAAAAGGCGACTATTTTTATCCTTTTGGCATGAAGGGGAAAAAGAAACTATCCAAGTTTTTCAAAGACGAGAAAATGGATGTAATTTCCAAAGAAAAACAATGGTTGCTCTGCTCGGACAATGAAATTGTTTGGGTTGTGGGCAAAAGAGCCGACGAACGATTCAAGGTTGAGGATTCAACCCAACAAATAATAAAGATTACACTGCACACATGAGATCATTAGTACTGTTTTTAGGACTATTCTTCATCAATCTAATCACTTTTGCACAAACGGATGAGAATCCTGCAGTTTGGAGCCACGAAGTACATAAATTATCCGATACGGAATTCGAGTTAGTGTTCAAAGGTAAAATCATGGACGGCTGGCATGTGTATTCACAATACACTGCCGAAGGAGGCTCTCTACCTAGTGAATTTACTTTTGAAAAAGCTGGTGTAGACTACGAACTCATCGGTGAAACTGAAGAAAGTGAAACTATAAAAGAGTATAGCGATATTTTTGAAGTAGAGGAGACGTTCTTTAAGAAAGAGGCCATCTTCACACAGAAAATAAAATTGCTAAATCCTGAAGTCAACCAAATTTCAGTAAACCTGTTTTATCAGATTTGCAAGGAAGTGTGTCTTCCTGTTGATGAATTTTTTCAGATTTCGTTGGATGGAAGTGGGTTTGTGGCAGAAGAAACATCCTTGGACGAACGAAGTGTCGCCCTGGGGGAATCGCTCAAGGTTGATTTAAAAAACAAAACCCTCTTGAATCAATCCGGAGTGACGGATTCCGAAGGAAAATCCAATCTATGGGTGATTTTTGGTCTTGGTTTCATTGGTGGGCTAATTGCATTGTTGACGCCCTGCGTTTTCCCCATGATTCCGTTAACAGTTTCCTTTTTCACCAAACAATCACAGAACAAGTCCAAGGGAATAGCCAATGCGCTGTTATATGGATTCTTCATCGTATTAATTTATTTCTTGTTGAGTTTGCCTTTCCATTTGTTCAATTCGGTAGACTCACAAATATTGAACACCATAGCCACGAATATTTGGCTCAATGTGTTCTTCTTTGTGATTTTTGTATTCTTTGCCTTTTCGTTTTTCGGCTATTACGAATTGACCTTGCCCAGTTCTTGGGCCAATAAAATGGATTCGGCCTCATCCAAAGTAGGAGGGGGATTAGGTATCTTTTTTATGGCGTTGACCTTGGCCATCGTGTCATTCTCATGTACTGGACCAATTTTGGGCGGACTTTTAGGAAGTACAACCCTTGCGGAAGGTAATGTGGCGACTAATTTAACTTCTGGGATGGTTGGCTTTGGTTTGGCCTTGGCTTTGCCATTTGCTCTGTTCGCTATGTTTCCGGCTTGGTTGAACTCCTTGCCAAAATCCGGCGGATGGATGACCACAGTTAAGGTGGTACTTGGCTTTTTGGAGCTGGCTTTGGCCTTTAAATTCTTGTCCAATGCAGATTTGGTTGGTAACTGGGGCATCTTTAAAAGAGAAATATTTATAGGTATCTGGGTGGTACTCTTTATTTTGATGACTTTATATCTTTTCGGAATCTTCAGGTTCCCGCATGATGGACCTAAAAAGAATCTTTCACCTGCCAGAAAATTAACGGGAATAGCAAGTTTGGCTTTTACCGTTTATTTGGTTCTGGGACTTTTCAATATCAGTAACTTGAAACTACTTAGTGGATTTCCACCACCAAGCTTTTACAGTGTTGTGGAAACGGAAAGTGATTGTCCTTTAGGTTTAGATTGCTTTAAGGATTTTGAAGAGGGTGTAGCTTATGCACAAGAAGCAAACAAACCTATTTTACTCGATTTTACGGGATGGGCCTGCGTTAACTGCAGAAAAATGGAAGAAAACGTTTGGAGCGACCCTAGTGTTTATCCAATCCTAAAAGAAGACTACGTGTTGATTTCCCTTTATGTGGATGATAGAAAGGAGCTTCCTGAATCAGAGCAATTCGATTTTAAATTTGATAGCGGTAGAGTAAAAGCCATTGAGACCATAGGTCAAAAATGGGGAACATTCCAAACCGTTAATTTTAATGCAGCATCACAGCCGTATTATGTGTTGCTTTCCCCAAACTTGGAAATTTTGAACGAGGCGGTTCAATATGTTGATGTCGAGACCTATGAAACATGGTTAAAGTCTGGTTTGGAAAAACACCAACTTTCCATGAACAAATAATTGATATTTGTCAATATATTTTTTTAGTCATATAAGAAAATAGTTATACCTTAGGATGGACTAATTGACTTAACCCTTCTTCGTGAAAAAATACAAAAAGGTACTTCTTGTACTCGCAGGACTGCTTCTACTTGTAATTATTGGCATTGCCATATTTGTAAATAGCCTTAAGCCGGATTATGGAGGGGAAAAGTCCCTACCTGGTATTTCCAATGAGGTAACAACTTATTTTGACACCTACGGAATTCCACATATTTATGCGGATAACGAGCCAGATGCAATGAGAGCATTGGGTTATGTACATGCGCAGGACCGCTTGTGGCAAATGGAATTGCTTCGCCGAGTTGCAAAAGGAAGGCTTTCCGAGGTTTTTGGTGAGGATATGATTAAAACAGATAAGTTTTTTCTTACAATGGGTATAGATGACCATACAAAATCAACCGTATCAAATCTCGATAAACAAAGTGAAACCATAGTGCTTGCCCAAGCCTATTTGGATGGCATTAATGAGTTTATTAAAAATGGGCCAACACCCGTCGAATTTTATTTGACCGGTTTGGAAAAGGAACCCTTCACCATTGAAGATGTGTACAATGCTGTGGGATATATGGCCTTCAGTTTTGCAATGGCACACAAAACAGACCCATTGTTGACCAGTATGCGAAACAAATTGGGTGAAGAGTACATGGAGGATTTGGCTATAAACTCGGACACTTCTACCGTTTGGATCAAAAATTACAAAGGTTTCAAAACGGATACTTTGGGAACCAATATCACAGCAAGTGTAACATCGGCTTTGGATAAACTCCCTATTCCACAGTTCGAAGGAAGTAATAGCTGGGTAATCGCTCCACAAAAAACAAAAAATGGCAAGGTTATATTTGCAAACGACCCACATATTGGTTTTGCGCAACCATCTGTTTGGTACGAGGCCCATGTGAGCACTCCAAGGTATGAGAAATATGGATATCATTTAGCCGGTGTACCTTTTCCATTGCTTGGTCACGACCGAAAATTAGCCTATGGCTTAACTATGTTCGAGAATGATGATATCGACTTTTATTACGAAGAATCCAATCCATCGGACAGCACTAAATACAAAACCGCAGAGGGTTGGAAGGACTATGAATTTGTAAACAAAACCATAAAAGTAAAAGATGGGGAGGATGTGGCCTTTACCTATAAAAAAACACATCATGGACCTGTTTTAAACAATATAGCGGATCAAATTTCCGGGGAAAGACCAATCGCCATGTCCTGGATTTATACAAAACCCAAAAACATGGTGATGCATGCACTTTACGGCATTAGCCATGCGGCAAACATGAAAGAGTTTAAAAGCGCTTTACCCAACATCCATGCACCAGGGCTTAATGTAATGTATGGTGATGCAGAGGGCAATGTGGCATGGTGGGCCACGGCAAAACTGTACCAGATGCCGGACAGTGTCTCTACCAAATTTGTTTTGGATGGAGCATCGGGAGAAGAAGAGCCGCTACGTTATTTAGATTTTTCAGAAAATCCAATGGCTGAAAATCCGCCCTGGAACTATGTGTATTCCGCCAACAATCAACCCGATTCTATTGCGGGAATGCTATATCCGGGATATTATCTTCCCGAAAATCGAGCTAAAAGAATAGTACAGTTGTTGGATGCCAAGGATGACTGGGATAAAGAGTCAATATCCGAAATGATATTGGACGTTACCTCCCCGGTAAATACAGAAGTGGTTTCCGAATTAATAAAACTATTTGATGTTACCCACTTGGACAGTGAGCAATTGGTGCTGTTGGATTCGTTAAAGAATTGGAATGGTAAATACTCGTTAAATACAACCAGTCCAGTGATTTACCATAGGACATTATATTATATGGTCAAGAATACCATGGAAGATGAATTGGGCCCCGAAATGTTCAAACAATTCTTATCGACCCATTTATTTAAAAGACAAATTGCTTGGGGGTCTAGCATGCAGAGTGGAGAATGGTGGGACAATGTCAATACTCCAGATGTTGTCGAAACAAGGCAGGATATTGTTATGAAATCTTTTGCCGATGCATGGAATTCCCTTGTAAAGGATTTTGGTGAAGATTCAAGTCAGTGGACTTGGGATAGAGTGCATACTTTGGAGCATCAGCATCCATTCGGGCAAGTGGAATCTTTAAGAAAGTATTTCAATGTGGGTCCGTTCCCTGTTGAAGGTACACGAGAGGTTATCAATAACCTATCATTTCCCTATGATGACACAGGATTTTACAAAGTAAGTTCAGGTCCATCAACTAGGCGTATCATTGATTTTTCCGATGTCGAGAACAGTATTAGCATATTGCCAACCGGGCAATCAGGAAATCCTTTGAGTGAACACTATGAAGATCAAGCTGAAATGTATGTCAATGGAAAATTTCGCAAAATGATGATGAATAAAAAGGAAATAGAAGAAACCGCGGCCTCTATTTTAATCTTCCGTTAACCCAGAAAGGGTTTTCATCAATTCAAATTAGGGTATTCATCAAAAGGAAACTCTTTTTGTAATGAGATTGGTTACTTTTTCAGTCTCATTCAATTAGAAATTCCATATGCTCATCAAAGTTTACGGTAGTGCTGTTTTTGGCATTGAGGCAAGCACTATTGTTGTGGAGGTTAACATAGACAAAGGTATTGGATACCACTTGGTAGGACTGCCAGATAATGCCATTAAGGAAAAGTAATTACCGTATTGCCGCTGCGCTTCAAAACAATGATTATAGAATTCCAGGAAAGAAAATAACCATCAATATGGCGCCCGCCGATTTAAGAAAGGAGGGTTCAGCCTACGATTTGACCTTGGCAATTGGAATATTGGCCGCATCGAATCAAATTCGTTCAGATAGCATTGATAAATACTTGATAATGGGTGAGCTTTCTTTGGATGGAAGTCTACAACCCATAAAAGGAGCTTTGCCCATTGCCATAAAAGCGCGCGAAGAAGGTTTTGAAGGCTTTATTCTGCCCAAAGAAAATGCGAATGAAGCTGCTGTTGTAGACGGCCTTAAGATATATGGAGCCGAAAATATTAAAGAGGTTATTGACTTTTTTGATGTAGATGCCCCTTTGGAGCAAACACATATAGATACAAGAAAAGAATTTCAGGAGCACCTTCATTTACCAGAGTTTGATTTTGCCGATGTAAAAGGCCAGGAAAGTATAAAAAGATGCATGGAAATAGCTGCGGCAGGTGGGCATAATATTATTTTAATTGGTCCGCCGGGTGCAGGAAAGACGATGTTGGCCAAAAGACTACCCTCTATTTTACCGCCCATGACGCTACATGAGGCTTTGGAAACCACCAAAATACATAGTGTTGTGGGTAAGGTCAAGAATAAAGGTTTGATGAGTCGACGACCTTTTAGAAATCCGCATCATACAATAAGTAGTGCCGCTCTAGTAGGGGGAGGGAGTTATCCACAGCCGGGTGAGATTTCGTTGTCGCACAATGGTGTTTTATTTTTAGATGAGCTACCCGAGTTTGAACGTCGGGTACTCGAAGTAATGCGACAACCTATGGAGGATAGGGAAGTAACCATTGCCCGCGCACAATTTACGGTTACTTATCCCAGCAGTTTTATGTTGGTGGCCAGTATGAATCCCAGTCCCGGAGGATACTTTAATGACCCTGATGCCCAGTCACCTCTTCTCCCGCAGAAATGCAACGCTATCTGGGTAAAATTTCAGGTCCATTGTTGGACAGAATCGACATCCATATTGAAGTAACCCCGGTTCCCTTTGATAAATTATCCGAAGAACGAAAAGGGGAAAGCAGCGTTGTAATAAGAAAAAGGGTCGAAGCTGCTCGAGAGTTTCAAACCCAAAGATTTGAGAAGGTTGAAGGCATCCATTACAATGCTCAAATGAGCACCAAACATATTAGGGAATTTTGTAAGCTCAACGAATCCTCCAAAAACCTTTTAAAAGATGCCATGCAACGCTTGAACCTTTCTGCTAGGGCTTATGACCGAATTTTAAAAGTGTCCCGTACCATTGCCGACCTAGAACAATCTGAACAGGTGGTGGAAAACCACATTTCTGAAGCTATCCAATACCGAAGCTTGGATAGGGAAGGTTGGCTGGGCTAACTCTAATTGAACCTTTTGATTAAATTATAAGTGAAGGTTATCATTTCCTTGTAGTTCTCTTTGCCTATTTTTTCATCAATGCCATGGAATCTTGTCATGCTATCCGGTCCTATTCGTAAAGGGTAGAATCGGTACACATCATCTGAAACATCATAAAAATATCGAGCATCTGTTCCACCGCCAATTAAGCCAGGAACTACAACTGCTTCTGGGAATACCGAACGTATTGTTTTTTCAAGATTTTTAAAGGCATCGGAATCTATGCCTGAAACAGGAGAAGGGTTTGTGGAAAAACCGGCAATTTCAACCTTGATTCCATCACCAATGGTTTCTTGGATGTGTTCTTTTACCGATTCAACGGTCTCTCCTGGCAAAATCCTGAAATTGATGGTCGCTTTCCCCACGGTTGGAATTACATTATCCTTAACCCCACCTTCAATTATAGTTGGTGCTGTGGTGGTATGGGCATTAAGTGCTTTTAGTACAGGGGCTTTAAAAAGCCAAGGGTTGGCAAAGGCCATTCTTTTAAAAAAGGGCATTTCTGCACCCATATATTCAAATTGATAATCGATAGGCTTTACCATTTTATAAGGTAGTTGATTGTCTTCAAGGTCCACAATAGCTTGTGCCAACATACCAAGTGTATTGTCTTCCGGAGGGGCAGAACTATGCCCTCCGGTGGTTTCCACAATAAGGTTGAAGGATACATAGCCTTTTTCTGCCAAGTTTATCATGGCAACAGTCTTGTCAAAATCGGGAACCATATTCTGTGCCAAAAAACCACCTTCGTCCAAGGCCATTGCAGCGTGAACCCCTTGTTTTTTTAAATGGGCTGCGATGGCTTTAGCACCATTACTGCCTCCTAATTCTTCATCATGTCCAAATGCCAAATAAATGGTCTGTTTCGGTGTAAACGATTCCTGCAGTAATACTTCTACAGATTCCATAAGTGCCATTAGGGAGCTTTTATCATCCATGGTCCCCCTTCCAATAATGTGCGTATCGGTAATGGCTCCTTCAAACGGGCCTGCCTCCCATGCGTCAAGGGTCGGTTGGTCCACCGGCACTACATCTTGGTGGGAGAGTAGGATTATCGGTTTTTGGGATGAATCGGAACCTTCCCATTTGTACAGCAGACTGTAATCGTTGATTTTTTCCAGCGTCAGTTTTTCGTGTATCAAGGGGTAAGTATCTTTTAAAAATTGATGAAAGCCATTGAATGCTGTAGAATCGGGAATGGCATCCTCGCTAAAGGAAATAGTTTTGAATTGAACGGCTTTGGAAAGGTTTTGGAAAGCCATTTCCGGAAACTTCATTGTTGCCAATGGTTCGGGGTCAACTTGTTTTGACTTTAACGATAATGTATTGAAAACTAATATTCCGCCTAACACAACAATAATGGCAGCAATGGCAATAATTAATTTTTTCATGATTGGTTTTTTAAAAAGATTGGTGTTTAGATGGTTTTTTTGTGCTCATTCTAAAAAATGGCATGCACAAATTATGCAAAAAAACATAGCTAGGTGATTTTATGTTGAAGAATAATGAACGATAAAACCTTCCTATTCCTTAATAAAATTCACATAATGGTCATACCTTTCAAAAATTTGATTCACATAATTGTAAGGTTCAATCCCATTGACATATCCATAGTTGATCGAAGGATGGTTATAGTTTTTAGGATAAGTAAGCTCCAAAAGCATCTCATTTACATTTCCATCCCAAACATTTGGGTTTAATTTATTCAATGCCGCAAGTTTCCGTGCATCTTTAATGTGGTAATAACCGCTGTTATAAGCGCCCATTGTAAATTTGATGCGCTGAACAGTATCGGTAATCTCCTCAAAATTGTCATATATGCTTTTTAAATATTTAGATCCAGCATTGATATTGTCAACAGGGTCCAAGATGTTTTCGACACCCAATTCCTGCGCTGTGTTGGGCATAAGCTGCATTAGGCCTTCTGCACCTGTCCAAGAGTTGGCCTCTTGATCAAATCGTGATTCTTGATAAACCAATGAAGCCAAAAGTCGCCAATCCCATCCCAATTTTTTCGCATTTTCCTTGATTACACTATCATACTTACTGATTTGATAGTTGGTAAGGCTATAAAATTCACTTTTTACGCGACGACTAAAATTTCGTTTGTTTCTAAAATATTTATTGTAAATCACATAATAGTCGTTCCTTTTCTTCTCGTTTTCAATCCACTGGTTGATTTTGGCCAAAAAATCATCAGAATTCTTGTTCACTGCCCAAGCTATACGTTGAGAAAAACTAACGGGTACGGATACATCCAAAATTGGAAAAAAGGATGCATTGATTTGGGCCAAATTTTTATCGGCCAAGGTATATTTAATCTCCCCATCTGCAACCATCTTTATAATTTCTGCTGTAGCCAACTTTCCTTTTAAGGTATCTATAACAATAGTTCCCCCAATTTCTTTAGAAAGATTTTGCAAACGGTCGAAATATGAAGAACTAAACCTAACGGATACAGTGTCATTGATTAACTGAATGGGATCCTGCACTAATCTTTCTTTGATGTTATCCAAGGTTAATTTTCTCCAGTTTTCGGGCTTTCGCTGCACCAGCACTTGATTGGTTAGATATAGGTAATCTGTAAACGCAACCTTTTTTTTACGTTCTGTAGTTATTGCCAAGCCGTAAGCAACTATATCAACTGTACCTTTGTTCAACTCTGATAACAATGAATTTAGGTCTTCTGAAACGATAATTTCCAACTCAAGATCAAAATGTTCGGCAAGTCTTTCCAATAGTTCATATTCGTAACCCATGGGCTTACCTTTGTACAAAAAATAACTTGTACTGCTGTACGCAAGAATGGCTCTTAACTTCCCGTCTTCTTTGATCTCTTGAAAATCTCTGTATATAAGATTTGTATTGTCCTCATTGGAATCATGTTCTTTGTTTTGGGTATTGCAGGTTAAAAAAATTAAACTGAGCAGGCTTAAAATTAAGGTTGTTCTGTTCATATTTTATGGGTGGCTAATTATTTGGTTTTAGTGATTTTTAATATCAAGACCTTTACTCGTATAATTGCTTTTTTAGTTTCTTGTCAAATAATTCAATGTGATTTATGTTCCGATGGCTTATCCTTGACCAATATGTGCATGATGGAAATAATCTGTAAATAGGAATATTCATTTTTTTAGATTGTTCCCTCCAAAAAATAAAAAACTGACAGGTATGATATAGATGAAAAAGGTTAAAAAACCTGTTCTAATTTAAGTTGGACAGCTTCCATTGGCCTCAGCCCGACTCTTTGAAGATAATAAAAAGCATTAAATACCATTTATGTATACCATTTCAGTTTTTTAATCAAGATTACAATACAGGTGAAAATGGGAAAACATATTTTTTTGAATGATTTTTCAAAAAATGTTTTTGTCTGGTTGTTTTTTGATGATTTTTTTCAAAATAAATACCTATTAATTATTTAGAAATTCAACACCACATCATTTTATAGCAAAGAATTGCAAATAAGCAAATTAAGCCTCTCGATTTAATTAAAATGATAATGACATCCAGTGAATTGCCGAGATACTCAATTAATTCGTTAAAGTTGGTTTAAATCGCTGCCTGTTAGTGTTTTAAATTCTAATTTCGCACAGCTATTGAAAAATTAAATAGAATGCAGTTTGTGGAGTTGAACCCAGTGGGCAATTTTGACCCTTGGGAACAGGAGAAGATTGATGAGTTGCTACATCAAGAAATAAAAGGATCGTTAAGTAATAGATTGGTTTTTGAAAATGAGGTGATAAAGCTTTGGGATTTAAGGCTTCTTCCCGGTGAACGGCTAAATTTCAGAAGACATAATACCAATTACGGTTGGGTCTGTACAACAGGAGGTTTAGTGATTACCCGTTATGGAAATGGTAAAATAGATATGGTCAAGCTTAACCCTGGGGATACCGAGTATTTTGAAAATAGGGGCAAAAACTATGTCAACGAT
Organism: Flagellimonas lutimaris; assembly: GCF_003581615.1. Lineage (GTDB taxonomy): Bacteria > Bacteroidota > Bacteroidia > Flavobacteriales > Flavobacteriaceae > Flagellimonas > Flagellimonas lutimaris. The sequence goes on from NZ_QXFH01000072.1 coordinate 348,478, forward strand.
TTGGAGAATATCGGAGAAGATACCTTGGTCATCAATATTTTGGAATACAAAGAGTCCAAGACAGAGAACAGGTATCAGTTTTCTACCTAAATTGCCTTAATGTTTGCCCTTAGCCCTGAGATGATACCAAGAATATTTTCCACAGTTTCATCCAAATAGTATTTTATGGCCAAATGTGGAATCCTAATGGTCGTGAAACCATTTTTAAAGGAATGCATGGCGTCTTCTAAGTCATTAATGGCTTGTTCGTGGGTTATCATGTTATAATTTTTGTCAATCTCTATATTGAGTTTGACGCGGGAAATGGCAATATCAACAGATTTTTTACCATCCCACCATTCCAACATGGGGTGAACTCCAGCTTCTTTTAATGCGTAGAATAAATGAATGGCGTCAATCGGGGTGTCGTTATCCAGTATAACTTTTTTGATGAGCCGTGTATGTCGTTCGCAAAGTTCAACGCCTAAAGATTCTTTTGAAGCTTTAAGTTGTTGAGGGCTAATGTCTTTGCCGCAATCCTTACATGCCATAAGTTTTTTTAAGGTTTAAGTCTAAGTATGATTTGGGACTATTATAACTTTGAGTTTTTTAAAATCGTATAAAAATTCGACGTACGACATTCCACTTTTAGACGAAATGCATTTTTTTGGATGAAATGCATGTTTTGTTCAGATATACTTTTAATTTAAACGCACCAAAACCAAAGAATCCATGTTTAAAAAAATAGGACCGGGCGTTCTTGTCGCTGCAGCTTTTGTGGGTCCAGGAACAATCACTATGTGCACCTTGGCCGGAGTACGCTTTGGATATGCTTTGATATGGGCTTTGTTGGTGTCCATTATCGCAACCATCGTTTTGCAAGGAATGGCAGGTAGAATAGGGCTTGTTACGCAAAATGGCCTTGTTGATGTGGTCAGAACAGAACTTAAAACATCCTGGGTCCGAAATGTGGTAATAGCTATAGTTTTGGGGGCTATTTTGGTGGGTAATGCGGCCTACGAAGCCGGTAATGTTGGAGGTGCTACTCTTGGTCTTGAACAATTATTGCCGCAACCTGAATTAAAACCTCTTTTACCAGCAATTATAGGAGTCATCATATTTCTATTGCTTTGGTTCAGTAATTACAAGGTTTTAGAAAAGATATTTGTGGGCTTAGTGGGTATTATGGGAGTGAGCTTTGTGATTTGTGCCATCATCACCCAACCATCAATTTCTGGAATATTAAAAGGAATGTTTGTGCCACAGTTGCCCGAAGACGGATTGCTCACGGTAATAGCCTTGGTAGGTACCACCGTAGTTCCATATAATCTTTTCTTGCATGCTTCATTGGTTAAGGAGAAATGGAATTCCAAAACCGATTTAAAAGCGGTGAATTGGGATACAATCGTATCCATTGGCTTGGGAGGATTGGTCTCCATAGCAATACTTATTACTGCTTCCGCAGCCCCAATTTCAGAAATTAACAACGCTTTGGATATGGCCAAGGCCCTTGAGCCCCTTTTTGGTAAAATGGCGTTCTTATTTATGGCAATCGGGCTATTGGCCGCAGGAATTACTTCGGCCATCACAGCACCTTTGGCCGCAGCTTACGTGGCCAGTAGTTGCTTTGGTTGGGAAGGAGGCATGCAGAACAAAAAATTCAAAATAGTTTGGGCCATAGTGCTTTTGTGCGGTGTGGTGTTTCTTTCTTTTGATATAAAACCCATCGAGGTGATTCAATTTGCACAGGTGGCGAATGGAATCTTGCTTCCTGTAATGGCACTCTTGCTGTTATGGATTGTAAATAAAAAATCTGTGATGGGCGAAAATAAGAATACGGTGTTGCAAAATGCGTTCGGTATTGCCATAGTGGTTTTCGCTATATTTTTAGGGGCAAAGAGTATTTTTAAAGTAGTTGGATTATTGTAGATGGGTCAATTAAAGATAGATATTAATTGTGATGTAGGGGAAGGAGTAGGGAACGAAGCGGATATTTTTCCATTCATAAGCTCCTGCAACATTGCGTGCGGTGGCCATGCAGGTGACAAGGAGACCATGTTAAAGGTTGCTTCCCTCGCCAAGAAACATAACCTTAAAGTCGGTTCGCATCCATCATACCCCGATAAAGCTAATTTTGGCAGGGAGGTGATGGATATCTCAGGCCAAGACCTGATACAAAGTATTAGAAAACAATTGGCGGATTTTGATGAGGTTCTAAAACAGGAACAAATCAGCTTGCATCATATCAAAGCCCACGGAGCACTGTATAATCAAACGGCAAAGGATGAGAGATTGGCAGTGGTTTATTTGGATGCCATTGCCGATTACAAACAGAAAGCCCTGCTGTACGTTCCTTTTGACTCGGTAATAGCGCACAAAGCAAAGGAACAAGGTTTCAATCTCTGGTTTGAGGCCTTCGCGGATAGAAACTATAATGCTGACTTATCCCTAGTCTCCAGAAAAGAAGAAAATGCTTTAATTACAGCACCCGAAGTAGTGTTGAAACATATATTGCCCATCATTAAAAACGGAAAAGTACAGTCCGTGGATGGCGATTTATGTAATATTCAGGCGAATACTCTTTGTATACACGGCGATACGGTTTCTGCCTTAAAAATATTAATGTATCTTTCAAAAGAATTACCCAAGAACCAGGTAGAAATACAAAAGTGAAAAGTTACCCCATTAGCATCAAACCCTTTGGAGAACGAGCCGTTTTAGTGGAGTGGCCCGATGAGGTAAGTGAATCCATTTTGGCAGATATCCTTGATTTTATGGATGCTTTTAAAGAGCTGAAAATACCCGATTGGGAAATGTCCGTTGCCTATAATTCCTTAACTATGGTCTATAACAAAGACCATTTGGATTTTGAAGATACCAAGGAAATGATTCAGGCTTGTCATAAAAAACAGGGCCAGTCAAAAACAGAACGGGTTCAGCATTTATGGACGTTACCCGTATGCTACGACCTTGAATTTGGAATGGACATCGAAGAAGCAGCCAATACTTTAAAAATTTCGGTGGAAGAATTGATTAAACAGCATACCTCACATCAATATGTAGTGTATGGAATCGGTTTTTTGCCCGGTTTTATGTATTTAGGCGGGCTGCCATCATCTTTAGAGATTCCGCGTCGTGCAGAACCAAGATTGAAAGTGCAGAAAGGTTCCGTGGGGTTGGCCAGTAAACAAACCGGTATTTACCCGCAAGATTCCCCGGGCGGTTGGAACATTATTGGTAATTGCCCTGTAACTCTGTTCGATCCCAGTAAAAAAGACCCTTGTTTTGTTAAAGTGGGAGATAAGATACAGTTCGAGAGTATTTCCAAAGCAGAATACGAACTTCATAAAATAGAAGGGGAAGTGGGCATTTACAAACCGGAAAAAGTTGTGTTGAATGCTTAAAGTATTGAAACCAGGCCTTTATTTAACTATCCAAGACCTTGGTAGATTTGGGTACAGAGATATAGGTGTGCCTACTGCCGGAGCAATGGATGTGGAATCCGTTAAAAAAGCCAATCTGTTATTGGAGAATGATGAGAATGATGCTGTTTTGGAAATTACTATGACGGGTCCTACCTTACAGTTTGATGCCGATACGTATATAAGCTTGTCAGGAGCGCATATTGCTGCTACTCTGAACAATGAGCCCATTGATAATTATGCGGTGGTAAAAGTGGAAAAAGGCGATATTTTGTCCTATGGGCGTTTGGAGCAAGGATTCAGGGGATATTTGGCTGTTAAAGGCGGATTTCAATCCGAAAAATTACTCAATAGCCGTTCCCAATTTTACCCTGTTACCAGCAAAGCACGAATAAAGGATGGTGAAGAGATACCTTACAAGGAAACTTTAACGTATAAGCCCAAAATATCCGAAGTAAAGATTGAAGAGCATTTTGAGGAAAACACCTTGAAAGTCTACAAAGGACCGGAGTTTTCATTATTATCCGATGCACAGCTTACCGAAATATTTGCAAAACCTTTTACTGTTTCCAAAGAGAATAATCGAATGGCCTATCAGCTTTCCGAACTGATCACTGGGCATTCCCATTCTATGTTAACCTCTGGAACATTACCGGGAACTATTCAGTTGACTCCAGCAGGTCGCATGATCATTCTAATGAAAGATGGTCAAACCACCGGAGGTTATCCAAGAATCCTGCAGCTTTCCGAAGCATCCATTTCTATTTTGGCTCAGAAAAAGTATGGGGATGAGCTACTGTTTAAACTTGTTTAGAAATAATTCTTTATTTTAATCAAAAACAGAACCGTTATTTTTCGTACCATTGAAATATGAAAACAATTAACACAGTCATTGTCGAGGTCATTATTATCCCAGAAATGGGGTGATACAGAGTTTCTATTGACTGAAAAGGCCTGTATTCCATACGATACAGGCCTTTTTTGTTTGCAATTAAAATTAATTGAATATTGGAATTTTAATCAATCTAAAAAACTGAAATACAGGTATTTATGTTTATTATGTTTCCAGTGGATTTAAACAGCACGGAACTGTTAAAAATCTAGGGCTTTTTAAACATTTATCTTTGAATTACGGTATAAATTCAGAAGAATACTGTATTTGAATGAAATTTGACAATGGAATTGAACAAGTTTAGTAAAAAAGTAACACAAGACCCAACGCTGCCAGCTGCACAAGCCATGTTGCATGCGATTGGACTCACAGATGAAGATTTACAAAAACCTTTAATCGGAATAGCGAGCACAGGGTACGAAGGCAACCCATGCAACATGCATTTAAATGATTTGGCCCTCGATGTAAAAAAGGGAATCGAATCGTCCAATTTGGTGGGACTTATCTTTAATACCATTGGGGTAAGCGACGGAATATCCAACGGAACTCCGGGAATGCGATACTCCTTGCCTTCAAGGGATATCATTGCAGATTCCATTGAAACCGTAATCCACGCGATGAGCTACGACGGATTGGTGACCGTGGTGGGGTGCGATAAAAACATGCCAGGTGCACTAATGGCGCAACTGCGTTTGAACCGCCCATCCATTTTGGTGTATGGGGGAACCATAGCTCCAGGATGTCATAACAATAAAAAACTGGATATCATCTCAGCTTTTGAGGCATACGGACAAAAAGTTGCTGGAGCTATAGATGAGAAAGAATATAAAGAAGTCATTCACAAAGCCTGTCCGGGAGCTGGGGCCTGCGGGGGTATGTACACCGCAAACACTATGGCATCTGCCATTGAGGCCATGGGAATGTCCATGCCGTTCAACTCGTCCATTCCGGCGGTCAACGATAAAAAACAAGCAGATTGCGAAGCATCGGGAGCTGCACTGTACCATTTATTGAAAGAAGACATTAAACCAAGGGATATTGTAACCAAGAAAGCATTGGAAAATGCCTTTAGGCTGGTCACCGTGCTTGGTGGCTCTACCAATGCGGTGCTTCACTTTATGGCCATAGCACACGCCGCAGAGGTAGACTTTACGTTGGAGGACATTACAAGAATTAGTGAATCCACACCGTTATTGGCCGATTTAAAACCTAGCGGAAAATATTTGATGGAAGACCTTCACCATGTGGGGGGCGTTCCAGCAGTATTAAAATATATGTTGAAAGAAGGGATGCTTCACGGTGATTGTATGACGGTTACTGGAAAAACCTTGGCAGAAAACCTATTGGATGCTCCAGATTTGAAAGAAGGTCAAGATATCATCAGAAAGAAAGACCAACCTATTAAAGAAACAGGTCATATTCGTATATTATATGGAAACCTTGCTTCTGAAGGTGCCGTGGCCAAAATCACAGGGAAAGAAGGACTGGAATTCACAGGAACCGCCCGTGTTTTTGATAGCGAGACAGCCGTAAACGAGGGTATTCACACAGGTAAAGTCCAAAAAGGCGATGTAGTGGTCATTCGTTACGAGGGACCAAAAGGAGCACCGGGAATGCCCGAAATGTTGAAGCCTACGTCCGCCATCATGGGAGCTGGACTTGGAAAAGATGTGGCTCTTATCACCGATGGTAGGTTCTCAGGTGGTTCCCACGGATTTGTGGTGGGGCACGTTTCCCCCGAGGCACAAGTAGGTGGTGGAATCGCCTTGGTGAAAAACGGAGATGAAATCACTATTGATGCGGTAAACAACACCATCAACATTAATATTTCGGACGAAGAATTCGAGCAACGTAGAAAAGAATGGAAGCAACCTGAACTGAAAACAAAATCAGGTAGCTTATACAAATATGCCAAAACGGTATCATCGGCAGCAAAAGGCTGTGTTACCGATTTGTTCTAAAAATTATGATAGGGGTATCTCCCTAAATAAAGGCTTATGGAGACATTAAAGGCACAAAAAAAAGATAGTAAAAAACAAAAGGCAATCAGGATAACAGGTGCGGAAGCCATAATTCATTGCTTGCTTGCAGAAGGGGTTGATTTGATTTATGGTTATCCAGGTGGTGCCATTATGCCCGTTTATGATGAGCTGTACAAGTTTCAAGATAAATTAACACATATTCTGACGCGTCATGAGCAAGGTGCCACGCATGCGGCCCAAGGCTACGCAAGAGTTACGGGTAGAGTAGGAGTAGCTATGGCAACTTCAGGACCCGGTGCGACCAACTTGGTAACGGGAATCGCCGATGCGCAGATAGATTCCACACCTATGGTGTGTATCACGGGTCAGGTAACCAGAAGCCTTTTGGGTTCTGATGCGTTTCAGGAAACCGATATCGTGGGTATTTCCACTCCGGTGACCAAATGGAATTATCAGATTACAAAGGTTGAAGAGATTCCAGAGATAATGGCCAAGGCATTCTATATTGCAAGGTCAGGAAGACCTGGGCCTGTATTGGTGGATATCACCAAAAATGCCCAGTTTGATGAATTGGATTTTGTGTATGAAAAATGCACGGCGGTAAGGAGCTACAAGCCTGTTCCAAAACCTGAACCTAGTAGTATTGAAAAGGCGGCGGAGCTTATCAATAGCGCCAAAAAGCCATTTATTGTATTTGGGCAAGGAGTAATCTTGGGGGAGGCCGAGGCCGAACTCAAAGCTTTGGTTGAAAAAGCAGGAATTCCTGCGGCATGGACTATTCTAGGATTATCCGCCATGGATACCGACCATCCGCTGAATGTTGGTATGGTAGGGATGCACGGAAACTACGCTCCCAATATGCTCACCAATGAATGCGATGTGCTCATTGCCATCGGTATGCGCTTTGACGACAGGGTTACCGGAAACTTGGAAACTTATGCCAAACAAGCCAAGGTCATTCATTTTGAAATTGACCCGGCAGAAGTCAACAAAAATGTAAAAGTGGATGTTGCCGTTTTGGGTAATGCCAAAGAAACGTTGAATGCCATTTTGCCTTTATTGGATAAAAAAGAACACAAGGAATGGAAGGCTGAATTTGATAAAATGCATCAGATTGAGTACGATACCCTGATTAAAAATGATATTCACCCCACTAAAGAAGGACTTACGATGGGTGAGGTGATTGAGCAAATTAATGTTGCTTCTGGTCAAAAAGCTGTAATTGTTTCCGATGTGGGACAACACCAAATGATAGCCTGTCGCTATGCCAAGTTTAAGCAGTCCAAAAGCAATATTACTTCTGGAGGTTTGGGTACTATGGGATTTGGGCTTCCAGCGGCTATCGGGGCCAAAATGGGTGCAATGGATCGCGAAGTTGTTGCTATCATCGGTGATGGCGGTTATCAAATGACGATTCAAGAGCTCGGTGTTATTTTTCAGCACAACGTACCCGTCAAAATAGTAGTGCTGAACAACGATCACTTGGGAATGGTTCGTCAATGGCAAGAATTGTTCTTTGATAGACGCTATGCCTCTACGGTAATGACCAACCCGGATTTTGTGAAGATTGCAGAGGGGTACCATATCAAATCAAGAAGAGTGTCCGAGCGAGGCGACCTTCAAGAGGCAGTGCAGGAAATGATGGCCTCCAAAGACCCATACTTTTTGGAAGTAAAAGTGGAGAAAGAGGATAACGTATTCCCAATGATTCCGTCTGGCGCTTCCGTTTCAGATATCAGATTAAAATAAATGGATCAATCCGCAATTTTAGAGAAACCTAAACAGTATAGAAATCTATTGGCCAAGTCAAAAGAAATGGGCTTTACGATGCCTTCCGATATTTATATTGGAACTTTACTGAAGACGTTGACGGCATCCAAGCCTTCCGGAAACTTTCTGGAATTGGGTACAGGAATCGGTTTGTCTCTGTCTTGGTTGATTCAGGGGATGGATGAGAATTCAAAAATTACAAGTATCGATAATGACCCAGCACTAATTGAAGTGGCCAAAATGTTTTTTTATGAAGAGGATAGATTGGAGCTTATTTGTGCGGATGGTGGTGAATGGCTGAATGAATACAAAGGAGGAGATTCTTTCGACTTGATTTTTGCAGATGCTTGGCCAGGGAAATATAGCTATTTGGATACCACATTGGCACTATTAAATAAAGGAGGTTACTATGTAATCGATGATATGCAAAAGCAGTCCAATTTGCCAGAAGGACATGAAGAAAAAGCCAATGCATTGGTGAAAGTGCTTGAAAAAAGGGATGATATTACAATTACAAAGATGAACTGGTCCACAGGACTTATAGTTGCAGTAAAAAAATAGAAGAGAACATGGAAAAACAATGGTATACCATCTCGGTGTATTCCGAAAATCATGTAGGGTTGCTCAATAGAATATCAGGAATATTCTTAAAGCGACACATTAATATTGAAAGCTTAAACGTTTCAAAATCAGAGATAGAAGGTGTTTCCAAATTCACCATTGTGGTTTTTACCACGGAAGATTGGACACGCAAGATTGTTGGCCAAATAGAAAAGCAAATAGAGGTCATCAAGGCATACTATCATACCGATGATGAAACCATTTATCAAGAATCTGCCTTGTTCAAAATTGCGTCGCACCTGTTGTTTGACGAACGTCAGATTCAAAACATCATCAAAGAAAGCAATGCGCAAATCGTAACCGTGAACCGTGAGTTTTTTGCCTTGGCAAAAACAGGACGCAGGCACGAAATAGACGAAATGCACGATGCTCTTTTACCGTACGGCATTATGCAGTTTGTGCGTTCCGGCAGAATTACCGTAACAAAGGCTGCGATGCCGATAAGTGAAATATTACAAGAATTTCAAGAAAACTAAATAGCTAAAAATCAAATATCAAAAATGGCAAATTACTTTAACACACTATCACTTCGTGAACAACTGACCCAGTTGGGAAAATGTAGATTTATGGATTCTAGCGAGTTCGCTGATGGTGTTACCGCACTAAAAGGAAAGAAAATTGTAATTGTTGGGTGTGGCGCCCAAGGGTTGAACCAGGGGCTGAACATGCGTGACTCCGGTTTGGATATCTCCTACGCGCTTCGTCCAGCGGCTATAAAAGAGGAAAGACAATCGTTCAAAAACGCCAAGGAGAACAATTTTGTAGTGGGAACCTATGACGAATTGATTCCAACTGCTGATTTGGTCATCAACCTTACTCCGGACAAGCAGCACACCAATGTGGTAAGAACAGTAATGCCTTTGATGAAGCAAGGTGCAACATTGTCTTACTCCCACGGTTTTAACATCGTGGAAGAAGGAATGCAGGTTCGCGAGGACCTTACCGTGATTATGGTAGCGCCAAAAAGTCCAGGTTCCGAGGTGCGTGAAGAGTACAAAAGAGGTTTTGGTGTACCAACCTTGATTGCCGTTCATCCAGAGAATGATCCAGAAGGAAAAGGATTGGAACAGGCCAAAGCATACGCTGCAGGAACCGGTGGGGACAAGGCAGGAGTTCTTGAGTCATCATTTGTAGCGGAAGTAAAGTCAGATTTGATGGGAGAGCAGACCATTCTTTGTGGTTTGTTGCAAACTGGTTCCATTCTTTCCTTCAACAAAATGGTTGAAAAAGGAGTGGATAAAGCCTACGCCTCTAAATTGATTCAATACGGATGGGAAACCATTACCGAAGGTTTGAAGCAGGGAGGTATTACCAACATGATGGACCGTTTGTCCAATCCAGCTAAAATCAAAGCTTTTGATTTGGCAGAAGAGCTAAAAGTGATTATGCGTCCATTGTTCCAAAAGCATATGGATGATATTATGAGCGGACATTTCTCCAAAACGATGATGGAAGACTGGGACAACGGGGATAAAAACCTATTGGATTGGAGAGCTGCCACAGGAGAGACTGCTTTTGAAAAAACACCGGCAGGAGATATGGAAATCTCTGAGCAGGAATACTACGATAACGGTGTGTTGATGGTTGCTTTTGTGAAGTCTGGTGTGGAATTGGCCTATGAGACTATGACCGAATCTGGAATCATTGGTGAGTCTGCCTATTATGAATCGTTGCACGAGACCCCATTGATTGCCAACACTATTGCAAGAAAGAAATTGTTCGAAATGAACCGTGTGATTTCCGATACGGCTGAGTATGGTTGTTACCTGTTTGATCACGCTTGTAAGCCACTTTTGACCGATTTCATGAAGCAAGTGGATACCGAAATCATTGGAAAACACTTTGGAGAAGGAAAAGACACTGGTGTGGACAATGTAAGGTTGATTGCCGTGAACAAAGCCATCCGTGAGCACGATGTAGAAGTTGTTGGTGCCAGATTGCGTGCATCCATGACTGCCATGAAGCCAATCGGATAACACAAAACCATTGGCCCTATGAGTGAGACTGTGGAAACTTACTTTCCGCAAATAGCGGATATTTATCAAGCAGCAAAGACCATTGCCCAAGTGGCGGAGGAAACTCCTTTGCAGCAAAGTATCCGCTATTCCAAAACTTATGGGGCCAATATTCTTCTAAAAAGAGAAGATCTTCATAGAGTACGTAGTTACAAAATCCGTGGTGCGTACAACAAAATCAGTTCACTCAGCCAAAAGCAATTGGACAGTGGAGTGGTGTGTGCCAGCGCAGGAAATCATGCGCAGGGCGTGGCCTTTGCTTGTAGTCATTTACAGGTAAAAGGAACCATTTATATGCCAGTGGTGACCCCAAAGCAAAAAATAGACCAGACCAAAATGTTTGGAGGGGATTGGGTTGATGTGGTTTTGGAAGGAGATACCTTTGATGACTCCAAAAAAGCTGCTCAAATATTTTGTGCGCAAGAAGGAAAAACCTTTGTTCATCCTTTTGATGATGAAAAAACCATAGAAGGGCAGGCTACCGTTGGTTTAGAGATTTTACAACAATCCAGTGAACCCATTGACTACGTTTTTGTTGCTGTTGGTGGCGGTGGATTGGCATCGGGTCTTTGCGGTACATTTCAAGCATTGTCGCCCAATACTAAAATCATTGGTGTGGAGCCCGAAGGAGCGCCATCCATGCTAAAATCTATTGAGCAAGGCGAAGTAGTAGAGCTGGAGAAGATAGATAAGTTTATTGATGGAGCAGCCGTTCAAAAAGTAGGTTCGTTAACTTTTCAGATTTGCAAGGAGTATTTGCACAAAATGGTGACTGTTCCCGAAGGTAAAGTCTGCCAGACCATCTTAGATCTTTACAATAGGGATGCCATTGTGGTGGAGCCGGCAGGAGCTTTGACCATTGCGGCTTTGGACTATTTCCGGGAGGAAATCAAAGGTAAGAATGTCGTTTGCGTGGTCAGCGGAAGCAATAACGACATTACACGAACAGCCGAAATCAAGGAAAGGGCCTTGCTATATGGCCAATTAAAGCATTATTTCATTGTTAGGTTCCCGCAAAGGCCAGGGGCACTAAAAGAGTTTGTAGCGGATATTTTGGGTCCCAATGATGACATCACCCATTTTGAGTACTCCAAAAAATCGAGCAGGGAAAATGCACCAGCCATTGTAGGGGTTGAGCTTAAATCTCCTGATGATTTGGAACCCTTGATTCAACGTATGAAAGAGAACAACTTCTTTGGGGATTATCTCAACAATAAACCAGATCTCTTTCAGTATTTGGTGTGATACCACCAACATTTTTAGGGATCATTATTATAAACTCGGTTTTCAATCCCTTTTAAGACCAATTGCATGAAAACTAAGCTATTTTCATTTGTTTTTATGCTAGTTTTGTGTGGGAGGATAGACCATTTCAATCAACACTAATCGCTTAAAACAACAACTAATGGCTACAACTAAAACAGCAATACCTGAACAATATCAAATCACTGAAGAAATCCATCAAAAAACCTATTTGGTGCATGGAGAACTGCGTAAATGGAATGGTGATACCGGTCCGGTAGTTTCCACAATTTCGTCAACAAAAGAATATGCTCCCACAAACTTGGGAAGTGTACCCGACATGGGCGAGCCTGAGGCAATGGATGCATTGGATGCCGCTTTAGCTGCTTATGACAAGGGACAAGGACTTTGGCCGACCATGAAGGTGAAGGACCGTATTGACTGTATGGAGTCCTTTGTGGAGAAAATGGAAGAGAAACGTGAAGAGGTGGTGAAGCTTTTGATGTGGGAAATTGGTAAATCCAAACCAGATTCCTATAAAGAATTCGACCGTACCGTTGAGTATATTTACGATACCATTGAGGATTACAAGCAATTAGATCGTGATTCTGCCAAGTTTCAAAAACATGATGGTGTTTATGCCCATATTCGAAGAGGTCCATTGGGTGTCGTGTTGTGTCTTGGACCTTATAACTATCCCTTGAATGAAACTTTTGCTTTGTTGATTCCTGCCATTATAATGGGGAATACAACCATTTTTAAGCCTGCAAAGCATGGAGTTCTGTTGATTACACCGCTTTTAGAGGCTTTTCAGAGTAGTTTCCCAAAGGGAGTGGTAAATATACTTTTTGGTCGCGGAAGAGCTGTAGCGGCGCCTATAATGAAAACAGGAAAGGTTGATGTGTTGGCATTGATTGGAAACAGTAAATCGGCCAACGCCTTGCAAGAACAGCATCCAAAAAGTAACAGACTCCGTTTGGTTTTAGGCTTGGAGGCCAAAAATCCAGCCATCGTATTGCCAGATGCTGAACTGGATTTAACGATCAATGAGTGTATTTCAGGTACCTTGTCCTTTAATGGGCAACGTTGCACCGCATTAAAGGTGGTTTATGTACACGATGAGGTGAAAGATGAATTCCTGAAACGCTTTGCGGAAAAAGTAGATGGACTAAAATTCGGTAACCCTTGGGATGATGGTGTGAATTTGACTCCGCTCCCAGAAGCTGACAAACCAGCTTACATTCAAGAGTTGTTGGACGATGCCTTGGCAAAAGGTGCAAAAATCATCAATAAAAAAGGAGGGAAGCATTTTGATAATTACATATGGCCAGCCGTGTTGTATCCTGTGACCAAAGATATGCGGGTATATCAAGAAGAGCAATTTGGTCCTATAATTCCAGTGCTTTCATTTAAAGAAATTGAAGAGCCTTTGGATGATATGGCAGAATCCAACTACGGACAGCAAGTGAGTTTGTTCGGTAAGGATGTTTATACCTTGTCTCCGCTAATCGACACCTTGGCCAACTTAGTGTGCAGGGTTAACCTGAATAGTTCATGCCAAAGAGGGCCGGATGTCTATCCATTCACGGGCAGAAAAGACTCCGCACAATCCACCTTGAGTGTGCATGATGCTTTGCGGTCTTTCTCTATTAGAACATTTGTTGCTTTTAAAGACAATGACTTAAATACTCAGACTGTGGAGCAATTAATGGAAGCTAAAGTGAGCAATTTCTTGAGCACGGATTATATTTTGTAGAAGTAAAGCTTTTGCAATGGACAATCGTCAATAAACAATAAAAAAGCCCCGAAATTCGGGGCTTTCTTTTTGGTTTTTATGTGGGGTTCGTTAAATGTTCTTCGCCAACCAGTCACCAACTTCGCTGGTTTTGTAGGCTTTCCCACCATCGGCTAAATCTTCGGTAACCACACCTTCGGCCAATGATTTGTTTACCACTTCTCGAATCGCTTCGGCTTCATCTTTAAGACCAAAAGCAGTTTCGAACATCATCGCTGCGGATAAAACCGTCGCTAACGGGTTGGCAATATCTTTTCCTGCTGCTTGCGGGTAAGAACCGTGAATAGGCTCGAACAAAGAAGTTTTTTCTCCAAGGGAAGCAGAAGGCATCAATCCCATGGATCCAGAAATTACGGAGGCTTCATCGGTCAAGATATCTCCGAACAAGTTTTCTGTGATCAACACATCATAAGCACTTGGCCATTGCACCAAACGCATTGCTACGGCATCCACAAATTCATAGGATACCTCCACTTCAGGATAGTCTTTTTCCAGTTTCTGAACGGTTTCTCTCCACAAACGAGAAGTCTCCAAAACGTTGGCCTTGTCCACGCAGCATAGTTTTTTGGAGCGTTGCATCGCCATTTCAAAACCTTTTTTGGCCAAACGCTCCACTTCTGCACGAGTATAGGTGCAAGTATCGTAAGCGGTGTTTTCGTTATCTTCGCGACCTCTCTTTCCAAAATAGATTCCGCCTGTCAGTTCACGAAGAAAAACAAGGTCGGTACCTTCAATTCTTTCTTTTTTCAAAGGTGACTTATCAATCAAAGATGGAAAAGTGAACGTTGGACGTACATTGGCGAACAATCCCAATTTTTGACGCATCTTCAATAAGCCTTGCTCTGGACGCACCTTGGCGGATGGGTCGTTGTCAAAACGTGGATGGCCAATGGCTCCAAAAAGAACGGCATCGGCAGCAACACAGGCTTCGTGGGTTTCGTCCGGGTAAGGTTCGCCTATAGCATCAATAGCGGCGGCACCCGTTAGTGCAGGGGTCCAGTTAATCTCGTGACCGAACTTTGTAGCTACGGCATCAGATACTTTTACGGCTTGATCAATTACTTCTGGGCCAATTCCATCTCCGGCCAAGAGCGCTATGTTTAATTTCATTTCTTTAATTATCAGTTTTCAATAAACAATTATCAATGTGCTATTATACTAGATTGAGCATTTTCTCCGTGGCTTTTATGGCAGATACTGTTTGGTCTGAATCCAGCCCACGAGTTGTAAAATCTTTTTCCTTGGTTTGCCAAGTAATGACAGTTTCGCAAAGTGCGTCGGAGTTACTGCCTGGCGGAATTCTAACGGCATAGTCCACCAATTTCGGCAAATCCCTGCCTTCTTTGTTGTATACCTTTTTCAATGCGTTGATAAAAGCATCAAACTGACCATCCCCTTGTGAGCTTTCCTCATAGGTTTTTCCCTCAATTTCAATGGAAAGGGTAGTGGAGGGCTTCAATCCTTTGGAATGGGTAAGCACGTATGATTTTACAAATACTTTTTGCTGATGCAGATTGCTATCGAGTACATCGGAAATGATGTATGGTAAATCGTCCTTCGTGACACGTTCTTTTTTGTCACCAAGCTCAATGATACGTTCCGTAACCTTTTTCAGTTCGTCATCGTTCAGGGTCAATCCAAGCTCTTGAAGATTCTTCTGAATATTGGCCTTTCCTGATGTTTTACCTAGAGCATATTTGCGTTTTCTTCCAAATCGCTCAGGTAATAAGTCGTTAAAGTAAAGATTCTTTTTACTGTCTCCATCTGCATGTATTCCAGCTGTTTGAGTAAAAACATTATCACCTACAATTGGTTTGTTGTCAGGTATGCTGAAACCTGTAAAAGCAGACACTAATTTACTTACTTTGTAAAGTGATGATTCCTTTACACCAATCTTGATTTCTGGTAAAAAATCGTTGATTACCGCAACGGCACTGGCAAGGGGTGCATTACCCGCACGTTCGCCCATTCCATTTACGGTAAGGTGCAATCCGTGTACACCGGCCTTCAAGGCCTCCATTACGTTTGCCACGCTGAGATCGTAATCATTGTGTCCGTGAAAATCGAAATGGGTATTGGGATATCTTTCAATGATTTCCTTTAGGAAAGCCCCTGTTTCGGTATGTGTAAGTACTCCTAAGGTGTCGGGCAACAAAACTCTTTTGATGGGCTGCTTCGTCAAAAAGTCCAAAAACTGAAAGACATAATCTTTGGAATTACGCATTCCGTTGCTCCAGTCCTCCAAATACACATTGGTATCAATTCCTAGTTTTTGCGCTTCTGAAACAACTTTTTCTATTTCTGCAAAATGCCGTTCTGGAGTTTTTTTAAGTTGATGGGTCAAATGGTTCAATGAACCTTTGGTAAGCAGGTTCTGAACCTTGGCGCCTGCTTCCTGCATCCATTTAAGGGAAACACCATTGTCCACAAAGGTCAATACTTCGACTTTGGATAGGTATCCTTCGGGTTTTGCCCAATCGGCAATGTTCTTCACGGCCTGTAATTCACCCTCTGAAACACGGGCGGAGGCCACCTCAATGCGGTCCACTTGGAGTTCTTCCAATAATAACTTGGCCAAGGTGAGCTTTTCCGATGCGGAAAAAGAAACCCCAGAGGTTTGTTCACCATCCCTAAGGGTGGTGTCCATAATTTCTATGGTACGTGTTTTCATTTTTTGGGCCGTAGTGTTCCGACGAATGGGTTATAGCGGTGTGTTTTCGGCGTATTTCTCAATATCATCTTGGATATTCAACAAGTAGTCAATATCATCAAAACCGTTGAGCATATTATCCTTTTTATAATCGTTGATGTCGAAACTTTCGCTTTCCCCAGTTGCCAAAATGGTAATCTTTTGTTCTGGCAGGTTGATTTCCAACTCAGTTTTTGGGTCAGCTTCAATCGCCTTGAGAATTTTGTCCAAAAACTCAGCGCTCACCTGAACGGGAAGCACACCGATGTTCAAACAGTTGTTTCTAAAAATATCCGCAAAAAAGCTGGATACTACGCAGCGGAATCCGTAATCGTATACCGCCCAAGCGGCGTGTTCCCTGGAAGAACCGGAACCAAAGTTTTTGCCACCCACTAAAATCTTTCCAGAATAGATTGGGTTGTTCAGTACGAATTGCTCTTTTGGAGTTCCGTCTGAATTGTATCTCCAATCGCGAAATAAATTGTCGCCAAATCCTTTACGCTCGGTAGCTTTAAGGAATCTTGCAGGGATTATCTGGTCGGTATCCACATTTTCTATAGGCAATGGTACCGCTGAACTTGTTAGTATGTTGAATTTATCGTAAGCCATTATTTTTCAATTTTCAGTTGTCAATTATCAATTACCAATGGATTGTTTCATTGCTAATTGTTCATTGTTATGCTAATATTTCCTCGTGCATTAATTCCCTTGGATCGGTCACTTTTCCAGTAACAGCAGCTGCAGCTGCCACTAATGGACTAGCGAGAAGCGTACGTGCGCCAGGGCCTTGTCGTCCTTCAAAGTTTCTGTTGGAGGTACTTACCGCATATTTTCCAGCTGGAACTTTGTCGTCATTCATTGCCAAACAAGCGGAACAGCCAGGCTCTCTCAATTCAAAACCAGCTTCGGTCAGGATATCCAAGATACCTTCTTCTTTAATGGCTTCTTCCACTTTGTGGGAGCCAGGAACCAACCAAGCGGTTACATTGTCGGCCTTTTTTCTTCCTTTTATGATGGAGGCAAAGGCTCTAAAATCTTCAATTCTACCATTGGTACAACTTCCAAGGAATACAAAATCGATAGGTTTGCCCACCATTGGCTCTCCTTCGTTATAATCCATGTAATCCAACGATTTCTTATAGGTAGCGGCTGCGCCATCAATGGATTCGGCGAGCGGAATATTATTGCTGATTCCCATTCCCATTCCAGGGTTGGTACCGAAGGTGATCATGGGTTCAATTTCGCTGGCATCAAAAGTCACTTCTTTGTCAAACTCAGCATCATCATCAGATAAAAGGGTTTTCCAATATTCCATGGCAGCATCCCAATCTTGTCCTTCTGGGGTATATTCTCTTCCTTTGATGTAGTCAAACGTCTTCTCATCCGGAGCGATCATACCTCCACGGGCACCCATTTCAATACTAAGGTTACAAACCGTCATACGGCCTTCCATGGACATGTTTTTGAATACATCCCCGGCATATTCAACAAAATATCCAGTTGCACCAGAAGTGGACAACTTGGAAATGATGAAAAGCGCTACATCTTTAGGAGTAACAGCTTCGCTCAATTCTCCGCTTACATTGATGCGCAAACTTTTGGGCTTGGGCTGCATAATACATTGGGTGGAAAGCACCATTTCTACCTCGCTGGTACCAATACCAAAGGCAATCGCACCAAAAGCTCCGTGCGTAGAAGTATGTGAATCTCCACAAACAATAGTGGCTCCAGGTACGGTTATCCCATGTTCTGGGCCAATTACGTGAACAATTCCGTTTTTCTTATGTCCAAGTCCCCAATATGGAATATTGTGTGCGTTCGCATTTTCTTCCAATGCCCTTAATTGATTTGCGGACAATGGGTCTTTTACGGGCAAGTGTTGGTTTCGGGTAGGGGTATTGTGGTCAGCGGTCGCAAAAGTGCGCTCTGGGTACAATACTTTTATTCCTCTGTTCTTTAATCCTAAAAAAGCTACGGGACTTGTTACCTCGTGCACCAAATGCCTGTCGATGAAGAGTACATCCGGACCATTCTCAATATGCTTTACCACATGGGAATCCCAAACTTTATCAAATAGTGTCTTGCTCATTATATCTTCAATAATTTGTAAGCATACAAAGTTAAAATTTGTATGTAAAACTGATTTTCGTTTAGTGTGAAATTACGATGTTCAACGCTCATTTTTAGCAAAATCAAGGAATGTTAACAAATGAATCTTTCCCATATTAATATATCACGAAATGTATCTACTGAACTTGAAGTTCTTGGTATTAACCAATTGAATTTTAATCTATTCTTTGGTTATTTAACATTGTTGTAACGCAGCTTACTCTTGAAGCTGACTATTTTAGGAGTTTAAATTAAAACTTATCCAATAATCAATTAAATCAAAAAACGAACCATGAAAAAATTCTATTCAAACTTTTCGGTCACGACTCTCATCGTTGCCTTTTTTATTACAAGCGCGACTAATGCGCAACTTGATTTTTTACCGCGTGGCAGTCAAAAAGCAAAAGTTTCACAGCGTATTGGAAACACTGATGTAACCATTATTTACTCGAGACCCAGTGTTAATGGACGTGAAGTTTGGGGTACGCTGGTGCCTTATGGTATGAACAATTTAGGATTTGGGACAGCTGCGGAATCACCTTGGAGAGCTGGAGCTAATGAAAACACCATTTTTAAAACCACTCACGACATTAAGATTGGTGGAAAAACACTTTCAGCAGGAAAATATGGTTTACACATGGTTGTAAATGAAGATAACACGGCAACTATTATTTTTTCCACCAACGATGGTGCCTGGGGTAGTTATTTCTATGAACCATCTGAAGATGCACTAAGGGTAGATGTAACTACTCAGGAGAGCCCGCATGTGGAGCAATTAACCTATAGCTTTGATGATGTTACGGCGAATTCAGCCATGGTATCATTGAAATGGGAGAAAAAACAGATTCCTTTTAAAATTGATGTGGATGTTACCCAAAATGTTTTGGCCGAAATCCGACAACAACTTCAAACATCTCCTGGTTTCAACCGTCAGAGTTGGGAACAGGCAGCAAATTTTGCATTGAACAATGGGGGTGATTTGGATGAGGCCTTGGGTTGGATCAATGCAGCTATTGAAGACCAGTTCTTTAGTGAGAAAACCTTTAACAACCTGAGCATTAAATCACAGATACTAGCTAAACAAGGTAAAACGGAAGAGGCAGATGCCATAATGGATGAAGCTTTGCCATTGGCAAACGTTTTACAAGTGCACGGTTACGGAAGACAGTTGATTGCACAGGGTAAGAAAGACAAGGCCTTGGAAGTATTCAAATGGAACGCCAAAAATCATAAGAATACGTGGCCTGTAGATTTTGGTTTGGCCAGAGGATATTCGGCTGTTGGAAATTATAAAACGGCCCTCAAACATCTCAAGATTGCTGCAGACAAGGCTCCAAACCAGCCCAACAAGGATGCAATTGCTGCAGGCATCACCAAACTGCAGGAAGGTAAGGATATCAATTAAAACGATAATTAATAGAAAGCCTGGCGAAAGCCGGGTTTTTTGTTAACTGATATAGTTCCAAATGGTTTTGTTGGCCATCATTTTGGAAAAGGCATTTAGAATAGGGGCATTTTCTGCTTTTTCGAGCCTTGGGTCTTGTTTGAGCAATTGAATGGCGTAATAACGGGCTGTTTTCAGGATTTGATTGTCCTTGACAATATCTGCAATCTTAAGATTCAGCATCCCACTCTGTTGGGTGCCCATCAAATCACCAGGGCCCCTAAGTTTAAGGTCAACCTCTGCAATTTCGAAACCATCATTGGTGCTGACCATGGTTTGTAGACGGGTTTTGGCATCTTCGGATAGTTTATGACTTGTCATCAGAATACAGAAGCTCTGTTCTGCACCTCGTCCTACGCGACCGCGTAGCTGGTGCAGTTGTGACAATCCAAATCGTTCTGCGCTTTCAATGATCATTACGGAGGCATTGGGCACATTCACACCCACCTCAATAACCGTAGTGGCGATCATAATTTGGGTTTCACCTTTTACAAAACGTTCCATTTCGTAATCCTTATCCGCGGGTTTCATTTTACCATGTACAATGGAAATTTGGTATTCGGGTTGCGGAAAATCACGGACAATGCTTTCGTAACCATCCATTAAATCCTTGTAATCGAGCGCTTCTGACTCTTGAATCAGAGGATAGACAATGTAAATCTGTCTGCCTTTTTTGATTTCATCTTTGATGAATCCAAACACCTTCAGTCTATTACTGTCGTATCGGTGAACCGTTTTGATGGGTTTTCTTCCAGGAGGCAGCTCATCAATCACCGAGATGTCCAAATCACCATAAAGGCTCATGGCCAAGGTTCTGGGAATGGGGGTTGCTGTCATCACCAAGATGTGGGGGGGCGTCTGATTTTTATGCCACAACTTCGACCGTTGCGCCACCCCAAAACGATGCTGTTCGTCCACAATGGCCAAACCCAGGTTCCGAAACTGCACTTTATCCTCCAAAACAGCATGTGTGCCCACAAGAATGTTCAAATTACCATTTTCCAATTGATTGTGCAGCAAAGTGCGTTCGGACTTTTTAGTGGAACCGGTCAATAGGGCAATCTTAACGTCCATATGCTCCAACAGTTCCTTGAGTCCGTTGTAATGTTGAGTCGCCAAAATTTCGGTAGGTGCCATCAAACAGGTCTGAAAACCGTTGTCAATGGCCAAAAGCATACACATTAATGCTACAATCGTTTTCCCTGACCCCACATCGCCTTGCAGCAATCGGTTCATTTGGGCATTACTACCCAAATCGTTCCGAATTTCCTTAATTACCCGCTTTTGGGCATTCGTGAGTTCAAAAGGGAGGTGTTTCTTAAAAAACTCGGTAAACTTTTCGCCTACGGCAACAAAGGGCATTCCTTTTATTTTTTGTTTCCGTTGTAAATTTTGGGATATCAATCGCAATTGCACAAAAAACAACTCTTCAAACTTTAATCGAAATTGAGCTTTGGCCAATAATTCTTGATTCTTCGGAAAATGAACATTAAAAAGCGCTGCACTCTTTGATATCAACTTCAATTCTTCCAAAAGGTTTTGGGACAAGGATTCAGGAAATTGGCCCTTGCACTCTACAAACAACTGTTGCATCATTTTACTGATGGCCCGATTGGTGATTCCTTTTTTACTTAATTTTTCCGTAGAAGGGTAGATGGGCTGCATCACCATTTTTAATCCTTGTTGATGCTTTTGCAAAGTTTCCATCTCGGGGTGGGGCATTGAGAAAGTACTTCCGTATTTGTTCACCCTACCAAAAACCACGTAGGGTTCGTTCAGTTTTAAATTTTCCTTGATCCATTTAAGCCCACGGAACCAAACGAGGTCCATTTGTCCTGTTTCATCTACAAAAGAGGCCACCAAACGCTTCCCCCGTTTTTGTTCCACCGTTTTTAGATGGACAATTTTCCCCACCACTTGCACATCGGCACCGCTGGGTTGCAGTTGATTAATTTTATAATAACTCGTCCGGTCCAAATAGCGGTTGGGGAAGAGGTGGAGCAGGTCCCTAAAGGTCTCAATGCCCAATTCGGCCTTTAGTACATCGGCCCTGTTCGGACCAACTCCTTTGAGATATGCTATGGGAGTTTGCAGAAAATTGGGATTCATCGAACTAAAATATGTAATTTGGAAGGACTTTTGATAAGATGATGGTATGAAGCTGAGCCCCATAGTCGTTTTTTTCTTATTTGTACAGTTCTTGTCCGCCCAAGTTCAGGATAAGGTAGACTTTGTCCACGCCAATGTTTCGATTGAACCCACACCATCCGAAAATCGCATAAATGGTAACGTGACTTATCAGTTTGACGTAATTGAAGATGTGAGTTCCTTTTATCTTGATGCTGTAAATCTTGAGTTTTCATCAGTTTTTTTGGATGATGCAAAAATAGACTACGATTACAATGGTCGAAAAATAACCATCAAAAAAATGATGGAGAAAGGCGACACCCATTTGCTGAAGCTGGATTATATTGGCAAACCCAAACAAACGGTATATTTTTTAGGTTGGGACGATGGTGTCAGGAACAATGAACAAGTTTGGACGCAGGGACAGGGGAAATATACCAGTCACTGGTTACCCAGTTTTGATGATATGATGGAAAAGGTAGAGTTTGATCTTGAAATTATCCTGAAGCAAGATTATACCGTAATCGCCAACGGAAAGTTGGTCAAACAAGACACCTTGCCCGATGATAATGGATATTTATGGCAGTTTGATATGGAAGAACCAATGAGTAGTTATCTTGTAGGTTTTGCCATCGGGGATTTTGATAAAAAGGACATTCAATCCAGTTCAGGAATGCCTATTGAACTCTATTATGAACGAAAAGACAGTTTAAAAGCTGAACCTACATATCGGTACACTAAGCATGTTTTTGACTTTTTGGAAAACGAAATCGATGTTGCCTACCCATGGAAGAACTACAAACAAGTTCCCGTTCAGGATTTTCTCTATGCGGGAATGGAGAACACCACTTGCACCATCTTTTCGAATCAATATGTGATAGATTCTACCGCCTTTATGGACAAAAACTACGTGAATGTAAATGCTCACGAGATGGCGCACCATTGGTTTGGCGATTTGGTTACCGAAACCAGCAGCGAACACCATTGGTTGCACGAAGGCTTTGCCACATTTTACGCCTACTTGGCGGAAAAGGACATTTTTGGTGATGATTATTTCTATTGGCATTTATTGGAAACAGCCAAAGCCTTACAGCGTTTTTCTGGTGATGATGGAGGCGAGGCGCTTCGCAATCCGAACGCTGGCAGCCTTACATTTTACGAAAAAGGTGCTTGGTCCTTGGTAATGCTCAGAGATAAAGTAGGAGAGGAAGCTTTTCAGCGAGGCGTGCAGAACTACCTAAACAAATATGCCTTTAAAAACGTGACCATCCCCAATTTTATGGAGGAACTGGAAAAGGTTTCGAACACAGACCTTGAAGATTTTGAGAAGCTGTGGTTGGAGAATCCTGATTTTCCTTATAATCAAGTGATTTCGTTTTTAAAGGAGAAGAATACATCCATCAAAACATATTTTGAGCTGAAAAACAAGATAGCGAAGCAACCTGAAAAGACCGAAACCATTTTAAAACGAGCTTGGAAAAGATTAATATCAAACCAACTAAAAGAAAACCTGGTTTTGGATTATGGTGATAAGCTGTCCGCAGCATTTTTGGGTACCATCATCAAATCTGAAGATTTAAAAGTAAGGCAAGCTGTTATTTTGTCTCAAAATAAAATCCCTGTGGAGCTTCAAACAGCGGTCGAGGGACTTTTAAACGATAAGAGCTACACCACCATAGAAGCTGCTTTGTACCGACTGTGGACTGACTTTCCCCAAAACAGAAGCAAATATCTCAATGAAACTGATGGAATCACAGGGTTTCCGAATAAGAATATCCGATTGTTATGGTTGACCCTCGCCTTGGTGACTCCTGAGTACAATCCAGATTCAAAAGCTTTATATTTTGATGAATTAAGCGGTTATACAGGTTCCGAGCATCATTTTGAAACCCGTTTGATTGCATTCCAATACTTAAAAAGTATTGGTGGTTTTACCGATACCGTACTAAAAAACTTAGTGGAGTCTTGTAGTCACCATGTGTGGCATTTTAAAAAGTCGGCCAGAGAAATATTGAACGCCTTTTTGCAATCTGAGGGGAATACAGCCCGCATTAAAGGGCTTTACCCTTTGTTAAGTCAGCAAGAAAAACAATATTTGGAGAAAACTTTAGGTGAATGAGGGCATTGGTCATTTCGGGAGGAGGTAGTAAGGGTGCCTTTGCTGGTGGTGTTGCCCAATTTTTGATTCAGGAAGCCAAACACGATTACGATTTGTTCGTTGGAACTTCTACGGGTAGTCTATTGATTTCACATTTGGCATTGAATAAATTGGATAAGATTAAAAACATCTATTCAAACGTCAACCAAGACAGTATTTTCAACAATTGCCCTTTCATTATTAAGAAAAAACACGGCGTTGAGACCATTGCCATCAACCATTGGAATGTGATCAAAAACTTTATCAAGGGCAAAAAAACCTTTGGGGAAAGCGAAAACCTACGGAAATTAATTCGAAGATCCATTACGATTGAAGAGTTCAACGAATTGAAGCAAGGTAAAATGGATGTGGTAGTTACGGTGTCCAATCTATCGTTGAACCAAGTGGAATACAAATCCATCAACGATTGCACGTACGATGAGTTCTGTGACTGGATATGGATTTCCTCCAACTACACACCGTTTATGAGTTTGGTCAAAAAGAATGGCTGCGAATATGCAGACGGTGGATTGGGTACCTTGGTGCCCATCGAGGAAGCTTTGCAGCGAGGTGCAACTGAAGTAGATGTGGTGGTTTTGCACACCGAAGTTAACCATTTAAACCGCATGTCATCCAAAAACCCTTTTGATCTCATTACCACCATTTTCGGATTTATGTTGGACCGTATCGAGAATCAGAATATCCGAATCGGTAAGTTAGTGGCGAACCAAAAGGATGCAATCATTAATTTCTACTATACGCCAACAGTTCTCACCACAAACTCATTGGTTTTCAATAAAGAAAGAATGACATTGTGGTGGAAGCGTGGTTATTTATACGCCAAGAACAAGAACGAGGAAACTAGTCCAATAGAACCTGAACGGCAGGAATAGATTATTTCCAAAGGTCAGTTACTTCCTTCTTTACAAAGGCCAAAGCTGCATTGGATGGAGACTCTTTCTCCATGGTCTGGTTGAGAATATCTTCTCGAAGTTTATCCGGCGAATCAGTTTCACTCATCCCAGCAGAACGTATGATTTGAATCGTCGTATTCTTAGCTGTTTTAATGATGTTCCAGCAAGAATCTGACATGTATATCTGCTGTGATAAGTTGTGTTCAAACTCCGTCTCAATCTGTTTGATAAGCAAGTTCTCATAATCACTTTTGTTTTTTCCTTTAGGAGCTACGCGTACAACAAGACTGTTCAATGCGATACGTTCCAAGAAAAGTGCCATGCGTTCGTAGGCCTGTAAACGAATGGGCAAAGTTTCCTTTTGGGAATCTTTGTGCAGTAAAAATCGTCTGCGTCCATCTTCGTTTCGAGTGTGCAATCTAAAGAAATAGAAAGCCACAGCACCGGTAACAACTGCTGGTAACAAATAAGCAAATAACTGAAGGATTTGATCTCCACTCATAAGGTAGTCTGGTTTTTTATTGATTTTACACTACCAAGAACGCATCAAATTTCTAAAAAGTATGTTGGATGAAAGGTTATTGCCCACCTTTGGCACTTTCTTTGGCCTTGGCATAAAAACCTTTGTAATCTGGTTGTAATTTGATATTGATACCTTCTTTGAAATTGCCGTCTTTGGCAGAAATTTTAATGCTTTCCGCAGGAATCTCCAAAACGGTCACCAATTCCGAAGCAACCGATGCTACTTGATTGTAAGTCGGTCCAAATTCGCCAGTAATGTTCAAGCCTTCAACCTCTGCTTTGAAGTTGGGGTTCGATTTGATAACATCGGCAACACCGGCCAGCCATGTTTTGCCCTCTTCGGTCAATTCTGCCGAAGTATCCGAACTAAAAAGAGTATTTAAACTGTTGCTAATAACAACAACGCCCGCCTCTACGCCAACTTTGGCATTTTCGCCCAAGGTCTGTTTTATTCGAGTTAAAGAAACAATGGCAGTGGAATCGTTAGCAGATATCATATCGTTGATACCGCTCAATTGCCTTTCCTTTCTTGCCAAAGCTTCCATCGCGCGGTCTACGTTATCCGAGTTTTGTTTTGACAGTTCCGAGAAGTTGCTCAAGTTGCCCAGCAGGGTGGCATTGGCATCACGCAGGCTTGCATTTTCCGACCTTAAAGCTTCGGCCTCTGCATTGCTGGAGGATATTTCACGTTTTGCCTTGGCCAATTCCTGCTCCACCTCCGAAATTTTGGATTTAAGCGTATCAATTTCAGCAAAAAGCTCACTTTTTCTTTGGGAAAAAGCACTTGTAGTTATTACCAGAAGCAGGATAAGGAGTAAATTTCTTTTCATAAGTAGTACAATTGGTTGTTTAACTATTTGGGTCTAAATTATAATGTTTTTTCCAATGCTGGTTTTCCACCTAGGTGTTTACAATCAAAAAGATGTTGCATGGAATCAAATTCTACATTTTCTTTTTGATATCTATATACCGATTTCAAATCGCTGCTAAGATAATCATCATCTACGTTTACTTGCACATCATCCATCTTAAATTGACAAGGATGCTCGTAGCCCGCAGCATGCGTGATTTCCAAAAGCTCTTTTCTGAATGTTTTGAAGTATTGGGCCAATCTATCTGATTTTAAAGGCACGTTGATACCGTTTTGGCGCCATTTGTTCTGAGTGGCGATACCAGCGGGACATCGGTTGGTATGGCACACTTGAGCCTGGATGCAACCTATACTCATCATCGCTTCTCGGGCTACATTGATGCAATCGGCACCCATGGCGAATGCCATGGCCGCTTTTCCTGGGAAACCAAGCTTTCCGCTACCAATGAACACAATTCGCTCTGTAAGTCCATACTCCATAAACAGACTATAAATTTTGGAAAAACCATAGGTCCAAGGTAATGAAACATGGTCGGCAAAACTTGGAGGAGCGGCACCGGTTCCACCTTCACCACCATCAACAGTAATAAAATCGGGACCTTTTCCTGTCTTCTTCATTAAATCGGCCAATTCTTTCCATTGGTCAATTTTCCCGATAGCTCCTTTAATGCCTACGGGTAATCCAGTCTCTTCTGCAATCGATTCAATAAATTCTAAAAGCTCTGGAATGGTCAAAAAAGCTTTGTGGGTAGGAGGGGAAATAACATCTTCGCCAACCTCAACCCCACGAATCTCCGCAAGTTCTGGGGTAATTTTTGAGCCAGGGAGTACTCCACCTTTTCCTGGTTTAGCTCCTTGGGAGAGTTTTATTTCAATGGCTTTGATGCAAGGGTTTTCATCCACCAAGACCTTTAATTTGTCCATAGAGAATCCACCATCTCTAGATCGAACGCCAAAATAGCCTGTTCCAAAATGGAAAATAACATCCCCGCCCTTTTTATGATAAGGGGATAGTCCACCTTCACCAGTGTTGTGGTACGCGCCACATTTTTCTACACCCTGGTTCAAAGATTCTATGGCAGCAGCGGACAAAGAACCAAAACTCATGGCCGAAACATTGATTATGGATGCAGGACGATAGGGTTTTTTACGTTTGTTGTAAGCTCCCATCACCTTGGCGCAGGGCAAAAAACATGGATGCTCATTGTTTGGGTGATTTTCAGGGGCCTGAAACCCAATCATCGCATTTTTGATGAAGATATGTTGGTGTTTGTAAATATCCCTGTCGGTTCCGAAGCCCTCATAGTTGTTCTCTTTTTTTGCTGATGCATAGATCCAACCTCGTTCAATACGGTTAAAAGGAAGTTCTTCCCGGTTATTGGCCACAAAATACTGGCGCATTTCAGGTCCAATGCTCTCCAACCAATAACGAAGATGACCTACAATGGGGTAATTGTGGCTAATTGTGTGTGCTTTTTGGAAAAAGATATCGCGTATGGCAATCAAGAGCAGGAAAATCAATATCCACACCCACCATTGGATATTGGCCAGAAAATCAAGAAATGCTTCCATTTGTAGAATTTGAAGTAGTAGCTACAAATATCAAGCCCCGATATCCAAATTCCAAATACTGGAGGATATTGGGGCTTAAAATTTTATTTTTATTAAAGTTAGCTTATTTACTTCTGTCCAAGAAATCCAAAGCAATGTTGGTCATGGCTTTTACACCTAACAACATTCCACTGTCATCAATTTTAAAGTCGGGTGTGTGGTGTGGATAATGCTCGTCAGGGCCGGCATTTGGGTTTTTACCTCCCAAGATAAAAAAGAAACCGGGTACCTCTTTTTGATAGAATGAAAAATCCTCTGCGCCAGTAGTGGCATTTACCAAGTGAACATTTTCCTCACCGGCAACTTCTTTAAGGCTTCCTAGTGACGCTTCTGTCAATGCTGGGTCGTTGTATGTTATCAGAGTACCTTTGGCTATGTCCACAGTAGCTTCTGCGCGATATGCCTTGGCAATATCGGCGGCCATTTCCTTCATTCTCGCATTCAATTTTTCCTGCATATCATAGTCCAAAGTACGGATGGTACCCACCAATTCGGCACTCTCTGGTATGATGTTGTTCCGGACACCACCAGTAATTTTACCAACGGTGATCACGGCAGCTTCTTTTGTTAACTCCATTTCACGACTGATGATGGACTGAAAGCCATCGATAATTTTAGCTGCCACGTAAATTGGATCGATTCCTCCCCAGGGTTGGGATCCATGTGTTTGTTTTCCTTTGATATTAACCACAAAACGTTGTGCTGCTGCCATGGCACCACGCGGTTTATAGGCAATTTGACCAACAGGAAGGTAGGAGCCTATATGAAGACCGTAAATAGCATCTACTTTTGGATTGTCCAAAACTCCTTCCTTTACCATCAATGCTGCACCGCCTTCTTCTCCTGGAGGCGCTCCCTCTTCGGCAGGTTGAAAAATGAATTTTACAGTTCCACGAATCTTGTCCTTGTTTTTGGCCAATATTTCTGCGGTCCCCATTAAAATTGCAATGTGTGTGTCATGTCCACAGGCATGCATTACGCCAACCTCTTGTCCCAGATAATCGGATTTTACTTCCGATTTAAAGGGAAGGTCGTTTCTCTCCGTTACGGGTAGGGCATCTATATCCGCTCTAAGGGCAACTACTTTTCCTGGTTTATTTCCTTTTAGAATTCCCACAACTCCTGTATGGGCTACACCTGTCTGTACTTCAATACCCAGTGATTTAAGGTGTTCGGCAATTTTTTCAGCCGTTTTGAACTCTCGGTTGCTCAATTCGGGATTTTGGTGAATATCGTGTCGCCATTCGATTACTTTGGACTCAATGGCGGCAATATCCTTTTCCAACCCGTGTTGGGCGTACATTGATAAACTTGCAGAACAGAGTGCAAGTACTAAAAATTTTTTCATAATGATGTGTTGGTTTATAATTTAATTGGACGGTATCCTTGGTTTTGTAATTGGATGTTGGCTGTCATTGCAGATAGCGCAATCTTAACTCCAGGAATCAAATCTTCTTTTGGAAGGCCCCTTGTTTTTGATGATTGCCCGCACATGATGACTTCCACACCTACATTCAATAAATTTTCAACCAATTCACGGTTTGGGTTGTCCACCTCATATCTTTTTTGAAATGCTTCATCTGACAACAGGTTTCTGGCTGCGCTTCCATGTACAATAAGTGCAACTTTTAATTGGGAGAGTGGAATCCCGTTTTGTGCATGCATATTTAAAAAACGCGCAACCGTGTTCAGGTTTCTATTAATCTCCGTATCGGATTCTGGACCATCCTTGACATCAAAAACTACCTTGAATTCCTGTGAAGTGTCAGTTTTGAAGTCGGGATTGTCTATTTCCCAAACAGCTCCATAGTCTTCTATAATCGGGCCTGATTTGGTTTTTTGGGAAATTCCGGAAAATGTCATAAAAAGTAAAAGAAATAGGGGGAAAGGGTAAAAATTCATCAGCAATATTAATTGAGAGTCTAAATATATTCAAAAAACAACTTAAATCCGACAACAGTGTTTATAAAAAGTGAAAGGTTCATTTTAGCAAAAGGTCAATATTGGCTAATTTCACGCCTACTTTAAAAAAGCTTCGCCCTTGAGTACTTTTATAGATGAATTGAATGATGCGCAGCGTGCTCCGGTACTGCATAAGGATGGACCTTTAATGGTGATTGCAGGTGCAGGCTCCGGGAAAACCCGTGTGCTAACTTACCGTATTGCCCATTTAATGGAACAAGGGGTGGACTCCTTTAATATTTTGGCCCTTACGTTTACCAATAAAGCGGCACGTGAGATGAAGAAAAGAATCGCCACGATTGTTGGGGATTCTGAGGCCAAGAACCTTTGGATGGGTACGTTCCACTCTGTTTTTGCCAAATTGCTTCGTTTTGATGGTGACAAATTGGGGTATCCCAGCAATTTTACCATTTATGATACACAGGATTCCCAGCGTTTGATTGCTTCCATCATTAAAGAGATGGGACTGGACAAGGATATCTATAAATACAAGCAGGTTCAGAACAGGATTTCATCCTATAAAAATAGTTTGATAACCGTCAAGGCTTATTTCCAAAACCCTGAATTGATGGAGGCCGATGCCATGGCCAAACGTCCAAGATTGGGAGAGATTTATCAGAATTATGTGGACCGATGCTTTAAGGCAGGTGCCATGGATTTTGATGACCTTTTATTGCGGACCAATGAGCTGTTGACCCGTTTTCCTGAAGTGTTGATGAAATATCAGGACCGATTTAGATACATTTTGGTGGATGAGTACCAGGATACCAACCATTCGCAATATTTGATTGTAAAGGCACTTTCCGATCGCTATCAAAACATTTGTGTGGTAGGGGATGATGCACAGAGTATTTATTCCTTCCGTGGGGCTAACATTAGTAATATCTTGAATTTTCAAAAGGATTATGACGATGTGGCCATGTACCGTTTGGAGCAGAACTATCGTTCTACCAAAAATATCGTCAATGCTGCCAATTCTATTATAGCCAACAATAAAAACCAGTTGGAGAAAAATGTATGGACATCCAACGATGATGGTGGGCTTATACAAATTCACCGAAGTGTTACCGATGCAGAGGAGGGACGTTATGTGGCAGGTTCTATTTTTGAGAACAAGATGCAACAGCAAATGCAAAATGGTGATTTTGCCGTATTGTATCGGACCAATTCACAATCTCGTGCCATAGAGGATGCGCTTCGTAAACGTGATATCCCTTATCGCATTTATGGTGGACTTTCCTTTTATCAACGAAAAGAAATTAAAGATGTGCTGGCCTATTTACGGCTCATCATCAACACAAAAGATGAAGAAGCGCTAAAGCGGGTCATTAACTTTCCAACTAGGGGAATAGGACAAACTACCGTTGACAAACTTTTGGTGGCAGCAAACC
This sequence comes from Flagellimonas lutimaris, assembly GCF_003581615.1. GTDB lineage: Bacteria > Bacteroidota > Bacteroidia > Flavobacteriales > Flavobacteriaceae > Flagellimonas > Flagellimonas lutimaris. The sequence continues at coordinate 379,973 of NZ_QXFH01000072.1, forward strand.
ATTACGGTCGTTCCATTTATGAAGTAATGGAGCATTTGGATAAGCTTAATTTGAATATCAATGCGGGAACCAAGCGCAAGTTGACGGATTTTGTCACCATGATCAAGAGTTTCCAAATCATGAATGAAGGTTCTGATGCTTTTACCCTAGCAGAACATGTGGCCAAAAAAACAGGTCTTCTATTGGAGTTTAAAAAGGATGGTACTCCAGAGGGTATCGCCAAGATGGAAAACATTGAAGAGCTTTTGAACGGTATCAAGGATTTTGTGGAGGGACAAAAGGAAATAGCTGATGCCACAGGAAGTTTGACCGAATTTTTAGAAGATGTGGCCCTTGCTACGGATATGGATAAGGATATTGGAGATGACGACCGAGTTGCCCTGATGACCATCCACTTGGCCAAGGGATTGGAGTTTCCATATGTATATATTGTTGGAATGGAAGAGGATTTGTTCCCTTCGGCCATGAGTATGAACACGCGAAGTGAGTTGGAGGAGGAGCGAAGATTATTCTATGTGGCATTAACGCGTGCCGAAAAACAAGCATTCCTCACGTATACCCAGAATAGGTACCGTTGGGGTAAACTTATCGATGCTGAACCCAGTCGATTTCTGGAAGAGATAGAAGAGCAGTATGTGGAGAACTTGACTCCTGTGAACGATGGGTACCGGTACAAGTCCATGATCAACAAAGACATTTTTGGCGAGGTGGACAAAAGTAAGCTTCGACAAATTAAGCCTCAAAATGGAACGCCACCAAGTACACAGAAACCAAACGAAAGCCAACTGCGGAAGTTAAGGAAGCTAAAGCCTGAAATTTCTGCTCCCGCAAAGCCTATGGATTTAGACCCAGGTTTGGTGACAGGGGCACGAGTGAACCATACCCGCTTTGGAAGAGGAAAAATACTTAATATTGAAGGTGTAGGGAACGATAGAAAAGCGGAGATCCATTTTGACCAAGGCGGCATCAAAAAATTATTGCTGCGTTTTGCTAAACTTGAGGTTTTGGATAATACCTAATTTAAATTTTCGCTTTCTGATAATAAACCATCATCGGTTTAGGGATTTTCTAAATAATTTTTGGGAGTCTACATAGGTGGGTAAAAATGCTTAAATTCAGAGCTAAATTTTTGAGCTTTTACACCAAACCAACCAACTTTCCCCTATGAAAAATCTCTTTCTCAAACCTGTGTTTCTTGCAGTATCTATTCTTATTGTTACCCTTTTTGGAGTTGCTGGCTATCATTATGCATTAGGATACCCAGCTTGGGCAACCATGCTGGCCGGAATACTGATAGGTATTGTATTGCTTGTCCTATTGAAAATACTATTGACCTGGCTGGCACCTTTGGTAAAGAAAGTACCGCTAACCTTTGTCACAACTCTATTTGGTGGGTTTTTAACCTTGTACATCTTGCGGATGTATGCTTTTAGATGGCCCTCCGTTTTATTTTATGGTCTTTCATTTTTTGGTTTTATCTGCTTAGTACTGCTCACTTTAGGTCTTCGGCAAATCATTAAAAAGAATAACGCAAAAGCAGGTACTCCACTTGTTGTTTTAAGTGTTGTTTTAGTGGTGTTGGGATTTTATGGATTCAATTCCTTGGATGGTGATCCCTATGAGGATACATCATCAGCAGAAGAAACTGTCGATGTTACCTATTTGAGCGAAATGGGTATTGAAAATCCAGCTACAAAAGGAAACTTTGAGGTAGATGTTTTTACTTACGGAAGTGGAACAGATGAAAAGCGACCTGAATACGCAGAGGGTGTCAAAATGAAAACGCCAACGGTCGATGCTTCTTTATTGCTGCCTGAGTGGAAGGGTAAAAAGAAAAAATGGCGAGAAAAATATTGGGGCTTTGGAGTAGATAGTTTTCCATTGAATGCCCGTGTTTATATGCCGAAAGGCGATGGCCCTTTTCCCATGGTAATGATGGTACATGGTAATCATAGTATGCTCGATTATTCAGATGGCGGGTACGCCTATCTAGGAAAAGTTTTGGCCAGTAGGGGAATCTTAGGGGTCTCTGTGGATGAGAATTTTATCAATGGACATTGGTCCGGTGATTTTATGGGCAAAGAAATGCCTACTCGTGGATGGTTATTGCTCAAACATTTAGAACAATGGAAAAAATGGAATGAAGACAGTAGTTCTGATTTGGCTGGCAAAGTGGACTTGGATAATATTATACTTGTGGGCCATTCCAGGGGAGGGGAAGCGGTATCCATTGCAGCGGCCTTCAACACATTGGATAGGTTCCCTGATAATGGAAATGAAAAGTTCGATTTTGGTTTTGGTATTAAAGGTGTCATTACAATAGCTCCAACGGATTATAGGTACAAACGTGAAATTAGTTTAAAAGACATTAATTATTTATCCATTCAAGGTGCATACGACTCGGACGAGACCAGTTTTTGGGGCATGCGACCTTATCACCGTCTTAAATTTTCGGAAAATTTTGAAGGGTTCAAAGCCGGTTTGTATATGAATCACGCCAATCACGGTCAGTTTAACTCCACATGGGGGCGGTCTGATTTTGGTGCGCCCATGAAATGGTTGCTCAACCTTAAACCTTTGGTTAAGGGAGAAGAACAACGACAGGTTGCCAAAGTTTATGTGAGCGCTTTTGCGGAGGCCGTTCTTAAAGGGAGCAAAGTTTATCAGCCCATGTTCAAAAACGTGGATTTGGTAAGCGATTGGTTGCCCAAGGAAGATTACAGGAGCCAATACAGCGATATTTACAAAAATGTACTGGTAAATTTTGAGGGTGATTTAGATGTAACCAGTTCGCCAAATGGAATAAAACTGTCTGCAGAGAATTTCAAGTTCTGGCGCGAAACGGAATTGGAATCTCGAGATGGTGGAAGTCAACAGAACAATGCCTTAGTTCTTGGCTGGCAGTATGGTGCAAATGCCAGTAAGGATTCTATCCCGATTTACAGCATTGCTTTACCAGATACAATATCTGATTTTGGTATGGTTGATACACTAGCACTATCTATGGCAATGGGAAACATTTCTGAATTAAAAACTAAGGATAAAAAAGGTAAAAATATCGAGGCACCAAAAATCGGTTTTAATTTTAGTGTGGTGCTTAAAGATAGTTTAGGGAATTCCGCTTCGGTAGCGTTGGATAAAGAGAATAGGCTTCCTAGTACCATCAAAACCAAGTTTACCAAGTTTAAATTTTTAGATAAGGATATGATTGGTAAGGACTCGGAGGTACAATTGAAGAGTTGTTATATCCCAATCTCTTCCTTTTTAGAAAAGACTGATAGCCTAAAATTGAATAAACTACAAAGTATCCATTTGGTTTTTGACAAGGACTCTCTTGGTGTAGTTGTCTTGGATGATATTGGATTTTATAAACGAGTGGAACGGGATACCATCCAATAAGGGCTCATTCAGAAAAGCCACAGAATTGCTGTCCTGTTGGCATTATTGTTGGGTATTCTGAACGATATTCCAATATGAAAGTTTGGAAGTATGCTGTTTGATCTCCATAGTTTGCGACACACTTAGGTTTTTCTCCAATATTGTTTTTTTCTATAGGCTGTGCAACCAAAACTGCCTCATCATGGAGTTTTATTCCCGCTTGAGAAATACTGGCGATGTATTCCTGTTTTGTGATATCGTAAACTAATAGGGGGGAGTGGTTTGAAGTTCCAGAAAGTCTCACAAACAAATATTGTTTTTGTTTGGCCAGTAATCTTGCGTAATACGATTTAAAAGGCAGTACTACGGGCGTCTTATCATTTTTTTTCATGATTTTTAACAAGGTAGTTTCTTCGTCTGGATCGTAGTTATGCTCTATTTGGATAGAATCCTTAAAAACAAGTGTAAAGGAAGTTAAATTTTCCTTTTGAGTTGTGTCGATAGGTATTTCCGATCCTTCTAAATAGCCATTGTCATAATTCTTAGGACCATTAAAAGAGTCCGAGTTTACTGGGAAATCTATTTGAGATGTTTGCTGTTGATAGTTTTCTCCATCAAAAGAAAGGACGCTGTAGGTTAATCCCCAATCATTGTATGGATAGGTTTTATTTGGGATAAATATTTTGGAAGCATCATTGCTTACTATAAAATCAATGGGTCTGCCCAAAGTGTAATCGGTGGTGATCGAGCTTTGGTTTTTGGGAAATATGTCAGTTTTTTTCAAACCGTTCTCCACAGTAAAGGCATGAAGCGAGGAATAAAAATCAACACCGGATAATTGACCCAAACCTTTGAACAGATAAACAGGCTGTTTTGTTTCCCGATAAAGATTATAAATATCGGTGCACCTCACGGAAAGCTTATCCAAAGAGAACGATTCAATTTTTTGATTGTTCGTATGCAAGGCAATGGACTTTATTTTAGGGTTGGAACCACCCAATCTAGAATCCCAAGAGAATATGACTATCGATGTATCCTGTGCGATGGCGAGAGTCAAACTTTCATCTAATTTATCAGTTTTTGTAAAGTTTGCAAGAATATCCGGACTGCTTACTTCTTGAAGTATTTCAGTTATATCCCGATTGAATTGGTTGGCTTGTTTTGTAAAATTGGGATTATTGATTTCTAGTTCATCAAGATTGTGAAGAAGGGTGGTGATTGAGTCTACCAGCACTATACAATTACTGAATTTAGAGGTTTCTTGAGCATCCTTCATATCCGCTCTTTTACATTGAAAATGAAATAGAGCAATAACTTGCAGAATTATAAGTGGTTTGCTCAATCTTAAAAGGTTAGTTGTATGTATTGTCGACATATGTTTCTTCTATCGTGGGAATCGATGACTCCACTAGATGTTCATTGGCTATAGTGTATCCATTTATGGCTGGTTCGCGTAAAATCGTTTCTCCACTTAAAATATAGATGGTTTTATTGTTGCTTTTTTTTCTGGAAGCTATTCCCCTGTAAATCATGGATTCACCATATAAGGATGTGGCATGTAACTTATCGTTGGATTTGAAAAGTGCAATGTTCTTGATGCTATGTCCTAAACAATCCATCTTTGTGTTCCAGGAGAACACCCCAATATGCTTGTCTTCAGAAAAGACAAAAGTAATTTGGTACTCATTCTGTTGATAGGCTTTTACCAACTTGTCGAATTCTTCAGTAAATCGAATGTTTTCAACAATTCTTCTCATTTTTTCATTGATGATCACTATTTTATCCAAATTTTTGCAATCAACAGTATCCAAATCTTGAAGTTTCGTCAATAAGGTATCCATTTCTGCCAAAGTAGCAGTCCCATGGAAAGGTGTGTTGTTGGATTTATAAGAGTTGTTGCAACTGGTTAAATATATTTGCGATGCAAAGCATACAACTAGTGAAACGAGTGTCCTTAATTTCATAGGGATGCAAATTTTATATAAAGTTCAGGTATATATATCAACGGCAATGGTCGTAATCAATCAATCACCCATATGGATTGATGAATGGGCTATTTCACTTTATAGAGATTTCAATCTTACAATAAGTACAGTGCATTACTAAATATTTGGCACGGATGTGGGAAGCATTCATTTGGCTGTAATATGTAGTATCTTTGTTGTTGATCCTATAGAAATTAGGACCACATAATTCTACCAATGGCCGAGTTGATAAAACTTTACGAAGAGAACCCGAATCCAAAGCAGGTCCAAAAAGTTGTGGATGTTCTTAGGAAGGGCGGACTTGTTATATATCCTACGGATACGGTTTACGGTCTTGGTTGTGATATTACCAACTCAAAGGCTTTGCAGCGAATTGCAAGAATTAAGGGAGTGAAGCTGGAAAAAGCCAATTGGTCCTTTATTTGTGCAGACTTGAGTAATTTATCGGATTATGTTAGGCAAATTGACAGTTCAACATTTAAAATATTAAAACGAACCCTTCCTGGACCTTATACTTTTATTTTGCCAGGAAACAACAATCTGCCAAAAGATTTTAAGAAAAAGAAAACTGTGGGTATTCGCGTGCCGGATAATGCTATTGCCAGGGCATTGGTATCCGAGTTGGGACATCCTATTGTATCTACATCCATCAGAGACGACGATGATGTTTTGGAGTACACTACGGACCCAGAACTTATTTTTGAGAAATGGCAGAATCTTGTAGATATTGTTATTGATGGGGGCTACGGAGATAATGTGGCATCCACGGTAATAGACCTTTCCGGAGAAGAACCCGAAGTTGTGCGGGAGGGCAAGGGAAGTCTTGAAATTTATTAAATAAAAAAAGCGGCCATTTGGCCGCTTTTCTATTTAAGCTATTACTTGCTTATTTCTTATTTGCCTGTACCACCAATGGCAGGATCTTTCATTCCTTCTTCGATCATGTTATAGAACTGATCGATTTTTGGAAGTACAACAATTCTTGTTCTTCTATTTTTAGCTCTGTTCGCAGATGTGTCGTTGCCAACAAGAGGTACGTAGTAGCTTCGTCCAGCAGCTGTCATTCTAGCAGGGTCTACGCCAAAGTCATTTTGTAGAATTCTAACAACAGATGTTGCTCTCTTTGCACTAAGGTCCCAGTTGTCCAATAGCACACCACTTCTGTAAGGTACGTTGTCGGTGTGGCCTTCTACCATAAATTCAAAATCAGGTTTGTTGTTTACCACTTTAGCTACTTTACCAAGTACTTCTTTGGCAGCACTGGTTACGTTGTAGCTTCCGCTTCTAAACAATAACTTGTCAGAAATGGATACGAAAACGACACCTTTTTCAACACTGATTTCGATGTCTTCATCGTCCAAGTTGCCCAACACACCTTTAAGGCTCTGAACCAAAGCAAGGTTCACAGAGTCTCTACGTGTAACGGCATTTTGTAGTTTTCTAATGGTAAGGTCTTTCTCTTGAAGACTCTCAAGGGATTTCTCAAGGTTTTCAGCACCTTTTGTGGTAAGCGTGGTCAAGTTGCCCATATTGTTGATGAGCTCTTGGTTGTTTGCCTTTAGGAATGCATTTTGGTCTTCAAGTGTTTTCAACCTAGAACTTGCAGTTGCTTTTTCTTCCAAGCAATCGTTGAGCTTAACGGTTGCAGAGTTCAATAGGTCTTGCGTTTCTTTTTGTTTGGCTTCAAGATCTGCATATTTCTTTTGCGATACGCAAGAAGATAATAGAACTGTCATCGCCAATGTTCCTAGAAAAATTTTTTTCATAGTTCAGAGTATAATTTAAGGATTGTTAGATATATCAAATGTTAAAAAACTACACCAAAATTAGATAAAAAGCAAGGCTCCTATATTTCGGCTTCGTTAATCTTTTACTAAAATGTTAAAACTAGCTACTTGATGTACGAAATAGGACCATACTATGGATGTCGTTACATAGTATTTTAATATAAAGTTAGCTTTTTCGCGCTTTCTGTACATTTTTATAAAGTTAGCATAAAAACTGAGATGAGCCTTTAGGATTGCGAAACAGTGATCAAACTTTAATTGAAAAATAAATCGGATTGCAGCAACGGCATCTAGTAGTAAGCGAACAAAAACTATGGGCATGGCTTTTTTTCTGGGAAGGTTCTTGGTAATGGAGTAAAGGGAGTTCCTAAAGTTAAGAAAGGTTTTCTTTGGGTTCATGTTAGACAATGTACTGCCCCCAAAATGATAAACTTCGCTTTGTCCAACATAATAAACCTTATGCCCTGCATTTTTGGCTCTCCAACATAAATCAATTTCTTCTTGATGGGCAAAATAATCCTCATCAAAACCTTCTAGCTCTCGGAACACTTCACTTTTTATAAACATACATGCACCGGTTGCCCAAAATACTTCTTTGATGTCGTTATACTGTCCCTCGTCTTTTTCAATGGTTTGGAAGATTCTTCCCCTACAAAATGGGTACCCAAACATATCCAAAAAACCTCCTGCAGCTCCCGCATATTCAAAATGATCTCTTTGGTTAAGGTCCAATATTTTGGGTTGGATGATGGATGTATTAGGAAGGGATTGAAACGCATCTTTTATAGGCTCCAACCAATTTGGAGTAACCTCGACATCGGAATTTAATAGACAGAAAACATCTGCCTCAATATTCTTAAGCCCATCATTGTATCCTTTGGCAAAACCTCCATTGGATTTATTTTGAACAATACCAACTGTAGGATATTCTCTTTTTAAAAAATCGATTGAACCATCTGTACTTGCGTTGTCTACAACATAAATATCTGCACCTTTGGAATACTCCATAACAGAGGGCAGGAACCTTTCCAGTAAGGTTTCCCCATTCCAATTGAGTATGACTACGGCGATTTTCAAAACGGAGGCAAATTAACGGCTAAAATCAGGAATATCCTCTAAAAACCTATATTTTTCATTGGTGTGGTCCATTTCGCAATAGTAATGTCCCAAACCGTTGGTCACCATAAGGTACTCGGCTTTTAGTTGATAGTTGTACCGTGCTATCTGATCAAAAGTGGACTGTGTGATTTTTACCTCTGGTGCCTTGCACTCGATCAAAAGAAAAATAGAGCCATCCGGATTAAAAACAACAACATCGTAACGTTTCTTTAATTTGTTTACGGTAAGTTGTTTTTCCACATTGATAAGGCTCTTCGGGTAATTTTTTGTGAACACCAAATAACGAAGCACATGCTGGCGCACCCATTCTTCGGGTTGGAGTACCACAAATCTTTTACGTATCCCGTCAAAAATGTACTGTTTATTTTGGCTATTTTTGATTCGAAATGAATAAGGTGGAAAGTTCAAATCTTGCATTCTACAAAACTGGTGATATAATTTGAATGGACAAAGTAAAAGAGATTGTATCAGAAATTAACAATGGAAATCCAAAACCCATCTATTTTTTAATGGGAGAGGAGCCCTATTATATAGACCGAATCTCTCAATACATCGCAAATAATGTGCTTACGGAAGATGAAAAAGGTTTCAATCAGATGGTGCTTTATGGCAAAGATACCTCTGTAGATGAAGTAGTTTCCAATGCCAAGCGGTTTCCTATGATGGCACAATACCAAGTGGTTATTGTCAAAGAGGCGCAGCACCTTTCCAGGACTATAGAAAGTCTTGTTTCATACGCTGAGAATCCCCAGCCAACCACAATTTTGGTACTTTGCTACAAATATAAAAAGTTGGATAAGCGCAAAAAACTCTATAAAACCATTCAAAAGAGTGGAGAGCTTTTTGAAAGTAAAAAACTGTACGAAAATCAAGTAGCGGATTGGGTAAGAAGAACCTTGGCCAGTAAAAAGTACAGGATTTCTCCCAAGTCTTGTGTGATGCTTGTGGAGTTTTTGGGCACAGATTTGAGCAAGATCAGCAATGAATTGGATAAATTGACCTTGATTGTGCCTCCAACAACAGAAATCACTCCTGAACTGATTGAAGAGCATATTGGTATCAGCAAGGACTTCAACAACTTCGAATTAAAGAAGGCAATCGGTGAGCGGAATGTCAAAAAAGCTTCACGGATCATTGATTATTTTGCCCAAAATCCAAAGGATAATCCGTTTGTGGTAACGATTACATTGTTGAACACTTTTTTTACGCAATTGTTACAATACCATGGGCTTAAAGACCATTCTCCGGGCAACGTAGCCAAGGTCTTGGGAGTAAACCCATATTTTGTAAATGAGTACGTAGTAGCGGCAAAGAACTATCCTATGAAAAGGGTAAGCGGTATTATCTCGAGCCTTAGAACCTTGGATTTAAAGGGCAAGGGAGTTGGCGCCAATAATATGGCCCAAGCCGATTTACTTAAGGAACTTCTGTACGAAATAGTTTAATCATTTACTTTTTGTCCACACTGTATTTGCCAGGACCAAGAAGCATTATTGCAATAAAGGTTACTAAATAAAGTAAGGCCTTTTCTTTAACGTTAAAGGGGTCTGCAGAATGAATCATAAAAGCGGCAACGAACATGGTAATGGCAGTAGGTATGGCAGCCCATCTTGTTTTGAAACCAATAATGATTAGAACGGGGCAGATAAACTCGGCTACAACGGCCAAAAAGAGTGAAGGAGCTTGACCAATTCCGAATGGATTGGCAAATTCCGTATTGCCATTGATAAGATTCATAAGTTTTGGATAGCCATGGGTAAGCATAAATACTGAAGGTACAATTCTTAGTAATGCTAACCCTGCGTGTGTGGAAGTGTTATTTTTCATGTGGGGAAATTTAGTCCCCGTGAAAATATAAATTAAGTTTTAAAAAACGTAACAATAATCGACGAAAAGCATTTTTGAATCACCTCCCCTAAAAACTGCTACCTAAGCGCTGGAAATGATTTTGGATCGGATTCGTGCATGATTTGGTATACTTTCTCAAAAATATCCTCAGCATTGGGCTTTGAGAAATAATCCCCATCCGAAGCATATGCAGGACGATGGGCTTTCGCAGATAAAGTCTGTGGTGCACTGTCTAAATACCTGTAACCACCTTGTTTTTCAACCACTTCTTGCATTAAGTATGCAGAACATCCACCGGGAACATCTTCATCAATCACCAAGAACCTATTGGTTTTCTCTAAACTTTTCACCACATCGTGCTCTAAATCAAAGGGGAGCAATGATTGGGCATCTATTATTTCGGCGTCTATCCCGACTTCCAAAAGGTCTTGAGCGACTTGCTGTACAATTCGTAGTGTGGAACCGTAGGATAACAAGGTAATATCCGTTCCTTCTTTGAGTGTTTCCACTTTACCGATTGGCGTGCAGAACTCGCCTAAATTGGTAGGTTTCTTTTCTTTTAAGCGATATCCATTTAGACTTTCAATGATCAAGGCCGGTTCATCACTTTTCATAAGTGTATTGTAAAAGCCAGCAGCCTGAGTCATGTTTCTAGGGGCCAGGACATACATCCCCCGAAGTAAATGAATCAATCCGCCCATGGGTGAGCCTGAGTGCCAGATTCCTTCTAAACGGTGTCCTCGCGTACGTACAATGAGCGGTGCTTTTTGTTTTCCGACAGTTCTGTACATTAAAGTGGATAAATCATCACTCAATGTTTGGATGGCATAAAGAATATAATCCAAATACTGTATTTCGGCTATGGGGCGCAACCCGCGAAGGGCCATGCCAATTCCTTGACCAATTATGGTGGTTTCCCGTATTCCGGTATCAGCTACTCTAAGTTTGCCGAATTTTTTCTGAAGACCTTCGAGTCCTTGATTAACATCTCCTATATTTCCGGTATCCTCACCAAAGACCAAAGCCTCAGGATACTTACTGAACAATTTATCAAAATTGTCCCTCAAGATAACTCTTCCATCTACCTCATCAGTATCATCAGTATAGGAAGGGGGTACAGGCTCAATTTTTGTAGCCTTATTGCCTACTTCGTTGTACAGGTGTGATCCGTATTCATATTCGTGGGTTGTGATGAAGTTATCCACCCATTGTTGAAGCTGTTGTTTTTCTGGGGTGGATTCTCCCAAAAGATAGCGTAACGCTTTTCTTGATTTAGAGGCTAAATCCTTTTTGAGAGGTTCTTCAATAGCAATTAAATCGTTTTTCAGTTTGGTGATGAAAGCTCGATTTGGACTTTGTCCAGCTGCTTTGTCGAGCAATTGCACCAGTAGTTTTTTAGCTTCCAACTGAGGCTTCAAAAACTCTGACCATGCCTCTTTTTTGGCTGCACGTACCTTATGCTTTATTTCTCGTTCAACTTTTTTAAGCTCCTCCTCAGTGCTTATTCCATTGTCGATAATCCATTCCCTGAAACGTTTGTTGCAATCATTTTCGCGCTCCCACTCCAAACGTTCCGTAGACTTATATCTTTCATGAGATCCAGATGTAGAGTGACCCTGGGGCTGCGTGAGCTCTTTAACATGGATGAGTACCGGAACATGACCTTCACGAGCTATGTCCGAAGCATTTTCAAAAGCATGGATTAGGGCCGTATAGTCCCATCCATTTACTTTAAGTATTTCAAAACCTTGATTGTCCTCATCGCGTTGAAGTCCGCTAAGTGCTTCCGAAATGTCACCTTTGGTGGTGTGGTATTTTGAAGGTACGGATATCCCATATTCGTCGTCCCAAATACAGATTACCATGGGAACTTGCATTACTCCTGCGGCATTCAATGTCTCAAAAAAATGTCCCTCACTGGTACTTGCATTTCCTATAGTTCCCCAAGCTACTTCATTTCCGTTTTTGGAGAAGTTGGTCTGATCAATGCCCTCTACATTACGATATATTTTGGATGCTTGTGCTAGACCCAATAATCGAGGCATTTGACCTGCAGTACAGGAAATATCGGCACTACTGTTTTTTTGTTCGGTCAGGTTCTTCCATGAACCATCTTCATTCAAACTATGGGTTACAAAGTGACCACCCATTTGCCTTCCGGCACTCATGGGTTCTTTTTCTAAATCGGTGGTCGCATAAAGTCCATGAAAAAATGCTTTTGGATTTAAATATCCCAGTGCCATCATGAAGGTTTGATCACGATAATAACCGCTTCTAAAATCACCATCCTGAAATGCTCTTGCCATGGCCAACTGTGGTAGCTCCTTGCCATCACCAAAAATTCCAAATTTAGCTTTCCCTGAAAGAACTTCTCTTCGTCCCATTAAGCTACATTCCCTGCTGGTGACAGCAGTCTCATAATCTTGAAGAATTTGAGATTTGAAATCGTCAAAAGAAATATCGTTACTTGTACTTGGGTTGGGTTTCATGGATTGTTGAAGATTTATGCAAAATTACTAAAAATCCATCAAAATTGCAATACGCACATGCGTTAATAAAATGAATTACTTTTAAGAATAATGGATAAATGTTATTTATTTGTCAATTAGAGGGCCTTTATAAAAGCATTTATTATCAATATGATAATTAAAGCCACTTTCGAGTAAATAGCCCAATTAGGGTTCTGGGGCTTATTGTAACTATAAAACGAATCCGTTGTCCATAATCATCTTGGGCAATTTCCCAGCCTCTATTGGAGTATATTGGGAAGTATAATTCAAAATAATCAGTAACCAAATTTAAACGGACTCCAGAGTCATAAACAAAACGTGCATCGTCTCCTTTGTTTTTTAAAAATCCAAGATCTCCGTAGGCTTCTACCCATCTCCAAATGTTGGTGCTTGCATTGGTAGTGGCAATCCAGTCGTTGGCAAATGGGTTTTCGAGTTTTGATTTAAATCCACCTTCAGCAATAATCACTTGTTGACTGTATAGACCAGAATCTTCAGATCTACCCAAATAGGCAAGGTCAAACATATAATCTGTTGGCCTATCCAAGGCAAAGCTAAAAAAGTCTGATTCCGTATTGTTTCGTAAAAACTTACCAGCATAAAAGCGTAGGTTTAATTGTCTATTGCTTTGAAACAGCTTCCTGTATTCCCATTCAAAGGCAAGTTTTGTAAATTCGCTTGAATGCTGCGCATCCACGGACCAAGATGAATAATTGAGAATATTATTGTCCACATCGGTGAACCGTGCATTCATGACCCCATAGTCAGGATCAGTATCCAATTGGCCTTCCAAATTTTCATCAATACTCCTAAGCACACTCCTGTATCTTAGTAAAAGGTATTGTCTGCGATTAGATAGCAAATCATTGGGCCGCCATCCAAAACTAACTGCGGGAGTTAGTGTGCTAAATCTGGAATTTTCCTGAAAATGAGAAGTAGATGCGGAAAACGAATAATTGGATACAAAAAGACCTGTTTTTTTATGATATTTACGATACCTAAAACTGGCTTTACCAACCATTGTATGTTCCAAAAAGGAGTAGGTCGGCGATATATCGTACTGGAATGGCCTTTCCAAAAATGTTTTGTTGTAAAGTCTCAACCCCGGAGTTACCCCATCATATAAATTGAAGTTTACGATAGGCACATAAAACACCTGATTGTAATAAGGGTCTTCCGTATCCTTAAAAAACTGAAATTTCAATTTTTTGTTACTGGAAAAGAATCCATTTAGGGTTTTCCAATTGTCCCTTTGATTGAATTCAGGAATTTTTTGATCGTAGTTCAGTACTAAACGGTCTTCTCCTTTTCGTGGAATTGTTATACTCTTAGTGGTGTCTATGTCAGTGAACCAGTAATGAGAGACCACCGAGTCATTCCCAAGTCCAAAAACCGATATGGGTACATTGGTCCCCCTTTTGTTTTTTAAGACAAAGGTTATGGAATCCTCCGTTTTTTTAACCTTTTTGATTTTAAAGTCAATTTTTTTGTCTGTAGCAACGTAAGTGTCAAAAAACCAGTCAACTTCCTTGTGGGCATATTTTTCTATGGTTTCTCTAAAATCGGCAGCAGTTACTTGTTGCTTCTGTTTATAATTTTTATAAAAATCCAACACGGTACTGTCTATTTTTTTCTCACCTAAGTAGGCGGATAGGTAAGACATTCCAAGACCTGACTTGTATCCGTTGGCAATTTTTTGGTTGAACTTGATAAGGGAGTCATTTGAGGTCGTTAAAGCTTGATCAATATTTTTTCGTGCCGAAAGCATACTGAAAAGGGTATACTGCTCATTAAAATCCATTTGTGCAAAATGGAAATTTTTTACCCCCCAGATTTTGGAGAGTTTTCCTGCTAGTTTTTGATTGGGGTAGTGTTCGTCCACATATTTTATCATTAGATAAAACCCAATAGCATCGTTTACCCATCTCTCTTTTCGCGGGTTTAGATATAAAGACTCTTTGAGGTAATTGCGAATAGCCGTCTTCAAAAACTTCATTTCAAATTGAAATTGTTCCTCATACGGCCGAATAAACGATGGAAGTTGACTTATTCCATATAAAGGAGACCTGGCATAGTCAAATTCACTCACAAGAAGATTACCGTGAGGATAATTCCCCAAGTTTTCGTAAAGAAACTGTGCAATTTTGTTAATGGATATCCCTTGGGCTATTTCCTCGTACTTATTCGATTCTATATCCGTAGTAATTGTAATGTAATCGGTAATGTGTTTCGTGAACCTATCGTCCATGGTAAGAATGATGTCGCAATTTTTTCTTTTGTCCCCAATGAGTTGCGTGTTTTGTCCGCCAGGAAACGCAGAAATATTGGACGTGCGATAGTTTGAGGCTAAAAACAGGTTTTCCGGGAAGGTAAAATTGATTCTTGTATCCGTTACGTCGGTATATAGGTCATCAAGGTTTATATTGTTGTATAAATTCCAATCTCCATCGTATACGGCTGGAGTAAAATACCAATCCTTTAAGAAATAACCACCGTTGTCGGTGTGTCCATAACCGGTAAATTTAGCTTCCGGGAGTCTAATCGTATAGGTGAAAAATAGTTGTATTGACTCTCCTGGTTTCAGAACTTCGTTCAATGTAACCGCTATAATGTCACTGTTTCCGTTTCGTTTCCAATCCAGTCCAGTATAGTTGTTATCAACAATGGTTCTAATGGTAGTTTTTCCCCTTTCCCTATCTTTTGCTAAATGAAGCCCCCGGTTAAATTCTTCCGCAAACCTTTTGGCAAGTGCCGTGTTTTTGTTGGAATATGCATGGTTCCAATCATTAAAATATAATGTAGAAAGCCCTTTGTCCGATTGGTTGATATAGGTAAAATGTTGGCGAATCCGTACTTGGTTGGTAGGTCCATCGAGTGTTGCCACTATCTCATTCTTGTGCTGCCCCCAAACTTTGGGGTGCACCATAATGGTAAGTAGCAAAACGCTAAGTATTACTCGAGGGTTATTCAATGCAAAAAAAGAATTAAAAGTTTGGACTCAATGTTCTGCCTTTGTAGAAGGCATCTATAATTTCAACTACTTCATCTTCTGTATCCACTAATTTAATTAAGTCAAGGTCTTTTTCACTTATGTTACCTGCCTCGACCAAAGTGTTCTTGATCCATTCTATCAATCCTTTCCAGAACTTCGTGCCAACAAGAATAATCGGGAAGGTGTGTATTTTATGCGTTTGAATTAAGGTGAGTGCTTCAAAGAACTCATCCAAAGTTCCAAACCCACCGGGCATTACCACAAATCCTTGGGAGTATTTTACAAACATCACTTTTCGAACAAAAAAGTAATCAAAATCAAGGCTCTTGTCCTCATCAATATAAGGGTTGTCGTGTTGTTCAAAGGGAAGGTCTATGTTGAGTCCTACGGATGTACCCCCAGCTAGATTGGCCCCTTTGTTTCCCGCTTCCATTATACCGGGCCCTCCTCCAGTAATTACACCATAACCGGCTTCGGAAATCCTTTTGGATATTTTTACGGCCAAATCGTAATAGGGATGTCCTTCCCGAACCCTAGCCGAACCAAAAATGGATACACAAGGGCCTATTACGCTCATTTTTTCAAATCCATTGACAAACTCGCCCATAATCTTAAATATGGCCCACGAATCGTTTGTCTTAATTTCATTCCAACCTTTGGAATGTTGTTCTTTACGCATTTGCATAGTTGTAATGTATTTTAAACTGCTCGTGCAATTTTTTGTTTTGTATTGTCCAATTCTTTCTTTAAAAACTTGGCAGTATAGCTTTTCTTGTCCTTGGCCACTTCTTCCGGGGTTCCTTTTGCAACAACCGTACCACCACCTCTTCCACCTTCGTAGCCAATATCAATAATGTAATCCATCATTTTTATCACGTCCATATTGTGCTCTATCACCAAAATGGTGTTGCCTTTATCCACTAAGCGGTCAAGTACTTCCATAAGCACCCTAATATCTTCAAAATGTAGGCCTGTGGTTGGTTCGTCGAGGATGTAAAACGTGTTCCCAGTATCTCTTTTGGAAAGCTCTGTGGCCAACTTTACCCTTTGGGCTTCACCACCAGAAAGGGTAGTGGACTGCTGTCCTAATGATATATAACCTAAACCTACATCCTTTATTGTCTTAAGTTTACGATGAATTTTTGGAATATTCTCAAAGAAATCCACAGCTTCGTTGATGGTCATTTCCAAAACATCAGCAATGGACTTTCCCTTATATCTGATTTCCAAGGTTTCTCGGTTGAACCTTTTTCCGTTACAGGTTTCACATTCTACGTAAACATCGGGTAAAAAATTCATTTCAATGACCTTAAGACCCCCGCCTTGACAAGTTTCACATCTCCCTCCGGCCACATTAAAACTGAAACGCCCAGGTTTGTAACCTCGAATAGTGGCCTCGGTGGTTTTAGAGAACAAGGAACGTATTTCGCTAAAAACTCCAGTATAAGTAGCAGGATTCGAACGCGGTGTACGTCCAATAGGGGATTGGTTGATGTCAATGACCTTGTCAATATGTTCCAGTCCCTTAATTTTTTTATAAGGCATCGGCTTTTTTACCCCGTTAAAGTAATGTGCGTTCATAATGGGGTAAAGGGTTTCATTGACCAAAGTGGACTTGCCACTTCCTGAAACTCCCGTTACTCCGATAAGTTTTCCCAAAGGGAAATCTACGGTCACATTTTTCAGGTTATTGCCTGTGCATCCAGAGAGCGTAATCTTTTTGCCCGTTCCCTTGCGCCGTTTTTCTGGAACAGGGATTTCGACTTCTCCAGTTATATATTGCGCCGTCATGGTATGGTGGTCGATCAATTCTTTTGGACTTCCTTGAGAAATAATTTCCCCTCCGTGTTTCCCGGCTTTTGGACCAATATCAATAACATGGTCTGCGCTTTCAATCATATCGCGATCATGTTCCACCACAATAACGGAGTTCCCGATATCGCGAAGTGCTTCAAGGGATTGAATCAATCGTTCATTGTCGCGTTGGTGCAAACCAATACTAGGTTCATCCAAAATATAGAGCACTCCAACCAATTGTGAGCCTATTTGTGTAGCCAGTCGAATGCGCTGCGCTTCACCACCTGACAAGGATTTGGAGCTGCGGTTCATGGAAAGATAATCGAGCCCCACATCCAATAAAAATCCAACACGTGCTTTGATTTCCTTTATGATTTCCTCCGCAATTTTTTTCTGATTGCCTTCTAGGGTATCCTCCAAATGCTTAAAGAAATTGTCCAGCTCAGCAATGTCCATTTGTGCCAGTTCGGCAATGTTCTTACCGTCTATTTTAAAATAGAGGGATTCCTTTCGTAATCGGGAGCCTTCACAGCTAGGACACTCCACTTGGTCCATATAGTCTTTGGCCCATCGTTTTATGGAAGTGGAATTGGCTTCTTCGTATTGGGTTTTGATAAAATTGGAAATCCCTTCGTAATCAATTTTATATTGCCTTTTTACACCCAAACTTTTCGAATTCACCTCAAAACTTTCCTTGCCACCGTTCAAAATAACGTTCATAGCTTCTTCCGGAATCTTTTCAATGGCATCCGAAAGGTCAAAATTGTAGCGCTGCGCAATGGTTTCCAATTGCTTAAAAGCCCATGAACTCTTGTATTCGCCCAATGGTGCAAGTCCACCAGATTTGATGGACACTTTTTTGTTAGGTATGATTTTATCCTCGTTAACCTGAAAAACATGGCCCAGACCACTGCATTCGGGACACATGCCTTTGGGAGAATTGAAGGAAAACGTGTTAGGCTCAGGATTAGGATAGGAAATACCGGATGATGGGCACATCAAATCCCTACTGAAATATCGGGGTACGGTTTCACCTTCTTCCAAGACCATAAGCACATTGTCTCCACTGTACATGGCCGTATTGATGGTTTCGCTCAAGCGTTTGTGGAAATCCTCACTATCCCCAACCTTCAAGCGATCTATAACAATTTCAATGTCGTGGGTTTTGTAACGATCCACCTTCATCCCTTTGGTGATGTCGGTAATCTCACCATCGACCCTCACCTTTACAAAACCTTGCTTTGCAATCTGCTCAAAAAGTTCACGGTAATGCCCTTTTCTGGACTTGATTACAGGGGCAAGCACATTAATTTTTTTGTCTTTGTACGACTCAATGATCAAATCTTTGATTTGCTCATCACTGTAGCTCACCATTTTTTCGCCAGTATTGTAACTGTAGGCGTCTCCAGCACGGGCAAAGAGCAAACGCAAAAAATCATAAACCTCGGTAATGGTACCCACTGTAGAACGGGGAGATTTTGAGGTGGTTTTTTGTTCAATTGCGATTACAGGAGAAAGCCCATCAATTTTATCCACATCGGGGCGTTCCAATCCGCCCAAAAATTGCCTGGCGTAGGCCGAGAAGGTTTCGATGTATCTGCGCTGCCCTTCCGCATAAATGGTGTCAAAGGCCAAAGAGGATTTTCCACTCCCCGAAAGCCCTGTAATCACCACCAGTTTTTCACGTGGAATGGTAACATCTATATTTTTGAGGTTGTGGACTCGAGCACCCTTAACCTCAATATTTTCTTCGTAATTGATCATAAATCATAGCAAACCTCAAAAGTAGCGATTTGGGATGTAAAAAGGAAGTGACCTGAAGTTTCGTTTTTGTTACTTGTTGCTTTATTTTTGAGTTTGGAAACAGTCATTTCGACCGAATGCGAGAAATCTAAATTTCTCAGTGGCAAAGCTTCTTCGAAATAACATTAATTAAATGATATGAAAATCTTAGGCATAGGCTCCAGAATAAATCACCCAGAATATGGAAAAGGGGTGGTGACTAATGTATCTTCCAAACATTATTGGGTAACCTTTTTAGAAAATGGGTTGGAAACCATTGATTTGGATGCTGAATTTGAAGTGATTGAAGGGGTGGAGGGTGAAGTGGACAGCGTTAGCTTTTTTGATGTGGAACGTTCCTTGGTGAAGATTCTCGAAAAATGGAGTGACACCCACGAGAAAGTAGCTATAGCTGACAAATGGAAAGGCGGAAACTTGGTTTTGGAACCTGGTGACAGCACAGCGAACAAGGAAATGCCTATTGAGACCTTCTTCCATAAAATTGTGATGGTGCGCGATCGCATCCGTGTGATGGAGCAAAAGATAAACAGTAGCAAAAACTTGGATGATCAGGAAAAGGTGGACCTTCAGCAATACATTACCCGTATTTATGGCAGTTTAACCAGTTTTAATGTGCTGTTTAAAACCAAAAATGACCATTTTGTAGGGGAGAGGGGGAAGTGATGATTAAACCGCCTCCTTTTTCTCGCTCAAATACTTCCAATACCGTTTTGGCACATGTTGCGTATGTAATTTAGGGTTAATACGCGATGCAATATTGGTGCTTTTAAAATAATCGTTCCACAGGGTTTGGTACTCGTATTCCTCGCTGGTAAAGGCATTACTTTTCACGGTTTTGTTATGTTGAATATCCTTTAAGTTCAGTGAAACCATTTCCACATGGTCCAAATCGTAATAGATGCCATATTTACGCTTTATGTCATAAATCAACCATTTTTGGTCTGCGTAGCGATCTCGAAAATGTTTGGAGATTAAAGGTAACACATCAAAATCGGGTTCAATGTTGGCAAAGTAAATCTCGTCCTTGGTCAACTGGAACCGAACAAAAGCTTCCATACGATGTTTTTCCCGTCCCACTTTTTTCGCCAATTGGGCAATATATAGCACCGTACTGTCTGAATAGTCCAAACACTTACCGCTTTGCGCCCTCATTAGCTTTTGAATGTAATTGTAAAGCATCAGTTCAACGCCTTCGGTTTCACTCAAAAAAGCAAAATACACATTAGATATGGCATTATAGCTCTTGTTGCGTATGCCGTTCCACACCCGTTTGGCTTTTTCCACGTTGGTAAACACGGTTTCGGTGTCGGAAAATAATCCACTTTGAGATTGATTGTTCTTTTGGATGTCGACCACATTGATTTTTTCATCAAAGGCGACGAAAACGGCCGTTAAAAACCCGTTGAAACTGCCGTCATAAATTAAGGTTGTTGAAGTGTTCATAACGTTTGTGTTTTTGTGTTGCTGTCATTTCGGACCCATGTGAGAAATTTAGATTTCTCAGTCGTAAACTCCTTCGAAATGACTCAATGTTAATCATTGTCCATTGCTAATTGAACAAGGATAATTGTGTACTGTATTGATTCCGAAATTTTCCAGAGGAATTTTGCAGAATCATACCTTTTATTTTTTCCGCATCCAGGTCACGACGTTCCCAGTAACGGGATTCGCAAACCATAAAATATTGGGCACGGTTGAGGGCCACTCCCATTTTTTTGAGATGGTCCCAGTTCAGTTTTCGAAACTTTCTGGCCTTTACAATTTTATCCACCGAACGCATTCCTATCCCTGGAATTCTAGCCAATAGGCGCTTATCTGCAGTATTCACGTTCACGGGAAAATGATGTAGGTTACGTAGAGCCCACGAAAGCTTCGGGTCTACATCCATATCCAGGTTGGGATGTTGGTTGTTCAAGATTTCACCCACGGAAAATCCATAGAATCGCAATAGCCAATCGGTCTGGTACAATCGGTTTTCGCGTAACATGGGTACTTGCGAGCCTATGGCGGGCAAACGGGAATCGTGGGTCACAGGTACGTAACCGGAATAATACACCCGCTTCATGTTGTACGTTTTGTAATAATAGGTGGCAGAATACATGATATCCTTATCCGATTCTCCTGAAGCGCCCACGATCATTTGGGTACTTTGCCCCGCGGGTGCGTATTTTGGGGTGTTTTTAATGATTTTTTGCTCTGATTTATATCGCACGATTTCATTTTTTACCTTTTCCATGGGTTTGGTAAAATCTTCGTGCTTTTTATCCGGAGCCAATAGTTTTAGCCCGGATATTGTGGGAACTTCTATATTCACAGAAAGTCGGTCGGCATAGAGTCCGGCTTCATACATGAGTTCATCGCTTGCGCCCGGGATGGATTTAAGGTGGATATAGCCATTGAAATTTTCCTCTTTCCGTAGTTTTTTGGCCACGGACACTAACCGTTCCATAGTATGATCGGGGCTTTTAAATATTCCAGAACTCAAGAAGAGCCCTTCAATATAATTTCTTCGGTAAAAATTAATGGTCAGGTCAACCACTTCCTGCACCTTGAAGGCTGCTCTTGGCACATCATTGCTTTTTCGGGTAACGCAATAGGCACAATCAAAAATACAATGATTGGTCAATAGAATCTTTAATAAGGATACACAACGACCATCCGCGGTATAACTATGGCAAATGCCCATTTTGGATGCGTTGCCCAGACCTTTGGTTTTGTTCGTTCGGTCACTGCCACTACTGGCACAGGAGACATCATATTTCGCCGCATCGGCAAGAATGTTCAGTTTTTCACGTATCCTATCAAAATTCATAACTTGGAAATATTCCAATCAAAGATATGGATATAATCCAAAAATTGGAAATATTCCATAAAAGTTTTTGGAAATATTCCAAAATAGTTATATTTGAGAATGGATTGTCAACTTGACGTAGTTCAGCTTCGCTCGACTTGACATTATCAATATGATGATGGAAAATGAAATAACCTTAAAAAGATTTACAGATATCCGCAGGGAACTCGGATATACGCAAACGGAGTTCGCTAAATTGCTTGGCGTGAAGAACACCACAGCTGATATTGAGCGGGGGAGGACCAAGCTTTCTGGAAAGGTAGTCGCCGAACTTTTAAAACAGTTCAAGATTAATCCATTGTGGTTATTTGGTGAAAGCGATCAGAAACATTTGGACACTTCCAAAACCAGTGTAATTCCCAAAGTGGTTACCGTTGACAATTCCGAAAATGACAATATGGTGATGGTGAATGCCAAAGCGGCTGCGGGATACCCCCAAAACATAGCGGACACAAGCTGGTATCGTCAATTGCCTGCTTTTGACATGCCCATTCCCGAATTTAGAAATGCTACCTATCGAGGTTTTCAGGTGGAAGGAGACAGTATGTTGCCCAATTTGAGACCCAATGACTGGGTTTTGGCCCGTGCGATTGAGCATATCGACCATGTTAGCCCCAACAAAATGTATGTTGTGGTGCTACAGGATTCGGTTATGGTGAAGAAAATAGAGCGAAAGCCCAATTCCAATAACATCACCTTGGTTTCCTTGAACGAAACTTACCCGCCTTACGAAATTAAGCCGTTTCAAATCCAAGAAATTTGGGAAGTGAGTAGTAAACTTACCTTTAATGTGGATGCCACTACCGAAACAGGGTTGCTGAAACAGCTTCAAGAATCCATGGAGGAACTGAAAAAGCAGATTGCCAAATAAAACCAAGCTTAAAATCCGGTTCCTTTGGTTTTGGTCTGAATTTTCATGAGATAATTGTCCGCGGTCATATAAAGAACTGATCCATCTTCTCCCCAAGCGCAGTTGGCCGTACGTTGTCCGGTTTCTATACGTCCCAATAGTATTCCTTCGGGTGTGATTACCAAAACTCCGCTCGGCCCCGTGGAAAAAATGGTGCCATCTTGCGCAACTTTAATTCCATCCAACGAACCCACGAGCCCTGATTCCAATAAAGAAGTTGCATCAAAAAAGATATGGCCCTTATCCAACGAACCATCATTTTTAATGTTGTATGCCATTATGTACGGAGCGCTAGAATCAGATTGGTTTACATATAGTGTTTTTTCGTCTGGGGATAAGGCCACACCATTCGGTCGTGTAAGATTCTTAATCACCATTTCCACACCTCCATTGGTGTCAATTTTATAGACTCCAAAAGCATCTATTTCCCTTAGGTCAGAATCTTGCTGCCCTGGCAGGCCATAAGGAGGGTCCGTAAAGTAATAAGTGCCATTGGAAGCTTGAACCACATCATTTGGGCTATTAAAACGTTTCCCCATCCATGTATCTGCCAACGTGAACTTTCCACCTCCCACTAAAGGCATTTTGGATATTCTGCGATCTCCGTGTTCGCTCAGTACCAATTCACCATCATTGCTTATGGTGAGTCCGTTACTTCCAGGCTCACGACTGTAAGGGAGAACACCTGTATAGCCTGAAGGTTTTAGAAATTCAGAAAGACCCTCTCCGTCTTTCCATTTAAAAATGGTGTTTTGGGGAACGTCAGAAAACAGAAGAAACCCTTGGTCTTTTATCCAAACCGGACCTTCGGACCAAATAAATCCTTCAGCCAACACTTCTATTTTAGCTTCTTTATCCACATAATTATAAAAAGCATCGTCCTCGGCCACGAGTTTTCCTGTAGTTTTTTGTTGTGCAAAACATCCCAACGTGATTGTCAAAATAAGGAATGGTAAGTTTTTCATTTTGAAATATTTATATAAATATAACGATGCCAATCCATTAAAACCTTAGATGGATTTAGAAAGACAATTATCCTTGATGGCCTTGGCCAAAATATCTGCGGCACTAGGGTTAAGGCGGAACCATAACTCTGGCTCAAAAATTTCCAGTTCGGCCAAGGCCCAGGTACTCTCATTATCCTTAAAAATATCGACTCTAGCGTAAATGGGTAACTTTGGTGCTGCTTCAACAACGCTTTGGGCAAATGCGATTTGTTCTTGATCTGGCACATAGTCGTGAACGGTACCACCAAAATCATCCTGTACCCTAAAATCCCCTGGTTTGGCAATTTTTAAAACGGCATGGGTAAACTCACCATTAAAAACCATCATGGATATTTCTCCTTCCGAAACTATATTTTTTTGAAACTCCTGAAGCATCATAGCTTCTTCGGCCACCAAGTTTTGGAAGATGTCTTCATGACTTTCAATTTCATCGTTGTGGATTTTGTAGGTGTGACGGGCGGCTCCCGAAATGCAAGGTTTTAGAATATACGTGTTGGTTGTAAAGCCGTGTTCTGCTCTTGCCTTAGCAATAGCATTGGGTAGTGTTATTTTTGAGCCTTTTTCCAGAAAAATCGTTCTGGGTATGGTAACTCCAGCGTTGGATAAGTCTTGTAAATAATGTTTGTCAATATTCCAATAGATGAGTTCTTTGGAGTTTATGAATTGTGTTTGCTTCGAGGCTGTCTCCAACCATTTGGAAAACTCCATATAACGGTCAAAATAGTCCCAAGTGGTTCGGAACAGGGCATATTTGGTTGTTGACCAGTCAAAATCAGGGTCGTCCCAAGATTTACGAGCAGCCTTTAGACCTTGCTTTTTTAAAGCTTCTAAAACCAGAAGGTCTTCTTGAAGTACATTTTCAATATAGGGTGTCTTCTTTTCTGGAGCCACGTATCGGTGGTCTGTCAGAACAACAATATCAAACTCCATCCTCAGAAAAATTAATATCCAACTGCAGTATCATCACCACGTTTGTCGGCACCGCCTTCCAATTTTCCATTCTGCAAAACACGAATGGCATCTACTTTGCCAATAATAGGTGTGCGCTCCTCATTTATGATATATCCTTTGGATTTCAAATCTGCCTTGAGCTCTTCAGAGAACCCTTCTGGCTCAAAAATCACCATATCCGGCAACCATTGGTGATGGAAACGGGGGGCGTTGACCGCTTCTTGCATGCTCAAGTTGAACTCGTAAACATTAAGAATAGTTTGTGCTACAGCGGTAATGATGGTAGATCCTCCGGGAGTACCTACAACCATAAAAAGCTTGCCATCCTTTTCCACGATGGTCGGTGTCATACTACTTAACATTCGTTTTTCCGGCGCAATACTGTTGGCTTCGGCACCTATTAACCCAAACATATTCGGTACACCGGGCTTGGAACTAAAATCGTCCATTTCATTATTTAAAAAGAAACCGAGTTCGGCACAATACAGTTTGGAACCATATCCTCCGTTTAGGGTAGATGTGGCAGAAATGGCATTCCCCTCACTATCCACGATGGAGTAGTGGGTGGTTTGCGCACTTTCAATGATTTCCACTTCACCATGGCTCACATCAGAAGACAATGTGGCCTTATCAAAAGAGAAGTTGGCCATTCTTTCTTGCAGGTATTCGTCATCCAACAGCATATCGTAAGGAATGTCCACAAAATCAGGGTCGCCCAAATAGAAGTTTCTGTCTGCATAGGCCCTACGTGATGCTTCGGTAAACAATTGAATGGTTTTAGTAGAATTGTGTCCAAATTTTGACACATTGTATGGCTCCATCATTTTAAACATCTGATTGATGGTAACTCCTCCGCTACTGGGCGGACTCATGGAAATAACCTTGATGTCCTTGTAATCAAAAACTACGGGTTCTCTCCAGACGGCCTCATATTTTTCTAAATCTTCTATTGTAATTAAACCACCATTTTCTTGTACGAAGGCGGCTAGCTTTTGGGCAACTTCTCCTTTATAAAAACCGTCTCGTCCTTCTTCCATGATTTTTTGAAGGGTATTGGCGTAAGCGGGGTATTTTATGGTGTCCCCTGTTACAAAAGGACCGGCAAACTTGGTGCTATCGCCATTAGCTTCAATAAAGCGTTCACGGGTTCTTTCCAATCGATTGGCTTGCTTCTCGGTAACCACGACGCCTTTGTTGGCAAGAGCAATGATGGGTTGTATGATTTCTTTTAAGGGAAGCTTTCCGAATTTTCTATGCACTTCGAGTACCCCAGCGACCGTACCTGGGACTCCTACAGCGGTTCCTCCCGATGTGCTCAAACCTGGAATAACATTACCCAAGGAATCCAAATACATGTCCTTATGGGCTGCCAAGGGAGCTTTTTCTCGATAATCGATACCTCCGACTTCGCCATCGTTTTTACGGTAGACCATAAATCCACCACCGCCAACGCTACCTGCAAACGGATAAGCAACTACCAAGGAAAGTTCTGTGGCAACCATAGCATCAAATGCATTTCCGCCTTTTTTCATGATATCCACCGCAAGTTGCGAGGCTTCTTCACGAGCGGATACCACCATAGCTTTTTCGGCGACCACTCCAGTAGGTATGGCAGGTTGTTGTTTGCAGTTTATAAATAAGATTAGGGGCAAAAGGAGTATCAGTCTTCGCATAGGGAAATAAATTTTTGGTTGGAAAAGGTAATCAATTCTTTAAAAAATGACGTGAATTCATTTTCGAAATCAAAATAGTGTTCTTCAAGGTCCAAAATGGCAAAATTCATTCTGGATTTGTTTTTAGTTCTTCGGTTCATTCCATTAAGTACACGGTCAATTCCAGCTAAATTGGCATAATTGAGTAACCAATTGTCTGCAATCATATAGGGCATCATCCGTTTAGTGGCCATGGGGAGGATATCGTAATTGTCCTCCAACAAATCATAAAAGTCCTCTACATAATCCTCTAGTGGGGTATCAGAATAGTCACTCCAATTTTTGGCCAAAAAATGATCATAATAAATATCCACGATTACTCGGCTGTAATGACTGTAGTTTTTGTGCAATCGCTTACTACTTTGTCTAACAGTGGGATGAGAGTCGGTAAATGTATCGATTTCACGGTGCAGCAGAATGCCTTTTTGGATTCTATCTGGAAGATGTTTGAACTTGTTACCACGAATATGATCGGCAAAGAAATTACCCAAGGTTATTTCTTTATCATCAAATGAAAGATAGATATGCGCTAAGAAGTTCATCGGGGCAAATTCCTTTTCTGTCGAAATTTACAAATTCCAAACATGGAATCGAAAATGCCCAACTATATTTGCAAAAACTTTTTTAACAATTATGACACTGATCAAATCAATTTCGGGAATACGAGGTACCATAGGGGGCAATACTAACGATAACCTAACACCAGTAGATGCTGTTAAATTTGCAGCAGCATATGGCAGTTGGTTAAAAACGTATTCCAAAAAGGAGAAGTTGAAAGTTGTCATTGGTAGGGATGCACGTTTGTCGGGTGAGATGATCCAAAACTTGGTGGTTTCTACCTTGGTAGGACTTGGAATTGATGTCATCGATCTTGGATTGTCGACCACGCCGACGGTAGAGATTGCAGTTCCTTTGGAAAAAGCTGATGGAGGAATCATTTTAACGGCCAGCCATAATCCCAAGCAATGGAACGCCCTTAAATTGTTGAATGAAAAGGGGGAGTTTTTGGATGCGGAGCAAGGCGCAAAGATTTTGGCCTTGGCCGAAAAAGAGGATTTTGAATTTGCGGAGGTCGATGATTTGGGTGAAATCATTAAAAATGATTCATATATCGATATCCATATAGATGAAGTGTTGGAATTATCCTTGGTGGATGCCGATACCATTAAAAAAGCAGGTTTTAAAGTGGTGGTTGATGGTGTAAACTCCACAGGAGGTATTGCGATTCCCAAATTGCTTGAAGAATTGGGGGTGGAAGTGGTAAAGCTATATTGCGACCCAACTGGACACTTTCCGCATAACCCTGAACCATTGAAGGAACATTTAGGGGACATCAGTAAAAAAGTAGTGGAAGAAAAAGCGGACTTTGGAATTGTTGTGGACCCCGACGTAGACCGATTGGCGTTCATAAGCAACGACGGTGAAATGTTTGGTGAGGAATACACCTTGGTCGCCTGCGCCGATTATGTATTGTCAAAAACAAAAGGAAATACGGTTTCCAACCTGTCATCTTCAAGAGCCTTGCGCGATGTTACGGAAAAACATGGTGGCACTTACGAGGCGGCCGCTGTTGGCGAAGTGAACGTGGTGACCAAAATGAAAGCCAACACTGCCATCATTGGTGGTGAAGGGAATGGTGGAATTATTTATCCAGAAAGTCATTATGGGCGTGATGCCCTGGTAGGAACGGCCTTGTTTTTGATGTTGATGGCCGAGAAAGGCGGAACTGTGGCCGAACTGCGTGCCAGTTACCCGAGCTACTTTATGAGCAAAAAGAAAATACAATTAACTCCAGAGCTGGATGTGGATGCATTATTGGATGCCATGCACAACAAATACAAAGAGGAGCAGGTATCAACAATTGATGGGGTAAAAATTGATTTTCCTGAAAACTGGGTGCACCTGAGAAAATCCAATACGGAACCCATTATTCGTATTTATACCGAAGCTAAATCTCAACAAGAGGCAGATGGTTTGGCCGACCGTATTATTGACGAAATCAAAGAGGTAGCGGGACTTTAAGAGTTACCTGCTTTTGCAGGCTCTTTTTGAAACTCTTTTGGAGCTTTGCCCATATGTTTCCAGCGTTTGTGTGTCCAGAAATAATATTCAGGAGCCTCCCGAATGGCTTTTTCTGTTTCACGCATAAAAGCTTCAGAAATCTTATAATTTTCTACCTCGTTGGGATTTTCAGCCAATATTTTAAAAGAAGCCTCGTAAAATCCACGTCCTACTTTATTAACTTTCAAATAAACAGGAATCATATCATGGCTTTTGCAAAGTTCTTCTGCACCAACGTGTATTGGCACCAGAACATCCATAAAATTGGCCCAATGACGGGCTCGTTGCAACATGGGGGATTGATCGCTAATAATCCCCACCGTAATTAATTCGTCCCTTTCTTTGGCATCTGCGATAATTTTTCGGCTCTCAAAGGTTTTAATGAGTGTGGTGCCATATTTGCTGCGTATATCACGAACTAATTTGTCAAAGTATTTGTTCTGAATGGGCTGATAAATGGCATATGCTTTTGATTTTACCATGGAGTTTAATGAAAAAACCCACTCCCAACTTGCATAATGAGGCATTATTATCATGATATTTTTGCCTTCATTTTCCAATTTTTGAAAAACTTCAACATTCGTAAAAACGTATCTTTTTTTCATTTGTTTATTGGTGATTCCCAATGTTTTTGCCATTTCCAAAAACATATCGCATAAATGGTGATAAAACTTTTTCTCAATCAATAAACGTTCACTTTCCGATTTTTCGGGAAAAACAAGCGCCAAGTTGTTGCGTACTACTTTTTTACGGTAGCCAATTATTTTATAAAGGAGTACATAGACACCATCAGAAATAAAATATATGACTTTAAAGGGAAGTCTGGAAATCAACCAGAGCAATGGATAAACAAGGATATAAACTACAAGCTGCATAGACTATTCTTGTGTGCAAATATAGCTATATTTGAACCCAAACCTTTATTTACATGCTCAATTTACATATCGCTACTATTGCTATAATGGCCGCCAATGTTTTGGTCTCTCTACGTGGGTTTAATAACACGGCTTTTTTTGATAGGTACAAGTTTAGTATCAATGCCATACAGGCTGGTCAGAAGGAAAGAATGGCGACTTCTGGCTTTTTGCACGTGGATATTTCCCATTTGTTCCTTAACATGTTCACGCTCTATTTTTTTGCTCCTGTAGTGATTGGTTGGTTCGGTTCCATAAAGTTTTTGATAATTTACTTCGTCAGCCTGATTGCGGGTAGTCTGTTGGCCCTGTTTTTCCATAAAAACGAGCCTTTTTACAGTGCAGTTGGTGCAAGTGGGGCAGTTATGGGAGTTCTTTATGCTGCAATTTTACTAAATCCAGATATGCAATTGGGAATAATGTTTATTCCCATACCGTTGCCAGCTTATGTTTTGGGTATTGCTTATCTGTTGTATTCCATTTGGGGAATGAAGAGCAGAATGGGCAATATTGGACATACCGCTCACTTTGGTGGTGCCATAGGGGGTTATGCAACCACCTTGCTTTTTAAACCAGAACTTTTTGTAACGGATACTTTAATCGTGGTATTGCTGGCCATACCAATCATTATTCTCTTTGTATTGGATAAGATGGGGAAGATTTAAGGGGTGTTGGACTGTTTGATTTTTGGATTGATGGATTATTCGGGTTAAAGGTGATGGGTAATAGTTTAAAATTGTCCATTTATAATTATTGAGACTTGAACTTGAAACCTGTTCATGCTCTTTCCTCAAAATGATTCTTTTTGGAACTTGACCCCAGTCGAAGGACGCTTTTTGATATTGGATTTCTGTTTATGAGTGAAGGGTTAATGGACAGAAAATAGAATAGGAGGACAAGAGCAGCTAATTAAGACTGCCTTCGGAATAATTTATGGGAGTATTCGTTTACTGCGTACTGCCGACTTTTAACTCCAACAAAAAAGGCCTCGAAATTATCAAGGCCTTTTTTTATATTGTTTTGTTCCTGTTTTAACTTTTACCAAGAATTTCAGCTACTTTTTGTTCCAAAGCAGGACCTCTTAAGTCTCTTGCTACGATAACACCTTTTTCATCCAACAAAAATGCTGCTGGAATTGCGTTGATGTTATATAAACGGGCAATAGGATCTTGGAATCGTTGCAAATTGGAGATATGATTCCATTCCAACCCGTCCGATTCAATAGCGTTGGTCCAATGTTCTGCTTTATTGTCCAACGAAACTCCCAATACATCAAAACCTTTTTCGTGATACTTTTTATAGACCGATACAATATTGGGATTTTCCGCACGACAAGGTCTGCACCATGCTGCCCAGAAATCGACCAAAGTTAGTTTGGCGTTGCTTGTAACATCGCTAAGAGCAAGTACATCACCTGTAGGGGTTGGGGCGGAAAAATTAGGTGCTACTGCACCAACTTCAGTAGATTTTAAATTTTCAAGTTGCTCTGCAATTTTCTTTCCGGGTTCTGTAGCTTTCATTTCTGGAGTTAAGCCTTCGAACATGGATTTGATTTCATCAGCAGGAGCTGCTTTGGTTGCCAATAGGTTCCCAATAATCAAAACAGAGACATAAGCGTTTGGGTGCTCCTTGGCATAGGTCATATTAAAGTTCTTTGCATCTTCCTGAAACTCAATAAACTCTTCGCGCAGAGCGGTAACGGTAGCCGTATCTCTCTGTTGTGCAGCCATACGCATATCGTCTTGCATAGACCTTGCACGTTGTGATAGTTTACGTGATTCTGTCAAAAAGCCCATAAACATATCATTCTGTTCAGTTCCCTGAATCTTGGCCTGGTCAATACTATCTTTTTGGAACTCAATTTCAATACTTCCATTCTCCACAATAACTGGGACATTGCCACGAGCTTTGTCCACAAAAATGTAGTGCATTTTTGGTTCGACTTGGTTTCCGCTAAATGTAAATAGGCCATTCTCAACGGTTGCCGTATCAATGTCTATTAATTGGTTAATGGAGTCTGTAGTTTTTAAAAATATCTGGGTGCCATTTTCAGGCTCACCATTTATGGTACCAGTTAAAGTGTATCCTTTAGGGTCGGAATTACAAGATGTCAAAAACAAAACACCTAAGGATAACGCAAATAATTTTTTCATTTCAAAATATTTAGAGTGCTAAGGTATTCAATACTTATGGCATAAAAAAACCCCTGACTCTATATGAGTCAAGGGTTAACTTTTTATTTAGAACTGATTAGAACTGGTATCGGATACCCAGGGCAATATCAAAATCAAAATCATTATCAAAGCCGTCGTAACCAATCAGGCCAATTTCGGGCCTAAAGTCCAATGATAGCAATAATGGAATATCAAAGTCATACTCTATACCAATATCACCAGCTGCGAACACAAACAATCCGTCATTGTCATTATCAAAATTCGGATTAGGCTCAAAATCTACACTTCCTAATCCACCACCAACACCGTAATACCAATTAAAATTGCCATCCAATTGATGTACCCATTGGTATATTCCTGTTAATTTAAAGGCGTCAAAATCCCTACTGTCCCGCCATCCTAGGTCAAACTCGGCTCGGTGATACTGTCCAATGGATTTTTGGTAAGAAATCTCAGCTCCAAAGCCGTCGCTGTCTCCCAATCTAAGCCCCAAGGCATGCTCTGATATGTTTTGTGCACTTAGGCTAGCTGTTGCAAACAAAATAAATACTGAAAATAATGTGGTAATCTTCATGAGGTTCTCGTTAAGTTAAAAATTAGAGATAGTTTTGTGTTAGATTTACGTTTGAAAAACAATTTTAGTTCCCAAAAAGTATTCCAAATTGGATAAAAATTTGTTAAAAAACCTTTCAGATGCATTGAAAGGGGAGTTGTTGTTCGATGAATTGAGCAAAGCAATCTATGCTACAGATGCTTCTGTATATAGAAAGCTACCGACAGCGGTGGCCTACCCTAAAAATGTTGATGATTTAAAAAAATTGGTCGCATTTGCCAACGCAAACAAAGTTGGACTTATTCCTCGAACAGCAGGCACTTCGTTGGCTGGTCAATGTGTGGGAGAAGGTATTGTAGTGGATGTTAGCCGACATTTTACCAAAATTGTTAGTTTGGACAAGGACAAGAAGCAAGTTACTGTGCAGCCAGGCGTGGTTCGTGATGAGCTTAACCAATACTTAAAACCCTTTGGTCTTTTCTTTGGTCCGAATACATCCACATCCAACCGTTGTATGATAGGTGGTATGGTGGGGAACAATTCATCGGGAACTACTTCCATTCAGTATGGTGTTACTAGGGATAAAGTTTTGGCGATGCAGTGCATTTTATCTGATGGAAGTGATGCTTTCTTTTCCAATGTTTCTAAAAAGGAATTCGAAGAAAAGAAGAATGGTGACTCATTGGAAGCCAAAATTTATAACAAGTTATTTGAGGAGCTTTCCAATCCTGAAATCAAGAACAATATCAAAGCAGAGTTCCCAAAACCCAGTATCCACAGACGAAACACAGGGTATGCTGTAGATGAATTACTTAAAAACAACATTTTTGGAGAAGAAAAAGCTGAATTTAATCTCTGTAAGCTATTATCTGGAAGTGAGGGTACGTTGGCATTCACTACCGAGGTAACGCTGCAACTAGATGATTTACCGCCCCCACATGCCGCGATGGTGGCCACCCATTATAAAACTTTGGAAGATTGCTTAAGCGACGTGGCTCCTGTAATGCAGCACAATCTGCATCTGTGCGAGATGATGGATAAGGTGATTTTGGACTGCACCAAGAACAACAGGGTACAATTGGCGAACCGTTTTTTTGTGGAAGGAGACCCTGCAGGCATTTTAATGTTGGAAGTAAAAGCAGATTCTAAAGAAGATTTGGACAAACAACTGGACAAACTTTTAAAAACCATTGAAAAGTCAGGGTTGAGTTATGCCAGTCCTGTTTTGTACGGTAACGATATCAACAAGGCCATTGAACTGCGTAAGGCAGGGCTAGGTCTATTGGGAAATATGGTGGGCGACAGAAAAGCGGTGGCCTGTATTGAAGACACTGCTGTTGCCTTGGAAGACCTCAAGAATTTTATTGGGGAGTTTTCCCAGATTATGAAAGGGTACGATCAAGATGCCGTGTACTATGCCCATGCGGGAGCGGGTGAATTGCATTTACGACCTATTCTCAATTTAAAAAAGTCAGAGGATGTTGTACTGTTCCGGAGTATCACTACCGATGTGGCAAAACTCACTAAAAAATATCATGGAAGTTTTAGTGGTGAGCATGGTGACGGTATTGTGCGTGCTGAGTTTATTCCGTTAATGATCGGCGAAACCAATTATGAGCTTCTGAAACGGGTAAAAGCCCTCTTTGACCCCAATTTGGTGTTCAATCCTGGTAAAATTGTAGACGCTTACCCGATGGATAAATCACTGCGTTACGAAATCGACCGCAAAGAACCAGAGGTCACAACGCTGATGGATTTCTCGGATAGCGAGGGGATTTTAAAAGCGGCCGAAAAATGTAACGGTAGTGGGGATTGCAGAAAGAGCCACCACATGAACGGGGGGATGTGTCCCAGCTATCAAGCTACAAAAGATGAAAAGGACACTACACGTGGTAGAGCAAATGCATTACGCGAGTTTTTGACCAAGTCTGAAAAAACCAATAGGTTCGACCATGAAGAACTCAAGAATGCTTTCGATTTATGTTTGAGTTGTAAGGCTTGTGCCAGTGAATGTCCAAGTAATGTGGATATTGCAGCATTAAAAGCTGAGTTTCTTTATAATTATCAAGAAGCGAACGGATATTCGTTGCGAAGCAAACTATTTGCCTACAATACCCAATTGAACGCTTTGGGAAGCAAAGTCGCCGGTATCACCAATTGGATGTACGAATCCAAAACCCTAGGTGATATGCTAAAAAAGGCGGTTGGCGTGGCACCGGAACGGAATTTGCCCAAAGTAGGCCGGTTCAATTTCAAAAACCATTTAAAGAAATACCGTGTTAAGCGAACTGACCGCTCTAAAAAACAGGTTGTCCTTTACTTGGATGAGTTTGTGAAGTATCTGGATATCCAAGTTGGAAAAGATGCTATTGAACTCCTCTGTAAACTGGGCTACGACGTGGAACTATTCTATGGGGAAAGCGGTAGAACGTACCTTTCCAAAGGGTTCTTGAAACAGGCCAAAAAGTTGGTTGCGAAGAATATGCAAAATTTGAAAGACATCTTGAATGAAGGAACTCCCATTGTTGGTTTGGAGCCTTCGGCAATTTTATCTTTTCGCGATGAATACCAACGTTTGCACAATGATAAGGATCAATTGCAGAAACTGGCATCCAATTCATTTTTAATTGAAGAGTTTTTGGCCGCCGAAATTGCCGAAGGCCATATTTCTTCCGATAGTTTCACCGAAGACGAACGAACCGTTAAAATACACGGACATTGCCATCAAAAAGCGTTGAGCAACCAAAAAGTGACTTTCGATGTGCTGAATTTGCCAAAAAACTACAAAGTGACGATTATACCGTCAGGTTGTTGTGGTATGGCAGGTTCCTTTGGATATGAGGAAGAACACTACGAAACCAGTATGAAGGTAGGAGGGCTAAAGTTGTTCCCAGCGGTGGAGAAAAGCTCGGAAGACACCTTAATTGCAGCAAATGGAACAAGTTGTAGGCATCAAATTAAGGATGGGACAAAAAGGGAGGCGCAACACCCTGTTTCAATCTTGAGACAGGCCTTGGTTATCTAAAAAATCATTGTCCATATTTTCTTCGGTTTCGCTGAAATGTTTCTCAGTAAGGTCTTCTACAATTGCTTCTTTGTCGGTAATGGAAGCAATGAGATCGTTCATGTTCATTTCTTTTAAATCCTCATCCATAAAGAAAGGAGAGAGTTTATCATGGTTATAATGGTAGATTTTCCAGCGCTTGAACGAATATTCCAATGCGGTCAGGTTTTCTACCCAATCTCCAGAGTTTAAGTACGTACAGCTGCCATATTTATTTTCATAAACCTCCTTTTTAGGTTGATGGATATGTCCACAAACCACATAATCATAATGATTTTCTATAGCGAGCTCCGCTGCCGTTTTTTCAAAATTATTGATATACTTCACAGCGCCCTTTACGCTATTTTTTATACGTTTGGACAGCGAATATTTCTCTCGTCCCATCTTGGCCAAGCACCAATTCAGAAAACTGTTGATCAAAATCAAGAGGTCGTAACCGTACCCTCCCAATTTGGCCAACCATTTGGCATTTTGTATCGAAACATCGAAGACATCACCATGAAAAATCCATGCTTTTTTACCATCCAAATTCAGCACCAATTTGTCTACAACTTTAAAATTTCCCATTGAAGTATCACTGAACTTACGGAGCATTTCATCATGATTTCCAGTAATGTAGTAAACTTCAGTGCCTTTGGAAGCCATCCCGATGATTTTTCTCAAAACCTTTAAATGTGATGGCGGAAAATAACGTTTATTAAACTGCCAAATATCAATGATATCCCCATTCAAAATGAGTTTTTTAGGCTGGATGCTGTTGAGGTAAGTAATGAGTTCATCGGCATGACAGCCATAGGTTCCCAAGTGAACATCTGATATAACCGCCAATTCTATCTTCCTTTTTTTCAATTTAATAAGGTTTAGTACAAAATAAAACGGTAGGAATAAAATAGAAATCAAATCGAAGTCATTAATTCATGAGGATATTGTTAAAAAATCATCACCTTGAAACTAAATATGTTACAATAACATTAAGCCAAAACACTGTTTTTGAATTAGATTTGTAACGTCTACCTTTGGGGCAGCATAATTTTATACCGAATGGCAGGAAATTCTTTTGGACAACTTTTTAGGCTCACCACCTTTGGTGAATCTCACGGAAAAGCTTTGGGAGGCATCATTGATGGTTGTCCTGCCGGAATTGAATTGGACTTGGAGCAGATTCAATTGGAACTGAACCGCAGAAAACCAGGGCAATCAGCCATTGTAACCCAACGTAAGGAGCCCGATACGGTTGAAATTTACTCTGGTGTTTTTGAAGGAAAGACTACGGGTACCCCTATTGGTTTTGCGATTCACAATACCAACCAAAAATCCAAAGATTATTCCCATATCAAAGATTCCTACCGACCATCGCATGCGGATTATGTGTACGATCAAAAATATGGTTTCCGTGATTACCGCGGAGGAGGAAGAAGCTCGGCTCGCGAAACGGCTAGTAGGGTAGTGGCAGGCGCCATTGCCAAACAGTTTTTGAGTGAGATCAAAATAAATGCTTTTGTTTCCCAAGTAGGCGAAATGAAATTGGACAAACCCTATCAAGAATTGGATTTTTCCAAGATAGAATCCAATGCAGTTCGCTGTCCCGATACCGAAATGGCCCAAAAAATGGAGGATTACATCAAATCCATTA
The DNA here is from genome assembly GCF_003581615.1 of Flagellimonas lutimaris. Classification (GTDB taxonomy): domain Bacteria; phylum Bacteroidota; class Bacteroidia; order Flavobacteriales; family Flavobacteriaceae; genus Flagellimonas; species Flagellimonas lutimaris. The sequence goes on from NZ_QXFH01000072.1 coordinate 417,022, forward strand.
AAAAAGCAGGGGATACCATTGGTGGTGTTATCACATGTGTCATTGAAAATGTACCGGTTGGTCTTGGCGAACCCGTTTTTGATAAGCTGCATGCCCGTTTGGGAGAAGCCATGCTTTCCATCAATGCCGTTAAAGGTTTTGAGTACGGAAGTGGCTTTGCTGGAGTTGCCATGAAAGGAAGCGAGCATAACGATGCCTTTAATTCTGATGGCACAACAAAAACCAACCGTAGCGGTGGAGTTCAAGGAGGAATAAGCAACGGTATGGATATCTATTTTAGCGTTGCATTTAAACCTGTGGCCACAGTGCTACAGTCCTATGAGACAATCAATAAAGAAGGTGACAAGGTTACTACCCAAGGAAAAGGAAGGCACGACCCTTGTGTTGTTCCAAGAGCGGTTCCTATTGTGGAAGCCATGGCAGCCTTGGTTTTGGCAGATTACTCTCTTTTGGCTAGAACCAACAAAATCTGATTGACCCGTTAGGTGGTTTCCAATCAATAAAGTATCTTACCGACCATAATTTTACTTTATGAAAAAATTGGAATTGCACTGGCAAATCCTAATAGGAATGCTGTTCGGTATTCTTTTTGGATTTGCAATGACCCAGATTGGTTGGGGTAAGGAATTTGTATCGGATTGGATTCAGCCTTTAGGGACCATTTTTGTAAAACTGCTTAAACTTATTGCCATACCCTTGATTGTGGCTTCCTTGGTCAAAGGAATATCTGACCTTAAGGACATCTCAAAATTTAGGAATATTGGTTTAAGGACCATTGCAACGTATATCATCACCACCGTGGTGGCTATTACTATTGGTCTTCTTTTGGTAAATGTGATGAATCCTGGAAGTGGAATTTCAGAAGAAACAGTGACCAAACTTACGGATACCTATGCAGGAGATGCAGGTGTTACTTCTAAATTGGAGGAAGCTTCACGCCAAAAGGATAGTGGACCTCTCCAATTTCTTGTTGATATGGTGCCCGACAATGCTTTGGCTGCCATGACGGATAATGCTTTAATGCTTCAGGTAATATTCTTCACTATTTTCTTAGGTATTTCCATGTTGTTGATTGGTGAGAAAAAAGCGAAACCTTTAAAAGATTTCTTCGACGCTCTTAACGAAGTGGTCCTAAAAATGGTGGATTTAATCATGTTGACCGCTCCCTATGCTGTATTTGCTTTGTTGGCCGGGGTAGTGGTTTCATCCAGTGATCCAGACTTATTATTGGCCTTATTGAAATATGCAGGTGTGGTAGTATTGGGTCTCGCTCTTATGATTGTGTTTTATTCCACAATTGTTGCACTTGTTACCAAAAAGAACCCTTTTTGGTTTTTAAAAGAGATAAGTCCAGCGCAATTGTTGGCATTTTCTACAAGTTCCAGTGCGGCCACCTTACCGGTAACCATGGAAAGGGTGGAGGAGCATATTGGTGTAGACAAAGAAGTATCCAGTTTTGTGCTTCCAGTGGGTGCTACAATCAACATGGATGGTACTAGTTTGTACCAAGGTGTAGCAGCGGTGTTTATTTCACAAGCATTAGGCTTCGATTTAACCTTTGGTGATCAATTGACCATTGTACTGACCGCACTTTTAGCTTCGATTGGTTCCGCAGCGGTTCCAGGAGCAGGAATGGTAATGTTGGTAATAGTATTGGAGTCTATCGGATTTCCACCAGATAAATTGGCCATTGGTCTAGCCTTGATTTTTGCAGTGGACAGACCTTTGGATATGTGCCGAACCGTAGTAAATGTTACGGGTGATGCAACAGTTTCCATGCTAGTGGCCAAATCTGTGGGTAAACTTGGAAAACCACACGTACATGATTGGGACGAGCATTATGATGAAGTGAAATAACTTTTTAAAACTTATATTTAAAAAAGACCTCCAAAATGGAGGTCTTTTTAGTTGTACTATAAGGAGATGTATCTTCCTTTAGGAAATTTCACTTGAAATGAAAAGTCTTCCTTTTGCACAGATTTTGGTTTCAATACCATATTCCAAGTCAACAACCCTTTGACTTCATCATAGGAAGCGTTGTTGGTAATAATGTCATCCACTTTAATTTCTTTATTTTCGGACATGGGAACTCTATCCATAAGCCTTAGGTTAATAGTAGCATTTTTATTGTTTTTAACCTCAAGTACATAACTACGATCCAATATTCGATTGCTGCCCACAAAGGGTTTGCTCTTAAAATTACGTTCCTGTTGTCTTGTAACGGTAATATTGTTTTCAATACCTAGGGATAGAATCAATTCTTTCTTTGTGGTATAAGGGTCTATAACAGTTTTGCCCGCATAGGAACCTTCAAAGTAGATATTGGCTTCACCCGGTAATAGCTGATGTTTCTCCCAATCTTTAAAACTGGCGGTCAGGTATACATTTTCATTCAAAATTGGTGCTGCAAAATATTCGTAGGTAGCCGGAATCTTATATGTATTCACTTCAACCGACGTAATATCGCCATCTGCCAAAACCGTGTACGGTTTTTTAATGGTAAACTCTGTCTTGGTAGCTCCTTCCTGTGTATGACTTTTCTTGGTTGTAATTACCACAACGCCATTATCTCCTCGACTCCCATAAATGGCGGAAGCATTGTTGCCCTTTAGTACTTCAATATCCTGAATTTCGTTTTCATCCAAATCACCTTCAGCAAAATTGTCTACGGGGATTCCATCAATAATGTAAAGTGGTTCACTATAATTCATGGATGAATTTCCTCGAATGGAGATCCCAGCTGCCCTGCCACTCAATACTCGTTCAGGAGAAACAGCACCGGCAGCTGCAGTTCCATATCCCGTGACTACTACCTCTTCTAGCCTTGCTATATCTTCTTCCATACGAACGTTCATAATGGAGGCGTAAATGGGCAACTCTTGCGGAAACATACCAATGTAACTGTAGGCTAGTTCTTGACCCATCGGCACATCCAAAGCATAATTTCCGTCAAAATCGGATGTGGTCCCGGTGGAAGTTCCTTTGATTACAATATTAACTCCTGGTAGTGGAGCACCAGATTCGTCCGTTATAGTTCCAACCACCTTTTTTACATTAGGATTAAAGGCATATCCCTTTTTCTTTGTAGATGGGGTGTACCTTTTTTGGTAAGCGCTTACAAAATTTAAATAATGAGCGTCCATTTTCGGTTTACTAATATTGTAACTAGGGTTACCTGTAGAAAGGGAAATTTTTACATTTTTCCAGTCTTGCCCTGTTTTTTGGTAAACATTCCCCTTATAGGCTAAACTTAGTGGTGCGTTTAGTCCTGTGGATTTGATGTCATAATTGGGCACCCAACCTGCATCTTTTACCAAATAGGATAGGGTAGTATTTAGATTTGTGGAAATTGGAGCATCAAAAGTAATGGTAATCTCTCCTTGTGGTACTTCGGCACTATTGTTTGCCTCGGCCAACTGTTGTTGCAGGTCGTTAACCTCAAGTTTTATTTTATTGATGCTTGCATTGGTCTTGAGAATTTCATTTTTGATTTGGGTAATACGCTCTCTATAATACTGGCCAATTTGTTTGATTCTTTCCAGGTCCAATACTTGGCTATCACCATTTACTATCCGATTGGAAGTAATCACTTTTTCTTCTTCTTCAAGGCCTGCAATGGTATTTTTTAATATTGAGATTTCATTTTGCAGTTCTTCAATTCGACTTTCCCATTCTTTGATTTTGGGATTACTTTCGGATTTCTCCAGATAATTAATATTGTAGGCGATGGATAAAATGGAAACAGCACCAAGACCGGAGACTTGTATACTGCTCTCATCAATTTTGTGGGACAACCCCGTAAATATGACTTCGTTGGAGCCTTCCTGAAGTTGGCAAGAGGCAGTTCTTGTAATTTGTGCCCCGTTGAGATAAACGGTTACTTCTTTGATTTTGGAAGGTGTTTTCAATTCGTTGGAAAATAAAAACACTGGAGCTAACAAAAAAAATAGAATGACTGTATTTTTCATAGTGGTTGGATATTTAATTGTTTATCCAAACCTATGATTCAAATTGCCTAATAAAAACCTATAATAGTGTGAACGGGGCAGTTGGGTTAGGGAAGACCGATTTTCGATGAGTTAATCCAAAAACTTTGCCTTGAGCTCAGGGGTAGGAATCATGCAAGACTCTTTTTTACCAAACCATTTGTAACGATTTTTGGCAACAAAGTCATAAATGCTATTTCGGATGGAAGTAGGAATCCATGTAAAAATGGCCGACAATTTCCATATTCCCCCCAAGTCTTTTGCAATTTCCAGTGCAGCATCAGATTTGGTAAAATAAGCCACGCCGGGCTCAATAAGGATAATGGAATCCACCTTACTGGTATCAATATGGCGTTGGTTCACCAATTGTTGTCCCACTTCACTTTGCAAAGCCGCATAGCGGAATACATCCTTTTTGTCCCGTTTGATCACAAACTGGACCGAGCTGTTGCATAAGTTACAAACCCCATCGAACAAGATAATTTTTTTACTCTTTTCCATATAGCTGTCATTCCTGCGCAGGCAGGAATCCAATTACTTTTTCACAAAGATACGACAGCGTGTTATCAAAGCCTAGCTTGTTGATGAGGCTTACCTTTAGCAGGTTTAATACCCCGCCATCTTATAGATTTCATCGGGAGTATGCTCACTAAGTTCAATAACATCTTTGCCGGATTTGGCCATTGCCTTTCGAATCAGATAGTTCCCGGTTCGGTATCCTACGGCCAGTCTCCCATCAGGGTGCTGGAACATCCAATGTTGATAGTTTGCATTTAAGGGCAATGCTCTGATCTCTTCCACCCATTGCTCGGCAATGGCTGCTTCTGGTGGAGTATCGGCTTCCATGCTTTCACCTGTATATTCTTCGGAGAACACTACAGCAAGCCCTTCGTTGATAGCCGCAATGGATATGCCCGGACCATAAACATTGTCCTGAATGGCCCAACCTCTTGATAAATGGTGGAATTCATGAAAAATAGTGTGCTTAAGTGCCGTTTGGGTCGCCTTGGTTACCCCGCCCGGAAATTTCTCTGAGATTTGAACGAGCACTACGGGAGGGGAATTAGTTTCTGTACGGCCGGTAACGCCTCCAACCACATCAAGGTCCCAATCCACAATTTCCAGGGATACGTTTATGCTGTCCGGCAGGGTAGGCAATAGGCTTCGGATTTCTTTTTCCGATTCCAGGACCACTTCAAGAATCAGTTCTTTTTGTGGAGCTGTAAATGGGGTTGCGTCCTCCTTAAAGGTGATGATAGAACTTGTTGGTTCGCCCTTTTTTGGGGCATTTTTACAATTGTTGATTAGCGTTAGTGCCAAAAAAAGCACTAGAATTTTGATTGATTTCATTGGGTATGCTGTTTTACCTGTAGACTTCCCAAAAACAAATTTGTTACATTGAAACCAAAGAGAAAGATAAAATAATTGTCATTTCGAACCGACCTAAGGGAGTGTGAGAAATCTAAAAACTACATTTTTGGATTTTTCAATCGTCGCCATTGGGCGGTATAAACCAAGTGAGCCACAAGGTACAATCTTGTGGGGGCAAGGAAACAACCAACACTTTAAACAATCCAGAAAAGGTCTCGACTAATTTTTCAAAAGAATTTTATCACTGGTTGGTAAAATAATGAGGAAGCAGGCTTTACTCCTTAAGTTGTTTTAATCGGTCAATTGCATTTGGGTTATGTGAATTTAGTTTTAATGACCTTTCAAAACTTTCTATGGCCTTTTTTTTATTACCCATAAATAGATAAGCTTCCCCTAAGCTATCAAAAAGATTTGCAGAATTTGGATAAAGTTTTGTTGCCAACAAAAAAACATGTATCCCTTGTCCCGATGTATTCGGGTTAAAAACAAGCTGTAGCCCAAGTGTGTTAAGATTACTTTCAGGGATTTCCATCATCGGGTGTGCTTTTTTGGTCGCAACATACAATTCGTAAAGATTATTATAGTCTTGTTGCAAGGCCAATTCATTGAAATCTTTGAAAGTGAAATTTTGACTGTTGGCTTTTTTGGACTGTTTGGTCAAAAGACCTTTTTTAATGCCATTATCTAGCGTATGGTCTTCAATGAATTTTAAGGCACTTTCATCATTTTTTAAATAGGCGTTTAAAAAGTTTAAAGCGTAAACTGAAACCAGTTTATATGATTCCATAATTTCAGAATCATTTTTGTCTTGTCTTTTATCTCTTTGCCCAAAAAGAACACCTAGTGTACTAAAATAAGAATGGGTTAGATTTTCAAACTTTAAACGATATGCATTGCTATTTGTAATACTATCGAATAATTGAAATTTTGAATTTAACTCGGGATCAATATTATCTTCTTTAAGAACTTGTTCGGGGATATCTTTCTGGGCCATATGAATGTATGGAACGTCTACTTTCTCTGGTTCAAAAAAGGGCGATTTTTGTAATAACCCGTATTGATACCTTTCTGTGCCATCAAGACTCACAATTGCCTTTATTTTATCATTTCTAGTTATGGCAAGTATGTTCGCTAAACCTCCAAAGCTGAAACCCATAGTTGTAATTTTATTAGAGTCGGCAATTGGAAACTTTGAAGCCTCTTTTATTAAAAATTCTACATCTCTGGCTTGAGTTTCCATCTCCTTCGCATTATTTCTGCCAAACCAACGCGTTTCAGTTCCTCTGCTTGGGCTGGAGATTACAATATATCCGTGACTGGCTAAATATTCACAAAGTGCAAAATTTTCTATAGAAGATGCCTGATAACTTGGTGTGTAAATTACAACCTGGAATTTATTGTTTCCAAATTCCAATTCTGAGTAGGCTTTTGTTATTTCCGTAAGATGCTCTTGGTTTTCAGGTGTGTTGGCATAGTAAAACCACTTCAGTATTTGTTCATTTGGCAAGTGTTCCCATTCCTCTTCTTCTTTTAAGATTTCCAAATAATCCAAAACCTTCAATTTTTTTTTGCCATTTGTATTTTGGCGTGAAGGATACCAAATACTTATAGGAATCGGTCTAGGAATTTTTTGATTGATAAAATCATAAATCCTACTGTAAGTTCGTGTGCTATCAGAAACGGTATAATGTTTAAATCCAACACTATAATTTCCGAAATCCAAGTCAATTTTGTTTAATGAGGTTTGCCCATTGGATATTGTGGATAGCAGGACAAAGGTTATAAATAGTAGTAATCGCATTATTTTGGAATTAGTGTTCACTATTACATATATAAGGGTTTGATGACCGTTACTGCTGTTTTTTAAATTATCCATCACAATTATGCTGAAAGATTAAGTTGCCATGAAATGCCATACTTGTCTTCGCACCATCCGAATTTTTTACCAAATCCGTAATCCCCTTCACCATGGTAGTTGTCCAGGGGAACCATAACCTGTCCTCCATTTGAAGAAAGTTCTTCGAATAAAGTTTGTATCTCATCTTCAGCGTTGCAGGAAACGAAAAGCGATACCCCGGGGGTAAATGACCAAGCGTGATCATAATTATTTTCGGAAACCATGTACTCCACACCATTTAATATAAACACCCCATGTTTAATAAGCTCCGGTGTTCCTCCAGCCTCACCTGCTGAGTATTTTATTATGCTTTTAATTTCCGAGTTTGGGAAGATAGAAGTGTAGAAATTTATCGCTTCTTCGGCCTTTCCACATTGAGCGCCTACAAAGGTTAGAAATGTTGTTGTTTTCATTTTTTTGAAATATGGTCCAGACAAAATTTGTTGTGCCGAATTACTACCAACTTGTATAATTACCTGTAAAATACACTTTTATACTCCAAAATGGAATAAAATCGATGTCATTTCGAACCGATCGAAGGGAGCGTGAGAAATCAAAAAACTACATTTTTGGATTTCTCAATCGTCGCCGTGCTCCTCATGTCGAAATGACAATGGGCGGTGTAAACCAAGTGAGCCAAAAGGTGCAATCTTGCGGGAGTGGGAGAACGGTGCCATTACTTATGGCCATTGCAGGCAATAGTTATTTTTCAAATACAACTTCACCTTTCTTAATCGTTTTTAAGACTTGAATATCCTTTATATTTTCAGGTTCTATTTTTAATGGATTTTTATCTAAAATCACTAAATCAGCTAATTTACCTTTTTCGAGACTTCCCTTTTTTTCTTCTTCATAATGTTGGTAAGCTGACCATATTGTTATCGCTTGTAATGCTTCATATGGAGTTAATCTTTCGTCAGGACCAATGATTTCCCCCGAGCGAGAAGTCCGCTCTACAGCAGTCCACAAAACACGCATTAAGTTGGGCAAAGCCACTGGTGCATCCGTATGAATAGTAATGTCTATGCCTTTCTTTAGTGCTGTTTTTACGGGACTGATATGTTGAACTAGAGAATCACCAATTAGTTGACTATGCCAATCACCCCAATAAAATGTATGTAATGGAAATAAGGATGCAATCATTTTCATTTCTTTAGCATCGTTAAGCTGGTCTTCACGAATATATTGCCCATGAATTATCACGTCACGTCTCCCTTCATTACCATATTTTTCTTTTAACGGTTTCATTGTTCTTATGAGTTGGTCAACTGCTGCATCGCCATTAGTATGGGATAAAATCTGCCAATTATTTTTGAATCCCTTTTCATATATGGATGACAGAACGCTATCATTTGGAATAGCTGGATACCCACTATAGTTATGAGGCATACCCTCTGGTGGAATAAGATACGGTTCTGTTCTCCATGCAGTTCTACCTTGTGGCGAGCCATCTAAAGTTACTTTCATGCCACCTATTCGATAGTTGTTTGTATAGTTTTTGCTGTTCCACTTACTGTTCATGTATTTATCTACAAACATGTAATCTATATAGCTTACTACATCTATTTTAAACTTGTCCTTTTCTGCCATTGCAGCAAGCATTTCGTGATTCTGCATAGCTCTGCCTTCTTGCGCTGTGGTATAGCCATAGGATAGAGCCATTTCTTGTCCAGATTCAAAAAACTTTATTATAGCTTCTTCTGATTTCGGGGCTATAGCTTGCAGCATATAAGGAATTGCAGCTAATTCTTCAAGAACACCATTTGGTTCAGATGAATTTTTCTCACGCCTGATAATACCACCTTCGGGGTCTTTGCTTTTAGCATTAATCCCCAATAACTCCAATCCTTTAGAGTTTACCACCGCAAAGTGACCCGAAATATGCGTTATCATAATTGGAAATTCGGTACTTACTTTATCTAAGTCGTGCTTAGTTGGAAACCGTTTTTCTGCCAAGACTGAATCATCAAAACCAGTACCAAATATCCATCCTGTAAGAGCCCTATTTTCAGGGGTATTCCATTGTTTTAATACTGAAATTAACATTTCCATATCGTCAACATTGGCATCTGGTGAAGCCAGTAATTGTGCTCCAATAGCTTGTCCTCCAAAATTTGAAAAATGACAGTGACCATCTATAAAGCCCGGAACTAACGTTTTTCCCTCTAGATTAATCATTTCATGACCTTTTCCAGCAATTTTCATTGCCTCTTCACTTGAGCCAGTAAAAATGATTTTCCCACCTTTTTCAACAATTGCCTCAACATAATTGGGTGAATCACCAACCATAGTAATAATGTCACCATTGTAGAACACTGTTGATGGATTTAATTTTTCAGATTCTTCGCAGGAATAAAAAAGAGTTATTCCAAAGATTAGAAGCAAGATTTTTTTTATCATGGTTATTTGGTTTTTAATTATTGCCAACGGTTAAGTATTAGAGCATCGTGGATTTCAAAACCATTAGTTTTTAACGTAACAAAAAGATTTAGCAAATGCTGTGACCATATTTTCACTGCTTCATCTGCTATTGCACTTATTCAATGTTGGCAACAGGTTATTTAATTTGAAAAAATATTGAAAAAATGTTCAACATCTTTAATGTCTTGTAATCCTAAAATCCAACAAACTTCAGAAAGGTCAGAAAAATCTAACCCTCCCGCCAAAATAGCCTCATTATTATAGCGACCATCTTTTCCGTTATATTTGTTCGCTAAATCAACTGCAAGCTGCCATATTTCAGTCAATTCAGGATTATTAATCTTATCATCCCAATTAGTGAATTCAGGGGTGCGAAATCCCGGTGTTCCATTTCCAATGCCATTACCATCCGGTATTTTTATATAGTCTGTATTTCGTTTCACGAAATCTAGCTTTTCAGGTGTTGTTACCTCTTCATTCCATTCGGCATGTTGAACTATATGTATTCTTTTTGTAGTTTCTATTTTAGGCAAATCCTTTTTTATAGCATTTACAAGCTCAGCAGAAAAATCAGATTGTCCCGCATCGGCAATCCACAAATCCCCTCCCTGTACTAGCGTTTTTATGACCAGTGATTTTACTTTTTCAACAGCCGCTTTTGTGTTATTATGAGCATCGGTCCAGTTATCTCCAAAAGCGAGTTGAAATAGATCATTGGGTGGGACATACAATCCTCCCTGAGTGCCATAAGTGCCAGCGACGGCATGATAATTTACTTTTAAATAACGTTGGTTGGACACTAATGTAGCAAAAGCTGCAACTGTATGAAGATCATCTACATCCGTTTTACAATCAAATTGCACTAATAATAAATCCTTCTCTATGTTGAAATTTCCTGCTTTGGTGGAGTCATTGTCCAAAATATTAGCTTTTGCAGCTATGGAAGTAATCACTAATAGGATGAAAAGTATGATTTTAGGCTTCATATTAATGTTGTAAAAAGTATTAATTCGTTTAATAACTCCAATCTATCGTTGAGATTCGCTACAAGTTAATCATCTTATTATTAAAATTGTCGCCAACGGTCTCGTATACCAATAGTTGTGTGGTTTAGCACTTAATTTAGCAAGTAAGCACTAAACTGAAAATCCTCGGGGATTTTCAGAAGCCTGCCCAGATCGAAGTCGAAGGATAGGCGAGAACGGCACCATTACGTAGAGCGATTGTTTTATTTGCCTCGCGCTTGGTTTTCCCTCGATGGGCAGCTGGGAGTTGTAATGTTCTCCAACGGTATTGTGTATGATTAGTTGCGGATCTATGACTACTTTTTTGTTTACTAAAAGAATACTTTAATTAAATGAAATAGCGGTTTGAGTTGGTGCCCAAACCGCTATTTCTTATACACGTTGTTGTGTTTAGTACCTATTTGATTTTTTTAAATTTTTAAATTGTTTGACCATTTTTCCAAAATTTTTATCCTTTTTCCGTTTTTCAGCAACAGTCGACTCAAAATGTTCTTTTTCCCGTTCCATCTTTAAGTAGTTTTCATAGGACGATTTGTCTAATTCTCCACTTTTAACTGATTTCAAAACTGCACAATCTACTTCTGTCGTATGTGTGCAATCCTTAAATTTACAATCCTTAGACAATTCAATTATTGCTTCAAATGTAATATCTAATCCATCTGTAGAATTTACAATTCCCACTTCTCTCATTCCTGGATTATCAATTATAATTCCACCATTTTCAAGAACTATTAATTCTCGGTGGCTAGTAACGTGCCGTCCTTTATTTGTACTAGAGCTAATCTCATTTGTTTTCATCAGTTGTTTACCAGAAAGATTATTTAGAAGACTTGATTTTCCTACTCCTGACGAGCCCAACAAACAGTACGTTTTGCCTTTCACTATACTCTTTCTTAGCCTTTCAATTCCTTTTTGGGACTCATTGCTTATAGCAATTACGGGTACTTGCTTCACTCTTTCTTGAACTTTGGACATCAAATCAGTTAAAACGGTATCGTTAATCAAATCAATTTTGTTTAGAATGATAATTGGTTTTACATTGGATGTATTGCAAATTGTCAAGTACCTTTCTATTCTGTTAATGTTAAAATCTCTGTCAACTGCTTGTACTATAAAAGCAAAGTCAATATTTGTCGCAATAATTTGTTTTTCCCCTTGTTTGCCAACGGCATGTCTCTCAATGATGGTTTTTCTAGGAAAAATTGAGTGTATGAGAACTTTATCATCATCATATTCAGAAATTGCAACCCAATCTCCTACAGCAGGAAAATCTTCACGAGTATTTGCAGTATATCTCAAATTTCCTGTAATTTCTGCATCCAATTCCCCCTTTTCTGTTTTAACAATATATCTTTCCTTATGCTCTGAAATAATTCTCCCGACTTCAAAGTCCGTTAGATTTTTTTGAATTCTTAATTTTTCTATTTTGTCGCTATATCCGAAATGTTCTAATTTCATATTCTGTATAATTTAAAATATTGTAAACAATTACGGTATTCATAAATTAATATAAATACAAAAGCGTTCACAATTGATGTGTTTATTTGTAAAATGTGAATAAGTGGAAAGGCTTCAGGTTATTGCCTGAAGTAAAGAAAGGTGATGGTGATAGTCAAAGAAAATTGACTATCTATTTTACAATATCCGAATATGATATTACAGATGTAATAGGCATAAAATTTAATTAGAATACAAAATTAAGGAATTTCTCTTATAAAGTTTAAATAAAGAGAGTGTTTTGGATTAAGCACAACGACCTCGTATAAGAATAGTAGCAGTATTTAAAATGCAATACCTTTTAGAAATTGGAAAGATGTCAAAAAAGCACAAACCCTATGGCTTGCATTAATCCTACTATTTTTTATATGCGTTGTTGATCAACGTTTTTTTGCGCAATTAGATCTTTTTTATCTTTTATGCAATTGTTTTAAAAAGCGTTGTTCTTTAATGGCACTATTAATAATAAGAGCAATAAAAGCAACAAGAGAAATAATACCGGAAATTAGAATATAATTGTAGAATGCTTTGGAAAAGTACCCTTTAAAGTAAGGCAATAGCAAATAGAATCCAAATATGTAAACTGCGATACAGATTGGTGTAATAACATAATTTATCATTAGTCGAGTTTTGTAATACCTTTTCAGATAGGCGTGGTAGGATTTTTGAGCCAATGAAATAAGTTGTTTTTCTTTGCGGTATAACGAATAGAACTCCAAGATAATTCGCAATGTAAGACTAGAAATCATTAGAATTAAACCTAAATTAAATGTATTCCATTGATTAAATGCATAATAAAAAGCATAGATAATTAATATAACCACTGTTATGGACATAATAGTGATACTTATATATTGTCCGTTGCGTTGATTCTTTGCTTTTGTAATTATATCTTTGGGATTAAAGTTTGAGCTGTCATTAGCTTGAATCTCCCACAACTTATTTAAGTTATCATTTTCCATTTTTGATACATTTTAAAAGTGATTTTCGAATACGACTCAAACGTGTTCGCAATGTTCCGTGTGCTAAACCAACGGTATCTGCAATAGTAGCTTGTGGTATGTTTTCTAGTTCTAATAATATCAATGCTCTATTTTGCTCGTTTAGTTTTTCAATACAGTGATACATTTTTTTGATATTTTTTTCATCATTGTCATTGTTATCATCAATGATACTATTTGACAATACCTCTTCATTTATAGTGATACTTTTTCTGGATTTACGTAAATCCCCTAAACATACATTTACTGCAATTCTATAAATCCAGGTGTCAATAGAAGACTTGCCTTTGAATGAATTTCTATGTTTCCAAACCTTTACAAAAGTTTCTTGAAGCCATTCATTGGCAAGTTCATTATTGCCTGATGCATAACCCAAGCATAACCTATGGACTTTAGAAGCGTATGAATTATAGATAGTAGTAAATTCCTGTTCTGTAATCATTCTTTAGATGATAAAATCATTTGCATTTGTTCTAAAAACCAACTGGGTTTGTCAAGCATTATAAAATGGGCACTGTCTTCCGCCATAATAAAATTGTAGTCTGTTAAATTTGCATATTGATTTTTATACGTTTGTTTGACCATTTCTTCACCATAGGGCTGTGATGCTGCAATTATGGTGACTGGAATCGAAATGCTTTTTAAATCTTCTCTCAGGTCTAATTTAAGGTAATCGGTATATCCATAAACATAGGTTTTTCGGTCAGATTCCAGTATCCAGTTTTTAATTTTTTCTTGTGCTGATTCTTTTACGCTCATCCCTTTTGACATCGCTGCGGCAGTTTGCTCAAAGGCTGCATCATCCATTGCTAATTGTTGATTGTTATATGGACTTTCATAAGCCAAGTTTTCAGGGTTAAAATTAGGAATCATCAAGGCCCCAGAAGCAGGAAGCGCATCAATTAAAATGATTTTAGAGAGTTTTAAATCCTTTTGTGTAGCAAGCCAAGTGGCAATTGTGCCACCCAAACTATGTCCGATTATGGTAGCATTTTGTAATTCGTTTTTTAAGATATAGTTTTTTAGGGACTCGTTGACTTTGGGCAACCAAGGAAATTCTATGGGTTCTTTTCCTCCAAAACCAGCTAAAGTGACTATGTGGCATTCGTAATTCTTTTCTAGCTTTTTTACTAGTGGATCCCAAATGTCTCCAGGAACTGTAAAACCAGGGATTAATACAATAGGTTTACCTTTTCCTGTAACTTCTACATGGACAGGTTGACTCTCATTCTTTGCGTAAATTGATAAAGAAAATACAAATGAGACTAATAATAAAATAACACTTTTCATTGTTTTAAGTTTTGATTTCCCTTTAGATGCGGAAATCAAAAAATGTTACATCTTGTTTTTGCAGTGATATAAAAATCAGTCAATTTATTTTCAGAGAATGGTTGTCAAAATGGCATACAACGGTCTCGACCATGAGTAGTTGAGTTAGTTAACATATAACTTTGCAAGTACACACCAAACTGAAAATCCACGAGGATTTTCAGAAGCCTGCCCAGAGCGTAGTCGAAGGGTAGGCGAGAACAGTGCCATTACTTATAGTCCTTGTTGTACATAGTGTTTTAATAGGCTATCGTTCAAAATCAATCTTTTATATCAAATTTTTTCCTTCGATTTCTACCATACTCAATAAATGAACCATCAAAAAATTTGCTAAAAGGATGATTTAACAATGCACCAAATCCAGCAGAAAGTACAACACCATCAACTAGTGCTTTTCTAGATTTCCAATTTTTAGCACTTAACATTTTGTTTTCGTTTTGTAAAAACAAATTTTCAACGTGCCGAACTTCCGCACCAAACAAGTAAAAACCGTGATTTTGTTCCTCTTCAGTTAAGGAGTCTGGATTATCTCTAAATGCTGTGATTATTCTTGCTAATTCTTTAGAATTACCAAAATTGAGAAGTATGTTAATATCCAAAGCTGCAATTTCGTGAAAAGTGGATGCTTGTGTTGCTTTTGTATTGGCTTTGATTTGAACTCCAACAAATACCAAAGATATAATGATGGCAATCGCTGATATTATTTCAGCAATCAATGCATATTCTTCTAATGTTTCTAACATGTCCTTATTTGTTTTCTTAAAAATAGGGAATTTAGTTTAGGGGAGGAGGAGAGCGATGGGTTAAAACCATTGTTGCGCTTTCATACTATTTTTTACTAATCCAAAGGTCCATACACAATAGCTTCATCTCCAATGTTGATAAGTTTGCAACTTTTAGAGAAGCTACTGTTATCCGTTTTAATTTGGAATCTTAACTTTTTGTCCTTCCCATTGGAATCTATCGGAAGCCAGCGATATGGTAAATCTAGCGTTGATTCTTTCGGGTTCATAAGTTCTAGAATAGCATGTTCACCGTGCAGATTTTCAAAAGAGGCTGGTTTGGCAAAGGACAATTCCAGTATATTGTCATCTATTGTTTTGCGTTCCAATAACTGAACCACCCTGTCATCAAAATACTTTTCATCATCACATTCCGACCAAATTTTGTCCTGGCTCATTTGCAATGCAGCCAAGAAACCTCCCTGAATTGACCCTTCAAAACCACCTCCTGGGAAAGCCCATGCCGATGCAAAGTATACATTGGGAATCAAGAAATTGTTTCTAAATCGCTTACTGGCTATCTGGTCTTTAGTTTGGGCATAGCCATAAACCGAACCACTTGGGTTCAGCGTATAGCGTTCAATGGTCTTGGATGTGGATACTTCGTAGTACGCTATACTATTTCGAATCCCTGGATATTGGTTTTCCAAACGTTGCAATAAAATTTGGGCTACTTCTTCTTTTTTGGCATCGTACTCTTCTTTGCTTAAAGTTTCCCAGTCTTCAATATAGTCCACAGTACAAATTACACCTTCAGATTTGTTAGGTGGTGCCAAACCAGCGTCTACTTTATTATAATCAACAAAAATGAACCTACGTTTAGACCAATCACCATGATGGTTATTTTTTATATCCTTTAAGGCCATTACACCATCTCCTTGAAAAACGTTCGAATAGTATTTTACACCAAACTTTTTCACATCAGTATTGAACCCCAGATACATGCATAACAGCGAACATGAATTCGTTTTTGAACTTATTTTTTGTTGAAGCTGAGTCGAATATGGCTCATCCAACATCGATGGTACCAAAGGAATGGCACAATTGGCTATCACATTGTTACATAAAATAGTAATCGGTTCTGAATTCTTATTAAAACTATCACGGAACATAACTCCGGTTACCTTACCGTTTTCCGTGATGATTTTTTCCGCCTTTTTACCCAATAGCACGGTACCGCCGTTATTTTCTATATAAGAAGCAAGGTAATTGGAAAGCTGTTGTGACCCACCTTTTATAAAGTGGCCACCATTTTCAATGAAGCCTGAAAATGGTATGGCAAAGTAGAACATGGATAATGTGTAAGGATCATCTCCCCAATACACAATATGAGCTATGAGATCTAGTTTTGCATCTTCATTGGTAATGTACTTATCTAACCAAGACCCAACGGTATGTTTAGTTGCCTCTACAAGATTCGGGTAAAGCAATGGCATCAATGGATAAATCAGTTTTTGTACCAAAGGGGAACGTGGAAGACTGGTAGCATCCTTTCGGGTTCCTGCTATCAACTTCATAAAACGTTTGATGCCTTTTTCTTCTTCAGGGTATTTATCGATCAACGCCTTGGTAGCTGCATCATATCCATGTGGCATCACAAAATCTTCTTTATCTGAAACCACCCCATAAAACTCAGGTACTTTTTCGAAATCCACATGTTTTTGTACGTCGAGCATTTTAAATATTCGCGTTATTGAACCATTTTCGGTTAGTCCACTCATTTCGTGTAAACCAACTTCTATAATAAAATCTCCTCGCTTAAATGTGGTTGCGCAGCCACCAGGCTTATGATGCTGCTCCAATAAAAGAACTTTTTTGCCAAATTTTGAAAGCGTTGCTCCAGCGGTTAATCCTGCCAGTCCGCCTCCTATAATAATGGTATTGTATTTCATGACTGAAAAGAATTTGTAATTGATTGATAGTTAAATATTTAATAACCTTTAAAGCTATCTATTCAAACCCGTTTTAGCAATGACGATCGTCAGTTCCCTCTCTTTTTTAAAAGCAGGGAATTTAGTTTAAGGAAGGAGGAAACAATGCATTATAGCCATTGTTTCAGCACACTTTTATTAATGGTTAAATTAAGGCAAACCGTCCAGGAAAGTATCAGTAAAAAAGCGGTTTTCTGAACTATAGGAGAATATTGAGTTAGATTTTCATTGTAGTAAAAGAAGTTGTTTAACCCAACAATAATCATACAAAACACACCCATTACCATTAAAACGGTTAATTGGTTTTTGTGAAGTGCTCGTAACATTCCAATGATCACCAAGGTGCCAAATACACTTAAGATAGTTGTCATAATATCGTGGTATTTGGTAAAAATGAAACTTGCTGATAACATTCCTACAGTCCCCGAAATTCTAATTATTATTTTCCAATTTCTGCTTTTTTCAAAGTGATCTGCAAACTGAAAGAAAAAGATGATCATACTACCGCAAAGGATAGTTATACCTGCAATGGCAACGGGTCTTGCTTGATTTTGAACCCCATTCAAGCCGTTTTCACGCATTAAGTTGCACCAATGATTGTTGAGCCAATCAAAACCTGCTGAATTTATATCTGCCAGCGAACCGCCAGGGTATAGTTTGGAAGCATAAATGTAAATACCGATGAACACCAGTATTCCTATGGTAGGAAGAAATTTTAATAAGCCTTTTGGGTTTAGCATATCCCTCAGTTTTTACAAACATGCTATCATGTTCTTGGCTATGATTGTTTGTTGTCTTAAAAGTAGGGAATTTAGTTTAGGATGGGAGGGTAACAATGAATCAAAGCCATTGTTGTGCTATCATTATTTATCAATTTCATTATTTACCTGATGTAATAGAGCATCTATCTTTGGGGTGAATTTTTCGATGGTATTTTTCGCACTGGATGCTCTCCATTCAATATCTGCAAGAAGCCAAATAAATTCTGGTTTTTGTAAGATATCGTTAGGAATACGGTTAACTATCCAATTGTTATTTTCATCAAGATATGGAAACTCACGAAGTGAGAGCAATTGTTCTACATTGGACCTATATCGTCTTGTTGCATGGTCAATTTGAGTTTTAAACAATATCAACTCGAAATCAAAGAAATTTATTAAGTGATTTCGTAGACTATCATTGGAAACACGATCTATTCCAGAAGTTTTTAATGCTTCATAGGGGCCAGTATTGAACTGATAATATCTTCCAATATTTAAATTCCATAATTCGGACTGCAAAGAATCATGAAAAGTAACCCTATTTTGAGTCAAGCTTGTAAAATGATCTACCGTATTCTTTAGAGCTTCATAAGCCTGAATTTGCTCTTGTAAGTTAATTTGGTCTCCCTTCAACCCTCTTTTGATTTCTGATAACATTTTCACTTCATAGGCTCGGTCCTTTTTGGCTTCATTCCAATTATTAATCTGTAAAGCAATCAAAATTCCAATAACCACTAGCACGATTTCTCCAATGGCATAGGTCAGGTATTTTCCAAACTTGTTTTCAGAGAGTAGTTGTTGACGGATTTTCCTAAAGAATTTAATCACAAGCGGTTGGTTTCTCTAAAGATAGGATTTTTAATGAATTGGATACTTGTCATTTCGAACCGACCGAAGGGAGTGTGAGAAATCTGAATGGTTACAGGAGATTTCTCAATCGTCGCCGTGCTCCTCATGTCGAAATGACAATGGGCGGTGTAAACGAAGTGCCCCACAATATACAATCTTGCGGTAGCGGGGAATTTAGTTTAAGGGAGTGTGGAGCAATGCATTACAGCCTTTTTTTGCAATAGGCTTCTGTTCTTTTTGTAATTCGTTTGTGCTTTTTTCTTATGATTTTATTGCTCTTTAGGCCATTTCCAAGCATACCAAACAATTAAGGCAGTTACCATACTTTCTAAAAAGGCCAAAAACACATAAAATAAATACCATTCATGGGTTGAATAAATTCCTATAACCACCATCATTAGGGTAAATAAGGAACCAAATATGATATTAAGAATTCGGTTTATTTTGGGTTTGAGAATAACCGATGCTGCAACCATCAGTGAAGAGATTGCCAAAATTATGGATGCTATCAGTAGTTTGATGGGACTGTCCAGATTATTTTCGCCTGAAATTAAGCTATTGACTTTACCTGGCGTATACAGCTCAAAGTAATCTCCATATAAATAGCATAAGGTAACAGAGGTCCATAATGCAGCTAGTTTTATTTTGATGTTCACTTTTGGGTTTTCCAGCATCGTCTTCGATTTTTTAACATTCAGTTATTTAGGTCTCTACTACTAAAGACGTGAAATTTTTTAAAAGAGTTGCCCGAATTTTAAAATTTGATTAGAAACTTAGCTTTTACCAATGGTTGGTATATGAAACGTAGTGCGGAAGATAGTCCTTTGTTTATAGGTGATACGTAGTTAAATTTAAAATGTTTTGCTTTTGTTTTCTCGTAAACGCAAGTTTTATATTTAGCGGACTTTTTAAATAAGAAAGGCGTTTGAGTTAGCACACAAACGCCCTATGTTTTATATAAACTGTTATAGGTAGTATTTTTTTGATTCTATTGTAGAGTGGAGATATAAGAATTACTCAATGTAGAAGCTAGTTCTTTAGCTTTAGTGTGCGCGTTTTGAACGGATTCCTTATGTCTATCATCGTTAAATTCTTGGTATTCGGCATTTATCTCATAAAAGGTATCTATTCCTAAATAATGGCTCATTGTCTCTATATGTGTTCCGAGATGGTTCTTTTTTTCATTAATACCGCCTGGACCAAAACCAAATTCGCCACAAGATGTTGCCAACACCATTGTTTTTCCTGACATTATTGGCTCTAACGGATGATCTCCGCGAGTTAAATCAAAACTAAATGTTTTGTTTATTCGAATCACTTGATCAAACCAAGCTTTTAATGCTGCGGGTAAACCATAATTATACATAGGTGAAGACATCACAATAATATCAGCTTGTTCTAATTCATTTATTAAAGTATCTGATAATGATAACAGTGCTCTTTGCTCTTTAGTTTTTACTTCATCCGGAGTAAAAACAGCCGCGATCCAGTCTTGTGTAATAAAATTAGGTGGATTAACCCCAACATCTCTATGGATAATTTTATCTGTTGGGTTATTTTCCTTCCATTTGTTGATGAAGGATGCTGCGATTGATTTTGATATGGAGTTGTATTCTTCTACTGAATTTGTGGTTAATCTGGCACTCGCGTCAATATGTAAAATGGTTTTCATTGTTATTAATTTTAAGTTACTATTGTATTCTCTGAATGGCATTATTGGATACTGCTACGGCTTCAATTTCTATCAGAGCATCTGCTGAATATAATGAGCTTATTTCCACTATTGAATCTGCTGGGTAAGGTGATGTAAAATGCTCGTGACGTAAGGCTACAATTTTATTAAAGTTGCTCATATCTTTTAAAAAAATGGTTACTTTAATAACATTTTCTATGCTCGAACCTCCTGCTACCAAAACTCTTTTTAAGTTTTTAAAGGTTTGTGCTGCTTGAATGTCAAAATTATTTATCCCTACTAATTTGCCATCATCCCCATAAGCCGTTTGACCAGAAATGTATAGCATATTACCTACTTTATAACCTTGTGCTAAATGATATGACTTATATGGGTCGGGAGTGGTTTTAATATACTCTACAGTTGTTTTCATATCATTGGCTTTATTCGATTAAATGCAAAACTGATCTTAGATGTTACTTTATAATGGACCATTTTCAACACTTATCTCTTTAAAAAATTCATTAGGTAAGGTAAATGCACCTTGAGGGGCATTCCAGCTACTAGTTAAAATGTATTGCTTGCCATGTAATAAACCACCTGTCCCGTAGTTGATTTCTGGATTTTTTAAGTCTACCGTCTCTTGTCCACAAGCCATTACCGTAACCAGCCGTTAAAACCTCATCTAAATACTTTTTAAAATTAAAGGGTATAGAAAACCACCAAATAGGTGTATGGTAAATAACAATATCTGACCAAATAAACTTCTCTATCTCTTCTAAGACATTATATCTGTTCTTCACTTGTGTCGTTTTCACATTAAATACCTTTCATTTTGTCACAAAGCAACAAACGAAACTACAGTCTGAAATTGAACAAATGGAGAATTTGATAAAGACATTGTTAAAGGATAAAGGTCTACTCGAATAGGCTGAATCTCTTTGGTATTGATTTTACTTCTTAATAAATTTCCTGAAAACTTAGTATTAAATACTCTCTGAAAAATAGAGTTGAGGTTTTGTGAGGTGTTACCTATAACGTATTTGTATAAGATTAGTTACGTTGTTTAAGCGCCTAATTTAGCAAGTACAAACCGAATAGAAAATCCGCTAGGTTTTTCGTAAGTAGGCTTTTACTAGCAATTAATTTTATTCAGTGTTGGGCAGTCGTTTTTCTTAATACCATTATCTTTTTTACTTGAATTTAATTAAAACGGACAAAATGTAACTAGAACAGATTGTATAATGAAGAGCAAAATGAAGGGTAACACTAAATACCCCATAATATCTCGAGCTTGTATTTTAATACCTGCCGCCATAATAGGGAATACCAGTAACAAGTAAAAAGGTTGAAGCATATTGCTTAAACTTTCTCCATATGCTACAGATAAAGAGGCTCTTGCAATCATTTCTGTTACTACTTCCGTCGGCAACCCTGTGCCTATTTCTTTTACAGCATTGATTATACTTGGACCTACAACTGCAAATTCACCTCCAGCCGATGGTATTGCAAAATTGACAAACGCTCCGGTTAAGTAGGCAAAAAATGGGTAAGAGTGTATACTAGCTTGTGATGCTAATATTTGCCCAAGTTTTTCACCTAATCCGGTAAACAACATTATTCCCATTATACCAGCGTAAAAAGGATATTGAAATAAAATTCCAGAAATATTACTACTTGCTTTTTTCATTGAAATAACATAACGCATCGGTGTTTTGTGTAGTAATAAACCAAAAATTAAAAATATAAAAATCATTATGTTGAAATTCAAATCAATCCCTTTTGTAATAAAATGGCGTATGATATAAACAAGCCCCATTATTACAATAATCATCTGAAGGATAAAACTATTGTTTAGCTTATCAGAATATGATTTAAATGGAAGTTTTTGACTTAATGCTTCTTCTTCAATTGTTTGTCTTTTTGAATTTTCATCTACGATCATTAAATCTGTAATCTCTTTATTTTTCGGTGTTTTGGGACTTAGTATAAGTAGAATTAAAGGAGCAGCAATAAGTGAGGTGATAATCATTGAGATATTTAGGATGGAACCGAGGGTATAAGAGGTAGGGATAACTTCGGTCAATACACCAGAATTAATTAAAAAATTATTTTCTGTATTTAATAGCAAAGGAATTGTACTTGATAATCCCGAAACCCAGCTAGACATAGAAAGGTAAACACAGCCAATCAAAAAAGGATAGTTAACGCCCTTCACACGTAACGCCAATTCTCTTGCTAAAACACAAGTGATAACTATCCATCCAAAACTTACTAGAGTTAATAATAAACCTAAGAAAACAACTAAAAAATATACCTGTCTTGGGGAATTAATATGTCGAGCAAGGGAATCTATTCCTCTTTTTATTATAGGGGACAAGGCAATGCTGAAACCGGTAATAATAATTAAAACAATTTGCATCGCAAACCCTAATAAATCAAAAAAACCATCATACCAAGAAGTTATGATTTTCATGGGTGTCACGTCCAACCAAAGATAAGTTCCAATAGCGGTTATGAAAGTTAAGAGTATTGCAAAAACAAATGCATTTGGCATAAATTTTAAAAATAGGTACGTTATTTTTTCTCCAAGTTTTTCAATCATATTTCACTTTTAAATGTTGCCCAACGGTCTCGACTATGATTTCGTTGTGGCTGGCGGCTGGTGAGCTACGGCGCGGGCCGGTGCGATTTTCCAGCGGGCCAAGGCCACAGGACGAAACTATTCCCCCTTCGTTATTAGTTTTCTTAAAAGTAGGGAATTTAGTTTAGGATGGGAGGTGGGAATGAGCCATGGGCAGTATTGTGTGACGGTTTACTCCGTTATTTCGATCCATTTTCCTTCTGGGTCGGCAATAACACTTTCATAATATCCATCTCCAGTTGTTCTAGGTTCTCCGATGACCTTGAATCCGTTTTTCCGTATTTTTTCCGTAAGAGTATCTACTTTTTTCTTTGAACCGACGGATATGGCAAAATGGGTCAGGCCAAGTTTGGTGTCCCTATTATCCATAAATTCAGAAATATCGGGTCTGTGCATTAATTCGATTCGTGCTCCTTTTTCAAATGACAAGAAATAGGAACTGAATTCTTTCTTTGGATTGTAATATTTTTCATTGGATTCCAATTCGAAAAAACGCAGATAAAAATCTCTCATTTTTTCTAAATCCGAGGTCCATATGGCAATGTGTTCGATCTTCATTACACTTCTTTTCTTAAAAGTAGGGAATTTAGTTTAGGGGAGGAGGGAACAATGAAATATGGTGATTGGTTGTAACCCTCCCTAAATGGAATAAAATCGTCGTCATTTCGAACCGACCGAAGGGAGTGTGAGAAACCGGAATGGTTACAGGAGATTTCTCAATCGTCGCCGTGCTCCTCATGTCGAAATGACAATGGAAGGTGTAAACCAGGCGCCCCACAAGATAGAATTATTAACGTAGTAGATGCCTTTAATTTGTTTGTCTTACAGTCAAGTAATAAGAATTATTCGCTATTGGGATATGTGAATTTTTGGTTTGATTCAATCTTGTTTAGCACTTCGACTACTTCTGAATTGATTTCAGACTTTTTAATATTGCGACTTATTTTGAATGAGTTGAGGGAAACACCATAATTTTTATGTGTCCATTTACTAAGTTTTTTAATTGTTTTCTTCCCTGGAATTAAACATAATTTCTTTTCCCCCCAGCTTCCAGAAACTATTTCTCTTGCTTTTGAATTAACAGTTTTAATTGATAAACTTCTGTCTCTTTGTGAAATCTCTGTTGCGTAGTTATCGGTTACTTCTTCTTTAAAACTATCGGCTATGTTATCAATTTTATCTTCTATTTCTTGCTTAGTTATTTGGGTCTTTTTATCATTATCTTGGATAATTCTTAGTATGGCATCTGGTATAAGTAAATAGTTTTCTATTTCTTTTCTTTGCCATATGTGCAAATTTATATCATGTTTTTGGGCCTCTTGGTATCTTTTAATTTTGTCTTCATCTACGTGATAATCGGAATCCAGTATACAATATGTTTTAATGTCTATTTTACTGTCTTTAAAAACTTTATTTGAGCCAATTACTCGTTGCCAACCTCCCCAACCCTCAACAAAAGTTTTGGGAATTGTATCAATTGGATCATTGGTATTCTCATACAGGACATCTCTAAGGATTCCTAATATTTTTGTATCATCGTTATCTCCTTCAACGATTAAAAACTTCTTATGGGAAAACATTCTGGCGATTTCCAAATTATGCACACTACCGATATTTTCGATTATTTGTTGGACCACAGGTGAATCAATTGCATAATCCAATCGTTTTTTTGATGAATCAACTGGCAATATGTTATCCGGCTCTACTTCCGACATTATTTCAACAGAGTGAGTGGCAATTATTATCTGCTTATATTTTCCCTTTAATAACCGTATCAGCTTTCTTTGCAAATCAGCATGCATATAAACATCAGGTTCATCTAAAATTACGGTTGAATTATCGCTACTTTTGCTTAGAAACCACATGGTTTGGAGCCACATTTGAAGCCCATGTCCCATCCAACCAATTTCGGCTGAAAAGTTACTATCTGTAATAATTAAACTAAGAGGTCTGCCTTCGAAGGCAGTTCTCCCATTTAAATCTCGTACACCTAAACCTTTCCAAGTTGATTCTGCTAATTCTTTGAATTTTGGAAAGAACTCATAATTATATTTGATTTGATTTCTAAAGTGTCTTGAACTAAGATATGTATCTATTCCTGACTGTACTGTTTTATACTTTAAGACAGTTTCAGACTCTTGTAATGGTGAAATTTGAGGCAGAATATTAACTTCCCGAATATTAATTCTTCTTGCTTGTGATTTTGATGATACAATGTTGCCTTTTTGATCATATATTACTGCAAAAACATCTGCTTCCTCACCTACATAAATTTCAAACTTTGATTTATTACTGAAATTTATGGTTAAAATTGCAGGTGAATCACCATACATATGAAACAAGTTTTTTGTAGAAATGTTTAATTGAGCAATCGAAGGGGAGACCCCAACATATTTAGGGTTTAAGTCTAGCCAATCCGGTGAAACTTTATAATTTAAATTTGTGCATCTTGAAGCAATAATTGCAATTATCCTAAGAACTTCAATTAAGGTTGACTTGCCAGCATTATTCTTGCCAACAAGAATTGAAATATCTTCAAAATCAACTATTGTCAATTCGAAACATCTATAATTTTCTATTTTAAGTCTTCTCAACATTTTTTATGCAATCCATTTTATGATATGACCCATTAAGTCGACGTATACCGAAAAGGTTTTGTCAAGCTACTAAATTTCACCGAAAATTCCTTCAAAAACAATATGCTAACCAAAGGAGTTGTAAGAAGTTATCAACGAACCCCTATTTCTTGTTTCCGGATAAAATGTATATTTGGAGTGCGAAACGTATTTATTTTATTGCCCTCCAACCTCTACATGTCTTAAATAGAAGATAAAGGATAGGCAAACGGGTGCAAGTCCCGAAGACCACTCAGGGCATAGCTTTGATACGTTTCGCGGTGACCTATCCTCATTTGTTTAACTTTTTTAATCACTCTATTATGCGAAACGGAGAAGGTCAAGAAAAAAACTGCCCCCAAGGCAGTAGCGCACATGCGCAAAGCGTTCCCAAAATTTCCCACATGCTCAGCCCGGCCCAAGTACAATTGCTAGACTACGCCGATGCGCTGGATGGTCCCCATCTGGTAAAATCCCTAAAACTGCTGCACGATATTGCCGTGTACCACTCTACCGAACCTATTGATGAGGAAGAAAAGGACGCACTCTACCTTATAAAAGGGCTGTGGGAGTGTGTTGAGGGTATTGTTGGCGAAGGGTGAAGGGTGGGAGGGCCTTTGCGCCCTCTTTCCTGTTGTTTTTATTCTGTAATGATCTTTAAATGGTCCTTGGAGCCCGTCATTTGCCAATGGCCCAACGAAATAGGGATGTTGCCGATACTGTTCAGGGTATCAAAAAAGTCTTTCGGGGCAAAGGGTTCGCCCTGTAGCTCTTTTTGTCGGGCATAATCGGCCAAGGCAGCTTCCAACAAATATTTACCGGTTATGTAACTGGAGCCATACCCGGGTTGGCGCAAATAGAGGTGTTGCTCAAAAATGAGCAGTTCCTTTTCGGTTTTCATCCACCCGCGCGGCGTGTATTCACTGTGAATCCCTCCGGCTTCTTCCATGGTCATTTCGTTGGCGTGGGCATATAACGATCCCAAACCTCTGGCCGCACGCTGCGCAATCATAATATAAACGATTTCTTTGGTTCGTGGGCTATCGTCGTACAGACCCGCTTGCATAAACATTTCTTCCACGGCGGTGGCGGTTCCCTCGTTTCTCGAATCCCAAATATTATATAATAAAGGGCCTTTTCGTATCTCACTTTTATGGGGTTCAATATCCATGCGGGCGAGTTCAAACCAATGGTAAAAATGGGAGTATAGCGGTCTGGCATCATAATGCTCGCCAATGGAGAAGAAATTACGGGTCTCCTTGGGTATAAATTCCCCCAAATGTTCGCGCAGGGCAGGGTCAAAATAGGGTTTTACGGTAACAATGTCCTGTTGTTCCAGAAAATTGATCAAACTTTTGGCAGAGGCATCCGCCATTTTATCATAAGCTTCTGGGGAGTCTGCAGCAACCAACTCAGGTAGGTTTCTGTTTCTGTGCTCTTCCAATTTTAACGAAGCCCAAGCACGGGCCAGCTCACGTTTTAGGATCATTACTTCGTCCTCCCAAGTGAGGGGCACCAAGTGTACATTTTGTAAATACCAGGTGTAATTGTCCTTGCCAATGCCCGAAGGACCGGTTTTGGATTCAGATTCGGCCTGTAGCCAAGAAACAAGGTCGTTGGTGGACGCTATGGCATCATCGATAACGGCAACCAGTTCGGCATCGTTTGTAACCGCATCCTTCTTTTTTAACTCGGTGAGCACCACACTCTGGTTTTGGATGTCCCGAATACCGGTTACCCATAAATCCCGGGCATTTCCCGTCAAGTTTTTCTTTGCTTGGGTATTGAGAGGTGTAATTTTATTTAGGTCGCTCAGGAGTCTAGATCGTTCTTCAGTGGATAAGGGAAAGTCATAGGTCCACAGTTCCGTTGTGCCATGGTTGGTCGGCCCCTCATGGGCGGGCACATCGCTTTTGGCGGTCCAAACCGCTTTGTAAAAAGCGGGGTCGCGCACCCAAGGTTTTAAGATTCGATGGTTAAAATCGTAGCCGTTCATTTCGGCCCAAACAATCATCCAATCCACTTGGTTTTCCACGGACCAGTTGGTGGTGTCGATTGCTTGTAAGCTTGCCTGCAATTCTTTGAACCTTGGCCAGCGTTTGTCAAAGGTCTCCGAGGTATAATCGGGCGCACCGTCCAAAAGTGGAGGATTTTCAAATGTTCTCCATTCTTTGAACAGGGAAACCAAGTCTTGATACTCGTTGGAAGTGAAATTTTCAGTTTTGGTCGAGGTTTCTGTGGTGCTTTCTTTCTTTTCGGTTTGACAGCTCATCAGGAGCATTGCTACAAAAGATAGGAGGGTGGTGGTTGTTTTCAAGTGGTTGAGTTTTTATTGGATTTCAAGTTCGGCGAAATATCCTATAAAAACAAAAGTTCGTTTAAATGGTTATGGGTTTTTTAATATAGGAACGCTTATTCACAAACCTCGTTCAGTTCTTGGTATTCGGATAAGGACACCGTAGGTATTTCCTGCCCGCCCTGTATTTTAATACAGCTCAAATCCAGATTTCTATCTACTCGTAAATCGATAAGTGATGTATTCTGGCTCACATCCAAACTGGTCAGTGCATTGGAAGAGGCATAAAAATACATCAAGTTAGGATTGTTTTCGAGATTGATATGATCTAAGCTATTATTGGAAATCACTACAGTTTCCAAGAACGGATTGGAGCTTAAATCCACCGTGCTCAGTTGATTGGTCGTCAACAAAATACTTTTTAGGTTGGGTGCTCCGGTGGAATCGAAGGATGTTAATTGGTTATCGCTCATCAGCAAATGTTCAATGGATGCATTGGTCATACTAAAATCCTCAAAGTAGTTATAGGATACGTTCAGCTTTTTAAGTTGACTTGCATGTTCCAATCCAGTGATGGTATGCAGTTCGTTTACCAATACTTCGATTACTATCAAATTTACATTGTTGCTGATATCCATAGTGGTCAAGTAATTGTTCTGAAGGTACAAGGTGTCCAATTTTGTATTGGAACTTAAGTCGATGTCTTCAATATTTTGTCCAGCTGCAGATAAAAAAGTAATGTTTGTGAACCCTTCGATACCCGTAAGGTTTTCGATTTCGCCAAAGTGACTGTTAAGGTTTAAATCCAATCGCTGCACTTGCTCGGCATCTTCTCGCAACATTTGCCCGTTAACGGTACCATCGGTATCCACGCCTTGATCAATGAGTATTTGCTCAAAATGATTGTCTGGAATTAAAAGGTATTGATCGTTTACCAAACTATCGCTCGAATTATCGTCGGAACACGAGCCAATGAGAAAAAGGGTAGAAATAAAAATTAGGGCAAAGCATGCATTTGCCATTTTAGAGGTTAGCATTCTGATTGTTTTTTGATGATGAGTACATATGACTCAGAAACATCAAAAATGTTACATTAATTTTTAAATGGCGTTCAAGAAATCATTGAGGTCGGTTGCTTTGTCCAGTCCTAATTTCTTCTTTAAACGGTATTTGGATTTCAGGATACTATCTGGCAATACATTGAGGGTAGCGGCAATTTCTTTGGTAGTGAGATTCATGCGTAAAAAAGCCGCCAAGCGGATTTCCTTTTCGGAGATGTCCGGGTAAATGGTTTTTAACTTTTGGTCAAAGTCGTTATGGACCTCGGAAAAATAGGTTTTAAAGACTTCCCAATCCTTATCGGAGGCATTTTCTTTTTTGAGCAACATTACCATACGCCTAAACTCCATTTTAAACTTTTCGGGGGAATTTTTGATGTTCTCCAAGTTCTCCATCAACTCTTGGATAAAGGTGTTCTTTTGCACTAAGTGCAGGGTCTGGCTGGTGAGTTCCTTCTTCTTGTGGGCGATTTCCTGTTTGTAGATTTCTTCCTGCTTTTCCCTGGCAATCTTGTTTTTCTTTATACGTTGTCGGTAACCAAATACCAATAATCCGGATAGGGCTAGGGCAGAGGCCATGCCTCCTGCGTAGAGTCCTTTGGTGAGTTTGTCTACTTTGGCTTTTGCGTTCAAGGTGTTGATTTCCTCTACTTGCAAAGCGATTTCGGCTTCTTTTCTTTCAGTCTGAAATATAATCCGCAGCTCTTCAATTTCCTTTATTTTTTCCAGATTCAATAGGGAATCACTCAGTTCTAAATACTGTTTGTGTGACTTTAGGGATAAAGGAAAATTGCCCAAAGCCTCATTTGCTTGACTTTCTAGCTTCAAGGCATTTTTTAAAATGGACATATTGTCCGTATCAAGAGCATATTTTTTCACTTCTGCTAGAAGGTTTTTTGCCTGTTTGGGTTTTCCGAGAGAAATATAGGCCTCAGCCAGTTTGTTTCTCGCTATCGCTATTCGTCTATTGGCATTGATGGTCGATGCAATTTCAATGGATTGGTTTAAGTGTTCAATGGCATTTTGGTATTCATTCATTTGAATATATGTGGACCCCATATTAGTTAAAGCGGCAGCTTCCAATGCAGAAACTTTGGCAACTTTGGATTTAACGATACTTTTTTCAAAATAACTCAAGGCCGCTTTTTCATTTTTCAGAGACTTATACATCACACCGATATCGTTTAGAGCTTGCGCTTGGTAATACGTATCATTATAATCCTCATAAATGGCAAGGGCCTTTTTGTTGTAATCGATGGCCATCTGATGATTTTTTAAATTGTGCTCCAAGGTGGCCAAATGATTGTAAGAATCTGCAATTCTGATGGAATCCTGTAATTTTTCGAAAAGCTTTAGCCCTTTTAAAACGTTTGCTAAGGCAATGGAATAATAACCTTTGTTCTGATTGATTGTGCCCTTGAAATCATATGCCAAAGCAGTGCCCATAGTGTCTTTTTGCTTAATTGTAAAGTCGAGATCAATATTATTTATACTATCGGCCTTATTTAAATTACCTTGACTAAATTCAAGAATGGCCAAACCTCTACGGGCCTGTGAAATGTGTACTTTGTTTTCTATTCTTTCTGCAATGTCCAAACTCGAATTGTAGTAATACCTCGCCGAGTCCAATTTATCTAAGTTGTTGTATACAATTCCCAACTGGTAATAGGCAAGTGAAACTCCTTCATCATAGTTCAACTCTGTGGATAATTGAAGCTCCATACGGGCAAACTCCTTCGCTTTGTCGGGATTTCGATACATATAATAGTTGACGATATTGTTGGCCGTTTTAACCTTTATAGTATCGAGTGGTTGAATGTTCAACACCGATAGTAAACTGTCAATATTCATTTTATTTTGACCTGTGGCCCAGCAAAAAGGAAGTAAAAAAAACAGAATCGAGGTTGTTATTGTTTTCATATCATATTGGTTGAGGTTCAGAAAGATACCTATTATATCCATTGTATAGTAGGATCCCTTGTATGTTAAAAATGACTTTGTCCATACAAAATCCATGTTTTTCCTACCTCAAACTCTGGTAAAAACTTCTGTAAAGGATTGATATTATTGATGCTAATCGATAAAAGGCGTGATTTGAAAAAATGGGTTGTCCATAGCTGTTTTGGATGTTGTCCTCCTATCCTGTCCATACTTTGTCCATACTCAAAAATAGGTTTGAGGGATGTATGACTCTAATTTCGAGCCTGTTGAACCTCAAAAACCAAATAATTATGAAAACAACACAATCACATTTTAAAGCCGGTATGTATATATTGGTTTTCAGTTTAGCTCTTATCATTGTTGCTAGCTGTAGCAAAGAAAGTACCGAACCTGGCCCAGAGCAAGGTGAAGAACAAGAGGAATCCGAAGACATTAAAACTTACCTCAACAATCTAAGTTATAATCCGGATGAAATGTTGAACGTACAATCCGATACCGGAACTAGCTCGGAAAACTTGGACAGTTCTGCCGGAACAGCGGCTGGTATAACTGTAAATTGTAGTACGGATTCTTACAATATTCGTTCAAATTTTGAAAACGTTGCCATTTTTGACCCCGGATTGGGTGTGATTTATCCAGGAGCTTTGGTAAAAGGTAACTCGGGAATGCTGGATGGTGTCCCGGAACCGTTACAAGTGCCTCGTGCACCTGCCAAGTTAAGGGTGCTCTTACCTGGAATTGGCTCAGGCGGGAATGTCACCGTAGATAATCCGAGTTTCACCAATGTGGATGCCAGTATTGATGAAGTATTGGAATACTGGAACAGTGAAATTGCAACTCAGGGCTATGAAATTGACTCGGATGCGTATTTTGAATCAACCACAGCCTATTCTTCACAACAATTCAGTCTCGACTTGGGGGTAAGTGCCGAATGGTCCAAAGGTTCATCATTCGAGGGACAATTTCAGTACGGTACCTCAACAACCAGTAATACAGCGGCCGTTTTGTACCGTCAAGTGTTTTATGACGTAATCATGGAGTCGCCAGCAAGTCCCGCATCCGTATTTGCAGATGATGTTAGTCTAGCGGATATCGAATCTGTAATTAATGCAGGCACACCACCGGCGTATGTAAGTTCTGTTTCTTATGGTCGTATTATTATGATTCGATTGGAGGCCGAAGAAATTATTACCACCGTCAATTTAGCTGCTGCGTTGGAGTATGCTGCGGTTTCAAAAAAAGGTGAGGTCGATGTAAATTCGGATTATGAGGAAGTATTGGAAAAATCTACTATTAGTGTAGTGACCATAGGTGGTAATGCAGAGGTTGCTTCGCAAGTTATTACCGGTACAAGCCTTGAAGAAGGACCGGGAAGCCTCAATGATGTAATCGGTGGTGAAAATGCCCTGTACAGTAGGGACAACCCCGGTGCTCCCATTGCCTACACCATTAAGTATTTAAAGGATGATAAAATTGCCAAAATGGGGTACTCCACGGACTACACCGCTACAACTTGTTCTGCTGAGGACTATTTCCACGACAAAATTAAAGTGATCAATGATTTTGATGTAAAAAATATACGTGTTAAAATCAATTATGACGGAGGAAGTGATTTGCCCGCCGATACTGAATGGCAGAAAGGTGAGTTCATTACCATAAAAGATGAAACTGAAATGGAATTTCAGGTGCCACCCGGGGCATATAATGTAGATGTAACCATTGACTATTATAATTTTGGTTGGAACGACCTCGTTGATGAGGAGTTGGGCTATGTAGGCTCTAAGAAATGTTATAGGGCTTATAACCCTTCAGGTTTTGAAAATTCAGCTTACGACAACAATTGTAAGGACTAAGGAATTGTAATGTGCAGTCGGCCGCTCAAGTGGGGTTCAACCATTTGATGCCGGCTGTTTTTATTCTTGTGAAAGAGGGAATCTACATAAAGATTTCTCGTCGCTACGCTCACTCGAAATGAGATAGAATTTATAAATACCAGAAACAAAAATGGCCACAATACGCGGCCCTTTAAATATTATAAGGATTAATAATCTACATTTCCCAACCTTCACGATAGGTGCGGGTCACAAATTGGTTGGCATCATCAAAATTGGTGATGTTCATGTTCTCACCATCCCAAAGCAGTTTTTTACGACCATAAAACTCCATGTTGCCTTTATCATTTTCTCTACGTAGCATATAACTACGTATGGCCAAGTTACCCATTAACACGGTTTCTGTCATAGGGCCGGCATAATCAAAAGAGGAGGTCAAGCCTTGGTGCTCCTCGCTACCAAACCCTGCTTTACAGGCATCTACCCATTTGCGTTGGTGACCATATTCAGGCTCTAACATTTCCTCTACTTCCGGACCAAACTCGGTAACACCGTTGCTCATATACAATTTTGGGGTCAAAGGTGAACTGTCGTTAATGTTTGTAGAAATTACCCCGTGCTCGCCATGAATCAAAACACCATTATAACTTCCAGGTCCCCCTATATCGCTATCTGCAGGAATAATGTCGGGGTGGGACGGACGTATGCCTCCATCACTCCAGGTCATGGTCAGCGGAGCCGCGGTTTTGTCTGTAGCTTCGTAATTTAAGGTGATGAATGAAGAGGGCGGACAACCTTCTGGATGGTAATCTGGATTCCACATTTGCGAGAATACGGTTCCTACACTACATTCTGCTGCCGTAGGATAACCCAACTTCAGGGTTCGGTATGGAATATCGATCAAGTGACAGCCCACATCACCTAAAGCACCTGTTCCGTAGTCCCACCAGCCTCTCCAATTAAATGGATGAAGATTTGGCGTATAAGGACGAATAGGAGCAGGCCCCAACCATAAATCCCAAAATAAATCATCTGGCTTGCTGGATGGGTCTGCAGCTGGCATTGCATTGCCTTGTGGCCACACCGGGCGGTTGGTCCATATTTCTACTTTGGTGATTCTTCCCAATGCTCCTGAATCCACCCATTTTTGTACCAAGCCTATTAGCGGATTAGATGCTCCTTGGTTGCCCATTTGGGTCACTACTTGTTTGTCCCGGGCCATTTGTGTCAGCATTCTTGCTTCACGGATGTTGTGGGTCATGGGTTTTTGTACATACACATGCTTGCCGCGCTCCATGGCATTGGCAGCAGCAGGTCCATGCACGTGGTCTGGAGTACTTATGGTGACTGCATCAATGTCTTTAACTGTATCTAGCATTTCACGATAATCATTGAACAATTTTGCTTTTGGAAAACGCTCCACGGATTGTTTTGCTGAGCCCGAAAAATCCACATCGCAAAGCGCGACAACATTTTCACGGCCATTCACGGAGGCGTTGGCAATGTCGGATGCCCCTTTACCACCGGCACCAATGGCGGCAATATTTAAACGGTCGCTGGGGGCTAAAAAGCCCGGACCGCCCAACACGTGGCGTGGCACAATAAAAATACTGGAGGCCAGTGCGGTGTTTTTCACAAAGTTTCTTCTACTGGAGGAGGGGGTTGATTTTTTCATGGTTTTGTTTAGGTTGGCTTTATTTTTAATTGCTAAACAAGATAGGAAAAAATGAAGGGAACGGCTGATGTGATTTTGTGATGGGTATAAAATTGGAAGGGTTTCGTTATCGTTAAAAGATATGAATCGTTTTTAATACTTCGACTGCGCTCAGTACAATGTGATTTATATCAACCGATAACGAAGTTCGCAGAAAATTCCTTCAAAAACAATAGGCTAATCCATTGACTGATGCGAATTTGTCAACATTGAATGTAAGCGCGTTTGTCATTTCGAGTGAGCGTAGCGACGAGAAATCTCTTTTAGGGTTAGATTTCTCACTCCCGATGGTTATCGGTACGTTCGAAATGACGGAGACTGCCAAAACTAATGGTTTATCATTCCTGTGAAAACAGGAATCCATCGCTGTAGGATGCAGTATAGTAAACATCGTTGCATACTTCGACTACGCTCAGCATCCAACTAGAATCATAAATAGGATTATTTCTTCGCCTCCACCAATTCCAATTGGTCCACGCTCACATTGGTAGTGAACATCCCGTAATTGACCACGGCCTTACCTTTTTCGAGCGTATCGATACTGCCCACGGCCTTACCGTCCATTAAGCGAACGCGGTCACCGATTTTAAATACAGGTCTGGGTTTGTTCTTTTCGGCCTGGACTTCCTTTTTCTTTTTGATTTTCTTCTCTACCCGAACTTTTTTGATTTTTTGTTCAAGCTCTTCGGCAACCTGTTTTTTCTCCTGTTGTTTCGCCTTTGCTTTTTTGGCAGTGGTCTTTCTACGTTTGCTATTCTCCGTTTCCACAATGCGGAGCATTTCGGATATCAACGGGCGTTTCTTTTTATCAATAAAATATTTCTCCGCGGCAGTGTTCATCTTGTTGCCCAATTGAATCATACGCTGGTTATGGTCGTACATCT
Source organism: Flagellimonas lutimaris (assembly GCF_003581615.1). Taxonomy (GTDB): domain Bacteria; phylum Bacteroidota; class Bacteroidia; order Flavobacteriales; family Flavobacteriaceae; genus Flagellimonas; species Flagellimonas lutimaris. The sequence continues at coordinate 452,528 of NZ_QXFH01000072.1, forward strand.
CTTGGTAACTCTCCAATTTGGATTTGATTTTTGTATTGAGCTGCTCCAAACGTTCCGATTCTTCACGTGCTTTGGACTCCTCTTCTTTGAGCTTGGAGCCAGTCTCCACCATTTTGTTACGCTCTTTTTGGAGTTTGGCAATGGTAGCATCAAACCGGACCTTTCCTCGTTCAATCTTTTTCTTTGCTTTGTTGATCAAGGAGTAGGGGATACCGTTCTTTTGGGCTACTTCAAACGTAAAGGAACTTCCCGCTTCACCCAAAACCAGTTGAAAGGTTGGCTCTAATGTTTTTGAGTTGAATAGCATATTGGCATTGGTCGCGTGTGGCAATTCGTCTGCCAATGCTTTGAGGTTTGCATAATGAGTGGTGATGACTCCGTAAGCATCACGCTCATAGAAAATCTCTAAAAAAGCTTCCGCCAATGCGCCACCCAATTCAGGGTCACTACCCGTACCAAATTCATCTATTAAGAACAATGTTTTATTGTTGCACTTCTTTAAGAAGTAGTTCATGTTCTTGAGTCGGTAACTATACGTACTTAGATGATTTTCAATAGATTGATTATCTCCAATGTCTGTTAAAATCTTATCGAAAAAGCAAACAGAACTGCGTTCATGTACTGGAATCAGCATTCCACTTTGAAGCATTACCTGAAGCAACCCAATCGTCTTTAAAGTAATACTTTTTCCTCCTGCGTTTGGTCCAGAGATAACGATGATTCGGTTCTCTTTGTGCAGTTTTATGGTTTGTGGCCAGGTTTTTTCGTTCTTTCGTTTGTTGGAAAGGTAAAGCAGTGGGTGGTAGGCATCACGAAGGTACATCTCCCGCTCTTCATTGATTTCCGGCAATAAACCATTCATCTCGTTGGCGTATTTGGCCTTTGCAGCGGTAATGTCTGTATCCGAAAGATACGTTTGGTATTCCCGTAACAATTCCAGATACGGTCGCATCTCGTCCGTGAGCTTGTTGAGAATCCGTTGAATTTCTTCTTTTTCCTCAAACTCCAGATTGCTGAGTTCTCGGGTGTAGGACAGGGTGGCTTCTGGAACAATGTACACAATGCTTCCCGTCTTGGATGTACCCATAACGGTACCCTTTACTTTTTTGCGATGCATGGCCTTAACGGCCAATACCCTCCGGTTTTCCACAACAGATTCGCGGATTTCATCCAAGAAATCGGATGACTGATAACGACCTAGCGCAGTGTTAAAACTTTGGTTGATTTTACTACGAACTTCATTGATTTGACTGCGGATGTATCGAAGTTCATCCGAAGCAGAATCTTTGATTTCACCGAATTTGTCGATTACATCATCAATGGCTGCTGGAATTTCGGGATGCAACTCCAAAGCATTCACTTTATCAAAAAGCAATGGGTAGTATTCCTTGAACTTTTTAAAGAATTTCTGATGAATCGCTAGGGTTTTGCAGATGCCCCCGATTTTTCGGAAACCGGCTATTTCCAGGGTGCTATTGTCAATCTTTAACAACCCCAGTTCGTTATTGATTTGGTCGAAACCATGATTGGGAATACGGTTGTCGTTGGAAAAAGAGGCCAAATACTCGGAAGTTTGCCCTAAAACCTTCATAAGTTCCTCTTTGTGTTGGAACGGTTTTATGGTCAAGGCATCTTCTTTGCCCAACTCCGTATTGCATCGCGCTGCGATTTGTGTCAATACCGTTGGGAACTCGAGATCTTGAAGTGTTTTGGAGTGAATGTTTTGCATCTTTTTCTACTAGCAGCGCAAAGATAGGATTTTGATGTGTTTTTGAAGTGTACCGCTCTGGCAAAAACAATTTGCAATGCGTACTTTTGACACATACCTGATTTATTCCTTTAAATAGATATCCTATGAGGAGCGACAATACCGTAATTTATATTATCGCCGGCGTTATATTACTGCATTTTGTTGTAGGCATTGGGTACTTGATCTATAAATTGACAAAAAAGAAGTAAAGTCAGCACATGGAAGTGAATATTGAGCCGAGTTGGAAAACCCAGTTGAACGATGAGTTTGAAAAGCCCTACTTTCAAGAGTTGACTTCCTTTGTGAAGCAGGAATATCAACAAAATACCTGCTACCCAAAGGGTAAGGATATTTTTTCCGCTTTTGACCATTGCCCGTTCCAAGAAATTAAAGTGGTAATCATTGGGCAAGACCCGTACCACGGACCTAATCAGGCAAACGGACTTTGTTTTTCCGTAAAAGATGGGATTCCACACCCGCCATCTTTGGTGAATATTTTTAAAGAAATTAAAGTGGATATGGGAAAAACCTATCCCGAAAGTGGAAACTTGGAGCACTGGGCGGACCAGGGCATACTCTTGTTGAACGCCACCTTAACGGTTCGTGCACATCAAGCAGGCAGCCACCAAAAAAAGGGTTGGGAACAATTCACCGATGAAGTAATCAAGACGGTTTCCAAAGAATTGGAGGGGGTTGTTTTTTTGCTTTGGGGTGGATTTGCCAAGAAGAAATCAACTTTGATAGATAAGAGTAAACATCACATTCTTACCTCTGGACATCCTTCGCCCTTGAGTGCCAATCGTGGGCTGTGGTTCGGTAATCAGCATTTTAGCAAAACAAATAAGTTATTGGAGCAGATGGGCAAGGCGCCTATTGATTGGTAAACTCATCAGGATTTTTGGATTGATGGATTTCATAATTAGCTCTTATTATATAAACCTTAACCATAGCACCTTTAACCCTTCACCCAATAAGACATCTATTTCCAGAGAAAATGCGAAGCTTCCTTGATTTCCTCGATCAAATTAAGGTCATGTAGCCTTGATTGTACTTCGTTGACGGTTGCTTCCGAAAGTTGCTCCCGCCCCCAAGTAGTTTTGGATAGCCATTCCTTAATATCCTCTAATTTCTGCTCGTATCGGTTGGAAAGCGTTCGATCAATACTCGGGATTTGCTTGAATTCCGAGGTGTAGGTATTTATTACTTCTAAAATGTGTTTAAGGACACCTTCGTTTTCTTTTAGAAATGCATTTGAAGCGGCAATCACAAAACAAGGCCAAGGGGTAGGGCAGTCCCCCAACCGTTTAAAAGTTCCGTTGTCTACAAGCGGTTTGGTGGTGAAGTGTTCCCACATAAAATAAGCGTTGGAGCCACTTGATAGATTTTCAACGGCACCATCCAGGTTATTTATGATTTCAAATTCAAGATTTTCAGTGTTCCAACCTTGGTTCTGCGCATTGATGTAGGCCATTAAATGACTTCCGCTACCCATACGGCTGATGGCCACTTTATCATCTTTTAAAGACTTGATGGAATTTCTTTCGCTATTTGCATCTACATGGATGCCCCAAAAAAGGGGAGAGGAGACATATTCTTGAACAATTTTGCTGAGGTTACCCTGTGAAATGCTTTTGATAATGCCTTCGGTAAGGATAATACCCATGTCGGCTTCTCCATCCTGCAGCATTTCAGTCATTTTTCCCGTTCCCTCGGGAATATCTGTCCATTCCAATTGAATGCCCCTATCCTCAAATGCATTGTCTTCCATGGCCAAGTGCCAAGGAAGGTTAAAATGTTCGGGGACCCCAATTATTTTTACCGTTTTCATACGTCTCGATTCTTTGTGGGTTAAAATTATGATTCCGTGCGGTATCTTTCAAAAAAATGGGCGCAGAAAATTATACCAATTGACTTTTGGCGATTTGTTCCAAGGTGTACTGTATCAACCTATCTATGGTCTTGTGTCCTTGTTTGGAGAATTCACCTGTAGCCCTATTGGCCAAAATTGCATTGAGCGAAACAGCTCGATGTCCATGCAGTTTTGCAATGCCATACATAGCGGCTGTCTCCATTTCAAGATTGGTTACCCTAAAATTCCCGAATGAAAAATCGGCTAGCTTTTCATTGAAATCAGGAATGGCTAGCTTTAACCGAAGCGACCTGCCTTGTGGTCCGTAAAAGCCTGAATTGGTACCTGTTACGCCAAATCGTATACGATTTGAAGCAAAAACAGCACCCAACTCCTTATCAAAATCAACAACATAAGGGTGAATGTTGTATTTCTCCCATCCCAAGTATTCTGTCAGCGCTTGTTCCAGTTCCCTGTTTTTGATGTGTCCACAGTCATAAAAGTGCATAAGGTTGTCGAACCCAATGCCGGCGGAACTGATTAAGAAAGTGTCAACCGGGATGTCCGGTTGAAGAGAACCGGATGTACCGACCCGTATAAAATTGAGTTTCGTCTTTTGGGATTTAATTTGCCTAGAAGTGAAATCGATGTTTGCAAGCGCGTCCAATTCATTAAAAACAATGTCGATATTGTCGGTTCCAATACCTGTTGAGATTACAGTAATTCGTTTTCCTGAATAGTGCCCTGTGTGGGTAACAAACTCACGTTTGCTTTTGTTCACTTCGATAGAGTCAAAGTATTTGGAAACTTCATGCACGCGATTTTGATCACCTACTGTTATAATGGTGGTCGCAATATCTTCAGGAAGAAGGTTGAGATGGTAAATGCTCCCATCAGGATTCAGAATAAGCTCTGAACTGCCCAGTGATGAGCCCATTTGCTATAATTTAAGGATTCGGTCCGTTTCTGTATTGTATAGGAAGTTATACTTTAAGGAACCGCCCAGATACATTTGATTGTCACGTAGTTCCGAATAGTAATTTGCCTCTAGTTTTAAAACATCCAACCCTTTTTTGGTTAATTTGACAGGGTCAAACGAACTAAAAAGTGGTTTTAAAGAAGAAATCATTCGGTCGTATTGTGTATCTCCGAAACCGTAGAAACCTTGGTTTGTCAATAATTCCTTCATTAACTCTTTTCTGGACTCAGGCTTTACCTGCTTGGCCACCTCCAAAATGTGGTTCTCCAAATCGTTAAGTCCGTTTTTAATGGTAGGAAATCGTTTTAGATGTGTTTTTAAGGCGTCAGATAGGTATTCGAATTGAAAATCATTGTTGGCAATCTGGTTTTCCAATCGAATTGGGTTATCACTGCAATACAGTTGCCAGATATAATCTGCGTATTCTATATCGTCCTGTGAAAGTACTTTTTTGTTTTCGTAGAGCTCAAGCAGTTTGTCATCGTTGAGTTCATTAAGACCATAAAGTTTATCGGAACCCTCTACTTTACCGCTGCATACCAATGAAATTTCAGCATGCCTTCTGTGAGTTTTCAGCCAACTGATCACAGCTAGCATATTGATTTGGCAAAAAAGATCATATTCGAACCAAAGAACAATTTGGTCTTGTTGTTTGTGATTACAAAGAGACCGATATTCCTTAAGGGTTTTCTCGATAAACCAAGATTTGGAAACTTTGTAGTTTTTATTGAGGAACTCAAATCTTGTTTTCCAAAAAGATTCACTTCCTACAGTGGAGAGGGTCTTGCCTTCGCAAAGCATTTCCCTCCAGGTAATTACATCTCCATTGAATTGCAAAGATTGTAATCTAGACGTGAAACTGTCCCCGTTGGTTATGTGCAACAGTGATTTCATTTTCAGCTCAGTTTTCGTTGGTTAGGAATAATAAAAGTAAGCTATAAAGCAGGAACACAAAAATTTTTTCACAAAACATTGGTATTTGCGACTACTTTTTAACATGTAGAAAAAACCATAATGGTTTATTACTAAATTATCAGTTATCCGCCAACACGCTTTACGGAAAATCCATTTTCCTTTAGGAAATCCATGATTTTGTCCCGGTAATCCCCTTGAATGATAATAGCCTCATTCTTAAAGCTTCCGCCGACTCCCAAAAGTGTTTTTAGGTCTTTCGTCAATTTTTTAAAATCGCTATCGGCGCCATTGTATCCTTCAAGTATGGTGACGGGTTTGCCTTTGCGTTTTTCATATTTGCAGATAATAGGGTCGTCCTGTATCCAATAAGCAGGTTTTTCATTATTGTTTTCAGGTTCTTCTGAAGGAACGTGATCTGGAAATAAGTTTTTAAGCTGGTCTCCTAAGTCCATGGCTATTTTTTTATCAATCCTAAATCAATCAATCTTTCATGAAGATATTCCCCGGCAGTAATATCCTTAAAAGCTTTGGGATGTTCTTCATCAATACAGTTTTCTAAGCAATTCAAAGGCATGTCGCTTACAGGATGCATAAAAAACGGAATGGAGTACCTTGAGGTTCCCCATAACTCTTTGGGTGGATTTACTACTTGGTGGATAGTTGACTTCAATTTATTGTTAGATAGTCTGGAGAGCATATCCCCAACATTGATCATCAACTGGTCGGGTTTTGCGATGGCATCCACCCAATTCCCTTCATGGTCTTTTACCTGAAGCCCTTTCCCATGAGCTCCCATTAATAAGGTAATAAGGTTAATGTCACCATGAGCGGCCGCTCGCACTGCATTTTTGGGTTCTTCGGTAATGGGCGGATAGTGGATGGGTCTTAAAATGGAGTTGCCATTTTTAATGTGGTCATCAAAATAGGTTTCTTCCAAACCTAGGTGCAAAGCCAACGCTCGAAGCACATATTTTGCGGTTTTTTCCAGCATTTTATAGGTCTCCTTACCCACCTCATTAAAATCAGGGAGCTCCTCTACGGTCACATTGTCGGGGTATTCGGCTTCAAGCTTTGCATTGTCCTCTACATATTGTCCAAAATGCCAAAATTCTTTAAGGTCACCTTCTTTTTTGCCTTTGGCGTGTTCTTTTCCAAAAGAGGTGTATCCTCGTTGACCGCCAATGCCTTCTATTTCATATCTATCTTTCACTTCTTGCGGAAGATTAAAGAACTTTTTTATTTCGGCATATAGGTTTTCCACCAATTCATCAGATAAAAAATGTCCGCTTAGCGCTACAAAGCCGATATCCTCGAAAGCAGCACCGATTTCTTCAACAAATTTTTCTTTTCTTTTTGGGTCGCCCGAAACAAAATCTTTCAGGTCTACACTTGGGATAGCACTCATATCGTCATCTTTGATGTTAGATCAAAAATAGGGAATATTGCTGAAGGTTTTGGAATTTTAAGGTGTTTTGAAGGGCTTTTTACTACATTTATCCAACAGAATTTAATTGTATGAGGTATCATGTTGGCAGCTTGGAACAACAAAAGTTGCTGGATTTGTACAAAGGCATGCTGAAGCCGAGAATGATAGAGGAAAAAATGCTGATTCTTCTACGGCAGGGCAAAATTTCCAAATGGTTTAGTGGTATAGGGCAAGAGGCTATTTCCGTGGGTGTCACCAAGGCGCTCAAGGAAAATGAGTATATCCTTCCCATGCACCGAAACTTGGGCGTTTTTACTTCCAGAAACATCCCTTTAAATCGACTTTTTTCCCAGTGGCAGGGAAAACAAAGCGGGTTTACCCAGGGTAGGGACCGTAGTTTTCATTTTGGCACGCAGGAATACAAAATTGTTGGGATGATTTCCCATCTAGGCCCTCAACTTGGGGTTGCGGATGGTATCGCTTTGGCAGATATGTTGCGAAGAAAGAAGCGGGTGACTGCTGTTTTTACTGGGGAAGGGGCAACCAGTGAAGGTGATTTTCATGAAGCGTTGAATGTTGCTTCAGTTTGGAATTTGCCCGTTCTGTTCTGCATTGAAAACAATGGGTATGGCCTATCCACTCCAACAAACGAGCAATACAATTGCGAGCATTTGGCGGATAGGGCCAAAGGGTATGGAATTGAGTCCAGAATTATTGATGGAAACAATATATTGGAGGTATATGCCAAGGTCGATGAACTGTGCAAGGCAATTCGCAGAAGACCACGTCCAGTACTTTTGGAGTTCAAAACGTTTCGGATGCGTGGGCACGAAGAGGCAAGCGGCACGAAGTATGTCCCTGATAAATTGATGAAGGAGTGGGGAAAGAGAGACCCTATTTCTAACTATGAAAGTTTTCTGTTGGAGGAAGGAGTGCTTACAGAAGCAATGATTGAGGACATCAAAGCAGGTTTTACCGAGGAAATCAACTCGAACTTACAGCTCGCTTTTGATGAACCAGATGTATCTTCCAATGAAAGTAAAGAATTAATAGAGGTTTATCAAGATTTTGAATATCAAAATATTGAACCTGAATCAAACTCAAGTGAGAATATACGGTTTGTTGATGCCATATCTCAAGGATTGGAACAATCCATGTACCGTCACAACGAACTGATAATCATGGGGCAAGATGTTGCTGATTATGGTGGTGTTTTTAAAATTACGGAAGGTTTTGTACCAAAATTTGGGAGGAGCCGGGTAAGAAACACGCCCATTTGTGAGTCAGCGATTGTTTCCACGGCCATGGGATTGTCCATCAACGGAATGAAAGCTGTTATGGAGATGCAGTTTGCCGATTTTGTGAGTTCCGGGTTCAATCCGATTGTCAACTATTTGGCTAAAGTGCATTACCGCTGGAACGAAAAAGCGGATGTGGTAATCCGAATGCCTTGCGGAGGTGGTGTAGGGGCGGGGCCCTTTCATTCACAGACCAATGAGGCCTGGTTTACCAAAACTCCTGGGCTCAAAGTCGTATATCCAGCATTTCCATATGATGCCAAAGGATTGTTGAACACGGCTATAAACGACCCAAATCCCGTCCTCTTTTTTGAACATAAAGGATTGTATAGAAGCATTAGAGGTGATGTTCCCACCGATTATTATACACTGCCATTGGGTAAGGCCAGCCTTTTAAGGGAAGGGAATTCCATATCGGTGGTCACTTATGGTGCAGGAGTGCATTGGGCTATGGAAACGCTTGATAAGCATCCAGAAATTGATGCAGACCTAGTAGATTTAAGAACACTTCAACCTTTGGATATGGAAACCATTTTTGCTTCGGTAAAAAAGACAGGGAAATTGATTGTGCTTCAAGAAGACACTTTGTTCGGCGGAATAGCCAGCGACATTTCGGCCATGGTGATGGAAAACTGTTTCGAATATTTGGATGCCCCGGTCAAACGGGTGGGGAGTTTGGAAACTCCGGTACCCTTTGCAAAATCTCTTGAAGCTAATTTTTTGCCTAAAAAAAGATTTGAAGAGGAATTAATTGAATTATATCAATATTAAAACCAGTTGGTTAGCTATTTTTTTAATAATTTAACAACTAGAAACATACCCCAAATCGTATATTTTTTGAACATTAACTTAATTCTTATGATTAAACGATCACTTTTACTTTTTACAGTGATGGGACTTTTGCTCTCGTCATGTTCCGTTTCCAAAAGTGCTAGAACGCAGCGAAATCTGTTCAGCGGCACTTGGAATTTGGATAACGTTTACTACGAAAACAATACTGGAAACTTTAAATCGACCATCTTCAATGATGCAGAGGATATCTGCTTTGAAGACAGTGAATGGTTCTTTAGGGACAACAATAGTACAGGACGCTACACCATAAAGCAAAGCTCGCTTTGCCAAGGTGGAGACCGTTTTTTTAGATGGTCCGTGGTGGAGCCGCAACAGAACTATCAGAGTCAACTTCAGTTTAAGTTTATTGACGAAAACAGAAAGGATATCTCTGGAGGATATGGGTACCGTCTTAACATTGTGAGTCTATCGGAGCAATCCATGACCCTTAATTCCAATGTTTCAGTTGACGGAAAACCCGTGACTATTGTTTACGAATTCTCAAAAAAATAAATTCATGAAAAATATAGTTTTAAAAGGTGCAACAGCTTTTTTGGCGTTGACCATGATTATCAGTTGCGATGCCATCAAAAACGCAAATAACACCCAAAAAGGTGCTGCAATTGGCGCTGGTGGCGGTGCAGTTATCGGTGGTGTTATTGGAAACAATGTAGGTAAAGGAAATACCGCTCTAGGTGCCATTATTGGTGCCGTGGTGGGTGGTGCTGCCGGTGGTTACATTGGAAACCGTATGGATCGACAGGCGGAACAAATCGAACAAGAAATCCCGGGTGCCGAAGTACAACGAGTAGGTGAGGGAATCAATGTTACCTTTAGTGGTGAGAACGGTGTTTATTTTGACACTAACAAATCCGACGTTAAAGGTGCTTCTGCTGCCACTTTGGATAAATTGGCTGGAATCTTTAAGGAATATCCAAAAACCAACATATTAGTGGAAGGTCATACCGATAGTGACGGCGCGGCCGAATACAATATGGGTCTTTCCCAACGTAGGGCACAAGCCGTAACAAGTTATTTGGTGGCTAAGGGCATTTCCAGTGGACGATTTACAACCAAATGGTATGGTGAGGAACAACCTGTGGAAAGCAACGAAACTGCCGCAGGTAAAGCTGCAAACAGACGTGTAGAGCTTGCCATTGTTGCAAGTGACGAGCTTAAAGAAGAAGCTTACGAGAAAACCGAGAATTAGGCATCAACCTAAAATTGGATACAAAGGCCCGGTATTGACCGGGCTTTTTTTGTTTATAGATGTTAAATAAACCATTAAATGTGAGTTAAGCCGTCGGGAATTTGAAAGAATTTATGTAACTTAATAGAGGTCAATCTGTTAATGTTAAAACTTTTGAGATTCTATGGAAAACATCACCCAGAATAATATTGAGCACCAACAAGAGCTATTGGTGCGGGTGGAGCGAAATAATAAAATGGTACAGCGCCTGTCGCAAAAATTAAACTCGTACACCTGCGAACCAAAATGCCCGCAACAATTTGAAAAGTTTTATGAACTGAAAAGGAGTATCCAAAACTATACAAAACATCACCATCGGATTGTGTCCAAGATTCAACAACGAAAGACGGATTTAAAAGAAGCAAACAATAAAGAAGTTGAGCAACATTTAAAGCACTTCAAAAAATTGGAAAACGATATTGCTTCATACCTAGTGGATTAATAACTTCACTTTATTTATCGCTGAAATAAATTATTCTAAAATTTATCGGCATCGATAATTTCTTCCATAAACATACGTAATATTGCAAGGCAGTAACTCTGTCTTCTTATGGCAAAATCCTCAAACTCTGTCCTCGTTATCTTGGCTTTTTTTGCCATCTATGTTATTTGGGGCTCTACATACCTATTAAACAAAATAGCTGTATTGGAGTTGGAGCCTTTTATGCTGGCCAGTTGTAGGTTCACTACAGCAGGATTATGTATTTTCCTTTTGGCCAAGATTATGGGAATCCCTTTGACCATTACCAAAAAGCAGTTACTAAATACGATAATTGCGGGAATTCTATTTCTTAGTTTTGGAAATGGAGTAGTGGTATGGGCACTTCGCTACGTGGATAGTGGTTTTGCCGCATTGGAGATTTCTTCCCAACCCTTGATTATTTTGTTGTTGATGCGCGTTTTGCAAGGCAAAAAAATTCAACCCATGTCGGTAATAGGGGTCATTTTTGGTATTATTGGAATTTATTTACTGGTAAGTCAAAAACAGGTAATTGCACAAGAAGATTCCATTATTGGAATGGTCATGATATTCTTTTGTATGCTCAGTTGGGCCTACGGAAGTCTTTTTGTGGCCAAAGCAGACCTTCCCACCAATTATTTCGTCAACACTGGCTATCAAATGTTCACGGCAGGACTGATTTTGGCGTTGATGAGCATTGGGTTTGGTGAAAAATGGTCCTCCCCAATGGTTTGGAGCGGAGAGGTGCAAATTTCTATGGTTCTCTTAGTGATCTTTGGAAGTATATTGGCCTTCACATCCTTCAATTATCTTTTAAAGGCGGTATCACCGGAAAAGGTGGCGACATCCACCTACGTTAACCCCATTGTCGCATTGCTTTTAGGATGGTATTTTTTGGATGAACAGATTACGTTACAGTCTATAATGGCAGCGGTAATATTGTTGACAGGTGTTTATTTTATCAACACCAAAAAGACGTTGGCCATTTTTGAACGTTTTAAACGTTAAAACACAGTTATTTATCACGGATTTGATTGTGGCATTTTGTAACTTGTTAGAAGTTAATAATCAAATCAATGAAGTCTATAGTAAAAGTAGGGGCGTACATCGTACTGTTGACCTCTATAGCATGCGCATCGAGCAAAAACAATGCAACAGCCGAGGAAATCGCAGCATTGGACCAAATGATTTCCAACAAACAATTTGAGATTCAAGCCAATTGGGCGCAACCCATGGCAACCCAAAGCTTTAATAGCATTGCCAATGCGGGCTTGTTGCCGCCAGGAAGTACGGCAAGCCGAATCGATATCTCTGGAACCGGAGGATATTTTCGCATGGTAGGCGATAGCGTAATGGCCGACCTTCCCTTTTTCGGCGAACGCAGAATGGGCGGATACTACAATCAAAACAAAACTGGAATCATATTCGAGGGCATACCTAAGGATCTCTCATTTTCTCCGAATAAAAAAGGAGTCGGACAAACCATGCGTTTTACAATAAGTGAAAAATCTGAAGGATTTCAGGTAATTGCACAATTGTATCCCAATGGTACAGCAAGGCTTACCGTTTCCAGTACCCACCGAACAAATATGTGGTACCAAGGCAATCTTTCCGAATACAAGGAAGAATAATAGATTTATTACAAGGATTTTGGGCAATTCGTGTCAGACTTTCTGATACGGATGAATGATATCAAACCCCAAAGTTCTTCCTCTTTCCATCATTTTATCATAGCTTTATTGATTCAGAAACCAAAACACCTAATATAACAAGATGAGAATGTATACGTTGACCTTAAGGTCTGTACTGATACTGATGCTTTCAGTAGCTTTTATTGCATGTAAAGGAAACAAAGAAGGTAACGAGGAGGAAACTACCGAGGAAGTAGCGGAGAATGCCCAAGAAGCACTAAAATATACCGGTGATCTACCATTGGACCGTCTTAATCTACCAGAAGGTTTTAGCATAGATGTCTATGCAGAAAACTTGGAAGGTGCTCGTTCCATGGCCATGGGTGCCGATGGAACCCTTTTTGTGGGGACCAGAAACGAAGGAAATGTTTATGCGCTAAAAGATACGGATGGCGATTATAGGGTGGATGAGACCTACACCATTGCATCCGATTTGGAGCAGCCTAACGGACTGGCTTTTAGAGATGGCGCTTTGTACGTGGCCGCAGTGAGTCGTTTGTTTAAATATTCCGACATTGAATCGCAACTGGAAAATCCACAGGAACCTGAATTGATCTATGACGATTACCCGACCGAATTTCACCACGGGTGGAAATACATCGCTTTTGGTCCTGACAATAAATTATATGTTCCCGTAGGTGCACCTTGTAACATCTGTGATCGTACCGATGAAGATGAGCGCTTTGGTACGATTACTCGAATGGATCCCGATGGTAGCAATCGCGAGATCGTGGCACACGGAGTTCGAAATACAGTTGGCTTTACCTGGCATCCAGATACCAATGAACTATGGTTTACCGATAATGGTAGGGATATGATGGGTGACGATGTACCTCCGGGTGAATTAAATAAACTTACCGAAGTGGGTCAGCATTTTGGCTACCCATTTTGTCACGGTGGAACGGTAAAAGACCCTGAATTTGGCGATCAGCGCCCATGCTCCGATTTTGTGGCCCCAGTGCAACCTTTAGGAGCACACGTAGCTGCTTTGGGTGTAAAATTTGGAAAAGGACCTATGTTCCCAGAGGCATATCAAGGCCATGCATTTTTGGCCGAACATGGTTCTTGGAACCGCTCCTCCAAAGTAGGGTACAGGATAACCATGGTTAAGCTGGAAAATGGCAAAGCTGTTAGTTATGAACCATTTATTGATGGTTGGTTGGATGAGGAGTCGCAAGAGGCTTTTGGTAGACCTGTAGACCTATTGTTCTTGGAAGATGGTTCTTTGCTCATTTCCGATGATGAGGGCAATGCTATTTATAGGGTTACCTACAAAGGATAAGATTACATCATAATAACTATTGAAAGTACTTGGGAATTGGCATTTGGTTCATTTTCCAAGTACTTTTTTTTTGTTGGTTATCGGTAACCTCAATAAAAAAGTAATTGGCTCCCCCCTCCATTTTAGAGACAATATGTTCCACGATAAATGTTGATTCGTTATGGTGAAAAATAAACTCGGTAACCTCTCCATTAGGTGTTTCGTTAACTTTTCCATGCCGTAAGATCAAATTGGGTTTGGCCAAAATACTGTTGCTTTTGTGCCAGCAGAGATAGCGGATTTCCCCACTACGTAGCTTATCAATCCTTACAGTGAATTGTCCATCTCCAAAGTAGGCCAAAATAGATTCAATATTGGGTGCTCTCCAAAAAATGGCTAAGTAGGTTTAAGTAGGTTCAGGTTTGGTTGAACGGCAATACAATTCTGGTATTGTATCAAACCTGGTTTCTTTTCCTCCATTCGGCACCGAACAGCCAGCCAGCGATAAAGATTATGATGCCCGCCATAATCAAACAAAATATCTGTAAGGCATTTATAGTTTCAAGTGTAGTCATACTCTTATTTTTTGATCAAACTACATCATACGCAATTATTTTGCGCACGCAATTGACGAATCCCCCATTTGAATTCACCAATAGCCTGTTTGAATGGACGAGATTATCAGTTTGATGTTGAGATAAATCAAAAGAGAGGAAAATTGTCCATTCACTGGCGTAGTTCATCCATTTTTTCATGCTCGGTATTGCCGCAACTTTGTACCATCAAAATTTAAGTTTAATCAGTTAAAATAAAATACCATGAAAAATTTGATGCGAACACTTACCGTGTTCATGATTACCATTTCGGGGCTCCATGCTCAATTACCAGAACCAGGTTTTATCATTGACGGCACCACCGCCATTGTAATCACCGATCCACAAAACGATTTCCTTAGCCCCGATGGTGTGGCCTGGGGAGCTGTAGGAGAGAGCGTTCAGGAGAACAACACCATCGAGAACTTGGAGACCATTTTTAAGCTGGGCGAAGAATACAACATTCCCGTATTTATTTCTCCCCACTACTACTACCAGCACGATCATGTGTGGAAGTTTGAGGGAACCCTCGAAAAATTAATGCACAACATCAGCATGTTCGACCGTGGGGACCAATTGAACGTAAAAGGTTTTGAAGGTTCCGGTGCCGATTGGTTGCCTCGTTACAAAAAGTACATTAACAAGGATAGGGTAGTAGTTACAAGTCCTCACAAAGTGTTCGGTTCCGAGTCCAACGATTTGGCCTTGCAGTTGAGAAAACAAGGTGTGGACAAAGTAATCTTGGCAGGAATGTCCGGTAACCTGTGTGCTGAATCACATATGAGGGAATTGGTAGAAAACGGTTTTGAAGTAGCCGTAGTGGGTGACGCTACAGCTTCTGCCAAACTACCTGGATTGGATGGTAATGCAGCTGCCCAAACCAACTATAAAATGATTTCAAGCCGTGTGTTCACCACAAAAGAATTGGTGAAAGAATTGAAAATGCACGACATGAAGTAAAACTTAAGTGTTTGTGATGTTGAAGTTGAAGTGCAAGGGGTCAAACTTAGGTTTGGCCCCTTTTCTTGTTGATGTTCAGGCAATTGAGCTCAATTAGGGAAAATTGTCCAAGGAAGATGTCCAAAGAGCCGGTTTTCGTCAACCTGAACTTGTTTCAGGTTCTCATAATGATTGGGTCACCACTCGATGAGATTCTGAAATAAATTCAGAATGACGCATTTCAATCTTCTTGCTAGCTATT
>NZ_QXFH01000073.1 GCF_003581615.1 Flagellimonas lutimaris
TGAATCAATAAAACATTTTCAACCGACGTTCCAGTATTTTGGAATACTTTTCTTTCATGTCATCGGAAAGAAAAGAAATCGATATAAGATCCTCCCATTTCTCCTTTGCCTGAAATATATCCTGAAGTATGGTTTCAATGGTTTTTTCGTTCAATTGTAATCGCTCCTTCGCATAGTAATCCGTAAAGTCTGACGCTTTTAAATTACTTTTTTTTCCTTTCAGGGTCAATGCAATTTCTTCTTCAGGGTTTTTAATCGCAATGGAGGAGTTCAACAGATCATAAGCAGGGGCCAACGTCGTTTTGCCATTCTTTGTAATTAGGGAAAAGTTTTTAAGGTGCATATCCTCATTTCCAGTCACAAAACAAAAAACTATTCTCTTGAAGAATTCCACTTTCTCAACCTGGAAACGCCGGACATAGTATACCACCTTCGCCGGACCAAAGTGAGCATAGCTGGCCGGTGAAAGTGAGCCACCCGCGCCGGACGAAAGTGAGCCACTTTTGGACCTGATCTGTCTGTAATGTGCCAAAGGTCTTTTTTTTGTGAAAAAGGACCATGGCGAACAAGCAGATAGACATGCGAAAAATAAAACGGATATTCAAGCTCCACACCTCGGGTGTGAGCAAACGGCGGATAAGCCAGCAGTTGGGCATCTCCCGCAACACGGTGGCCAAGTACATCGATTTCTTCAAACGTTACCGCCTGACGGCCTATGAGGTGGAGAAGATGACCTTGGAGGAACTGCACGGCCTCTTCAAGACCGACCAAAGGCCAATGAGCCCAAAACTGGTCGAGCTACAGAGGTACTTTCCCTACTTTGACAAGGAGATAAGAAAGACCGGGGTGACCCGACAGTTGCTCTGGGAGGAATATTATGCCAAGCATCCCGATGGGTTCAGGCTCTCACAGTTCAAGTACTGGTACGCCGAATGGCAAAAGGAGGCCTCCCCCGTGATGCGGATGGAACACAAGGCCGGCGACAAGCTGTTCATCGATTTCACGGGCAAGAAGCTCACCATTGTCGAGAGGGACACCGGGGAGCTCAAGGAACTGGAAGTGTTCGTCTGCATACTGGGCAGCAGCCAGTATACCTACGTGGAGGCCTGTGCCAGCCAGAAGCTCGAGGACTTCATCCGCTGCACCGAGAACGCACTGTGGTTCTACGGCGGTGTGCCGAGGGCACTGGTGCCCGATAACCTTAAATCGGCCGTTACCAAGAGCAGCCGCTATGAACCAAAGGTCAACGAGGTGTTCGCCGACTTTGCCGAGCATTACGAAACGGCGGTCCTTCCCACGCGCACCTATAGGCCAAGGGACAAGGCCATAGTGGAGAACGCCGTGCGCAATCATCTACACAAGGGTGTTCGCGCCCTTACGGAACGAGACCTTCCACAGTGTGGCCGATATCAACACCGCGATCCGGGAACTGTTGGAAAAGCACAACGACATGTCCTTCAGGGGAAGGGAATACTCCCGACGTTCACTGTTCCTCGAGGTGGAAAGCCGGGAACTGATGCCCCTGCCCGAAAAACGCTATGAGATAAAACGGTACGCCCAGGCCACCGTGCACAAGAACAGCCATATCTACCTTGGCAGGGACAAGCACTATTACAGCGTACACTACAGGCATATCGGCAAACAGGTAAAGCTTGTCTATACCGACAGTATGGTCGAGGTCTACCATAAACATGAAAGGCTGGCCGTGCACCGAAGAAACAGGAAACGTTACGGCTATACCACTTTGGCCGAGCACATGCCCTCCCACCACCGCTTCGTCAGCGAATGGAGCAGTGAAAGGTTCATTGCCTGGGCGGGAAACATAGGGGAAAGCTGCCAAGGCTACATCATGGCCATATTGGACAAGAAGCAGCATCCCGAACAATCCTATAAATCCTGTCTTGGCGTACTGCACCTTGCCAAGAAATATGGCAGGGACCGTCTTGACAGCGCCTGTAGAAGGGCAACGGAATATGGTGCATATAATTACAATATGGTCGAGCGCATCCTAAAAAAGGGCTGGGACAAGCTTGATGAGGGCGCCGATGATAATCTGGAAATGCCCGAGCACCAGAACATACGGGGCGGAAAATATTATGAATAGGGACAAATACTTAAATACTACATATGAACGAAAGGACAATACAACAGATGAAGGAGCTCAGGCTCCATGGCATGCACAGGGCATTTGAAACGACCTTGGGGCCCAACGGAACGGACACCGACTATACCAATGACGAGATCATTGCCTACCTCGTACAATGCGAGTGGGACGACCGCCATAACCGCAGGATAGAACGCCTGACCAGATCGGCGCGCTTTAGGTATGCTGCCGTTATGGAGGCGGTGGATTACAGGCCTTCCAGACAATTGGACAAAAACCAGGTACAGCGCCTTGGCAACTGCGATTTTATCAAAAAAAGGGAGAATGTCCTCATTACCGGGAGCACCGGGGTCGGCAAAAGCTATCTGGCCTCCGCAATCGGCCACCAGGCCTGTTCCATGGGGAAAAAGGTCATGTACTTCAACACGGCCAAGCTCTTTACCATGTTGAAGACCTCAAAAGCGGACGGTTCCTATCCTAAACAGATAGGCAAGCTTGAAAAACAGGACCTACTGATACTTGATGACTTCGGGCTCAAGCCACTGGACAATATCAACAGGCATGCGCTCATGGAGATCATCGAGGATCGTCACGGACAGAGATCGACCATAATTGCATCACAATTGCCCGTATCAAAATGGCACGACATCATCGGGGAGAGAACTCTGGCCGACGCCATACTAGACCGTTTGGTACACACGGCACACAGAATCGACATAAAAGGTGAATCAATGAGAAGAAAATTGAAAAATAAAAACTAAGTTTAACCCACGGACAGGTCAAATCCAAGCAGTTGATTTACACTGCTCACTTTCGTCCGGCGCGGGTGGCTCAGTTTACCCGGCTCATCCATAAAATAAGAGCGGTGGTAGTTGACGATGAATTACTTGCTGTAAAGAGAATCGAGCAACTATTAAAGGACCATCCCGAATTTGAAATAATAGCTTCCTTCACAGAAGCGGACAAGGCTATTTCGAAAATAGATTCACTTGATCCAGATGTACTTTTTTTGGATGTAGATCTCGGATATATGTCCGGTTTCGACATATTGAAGAAAATCAAGTCCACACCATTGGTCATCTTTGTGACCGCCTATGACAAACATGCCATTACCGCATTTGACCATTTTGCCTTTGATTTCCTGCTCAAACCCTTTAAGGATGAGCGCTTCAATAAATGTATCAACCGGGTGGTGCAATTACATTTGAACGACAGCAACCTGGAATACGAAAAAAGACTGAAGGATTTGATAGACCACATCAGCCAATCCAAAAAGGATACCTCTTTCAATTCCGGGAAGATCATGGTCAAATTAGGCAATAAGATTCAGCTCATCCCGACCAAGGAAATCATGTATATACGGGCATCAGGATATTATTCGGAAATATTCACACAAAACAAGAAGCACGTTTTAAGGGAGTCCTTGGCAAATCTTTCAAAACACTTAGAGCCATACCCATTTGCAAGGATCCACAGATCAACCATTGTCAACTTCGATTATATACAAGAGCTGATTAACTCCAACTATGGGGAGTTGGATGTTAAGATGAGCACCAATATACTTTTACGAGTCAGTAAAAGCTATAAAAAGTCCTTTCTAAAAAAATTGGGTGTACAATAAACAGGATAAATAACATTAACGAGGTTCCTCAAGCTCATATCCAATCCAAATAATTTCAAATGGTACGATCATTGCTTTTTTGACCAGAAATGAACTGTTACACCAAATTTTTTAGAATAAAGTTCAATTGAAGTGATGGATTACAGTCGATGCACACTTTTAAACTACTTCCACTATATATTTTTCCAAAAGAGTCCGGGTGAAAATAGTTGTGTTAAAATTTAATGCGAATTCAATTTGTCAAATTCAGCCGCCGGTAAAACCAATGTAGTGAAGCCATTGGTTATAAGCGCTTTTTGCAATCCAAATCTTTTAACGAGGACCTTAAAATAATGTACATCGGCCAAACTTGGCGCCATTGCCCCGATATATCCATTACTTGGTTCTTCATAATGATTGTGAAGATGATACATTAATTTCCAACCCTTTTCAAGAGCTTCTTCCACATGGGCTATGATAGGTTTTGGTTTTGGTGGCCAAGGTTGGTCATTTGCCCCAAAATAAACCCTTACAAGGTCCCGGTCCACATTTATTAAAACAAAACCATGGAATTCTGTGGGCTGACTGAACAATGGGAACCTGCTGGCCTGGTAATTAAGAAGCTCTGCTTCTAAATAATTTAAATCTCGCACTTCGCCAATTTGATTCTTATGTATCAACTCAAAGTTGCTCAAACCATCTGGATTTCCTTCTACGATACCAAGGGATGATTGAATACGTTGGTTATCCAATATATCCTTCAGCACCGACGGACCGAGTTCATCGGCAATGGAATCTTTATATGCCCGGAGATAGCTGATTTCCCCCAAATCTTCACTGAACAGATATCTTGAACGTTCAAATTCCCAATATTGAAATATTTCGGGACCGTTTTCAGAAATTACAACCGGTGGCTTTTCGGTCAAGGACTCCAATTCAAAATCCTTTTCCTCCTTACAGCCTAAGATTAGCACCAACAAGTAGAATACACTGAATATTTTTTTCATTTTTTTTGATTTGTTACCATGCTGCAAGAATTATTCATGAATCTCACAAAAGACCTGACATTCGAGGCATAGAACAAAAACCATCATAGTCTTTCATAGGAAATCTCGCTACCATCAAAATACTTCTTGATCAACATTACTTCACCCCTATTTTCCTTGAAAATCAACCTGAATCGCTCATCGGAATTTAACTTAAGGCCAAAGGTGTTTTCGTTTAGGGGAATCATCTGATAGGAAAAGCCCATCTCATCATTATAATATAAAGTACTATCCTTTTTCCCTATCGTAAGGTACCCGTAGTTGCCAACATAGGTATTTATCAATGAATCGTTCAACTTGACCGGTGTTTTTCCCAAACTCTTGTTGTACCAGTCCTTAAATGAACTACCATGTGCTTTTTTTATAAGGTCTAAGTGGGCCTGCACAATAGCATTATCGCTACGGATGTCCGGAATCACGCCTTTATCCTCTATATTCACATTAAATGGATTCTTCTGCTTTCCTTTACTGGCCAATAAATAAAGGGAATCATTAATGGGGTAGTATTCTGCCAAGTTTACCAGACCCATGGTGGTAGTACCATAAACCTTTCCCAGTTGGAGATTTTGAAAGGCCAAAGCACAAAGCTCCGCCACTGAAGCTGTTCTTTCATTGACAATAATCCCCAATGGCATATTCATTAATTTGTGCCCCTTTACCTCTCCACGGGTAGTATATTCAAAACTTTTATCGATAGATGGCACATAAAAGCTATCATAGAGGGTCTTGTTCTCAACGAAATAACCCAAAAGATTTGAAACTGCATCAGGATGCCCTCCCCCATTGTCACTTAAATCGATTATAATACCGTTTGTATCCTTTAGGAGGCCTAGAGCATTGGCCATCTGACCATAGTACTCCTTATTCGGATTGGGGAAAACGGAAAGTTTAAGATAACCGATGTTACCCTCTAAAACATCGACTTTAAGAATTGATGATTTACTCCAAGGTAATTTCTTTGAAGGTGAATTGGTCATCACTTGCAAATGCCTATCATTCACTATTGAACGGATATCCCTATTCACCCTTGCAACAAAAATAGTATTATCCAACCCTTCATATTTTCCAGAGCTTTTATTTTCCTTCAACATCCGGGATAATTCAGTTGCAATTTCCTTATCCACATAATTTTTTTCAAGAATATTGGTAATCGAGCTAATAACATCTTGTTCCTCCTTATTTACTTTATGATCCGTTGTGGTATGACATGACAAAAAAAATAAGAATACCAAGACCACAAGCATATGAAACAGGTAGACCTGCTTTAATTTATTATGGACTTTTGATGATGATGATGATGATGATGGTTTCATTTTGATTGATATTGAATTAATAAATGACACGAGGATAATTATTAATTCCCAACCCATACAACAGAATGCTATCAACAACCCTATTTTGATTTGAATGACTCTATTTTTGATGTAAGTGCATTCATAAGGTTAATTAATTTACTAGGAGATGTTAAACCCCAATCGAATTATTGAAGAATTAAGAACGAATAGAATTGATAAGTTTCACTAGCGAGGACAAAATCAAGTAAAACAATAAACCTTTTATGGTAAACTATTCGGAATAGCATAAAACCTGGAAAAACTGAAAATCCATGTTTTATAGGACTTTGCAGAGATAGGTTCCAGTGCCTCCGTTTCATTTTCAAATACATTAAATACCTCCTTGCCGATGTACACTTGTAACCCCCGTCCGTACAGTTGTTACAAAAAGCATACGTAATCGGAAAAAATCCGATTATCTAATCAAGAAATTACAATATGAAGTTGCATGTATAGAAAAACACATCATAGGCAAACGTATCACCATGAATATAAGATACTTTGAAATGAATCAATAAAACATTTTCAACCGACGTTCCAGTATTTTGGAATACTTTTCTTTCATGTCATCGGAAAGAAAAGAAATCGATATAAGATCCTCCCATTTCTCCTTTGCCTGAAATATATCCTGAAGTATGGTTTCAATGGTTTTTTCGTTCAATTGTAATCGCTCCTTCGCATAGTAATCCGTAAAGTCTGACGCTTTTAAATTACTTTTTTTTCCTTTCAGGGTCAATGCAATTTCTTCTTCAGGGTTTTTAATCGCAATGGAGGAGTTCAACAGATCATAAGCAGGGGCCAACGTCGTTTTGCCATTCTTTGTAATTAGGGAAAAGTTTTTAAGGTGCATATCCTCATTTCCAGTCACAAAACAAAAAACTA
>NZ_QXFH01000074.1:0-1205 GCF_003581615.1 Flagellimonas lutimaris
GCTCGGGGGGTTGTGCCGCTTGCGGTACTGGCCGAGCGGCCGCAGGCATTTTTCCCAACGGTCTCGGCTATGAGTAGTTGCGTGGTTTAGCACTTAACTTTGCAAGTAGACACCAAACTGAAAATCCTCGTGGATTTTCAGAAGTAGGCGAGAACAAGCAATTACTTATAGCCATTGTTGGCGGTAGTTACTTTTCTATTGTTTTGGTTTTAGTTTTTCTATAACTTCTGTGCTTACCCAATAAATATTTGATAGTCCTGGTTCTATATCCCTTTCGTCTCTTCCAAAAAACATATACTTGCCGTCAGGGCTAATACTTGGTGCTTTTTCTGAAAAATTCGTGTTTACATTAGTTCCGAGATTAATTGGCTTTGACCAAGTTCCGTCTTGATTTTTGAAATAAACATATATATCGTTGTCTTTTCTACTTTCTTTTTCTTTATTCTTCGCAGTAACCAATAAATAATCATCATTTGGTGAGATAAAAGCGTGATGTCCCATATCAATTTCAACTTCCTTTGGTTCAATAAACTTGCCATTTTTGTTAGTGGCATAATAGGTTTTGAATTTTGATAAATTGAAGTAGTATAGTTCATTGTTCTTTGAATGATTAGCAAAGAATACCTTATCCTCATTTACTGGAGAATCAAGTTTAATAGCTTCACTCCATTCGTTCTTCAAGCGGTCAACGTACCATATCCTTTCATCTGAAAAAATAGAGTCAAATGCGGTAAAATAAATCCTTTTTCCATTGGAGCTCACAAAAGGATGCATTTCTTCTTTTTTCCTTCCTCTAGTAAAACTTATTTTTTTAACAGGAGTCCAAGTTCCATTGATTTTTTCAGAGAAATAAATTTGAGAGGGTTCGCCTTCTCGTTTAGCTTCAAAATAAAATTCTTTCAAGTCCGGAGAAAATGAAACAGTACTTTCAAATCTTCCATTTACCGAAACTATGTTTGGAGCGAAAACTTCGGGTATTAAGCTAGGTGGCTTTTGACCGAAATAAAAGTTTTCTTCGTTTGAAGAATTATCCTCTTTTGTGTTTGATTTATCTGTCTTGCAAGAACTAATAAAAAATATGAATATTAGTAATGAAAATTTAATTATAAGTTTTTTCATTGATTAGTTTGTTTTAATTACCGCCAACGGCCACGCGGCTATGGCGAGTAGTGTTGCGAGCTTGCTCGCATTAGCTACGGGGAGCC
>NZ_QXFH01000074.1:1255-174178 GCF_003581615.1 Flagellimonas lutimaris
CGCTTGCGGTACTGGCCGAGCGGCCGCAGGCATTTTTCCCAACGGTTGTTCAACTAAAATAGCGGATTTTAGTTTTTATAACCCTAAGTAACCAAAGTTATTTTCTACTTTTTATTGTAAATTGTAATAACCCAAATTTACTTAGTTATTTTCTACTTATATCTATTGTTATGGAGTATCTGAACAATTTCAAGACCATAATGGAACTCAAACGCTACAGTTCCAATACCATTGTTACTTATGTAGGGTTGCTAAAGACATTTTTTGAATCCAACCATTTAAACAGTCACAAATTAGAGGATGCATCAGAAAAGGAAATAATTCCGATTATGATCGCCCATATAAATGCTCGTAATTATGGGTATACATCACAAAAACAGTTTATTTCAGCATTGAGGCTGTTCTTCATGGAAGTCTTCAGGAAAAAGATGGACTTTCAATCTATTTATCCCACTCAAAAACCACATTCTTTGCCCAATATACTTTCACAATCCGAAATCAGGATGCTTCTCAAAAGCGTATCCAACTTAAAGCATAAGGCTATGCTTACCACTATTTATGCATTGGGACTTAGGTCGGGCGAACTTTTAAGGCTAAAAATATCACATATTGATAGCGACAGAATGTTGGTGTCCATAATAGCTTCCAAAGGAAAAAAGGACCGTATTGTTATGCTACCACCAAAATTGCTGCAACTGCTCCGTAAATATTTTAAAGAATACCGTCCAACAAATTATCTGTTCGAAGGACGACAAGGCGGAATGTATTCTAGTGCTAGTTTAAACAAAGTATTTACCATGACAAAACAGCGAGCAGGTATTATAAAACACGCAACTCTACATACTTTAAGGCATAGTTTCGCTACTCATTTATTGGAGAAGGGAACAGATGTTCGGATTATCCAAAAACTACTAGGCCACAATAATATTGGAACAACCTTGCTCTATACTAAGGTTTCCAATAATGTAATTGGTCAGGTAAGAAGTCCCTTGGAAGATTTATAGCAGAGCACACCCTGTACAGTACAGCCCCAACTTTTAACCTTGAGCATAAACCCGTATCTTTGCAGCTTTATAAAAATCCGAGAATTTAGTTTTCTAATAATCTATTAATCAACATACAATGCAAGACGGAATCTACGCAAAATTCAATACCACCAAAGGTGAGATACTGGTAAAACTTACCCACGATAAAACACCGGGAACGGTGGGCAACTTTGTTGCGCTGGCCGAAGGCGACATGGAAAATAGTGTAAAACCACAAGGAAAACCATATTACGATGGGCTAAAATTCCATAGGGTAATCCCCGATTTTATGATTCAAGGAGGGTGCCCCACAGGTACCGGAACCGGAGATCCTGGCTATAAGTTCGATGATGAGTTCCACCCCGATTTGGTACACGATGCCCCCGGAGTATTATCCATGGCCAATGCAGGACCGGGAACCAATGGGAGCCAGTTTTTTATTACACACGTAGCCACACCTTGGTTGGATAACAAACATACTGTTTTTGGTAATGTGGTAAAAGGTCAGGATGTAGTGGATGCCATTGCACAGGGTGATACCATTGAAACCCTTGAAATTGTTAGAGCAGGGGGTGAGGCCAAAAACTGGAACGCCATAGAAGCTTTCCGCACGTTCGAAGGTGCAAGGGAAAAACGCATTGCCGAACAAAAAGCACAAGCAGAAGCGGAAATGGAAAAATTGGCTGCAGGTTTTGACAAGACGGATAGTGGATTGCGTTACAAGATCATTCAAAAGGGAAGTGGCGCCAAAGCCGAAAAAGGTAAAACGGTTTCGGTACATTATGAAGGTGCATTGACCAACGGACAAGTTTTTGATTCGTCCTATAAAAGAAACCAACCTATAGATTTTGTATTGGGTGTTGGACAAGTGATCCCAGGATGGGACGAAGGGATAGCCCTATTGCAAGTGGGCGATAAGGCCCGTTTTGTAATTCCATCGCATTTGGCTTATGGAAGCACAGGGGCAGGAGGGGTTATTCCTCCTAATGCGACATTGATTTTTGATGTGGAATTGATGAACGTGAAATAATCAGATTCACGAAAAGAATATAAAAGCTTCCAGCGATGGGAGCTTTTTTTATTTGGCCCTGTTTACACTCAAAAGAAGTAAACACAGGTTAACGGCAAGCAAAACGATTAGAACGCTAAAAAAGGTGGTCATGGCTGCAAGTGTTTATTACGTAACAATCCAACGTTTTAAAACCCTACCTATTGCCCCTGCACAACTATTAATTTATTTTTTGGAACCGTTTACACTCCAAACCAACAGCAAGGCATTAACGATTAAAAGGAACGAGAGTACTCCGAAAAAGGTGTTCATTTATAGTAGTTTAATGGTTATGGGGAACGGTATTTATAATGTAGATAGTAAAAAGTAAATTGGTTGCGTATGCCTCCCCAAAAAAAATGAACAAAAAAAAAGCCCGAGCAACGCTCGGGCTTTATCTATAAAAAGGTATTCTTTAACTTAGTCTGTAACTTGTACATTAACGGCGTTTAATCCTTTTTTACCTTGTTGTAGTTCGAATTCTACAACGTCACCTTCTCTAATTTCATCGATTAAACCAGAAATGTGTACGAAGTGATCTGTGTTTGAACCATCTTCAGTGATAAATCCATAACCTTTAGAATCATTGAAGAATTTTACTGTTCCTTTACTCATAATATAAATTGAAATAATAATTAATTGAATTGCAAAGGTACGTTTAATTTATTGATAATCAGTTTTTTTATTTTAAAATATAAACTTAAGCCGATGGATCAGGGGTTAAACGCAGGTATGGCTTCACTTCTTCCACTCCTTTGGTAAAGATTCCTTTGGCCTCTTCCGTTGGTATAGATGGGCTTACCACAACTTTTTCTCCATGTTCCCAGTTGGCCGGTGTGGCCACTTTATGGTTTGCTGTTAATTGCAAAGAATCGATAACCCGCAGTAATTCGTAAAAATTACGCCCGGTTGAGGCAGGATATGTCAGCGTAAGCTTGATTTTTTTATCTGGATCAATAATAAATACAGATCGTACCGTTAGGGTATCGTCCGCATTAGGGTGAATCATGTCGTACAAATCGGAGACCTTTCTTTCCACATCGGCAATAATGGGGAAGTTTACCTCAGTGTTCTGGGTTTCGTTAATATCCTTGATCCATTCCAAATGAGATGCAGCGCCATCTACACTAAGTGCCATCATTTTTACATTTCTTTTGTCAAACTCATCCTTGAATTTGGCCGCTGTACCCAACTCAGTGGTGCAAACAGGCGTGAAATCCGCAGGGTGCGAGAATAAGATTCCCCAGCTATCGCCAAGGTATTCATAAAAATTGAGTGTTCCTTCTGAAGTAACCGCCGTAAAATCCGGGGCGGTATCTCCCAATCTTAAAGTTGCCATATATCCTTGATTTTTAGATTTAAAAAATAGTACTCTACAAAATTACTAGATTATTTGGTTGTTAGGTTTTAAATCAGTTAAAAGTGTATTAAAATATGTCGCTTTTTGATGGGGTAAGGTCTCGTGTAAAGTTGTTATTTTTAACGAATGGAAAAAGAAACTTTGGAACAACTTCGTTACCCTATTGGTAAATTTCATAGTCCTGAATCTATTACAAAAGAAGATTTACAGGAATGGATTGCTGTTTTAGAAAATTTGCCGCAACGTTTGAGTGATTTGGTAACGCCACTCACGGATGAGCAATTGGAAACCCCTTATCGCCCCGATGGGTGGACGGTTCGTCAAGTGGTGCATCATATTTCCGATAGTCACCATAACAGTTATATCCGTTTTAAATGGGCCTTGACGGAGGATACACCGACCATAAAAGCATATAATGAAAAGGCCTGGGCCGAATTGTTTGATACCCGAACAGCACCGATTCAAATGTCTTTGAACCATTTAAGTGCTATACATGCCAAGTTGGTTTATTTGTTGAAAGGGCTTTCCGAAGAAGATTTACAACGAAGCTTTATTCATCCTGATGGGAATCAGGAAACGACGTTGAAAGAAAATATTGGCCGCTATGCTTGGCACAGCAACCACCATTATGCCCATGTTGAAAATTTAATCCAACGAAAAGGCTGGTGATCTAAAGTGCTTTGGTCAAAATCCACATTGGTTTTTCAGAAGGTTTGGCATTGGGGAGCACCACTTCGCTCTCCCTTTTGATGACATAACCATTTTTTTGATAAAAATGAACGGGTTTCCCTTTTTGCATGGCATCCAACCAAACAATTTTCTTGTTTAAACTCCTTGCCGTCTCTTCAATAAATTGAAGTATTTCTTTGCCAATACCTTTACCTGAATGTTCCTTGAGCAAATAGATTTTTTCGGCTTTTAACGCATCGGCATCCGAGATTTCGTCAATACCACAGTTTTTTACCAGTTTTAGAATACCAACCGTTTCCTCGTTCAAGTTGACCAAATAGTTGATTGCATTTGGGTTCTTTAGCTCACGTTCTACAACTTCCTTGGTAAGACCATGCGAAATGTAGGGTGTGGGATCTTCATTCTCCCATAAGTGTAGATAATGTTCGCAATAGGATTTTACACCAACCGACACATACTGTTCAAGGTTTTTTTCGGTAACGGGCACCAGCATTAGGGTGTTGTTTAAAATAGCAGGGTTCATTCTTTGGTTTGCTAGTTGTTTATCCATTTAATGTTGCAGCCCAGACTTGGTTTTTGGTCAGAATCAACTTCTTTGCTATCGAGAACTGCATCCATGGCATTTTTCAAGTCAGTTCCTGTGAGTGGCAACCCATTTCCTGGTCTGGAATCATCCAGTTGTCCACGGTATACCAAGGTCATATCACTATCAAAAAGGTAGAAGTCCGGGGTGCAGGCAGCATCATAGGCTTTGGCCACTTCTTGGGTTTCGTCATACAAGTAAGGAAAGCTATAGTCTTCTTCCTTGGCCTTTTCCTTCATTAAATGCGGGGCATCTTGCGGATAGTTTTCCACATCGTTACTGGAAATAGCTACAAAGGCAATGCCTTTTTCTTGATACTCCTTCGCCAACTTTACAATTTGTGGATTTACATGGATAACAAAGGGGCAATGATTACAAATAAACATGATCACTGTGCCTTTTTCTCCTTTTATATCGTCCAATGCGACTTTTTTGTCAGAAATGGTATCCAACAGATCAAAGTCTGGTGCTTTAGTGCCTAAAGGCAGCATATTGCTAGGGGTCCTTGCCATGGCTATTTAATTTATTAGGATTACTGTTGCTAAGTAAATAACAAAAATAAAAAACGACCTGTATTTTACAGGTCGTTTAACTTTTTAAAGGGTTTAACTTTTTAGATATCGTCGAAACTTACATCGGTAAAGTTGTTGTCGGAAGTGCTTCCATTTTCGCTAAAGTCCCCTTCTTCCTTTTTAAAATCTTTTTGATGGCGTTCGGAGATAACCTCGGTGCCTTTTTCATCAATAATGTAATCCATCATTTCTTCCATAATCTCACGGAAAGCACTAAAATCTTCTTTATAAAGGTAAATTTTGTGCTTTTTGTAATGGAAAGAACCATCATCATGAGTAAACTTTTTACTTTCTGTGATGGTTAAGTAGTAATCTCCGGCCTTGGTGCTTCTTACATCAAAAAAGTAGGTTCTTCTCCCTGCTCTTAAGACTTTCGAATAAATCTCTTCCTGATCCATTGTATCTTTCTGGCCCATATGGTATAGTGTATTTAGTACTATGTTGAATTATGTTACCAAAAATGTAAAAAAAAAGCTAATTCAGCAACTTTTTTATGATTCTTTACCAGAGAGTTGGTCGATGTAGAGCTTTTTATAATACCCGTCCGTATTGTTTAATTCTTCGTGGGTGCCTTCTTGAATAATTTTTCCTTTGTCCAGGACAATGATTTTGTCCGCATTCTTGGCAGATGACACCCTATGGCTCACAATGAGGGTAGTTTTGCTCTCGGAAACCCTTTTTAAATTGTTGAGGATTTCTTCCTCAGTTTCGGTGTCCACGGCGGATAGACAATCATCAAATAGATAGATTTTCGGGTCTTTTAATAGTGCTCTGGCAATGGAGACCCGCTGTTTTTGGCCTCCACTTAGGGTAATGCCACGTTCTCCCAAAATGGTATCGTACTTTTTGGCAAAACCTTCAATATTTTTGTGTACCACTGCTTTTTTGGCAACTTCCACAATTTCTTCATGCGTAGCATTTTCGTTACCAAAGCGAATATTGTTTTCTATGGTATCCGAAAAAAGGAAGGCATCTTGCGGTACGGCACCAATAGAGCTTCTTAAACTATTAAGATTGAGTTTTTGAACGGGAACGCCATCAATTAAAACCTCTCCAGAGGTAGCATCGTATAAACGTGCCACCAAATCCAATATGGTGGATTTCCCGGAACCGGTCTTTCCTAAAATCGCAACGGTCTGTCCAGCCTTTATGGTAAAGGAAACATCTTTTAATGCGGTTATATCGGTGTCTTCATAAGTGAAGGTCACATCTTTGAACTCGATATTACCTTTAATAGGAGTAGGCGTTTCAATCTTGTTTTGAATGGACGGTTCTTCCTTCAAAAATTCATTGATACGCTTTTGCGAAGCCTCTGCTCGTTGTACAATGGATGTGAGCCAGCCCACGACCGCAACGGGCCATGTTAACATGTTTACATAAAGAATGAATTCTGCAATAATCCCAATGGTCTCAATTTCCCCATTGATGTATTGCCGTCCACCGATGTAAATCACAAAAACATTACTGATACCGATCAATAAAATCATCAATGGAAAAAACCAGGCATTCACTTTGGCCAAGGCCATGCTTGTATCTTTTCCTTCTTGGGCCAAATCACGTAACTCTGCGTTTACCCTTGGTTCGATGCTATAAGCTTTGATTACCGAAATTCCAGAAAAGGACTCTTGTGTAAATGTAGAAAGCGTGGACAAATATTCCTGCACCTTGGTGCTCCTACGGTGAATAATCTTGCTTATTTGATAAATCAAAACAGATAAAATGGGTAGAGGTAGTAAGGTATAGGCCGCGAGTGTGGGTGCTTTTATAAACATCAACGGAATCAAGCACACAAAAAGAGTCAAGGTTTGAATACCGTACATTATGGCTGGTCCACCATACAAACGTACTTGGTTTACATCCTCACTAATGCGATTCATTAAATCACCGATCCTGTTTTTCTTGTAAAAATTAAGGCTGAGAAATTGGTAATGATCGAATACCTCATTTTTTAGATCATACTCAATGTACCGAGATACATTAATGATGGTCTGACGCATCAAAAACGTAAAAAGTCCTGAAAGTATGGCCGCTCCAACAATAATTAGAATGTATTGAAGTAATAATCCTTTTGCGTCCGAAAGAGTAATCACATCCGATGCGAAATCCTCTACAGCCTGTATGGATTTGTTCACATACGAAGGCATCACTAAGGAAAAAACACGCGCAATAATGGTGATTATAATCCCCAATAGCAGTTTAAGCCAATATTTTTTAAAGTATTTATTTAGGTGTTTTAGTTCCTTCATACTGGGGAAAGGCAGTTTTTTAGCTTCGTTATCCTTGGACAATCCCGCAAATATATACCATACCGCACAAAGTAAATGTTATAAAACTGATAAGAAAGCAAGTTTGGTAGGTAAGATTCAAATATAAGATTACTTTTGCGGAGTGAAAGCCAAACAATGACTTTAAAAGTTCTTTAAACATGCTTACCCGAAGGCACATCAGAGTAAAAGTAATGCAGTGTATTTATGCATTAGTGCAATCCAAGGACGATTCTTTGCAAAAACAAGAAAAGTTCCTGCGAGTCAGTATAGAAAACATGTATGTTCTATACCTTTTGATTTTAAGCCTCTTGGCCGAACTCCATCGTTTAGCGGAAAAACATGTGAGTCACGCATCCAAAAAATATGTGGCTACCGAAGAAGACAAATATCCCAATCCTGAAAAGTTTGTAAAAAACCGATTGCTGTTGCAGCTGGTGAACAACGAGGTATTGAAAAACGAGCTCTCCAATCGAAAGCTCGACAACTGGTATATGAACGATGAGTATGTAAAGATTATTCACAAGGCGGTGATTTCCAGTGATATTTATAAAGAGTATATGTCCAATGGGGAAGACAGTTATACGAACGACCGCAATATGGTCATCCAGCTCTTCAAAGAAATTATAGCGCCCAACGAAAAAATATACGATTACTTTGAGGACGATAAACTTACCTGGGTAGATGATTTCCCTATTGTAAATACATTTTTGGTGAAGCGATTGAAGAAAGCCAAACCAGATTCTGGAGATCGTTTCTTTTTGCCATCCCTCTTAAAAGATCAGGAGGATATGGATTTTGCCAACGAACTTTTGACCAAGACCTTGCTCAATGATGCCAAATGGGAGAAAGAAATTGAGGGAAAAACGCCTAATTGGGACAACGACCGTATCGCAGAGATAGATTCCATAGTTTTAAAAATGGCCATTTGCGAGTTGCTTAATTTCCCGTCCATACCAGAAAAAGTAACCTTGAACGAATATTTGGAGATTGCCAAGGAGTATTCAACACCCAAAAGTAGCATCTTCATTAATGGGGTTTTGGACAAGTTGGCAAAGGAGTATAAATCAGAAGGAAGGCTTCAAAAAATAGGTAGAGGTTTGCAATAAACAATTATTCCTTAATTTTGGAAAAACAAATTTTAATCATGAAAAGAATAACAACAATTTTTAGTTTGATCATGGTGGTTGCCCTAACCAGCGTATCATGTAAGGACAAAGCATCAAAAAAAATAGTTGCTGACAATGTTGAAAGTGCTGTGGATAGAGATGAAGCAGACAAAATGGTTCCTGTAATGTCTTTCGAGAAAGTTGAACACGATTTCGGTACTATCCAAAGAGGAACCCCACAAGAAACTGTATTTACATTTACAAATACAGGTAATGCACCTTTGATTATTACCAACGCAAAAAGTAGCTGCGGTTGTACTGTGCCAAACCCTCCCAAAGATCCTATTGCACCAGGAGAAACTGGAGAGTTGTTGGTTAAATTCAATGGGTCTGGACAAAATCAAGTAACAAAAACGATTACTGTAAACGCAAATACTGCCAAAGGTTCCGAAATTTTGAGAATCAAAGCATTTGTTCAAGCACCAGGAGCAGTACCAGCAGGTCCTGTTAAATAATTAAAAAACCTAAATGGAAAACCTAGGACAATTTTTACCACTGATATTGATTTTTGCCGTGGCGTACTTTTTTATGATTCGCCCGCAGATGAAACGTCAGAAGGATGAGAAAAAATTCGCTTCAGAATTAAAAAAGGGTGATAAAATCATCACCAAAAGTGGGCTTCACGGAAAAATCGTGGAAATGAATGACAAGGATTTCTCTTGTGTCATTGAAACCATGGCCGGTCGTTTAAAGTTTGACCGCTCTGCCATTTCCATGGAAATGAGCAAAAAGATGAATGCTCCCGCTGAAAAGAAGTAGGCGAAAATAACATACAGTAAATCAAAATGTCCCTTGGAAGTTAAATTTCAAGGGACGTTTTTTTGTATCTTATTCAAAATTTGAATGGATATGGGAACAAGAAGACAGTTTGTAAAACGTGGAGGATTATATGTGGCCGGCTTGGGAGCATCATTTATGTTTCCTACGGAGTTGTTGGCATCGATACGGAAAACCATCAGCCCTAACGATAAAATACAAGTAGGTCTTATCGGCTGTAAGGGTATGGGGTTTACAGACCTCTTGTCCCTTTTAAAAAATAGTGAGGTAGAGGTCGTGGCACTTTGTGATGTGGACGAAAACGTACTGCAGAAACGAACCATGGACCTGGAAAAAGGAGGCATTAAAAAGCCAAAATGGTATTCGGACTACAGAAAACTCTTGGAAGACAAGGATGTGGATGTGGTTGTTATTGGAACACCGGACCATTGGCATTGCCTTCAATTAACAGATGCCTTGGATGCAGGTAAGGATGTCTACTGTGAAAAACCCATAGCCAACTCGGTCGCCGAAAGCAAAGCTATGCTTTCCAAGGTGAATGCAAGTGATAGAATGGTGCAGATTGGACAATGGCAGCGAAGCCAGCCCCATTTTGTGGATGCCATCAATTATGTCCACTCTGGAAAACTGGGGCAAATCCGATTGGCAAAGGCTTGGGCCTACCAAGGATGGATGCAACCCGTACCTGTTGTCCCCAACAGTGCTGTACCAAAGGGAGTGGATTATAATATGTGGTTGGGCCCAGCCGAAAACAGACCTTTCAATAAAAACAGATTTCATTTTAGTTTTAGATGGTTTTGGGACTACGCTGGCGGGTTAATGACGGACTGGGGGGTACACCTTATTGATTACGCGCTATATGGAATGAAAGCTTCCAAGCCCAAATCGGTGATGGCTATGGGGGGCAAGTTTGCCTATCCCGATGATGCCTCCGAAACCCCGGACACTTTGCAGACTATTTATGATTTTGGTGATTTTTCCCTATTGTGGGAACATGCCACTGGGATTGATGGCGGGAATTATGGGCGAAACCACGGGATTGCCTTTATCGGAAACAACGGAACCTTGGTATTGGATCGTGGAGGTTGGGAAGTGATCCCGGAACGCGACCGTCCCGACTGGAGCCAAGACCTTGGCCCAAAGATTGACAGAGTGCCCCTGCAACAGGTGGATGCGAATGGCCTGGATTTACATACGCTTAATTTTTTGGATGCCATTAAAAGTCGTGATAAATCAGTATTGAATGCTCCTATACAAGTTGGATACGATGCCGCTGTGGTAAGCCACTTGGGTAATATTGCCTATAAAACTGGGGAACGGTTGTTCTGGGATGCCGAGAACAGCAAATTTAACCATTCCGACGGAGATGCCTTATTGGCGAAGGAATATCACAACGGATGGGAGTTTCCGAAGATTGGCTAGAGTTTGTTTACAAAAGGCCATATCTCTTTTTAAGGATGTACCTGAAGGTTCCAATAATGCATCCTTTAGCGCAGAAAAACATTAAAACACTTACGAACGCACAAAAATGAAATGGATGGAACAGGATTCCAAGTCCCCATCATTGTCAAAATCGTACTCCCCGGAATCTGCTCCACCGTTTATGCTCAGTGTCGTTCCGTCGTAAGTGTGGCCGTAAGTATCCCAATCATTGGGCTCATCGTCCCAGGCAACTGCAAAGTAGTAGCTGCCCTGCCATTCCTCCCAGAAGATTTCTCCGGTCACCGCATAGGCGTCCCGGTCTACGGGATTTAAGGTCAGGGTAAAGCGACCGTTCGCTTGCACGGACATACTAACTGTTCCTCCATCCTCGACGATGTCGACTGATGTGGTGCTCACACTAAATTGGGCTTTGGTGGCCTCCCAGTTTCCACTCAGCTCACTGATTGGGAACGGACCATCTTTAGTTAATCCGTCTTCGTCATCATCCTTGCTGCAGGATAAATTCAAAGAAACTAACCCAATCAAAAAAATATACATCAACTTTTTCATGGCAATTAGTTTTGTAAAATAGGGTATGCCTACTTTCTATTATTACCTTAATTTATTTTGATATTATAGGGTGTACAATGATGTTGGTCATTTAGCATAGCTTTTTGGTCGAAGAGGCTTCTGAGGTTAAAAACAACTATCGGAATATCACAACGAATGGGAGTTTCCGAAGATGAGGTAGAAAAACATAGTGGATTTTTTTGGTTTGCAATTGTAGCCATTTTTGTAACACCTTATTAATTTATTTTTTTTCTAGTAATTTCAAATGAGTCTTTTTCCCCTCTCTAACTACTATATCAATAATTTCTTCAATGTCTTTTTTTGAAGTCCTGAAATTGACAACACAGGCTCGTAAACAATACTTTTCATTTACAATGGCGTTTGATAAAAATAATTCCCCGCCGGTTTGTAATTCATTCAATAGTTCTTCATTTAGTTTATTTAGGTAATCGTTACCCTCTTTGTAATTGAATGGAATATATCTAAAGGTTGTTATGCTTAAATTTTGTGAAATTGCCTCTAGTTCACGATGTTTTTTAGCTAAGTCAAATAACATTTCTGAGAGTTCGATGTCTTCACTAATAAGTTTTTCATAACCACTTCGACCTACTTGCTGTAATGATAACCAAACCTTTAAAGCCCTAAAGCCACGTGAGTTTTGAAGTCCATATTCATAAAAATTTTGAGCAAATTCGTTTTCACTTTTGCTAAAGTTATAATATTCTGGATGTGAACTATAGGTGTCTATTAGGTGTTGAGGATTTTTAACCAAAGTACAACCCGCTTCGAGTGGACTGTATAACCATTTATGTGGATCGAGCGCAATAGAGTCAGCTTCTGAAAGACCATCAAATAGGTTTTTGTATTTTGGGATTACTGCGGCTGGAACACCGTAAGCTCCATCAATGTGAAGCCATAAATCATACTTTTTACAAATGGTTGAAATCCCTTTCAAATTATCTACAACACCCGTACTAACATCTCCCGCAGTACCTATGACCATTATGGGTTGGTAACCATTTGCCATATCTTTTTTGATTGTTTCATCAAGGACTTTATTATTCATTTTATTTGTAGAATCAGTTTGAATCCAACGAACAGATTTCGTTCCTAAACCAAATAAAATTGCTGCTTTATCTATCCAAGTATGTGTGGTTTTGGAACAATAAACAGTTAGTTTTTTAGGGATATTTGAAAGTCCATCTTCTTTTATAATTATAGGTGCTTTTGCCGTTCTGGCGGCTAAAAATGCTGTAAAATTTGCCATATTTCCGCCACTAACTAATATCCCGCCATAATTTGGGGAGACACCGATAAACTCAGCTAACCATTGAATCGTTTGTTTTTCAATTTCAGTAGCCATTGGGCTTAAAATATGTGCTCCAACGTTCGGATTTATAGATGCTGCCAGTAAATCGGCTAAGGCGCCAATTGGAGAAGCAGATGAAGTTATATATCCTAAAAATTTAGGATGTCCATTTAATAATGAATGGTTTAGTATTAAATCTGTAACTCTAGTTATTAGTTCTGTTGCAGGAATACCATTTTCTGGTAAGGAAGTGTTTCCCAATATACCTTGTAATTGACTTGGACTTTCGTTAAATGTAACAGGTTTTTGATCAATACTAGAAATAAAATCAGAAATATCATCTATTAATTGATGCCCGATTTTTCGAAATTCTTTTTTGTTGATTTCAATTGAATTAACTCGATTTTCTAGCATATTATTATGGTTGTCTTAATGTGTTACTAGGGCAGAATTAGCCGAATTGACTTGAACGACCGATTACTGAACCAAGTTCAGCAGAATAAGGGAAGTTAGTATTTTTCTGATTAAAATTACATTACCATTTAAGGAATGAATTTTACCAATCTATCGATAGGCATCATTCAATCCAACACCCTTTAAAATCATAGGAAGTATTTTCTCGAGCCTACGCAATTTGGTTTTCTCCTGTTTGGCTTCGGCAATGTACTCGCTGAACTCTTTTTGTTTGTATGGGGTAAACTTTTCAAAAGCAGCTTTTAATTGGGAATCCTTTTTCAATTCAGATTTTAGAAGTTTTGGAATGGTGACTTTTTTGGTTTTCTCGGCTTTAACTTCCAATCCCTTTTTCTGATTTCCCAAGGCTTCTTTCATGTAGGCCAAAACCACTTTTTCGTCCACTTCGTCCAAACTTTGGAACTTCCAATGCCGCATCCCTTTGGTTTTGCCCTCCTGGGCATTTTCCAGCACTTTTTTCGGGTCCTTTAAAAACACACCATTAAAAAACCAAACCCCAAAATGGCTCTTGAACTTACAGATACCGAATACATTTTTGTTATTTAAAGTATATACGGGAATACTCCATTTAAAATCCTCTTCAGCTTCGGTTTTTAGGGCAATTTCTCTTAGAAAAGCTATTCCGTCCCTAAACGGATGCTCATTTTCATAATAAGCCTCTAATTTTTCAGATTTTTGCACAACTACTTGATTTGACTAGCCGTAAGTTCGCAAATTTTTACGATTACCTTCACCGCTTTCTCCATACTTTCCAAAGGAACATACTCGTATTTGCCATGGAAGTTGTGTCCACCAGCAAAAATATTTGGGCAGGGCAGGCCCATAAAACTCAATTGCGAACCGTCCGTTCCGCCTCTAATCGGTTTTATAATAGGTTCTATTTGGAGGGATTTCATGGCCTCTTCGGCAATCTCCACAATGTGGTACATGGGTTCCACCTTCTCCCGCATATTTTTGTATTGGTCCTCAATGGTCAAGCTGATGTACTCTCCATGTTTTTTGTTGAGTTTCTCTTTGATATCGTTCAATAAGTCTTTTCTGGCCTGAAAATGCACCGCATCGTGGTCACGGATAATAAGTTCTATCTCTGCTTTTTCAATTTCGCCCTTTATTTTGTGTACATGGAAAAAACCTTCCCTTCCCGTAGTGTGTTCGGGAACCTCGCTAGGGGGTAGGTGGGTCATAAAATCGTTGGCAATGCCAATGGCGTTTACCATTTTGTTTTTGGCGTAGCCCGGGTGTACACTTTTACCAGTTATGGTGATTGTAGCTTTGGCCGCGTTAAAGTTTTCATATTCCAGTTCGCCCACTTGGCTGCCGTCCATGGTGTAGGCCCATTCCGCACCAAATTTTTCCACATCAAACTTATGTGCCCCACGGCCTATTTCTTCATCTGGTGTAAAGGCAATCCGTATTTTACCATGCTTGATCTCCGGGTGGTTGATGAGGTATTCCATCGCCGTGATGATTTCCGCAATGCCCGCTTTGTCATCCGCACCCAACAATGTTGTTCCGTCCGTAGTAATCAAAGTTTGACCTTCATACGCCTTTAAATCTTCAAAATAATCGGGAGACAGGACAATGTTTTTCAGCTTGTTCAGTATAATATCTTTCCCATCGTAATTCTCAATGATTTGTGGCTTCACATTTTTACCGGAAAAATCAGGAGATGTGTCAAAATGGGAAACAAAACCAATGGTGGGCATCTTTTTATCCAAATTGCTTGGCAGGGTCGCCATAATGTAGGCATTCTCATCAATGGACACTTCTTGCATCCCAATCTGGTGGAGTTCCATCACCAATTTTTTGGCAAGATCCCATTGCTTTTCTGTACTGGGTGTAGTTTTGGAATAAGGATCGCTCTGCGTATCCGTGGTCACATATTCCAAAAATCGGGGCAGTAGTTTTTCCATGGTCGGTGTAGAGTTTTATCAAAAATAATGTATATCCGAACGTAATTTTGCAAATCATAGGCATTAATACCTATCTTTCGTAAACGATTAACATTAACCTCAATTGAAAGCGGTAGTTTTTTATCTTTTTTTGATATCCGGGTTTTATGGATTTGCCCAAATGGATTGTATTTTGGGCGTTGGGGGTAGAGACAATGAAACCATCACCAAAGTTTTTGAATTGACCGAAGAGCAGCAGGAAAACCTGAAAAGTTGGAGTGCGGAGCTAAAAGTCCGAAACGATATTTTAAAGGATAAGTCAAAATATCTAATGAAAAAGAACGAGGAAAGTTCGCCAGAGGTGTTGCTAACTGTTTCAAAAGAGTATGGTTCCATAATGGATAGTATGAAACGAAATGTGCGAATGATTGACAAACGATTGCTTACAAGTTTCAATAAAGCCCAATATGAGCGATATGTGAAATTGTGTAGTCAATTGGCCTTGCGTCCTATCCACATTAATAGGTCTGTTGACGAAAATTGAACGATTTGTTAAGAACTGTTTTAAGAGTTTTTATTTTTGTCCAAAATCCATTCTGAATGTATAAAATACTTATTCGCCCGGTACTTTTTTTGTTTGATCCAGAAGCCGTGCATCACTTTTCTTTTTGGGCCATTAAGTTTTTTTCAAGATTGGGTTTAAGCGGTCTGTTTAGGGGGGTATTCACGATGAACAATCCAAAACTGGAGCGTGAGGTTTTTGGTGTGAAGTTCAAAAACCCCGTAGGACTTGCAGCAGGTTTTGATAAAGATGCCAAGCTTTATAACGAATTTTCTGATTTTGGTTTCGGTTTTGTTGAAATAGGTACGGTAACCCCTAAACCCCAACCGGGGAATCCTAAAAAACGATTGTTCCGATTAAAACAGGACAAGGCCATTATCAACCGGATGGGTTTTAATAACAAGGGCGTTTTTGAGGCTGCGGAACAGTTAAAGAAAAAGCATCGTGTTATTGTCGGGGGGAATATTGGCAAGAACAAAGTTACTCCTAACAAAGAGGCCATCAAGGATTATCTGATTTGTTTTGAGGCACTCTTTGAGCATGTAGATTATTTTGTAGTAAATGTGAGTTCACCCAATACACCAGGACTTCGAGAGCTTCAGGATAAGGAACCTTTGACCAAGCTGTTGAAAAAATTAAAAAGTCAGAATAAAAAACTGGCCAAGAATTCAAAACAAAAGGAGAAGCCTATTTTGTTGAAAATAGCTCCTGATTTAACAGATGATCAATTGCTGGATATTATTGAGATTGTTGCAGATACGAATATTGATGGAGTAATCGCTACAAATACCACTATAGAAAGAAAAGGTTTAAAATCTCATCTGATTTTATCCGAAGAAAAAGGTGGTCTCAGTGGAAAACCCTTGACCAAAAGAAGTACCGAGGTGATTCGATTTTTAGCTGAAAATAGCAATAAGGCTTTTCCGATTATTGGTGTGGGAGGTATACATTCTCCAGAGGATGCTTTGGAGAAATTGGAGGCAGGCGCCGATTTAGTGCAGCTCTATACAGGTTTCATTTATGAAGGCCCAGCGCTCTTAAAAAAAATAAACAAGGCCATTTTGGAAACAATGGACTAAGATTATATGCACAGTTTGCTCTTATTTCTGGAAACCGTCAATTATCCCATATTGATTGGTTTTTTTATATCCTCACTTGCCTTGGCGATTTCGCCGGGTCCTGATAATATTTTTGTACTTACACAAAGTATCAGCAATGGTACGAAATATGGTTTGGCCACAGTTTTTGGTCTGGTTTCGGGCTGTTTGGTACATACCACCCTGCTCGCATTTGGGGTTTCGGAAATTATCAAACGGAGTGATACGTTGTTTTTTGCAATCAAGCTTTTTGGAGCCATGTATCTTTTATATTTGGCGTATCAGGTATATCGCAGTGATGCTTCGATACTTTTGGATAAAGATAACAAACCAGCAAAAACACCAAAGAAGCTTTTTTGGACGGGCTTTACCATGAATGTGCTCAACCCAAAGGTCACTATCTTCTTTTTGGCTTTTTTTCCCGGTTTTTTGTTCAGTATGGAACTCAATACCGTAATTCAATTCTACATATTAGGCTTACTTTTTATGCTTTCCGCTCTCATCGTTTTTGGTACGATTGCAATACTTGCAGGAAAGATTTCCAAATATCTGACCAGTCATGAAAAAGCAGGAGTTTACCTAAAATGGGTGCAAATTGTTGTTTTTGTAGGGATTGCCGTTTATCTATTTCTATCGGATAAATAAGTGCTATTTTTACGGACGCCTATGTCAAAAGTAAAACTCATAGAATGTCCTAGGGACGCCATGCAAGGGATAAAAACTTTTATCCCTACGGATGAAAAGGTAAAGTATATCCAAGCCTTGTTGGGCTGTGGTTTTGACACCATTGACTTTGGTAGTTTTGTGTCGCCCAAGGCCATTCCACAGATGCAGGATACCGCGGAGGTTTTGGCTCGGTTGGACCTATCCCGAACACAAAGTAAACTTTTGGCTATAGTTGCCAACGTTCGGGGCGCGCAAGATGCATGCAAGCATGAGGCGATTGATTATTTGGGCTTTCCTTTTTCTATTTCCGAAAACTTTCAGATGCGTAACACGCACAAGACCAT
Organism: Flagellimonas lutimaris; assembly: GCF_003581615.1. Taxonomy (GTDB): domain Bacteria; phylum Bacteroidota; class Bacteroidia; order Flavobacteriales; family Flavobacteriaceae; genus Flagellimonas; species Flagellimonas lutimaris. The sequence continues at coordinate 19,080 of NZ_QXFH01000074.1, forward strand.
TGACCAATCCGTGGAAACTCTGAAGGGTATTTTGGAATTGGCCGATGCTCATGGGAAGGAAGTGGTTACATACATTTCCATGGGGTTTGGAAACCCTTATGGAGACCCTTGGGATGTGGAAATAGTTGGGGAGTGGACCGAAAAGTTGGCCGAAATGGGAACTAGAATTTTATCGCTTTCAGATACTATTGGAAGCTCCACTCCAAAAGTGATAGAGTATCTATTTTCCAACCTAATTCCCAAATATCCTGAGATTGAGTTTGGAGCCCATTTGCATACAACTCCATCCAAATGGCATGAAAAAGTAAATGCTGCATATAAGGCAGGTTGTCGCCGTTTTGATGGTGCTGTGCAAGGTTTTGGTGGTTGCCCTATGGCCAAAGATGAACTAACTGGAAATATGCCCACGGAGAAAATGCTTTCCTATTTTACTACAGAAAAAGCGGATACCGGTGTCAATTGGATGGTTTTTGAAGCTGCTTTCAATAAGGCTACGGAACTATTCTCAGTGTATCATTAAAAAAGGCACCCCAAAAAGAGTGCCTTTATTTTTTTTATCGGAATCAAAAATTAATATCTAAGCTCAATTCCAGCGTAGATGCCAAATGGATGGCCAGGCCGTAAGCCTGCAGGCACCCTTGCAACGGCATATTGCTCATCCAATAAATTGATGGCATTGGCAGTAATGGCCACATGATCATTGAATTTATATCGCCCCCCAAGATCTAGTATAAAATTGGAGCTTACTTTTTCAGTGGCGGGGATAGACCCACTTCCTGCCATTGTTCTAAAAGCGCCATTGTACCTACCACTAAGGTTTATTTCAAAATTTTCATGCTCCAGCGATAGGGCGGCATTGAACTGATGTTTGGAGATGTAAGGCATCTCATCACCTGCAGAAACCTCTCCCCAAATATCGTTTTCGCTGCCAAAACTGTTCAAGAACTCTGTGTCGGTCAGCGTATATCCAAAAGTAAAGGGTAGTTGAAGGCTTTCGTTATTTTCCATAAAGTTATAGTTCAACAACAACTCCACTCCTTGTACACTTACTTCACCGGCATTGAATTGGTCTAGGGAGCCGGTTCCACCTGTTGCGGCAAGATCACTGCCCAGTAGGTTGCTGTAATCGTTGTAAAACCCGACTAGTTCTCCCGAAATACCTGCAAATGAGAAACGGCTACCAAGTTCATAATTCACACTTTCCTCTGGATTTTCTCCAGGTTGGTTGCTGGGAGGTGAGAAGCCTTTATGTACCCCTCCAAAAACGGACAGGTCGTTGAAATTATAGTTAAAACCAATTCCTGGGATAAACACATCTACATTGTTCTGTCTTTCGGATAGGTCAGTGCCTAAGCGTTCTACGTCGTTGGTACCATAGTCCAATCTTTCCAAGGAAATGTTTTCATAACGAAGGCCGGGAGTCAATGTTAGATCATTGATTTTAAGCTTGTACATGGCATACGAGGCAAAAGCTTTTGCACTGCTCACACGGTTGGCATTGGTGCCAGGGACTCCCGAATTGACCAATTGCATATCTCCGTTCACGATAGCATAATCATCTATCCACTGAAAACGGTCCTCTTCATCATAATGGTAACGCAGTCCAATTTCCAGATCATGATACGTGTTTTCTCCACTCCAATGGTAATCCAATTTTGTTTGAACTCCGGTAGATAGATAGTCCCTATTGTTGTTTCTGGCATTAAGGAAATCATTCGCTCCACTGTTGGCGGTGCCTTTTACTAGGTTTATGTAGGATTCATTGCCGATTGGGTCACTAAAAATAGTCCCGATGCCTTGACGTTCTCCATCAATCGTAACATAATCGACCTTGTACCAATTCCTGCTAAAATCATTGTAATAGCCAATGGTGGTAATCCTGAATTGATCGTTGAATTTTAAAGCATGGGTTCCCATCAATTGAAAGTGCTCGGCATTCATTTGATCATTTTGAGATCCAGCATAGCGTTGGAAAGGGTCTGTATCGAAATCCTCTTGGGTCAACCCTAGATAGGTTTCGTTGGACGTTTCGTCCGAATACTGCAACTTCACCTCAAACTCCTGTCCAAGTTTTGCTTCTGGATTGGTGTTGACCTTGAATTTGGCAACTAGGTCATTTTTATCAAAACCCGTGTTATCACCATTTTCCAAGTTTTTAAATCCGTTGGAATTGTAGTTGAGGTATTCCACAGCGTATCCAAAGTTTTTGTAACTATCGCCCAGTTGGGTATGGATACGACCACTTTGGAAACTACCATAGCTACTGTTTAAAAAGATTCCAAAATTATCTGGCACTTCGGTGGAAATCATGTTTATGGCACCCCCGGTTGTGTATGGTCCGAATTGTACTTGGCTACTGCCTTTCAATATTTCAACGGCCTGCATTCGCGCAATAGTGGGGAAATAATAGGCCGATGGAGCACTATAAGGAGCCGGTGCAATGAGGACACCATCTTCCATTAAGGTAATTTTGGAACTTCTTTCGGGGGAGGTTCCTCGTAAACTGATATTTGGCCTTAGGCCAAATCCATCTTCTTCATAAATATTGACCCCGGGAACTGAACGTAAAGTACGGTTGACGTCGGTGTAGTTAAATTTTTTGATTTCTTCAGGGGAAAGGTAATAAGAAGACCCCGTTCTGTTCTTCGCCACAAATTTGCTTCCAAAAATTACTTTGGCAGATAGAACGACTTCATTCAACTCAATTAGAGTGGAGTCATTCCCGATTTGTTGTTGTTGCCCAGAAAGAAAAAGAAAGCTAAAAAGCGCGATGATTGAAGTTAGTCGGTACATTGTATTAATTAAGACTTATTTTAAATAAAAAATTTAATTCGGCTGCAAATGTACATTTCCAGTGCAATAAAACAAAGCTTATTTAGAATAAATAAAGATAAAATTTCAAAATTACTTAAGAGTAATGCATCGGTCATCATATTTAGAGTAGAAAACATATTATGATAATGCAGAAAGTATTGAGTATGTCCTTTATTGATTAAAATTAGTGGTATATTTGCACGCAATTAATCCGTAATTGCAATGGAAGCTCACCAAAACAAAATTGTTGGAGAAGGACTTACATACGACGACGTTCTTCTTGTACCAGCATACTCCGAAGTACTTCCCCGAGAAGTAAACATCCAGTCAAAATTTACCAAAAACATTACTATCAATGTGCCCATTGTTTCTGCGGCCATGGATACGGTAACCGAGTCTCGCATGGCGATTGCCATGGCAAGGGAGGGAGGTATTGGTGTTCTTCATAAAAATATGACGATTGAACAGCAGGCGCTCAAGGTAAGAAAGGTAAAACGCGCAGAAAGCGGAATGATCATGGATCCTGTGACCCTTCCTTTGGAATCTGTTGTGCGTGATGCCAAGGCAAGCATGAGGGAGCATAGTATCGGAGGGATTCCCATTGTGGATGATAAAAACAAGTTGATTGGGATAGTTACCAATCGTGACCTTCGTTTTGAAAAGAATGATGATAGACCGATAGCGGATGTAATGACATCGGAAAATTTAGTGACTGTTGGAGAAGGTACTTCTTTGCAGCAGGCTGAGGTCATTCTACAAGAAAATAAGATTGAAAAACTACCAGTAATCAACGATAAGGACGAACTTGTTGGTTTGATTACGTTCAGGGATATTACTAAACTTACCCAAAAACCAATTGCCAACAAAGATCAGTACGGACGTTTGCGTGTTGCAGCTGCTATTGGTGTAACAGCCGACGCTGTTGACCGTGCAGGTGCTTTGGTAAATGCAGGTGTAGATGCCATTATAATTGATACGGCGCACGGTCATACCAAAGGTGTGGTGGGTATTTTAAAAGATGTGAAGAAATCTTTTCCAGAATTGGAAGTTGTGGTAGGTAATATTGCTACGGCCAAGGCAGCAAAATATTTGGCAGATGCCGGTGCCGATGCGGTTAAAGTGGGTATTGGACCTGGCTCCATTTGCACTACACGTGTTGTGGCCGGGGTTGGATTTCCACAGTTTTCCGCTGTTTTGGAAGTGTCTGCCGCGCTGAAAGGCACGGGAGTTCCCGTTATTGCCGATGGTGGAATCCGATATACAGGTGATATTCCCAAAGCGTTGGCTGCTGGTGCGGATACGGTGATGTTGGGCTCTTTATTGGCCGGTACCAAAGAATCGCCGGGAGAGACTATTATTTACGAAGGACGTAAGTTTAAATCGTACCGTGGAATGGGCTCTGTTGAGGCAATGAAAAAAGGCAGTAAGGATAGATACTTCCAAGATGTCGAGGACGATATCAAGAAATTGGTTCCCGAAGGTATTGTGGGCCGTGTTCCCTATAAAGGTGAATTGGTAGAGAGTATGCACCAATTTATTGGTGGGCTACGTGCTGGTATGGGATATTGTGGTGCCGGTGATATTGAAGCTTTGAAGAATAATGCTCGGTTTGTAAAAATTACATCCAGCGGTATTCACGAAAGTCACCCACACAATGTGACCATTACCAAAGAAAGTCCGAATTATAGTAGATAAAATAAAGTAAGGAAGGCGCGCTGGAGTATTTATTTCCCCGCGTAGCTTTCCCAATCTTTGTCCTTGTAGATGTTTTCACCAAAGTACTTGGCGATTTGCATAAAAGGTTCTACTTGCTGATATCCAGGGACAGGCGACAGCATATTCAATTGCTCATCTAAGAAAACTACGGTAGGGTAGCTCATACGACCTTGTAACAAAGCAGCGGCCAATTCGTGGTAGCCTCTTCTTCCAGAAGGTACAAATTTGAATGTTTTGCCTTGGTATTCAATAGGGTCTTTACCTTCTGCATCCATTTTTACCATATAGAAGTTGTCCTGCATATATTTAGATACTTCAGGATTTTGAAACGTATTTTTATCCATCTTTTTGCACCATCCGCACCAATCTGTGTAAACGTCAACAAAAATCTTTTTGGGCTGTGCATCCGTTTGGGAAAGTTGAACGGCCTCCTCCCATGATATCCAATTAATATCTTGAGCTTGGGCGTTAAAGCCCATAAATATTAGAAAAAGCAAGCTGATTTGGGTAAAAATTGTGCGCATAGTCTTTGTTTTTGACCTAATTGTCGTCATATCAATACAAAACTAACGAAAATTGTGCCAAAAAAGTATGAGCTTTAACAGTCTGATAAGGGTAGATGCTACTTTACGGGCTGTTCCTTCGGAACCTCAAAAAGCTCCTTGTTATCCACTTGATTGTGAAGGATATCATCAAAAGTCTCTCTTTTTCTGATTAAATGGGCTTTTCCTTTATACCATAACACTTCTGCCGGTCTATATCTGGAATTGTAATTGCTGGCCATAGTGAAGCAATAAGCACCGGCATTTTTAAAGCAGAGCACATCTCCTTCGGATATTTCGTTGATTCTACGGTTGCTTCCAAAAGTATCCGTTTCACAAATGTAACCGACAACCGAATAATAACGCTCTTTTCCTTTTGGGTTGGATATATTTACAATTTGATGGTTAGAACCATAGAGCATGGGTCTAATCAAATGGTTGAAACCAGAATCCACACTTGCAAAAACAGTCGATGTGGTCTGTTTTACAACGTTTACCTTGGCTAAAAAGCAACCCGCTTCACTTACCAAAAATTTTCCTGGCTCAAAGGCAAGAGTGAGTTCTCTGCCATATTCCTTGCAAAACTCGTTGAATCTTTTGGTCAGTTTTTTGCCCAATTCGTCCACGTTGGTTTGGATGTCCCCTTCCTTATAAGGAACTTTAAAACCACTTCCGAAATCAATGAACTCCAAATCCTTGAAGTTACTGGCTGTTTCAAACAAAATTTCCGATGCGTAGAGGAAAACATCAATATCCAAAATATCACTACCCGTGTGCATATGGATTCCATTGATGTTCATATTGGTCAACTCCACAATACGTAATAAATGTGGAATTTGATGAATGCTAATACCAAATTTTGAGTCGATATGCCCAACAGAGATTTTGGAATTCCCCCCAGCCATCACATGTGGGTTGATTCGAATACAAACTGGAATATCGGGATGCTTACTTCCAAATTGCTCCAAAATGGAGAGGTTGTCAATGTTTACTTGAACACCAAGAGCGGCTGCTTCTTCGATTTCTTCCAAAGAAACCCCGTTGGGAGTAAAAATAATGGACTCTGGTTTAAAACCTGCTAACAGTCCCAGTTTCACTTCTTGAATGGACACGGTATCCAAACCACTGCCCAAACTGTTCAACAATCTAAGGATGCTAATATTGGAAAGTGCTTTTGCCGCATAGTTTAGTTTAAGACTGGAAACCCCTTTAAAAGCATTGGTAAGCTTTTTGTATTGAGAGGTAATCTTGTCAGCATCATAAACATAAAGTGGTGCGCCAAATTGCTCTGTAAGTTGAAGTAAATCCTTAGAGTTCATTTTAAATATATATTTTAAACAAAACTAGGTTTTGTATACTTTAAACACAAAAAATCTGAATTTTTTTATCAAAATATAACAAGTTGTTTTATTTACAACATATAAGCCGAATCTGGTGTTGTACTTTAAGTTTTTGATGTGTATTTTTAAACAAATTGCAACAATGAAGCTACCTCTATTTCCACTACAATCAGTCTTTTACCCTGGTGAAACCGTACCCTTGCATATTTTTGAAGATCGATATAAACAATTGATCAACGATTGCAGAAAGGAGGCGCTTACCTTTGGAATTCCGGTTTATATCAACAACGCTATTTCCTACGGGACAGAGGTGCAATTGGTTGAAGTGGTAAACACTTATGAATCTGGAGAAATGGATGTGGTTTGTGTTGCACGTCAAGTTTTTAAGGTGCTAAGTTTTCAAAAACAAATAGAAGGTAAACTCTATGCTGGTGGAGAAGTCGAGTTTTTGGAGATTGAGAACGATGCCGATGAAAGTTTAAGAGAGGAAGTGCTCCAAAAAGTGGAGGAATTGTATGATATTATGGATGTCCCTTTTACCAAAACATCTCCCAAGCAATTCAATAGCTATTCTCTCGCTCATAAAATGGGACTTTCTTTTGAACAAGAATATGAGTTGTTACTTATGACGAGAGAAACAGATCGGTTAAATTTCATAAAAAATCATTTACAGACAACAACCAATATGTTGACCGAATTGAATCGAACCAAAGATGTCATCGAGATGAATGGACATTTTAAGAATTTTGACCCTTTGGATTTTCAAGATTTTAAGTTGTAAAGTCCAAGGACTCGAATAAAAGGGTTATAATTGACACCTAACCTGTAATTATTCATTTAACATCTTCAATTTGTCAGCAGTGTTTTCTATTTTTGTCAGCAAACAAAAGTAAATTCACAGATGAATCTTCACGAATATCAAGGAAAAGAGATTTTAGCCAGTTTTGGAGTAAGGATCCAACGAGGAATAGTTGCTCACAACGCAAAGGAAGCGGTAGATGCCGCAAAACAACTTACACAGGAAACCGGAACAGGATGGCATGTAATAAAAGCGCAAGTACATGCTGGTGGCCGTGGTAAAGGGGGTGGAGTAAAATTGGCCAAAAACTTGAAAGAAGTGGAAGAGTTGGCAGGTAGCATTATTGGAATGAACCTTGTTACCCCACAAACATCTGCAGAAGGTAAAAAAGTGCACCAAGTATTAGTGGCAGAGGATGTGTATTACCCAGGTGATAGTGAAACCAGCGAGTTTTATATGTCTGTTCTCTTAAATAGGGGTACTGGTAAGAATATGATTATGTACTCTACCGAAGGAGGTATGGATATTGAAGAGGTTGCCGAGAAAACACCACATTTAATTTTTACAGAGGAGGTTGATCCAGGATTGGGACTTTTGCCCTTCCAGGCCAGAAGAATTGCCTTTAACTTAGGGTTGTCCGGTACGGCGTTCAAAGAGATGGTGAAATTCGTTATGTCTTTGTACAAAGCATATGTTGAAAGTGATTCAAGTCTTTTTGAAATCAACCCAGTGTTGAAGACCTCTGATGATAAAATTATGGCCGTAGATGCCAAAGTTTCCATAGATGACAATGCTCTTTATAGAAGAAAGGCGTATGCAGAAATGCGTGACCTTAGAGAGGAAAACCCGATTGAGGTAGAAGCTCGTGAGGTTGGCTTGAACTATGTTGATTTGGATGGGAATGTTGGATGTATGGTAAATGGTGCCGGATTGGCAATGGCTACCATGGATTTGATTAAAATGGCAGGTGGTGAACCGGCAAACTTCTTGGATGTTGGTGGTACTGCAGACGCCAAAAGGGTAGAGGAAGCTTTCCGAATCATCCTAAAAGATCCAAATGTAAAAGCAATCCTTATCAATATCTTTGGTGGTATTGTTCGTTGTGATCGTGTAGCGCAAGGTGTCGTTGATGCATACAAAAACATGGGAGATGCAATTCAGGTTCCAATTATTGTAAGGTTACAAGGTACCAATGCAGAGTTGGCCAAAGAAATAATTGATAATTCTGGCTTGGCTGTGCACTCCGCAGTTCAATTTAAAGAAGCTGCTGATAAAGTAGAAGAAGTTTTGGGCTAGTCTCAAGCTTAAATATATTTCATAAGGGCAATACTTAATAAAGTATTGCCCTTTTTTATGCTTCAAATTTTAGAAAACACTGATTTTCTTCTAAGTAAATCAAGCCAATAATCTTACTGCTCTTGTTTTCAGTGTTTTCTCAGATGAACCAAATGATTAGGTAGCTTTTTCTTGTTTGAACAGGAGTATTAGCCCAAGGTTAAGGACATTAAACATTTGTTAAATGGTCCTAAAGTGTAACAATTTTGTTTTTTGATCGTCTTATTTTTGAAGCGTCGTTAAAAAAGACTCTTAATCAGGTCTATATTTTGACAAATCATTAATCATCAATTTTAATCAAAAAACAAAAATCATGAGAAAATTTAAAGCTGTTTCGGTGGCATTGGCACTATTCGCAACAATGAGTGTTTTTGCAACAAAAGGTAAGAAGGCAACAAAAGAGACTAATCTTTCTGGCCAAATTTATGAAATGTTGAAAGACAATAAATTCAACGTGGAATACAATGAATTAACTGCTGAAGTTCGTTTCATTGTAAATGAAAAAGGTGAACTAGTAGTACTTTCTGTTGAAACCAAAGATGAAATTTTGGAAGGTTTCGTAAAAAATCGTTTGAACTACCAAAAGGTACAACTAAAGAATGTTGCTCCAGGTAGAGTTTACGAAATTCCAATACGAATTACCGCTTAATAAACGGGAATTGTTTGAGTTAGTTAGAAAAAGCCCTGAAATTCAGGGCTTTTTTATGTACTAAAACGAGGTGTTTTGGAGTTATCTACCTAATAATTAGAACCAAAACCATTTGTTATGGGTACCTATCAGGAAAAATTGAGCATTCTTTCAGAGATGATTGGCTTTGCAAGGGTCGACCATTCCTTGAAACGTTCGGAATATGAATTTTTACTGAAGGTCGCCCGTAATTTAGGGGTTCCTAAGGATACCCTTGATGGATTGTTAAAGGAGAAATCCCCCAAAGTGCGTCTTAAAACTCAAGCTGAACGGATTGTTCAATTCCATAGGCTTATTTTGCTTATGAACATTGATCATGAGCAGCATAAAAAAGAGATTAATACCCTTTACAATATTGGGTTAAAAATGGGTTTGCCACCTGCCGCCATTAGTCAGGTTTTGGAAGTAATGCACCGCTATCCAGATAATATAGTCCCACCAGATGTGCTTATCAATATCTTCAAAGCATATTACAATTAACGACAAAATGTCATTTAAATTTAATTAAAACATGTCATAAAGACATAGTTTTTGTGTTGGTATAGGTTTTGACTTATACAGGGTGATTTAGATGTTTAACTAAAATTGAATCGCCATGAGTATAGTAAAAAGAAACAACCTGTTTTTTCCATCCTTGATGCATGATGTTATGGATCCTGATTGGTTCGGTGGAACAGAAAAGTGGAATACTTCTGTGCCTGCTGTCAATATAAAGGACAATACCGAAGGTTTTGAATTGGAACTAGCTGTTCCTGGAATGAAGAAAGATGATTTCACTGTTGAAATTGACAATGATGTATTAACTATTTCCAGTGAAGTCGAAACTGAAAATGAGGAAAATAAAGAAAATTATACAAGAAAAGAGTTTTCCTATACCTCATTCAAAAGGGCTTTTACATTGCCCGAGACCGTAGATGGGTCTAAAATAGATGCCAAGTACGAAGATGGAATATTGAAATTGACATTGCCCAAAAAACAAGAGGCATTGCCAAAGCCAAAACGATTGATTGAAATCGGATAAGACATTAGAACACCAACTATAGGTGTTTCATGATGGTTGGATTAGTTGGTTAGTTTGAGGCGCGCTCCCGCTTTTGCAGGAGCGCGTTTTTTATTCTTTCTCCTGAAGGATTTTTATTTCATCCCTAAGTTTAGCTGCTTCCATAAAATCAAGTTCTTTGGCCGCTTTTTCCATAGCCTTTCTTTTATCCCTGATTAATTTATCCTTTTGGTCTTGTGTTAAGTACTTTAAGTCAGGTTCCGCCGCACGAAGTTCCTCTTTTTGGAAATGATATGTAGATACCGAATTTTTAGCTAAGGCACTGTCCAGGTTTTTCTTTAAAGCAGTAGGTGTAATATTATGTTCTTTGTTATAGGACATTTGTTTATCTCTTCGATAATTGGTCTCATCAATCGTTTTTTGCATGCTATCGGTAATTTTGTCCGCATACATGATGGCCTTTCCATTGAGGTTTCTTGCCGCACGACCTACCGTTTGGGTCAAAGAGCGGTTGCTACGTAGAAAACCCTCCTTGTCTGCATCCAAAATGGCTACAAGCGAAACTTCGGGCAAATCCAATCCCTCCCGCAATAAATTGACCCCGATAAGAACATCGAACAGTCCTTTGCGCAGGTCCTGCATGATTTCTACCCGCTCCAAAGTATCCACATCACTATGGATGTAACGACAACGAACATCAATCCGGGATAGATATTTAGTGAGCTCCTCCGCCATTCGTTTGGTCAGGGTGGTCACTAAGGTGCGTTCATCCAATTCTACACGTTGTTGAATTTCTTCAACTAAGTCATCAATTTGGTTTTCACTAGGTCTTACCTCGATTACTGGATCCAATAATCCTGTTGGTCGGATGATTTGTTCCACATAAACCCCTTCACTCAATTCTAATTCGTAATCGGCAGGGGTGGCACTCACATAGAGTACTTGATTTTGAAGCGCTTCAAACTCTTCAAATTTTAATGGACGGTTATCCATTGCCGCCGGCAATCGAAAGCCATATTCTACCAAGTTTTCTTTTCTGGAACGGTCTCCCCCGTACATGGCATGAACTTGAGGGATGGTTACGTGGCTTTCATCAATCACCATGAGGTAATCATCAGGAAAATAATCCAACAAACAGAAAGGTCTGGTACCTGGTTTTCTACCATCCAAATACCTTGAATAGTTTTCGATTCCAGAACAATAGCCAAGCTCCCGAATCATTTCCAAATCAAAATTAGTACGCTCTTCCAGGCGTTTTGCTTCAAGCGGCCTACCAATTTCCTTGAAATAGTCTATTTGCTTTACTAAATCGTCCTGAATTTCCTTTATGGCATTTTGAAGCACATCTGGAGAGGTTACGAACATATTGGCCGGATATATGTTCAGAGTGTCGTAAACTTCAATTACGTTATTGTTATAGGGGTCCAATGCCTCAATTTCCTCGATTTCATCACCAAAAAAGTGAATACGGAAAGCATGGTCGGCGTATCCTGGGAAAACATCGACTACATCGCCTTTAACCCTAAAGTTTCCATTTCTGAAATCAGCTGTGGTACGAGCATACAAGCTCTGCACCAATTGCTTTAGAAACTTGGTTCTAGAAATGACCTGATCTCTGTGGATGGTGATTACGTTTTTTTGAAATTCAACAGGGTTTCCAATACCATAAAGACAGGAAACAGAGGCTACGACAAGTACATCACGTCTTCCGGATAGAAGGGAGGATGTGGCGCTTAACCTTAATTTTTCGATATCCTCGTTTATAGAGAGGTCCTTTTCAATGTAAAGTCCGCTTGTTGGAATATAGGCTTCGGGCTGATAGTAATCATAGTAGGATACAAAGTACTCTACTGCATTATTGGGGAAAAACTGCTTGAATTCAGAATACAACTGAGCTGCCAAGGTCTTATTATGGGCCAAAACAAGAGTTGGCCGTTGCACCGATTCCACTACATTGGCAACGGTAAATGTTTTGCCTGAGCCGGTTACACCAAGTAAGGTTTGGTGTGGGGTTTTAGCTTCGATACCTTCCACTAATTGTTTTATAGCTTGAGGTTGATCGCCCGTAGGTTTAAAGTCAGAAACTACCTGAAATTTCATTCGGTAAAAATACTAAAGGCCTCCCCCAAAAGGAAGTAAAACGGTAATATTATCTCTTTAAGGTAAAATGCCCCTTAATCTGGCGGTTGGAATCATCGATAGCTTGGAACCAATAGTCACCAGAAGGAAGTCGGCGTCCAGCAATATTACCATCCCAGCCCTGTGAATATTGTGAAATCTCTTTTAAGAATTTGCCGTAACGGTCGAAGATTCGAATACTTTTAAAAATAACTTCCTCAGACTCCAGAGGTTGAATGAACTGCCAGTAATCGTTTACGGTGTCTCCATTTGGGGTGAAGAATTTGGGAAAACCTTCCACCGTCAAATCTTGCGTAAATACTTTTTGTGCAATTCCGCAACCGTTCTTGTCGCGGACATAGATTGTATGAGTTCCGGGTTCAACATTGTTGAAAATAGTACTATCAGAATAAGGGCCGTCAATATTGTCAATGGCATATTCATAATTACCAATGCCTGATGCAACAACGGTTAATTGAAGCGATGAAACTGTGGGCTGCGCGATTATATTGTCTATCGTAGCGACTTCGGATGAAACCACTTCAAATATTTGTGAAGATGGACATTCTATTGTATTTCCGTTTTGGTTTATCGTATTGTAGGCTTCATATCGGTAGCGTCCGTTTTCGGTAATGGTAACCTCATTGGTTGATGATATCAAGGTTTCATCGTCAAATTGATCTATCTGATACCAGCGAAAGCCTTCTGCAATGTCGGTTGAGTTGATTACAAGAGGGCCCTCATTCTGACAAGAAGAAAAAGAAGATTGAAAATCTATTTCCGGGTTGATGATAACATATTCTCCCGTATCAAAATCCAGATAAGGACCGCATCCAAGAATAGTGGTAAAACTGGTTTGGATACATCCCTCCGCTTGGCCTGCATCATTAAATGGAATAATGGTGATAAAGAAAGTTTTGTTCGGTTCAAAATTAACAACAGGTGTAGAATTGGTGTAGAAAATGGATTCGTCCAAAATATCGGTACCGCTGGGTGTGGTGCCAATGGTTACAATGTAGCCCGTTGCATCCGGAACTGCATACCATTCAAGTAAGGGAGAGAGGGGTACATTGGTTTCTCCGTTCTGCGGGTATAAAATGGTTGTGCAATCCGGTATTTGTGATGGTGCCTTAGTATCAAATTGTTGGTAGGTGCACCCCACTGCGGAACCAATTAAATTATATGGGACAATGGTCGCATAAACAGTTGTTTCGGCAGGAAGGTCAAAAGGTGGGTTATATGTAAGTACATTTCCCGTATCGTAATCATTTAAAAGCTCTGTTCCTCCCGGAGTGGTGCCCAAACTTAATCGGTAACCCTCGGCACCGTAAATGTAGTTCCACGAGATATTCGTATTGGGATTAACATCCGTAGCCATATCCGGTGGGTTTGTTATTTGTGTACAGTTTGGAATCGATGTCAACGGTTCCGTGGTAAAACTATAACTAGGGCAAGTAACATTGGGCTGATTGAAAAAGAAAAGCGTTATGGTCACATATATGGTCGTGTTGGCAGGCAATCCAAGTGGCGGAGTGTAGGACGATCCACTTGCAAACTGTGAGGTCAATATATCATTGCCCCCTGGAGTAGTGCCCAACGTAATATTGTATGAGGGAACACCATCTACCGTTTCCCAATCTATAGTGGAATCCAAAGGAATATTGGTAGCGTCATTTGCCGGGTAAACGGGGTTGGGGCAATCCTGCGCATTGGTTGTAATACATACAAGAATGACCATTAAAATGTATAATCTGTTCAGCATTTACATGATTATGTGCACCTCACAAGATACTACAAATCACGTTTCTTCAATAATGCGTAGGATAAATAGATGAAAATGGCTGTCCAAATGATAACGATCAAAAACTCATACCAATACACATGGTAGTCGAATTTCATGTCCTCACCAATTTGTTGTCCAATGTTTTGAACAGCGGAAAGTCTTGTAAATGGTTCTTTGATCAGGTTGGACATGGATTGCAAAGGGAAGAAACGTTTTATCGCCTTTGCGGCCTCCCAGCTCATTACTTTCCAACCCAGTAGTCCAAAAACCACCTGTTCCAATATGGTCCATAAAATTAAAAACCCTAATGCAAAAGCAGAACGTTTTACCAAAATGCCCAGAAAAAGACAGAATGAGAAGAACCCGACCAGCTTAAAAAAGAAAGCAGGCAAGAATTCCATATCCGAAAATATAATGGATACCTCATTGTAGTCTGAATAAACCAATCCAAGAATCATGGATACCACAAATACAAAAATGGTGGATATCAATGCAAATGAAATTACCGTGAGTACTTTTGAAAGGATAAATTCCTTTTTGGATAAACCATCAATCAGGTTTTGTTTGATGGTCTTGTTGCTATACTCGTTGGACATCATGGAGACGATTACTATAGCCAAAAAGAGCTTGAACAGCGCCGTAACAAAGGTGTTGAAGTGCCAGATGTACGGGAAATTGAAAATTCCTTGGTCCGCCAAGTGAAATTGGACCGGGCCAATATCAAATTTTATGGCCGCAATCAATGCTATTGAGGTCAATAACACAAAATAGGAGATAATAAGCACCTTACTGGCCCTATTGTTCCAAAGTTTTATAAATTCTATTTGTAGGAGACGTAACATTCGTTTTTTGATTAGTTGTTTTTGGTCAAGGTTAAAAATTGTTCTTCAAGGCTTTCTTTCCTTTTTACAAGATGGGATAGTACAATCCCTTTTTCAAACAGCATTTTATTCAAACTTTCAGCATCCATTTCTTCTTTTAAATAGGCAGTAAGAGTTCCGTTGAATATTTCCACTTTACCAAAACTGGCATTTTTTTCCAATAGCTCTTGAAGCTGGTCCATGTTTTTAGCCCTTAATTCAAAAAAGCCATGACTGGCGAGCATACTGTCCACGGGACCGGAATATAAGTTTTCACCTTTTCTGAGAATGATAACGTGGGAACATACCTTTTCAACCTCGTCCAATAAATGGGAGGCCAACAATATTGTGGTACCCTGACTTGCAATTTTTTTGATGATTTCCCGTATTTGGTGAATTCCTTGAGGATCCAAACCATTGGTAGGTTCGTCCAAAATTAGTATTTCGGGGTCGTTGAGCAGGGCAGAAGCAATGGCCATACGTTGTTTCATACCCAACGAATAAGTTTTAAACTTGCTATTTCGGCGATCCCACAATCCTACCAACTCCAGTTTCTCTTGAATTTTGGCTTCTGGCACATCCTTAATTTTACAGACCAACTTTAAATTCTGGATGGCGTTCATGTAAGGGTAAAAGTTGGGACGCTCAATAATGGCGCCTACCTTTTTAAGGGCGTCATGGGTGGATGTGTTGCCTTCGAACCAACTGAAATCGCCAGAAGTTCGGTTAACAACGTTCAGAATAATCCCTAATGTAGTGGACTTGCCACTACCATTGGGTCCCAAGATGCCATAAACGTTTCCTTTTTCTATAGTAAAGGAAAGGTCTTTAACGGCTGTGAGGTAACCAAATTTTTTTGTGAGATGGTTTACGGTCAGTATTGTTTCCAAGAGATGCTATCGTTTTTTGAATGGTTTATATTAACTTGACGATATTATTCGCAAATTGTTACAAAATAATCAAATACAATGTCGGAAGAAAGATTAATGTCGAAAAAGAAACCTGCTTATCCAATCAGTAAGGAGTTGGACAAATATTTGGATTATTATAACCGGAAAATCGAGATTCCCATCCATTATGAAGACCTTCTGCGGTTTTCTGGAAGTGTGGCCGTTTACGATGCGAACGATGAAGATACCCTGTGGGTAAGGGTTTTTTACCCTGAGTTCGACCGTGATGAAATCGATTTAGCCTTAAAGCGGGTATATTCTAATTTTGTTTCCGATGGTAGCGATTCCATTTTTCCGTATTTGAATGTGGATTATGTGGACTATTGCACCTTTGGGAATTCAAAGCCTTTTAGAATCAAGGTTCGAAATATTTTGAATGACAATTATACCTTGTTATATGTAAAAAAAACCGATGCATCCCGAGTTTATGGTTTGGAGCTCGAACATATGCTTTCCCCTTACAATTTAAACTTTGTGATTTACGAGAATACGTTGATAGAAGAACATATTGTGGGCATTCCTGGAGATGTTTTTATGAAGAAAAATCTCCCAGAATGCACAGAATTCGAAAAAGCACAAATTGCCAAAGAGTTCGTAAAGTTTAATGAAAGATGCATGATTCGTCTATTGGGGGATATGCGTTCCTATAATTATGTAATTGTTCCTACCCACGATTTTGATAGTGTTGTTCATAAAATAAGGGCCATCGACTTTGATCAGCAATCTTATGAAGGAAAAATAAAAGTGTACCGCCCTCAATTTTTTAAGGAGAACAAGATAATGGTTGACTTGGTCCAGAGTAAATTAACCATAGATTCTGTAAACCAATACATTGTGGAGGAGCGTTCTATAATAGCGAAAAGAATACTCAGTTGGGGCCGGAGGCTAAAAAGACTTTTGGATGCATGCAAAAAGGATACCATTGCACCGCCTGAAAATATAGAGATGCTAAAAACTCAACTGCAAGAGCTCACAGGTGACATTAACTTTAGGGATAGTAATAATATGGGAGAAATATTGACCCACGCCCTTGATTTTGTAAAACGAAACTACGAAGATGTAAGTATGAAACAGATTATAGAGAAGAAATTCTAACTCTTCTGTTCTTTGTTAAAATACACTAGGTAATAATACATCTGCCGTTCCTCGTCCCAACCTTTTTCCACAAACTTTTCAGCAGATTCCGGGTTGATGAAATCCATTTTAATCTGAATATTGGTATCGAGATTGATGACATTTTTAATTTTCTTTCTTGCATCACTCACCGCTTTGTTGGCAATATCAAAATTGGAAACGTCCTCGATACTGTATTTTGGACCTTTTTCCACCTTGTAGTGCTTAAACTCAGGAATCAATTCCGGATTTTCCATGACCTCGTTTAAAAATGAGGACTCCTCAAAATTGTCGTTTTTCGCAAAGTGGTTCACTGCGCGGTTCATGAACATTACTTCTTGTTGCTTGTCCTCTGCAGGCAGAACAACATCTTTGGCGAAATTTTGACAGAATTTTAGGTAATTCTTGGTGTAAAAATTTTCGTCCGTTAATGGAGCAACACCCAAGAAGTTTTCCAACCAATATTTGGCATCGTATCGGTTGCTGTCCACAGAAAGTACTTTGTACCCCTCTTCTCTACTAGTGTTGAAAACAATACAACCTTTATCCAGTTTGTTGATATTGATTCCTTGACGAATCAAAATCTCCAAGTTGTGTTCATTTTCTTCAAATTGAAGGAAATCGTGCTTCAATTCACTTTTAAAAATACCAACGGCATCTGTTTTTTGGTTGTCGATTACCATATCCGAAAAGTGAACCACATAAACCTCACCACTTTTAATATGTGGATGGTTGGATTGTTCAAAAAGGTGTGTAGTTATCTTTTTGGAAAGTCTGTGGTTGTCGGATGGATTATCAAATATCTCTGAAACCGAGTTGCAAATCTCATTAAATTCCAAATCAACCTCGTGGCTAAACTTATAATAGTTTTCTTCTTTTTCCCTGAAAGGTTTGAAGAAATACTCTTTTAAAAGACCCGACATTTCATCGTTCAGTGAAAAAGGTTCTGCAGATAAAAAAGCGGATTCGTTTTTACTTTTATTGCCCACACGGTGAAGCGATATGCTCTCAATTTGGGCAGAATATAGGTTTAGCATTTTTAGGTAAGGGATTAATGGTTAAAACTTAGGTCAAGCGTTCTTTTAATTCCAGTTTTCGTCAAAGTCCATATCGTCGTAACGATCTAAGAGGTCGTCAAAATCTCCTTCATCATCATTGGGCTTTGCCTCAAACTTTTTTTCCGGTGGGGCATCTGGTAATTCTCCAAAAGTGAACAATAGGTTGGGGTAAACTCGGCCATCTTCCTTGTCAACAATATCTGCAAGTTCCACAAAAAAGGTCCACATGCTAAAAAAGTCGTACACGTAAATCAATTTTGGGTTGTCCTCGGTCATTACATCGTCCAAAGCGGTTTCGTTCATCAAACGGATATCGGAACCGTTCTCGCTCATATCAAAAAGTGCAATTTCCTCGTCTTGGTTCCATTCTTCATCACAAGTATAGAACGAGGCCATTTCACTCCCCTCAAAACCAAAAGCTTGGGTTATGGCATTGTGGAAATCCTCCAAATTACTTTGGTCCTCAATTTCGATATCACGAAAGATATCCTCCTCAGCATCAAGTATTATCCTGATTTTATAAATCATCCATAAAATTTTAGAGTGGGCACAAAGGTACAATATTAGACCTTATTTGGCGAACCTGTGCAGCGTAAAAGTCATAGCTGCCAAAAGGAAAAATGCGCCAATTTGATGTGCGATTCCCAACCAAAGAGGAACAGCGTAAATTAGCGTTAGAACTCCCAACAAAAATTGCACAAAAACAAGGCCCAATAGAACTTTCAATCCTTTTTCCTGCAAAGGTGTGGTCGGCATTTTTCGGGTTTTGAACCAAATCAGAGCAATAAAGCCAACTACTAAGTAAGCCAAATATCTGTGTACGAACTGTACACCGCTTTTTCCTTCAAAAAAGTTCTTGATTACGGGTTGTTGCTCAATATAAACAGTTTCATGAATCAGCTTTCCCTCACTCATTAAAGGCCAATGATTGTGTATAAAGCCTGCATCCAATCCAGCTACAAAAGCTCCCCATATAATTTGCAGTAGCAAAAGTACAAGCCCAATTCGAATAAGATTTCTGATTCCCTTGTCGATTTCTTTTTTTTCTGGGTAAATGAGGTCCAACGCCACCCATAAGCTATAGGCGAAGGTTAGAAATGCAGTTGTTAGGTGTGCCGCCAACCTAAAGTGAGATACATCGGGGCGATCTATAAGGCCACTTTTTACCATATACCATCCCAAAAACCCTTGAAACCCGCCCATAATCAACAATATTATGGCCTTTTTAATGGTAGGTTTGTCCAATTTTTTGGTAACCAAGAAGTAAAGGAATGGTACCATGAAAACAACGCCTATAAAACGCCCAATAACCCTGTGAAGCCATTCCCAGAAATAAATGTCTTTAAACTCCTCGATTCCAAAATGGTTGTTGAGTTTTTGGTATTCGGGATATTGCTTGTACAATTCAAACGCTTCTTGCCATTCTTGCTCGTTCATTGGAGGAATGGTGCCCTGTATCAATTTATAGTCGGAAATGGAAAGTCCGGAGTGGGTAAGACGCGTTATCCCCCCTACCAAGACCATAACAAAAATGAGAAAACATCCAGTTAGCAACCAATAGACTACATATTTGTTCTTTTTCATTCCAAGTGGACTTTTAGATTCATTTTTTTGCCTTTTTCCAACATAAAATTGTAGGCAGCTTCATGCTCATTTGGGATTTCTCCTTCTAAAATCGCTTCTTTGATTGCGTCTTTGATGATGCCTATTTCCTTAGAAGGTTTTAGGTTGAAGGTTTTCATAATTTCTTCACCAGAAACAGGGGGCTGAAAGTTTCGGATATGATCTCGCTCTTCGACCTCCACTATTTTTTGACGAACTATTTTGAAGTTGTTCTTGTACTTTTTCTGTTTGCGTGGATTCTTGGTGGTAATGTCGGCTTCGCAAAGCGTCATCAAATCTTCCACAAAATCCCCTGCATCAAAAACCAATCGTCTTACTGCGGAATCGGTTACATGGTCTTCGGACAAAATGATGGGGCGTGAGCTCATCAACACCATTTTTTGAACAAATTTCATTTTCTCGTTCAACGGCATCCGCAACCTTTTGAAGAGTTTATAGACCATTTTTGCTCCTACAAACTCATGCGCGTGGAAGGTCCAACCAATTTTTTTGTGGAATTTTTTGGTAGGTGCCTTTCCAATATCGTGTAGCAATGCGGCCCAGCGTAACCAAAGATTATCCGTAGTTTCCGCAATATTGTCCACCACTTCCAACGTATGCCAAAAGTTGTCCTTATGGCGCTGGCCTTCTTTTTCCTCGATGCCTTGTAAATCAGTCAACTCGGGCAAAATTAAAGGTAGGAGCCCTGTTTGGTGCATCAATTTGAAACCCACGGAAGGCTTGGAGCTCATCAAAATTTTGTGGAGTTCGTCCACGATACGCTCCTTTGAAACTATTTTGATACGGTCTTTATTCTCCGTAATGGCCTGAAGCGATTTTAGTTCAATGGTAAAATGCAGTTGTGTGGCAAACCGGATAGCACGCATCATTCGTAAGGGGTCATCCGAATAAGTGATGCCCGGCTCCAACGGAGTTCGAATGATTTGTTTGTCCAAATCGGCCAAGCCATCAAACGGATCTAAAAGTTCCCCAAATTTAGATTGGTTCAATGCCAAGGCCATGGCATTTATGGTAAAATCACGACGGTTTTGGTCGTCTTCCAAGGTTCCATCTTCCACAATGGGTTTTCTGCTATCACGATTGTAACTTTCCTTTCGGGCCCCTACAAATTCAAGCTCTAAATCCTTGTCTTTGATCATGGCCGTCCCAAAATTCTTGAATACGGAAATCTCTGGTTGGCCCTTTAGTTTGGAGGCTACTTTTTTGGCAAGTGCTATGCCGCTACCAATGGCAACAATATCAATATCCTTCGGGGTGTTTCTTTTTAAAAAGTAATCACGTACAAAACCACCGATTACGTATGCGTCAACCCCCAGTTCATCTGAAGCCTCGCCAATAAGTTTAAAAATAGGATGTTGTATTGCTCCTGTATGGAATTCCTTCGCCATTTTATTCCCGAATAACCTTCACCTGTCCGTCGCTGCTCAATTTAATGATGGAGGAGGGGGAAGGGTTTTTGTTTTCGTCTTGCAAATTTACCACATAGTCCACTCCTTTTAAAATTTCTTCATCAATATCGTTGAATTGTTTTGGGGTGGGATTTCCAGAAATATTGGCCGAAGTGGATACAATGGGTTTTCTGAATTTATTGATGAGGTACTGGCAAAATTTATCCGATGCTACGCGGATGGCCAAGGTATTGTCTTCCGCCACGAGGTTATCGGCAATGCCCATAGGTTCGTCAAACACAATGGTGGTGGGTTTTGTCGCCAAATCCATGATATCGTAAGCTACATCTGGCACTTCTTTTACATGGCGTTCCAACATGGCTTGGTTGGCCACCAAACAAATGAGTGCCTTTGTATCTTCCCGTTTTTTAAGTGCATAGACTTTTTTTACGGCCTCTGTGTTGGTGGCGTCGCAACCAATGCCCCAAACCGTGTCGGTAGGGTAGAGGATGAGCCCTCCCTCCTGCAGGATTTTATTGCAGTTGTTGATTTCTTCAATCAATGTTCTTGAATTTAAGTTGAAAATGGTCTGTCAATGCCGACCATTGGGTTCTATTTTTATCTTCTTTAATGTTTGTACTTTTTAGTGATTGCTTTTGGGAACCCCAGATAGGTATAGGTTCTTTATCACTGTTGTAGGCTTGTATCGATGTTGTGCCTTTAAGAAGCCCCATTATTTTAAACCATAGGTCGTCGGCATTGGGTGCAAGTTTTAAAAATAGGTCTCGGTCGAAAACACGTTTATCCATAGTATTTGGTGGGTAAAGTGTACCACCAGCTCCAATGGGTAATGTCATTCTTGAATTTTCACATCCTAATCGGTTCGGTTTCCATGATTTGTAAGGAAGTAATTCTCCTTTTTCATTATAAGTGATGCATCTGGTTTGATTAGCAATGATTTTATTGGGATGTTTTTGATGAACTTCGTACAGTTTGGACAGCCAATTTTTTCGGTACATCATATCATCATCACATGTGATAATAGTTTTTTCAGGATAATGATTTAGGGGTTCCACCAGTTTTCTGTGCGAACTGAAATAGTCCGTAAATTCAATCATAAAAAGTTCTCCAACTAAGTCATTCAGCTTTTTTGGGATTTTTCCCTTTAAATCCTCGTGCAACCAAAGCACAATTTTTTCGGGAAGTACATCCTGATTGAACAAGCTCCGTACAGTTAGGTGTACAATATTTAGTCTGGATGGTATAGAGGCCAACGAAACAATAACGGGAACACGTTTTTTATTGGATGTGAGTTTCTTCTTGGATTGCCAAGTCAAATTAGCTTGATGAAAAAGTGAAACAGGGATTTCCTTGACCTTCATTGTGGAAGTTTAGAATCACAAAATTAAGGATATGAGATAACATTTAATATTTCTATTTTTGTCAAGATGAACCTAGAGGAAAAGGGAATGCCAAAAATATCAGTAATTGTTAGCACTTATAATGCCGAAGAGTGGCTAAAAAAAGTGTTATGGGGGTTTAATTGCCAGATTTTTAAAGATTTTGAATTGGTGATTGCTGATGATGGTTCGGGTCCGAAAACCAAGGAATTATTGGAAGAGATGTCCAAAAAGGTCTTTTACAATATTATCCATGTTTGGCAAGAGGATGATGGTTTTCAAAAATCAAGAATCCTGAACAAAGCCGTGGAAGCTTGCAATGCCAATTACATTATTATGACCGATGGTGACTGTATTCCTCGTGAGGACTTTGTTGAGGTGCACTACATTAACAAAGAACCTGGTTTTTTTATTTCTGGTGGATATTACATGCTACCAATGAATATTTCCAAGATGATTACCTTGGAAGATATCGAAAAACAGAATTGTTTTAATATCAATTGGCTGAAGGAGAAAGGTGTTCCAAAAACTTTTAAGAATAATAAGTTGACGGCAAATGGCATAGTTTCCAAGTTGCTGAATACTTTTACCCCTACCAATGCTAGTTGGAACGGTCATAATTCTTCTGGGTGGAAAAAGGATATTTTAAACATAAACGGTTTTGATGAGCGCATGCAGTACGGTGGACAAGACCGCGAACTGGGTGAGCGTTTGTTCAATTTTGGTATAAAATCCAAACAATTGCGCTATAGCGCAGTATGTGTACACTTAGATCATAAAAGAGGGTACAAAACACCAGAATCTATCGCCAAAAATCAGGCGATACGAAAAGAGACAAGATTAAACAAACAAGTGTGGACGCATTACGGCATCACCAAGTAGTAAGCTAGCTCGTTCTTTTTTTCCAATCTTTTCAGTTCTCTAAATCTTTCTAGTACACCAAGTGCATTGAGGTAGCAAATGGTCCATCCTTTTTTGCCATCCAAAAATCCTAAACGGATAATGTAGTGATTGAAGAACTTCCAAAATGGTTTGATTGTTATTAGAAGATAATTAAAATGCTTTTCCTTATAAAAGTCTTCTTTAGCTTTTAATTGACCATATTTTAGCATTTTCCCCTTATAATCCTGATAATCTTTGTAGCAGTAATGAATTAGCTTCTCTTGAAGGATTCCTGATTTGCCATCGACAACCAAGGTTTCGTGCACAATTTTTCTATCCGTAAAATGAGCTTTACTTTTTCTAAAAAGTCTATGATTTTTATCGGTCTGCCAACCACTGAAATTCAGTGGTTCATTCTGGAACATAAACTTTCTGTAAAACCAATAAGCTTCATGGGCATTTGGATTATTTATGGTATCAATGATTTCTTTTTGAAGACTTTCAGTAACTATTTCGTCCGCATCCAAAAACAAAACCCAATCATTGGTTGCTTGTTTAAGTGTGAATGATTTTTGCGCCGTAAAGTTTTCAAAAGGGTTTTGAAACACATTGACTTTTGGGTGGTCCAAAAGATATTCGTAGGTACCATCGGTACTATAGGAATCAACAACGATAATTTCATCGGCAAAAGAAACGGAATCTATACATTTTTCAATATATCCCATTTCATTGTAGGTGATGATAAGTGCTGATAGTTTTTGCTTTGGGGTGCGAAATCCAGCCATGATTTATTGGTGTGGTGTTTGGTATTTTACAAATCTATAACAAAAAAAAAAGGTAAAAATTGTTTGCCTGTTTATTTTTCTTACAACAATCAACTATCTAATTTCCCTACCAGTTTTTTGTTAAAATCTAAATTTTCAATATTGATTGATGTATAATTAAGAGGATGAAAAATGAATAGGGTTGCTTTTTTTTATCAAAAAAGCAACCCTTATCTTAAAAAAATAGCTTTAGTTGTGGAACAATGCCTAACTACACCGCTACATTATGCTCCCGCAGCGCATTGTTCAAAGAAGTTTTCTTATCTGTACTTTCTTTTCTCTTACCAATAATCAGAGCACACGGCACTTGATAATCCCCAGCTGGGAATTTTTTGGTATAGCTTCCTGGGATTACAACGGATCTTGCAGGCACACGTCCTTTCAATTCCACAGGTTCGTCTCCAGTTACATCAATTATTTTAGTAGATGCGGTTAAAACCACATTGGCTCCCAGAACGGCTTCTTTCTCAACACGGACTCCTTCCACAACAATACACCTGGAACCGATAAAGGCATTGTCCTCAATAATAACGGGAGCAGCTTGTAAAGGTTCCAATACGCCTCCAATACCTACACCGCCACTTAAGTGGACGTTTTTACCGATTTGAGCGCAGCTTCCTACCGTGGCCCAAGTGTCCACCATGGAACCTTCATCAACATAAGCACCAATGTTCACATAACTGGGCATCAAAATAGTGCCTTTGGAAATATAGGCTCCATGTCTTGCAACAGCATGAGGTACAACGCGAACACCTTTTTCTTTGTATCCTCTTTTTAAAGGGATTTTATCGTGATATTCAAAAATGCCAGCTTCAAGCACCTCCATTTTTTGGATTGGAAAATAAAGCACAACAGCCTTTTTCACCCATTCGTTGATTTGCCAACCATCTTCCGTTGGTTCTGCACATCGCAACTCACCTATATCTATTAGATCTATTACTTCACGTATGGCAACTTGAGTCTTTTCATCTTCCAACAACTCTCTATTGTCCCAAGCTTTTTCGATTAGCGTCCTTAATCCTGTCATTTTTCTTAAAGTTTTGACAAAGATAAGCCCCATAGCAGAATTATGGTTCCCATTTTTAAGGGCATAACATTTTTAAGGTTATTTTTGCCAAAAAATTATTTTGGCTAGAATTTTAGCTTTGGATTTTGGAAAGGTAAGGACAGGAATAGCAATTACTGATGAACTTCAGTTAATTGCTTCTGGATTGACCACTATTGAAACTAAAGATTTGATTTCCTTTTTGGAACAGTACACCCAAAAAGAATCCGTGGAACGCTTTGTGGTGGGGCTACCCAAACAAATGGACAATACGGCATCCGAGTCAGAAGTTCTTATACAAGGATTTTTAAATAAGCTAAAAGCCAGGTTTCCTTCCATTCCTGTGGAACGCCAGGATGAGCGATTCACCTCTAAAATGGCATTCCAATCCATGTTGGATAGCGGAATGAAAAAGAAGAAAAGAAGGGACAAGGCCCTAGTCGATGAAATAAGTGCCACGCTGATATTGCAGGCCTACTTAAATAGATTTTGATATATGATTTTACCGATAGTAGCCTACGGAGATCCCGTTTTGCGAAAAAAGGCAAAGGATATTACATCAGAATATCCAAAACTTGACGAGTTGATAACAAACATGTGGGAGACCATGTACAATGCTCACGGTGTTGGTTTGGCTGCTCCACAGATTGGGCTTCCCATTAGAATGTTTATGGTGGATACTACACCTTTTGCAGATGACGAGGAGTTGAGCAAAGAAGAGCGAGAGCAGCTCGATGGTTTTAAAAAAGTATTCATCAATGCGAAGATTGAGGAAGAAAACGGAAAAGAGTGGGACTTTAATGAAGGTTGTTTAAGTATTCCTGATATCCGTGAAGATGTAAAACGAAAGCCCGAAATCTCCATCACTTTTTTGGATGAGGATTTCAAAGAGCATACCGAGACTTTTGACGGTCTCTTGGCCCGAGTGATTCAACACGAATATGATCACATTGAAGGAGTTTTGTTCACTGATAAGCTTTCATCCCTGAGAAAGCGACTTTTAAAAAGCCGATTAGAGAAGATTTCCAAGGGAAAAATCAGTGTGGATTACAGAATGAGATTTCCCAATATCAAAAAAGGACGTTAAAAAAATCGCTATTTGCGATAAAAACATATTTTTGCGCCCATAAATTACTATTTGAATGGCATTAGACAAGATTTTATCTATTGGAGGTAGACCAGGACTTTACAAATTATTGACCCAAACCCGAGGTGGTTTTGTTGGCGAATCCCTTTTGGATGGCAAACGTGTAACCGTTGGTTTAAGAAGCAATGTCAGCGTTTTGTCCGAAATTGCCATTTATACTTTGGAAGAAGAACTTCCTCTAAAAGAGGTTTTCCAAAAAATCAAGGAAAAAGAGGATGGAAAGAAAACATCCATCAGTCACAAGGCCGATAAAATTGAATTGGAAGAGTATTTCTTTGAAGTACTTCCCAATTATGATGAGGACCGAGTATACGCAAGTGACATCAAGAAAATTATACAATGGTACAACATCCTTCTCGACAACAACATTGTTGACTTTGTTGAAGAGGAAAAGGATGCTGAAGAACCTACTGTCTCTGCCTCCGAAGAGGAAGAATAAATACTATTCTTTTTCCCAATCCACCAACTTTGTTGGGTAATAATTAATCTGCATGGCTTCCAGATAAGGGATTTGTGCAGACAATCGTTCTTTATAGTCATCCCAATTTAGGTGCTCGCTGGGCGACCATCCCAATTCGGCATATCCAATGATACGTGGAAAGGCCAAATACTCCAGTTCTGAACCGTTGCTAATGGTCTCGGACCAAAGCGGAGCTTCAATTCCTAAAATACTTTCTTTGGAGATTCCTTCAACGTAGGTTTCGGGATCCCATTGGTACCCCACATCAACAGGGATATAGCCTGCCCAATGCAGTCCGTATTCAGAGATAGAATCATACTGCATATCTAAATATGCTTTTTTTGCAGGGGAAATAATAATCTTCGAACCATTTTCAGCCGCTTTCAAGGCATTTTCTGGTTCGTTCCAAAGTTGTGCAATGGAGTTGGAGCTAATATCAGCTTGAGCAATTTCGTTCCAACCAATCATTCTTTTACCATGTTTTTGCACAATTTTCTCCACTTTTTCCACAAAAAGGATGTAATCGCTCTTTTTGGTCACGTGGCTTTCATCACCCCCGATGTGGAAGTATGGGCCAGGGCTCATTGTGGCGATTTCGCCAATTACATCATCCAAAAAACTGTAAACTGTATCTTTTTGGGCATCAAAGGAGCTGTAACCTACTTTCATATCGGTTCGTACCCTAGGAGTCTCTGCTCCCGCGTAGTGTAAAAAAGGATAACTCAATGATGCTGCATTCGTGTGTCCCGGCATATCAATTTCAGGAACAATGGTAATATGTCTGTCTGCAGCATATGCCACAATATCCTTATACTGTTCTTGGGTATAAAAACCACCTTCGCCTCCTCCAACTTCGCTGGCACCACCAACCTCGGTGAGTTTAGGCCAAGATTTGATTTCAATTCGCCATCCTTGATCATCGGATAAATGAAGGTGAAGGGTATTGAACTTATAATAAGCTAAGGCATCAATATATTTTTTAACTTCTTCCACAGTGAAAAAGTGTCGAGCTACGTCCAACATGGAACCCCGGTATCCATATTTAGGAGCATCCATAATCTTTCCTGAGGGAATTACCCATATGGGTTGGTCAGTTAAAGTATCATTGCTGGTCTCGGGAATAAGTTGACGAAGGGTCTGCACCCCTCTGAATGCACCTGCTGCAGTTTTGGCATTCAATAAAATTGAATCTTTTTTAATGTAGAGTTGATAGGATTCCGGTGTTTCCAAGTCCACACTATCCGATTGGTTGATATAAATCAATCGTTCCAATTTTTCTTCGGTTGATGCATTTACTGCTACATCAAGACCAGTTTTGGATTTAATATTATCTGATAAAAACTTCCCCACTTTCTCAAACTCTGGGTCAGTGGTCGAGGTATAAATAGCGGTGCCCGCATCCAAACCAAAAGCACTCCCTGTGGGAATGGTTTTAATGGGTTTGGGAATCAACGGCGCATTGGCTAGGTCAGTTTTTGGAAAATTGATTTCCTCTTTTTCGGTTTGGCAAGCTGCCATGCAGATAACTGCAACGAACAGCAAAATTGATCTGTAAATCACGTTTGTTTAGTTTTAGT
The DNA here is from genome assembly GCF_003581615.1 of Flagellimonas lutimaris. Taxonomy (GTDB): domain Bacteria; phylum Bacteroidota; class Bacteroidia; order Flavobacteriales; family Flavobacteriaceae; genus Flagellimonas; species Flagellimonas lutimaris. Next base: position 47,542 of record NZ_QXFH01000074.1, read on the forward strand.
CTATGTAATTTTTGATAACATCGTACCAGATGTCATACCCTTTATCATTCATGTGAAGGCCATCTTCGATAAAAATGTCCTGTTTAACCTTTCTGTTGTCCAGCATGGGATACCAAACATCAACAAAATCAATTCCCTCTGTTTCGGATGCCAGACTATTCAGTTTGCGGTTTAAACGGCGGTACCTGCCTCGATATTTCCATCGGGAAATACTCGGTTTTGCAGAAATCAGAACAATCTCCATATTTGGGTTACGTTGTTGAAGGATGCCAAGAATGTATTCGGCTTTTTTCAATATTTTACGAGGTCTTTTCTTGGCAAAAATATCGTTGTCGCCCTCATAAATAAAGACTTTGGTGGGTTTGTAGTTTAGAATCAATTCATCCAGATAAAGTTCTATATCGGAAAATTGAGAGCCGCCGAATCCTGTATTCAATACTTGGTGCTCAGGAAAACGTTGCTGTACATCTTCCCAAAATCGAATGCTGGAACTTCCCGTAAAAACAATGGTAGGTTTGGATGCATCCCAAAGGGAATCGTTTCGTTGTTGTATCTCTTTGACCTCTTTTTTAAAAGGCAATTGCGCATGAGCTGTTAAACTGAGCGCAAAAAATAGTACGAATAAATATCGCATTACACCGGTTTATTTTTTAATAAAGCTACTATGGAGTCCTCCTTGTGAATTGGTGCCGACCATGACGTCAAACTCTCCAGGTTCCACTACAAACTCATAATCGTTGTTAAAAAACCCCAATTCCTTATTGGTAAGGGTAAAAATAACTTTTTTAGAATTATTCGGAGCCAAGCTGATTTTTTGAAACCCTTTTAATTCTTTTACGGGTCGTGTTACACTGGCAATCTTATCGTGGATATAAAGTTGTACAACTTCCTCGCCTTCAATTTTACCTGTATTGGTGACTGTAACAGAAACTTGAATGTTTTCTTGGTTTGAAGTGTCAATTTCCAAATCGGAATAATCAAAAGTGGTATAACTCAATCCATAACCAAAAGGAAAAAGGGGTTCATTTTTTTCATCACTGTAATGAGACCAAAATACATTAGGCTCCAGATCTGCTCGTCCGGTACTGTAATGATTATAATAAATAGGAACTTGACCTATGCTCCTGGGAAAGGTCATGGGAAGTTTGCCACTTGGGTTGTACTCCCCAAACACCACGTCCCCAATAGCATTACCAGTTTGGGAGCCCAATTGCCATGTTTCCAATATGGCAGGAATATTTTCAGCTTCCCAAGTTATGGTGAGTGGTCGTCCGTTCATCAGGATTAAAACAATATTTTGATTAACCTTATACACCTCTTTCAACAAATCCAATTGTAGTCCGGGTAATCCTAGCTGAGTGCGACTTCGAGCTTCACCGCTTTGAAAACCATGCTCGCCCAAAACCATGATTACAACATCGGACTGTTTGGCCAGGTTTACGGCTTCTTCCATTCCAGTGGTGTCGGTTTCATTTACTTGGATTTCGTTCAAAAAATTGGCATCAGGATTAAAAATTTTGGGTCCTTTGGCATAAGTGATATTGTTGGAATATTTTTTAAATCCTTCCAAGACCGAGACGGCGGTGTTGTCATCCGAACCTAATCGCCAGCTACCCAGAGGACTATTGCTGTCATTGGCCAATTCACCGATTACTGCAATTTTTGGCTGATTTTTACTGATCGGTAACAAATTGCCCTCATTTTTTAACAGTACAATGGATTTCTTGGCCATTTCCAATACTCCGGCTTTATGGTCCTTATGGTAGAGTCTTTCCTGTTCTCTTTGTTCATTACAATAACGATAGGGGTCATCAAAAAGGCCAAGCTCAAACTTAACGGTCAATATGCGCCGAACAGCTTCATTTATTTTGTCTTCGGATACTTTTCCCTCTCTTACATTTTTAACCAAATGGGTAATATATGCCCAGGATTCCATATCCATGTCCGAACCTGCATTGGCTGCCAGTTCGGAAGCGTGGTCTAAATCCTTTGCATATCCGTGGGGAACCAGTTCGCTTATAGAGGCCCAGTCAGATATAACAAACCCTTCAAATCCCCATTTGCCTTTCAAAATGTCGCGTTGAAGGAAAGAGCTCCCAGTTACTGGAACTCCATTGAGCAGATTGAATCCGTTCATTACGGTTTTTACATCTGAATTCACCGCAGCATGAAAAGGAGGAAGTACTGCATTATATAATGTTGAAGTGCCGATGTCGACCGTATTGTATTCCCGACCTGATTCAGCGAAACCGTAGGCCGCAAAATGTTTCGCACAGGCTGCAATAGTATTGGGTTGGGATAAATCGTTCCCTTGAAACCCTTTTATACGTGCCTTTGCTATTTCTGAGCCAAGATAAGTGTCTTCACCGCCGCCTTCCATGACTCTTCCCCAACGTGCATCGCGAGAAATATCTACCATTGGAGCGAACGTCCAGTTTATACCTACTGCAGAGGCTTCGTCCGCAGCAATTTTTGCCGAATTTTCTATGGCTTCCATGTCCCAACTGGCCGCCTCTGCCAAGGGAATTGGTGCGATGGTTTTATAACCATGTATTACATCAAATCCAAAAATCATGGGAATGCCCAATCGGGATTCCTCCACCGCTAATTTTTGAAGTTCCCTTACGGTCTCAACGCCTTTTACGTTCAACATGGAGCCTACCCACCCTTTTTTTAGGTGCTCATACTTTATAGCGGCATTCCCTACTTTGGGGGCTGGACCGGTTGCATCCCAAAAACCGCTATATTGATTCATTTGCCCCACTTTTTCTTCGAGGGTCATGAGTTCTAATAACGAATCCACTTTTTGTGAAATGGTTTTCCTTTGGGCCATAATGGTTGTGTTGGACAATGCAAAATAAAAAAGAAAGAGCAGTAAAAGTTTAGGTTGAGTTCTCATTTTATCGATTGGTGTTAAAAATAATATAGCCAGTCTTCTAAACTAAGATAAAATTTGATGATGCCCTAATAACAGGTCTTTGTACTTTTGAACAAATTTTAGCTAAATGAATTCAAGATCGGAACAATTAAAAGCCTTTGACCGCCTTTTGACCATAATGGACGAATTGCGCGAGCATTGTCCGTGGGACAAAAAACAAACCATGGAAACGCTTCGTCATTTGACCATCGAGGAAACCTACGAGCTCGGCGATGCCATTCTGGACAATGATCTTGAGGAAGTTAAAAAGGAACTGGGCGATATTTTGTTGCACATAGTTTTTTACGCTAAAATAGGTTCCGAAACCCAAGATTTTGATATTGCCGATGTTGCCAATGGCATCTGCGAGAAGCTGATCAACCGACATCCCCACATTTATGGCGATGTAAAAGTGGAGAACGAGGAAGAGGTAAAGCAAAATTGGGAAAACATCAAACTAAAAGAAGGCAAAAAGAGTGTGCTAGAGGGAGTGCCCAATGGCCTGCCATCCTTAGTCAAGGCCAACCGAATCCAAGATAAAGTATCTGGTGTTGGTTTTGATTGGGAAAGACCAGAGCAGGTTTTTGAAAAATTAAAAGAAGAGTTGGGCGAGCTTCAAGAAGAAGTGGAAGCCAATAACGCCGATAAAATGGAATCTGAATTTGGAGATGTCCTTTTTTCTATGGTGAACTATGCCCGTTTTTTGAAAATCAATCCAGAAAATGCGTTGGAGCGGACCAATAAAAAATTCATCAAACGCTTTCAGTATTTGGAAGCAAAGGCCAAAGAAGCCGGAAAATCTATGAAGGACATGACTTTGGCTGAAATGGGCGTGTTCTGGGAAGAGGCGAAGCAACTTTAAAATTTATTTCTAAGGTAACGTAAGGAGGGACAATAATTGTCGTCAATCTAGCTATATTTGCCATCCTTTTTAAGTATCCATTGTGTTTCAGAACTACACCAAAGAGTTTGCCTATAACCTAAAGTTATCCTATCCCGTTATTTTGGGGATGTTGGGGCATACGTTTGTGGCCTTCGCGGACAATATTATGGTGGGACAATTGGGTACGGCTGAGTTGGCCGCCGTTTCTCTGGGGAACAGTTTTGTCTTTATCGCGATGTCGCTCGGAATAGGTTTTTCCACAGCCATTACACCTTTGGTGGCCGAAGCAGATGGAGCAAAGGACCAAGCGGCTGGTAAAAGTGCCCTAAAACATGGTTTGGTACTTTGTACCATGTTGGGATTGTCACTTTTTGGACTCATTTTGGTATCAAAGCCGTTGATGCACCACATGAAACAGCCTCCAGAAGTGGTGGAACTCGCTTTGCCCTATTTGGATTTGGTCGCTTTCTCGTTGGTTCCCTTGATTATATTTCAGGCTTTTAAACAATTTTCAGAGGGTCTTTCTCAGACCAAATATCCCATGTACGCTACTATTTTGGCCAACGTGGTGAATGTGACCCTTAACTATTTATTGATTTTCGGTTCTTTTGGGTTTCCAAAAATGGGTATTGTTGGGGCAGCTGTCGGTACCTTGGCATCACGAGTAATTATGGTTGCCTTTATTTGGTATTTGCTAAAACGGAAGAAGAAGTTTGAATCCTATGTGACCAACTTCAATTTTAGAAAGATTGAGAAAAAAGTGATGAACAAAATCATCAGTTTGGGATTTCCATCGGCGCTGCAGATGTTTTTTGAAGTAGCCATTTTCACTGGGGCTATCTGGTTGAGTGGCGTGTTGGGCAAAAACGCACAAGCGGCCAATCAAATTGCTTTGAACCTGAGCAGCATGACTTTTATGGTAGGTATGGGTCTCAGTGTGGCCGCCATAGTAAGGGTTGGGAACCAGAAAGGGCTCAGAAACCACAAGGAGTTGAAGCGTATTGCAGAATCTGTTTTTTTCTTGACGCTTTTGGTGGAAATAGCCTTCGCTTTGATATTCTTGTTAGGAAGACATTGGTTCCCTACGATTTATTTGGATGTGGACGATATCGTCAACCAAGCCGATAACACCGAAGTAATTATTATTGCGGCCAAATTGTTGTTAGTGGCCGCCTTTTTTCAGATTTCTGATGGACTTCAAGTGGTGGTTTTGGGAGCTTTACGAGGTTTGCAAGACGTTAAGATACCGACGCTTATCACTTTTATAGCCTATTGGTTGATTGGTTTTCCGATAAGTTATTACTTGGGGCTGCACACAAGTTTGGAGAGCACAGGGATTTGGATAGGACTTTTATTGGGGCTTACGGCATCGGCTATAATGTTGTATCTTCGATTCAACTTTTTGACCAAGAAATTGATTACAGATTAAGACGATTTCCCTGTTTGGAATCAAAATAAGAACACATGGAACTACCTAAATTTTTATTGGCCGATAACACGGATTTCCCTGAAGCCATTTTTATCGTCCATACTGAATACCCACGTTTTATCATCAACTTGGAAAATGATGAAGTGGAATGGATGGAAGAATTCTCCAAACAAGATGAGGAAGACTTGATGGACGAAACCGAAAGCTTGATTGAAGCTGCCACGGCTTTTTATGATCGGGAAGTCTCCAGATATGACAATTAATGATCGAACAGTTGCTGGAATACGATAAAGAGCTGTTTTTGTTCCTTAACGGATTGGGAACTGAAACTTGGGACGGTTTCTGGATGTTTATGACCACCACCAGAAATTCAGCGCCACTTTATTTCTTTTTACTTTATTTATCCTACAGAACTTTTGGGTGGAAGGGAACAGGTATAATTTTAGTGGCCATTGCTTTGTTGATTACCTGTACCGACCAATTGTCCAATTTTTTCAAATATGGCATAGGCCGACTCCGACCCTGCCACGAACCTGAAATAAGTAGCGTAATGCGACTGGTGAAAAGTTATTGCGGAGGACAATTCGGATATTTTTCCGCCCACGCGGCCAATTCTTTTGGACCAGCCATTTTCTTTACCGTGATGTTCAAGAATAAAGTGAAGTACATTTCTTGGGTATTGTTGCTTTGGGCATGCATTGTCGCCTACAGTCGAATTTACATTGGAGTACACTATCCGTTGGATGTAGTAACGGGAGCCTTGGTAGGTTCTCTTTTCGGATGGTTGTGGGCCAAGTTGGCTATATTTGCTTTCCAAAAAGCAGGGGTATGATCTCGACCGCCAGATACTGGTTTTATATTGCACTAATTGTATTGGTCTATATCATTGGGATGTTCGTGACCCTGTTCGAGAACGATTCGGCCCAATTTGCCGTAATGGCCATGCGAATGGTTCAGGAAAACGATTTTTTGAGCCTCTTCAAAGGTCCCGAAGAGTACTTGGATAAGCCACATATGCACTACTGGTTGGCCGCACTTTCCTATAAGATATTTGGAATTCACGATTGGGCGTACCGAATTCCTGGCATTTTGTCCACTTTGTTGGGGGCTTATAGTTGCTTCGGTCTCGGAAAATTGCTTTACAACAAGGATGTAGGGCGGTTTGCCTCATTGATTTTTATGACGGCTCAGACCATGGTCTTGGCCAACATCGATGTCCGTACCGATGCTGTTTTAACAGGATTTACGATATTTTCCATCTGGCAATTGGCAACCTATATTGAGAAAAATACTTTAAAAAGTATCGCTTTGGGTGCCTTTGGGGCGGGAATTGCCTTTTCCACAAAGGGCCAGATTGCTTTAGTGGTGATTGGAATTTCGATTCTTTGCCATTTGGCCTATACCCAAAAGTGGCAGCAATTACTCAATTGGAAAGTGTTGGCAGCAATTTTGATATTTGGATTGACCATATCCCCCATGTTATATGCCTATTACCATCAATTTGATTTGCATCCTGAAAAAGTGATTCGCGGAAAGGATAACCGAAGCGGTATCTTTTTTATTTTTTGGGAACAGAGCTTTGAGCGAATGAGTGGCGAGGGCGTAGGAAAGAACAGTAGTGATTTTTTCTTTTTCTTCCACACCTTTCTATGGGTGTTCTTGCCGTGGACGGTGCTCGCATTAATTGGTTATTGGACCAAAATAAAAGCCTTTTGGAAAACCAAATTTGCATACAAGCCCAATTTGGAGTTTTTAACGGTGGGCGGTATTTCCATTTTGTTCCTGCTCATCAGTTTTGCGCAGTTTAAATTGCCGCATTACATGAATGTTCTTATGCCTTTGTATGCGATTTTATCAGCAGCATTCTTATTTGTCCTCCATCAAAAGGAGAAATTAAAGATGGCCAAAATAATTCTGGGTATCCAATATTTTATATTGGGTCTGGTTGTGGTCTTCACTTTATTGGTGAGTTTTTACGTCTTTAAACTGGAGCATTGGTACAGTTATTTGTTTTTATTGATGGCACTCGCATTGGTGACTTATTTCATTATAAAAAAGGAAACAGCATATACCAAAATTGTAACCGTTGCCATTTTTAGCTCTTTGCTGTTGAACGGCCTGATGAATGCCCAATTTTATCCAAAACTGCTCGAATACCAAGGTGGTTCTGCAATGGCAGAAAAGGTGATGGCGGAAAATATACCGGTGGATGAAATTTATAAGATATCCGAAAGGCATACGTGGGCTTTGGATTTCTACAATCAAAACCCCGTAAATATTGTTTTAGTATCTGAATTGAAGAAGATGAAAGATGTTTGGGTGTACGCTACAGACAAAGAATTGGAGCAATTAAAGAAAAAAGGAATTGCTTGGGATAATCAAATTACTGTGGACCAATTCCGGATTACCCGACTACAAATCAAATTCTTGAACCCCGACACGCGAGAAGAAAAATTGAACAAAATGCATTTGGTGCATTTGAACTAACCTACCGAATCCAGTTTTGGCTTTTTAAAGTGATAGATTACTCCGAAAAGCGAGGTAAGCGCTGTAATCAAAAAGAAGGTAAAGCTGATACCGATGGAAGTACTGGCATCTAATCCCAGCCATTCGGCACCGTATAAAAATGTAACTTCTCTACTTCCGATTCCTCCGATGGTCAAAGGTATTACGGAGACAATCGAAGAAACTAAGAACACGAAGAGGTATTCGATAGTATCCAAACTAACGGACAAAGAACTCAAAATACATAAAACGCTGACTAATTGTGCCAATTGTACCAAAGCCGAAAACCCTACGGATTTCCAAAATACAGGTAGGGTAGTGGTGAAAAATATTTTGTTCACAAGCCAAAAAGCGACAACACTCAAGGGAATGGCCACAATTATCAACCAATAAAAGCTTTGGAAAAACTCATTTTTGGACAGGATGGCAAGTACACAAGCATACACAAAAAGCAGTAGCATCCCACTTAATCGGTCCAAGAGTAAGCTGGAGACTACTTTCTTGGTACCTGGTTGACATGCTTTTTGGATAACGTAGCCTTTGTACGCATCACCTCCAATGCCTCCAGGTAAAAAGAGGTTGTAGAACATTCCCAATAGGTAAAGTTTTAAATTGCTCAACTGGGAAATCTTTGCTCCGATTTGATGGAAATATAAGTTCGTCCGAAACGCAGATAAAACTTTGGACAGCACAAAAAATAGCAGCGCCAAGAGTAAAAATAAAGGGTCACTTTTTTTTAGAGTCTGGAGTACATCTTTGAACTCTATTTTGGTGAAAATAAAGTAAATCAGGACTGCACTAACGATGATTTTTAGGGCAGTTATGAGCTTTTTACGCAGCTTTTCCGTCACCTATGGATATTTTTTTAATGCGATATGGTCTTTTTTGTTGCGATTCGTAGTAGGTGCGAATCAAAAGTTCCATTACAATTCCAATAGTAAATAATTGGATTCCCCCTAAAATAAACATCATCCCAAACATGAGAAGTGGTCTGGTACCAATATCTTGGTCAAACCCAAGCTTTACGATCAACAAATAGATATTGATAAAAACACCGAGGATAATTAACAATACCCCAAAAATCCCAAAGAGGTGAATGGGACGTTGGAAATATTTTCGAACGAAAAGTAACAACATCATATCGGCAATCACCTTAAAAACCCGTTCCAATCCGTATTTGGAAACACCAGAATGTCTTGCATGGTGCTTTACGGGGACTTGTTTTATCTGTGCACCTTCCAAATGAGCCAATAGGGTTATAAAACGGTGTTGTTCACCATATAGGTTAAGGCTTTTTGCAATATCCTTGGTGAAGACTTTTAATGCGCAACCATTGTCTTTAATATCCAGCTTGGTTACTCTGCGTACCAAAAAGTTAGCAATTTTAGATGGTATTTTTTTAACCAAGGAGTCTTTTCTTTTCTGACGGATACCCGTTACCAAATCATATTCTCCATTAACTGCATATTCCAACATTTGTGGTATATCGGAAGGATCGTTTTGGAGGTCACCATCCATGGTAATGATATACTCTCCCTCCGCATAATCAATCCCAGCAGCCAAGGCCAGACTCTGGCCGTAGTTCTTTTTCAATTCAATCAGGTGGACTTTTTTATCGTCCATTTCCTTGACTTTGATGCGGGTTTTGTCCGTGGAAAAATCATCCACATACACAATTTGATAGTTGTAACCCTCAAGGCTTTCATTGATTTTTTGGGTCAATAGAACCACATTGTCCTCTTCGTTGTACAAAGGAACCACTATGGATAAAAGGGAATTGGTGACGGTGCTCATTCAGTATAAAATCTTTGCAAATTTATTGCTTTTATTTAAAGTTCCTTGGTAATCTTGTCCAATAGGATTTTGGCAGCGTAGAAGGGCGAAATTTTGTGCTCCTCAATAGCTGTCAATAATGTAGCTTGTTCCTTTTTAAATGTTTCTTTTTGATGGAAAAATTGTTTGATATACTCATCTACAGTTTGAAGGAACCAGTTTTTGTTCTGTTGTTGTCGATTTTTTTCAAAAAAGCCATTGTCTTTATTGTGCTTCACAAATTGTTGCACCATGGCCCAGATTTCATCAATACCTGTGTTCTCCATAGCGGAGCACTTCATAACTTTAGGCATCCACCCATTGGCTTTTGGGGGATAAAGGTGCAAGGCCCTCGAAAATTCAGTGACGGCAAGTTTGGCGTGTTCCAAATTACTTCCATCCGCTTTGTTGATGGCTATGGCATCGGCCATTTCCATAATCCCCCTTTTTATGCCTTGAAGTTCATCGCCAGCTCCTGATAGCTTTAGCAAAAGGAAAAAATCTACCATACTGTGTACGGCAATCTCGCTTTGGCCAACGCCTACAGTTTCTACCAATATAACATTATACCCTGCTGCTTCGCAAAGAATGATGCTTTCACGGGTTTTTTGCGCCACACCGCCCAAAGAGGTTCCAGAAGGTGAGGGGCGTATAAAGGCATTGGGGTCTTTGGCCAAGGTCTCCATTCGGGTTTTATCGCCCAGAATACTTCCCTTGCTCAGCGAACTAGTAGGGTCCACGGCCAAAACAGCTACCTTGTTGCCTTGGTCAGTCAAAGTTTTGCCCAAAGTTTCAATAAAGGAGCTTTTGCCTACCCCTGGGACGCCTGTAATCCCAATACGGATACTTTTGTTAGATTTTGCCAGGCATTTTTCTATAACGGCATTGGCTTTTTCAAAATGAGCTGGTTTGGTGCTTTCCAATAAGGTAATGGCCTTGGCAAGCATAGCTTTATTGCCATCAAAAATACCTTGTGCCAAAGCATCTGCAGAAAGTTCTTGTTTTCTGAGTGCCTTGATTTTAGAAATAGTGTCCGAAGGTGTTTTGTTATCGTCTGCCAAGGATATGGTTCATCTGTTCATCACGAATTTATGAAGATTTTACGGGTTTAAGTCAACCTGAATGGGAATACAGCAAACTTTTTTCCTTACCCATTTCACAAAAATTTAATACCTGTTTAAGCGGACTTCCGCCTACAAATTGGTACCTTTTCATTAAATAACCAGCTGCCAAGCGGGTACTGGTTTTTACGAACCTATAAACATTTAAAAGATGAAGACTATTTTTGAGGCCAAAGCCACTAATACAGGAGGAAGAGCTGGACATGTGAAGAGCGAAGATGACGTTTTGGATTTTGCGATTAGTATGCCTAGTTCAAAAGGAAAGGAGGACCCAAAATCAACCAATCCAGAAGAACTTTTTGCTGCTGCATACTCTAGTTGCTACGGAGCAGGTCTACAAGCTGTTGCTAAAGAGCACGGAATAGAAGATTTAGGAGATTTTAGTGTAACGGCCACTGTAGCGCTCAATACGGAGGAAGAAGGTTTTTTCTTGGAAGCTACTCTGGATGCTTACTTGCCTACGGTCGATAAAGAAATGGGAGAGACTTTGATGAAGGATGCCCACGAAATATGCCCTTACAGTAAGGCCACAAGAGATAATATTACCGTGCATTTAAATTTGTTGTTAGACGAATAAATCACGTAACTTTTTAAGAGTGAGCCCCGTTGATTGACTTCAACGGGGTTTTTTTGTTAAAAATGATTAAAAAACAACCTAATTTGCAACGTTGCATTTTTTGCATCGTCATTAATACAGAACAACTAAAAAACCAAACATAGAACCAAGTATGCTCCATATTGAGCTAGTGGAAAGGTGCAAGGCGAACGACCGTCAGGCACAAATGAAACTGTACCGTCAGTATTGTGATGGTATGTTTTGTGTGGCGATGCGATTCCTTAAAAATTCCAATGATGCGGAGGATGTCCTGCAAGATTCATTTATCAAAGCATTCCAGCGTATTGAGCAGTTTAAGGGGGAGGTAACGTTCGGGGCTTGGTTAAAAAGAATTGTAGTGAATGGCAGTATCGACTTTTTAAAGTCAAAGCACCAAAGAACGGTGGAGCTGAACGAAAATTACTTACAGGTGGCAGAAGAGGATGATTGGTCGGTGGAAGAAGGAATTTCTATTGAACAGGTGAAGAAAACCATCGAGGAACTGCCCCCGAAATATAGATATGTAGTGCAATTGTTTTTGGTGGAAGGGTATGACCATTCGGAGATAGCTGGAATTTTAGGTGTCACGGAAACTGCGTCGCGGACCCGACTCCTGAGGGGAAAGGCACAATTAAAAGAAAAACTAAAAGATTTGGCTTATGGCACGTGATCTTAGAAAATTGTTTGAAAAGGAAAGGGAACAGAAACGCTTCAAAATGAAGGAAGGGCACGAAGACCGCTTTTTTGCCAAGTTGGATAAGGAGATGCCCAATGACCCTCCCAAGAAAAAGGTCTTTTCCCTCTGGATGCAGATTGCTGCATCTGTTGTTGTGGCTGTTGGATTGTCTTTTTATTATTTCGACAGTAATGGAGGCGGAGTCGACCCCGATGAGAAAGTAACGATTGTGGATAGGAATAATCCGAATAGTGGGGTTCAGGGTATTTCACTGGGCGATTTATCTCCAGATCTTAAAATGGTGGAGACCTATTATACCACAAATATCAACTTACAATTGTCAGAATTGGCCGATGACCCCGGAAACAAGGAGCTTGTGGACAGCTATATGGATCGATTGGCGGAACTGAACCAAGAATACCACAGGCTTAACAAAGAGTTGAATGAACTGGGCCCCAATGACCAAACCATAAATGCCTTAATCAATAATCTACAGCTAAGGTTGCAGTTGCTGCAAAAATTAAAATCAAAGTTGAATCAATTAAAATCATCAAAAAATGAACAGGAATCATCAAATATTGTTTAGCGGATTGCTTCTTGCCTTGGTTGGGTTTACCGGCCAAGCGCAGGAGAAATCCAAAACGTACAAGGAAACCTTCAATGTCAATAAAGACACGGAGTTGAACATCAACACCAGTTATGCCGATATTGAGTTTGAAACTTGGAATAAAGATCAAGTGGAGATTACAGCAGTAATCTCGCTGGAAGGCGTGGACCAAGAGGAGGCCGATTCTTATTTTGAGCGGGATTTGGTCAAAATTATGGGTAATAGCAAAGAAATTGAAGTGAGTACTGAAGGTGCTGGACCTAATTATGCTTTCGATTTTCAAGGATTTGATATCGATATTCCCGAAATGCCATCGGTAGCCGAGATTATTGCGAATGTGGAGATTCCAGAAATATCAGAGATTGTAATTCCTGAGATATCATTTATGCCAAACATGCCCCCAATGCCACCGTTACCGCCAATAGAGTTTGATTACGATGCTTATAAAAAGGATGGTGATAAGTACATGAAGGAATGGAAGAAGGAATTCGATAAAACGTTTGATGAAGAATATAAGGAACGTTTTGAGGAATGGGGCAAACGGATGGAAGAAATGGCGGATGAACGCGAGGCTCGAAGAGAGGAGATGATGGAAGAAAGAGAGCAACTTAGGGAAGAGCGCGAAAAAATGCGAGAAGAAATGCGCGAGAGGCTCAAAGTACAGCGAGAAGAACTTCGTGAACAGCGCGAAGAACTAAGGAACGAACAGGCAGAACTTAGGAAACAGGCTAGAGAAGAAGCAAGGACAATCCATGGAAGTCCCAATGTGTTTTACTTTTCTTCTGATGGAAAGCATAAAGAGTATAAGGTCAAAAAACGAATCATCATCAAAATGCCGAAGTACATTAAATTAAACCTGAATGTACGTCACGGTGAGGTAAAATTGGCGGAAAACGCCAAAAACATCAATGCAAGCTTGTCTTACGCAAGCTTGCTTGCCTCTACTATTGATGGTGCCAATACCGATATTCGCGTATCCTATTCCCCAGTAGTGGTGCAAAACTGGAACTACGGTAGCCTTAGTACGGATTACTCCGATAAAGTCAATTTAAAAGAGGTGAAGGAATTGAAACTACATTCGGTATCATCAAATGTGGTGATCGGTAGATTGGTCAGCAAGGCGATGGTCACCAATAGTTTTGGAGCATTGAGTATTGATGAAGTTTCCACTGGTTTCAATACCATCGACATTTCCATGGAGAATGGGGAACTCAATTGTAAACTGCCCGAAACACCTTATGTTATTTCGGTAAATGAGACTACTTCAGATTTTCAATACCCAAAGACATTAAAGTTGAAATCAACCAAAAAATATGGTGGAAATTTACATACAGGTTATAACATCAATAAAAATGATGGAAAAACCATCAAAATAAACTCCAAATACAGCGAGGTGGTTCTTAAGAACTAGTCTTGTTTTCAACAGTTCCAAGGAACCACCTCTATATTATTAGGCTAAAATTTCTTCAACGGCCAAAGCCTACCCTCCAACATTTAGTGAACGTCTTCTTTTAGGTAGGACCGAAAATTCTTTTTAAAACGATTTAATCTAGGAATCGAAACATTTTGAATGTAACTATTGTTTGGATTTCGTTTTTCGTAATCCTGATGGTAATCTTCAGCCATATAAAACTTTTCAAATGGTTCTACCTCTGTAACTATGGTGCGATTGCCATATACATTCTCGACTTTCAGTTTGTTTATATAACCCTGAATAATTTTCTGCTCTTTGTCGTTCTTATAAAATGCGATGGAACGGTACTGGGCGCCCCGGTCGGGTCCTTGCCTGTTTAAAGTAGTTGGGTCATGGGAACCAAAGAAAACCTGAACCAGTTGAGTGAAAGAAATAACATCGGGGTCGTAGTATACCTCTACCGCTTCTGCATGATGGGTTCTCCCATAAGATACTTGCTCGTAGGTCGGGTTTTTCTCCGAACCACCTGAATACCCAGAGTATACTTCCTTAACACCCTTTACACTTTCAAAAATGGCCTCGACGCACCAAAAGCATCCACTGGCAAAATAAGCAGTCTCATATTCTTGAAGTTGTTCTGCGCTCAGTTTAGTTGCCATATGGGTTTTTGATTCCTCTTTTTGAGCAACTTCTTGTTTATCGGATTTGTTTTTGGGTTGGCAACTTATGGATGCCAATAAGAGTAGAATTAAAAATGGAGTCTTCACGGTGTTCATTTTAGTTTCTCATTTAGTTGCAATAAGATACCAACAATTACTTTGATGGCCGTTAAAAAATGTTAACCATCCGTTTTAGGTGCTCAAAATATAATTGAAGGTTCAAATTGATATTTATCAATTTCGGTTGTTTTTTCCTACACAATATTATAAAAATATAATCCTTTTCCTACAAATAAATTATTGATATTCAGTATGTTACAAAAGTTACAAATGTGAGTTTATCGATGAAATGCACATGTGTTCGGTATGTTGTTTTTGACCTCAAAAACGTTCATCGACGATAAAAAACACTTTACCCGAAAAAAATTCATACACCTAAAAAAAGGGGTTGTTGAGCGATGGAAATCTTCACAGGGGTGCATGCGAAAGTAATTTTACAATGTAAAACAATCGGAATCATGAAAACAATTTTCACCATCATCGCAATAACTTTTTTCGGAACTATGGCTTCTGCCCAAAATATTTCAAAGGAAGCTAAAGTGGATGTTCTTACTGAAGGTGTTGAGTTGAATGTAGAATTCAACCAAACCATTAGAAAAGACAGAAAGATGGTAAGATTGTACAAGTTTAAAAACTCTCGTATTAAAAAAGAGCTTTCTTTTAAAACCAAAAAGAATAAAGCTAAATTGGCTTAATTAATAATGTTAGGGTTTATAATTCCTTTTGCGCTGTTTCTTAGTGTTTCGTTTGTTCTGGCAACCATAGCCTTTTCTTTTAGGGAAAGAAAATCTTAAAAGGTTAAGTTTTTTGGAATAATTTAGGTCGTTATAAAACGACCTCTCTTTTTTATAGAGGGTATACTTATTGGTCTACCGAGTTGAATTGCTCAACAACCTCTTCAAACTCTATCGTGTAGTGTGTGCCTTTTTTAGCGTAATCTCTAGTAATAGATCCCCGAAGTTGACGGGCCAGGTTATAAATAAGTTTTAAACCAAGGGAATTGGAGGTTTTAGGGTTTATTTCCTCTGAATATCCAATACCATTGTCTCCAAGGTACATTTTATACCTGTTATCCGCTATTTTTTCTACTGATACGTGAATTTCGCCATCACGGACCTCGGCAATACCATACTTTAAAGCATTGGTTATAGTTTCATTGATGATAAGCCCTAATGGAATTACAGTATCGATGCTGAGTTTATAATTTTTTATATCCAAGTTGACCTTCACATTATTACCACTACCCTTGACCGAACGCACTAGATAATCACAAAGCTCCTGTACATAAGGTTCAAGTTCTATTTTTGACAAATAATCATCCCTTTTGTACAACATCTCATGAACCATGGCCATGGATACCACACGGTTTTGGCTACTTTTAATGATACTACTAATTTTACTGTCATCGATTGCCCGAGATTGCAGGCTCAGGAGGCTTGAAACCGTCTGTAGGTTGTTTTTGACTCGGTGATGTACCTCTTTTAGGAGCGTTTCTTTTTCTTCGATTCGTTCCTGTATCTCATTACGGGATTTATATAGTCGATGGTGTGCACTCAGGAGGTTTTTACCAAAAACACCTCCAAGAAGATATACCGCAAATACAGCACTCAAATAGGCAAACCAGCTTTTAGACTCCAAAGGGACCATATTCTCTGAAATCCTGAAATCACCTGTATCATAAAGAAAAAGCAGGGTTAATACTGCTAAATTGATGATAAGGTATAACTGACCAAAAACCTTGGTAGTTACATATCCTGCAAAAACAATAATGGCCAACACAAAAATAAAAGGGCTTTCTATACCACCGCTGTATATGGTTATAATAATTGCACCTATCATGGATAGGATGGAGGTCAAATTGTAAGTGAGTGTTAAGTTATTGTGCTTTTGATATAGTAATGTGTTTAATAGGTTGATGAATGCATACCCTAAAAAGGTGTAGGTAATGATTCCTTTTATATCCAAAAAGAAAAAACATACTAACCCAAAAATGGCAGCAAAAAAGGATGAATTGTAATTTACCTTAAGTATCAAATCAATCTTGTCTTGAATCCTATATGTATCCTTACCAGGAACTTTCATATGCTGCGCGTGAATATTCCCCTACCACAAAAAAGTTGATAACGTGCGGTAGAGTGGCTTAATGGGGTGTTTTAAGCTGTAAATCTAACTATGTTTTTGATATAAAAAAAGTGGCAGCTTTAATAACTACCACTTTAAGAGTATTCTTTGGAGGATTTTAGTCGTTTACTAAAACCCATTCTCCTTTGTCTATCAGGGGCTCCGCTTGTTTATACTTGACAGTTTTGCTCTCTCCTGACATTACATTTTTAATGGTGACCCTTTCGTTTCTGCCAATTTTCGGTTTTTCACGAACAATGGTTTCCGTGACATGAGGTCGTTGCCCTTGAGTTTGACCCGCAGCCCTGTTTTGGGCGGCCAATTCGTCGCTGTTCGGAATTTCTTCTTTTGTGGTTTGAAGCTTTTCTTTTGGCTTGCGAACGCTTCTGGCTTCTTGGATTTGAGCGGTGTTCTCGGAAGGCAACTCTCCTTTGAAAAGGAAGGATATCACTTCTCGGTTTACTTTATCCAACATTTCTTTGAAAAGCTCAAAAGCCTCGAACTTATAAATTAACAATGGGTCTTTTTGTTCGTGAACGGCCAACTGCACGGATTGTTTCAACTCGTCCATTTTGCGCAAGTGCGTTTTCCAAGCATCATCAATGATGGCCAAGGTAATGTTCTTCTCAAAATCCGTAATCAATTGTTTTCCATTACTGTTGTAGGCCTTTTCTAAGTTGGTTACAACATTCAGTGATTTGATACCATCGGTAAAAGGTACTACAATGCGCTCAAACTTGTTGGCCTCATCCTCATACACCTTTTTGATGACCTGGAATGCAACAGTGGCACTACGTTCCATTTTCTGCTTATAGAACTCGTAGGCTTCGTCATTGATTTTAATGGCAATCTGCTGAAAGCTAAGTTTCTTAAATTCCTCTTCGCTTATTGGTGAGGTAATGGAGAAGTATTTGATGAGTTCGAACTCAAAGTTCTTGAAATCGTCCGCCATTTTATTGGACTCCGCAATGGCTTCACAAGTATCGTAAATCATGTTGGCGATGTCCACTTTTAAGCGTTCACCCTCCAATGCGTGTCTTCTTCTTTTGTAGATTACCTCCCGTTGGGCGTTCATTACATCATCATATTCCAACAAACGCTTACGGATACCAAAATTGTTTTCCTCAACCTTTTTCTGTGCACGTTCTATGGATTTGGTCATCATGGAATGTTGGATTACTTCACCATCTTCCAAGCCCATACGGTCCATCATTTTGGCTACACGGTCCGATCCGAACAAACGCATCAAGTTATCTTCCAAAGAAACATAGAACTGCGAGCTACCTGGGTCTCCCTGACGTCCAGAACGACCTCTCAACTGCCTGTCCACACGTCTGGAATCATGGCGCTCCGTACCTATAATGGCCAAACCACCAGCTTCCTTAACGTCTGGGGACAATTTAATATCGGTACCCCTACCTGCCATGTTGGTTGCAATGGTTACAACACCGCCTTTACCAGCTTCGGCAACAATGTCGGCCTCTTTTTTATGGAGTTTCGCGTTCAATACGTTGTGCGGAACTTTACGAACGCTCAATAATTTGGATAACAACTCCGAAATTTCAACGGATGTGGTACCAATCAATACGGGTCTTCCTGCTTGCGAAAGTTTGGTGACCTCATCTATGATGGCATTATATTTTTCACGCTTGGTCTTATAGATCAAGTCGTGTCTGTCATCACGGGCAATGGGCCTGTTGGTTGGGATTTCCATCACATCCAACTCATAAATTTCCCAGAATTCCCCTGCTTCCGTAACCGCTGTACCTGTCATACCGGACAGTTTGCTATACATTCTAAAGTAATTTTGTAGTGTTACGGTCGCAAAAGTCTGGGTCATCGCCTCGATTTTCACGTTCTCCTTGGCCTCAATGGCTTGGTGAAGACCGTCCGAGTACCTACGTCCGTCCATGATACGACCTGTCTGCTCATCTACAATCATTACCTTGTTGTCCATCACCACATATTCTACATCTTTTTCAAAAAGGGTGTAGGCTTTCAACAATTGGGTCATAGTATGTATACGCTCGCTCTTTACGGCAAAATCCTTGAAGAGTTCTTCTTTGAGCTCTGCTTCTTTTTCAATTTCCAGGTCTTGGTTCTCGATTTTGGCAATTTCGCTACCAATATCGGGCATCACAAAAAACTCTTTGTCCTGATCAGTTGAGATATAATCAACCCCTTGGTCGGTAAGTTCAATCTGGTTGTTCTTTTCATCAATTACAAACAATAGGTCCTCGTCCACTTTGGGCATTTCCCTATTGTTGTCCTGCATGTAGAAGTTTTCGGTTTTTTGAAGCAATTGCTTAACCCCTTCTTCACTCAAAAATTTGATAAGTGCTTTGTTTTTTGGCAGTCCGCGGTGAACTCGAAGCAACAAGAAACCACCTTCTTTGGTATTTCCTTCTTTGATAAGTTTTTTGGCCTCTGCCAATACGCCGGTCAAATGTTGACGTTGTTTCTGAACAATGTCAGATACCTGAGGTTTAAGTTCGTTGAACTCGTGGCGGTCACCTTCGGGAACGGGACCAGATATGATCAATGGTGTACGGGCATCATCAATAAGTACGGAATCCACCTCATCCACAATAGCATAGTGGTGCGGACGCTGTACCAAATCGTCGGGAGTGTGCGCCATGTTATCGCGCAGGTAATCAAAACCAAATTCGTTGTTGGTTCCGTAGGTGATATCGGCATTGTAGGCTGCCCTTCTTCCATCGGAATTGGGTCTGTGCTTATCTATACAATCCACAGTGAGACCGTGGAATTCAAATATGGGTGCCATCCATGTACTATCCCTTTTGGCCAAGTAATCGTTAACGGTTACCAAGTGCGCCCCTTTACCTACCAAAGCGTTAAGGTAGAGCGGGAGGGTGGCTACCAATGTTTTACCTTCACCTGTTTGCATCTCGGCAATTTTACCTTGATGCAGGGCAATACCACCGATAAGCTGCACATCGTAATGCACCATATCCCAGGTTACTTCTTTGCCTGCTGCATCCCATGAGTTTTGCCAAACAGCTTTGTCACCTTCCAAAGAAACGTAATCTTTATCACCAGAAAGTACCCTATCAAATTCGCTTGCTGTAACAGTAAGCGTTTCGTTGGCTGCAAATCGCTTGGCGGTTTCCTTTACCACGGCAAAGGCTTCGGGAAGGATGTCTTCTAATGTTTTTTCGGAGACCTTATAGGCCTCTTCGTTGAGCTTGTCGATTTCGGAGTAGATTTCTTCGTTACGATCAATGTCGTTGGAATTTTCTACTTCTTCTTTTAGTTCGGCAATCTTATCGTTGATTTCTTTGCAGTCTTCAGCTATTTTTGCTTTAAAGGCAGTAGTTTTTTGTCTCAGTTCATCATGCGATAATCCTTCTAATTGCTGCTCAAAGGATTTTATCTCATTCACCAAAGGTTGCAACGATTTTACATCCTTTTCCGATTTATCTCCTACAAATACCTTAAGTACGGAATTAATAAAACTCATGAAATATTTTTTGTATTGAATGTCAAAAGCCGTTCCATTGATGGGATTACCATGGAATTCTTTAGCTAGGCTGTCAAAATTACATAAAAAAAAGCCTCAAATGAGACTTTTTAATGTGGTTTGTTTTTTTGAATCTAATATTCATCCTCATTCCAGAGGTAGTCCTCTTCGGTGGGATAATCTGGCCAAATTTCTTCGATAGACTCGTATATCTCGCCTCCTTCTTCTTCCATCGATTGTAAATTTTCTACAACTTCCAACGGCGCTCCTGTACGAATCGCATAATCTATCAGTTCGTCTTTGGTTGCTGGCCAAGGCGCATCACTTAAATATGAAGCTAGTTCTAAAGTCCAGTACATAGTAACGGTTTGATTTTAAATTTTTTGCAAAAATAATTTTTAAACCCAATCTACCAAGTAAAAACATCATTATTTAAAAATTATTTTGTTGTTCTCAAAACAATTAGGATAAAAAAACGATTTTATCAGTCCAAGTTCTCAGGAATCCACTTGACCTCTTGAGCGTTTAAATCTTTGGACAACTTACGTGCCAGGACAAACAAATAATCGGAAAGGCGGTTAATGTAAGAGAGCACATTGTCCGGTACAGGTTCATTTTCATGGAGATATGAAATCATCCGTTCGCCACGACGACAAACCGTTCTGGCAATATGACAGTATGACACGGTGGTGTGACCTCCGGGAAGTATAAAATGTGTCATTTCTGGAAGATCTTCGTTCATCCTATCCATTTCTTGCTCCAAAAATTCAATGTCCTCCAAACTAATCCGTGGAATTTTGAGCCTGTTATCTTTTTTTGGCTCTGTTGCCAATATGGAGCCTACCGTAAAAAGTTTTTCTTGAATCAAGGCCAGTGTCTTTTTGGAATGCTCGTCCATTTTTTGATCCCGTAAAAGTCCTAAGTAGGAATTGAGTTCGTCAATAGTCCCATAACTTTCAATACGAACATGATGCTTAGGTACACGGGTGCCGGTAAACAATGCTGTAGTGCCTTTATCTCCCGTTTTGGTGTATATTTTCATATTTCTCAGTAGTCAGTAGTCAGTAGTCAGTAGTCAGTAGTCAGTAGTCAGTAGTCAGTAGTCAGTAGTCAGTAGTCAGTAGTCAGTAGTCAGTAGTCAGTAGTCAGTAGTCAGTATGCGTAACTATTGGCTATATTAATTTGCTCATTTCTCATTGTTCTTGTCATGTTGTCTTTTGCCCTCCATAAACTTTCGGGACTTCCTGCGTTTTGTGCCTTTTTTGTTTCTGAACAAAATAATCAAATAAATGAGCCCCAAAACGGCCAATACATACCAAATGGTGTTATCTGATGCTATATTTTCCATAAGCTAAAATTACCGTTTTAAATCCGAATCGTGAAATGTTCCTTGACCTGTTCCCTTCTGATGGAAATAAGTCCGCAATGGTACATATCTATACTTACCGTAACCTCCGGTAAGGCAATCAGTTGGTTCCATTGTTCCAAATTTTGATGATCAGTATAAATGGAATCAATTAAAACAAGACTGTCGTTATGCAATTTTCCTTCAGAAAGTATTTTTTGAAAAGAGGGAGCACTCAGCTTGTTTACAAAAAAAAGGTCAACCATATGTTTGTCAAACTGAATCTTAGGAAAATCTTGTTCAATCAATTCTTTGATTGTTGGTTGGTTATCTATTGAGATGCTTTTACAATTGAAATAAGCAATGGTCTTGAGCAGTACATCGACGCTTTTTTTCTTATGAAGCCTTTTTCCAAAATACAGACATTGCGTTACATACTGGAACACAAAAGGGGAGTGTACACCATGCTCGTTGGTGGATTTAGCTAAAAACTTCAGGTATGAAATAAATCGGAACCACATGTTTATCCCTCTATAACGGAAGAAAGTTCGAACCAGCGTTCCGTTTTTTTCTCGATAGCATCCGTTACTTCTTTGAGTTCAATGGAAAGGTTGGCAATTTCATCCCCATCCAATTCCGGGTCGGTGAACTTGTTTTGGAGCACAACCTTTTTTTCTTCTAACTTTTGAATGTCCTTTTCCAGTTGTTTGTATTCCTTTTGCTCCGAATAGGAAAGTTTACCGCCGCTGGTGTCCCTCCAATTATTTTCCGTTTTTTCTGATTTTTCTGAAGAAGAAGTCTTGTTTTCTCGCTCTTCGATTACTTTGCTACTCTCATAGATTCGGTAATCGGAATAGTTACCTGGAAAGTCTTCGATAACCCCTTCACCTCTGAAAACAAACAAATGGTCCACAATTTTGTCCATAAAATAACGGTCGTGCGAGACTACGATTAAACATCCTGGGAAATCCAACAGGAAGCTTTCTAGTACGTTCAGGGTAACGATATCCAAATCGTTAGTAGGTTCATCCAGAATAAGAAAATTCGGGTTTTGGATAAGTACGGTGCATAAATACAGACGTTTTCGTTCCCCACCACTCAATTTTTCAACAAAATCGTATTGCTTTTTACGATCAAAAAGGAAACGCTCCAATAATTGCTGCGCAGAAATTTGGCGTCCTTTTTTCAATGGAATGTAGTCCCCGTACTCGCGAATAACATCAATTACCTTTTGTCCTTCTTTAACAGGAATTCCCTTTTGGGTGTAGTATCCGAATTTTACAGTATCGCCTACAACTACCTTTCCGCCTTCAACATTCTCTTGTTGCGTGAGGATATTTAAAAAAGTCGATTTTCCGGTCCCGTTTTTTCCTATAATGCCTACGCGTTCACCTTTGGTGAAGTTGTAATCGAACTTGTCTAAAATGGTTTTGTCCCCATAGGATTTGGAAATATTATGAAGCTCCAAAATCTTGCTTCCGAGGCGCTCCATATTCAATTCCAACTGCACCTCATGCTCCTGGCGACGTTGGTGGGCACGAGCTTTTATTTCTGCAAAATCATCAATTCTTGATTTGGATTTTGTTGTACGAGCCTTGGGTTGTCTGCGCATCCAATCCAATTCTTTTTTGTACAACATTTTGGATTTTTGCTGTTCAACCGCTTCACGTTCCATTCGGGCATCCTTTTCATTCAAGTAATAGGAATAATTGCCCTTGTAGGTGTAGAGCTGGTTGTTGTCAAGCTCTAATATCTCGTTACACACCCTATCCAAAAAATAGCGGTCGTGGGTCACCATAAACAAGGTGATGTTTTCTTTAGCAAAGTAAGCTTCCAGCCATTCGATCATTTCAAGATCTAAATGGTTGGTGGGCTCATCCAGAATTAGCAAGTCTGGTTTGTTGAGCAAGGCATTGGCCAGAGCCAACCGTTTCTTTTGCCCCCCGGAAAGTGTACTTACCTTGGCATCGAGGTTGGAAAGCTGCAATTGAAAAAGAATCTGTTTGTATTGTGTTTCAAAATCCCAAGCATTAAGTCGGTCCATCGCCTCGAAGGCTTTTTGGTATTGGTCCGTATCTTCTGGGTTTTCTACAGCTTTTTCATAGGAGGCAATCACTTTTAGAATTTCATTGTCCGTAGTGAAAATGGTCTCTTCAACGGTCAAATTTGGGTTCAAGTCGGGTTCTTGCTCCAAAAATGAAATTTTGATACCTTTTCTGGTAGTCACTTGACCAGTCTCAGAGGTATCTTTCCCCGACATAATATTGAGGATTGATGTTTTTCCACTTCCGTTCTTGGCGATTAGTGCAATCTTTTGGTCCTTGTTGATTCCAAAGGAAATATCGGAGAAGAGCACCAACTCTCCATACGATTTTGATATATTTTCGACCGTTAATAAGTTCATGGGTGTTGTTTGTGGACCAGCCTATAATTTGGAATACTTGATCATGTACAAATATCGGATGGCCAGGGTCAAAAGTAGTGGAATAAGCACAGGAGAAAAAATCTGAACCTTAATTATCCAAAGCAAAAACATGATTGCAATCAACCCTAGGGCAGACCATAAATATTTTGGTGCCCATAATGGTACTCTATCTTGAAATACAAAAGCAAAGGCAGCTATCGTGTTTATAGGAAATGCCCATAAAATATTATAGTTGTATGGGGTAGAGGTGTGGTCGGCCGCTACCCAAAGTAGAAATAAAAAAGTTCCTGCCAACCCTGTTATAAACAATAGCGAAAAATCCAGCCAGCGACTACGCGCTTTGTGTTTATAGTCAAAATATGTGATAATGGCTGTAAAAGCCAAGAGCATCAAAAACCAAAACAAAGGGGATAGCGGAAAAAAACTTTTTTGAGAGTGTTCGCTGTAGTCCAAAATGGTTCTTTCCCTTTTTACCAATGGTTTTCCGTTCAAAGTTGTATATCGTAGTTGCTCCATGGTATAGTAAGGTAAAAACATATGCTCCTGTACGGTAGCCTTTCTATCCACCGGTGATCCAAAAGCTAGGTCAATCCCAAACATGGACCATGTGTTTACATCCATAAATTGACGTACCAATTGGCGGAACGTATATTGTTTTTCGATATGGGAGTCTTTAAAAACTATGGCGTCACCAAATTGTTCTAATAAAATATCACCTGTAATGCTGGAGCAATTGTTCAATAAAGGGTCGTACAGGTAATCTCGATTTTGAGGTAAATAGTTTTCCTCAAAAAATGCAAGGAGTTGGTTGCGTTGGTTAAAGCTGAGGTCTAAAATTTGTTCTTTAACCCATCTTTTTTCCAGTTCGTATTCGTACAAAAACGCCTCAAAGCTTCTACGGGAAAGGGAATAGATCATTTTTCCCTTGGTAAAATTCAAGTAGAAATTAGGTCGATTGAAATCAAATGTGCCATAATTGTAAACTACATCAATGCCCAAAGCAGAATCCTGTACCCGGAAGGCAGTATGTCCGAAGGCGGAGTATAGTTCATCACCTGTCGCGCAAGTGAGCAAGCTTACTTTTGAACTTTCTGTGAGTTGTGGAGCTTGGGAGAAAAGAAAGTTCCCGATGATGAAAAAAAATAAAAGATGGAGCTTTTGTCTCATTCTGATTTTTATCAGAGCAAATATCAGAATAAAAACGGCTCAGTCGACCAAGGGTAACCAACAGTTTATTTTTTCCCTTATTTTTACGAAAATCTTATTCCATGAAGTCCTATATTCCCAACTTTTTAACCTTGCTGAATGTATTAAGCGGCTGTATTGCTACGGTATTTGCGGTATTGAATCATTTAGAGTGGGCAGCACTTTTTGTGTTTATCGGGATTTTCTTTGATTTTTTTGATGGTTTGGCGGCACGTGTTTTAAATGTGCAAAGCGAGATTGGAATACAATTGGATTCCTTGGCCGATGTAATTACCAGTGGTCTTGTGCCGGGTGTAGTCATGTTTCAGTTATTGAGCATGGCGGAACGGGGCGGATGGAACCTTGGTTTTATTGGTCACGATGCGGAACTCACCTTGTTGCCTTTTGTTGGCTTCGCGATTACGTTGGCTTCCGCCTACCGATTGGCCAAGTTTAATGTGGACGAGGATCAGGTATCGTCTTTTGTTGGGCTGCCTACACCGGCAAATGCTCTTTTGATTCTATCGTTGCCTATGATTCTTCTGTACCATAACAACGAAGTTCTGAACAACATTATCCTAAACCCTTGGTTTTTGGTAATTCTGACCGTTTTGAGTTCGTATTTGTTGAATTCTCCCATTAAACTATTTGCTTTAAAGTTTAAAAACTGGAGTTTTAAGGATAACGGGATTCGCTACCTGTTTATCATCGGGAGTTTGGTATTGCTGTTAACGTTACGCTTTTTGGCGATACCTGTGATAATATTGTTTTATATTTTGGCTTCTTTATTAGTGCCTTCGGAAAAGTAGATTTAGAAATCCAATTTCTTTTTTCGTAGCTCAAAGTTTTGTCCCAAGTACACTTTTCTTACCATTTCATCCACGGCAAGTTCTTCGGGAACACCAGCTTTTAAGATGCCACCTTCGAACATTAAGTAAGAGCGTTCGGTAATGGCCAGAGTTTCCTGAACGTTGTGGTCGGTAATCAAAATACCGATGTTTTTGTTTTTCAACTGGGCAACAATTCTCTGAATATCCTCAACGGCAACGGGGTCTACCCCAGCAAAGGGTTCATCGAGCAAAATAAATTTAGGGTCGGTAGCCAATGCCCGTGCAATCTCGGTACGCCGACGTTCACCACCGGAGAGTAAGTCTCCTCGGTTTTTACGGATATGTCCCAAGCCAAATTCATCGATTAGGGACTCCATTTTCATATGTTGCTCTTTTTTGCTCAAGTTGGTGAGCTGCAACACGCTGAGAATATTTTTTTCAATACTAAGTTTTCGGAAAACCGAAGCTTCTTGTGCCAAATAGCCAATACCGTTTTGTGCCCTTTTGTACATGGGGAAGCTGGTGATGTTCATGTCATCCAGATAAATATTCCCGCCATTGGGTTTTATCAAACCAACAATCATGTAGAAAGATGTGGTTTTTCCAGCTCCATTGGGGCCTAACAGCCCAACAATTTCACCTTGGTTTACCTCTAGGGATATGCCTTTAACAACTTTTCGGCCACGGTAGGCCTTCATTATATTTTCTGCGCGTAGCTTCATAGGAATTTGCCAAAACTAAACATATTCTTTTTCTGAGGTATAGTCTTTTGGTTTTTTTTAAGCTTCACTTTCCTCCAAATCTTCCCAATACTCGTATGCACGTCGCAAATGAGGAATTACAATGGTTCCGCCCACTAAAGTGGCAATACCAAGTGTTTCCATAACCTCTTCTTTGTTGGCACCGGCTTCCTTCGAGCTTTCTAAATGGTATTTTACACAATCGTCGCAACGAAGTACCGCAGAGGCAACCAATCCTAAAAGTTCCTTGGTC
This sequence comes from Flagellimonas lutimaris, assembly GCF_003581615.1. GTDB lineage: Bacteria > Bacteroidota > Bacteroidia > Flavobacteriales > Flavobacteriaceae > Flagellimonas > Flagellimonas lutimaris. The sequence continues at coordinate 74,600 of NZ_QXFH01000074.1, forward strand.
TTCACGTCCAATGCACCTTCCATAAAGGCATTGGTGTCCAAATTAAAAATACGTTTTATGAGCTTGTTGTTTTCCGCTAGGAGCTTATCGTTCATCTTGGCACGATAGGCATTGAACTCTTCTACTTTATTTGGCATTGTTTCTTGCTTTCTCTTTTCTTTCTTCTTTTTTGACAACCATTCTGGAGATAAAAATGCTTACCTGATAAAGAATAAGCACTGGTATACATACAATAATTTGACTAGTTATATCCGGAGGTGTAATGATGGCGGATAGTATCAAAATAATTACCAAGGCTATTTTTCTGTATTTCTTCAGGATTTCGGGAGTTACCAATCCAACCTTGGTCAAGAAGAAAATAACAATGGGCAATTCAAACATAATCCCACAGGCGATAACGGATGCCCTTACGGTTCCAATATATGAACCAAGATCAATTTCGTTCAATACCTCTTTACTGACTTGGTATGACCCCAGAAAGTTGATGGATAATGGAGCCACAATGTAATACCCAAACAGTACCCCAAGAAAGAACAATCCTGAGGCCGTAATGATGAACCCCTTAGAATGTTTTCTTTCGTTCTCGTAAAGCCCGGGGCTGATGAATTTCCATAATTCATACAAAATATAAGGGAAGCCAAGAATAACTCCTGCCCAGATGGAGGTCCAGATGTGTGCGGAGAACTGTCCGGCCATCAATCTACTCTGAATGGTAAACGGAATTGTGTCACCACAGAATTCGGAGTCTATCCCGAAGAACTTGCCAATGTTACAGAAAAACTGATAGGTCGGGAAGTCCATGTTCTTTGGACCGAACAATATTGTATCAAAAATAAAGCCCCTGAATACAAAGGCCATACAGGCAATAATAACAACCGCTAAGGTGGAACGCACCAAGTGCCAACGTAATTCTTCCAAATGGTCCAAAAAGGACATTTCATCTGGGCTTTTTCTTTCTTTTTTAGCCATTATAGGATTCCCTCGTTTATAAGGTTATGGATATGGACCACTCCAGCATAGGTATCGCCATCAAATGCCAATAATTGGGATATGCTCTTTTCTTGCAATAGTTTTAAGGCCTTGATTGCCAATGTGTCCACGTCTATTGCCTTGGGGTTGGAGGTCATGATGTCCCTTGCGGTCAGTCCACTAATATTATCATATTTGCTCAACATTCTTCGAACGTCACCATCAGTAACAATTCCGACTACTTTTTCTTTATCCATTACTGCGGTAACGCCCAGCATTTTTTCGGATATTTCTATGATTACGTCTTTTACTTTGGCATTGATATCTACTTGTGGTTTTTGGTTGTTCACCACAATATCGGCAACACGCAAGTATAATTTTTTCCCCAAAGCTCCACCTGGATGGTATTTGGCAAAATCGGAACTGCTGAATCCTTTCAGTTCCAATAAGCATATGGCGAGTGCATCTCCCATAGCCATTTGGGCCGAAGTACTTGTCGTGGGTGCTAAATTGTTTGGGCAAGCCTCTTTTTCTACGTAAGTGTTAAGTGCAAAATCCGCCTGTTTTGCCAATACGGATTCCATATTGCCCGTAATACCGATAAGCTTGTGGTTCGCAATTTTAATTAGGGGAAGCAAAGCTTTGATTTCCGGGGTATTTCCGCTTTTGGACAAGCAGATGACCACATCATTCTGTTGGATGGTCCCCAAATCTCCATGAATGGCATCCGCAGCATGCATGAATATGGCCGGGGTTCCCGTAGAATTCAATGTTGCCACAATTTTAGAAGCAATTATGGCGCTTTTGCCCACGCCCGAAACAATAACCCTTCCGTCGGATTCTAAAATACACTGCACAGCGTGCGCAAATTGGTCATCTAACAGACCAATTAAATTAGCTATGGCCTTGCTTTCTATTTCAAGGGTCCTTTTTGCTATGGATAAAATTGACTTAGTGTCGTTCAAAGTAATTAACCGATTAACTGATTGTATTCCTAAAAGAATGTCTTATATTTAAGATTACAAAACTAATCAAACTATCTTTTACAGACTATTATGGAAGTGAGAATAGATTCTTCTGTAATTGAATGGTTAAAATAACAGCTTCAACTGCCTTTTAGGTTGCTTGTAATAAATTGAAAATGCGGAAATGAGCCTAACAAACACCGATTTGCATTCCTCGCTCAAAAAATATTTTGGTTTCTCAAAGTTTAAAGGATTGCAGGAAGATGTAATCCAGAATATTCTTAGTGGCAATGACACTTTTGTGATTATGCCCACGGGAGGTGGGAAATCCCTTTGCTATCAATTGCCCGCACTTATGAAAGAAGGAACAGCGATTGTTGTCTCTCCTTTGATTGCTTTGATGAAAAACCAAGTTGATGCCATACGGGGAATATCCGAGCAACACGGTATTGCTCATGTATTGAACTCTTCCTTGACCAAAACAGAGGTAAAGCAGGTTAAAGAGGATATTACCAATGGAGTAACCAAATTACTATATGTGGCACCGGAATCTTTAACAAAGGAGGAAAATGTAGATTTTCTTAGAAATGTAGAACTTTCCTTTGTTGCAGTGGATGAGGCCCATTGTATCTCGGAATGGGGGCACGATTTTAGACCGGAATACAGAAACCTTCGGGGAATTATTGATAGGTTGGGCGATAATATTCCAATTATTGGCCTTACCGCTACGGCCACACCCAAGGTTCAGGAGGATATTATCAAAAACTTGGGAATGACTGATGCCAAAGTATTCAAGGCATCGTTTAACCGACCCAATTTGTTCTACGAAGTACGTCCAAAAACCAAAAATGTGGATGCCGACATTATCCGTTTTGTAAAACAAAACCAAGGTAAATCAGGGATTATATATTGCTTAAGTAGAAAAAGAGTAGAGGAATTGGCCCAAGTGCTCCAGGTAAATGGGGTGAGTGCTGTTCCTTATCATGCAGGATTTGATGCCAAGACCCGTTCCAAATACCAAGACATGTTCTTGATGGAGGAGGTAGACGTGGTTGTGGCAACCATCGCTTTTGGAATGGGTATCGATAAACCCGATGTTCGATTCGTAATTCATCACGATATTCCAAAAAGTATTGAAAGTTACTACCAAGAAACCGGTCGTGCCGGGAGAGATGGAGGTGAGGGGCATTGTTTAGCCTATTACGCTTATAAGGATGTTGAAAAGTTAGAAAAATTCATGTCCGGTAAACCTGTTGCAGAGCAAGAAATTGGAAATGCTTTATTACAGGAAATCGTAGCCTATGCAGAAACATCCATGTCACGGAGAAAATTCATACTGCATTATTTTGGTGAGGATTTCGATGAGGTAAATGGAGAGGGGGCTGATATGGACGATAATGCCAGAAACCCCAAGCCCAAAGTAGAGGCCCAAGAAGATGTGGTAAAACTTTTGAGTGTGGTCATGGATACCAAAGAAAAATTCAAAACCAAAGAAATTGTCAAGGTTTTGGTGGGTAAGACCAATGCTATGATAACTTCCCATAAAACAGATGAAAAAAGCTTTTTTGGAATAGGGAAGGATAAAGACAAAGAATTTTGGATGGCCTTGACAAGACAGGTGTTGGTTGCTGGTCTACTTAAAAAAGAAATTGAGCGATACGGTATATTACATTTGACCGAATCAGGTAAAAAATACCTAGAAAGTCCTAAGTCTTTTATGATGACGAAGGACCATGTTTATTCTAAGGATGATACCGGTAATATTGTTACGCCTGAAAAATCAGGCGGGGCTGTTGCAGACGAACAATTGTTGAAGTTACTTCGGGATCTTCGAAAAAAAGAGGCGCAAAAAAGGGAGGTGCCTCCTTTTGTGGTCTTTCAAGACCCGTCTTTGGAAGACATGTCTCTTAAATATCCTATTACCATGCAAGAGCTTATCAACATTCAAGGTGTTGGTGAGGGTAAGGCAAAAAAGTACGGAAAACCGTTTGTGGAGCTTATTTCCAAATATGTGGAGGAAAACGATATTGTTAGACCGGATGACCTTGTGGTTAAAAGTACAGGAGCCAATTCTGGTTTAAAACTATATGTGATTCAAAGTGTGGACAGAAAATTGGCTTTGGATGATATTGCCTCTGCCAAAGGGTTGGAGTTGAACGATTTGATCAAAGAGATGGAGCAAATCGTCTTCAGTGGTACAAAGTTGAATATTGGTTATTGGATTGATGAGATATTGGATGAGGACCAACAAGAAGAAATCCACGACTACTTTTTGGAAGCGGATTCCGATTCTATTTCTGCTGCAATTGACGAGTTTGAGGGGGACTACGAGGATGAAGAACTTCGCCTGTACCGCTTAAAATTTATAAGTGAAGTGGCGAATTAAAATTCGCCACTCAATTCTCCTGTTGTAATCATAGCCACTATAAATCCAAAATAAAGGATAAATAACACCAAAAAAACTAAAGACAGGCCCAATCCTATATAGGATAATATTTTGCCGGTCTTCACATTGCTATAATCTGTATAATTTTCTGGATTTTGTTGGTACAGTTGGCTAGCTGTCTTTGCCTTCACCAATCCAATGATACTAAATATGACACCAAATGGACCACAGCAAAATAAGGTGCCGACAACGGAGAGTATCCCCATTGTCAACACGGTGCTTGCCCCAGGTAAGGGTTGTTGGCTCATAATATTTTTTTATTGATATTGTTCCATCATTTCATTGACTTTTTCCATATAGCCTTCCCAGCCTCCCATTTGATTGATGGACCAGAATGTATATAGTAAATAAAGGGCTCCAATGACCATACCTATGATGGCTAATATTCTCACAGTCTTTAATGTGCTGTAGTTTTTATACAAATCTGGATTTTCTGCATACGTTTTTTCATCTTTTTTTACCAAAAAGAAGGCGATTCCACCTAGAATAAGACCAGGTGCCCCTCCAAAACAACAGCAGAGAAATGATAAAATTGCCAGTATCATGGCGATAGTTACATTAGGAAGATTTTTTTGTTCCATGGTTAAAAATGTTTAGTGTATAAATTTGAATATATAATTTATTAAAATTAACGCTACAGAGGCTATGCCCAAACCGGTAATCAAACGGTTATCAACTTTTAAATTGAATATTTTGTTGCCAATGATCAAAGCAAAAAGCGGTAATATGGTATAAATGGCCGGATACATTTGAAACGCGGCCAAGAATTGACCATGTAACAATAAGTCAACCGAGCGTTGCATGCCACACCCTGGACAATCCACTCCAAGGAGTTGTTTGTTGAGGCAGGGTAACATGTAGCCCTCTAAACTAATCGCGTATATGGCTGGTAATAGGTTCATCTTAGTCTGTAGTAGCCGAAAAATACTATTATTTTTGTATTAAGGTTTAATTTTTCGCATCATTTTTTAGGACAGAAATTAATTATGGGCAAATTTTCGATTGGGGATAAGGCTGAGGTACTGGATGAGGCAATATCAGGAATCATACAAAAAGTGGATGGTGATTGTGTGACCTTGATGACAGATGATGGTTTTCCCATGAGTTATTCTGCCAATGATCTTGTACGGATTGAAGGAGATATTTCCGTCACCAATTTTGAGGTGGCCCAAGTAAAAAAAGAAAAGGAACTACCAAAGAAAAGAAAAGCCCCTGCCGTAAAACCAAAGGAACGTAATACACCCAAAATGGAGGTTGACCTTCATATTCATCAATTGGTGAAATCGAGTAAGGGAATGAGTAATTACGACATACTCAATATTCAATTGGAGACAGCAAAAAGGCAGTTGGATTTTGCCATAAGCAAACGTATTCAAAAAGTAGTGTTTATCCACGGAGTGGGTGAGGGCATCTTAAAAGAAGAGCTGCACTATTTGTTTAAAAGGTACGATAATGTAAAATTCTACGATGCCGATTACCAAAAATACGGTCTAGGAGCTACCGAGGTGTATATTTATCAGAACAGTTAGTTGGGCACATTTGTGGTTACTTCACCAAATTCGTTTATTGCCAGGTTCGTGATTCGTTCCCCACTTTTGGTAACAAAGGAAATGCCGCTTAAACTTATTGTGTGAACAAATTTGGTATTATCGTTTGGGTCAACAACTGTTTCAATAATTATTTGACCATCTTCTGCTTCAACCTCATCAATAACGATAGGTTCTGCAGGAGGAATGTCGTCACAAAAGTACCCATTATCCACGGTGTCTGAGAAAATACGATAAGTAACTTGAGATTGACTAGGCACATTGCTTTCGGTGGTAATGGTCTCTCCTGCAACACCATTATTTAGAACATTGCTTTGAAGTTCTAAGATTAGGGCTTCACTATCATTTATTTTGAACAATAAATTAGTGGATGTTGGATTGGGCGAACTGCAAAATTGCAAGGTGACACTATCAAAGTCGATGGTCTCAATTTCAAGGTCACCATCACTGCAAGAAAAGAGGATGCCCAAACAAAGAACTAAAAGGATAAATTTTCTCATGAGCCAAATTTAATGTAATTCCATTTTAATACCCCAATTCCAAGGTGTACTTTAAAAGAAATTAACTTTATTTCACGTACTTTTACACCTGTTTAAAAGTGAATTTAACAATGCAAAAAGTCTATCTGGACAACGCTGCTACAACGCAGGTAAGGAAAGAGGTAATCGAGCGAATGCAAGAGGCGCTTGCTCAACATTATGGCAATCCATCTTCTACCCATAGTTTTGGGAGGTCGGCGAAAACAGCTGTTGAACAAGCAAGGAAAACTATTGCCAAAACCTTAAATGCACAACCTTCTGAAATTATTTTTACTTCGGGGGGGACGGAAGCGGACAACATGATTTTAAGATGTGCTGTCAGAGATTTGGGGGTTGAGACCATCATTACATCCAAAATTGAGCACCACGCTGTTTTGCATACGGTCGAGGAGCTTGAAAGAGAGTACAACATCAATGTTTGGTATGTGGACTTGGATGAATTTGGCAATCCTAGCCTTGAACATTTGGAGAAATTGCTCAAAAAAGACGATTCCAAAAAATTGGTGAGCTTAATGCATGTGAACAACGAGATTGGCAATATTACCGATATCGCTGCTGTTGGTGAACTTTGTAAAGAAAACAACGCACTTTTTCATTCCGATACCGTGCAGTCCATAGGGCACTATCCTTGGGACGTACAAGGTATCAATATTGATTTTATGACAGCAGCAGCTCATAAATTTCATGGGCCCAAAGGAATCGGGTTTGCTTTTATCAGAAAGAACTCGGGATTGAAACCATTGATTGTTGGTGGGGCGCAAGAAAGAGGTTTTAGGGCAGGAACCGAGCCTTTCCATAATATTGTTGGTTTGGAAGAGGCTTTTGTGAAGGCATACGAACACTTGGAAGAAGAGACTCAAGCCGTAAAAGAGCTCAAAAAATATTTTTTGGAAAAAGTTGAGCAAGAACTCCCTGAAGCAGTTTGCAATGGACTTTCTGGCGATTTGGAAAAAAGTACTTATACCTTGATCAATATTCGCTTACCTTTTGATAAACAGAAAGCGTTGATGCTTTTATTTCATCTGGATATGAAAGGGATTGCCTGTTCCAAAGGAAGTGCCTGCCAGTCTGGAAGTGACCAAGGGTCTCATGTGCTCAACGAAATCTTATCGGGAGAGGAATTGGAAAAGCCTAGCTTACGTTTTTCTTTCTCCATGTACAACACTAAGGAAGAATTGGATTATACCGTGGAAGTCTTAAAGGAGTTTGCGAGCAGTTAGGAGTTGGTAGGTACTAGTTACGGTCTCTTCTTTTCTCTCTGTCGTAAGGAAATTTCCTAGATGCAGTTTTCATCATTTTATCGATGAGTTCCGTGGTGTTTTTACCCGTTTTTTTGGAAATTTCGTTTTCGTACTTCCAAAGTAGTTTTCCCGTTTCACCATCACTTACTTTAACTCCGATTCTACCGTAATTAGCGTTTCCACTAAAATAATCTAAAATGCTGAAATCTGTGGGTACACCTTCGGAAAGCAAAATATTAAGATTTAAGTTGCCACTGATGATTCCATCAACCTCCAATATTTTACACAATTCTTGGGTAGTGTAGGTATCAATATTATTGTAGTCAATATTATTTTGGGCTAGAACAGCGTTGGTATTATTGATATTCTGGAAATCTACATTGAATTTTTTCCGTTTTTTCCGTTTGGAAAAATAGGTCTCCAATGCATTTTGTACGGCGTAGCCTTCCTTTTTGGCCAAAACCTTTAACTCATCCCTGTCCACTGCCTTTTTTAATTCCAAATGCGCAATAAAGGGAACAATGGCCAAAACCTCGTGATTGTCCGTAAGCTCGTCAAACCTAATGTTTTCATAGATGTTCTTTTGCGCGGGTGCCATGGCGGTGGTCAAAAGAATAAAAACGAAGACAATTTTTTTCATTAATCTATTTTTAATTCAACACCTCTGGTTTTTGGCTTCAGGTTACAAAAAGTATTGGTTGATTTTACTTTGAGGTTTAATCTTAAAAAAATATAAATCGGTAAATGATATTTTTCGTCTGCAAAAATAAGCCTATTTCCTGAAAAAATTACCAACAAAGGTTGTGGAGTTGCCCACATTGTCAGTAACAGTGACTTTTAACTCACATTCTGTTTCGTTAGAGATGTTGTCCTCAAAATCGTAGGTTATGGTGTTTGTTTTTGGTTCATACTCCATCAAAATCCATTTTCCATTCAAGGTTGCCGAATAGGTGTCAATACCACTTAGATCGTCCGAAATGGCAAGGCTTAAATAGCTATAGTTACTCAGCCATTGTTTTTCTTTAAAATTCTTTGGTTTTATTTCCGGAGCAATACTATCCTTTACCAATGTATAGGTGCCCAATGTACGCGTTCTGGTAGTAAAGGAGCCATCCCTTTTGTATGTTTTGGAATAAGATGACCTTGATTTACTATCTAAATGGGCAATAAACATTTGCTTTCTATCTTCTGCCGAATATTTAGAGGGGTCAAAACTAATAGTGAAATTTCGGTGTGCTGCCACACTATTGTCGTGTATGGTAATGGTATCGCTTCCCTTTTCCAAATTGATAAAGAAATCCTCGTAGAATGTGCTCGCCGGGAAATATACCTTGGCCGCACCTAGGTCAAAATTGTTGGGCTTATCTGCAATTACGAAGTTTTCGGTAGTTTTATCAATTTTACTGATTTTCTCCTCTTGTTTTTTTCCGTCAATAGGGATGATGAGCTTCGTGGTGTTTCCGGCCACATCGGAAATCAATAACTCTGTATTGTAGGACACACCTTCTTCTACTTTGATTTTGCCATCGTTGTAAAGCGATTCATATATGTTTAAATGGTTGTATGGCTCCTTAAAACATTTCTGGATTTTTTGCCTGTGGTCATAAAAATGTGCGTAGTCAATAAGCGTATTGATATATCGTGTTTCCCCAAAAGAAAAGGAATCAAAATCAAATTCGGAATACACCCTGCCATTTACGGTTTGTTTTATGGCGTACACCCCATTTTTGTTGGCAGCCATGTCCAAACGGTCAAAACTGTTAATTCCAAAACCAATAGTTCCAATTGCCGTAACCTTATCTGCCAAATATGAACCATCGGATTGTCTTGTGTAATTCAATTGAATTTTGTCTGCACTTTGATTAATTAATGCGCCTTCGGACAAAGGGTACCCGTAGAGTCCCAACAAAGTTGGATCGGTGGCATCTCTTACCTCATACCCATAGAGCAGAGGGTTGGTGGGCTTTCCATTTACGCTGTTTCGTATTTCAAAATGAAGATGGGGTCCAGCAGAGCTCCCCGTATTGCCCGAGTAAGCAATCGTACCGCCTTGGGTTACTTTAAGTTCCCCATAATCCGGAAACATTTCCACTTCGTAGGATTGCTTCTCGTATTGTGCTTTTTTTACATACTCTTCTATTTCTGGCCCAAATTTTTTAAGGTGCGCATACACTGATGTGTACCCATTTGGGTGGGCTATATAAAGCGCTTTTCCGTATCCCCAATGAGATACTTTGATGCGCGTTACGGTTCCATCACCAATAGCAAAAACGGGCAACCCTTCCCTTTGTTGAGTTTTAATGTCCATTCCTGAATGAAAGTGATTGGAGCGCAGTTCACCGAAAGTTCCGGCTAAAACCAAAGGAATCTCCAAAGGAGGGCGAAATGTATCTTGGGGGTATTTTTTCTGTGCAGGTAACTGTAATGCAATCAAAAAAATGGCTAAAAAAAAGTTGCAGCGCATATAAAAAACAATATTTCTCTACGAAAGTAACCAATGTTTTGATTTGAGAAAAAGATTTAAGATGCTCCCTTGTGGCTTTAAGAATAAATCCTAAAAGTATTGCGAGGTTGCACTAGGTTGGTTAACTTTGTGTAATACGTATTGTTGTTTGCATATATGAGCGAACTTGTTGAGATTGTGGATTCTTTAGAGAACAAGGTGAGCAAGCTGCTGCACAAAATGGAGCTGTTGCACCAAGTCAATGCCAAGTTAAAACAGGAATTGGTTCTTTTAGAGGAGGAAAACCAACTTAAGCAAAATGCTCTAAACGAATGGGAGGAAAAGTATGACTCCTTGAAAATGGCGAACACAATGCTGGGTAGTAATACTAGTAAAACAGAAGCTAAGCTCAAGATAAATACATTGATTCGCGAACTTGACGTTTGCATAGCCAAATTAGCGGATTGATAGGTACCGAAATTATGGACGAGAAGCTCAAAATAAAGCTTTCCATTGCGGATAGGGTGTATCCCTTAACGATTGACCCAAAGCAAGAGGAAGGGTTGCGAAAAGCGGCCAAGAACATAGAAAATTTGGCAAAAAAGTTTGAGCAAAACTATGCCGTTCGGGACAAGCAAGATGTTTTGGCCATGTGTGCCTTACAATTTGCTTCAAAAATTGAGCAAGGCGGAATAGACCGTTCAGAAAACGCGGAGGCCGCCATGCAGCGCCTCAGAGCATTGGATGAATTGGTTCATTCCAAATTGGGGGAATAAGTTCTTTTAAATAAAATATTGTTACTGCCCACATTGGTAATTAATTTTTGACAAACTCAACACTATTATAATTAGAAAGGGTGAGTTTAGGTTGTAAAAGCAGGCCCTACCTGTATAGGGATCCTTGATCAATCTGTTAGCCCTAAACCTGTATTTAGGAGTTTGTACAAAACTTCGGCCGATGTGGGCTTTTTTTTTAACTAAACATAAGCAAACATGGATAATATCATAGTTATTGTTGTCGCAGCTGTTGTAGGGCTGGCAATAGGATTCGCAATTGCCAAGATGATGGAGAAGGGCAAAGCATCCAGGACCATTGCCAACGCAAAGAAAGATGCGGCCGATATCATAAAAGAAGCCAAGAAGGAAGGGGAGAGCGTAAAGAAGGACAAGATTTTTCAGGCCAAAGAAAAGTTTTTGGAGTTGAAGGCCGAGCATGAAAAGGTCATTATCAATAAAGACAAAAAAATTGGTGAAGCAGAGAAGAGAACCAGAGATAAGGAATCTCAAGTGAGCAGTGAGCTTGCCAAGAACAAAAAGCTTAACGATCAGCTACAAGAAAAAATTAAAGAGGTTGCGTACAAAAGTGATATTCTGGAGAAAAAGCAATCTGAAGTAGAAAAACTTCATAAGAGTCAAGTACAGCAGTTGGAGGTCATATCTGGTCTTTCTGCAGAAGATGCTAAGGCACAACTTCTGGAATCACTAAAGGAAACCGCCAAGAGCGATGCCATGGCCTATCTTCAAAATACCTTGGAGGAAGCCAAGCTTACCGCACAACAGGAGGCTCGTAAAATTGTAGTGAATACCATTCAACGTATTGGAACCGAAGAAGCTGTGGAAAACTGTGTTTCCGTGTTCAATTTGGAGTCCGATGATGTAAAAGGACGAATTATTGGCCGTGAGGGTAGAAACATTCGTGCTTTGGAATCTGCTACTGGAGTGGAGATTATTGTTGATGATACTCCAGAAGCTATTATACTGTCATGTTTTGATTCGGTTAGAAGGGAAGTGGCCCGTTTATCCTTGCACCGACTGGTAACCGATGGTAGAATTCATCCAGCCCGTATTGAAGAGGTTGTCAAAAAGACCGAAAAGCAAATCAACGAAGAAATTGCCGAGATAGGAAAACGTACCGTGATCGATTTGGGTATCCATGGATTGCACCCTGAATTGATCAAGGCGGTAGGCCGAATGAAATATCGTTCCTCCTACGGACAAAACCTATTACAGCACTCTAGGGAGGTTGCCAAACTTTGCGGTGTAATGGCTGCAGAATTGGGACTTAACCCAAAAATTGCCAAGAGAGCCGGATTGCTCCATGATATTGGAAAGGTTCCAATGGCAGAGGTGGAAGTGGAAACGCCCCATGCTATTTTAGGTATGCAATGGGCACAGAAATATGGTGAAAAAGATGAGGTCTGTAACGCAATTGGGGCTCACCACGATGAAGTTGAGATGACCACTTTGATTTCTCCCATAGTACAAGTTTGTGATGCTATTAGCGGTGCTCGCCCTGGGGCAAGACGACAGGTGTTGGATTCCTACATTCAACGTTTGAAGGATTTGGAAGATATCGCCTTTGGATTCAATGGAGTACAAAAAGCCTATGCCATTCAAGCTGGTAGGGAACTACGGGTCATTGTCGAAAGCGAAAAGGTGAACGATGACAAAGCAGCTGAACTTTCTTTCGAAATCTCACAAAAAATACAAACTGATATGACCTATCCCGGTCAGGTAAAAGTTACTGTAATTCGGGAAACACGCTCGGTGAACGTTGCCAAGTAAAGTTATACGCTGTTAGTATTGGGCGTTTTTAAGAATCCAATCGATTGGGATGTCTTGGTAACTTATACCGGATCTGTTCGTGGTATTTGTAGGATTCTTGGACATAACCACGAGCCACATGCCGTCTCCATAGGTCATAGACGTTATGGAGTAACCTTTGTCCGCCCTTTCGATAATCCAATCAGAAGGATATTCAACTTGGGTCTTCCATGTTTGTGCCCCGAGTTTGGAAGCCTTGCTCATAGATAACGCCCAAAGACCATTCCCATAGGTTGCTGAGGTGATGGCATAGTTTTCGTTCCAATTGTCAATAATCCAATCTCTGGGAATATCATAACTCGTTTTCCATCTCTGGGTCTCAAAACCTGTACTTTTGTTCATAACCACGTACCAATTGCCGCCACCATTGGTCATGGAAGTTATGGAGTAATCATCATTCCATTTTTCGGTAATCCAATCCTTAGGGAAGGTAGATGACTTTTTCCATGATTGCGGGCCAAACCCATACCCCTTGCTCATGAGCACGACAAAAGTATTTTTACTGTCATCAAAATCCATAGAGGTGATGTAAAAACCTTCACTCCATTGATTCTTGATCCAGTCACTGGGATAACTATTTGATTCTTTTATCCTTTGCTCCGAGTAGTTAAGGCTACTATTTTTATCCATTACTGCCGCCCATAAGGGTTTTTGATCAATGCCATTGGCCAACACAGTTACTGCATTGTCCTTAACTGGATACGATAATTCCCCTTTGTTCAAAAATACCAGCAATTGGAATATAGTTTCCTTCTCATCAAAATAATCATCCAAATACCCTTTTGTCAGTGCATCGGGATTCAATTTTACCCAATACAACATAGGTTTCATATATTGGGTAATGTCTCCACCGCTAAATCCATTGTCATCTACCGTATACGCCTGGTAATTACCGTTTCCAATATCTTTAAGATAAAAGTTGTCCGCCGAGTAGCTCGACTCCGATGATCCCCTTACGATAGATGCATTGGTTCCATCCAAGAACTTGTCTATGGTGCCATCAGATTTTGTGAAGTTTTTATAAGAACATCCAAAGTTTGCCAATTTGTCCGATCCGTTGTTGTAATACTTTACTCTTACCAAGGCTTCACTATCCTCATAAAAAATTACCAGTGCCGTGTATTTGATTTCGCCACTGATCCAGCTGGTTTCGTAATACGTTTGAGAGAACCCAAAGATTGATGTTAGTAATGTAAGCGACAGTGCTAAAAAAGTTTTCATTTTGTTGGATGGTATTTTTAATTCCTCTTTGAAAATTAAAAATGGCTATTTACTTAAGAATATTGCAAAAAAAAGAGACGTAATGTTAAAAAAAGCTAATGAAAGTATGTTTTATTCGTGACTACTGTTCATTTTATAACCTTGTTTCATTGGTTTGTTAAGATGATGAACTGACAATTATCATACTTTGCCAGTTAGAATCAGGGTAACTTCATTCAAGGAATTTTAAATTACTGGAACGATGAAAATTGGTGTACCTGTTTCGAAAATAATGACCAAAAACTTGGTCACATTGAGCACCAAAGATGATTTGGTGACTGCTGAACGACTTTTTAAAAAACATCACATAAGACATATCCCTGTGGTTGAAGGCAACAATATTAAAGGTATGCTGAGCCATACAGATTTAATGCGCATCAGTTTTGCAGATGCCATTGACGAACATGAGGAAGTTGTGGACACTATTGTTTATAATATGTTTACGATTCCCCAAGTAATGGTGCATGATGTGGTGAGTGTAACCTCTGATACTACAATAAAAGATGTTGCCGAAATTTTATCGAAACGGGAATTTCATGCACTACCTGTTGTGGATAATGGGAAGCTAAAAGGTATTGTAACCACAACAGATTTAATCAGGTACTTTTTAAAAAGTATACTCTAATCCTAAGTATAGGTAGGAGAAAAAAGGAGACAAATACGTTGAAACCTATTCTCCCTCATTGTTGTTTTCCTCTTCCTCGGTTTCCTTGTTGAGTTTGTGCTCTAGTATATTGAGCTTCTTCATCTTTTCCTTCCAAGTTTGAAGCGCTTCTTTTTGCTTGTCCAGTTTATTGATAACTTCCTTTACCAACGGGTTGTCCTCAGAGTTACCTGAGAAAAACTGAAGGTTGTTCTCCAATTGGCGAATATCTGATTTTACCTCATCAATTTTACGTTTTACAAAAACACGTTCATTGCCAATGGCGTAATTATCCTCTGTTTTGGCAAGTTCTTGTACTTTGTTTCCGTATTTGAGCAATTCGGATTGTTGCTTGACAATCCCCATTTTTTTGAAGAGGGCATCAACTATTTTATTGAACTTACTGTTGATGTGCTTTTTGTTATATGGGATACGCCCGTATTGCTTCCATTCGGCCAAAAATGCCTTTAGGTCTTCGAGGTCTTTTTTCTTATCACCGCTTAATTGGAATTTTTTTAGACGGTCCAGGCACTCGCTTTTCTTTTTAAAGTTCTCGAACTCCTCTTTGTGCGCCTCGTTCTTTTCAGAATGCAATCGGTCAAAATAATGGTTACAGGCATCTTTAAATTCTTTCCAGATTTTATCGGAATACTTCCTTGGAACATGGCCAATTTTTTTCCAGTCCCTTTGTATGCCTTTCATTTGTGGGGTAACCTCATCCCAGTCTTCACTATCTTTCAATGAAACAGCCAGTTCCAAAAGCTCTTTTTTCTTTTCAAGGTTTTGTTGTTGCTCTTTTTTCTGATTCTTATAAAAGGCATTCTTGGTTCTGTTGAACTTGCGAACGGTTTCTTTGAATTGACTCCAGGTATCTTCATTAACCTTTTGTGGTACCCGACCAGCCTTAAAGAATGATTCTCTCAGCGCTTCAACCTCTTTTATTTGTTGTTGGATGCCCCTATGATTATCTGCAACGCTCCCTGCTATTTTAGCAATAGCAGCAATAATCTCTTGTTTTTTCTCCAGATTTTTCTCGTAAACCTTTTCCAATTCTTGGAAATGTTCTTGTCTACGATGGTGCATTGCCTTGGTGGCTGTACTGAATTTTTCCCAGATTTCTTCCCGATGTTCCTTGGCTACAGGGCCAATGTCCTCTTTCCAAATCTTGTGGAGCGTTTGCAGTTCCCTGAATGCTTTGCCTAAGTCCGGCTCATTGGCCAAAGCTTCGGCACGTTCCACCAACTTCTGCTTTTCTTCCAGATTGTGTTTAAAATCCAGATCGCGCAACTCACGATTTAGGTGTAGAAAATCATAAAAGATTTCCATGTGGTGGTGATAGGTACGCCACACATCATTATAATTGGTACGAGGAATCGGTCCAGCATTTTTCCAGCGATTCTGAAGATCTTTAAAGTTATTATAGGTGGTATTGATGTCCTCCTCAATATCTATAAGTCCTTTGAGTTCTTCAATAATGTCCAATCGCTTTTGAAGATTAGTTTTCAAAGATTGATCTAATTGCTTATAGTACTGATCACGTTTTTCACGAAAATCGGAATAGACCTCATTGAATTGTCTTTTGGCAACCGAATTGTATCTAAAATCTATTTCATTACCACCTTTGGATACAAATTCTTCCTTTTTTTCATCTAAGAATTCTTGGAATTTTTGGTCGAACTCGTACTTAATGGCACTAACATGCTTGTTAATGGCCTGTACTTTTTCATTTTTGACCAGACGCTGTAACTCCCCTACAAGGTTTTCCATGGACATGGAGTGGTAGTCCAGCATTGGGATGGTATGGCGCTTTTCGTTTTCGACATCCTCCGCATCCTCTGCATTTGATTCGTCAATTTCGTCTAAGTGCTCATCGGAATCGTTCTTTTCGGTACTTTTTTCATCGCTCTTGGCTTCGGAAACTGTTTCCTTCTCAGGCTTTTTTTCTTCTTCATTCTCAGACGTAACCTCTTGGGACACTTTTGGTTCTGCTTGAGTGCTTTCTTCCAATTGTCCTTTTATGTTTTCTGACGTTTCTTCTATACCACCTTCAGCTTGCTGAAGTTTACCATCGTTTTCCTGCATTAGTAGCTTGTTTACCTATTTGATTGATGAAAATTATAGCCAATTTAACAACTTAATTGTCTAATAGCAAAAGTATTGATTCTTCTTTTGAAGAAGTTTGGAGATGTACGGATTGGCCCAATCCTTATATTGATTGCCTTATTTTAGGCTTGGTTCCAGATTTTCCACGCTTTTTCGGCCTGTTGTTCCAGCATTTTCAATCCGTTGCATATGGTTGCTCCATTGGCTTCGCCTAGGGCTAAAAAAGCAGTTTTTTCGGGGTTGTAGATTAGGTCGTACAATAAATGTTTGGCACCGATATACTGATATGGAATCTGAGGTTTGGCCTCAACATTGGGGAATGTTCCCAAAGGGGTACAGTTAATGATCAGAGTGTTTTTTTTTATGATGTCTTTGTCCAGCTCTTCGTAAGTATACTGCCCTTGTTTTTTGCTGCGCGAAACGTAGGTGTTAGCAATTCCCAATTCATCCAAAACAAAACGAACAGCTTTGGATGCGCCTCCGGTGCCTAAAATCAATGCATTTCTATGATGTGGTTTAAGGAAAGGTTCCAAGGATTTTTTAAACCCATAGGCATCGGTATTGAAGCCTTTTAAACCATTTTTTGTAAACTGAATGGTATTTACCGCACCGATTTTTTCGGCTTTTGCGTCCAATTCATCCAAATAGGAGATAACATCTTGCTTATAAGGAATGGTTACATTAAGCCCTTTAAGGTTGTCTTGGGCCAGCACATTTTTCAGTTCCTCCATATTTTGAATATCAAAATTCTCGTAGCTATGGTTAGTAAGCCCTAAATCCTTGAATTTTTGGGTGAAATATCCCTGCGAAAAAGAATACGAAATGTTTTTACCGAGAAGCCCGAACCTGTTCATTTTTTTGTCTGTTGTTGCCATACCAATCCAAAATCAATAATACCAAAATCCCGATTAAAATAAAAAGTATGGCCCACCATGTTTCCGCCTCTGCCATATTCGGAAAATGACGTGTATAGTTAAGAATTATTCTGTCCCCGTTAGTATCCAATAATGGGTTCCCTGCTCCATCCAGCTTAAAAACGGTTCTTTTCCAAGGCCAAAGTACACCCAAAGATCCTGTAATAAATCCTAAAAGAACTGCTGTTGTAATGGCTTTAAAGTGTTTGAGCAAATAACTGAGCAAATGCGAAAATGTGACCAATCCAGTAATGGAACCCAACGTAAACACACCTAATATTTTAAGGATTTGCATACGTTCCTCATTCTTATAGAAGCTAAAATCTCCTGAGAAAATTTCCGAGAAAGTGTCGTAAAGCGCGTTTACCGAATCTACCAGAAGTAATACATAATTCCCCAGTAAAATCAATATAAAGGAACCGGAGAGGCCAGGGAGAGTCATTCCGGAAACACTAATGATGCCACAGAAAAATATGAAGAGTAGATTGTCGTTTTCACGAGCAGGACTTAAAAAGCTGATGGAAACACCGATAATCAGTCCAATAATCCCTGCTGGAACAGTGCTTTTGTTCCAAGGGGCAAAATCCTTGCCTATGTGATAAATGGAGCCAATGACCATTCCGAAGAAGGTGGCCCAAACAAAAAGTTCGTTGTGCGCCAAGAAATAGTCCAATATTCTGGATACACTGAAATAGCTCACCAGCATTCCAAAAATTAACAGACCTAGAAATCTAGCATTGGTATACTGAAAAAAGCTTTTGAATCTCCCATTAAAGAATAATTTTACGGCTTTGGAGTTCAGTTTTTGAAGGGAATAAATGAACTCTTCGTAAAAACCGGCCACAAAAGCAACAATACCTCCCGAAACCCCGGGGACCTTGTTGGCAGCACCCATGCAAAGGCCTTTTATGACCAAGAAGAAGTTATCCAGAAATGTTCTAGGTTGATGCATGTACCTAAATGGGTTATCCTTATTTTTTGGAAGCTAGTCTTTCCAGGATAAAAATAAGTGAAAAACCTAGGATGGCTAGAATAATAGCAAGCATTAATTTGCTATCGCCCTCAAATGTGCCAGGAAGCACGTTCATATCATCAACAACAATGGTCTTTTCGCCAAAAGTTTTGGTCTCCAAGACTTTTTTCCAAGGCCAAATTTTATTCAAAGACCCTAAAATGAACCCTGTTAAAAGTGCCAAGGTGATGTTTTTATAGTGATTGAACATCCATTTGAGCAATCGGGCAAAACTTAATAGCCCAAAAATGGCGCCTACGCCCACGGTTAGAATTATTTTAATTTCCCTTTCGTGAACTGCATCCAAAATGGTTTTGTATGAACCTAGTAACACCAAAATAAATGCTCCCGAAATTCCTGGAAGAATCATAGCGCAAATTGCTAGTGCGCCAGATAAAAACAAATAGGGCAGACTGTCAGTGTTATCGCTCACGGGCAGCTCGGTAATAAAGAATGCCAAAGCAGCTCCCACAATCAATATGAACACTGTTCCCAACGTCCATTTGGAAATCTCTTTTCCTACAAAAAAGATGGAAGCAACCACAAGTCCAAAGAAAAAGGACCATAATAGGATTGGTTCGTTTTCCAAAAGCCAGCTAAGGAACCTTGCCAAGGAGAGGACGCTAATAAATATCCCCAAAAAAAGGGCCAACAGAAAATTGCCGTTTACTTTTTGCCATACGGCTTTGATGCCACCTTTCTTTAAAATTGAAATAAGAGAAAAATCAATGTTATTGATGGAGGTAATAAGTTCCTCATAAATGCCAGAGATAAAGGCGATGGTTCCTCCTGATACTCCTGGGACTACATCTGCGGCGCCCATGGCCATTCCTTTAAGGGTGACAAATACATAGTCCAGTATACGACGTGCTTGCATGGATTTGGGAATAATGTAGGGTTATTTCGCTGTTTTCCTAATTTTTAAAACCAGTGCTTTTACCCAATCAATTTCTATAAATTCTGGGAATTCTTTTTCAAACTGCTGCAATTTACCAATATCCAATTTCATAGCCTTGGATAAGATGGTTTTTGCTTCAGCCAAGTCATCATTTTTTAAATGAATGCCTGCCAATGTATAGGTGAGGTCCGAATTATCAGGATAAAACTCCAGTCCTTGGATCAATACTTGTATGGCAGAATTGTAATCTCCTATTTTATTGAGGACTTCTGCCCAGTTTTTCCAAGTTTCCAACTCATAATTGCCAAGATCAACAGTTTGCTTATAAGCAAAATCAGCTTCGTCCAGATTGTTCATGGCAAAATAAATCCTTCCGGCTTTTTTCCAGTATTTTGGATTTTCCCCATCAATATTTATGGCCTTATTGATGTAGTATAGGGCTTTTTCGTAGTTTTTTTGTCCAAAATGGAAATCTGTGATGGCCAACCAGCCTTTGTCCAATAAAGGATCTTCGTGAACAGTGTGGTAGTAATAGTATTTTGCCAAATCGAAAGTTGCCCAATTTTTCATGGCATTTCCCAAGTCGAAGAAAAGCGTAGGAAGTCGGGTCTTCCATCGATATGGTGGATTCATAATTTTCAATGGCTTCGTTATACCGACCCAATTTTTCCAAAACCTTGCCTTTTTCAAAATATGCACCGATAAAGGAATCATCTGAAATAACGGCAAAATCAAAAGCGGTCAGGGCCTCGATATATAATTTTTTGGACAAATACATTTTTCCCAATTGGTGCCACGCTACCTCGCAATAGGGGTTTCGGTCCAAATAGTCGTTCAAGTAATAGATGCCACCGTCAAAATCTTCCAAAAATTCAAAGCAGTATACTACATTGTATAGTGATGAATAGTCTCTGTCGTCAATTTCCACACATCGCATAAAACTGAGCTTTGCTTGCTCATAATTGTCCATAAACAGGTATTCCATCCCTAAAAGGGAATGGATATCGAAAGAATGATCTGTAATGTCCAGCGCCTCCAGCAATAAGTTTACGGCTTCTTGGTGTTTGTCCTGCTTGGAACGGATATTGGCTCTTTGGATATAGATTTCCTCGTTGGTCACATTGATGTTCTGTATTTCATCCAGAAGTGTTTCAGCAGCATCAAATTTGTCCTCGAAAGCCAACACTTCCACTTGTAATAACTTTAATTCTAGTGAGTTTGGGTGTTGTTGCAAACCAATTTGAATGGCTTTTTTCCCCAAGGAGATTTTACCGTTGTTCAGGTAGTAGTGGATAATTTCCTCAAAGTCCTCCGCATCAAAGAAGTAGACGTCATCCGTCTTGAGCATGGACTCAAATTTGTTTATGGATTTGTCTGGATATTCGTTAGATTCTAACGCCATAGGAACGTTTTTGGTTGAACTATGGACTTAAAATTAACCCTTTGTGGTTCTGTTTAAGTCTAAATTCGGGGTATGTTATCAACAAATTAGTTAACAGTATCGGGTTGGTAGCTATTTAAAATACTGAGGATTTGGTCGCAACCGGCTTCAATTTCTTTCATCGAAATAGTTAATGGTGGTGATATTCTCACGGCCTTGGACTCAAATAAAAGCCAAAAAAGTATCAACCCTTTCTTAGCGGCTTCAAGAATCAAATAATCGGCTATCTTCTTGTTTTCCATAATGGGAGCAAGCATTAATCCTTTGCCCCTTATTTCCTTAATTAAAGGATGTTGCAATAGTTTTCTGAACAGTTTTTCTTTTTTGAGAGTTTGTGGGATAATGTCCGTTTCCGTGATTTCTTTTAAGGTAGCCAAACTTGCCGCTGCAATTACGGGATTTCCACCAAAAGTAGTAATATGGCCGAATTTTGGGTTGTCTTTTAAATCGCTCATTAATTCCTTGGATGCAACAAAGGCACCTACAGGTAACCCCGATGCCATTCCTTTTCCAATCACCAAGATGTCGGGTGGACAGTTATAGTGCTCAAAAGCGAATAATTTACCTGTTCTACCAAAACCAGGCTGTATTTCGTCCAATATCAATAGGGCACCGACTTCGTCGCAACGCTTTCTGACTTTTTCCAGATAATTGTTTTCTGGTACAATAAATCCAGCACCGCCCTGAATTGTTTCCAAAACCACACAGGCTGTACGCTCGTTGATTTTTTCCAGTTCTTCCCCAGCATTAAAATTCATGAAACGGACATCTGGTATCAATGGACGGAAAGCACTTTTACGCTCTTCCAATCCCATAAGACTCAAACTACCCATGGTATTTCCATGGTAGGCATTTTTTGCTGCTACGATTTGAGACCTTCCCGTGTGTCTTCTGGCTAATTTTATGGCACCTTCCATGGCTTCCGTCCCTGAATTGACCAAATACGTAGTGTTCAGATTTTCGGGAAGGAGGGATGCCAATAGTTTTGAGAACTCAACTGCTGGCTTTTGAACATACTCTCCATAGACCATTACGTGCATGTATTGGTCCACCTGTGTTTTTATAGCGTCCACCACTTTGGGGTGGCAGTGTCCCAAGCTACATGCGGACACTCCAGCCACAAAATCCAAATGCGCATTGCCATCTTGGTCATAGATGTAGCACCCTTTGGCATGCGAAACATCCAAGGCCAATGGATGAGGGGAAGTTTGGGCTTGGTATGTGAAAAAATCGTTTTTGGACATTACGGGCTTTGTGCTTTCTTTTTAAGAACGGGCTTTTTGGGTTTTACAGCCTTGGTGTTTGGCGCATTAATAGGGTCATTCTGGTTTTTTTGCCGTTCGTTTTCCTCTGCATCAATATCTATAGGATTGTCTATGCCCCTAATTTTTACTAGTTCAATATTATTGTCATCTTCATCAAAAATTTCTTCCTTGGACCTGATTCGTTCGTCACCACGCCAAATAAAGCCTTTTAATTTTCGGCTCTCAACAGGCAGGTCGGTTTCGGGAAATATATCACCATCAGGATTTACAAAAAAGGTTATGTCCTCAATATCGTTATCGGCCATGAGCAGTCTTATCTTACTACAGATGGTTTTATCGATGCCAACAAGCTCCTCATCATCATTGTAGACATAGTAAATAACTTCGGTGTTTTGGACCAAGTCGATGATCTTCAATTCGTTTTCTATGAATTTGCCAAAGAGGTTTTTGCCCTTCGCTTGATTGTATCCCGTTCCGCTAATGGTGTCCAATGAAATAATGAAGGCATTTTCTATCACTTTTAGGGAATCCAATTTATCGGTCTCCAAGTCCGATATTAAATGGATGCTATCCCCTGTGATTTGATTGTCCACATTCCATAAAATAGGGTCGGTAATCAGTTGGGTGATTCCCGTTTTTTCATCAAAATGGATGGAATCACATTTACCACTTAAGTCGGTTTTATAAAATTTGGCGTTACGAAATGCCCGAAGAATGCGTTCTTCCTCTTTTCCTGTTACCATTAAGGTGTCACCGTGCATATAGAGCGAATCTTTTTGCACCAGGCTGATGGAAACCGCCCTTTTTGTGGCAAAAACGGAATCTTTTGCCTTGTGAACTTCGGCATAATGTGCTCTAATTACCCCATTGTTGATGGTGTCTGTAATCTTGATGTTGTTGGTGGCCGAAGCAAACTCCGTAGCCTTGTCAAAATAGAGGCTATCTCCTTCGATGATTTTGTTATCGTAATCTATTCGGGTGTTTTTAATGCCATAGCCCTGTTCTATCTTGGTGTCGTAAAATCCACGCTCGCAATAAATCTTGTACTCCTCCCCGGTAATGGTGGAGGGACCGTACATGTAGGCGTTTTTGGAAGTGGTATAGTAATCTAACTGTTCCGAATCTATAATGTAATCGGGATTGTCTATGTGCACATTTCGCTGGAACTGATACTTTTTTGGCGTCATAAAATAAGTCCCCACTTTGCTGGTGAGCACATTGGCGGAATCTACTACTTTACCACCAGCATTATAATAAGCTTGTTGATTTTCTCGATCAAAATAAAGGGTGTCGGTAGTCAATGTCATTTGGCCATTGGTCAAATCAACCTTTTCCCAAGCTTTGGCCAGCTTTGTATTGCCATCGTAATCCATTTTACCGCTATTCATCTCTATGGAATCTCCTTGTTGAAGACGGATGTTACCAATAGCTTTGAGTCGGTTTTCTTCTGTATAAAAAATAGCGATATCACACCAAAGGTCTGCACCTTGGTGTTCAAACTGCACTTGGCGCTCATCGTCCTTACTAAAAATAGAGGCGCCAGGAAACTCGGCTTCGTTCTTGGTAAAGTTGGCCCCATATACAATGTTGATTTGTCGGCCACCTTCGGTTTGCTGCTCTTGGGCAAAAACGCTAAAAACGAAAAGCGATAGAATGAAAAATGAAATGCTTTTCAAATTCATGAAATTTTGCCCAAAAGTAGGATTTTTAGCGGACGTGGCATATACCCTTTAGAAAGCTTTGGGAATTGATGTGCGTCTCACATAATACTCTTTTATTCATTTAGATAGGCCGAGTACATCCAAATGAGTTTTTCCTGTTCTCGAATGTAATCACTCATCAGGGCATTGGTACCTTCGTCATTGGATTCACCTGACATCTCCAAAAGTTCTCTTTCCAAGGGTAAAAGTACTTCGTATCCGTCCAGAATTTTCCGAATGGCCTCGTTGCCGCCCGATACGTTTTTTGCCGCTTTTATTTTGGATAATGCCGTGTAATCTTCGTAGGTGTGAAGCGGAGTAAAGCCCAAAGTCAAAATCCTTTCCGCGATTTCATCTATTTTTACCAATGAATCGTTGTACAGTTCCTCGAACTTAATATGAAGCTCAAAAAACTTTTCGCCCTTGATGTTCCAGTGGAACCCGCGCGCATTCATATAAAAGAATTGATAGTTCGCCAAAAGCTCGTTTAGCTTGTGGGCCAAATTGCTCGAATCATTTTTATCAAGCCCTATTTGGTTGAGTTTATCTGTCATAACTTTTTATTTTGATATAACCCAAAAATAGTTTTAGTCCATAAGTCCCACAGTGATATAAGTCACATACACTTGCCTCTAATCAATCATGTTTCTTCATCAAACTAATGGCAAATCCACCTCCTTCGGCCAATGGAATGGTCAATGAAGAGCCCGGGCTGATGTCGATTTCCTCAATGTTGATTGCGGTAGGATTGTTTTTGTAATGTGAATCCTCTGCATCTTTATAAACAATGGCTTCATAATCGACTCCATCATCCAGAAAATCAAAATCAATAGTAATTTCCCTGGCATTTTCATCAGTGATTCCACCAACGAACCAATTGCCTGTTTCTCGTTCTTTACGGGCTATGGTCACGTAGTCGCCTACTTCTCCGTTCAGTACATTGGTCTCTTCCCAGTCCACACCGACATCCCTAATAAATTGTAAGGCTGGTTGGCCTTCATAATTTTCGGGTAGATCGCAAGCCATTTGAACAGGACTGTAAATAACGACATATAGTGCCAGTTGCTGCGCTAGTGTAGTGTTTACACTGTTGTTTTCCTTGCCGGGAATATCAATGTCAAAAACTCCGGGGGTAAAGTCTATAGGGCCTGCCAACATCCTCGTAAAGGCCACAATAGGTAAGTGTTCTGGAGGGTTTCCACCATCGGCCGACCAGGCATTGAATTCCTGTCCACGGAGCCCTTCGCGTGCAATAGCATTGGGGTATGTCCTGCGAATTCCTGTCGCTTTTATGGGTTCATGTGCATTGATGGCAACATTGTATTTGGCAGCAGTTTCCAATACTTTTCTGTAATGATTTACCATCCACTGACCGTGATGGTATTCTCCTTTTGGGATGATTTTACCAACATAGCCCGTTTTAACGGAATGAATTCCCAATTGGTTCATCAATTGATAGGCCGTATCCAATTGTTGCTCGTAGGTGCGAGGTGCTGCCGAGGTTTCGTGGTGCATAATAATTTCCACACCTTTTTCCTTGGCATACCTATTCAATTCTTCTAGATTATAATCGGGGTAGGGGGTCACAAAATCGAAGACTCCTTCGCGGTCCTCAAAACCTATCCAATGTTCCCAACCCGTGTTCCAGCCTTCGACCAAAACACCTTTGATGTTGTTTTTAGCGGCAAAATCAATATAGCGCTTGGTATTTTCTGTGGTCGCCCCATGCTTGCCGGTAGGTTTTAAATCATTGGTGAAGGTATTCATGTCTTGTGAGCCTGCGTAATCCCAAGTAGACTTGCCCACGTGCATTTCCCACCAAATGCCTACATATTTTTTTGGTTCGAACCAGCTAATATCCCCTAGTTTGTTGGGCTCATT
This sequence comes from Flagellimonas lutimaris, assembly GCF_003581615.1. Taxonomy (GTDB): domain Bacteria; phylum Bacteroidota; class Bacteroidia; order Flavobacteriales; family Flavobacteriaceae; genus Flagellimonas; species Flagellimonas lutimaris. The sequence continues at coordinate 100,470 of NZ_QXFH01000074.1, forward strand.
GAGGTTTACAATCAAGTTTGATTCAATAAGGTCGCTGGCGTTGTCGGCAATTTGAATGCTACGCCATGGTGTTTTAAATGGCAGTTCCTTTTTTACTTTGTACCCAGTTCTATCGGAACCTACCAATTCACTAGTCAATAACAGGGATTCATTGTCAACTTTTAAGGTCATTCCAGCATAATCGGTAAGATTGGCCTCATGAAAACTCAGATGCAGCCCATCTGCACCACGCATTGTCACTGGAGTATTTACGGCATTTTCGGGAATATAGGTCGCAGCAAGGTCAGCATTGTCTCTTTTGGATATGGCATCGATTTCTGAAACTTTGGTGGTGTTGTAAAGATGTTCATAGATATCCCAGTCGCCGGGAATCCAAAATGTGGTATAATCTTCGGTCAACTGAAACTCGGTGTTTTCATCCATGATAGTGATACTGTCAATCCCTTGTTGGGGCAGAAACTCGTAGCGGAAGCCAACACCATCATCATACGCCCTAAAATAAATATTGAACTTGCGGTTGGGAGCTTCTGTTTCTTCTAGCTCAACTTTGAGCTCATTGTAATGATTCATAACTTCCCTTTGCTCGCCCCAAGGCATCTCCCAAGTTTCATCAATGGTATTTGTAGTTGAATTTATGATGCTCAGATTTCCGTTTAAGGACTTTTGGTTCTTAAAATCAAAATTCATGGAAGAGGAATCGATAACAATTTTATTGTTATTATTCACAAAATAATAGGGTGTACCATCTTCCGAAACGTAAAAATCTATAGAATTGGTCCCGTTGGGAGATGTTACCAATAATTGTGCAGGTTCTTTAGTGCAGGAAATAAGGATTCCCACCAAAAATAGTAGGGTCAGTGTTTTGTTCATGTTATTGATATTTAGTCAATTATATGTGAAGTAAAATAATATCCTAGATTTGAAAAACAGGACATTGAAGTTACTGAAAAATGAACAAAAAACCGAAGTTTACCTATGAATAGTCTGAGTCCTGTCAGGACCTACGGATACTATTTTAATGGGTACATTTAATTCCTCCTCCAAAAACGCAATATAGTCGTTTAAGGTAGCTGGCAACTCTTCTGCTTTGGAAAGTTTTGTGAGGTCCTTGGACCATCCTTTCATTTCGGTATATAAAGGAGTTACATACTCTTCTTCAATGTTGTAGGGCAAATGTTGAATTTCTTCGCCTTTGTATTTGTATGCCGTACATACTTTAATGTTGTCAAAGCCACTTAGAACATCAGCTTTCATCATCATCAATTCGGTTACTCCGTTAATTTGAACGGCATATTTCAAAGCAACCAGATCCAACCAGCCGCAACGTCTTGGTCTTCCTGTCGTGGCACCAAACTCGTTGCCAATTTTTGCCATTCTTGCACCATCCTCATCAAAAAGTTCGGTCGGGAATGGGCCACTGCCAACTCGCGTTGTGTAGGCCTTAAATATTCCCAAAACCCTTTCAATTTTATTGGGAGCAACACCGAGTCCGGTACATGCGCCGGCCGCTGTAGTGTTGGAGGAGGTTACAAAGGGATAGGTTCCGAAATCAATATCCAATAGGGAACCTTGCGCACCTTCGGCCAAAATCTTTTTGCCTTCGGCCTGAGCTTTAAAAATGTATTCCTCGCTATCAATAAAGGTCAATTTTTTAAGGGTTTCCACGCCTTCGTAAAATTCAGCCTCCAATTCATCGAGGTTATACTGAATATCCACATCGTAAAAATCGATCATGGCCTCGTGCTTATCGGCGAGGGCGCGGTATTTTGTTTTCCAGTCCTCGAACTCCAAATCCCCGACACGCATACCATTACGGCCAGTCTTGTCCATATAAGTTGGTCCGATACCTTTTAGGGTAGAACCAATTTTTGCTTTTCCTTTGGAAGCCTCGGAAGCGGCATCCAATAAGCGGTGGGTTGGCAGGATCAAATGGGCTTTTCGAGATATAAAAAGCTTGGACTCAATATCAATATTGAATTGCTCCAAGTTATCCAGTTCTTTTTTGAAGATTACAGGGTCTATTACCACTCCATTCCCAACAACGTTGATGGCGTTTTTGTGAAAAATTCCTGAGGGAATAGTGTGTAATACATGTTTAATGCCATCAAATTCTAAAGTGTGTCCTGCGTTTGGACCTCCTTGAAATCGGGCGATAATATCGTATTCCTTGGTAAGTACATCAACAATTTTTCCTTTTCCTTCGTCTCCCCATTGGAGTCCAAGCAATAAATCTACCATGTAATGTGTGGGTTATTCGGTTAGGTTTTCTTCTTCTTTGTTTCGAGTTCCGTAGAAATATAGTGAGTGGTTGCTGATCTTAATATCAAAAACCTCTTCAATTGTCTTTTTTATGGATTGGATGCGCGGGTCACAAAATTCTACAACTTCGCCGGTATCCGTTAAAATAACATGATCATGCTGGCGGTCAAAATATGATTTCTCATACTGTGCCTGATTTTTGCCGAATTGATGCTTGCGAACCAATTTGCTCTCCAACAAAAGTTCAATGGTATTGTAGAGTGTAGCTCTGCTTACCCTATAGTTTTTTGTTTTCATTTTAATGTAGAGGGATTCCACATCAAAATGATCGTCACTATTATAAATTTCCTGTAAAATGGCGTAGCGTTCAGGGGTTTTACGATGCCCTTTTTCCTCAAGGAACGAGGTGAACACGTTTTTTACAATTTCCTGATTTTTATTGTTTCCCATGTCTTTCTGCATAGCTAATGCACAAAGGTACAGTTAAAAATTAAATTCTTGTCACTTTATCTATCCCTTCGACCTGCTTTAAACTGTTCATTAATTTTTTAAGGATATTGTTGTTTTTTACAACCAAAGTGATTTTCCCCTTGAAGGTACCTCCATCTGCACTAAAGTTTAGATTCCGCATATTAACGTGCATATTTTCGGAGATAATTTTGGTGATGTCCTTTACCAATCCCATGTTATCGATTCCAGTGATTTGAATATCCACAGAAAACTCCTCCTGTGACGAATCTATCCATTTAGCACTGATGATTCTGTAGGCGTAGTTTGATTGTAGTGAAATAGCATTGGGGCAGTTCTTTTTGTGTACTTTGATGCCATCGTTTACGCTAACAAAACCAAAAACTTCATCACCAGGTATGGGATTGCAGCATTGAGATAATTTATAATTGAGTCTTTCTTCTTCCTTGCCAAAAACAAGTAGATCGTATTTGGTGGTAATTTCATTTTTGTCGACATCTTTAGGAGCAGGGGTCTTGCGGATCCGGTTCTTAAAGAAATTGATAAAGGCATTATGATATGAAGAGGCGAAATCTTTGAGTTTATCATTGTCAATAACTCCGATACCCACTCGATAGAAAAGATCCAAACTGGTCTTCAACTTGAAGAAAGTCACCAGCTTGTTTACGGTATCCTCGTTTAGATTGATTTTTTGCGCTTTCAGTTTTCGGCGCAATACTTCCTTACCTTCTGCAGCGACCTCTTTTTTCTCTTCACCGAGCGATGATTTAATCTTGGAACGTGCCCGTGCCGTTTGCGCGTAATCCAACCAGCTTTGGGTGGGTTTGGCGCTTTCGGAAGTTATAATTTCAACCTGGTCACCACTGCGGAGTACGGTTCCCAAGGGTACGAGTTTTCCGTTTACTTTGGCGCCACGGGTCTTCATGCCCACTTCGGTATGAATATTAAAGGCGAAATCCAAGGCGGTTGCGCCTTTGGGCATCGATTTTAAATCCCCTTTAGGGGTAAAGACAAATATTTCCTTGGAATATAGGTTTAGTTTGAATTCCTCGACAAAATCAACGGCATTTCCATTGGCGCCTTCCAAGGCTTCTTGTAGCTTGTTAAGCCATTCTTCTATACCCTGTTCTTTTTGGGTTCCATGCTTGTATTTAAAGTGTGCGGCATAGCCTTTTTCGGCAATTTCGTGCATGCGTTCACTTCGTATCTGAACTTCAACCCATTTGCCCTTTGGTCCCATTACTGTAATGTGGAGTGCTTCATAACCTGTAGATTTAGGCGATGTAATCCAATCACGCAATCGAATAGGGTTGGGGGTGAAGTGATCGGTAACGATGGAATATATTTTCCAAGCGAGGAATTTCTCGTTCTTACGGTCCGATTTGTATATAATCCGAATAGCAAATTTATCATAGACCTCATCGAAGGTGACATTCTGGGTCTTCATCTTTTTACGGATGGAGAAAATGGATTTCATCCTCCCTTTGATATAGTAATTCAAACCTTCTTTATCCAAAGAAGTTCTAATGACATTGGCAAAATCCTCGATATAGGCCGAACTCTCTTCTTCGGTATCCTCTATTTTAGCCTGAATATCATGATAGACTTCAGGTTCTGTGTATTTTAAAGAAAGGTCTTCGAGGTGGGTCTTAATATTGTATAGCCCAATTCTATGCGCTAGAGGCGCATATATATATAAGGTTTCCGATGCTATCTTTACCTGCTTGTGCTCTGGCATGGAATCCATGGTGAGCATATTATGGTACCGGTCCGCTATCTTAATAATGATTACCCGAACATCATCGTGTAGGGTCAGCAGCATTTTTCTAAAGTTCTCTGCTTGCTGACTAATGTCCTTATCCTTTTTTAAGTGGGCAATTTTAGTTAGGCCATCCACAATCCGAGCGACCGTCTCCCCGAACATTCGCTCAATATCATCTAGGGTGTAGGGGGTATCCTCAACCACATCGTGAAGTAGGGCAGAGGCAATGGAAACAGCATCAAGACCTATTTCCGAAGCTACAATCTTGGCTACGGCGATTGGGTGAAAAATATAAGCTTCCCCAGATTTACGTCGCTGGTCTTTGTGGGCGTCCACGGCCACATCAAAGGCAGAACGAATCAACTTCTTGTCATCATCCGTCAGGGTTTGGTAGCTTATGCGAAGTAATTCCTTGTACTGCTTCGCAATCTCCTTGTTCTCTTTTTCAATAGCAGCCTCTGTCATAGTATATTAAATTTACTACAATCTTATAATCTAACCAACAAAATCTATGCCTTTAGGTTCCGGATACGTTCCACCAGTGGTGGGTGGGAGTAGTGAACAAAAACATAAGCGGGATGCGGCGTTAAGTTGCTCAAGCTTTTTTTGGACAACTTTTTTAAGGATGATACCAATGGTGATGCGGCAAATGTGGTCTTAGCAAAATCATCGGCCTGAAACTCGAATTTTCTCGATAAATAGTTCATGATCAAACCAGTTATTTCCGAGATTGGACTGTATAACAAAGCAAATCCGACCAATGCGGCATGGAAACTTGGTGTGGACACGCCAATGGCCAATGAAATCTCAGGATGGTTGATGAATAATGAAAGTATGAACAATGTCAGGCCTGTAGTCGAGAGGGAAACAATAAGGTTGACAATAATGTGTTTGCGTTTGTAATGACCTACTTCGTGTGCCAATACAGCTACAATTTCATCTTCGCTCAAATCATTGATCAACGTATCGAACAAAGTGATTCTTTTCTCTTTTCCAAAGCCCGAAAAATAAGCATTTGCCTTTGTGGACCGCTTGGAACCATCAATTACAAATATGTTTTGAAGCTCAAACCCCACTTTTTGGGCATAATTTTCAATGGCACTTTTTAAACTTCCCTCTTGCAGCGGTGTTTGCTTATTGAAAAGCGGAACAATCAAACGGCTGTAAAACAAATTGATGAATAAAATGACCACACCGACCATGATCCATGCATAAATCCAAAAATTGGGACCTGTGGATTGGTAGAACAGCATAAACAGTGTCAAAATACCTCCTCCCAAAATGATGGTGAGGATACCACCTTTCAGTTTGTCCGATAAAAAAATGGACTTCGTAGTCTTGTTGAATCCGTATTTCTCCTCAATCACAAAGGTTCGATAATAGGAGAATGGTAATCCCAAAATGGAACTTCCCAACATAATGATTCCAAAGAAAATCAAAGCCATTGGAATAGGTTTGTCGGTAATAGAGCGAGTGAGTTGGTCAACCCATTCAAAACCTCCGAAAGACAAAAAACATATTGTCAGTACCAGAGAGAATCCATCGGAAATAACCCCAAATTTATAATTGGTTTGTTTGTATTGTTGTGATTTTTGATACTCGTTTTCGTCAAAAACATCAGCGAGTTCTGGCGGGAGCGTAGATTTGAAACGCTTGGCATTCAGGTACTCCAAATACTGGTGAACCAGATATTGGACCACAAGGATTCCCAAGATAACATAAAAAAGTGAATTTTTTTCCATAGCTTAAAATCCGCGCTGGCGCTTCGCTTCAAATATAAGTATTGCAGCGGATACCGAAACATTCATGGAGTCTATTTCTCCTTGCATCGGTATAATTATGTTTTGGTCGGAATTTTGAAGCCAAGTATCGGTCAATCCAGTAGCCTCCGTACCCATCACTAGGGCCGAAGCGGCTTTAAAATCACAATCTACATAATTTTTGGAAGCAGTCAGGGCAGCACAGTAAATTTTGATTTGGTTGGTTTGTAAAAAGTCAATGATTTCGTCCGTGGTTCCTACGCCTATCTGGTTGGTAAAAAGACAACCTACGCTGGAACGGATAATGTTTGGACTATATAGGTCAGATTTGGGATTTGCTATTAAAACAGCGTCAACGGCAGCGGCATCCGCAGTTCGCAAAAGCGCACCGATATTTCCAGGTTTTTCGGGAGCTTCGGCAACCAACACCAAAGGTGTTTTGTTCTTAAAATTGATGTTTTTTAATGCATGGTCCTTGGACTGTATTAGTCCGAGAACACCTTCTGTGGTACCACGATGTGCAATTTTGCTATAAACGCTTTCAGAAACTTGGATGATTTCAGGACTTGAAGCCTTAGTGAACGATGCAATGGAAATAGATCCCATGATTTCTGGACAAAAAAGCAAGGTTTGCAAAGTATATCCTCCTTTTTGGGCCAATTCAATTTCCCGTTGTCCCTCTACAACAAAAAGCCCGGTCTTTCTTCTTTCACGGGATTTTTCTTTGAGGAGCAGGATTTTTTTTGCCAAAGGATTTTGGGTACTACTGATCAATTTAGTTTCCATACGCATGGTAAAAATAGCCATTCCTGTAATTAAAAAAAGGGCTTTTCGACCAACTGGTAAAATACATACCATGAACAAATTAACCATCCTATTACTTTTTTTGGTCATTTCTGCCTGTAAACAAAATTCAAAACCTGTAAAGACTGAAGAACCTGTCCAGGAAGAAATGTCCGAATCCAAACCTCAATATCCAGATGCCATGGTCAAGGTTTTTGACGCCCATGGAGGATTAAATCAATGGAAAAAACAACGAACATTGTCTTACGTGCTGCCTAAACCTAAGCTACCTGAAACCCATACTATAGACTTATGGTCTAGAAAAGATAGAATTGATACGGAACAATTTTCAATGGGTTTTGACGGCAAAGAAGCCTGGCTTTTGGATACCGACAAAACCTATAAAGGCGATGTTGGTTTTTATCATAATTTGATGTTTTACTTCTATGCCATGCCTTTTGTATTGGCTGACGATGGAATTATGTATTCTGAAGCCGAAGCCATAGCATACGGTGGGAAAAGCTATCCAGGGATACAAATAGCCTATGAGTCGGGAGTTGGTGCCTCATCTAAAGATGAGTACTATATGTATTTCGACCCAGAGACCCATCAAATGGCGTGGTTGGGCTATACCGTCACGTATCGTTCCGGGGAAAGCTCGGACAATGTTAGATGGATAAATTATAATGATTGGCAAGAAATTAATGGGGTAGTACTTCCAAAATCCATTACTTGGCACAATTATGAGGGAAGAAAGATAATGGAACCTGTAAGCACAGTCAATTTTGAAGAAGTTGGGTTAAGCGAAAATTCCAAACCAGAAGCATTTTATGCAAAACCAGAGAATGGGGAGTATGTTCCTATTAAAATGAATTAATCACACAAAACAAAAACGGCGCTCCAATGAGCGCCGTTTTTTATTTTGGAATCTATTGTCCTTCTTTTTCTCTTTCGTACTTGCCCATGTATCGTTTCCAAAGTTCGGTTTGATGGGTTTCCAACGAAATGTCCCGACCATCAATATAGGCTTTGGTAAGTTTATTGGTACGCATATCTAATGCATCCCCTTCAGAAATAAAGAGCGTAGCACTTTTGCCTTCTTCTAAAGTTCCGTACATGTCATCAATACCTAGAATTTTAGCTGTATTACCGGTAAGTAACTGTAAGGCGGTTTCCTTGTCAAGTCCTTGAGCTACCGTTTGTCCTGCATAAAAAGCAAGGTTCCTAGCTTGGAAATTGGCAGCATCCTCGTTTTGAAGACCCACCAAAAGGCCTGCATCCAATAATAATTTTGGCAATTTATACGTGATGTCATAATCATCATCCTCAAAACTTGGCAGGGAATGTGTGCGTTCAACTAATACAGCAACATTGTGTTGTTTTAGGAAATCTGCAATTTTGTTTGCTCTATATCCTCCAACGATTACCACATTTTTAACACCCATTTCTTTGGCCATGGTCACGCCATCGGTCATTTCCTTTTCGCCATCGGCATGGATGTACAAACGCTGAGATCCATCAAAAAGGCCTTGCATGGCAGCAAATGGAAGGTTTTTCTCCTTATCACCTGCTTTTCCGTAGGCTTTGGAATTTTGAAAGAACATTTTAATGTCATCCATTTCTTTTCCATAATCTTTGTTGGGGATATATCCTCTTTCTTCTCCCATCCACCAACGGCCTCTTCTAAAGAGGTTGGGCCAGTTCATGTGGATACCATCATCGGTTTTTAAGGCAGCGTCTTCCCAGTTCCAAGCATCAAACTGAACAATACTGGACGTTCCTGAGATGGTGCCTCCCACAGGAGTAACTTGTCCAATAAGAACCCCATTCGGGCGCATACTTTCCACAACTTTTGATTCTGCGTTGTAGGCAATCAAACTGCGAACATGAGGAATCATTTCACCGATTTCATCTTGGTCATCACTTGCTCTTACAGCATCAACTTCGACCAAACCAAGTGATTTGGATGGTGCGATAAAGCCTGGGTATACATGTTGGCCTTCGGCATTGATCATGGTTCCCATGGTTGGAGCCGCAATATCGGCACCAATGGCCGTAATCTTACCATCATTAAAAACAATGGTACAGTTCTCTATCACCTCTCCATTACCAATATGGGCCGTGGCACCGATTATGGCAACTTGTTCGGATTGAGGTGGGGCAGGAGTTTGCTGTGCATTCAATGAAACCCCAAAAACAATTGCTATGATTAAAAATATTTTTTTCATGATTTATTTTTTAAAGGGTGTCACAATTAAACTCTTGTTTCTTGCTCTGAACGGGAGTACGTGTTTTCTCTCCTTTTTTCTTTTCGTTCAACATCATTCCAATCAGTTGGTTTCTTTCCTTTTTGATGGATTCTCTGAGCTTTTTGTCCTTTTCCAAGTCAAAATAGACTTTTCCTTCAATCAAAGTTTTTTCTGCTTTAGCGTAAACGGATAATGGATGGTCACTCCATAGCACCACATCAGCATCTTTACCTTCCTCGATACTTCCTACGCGGTCGTCCAAGTGAAGCAATTTGGCAGGATTCAAGGTTACCGTTTTCCAAGCTTCAATTTCTGACATACCGCCATATTTCACTGTTTTACCAGCTTCTTGGTTCAATCTTCTGGACATTTCAGCATCATCACTATTGATGGCCACGGTTACACCTTGACTTGTCATAATAGCTGCGTTGTAAGGTATGGCATCGTTTACCTCGTATTTGTACGCCCACCAGTCGCTAAATGTACCTCCGCCAACGCCGTGCTCGGCCATTTTATCGGCTACTTTGTAACCTTCCAAAATATGGGTAAAGGTGTTCACGCGGAAATCAAATTTCTCGGCAACTTTCATCATCATATTGATTTCGCTCTGTACATAAGAGTGGCAAGAAATAAAGCGTTCTCCATTCAAGATTTCGGCCAATGTTTCCATTTCCTCATCATAACGGTAAGGCTCACCGCTTTTTTTCTTGGTGTCATATTCCTTGGCGCGCTGGAAGTAATCGGTATATACTTGTTCCACACCCATTCTTGTTTGTGGGAAACGGGAATAGCTGCCCCAGTTGGACTGCTTTACGTTTTCCCCCAAAGCAAACTTGATGAATTTAGGGGAGTTATCAAATATCATGTCCTCGGCACTTTCTCCCCATTTTAATCTTAAAATGGCAGATTGTCCACCAATTGGGTTGGCAGAACCGTGAAGCAATTGAGCTGTTGTTACACCACCAGCTAAATCTCTATATATGGCAACATCTTTGGGGTCGACAACATCTTCCATGCGTACTTCGGCAGAAGAATTGTGTCCTCCTTCGTTTATGGCCAATGCGGCAATATGGGTGTGCTCATCGATTATTCCTGCAGTAAGGTGCTTACCTGTGGCGTCCACCACGGTAGCTTCACCAGCACGAAGGTCTTTACCAACTTTAGAGATTTTACCGTTTTTGATAAGTACATCGGTATTTTCTAAAATGCTTTGGCCCGTCCAAACGGTTGCATTTTTAAATAGGATGTTTTCTTGCTCTGGTTTTTTCTTGAAACCATAACCAACATTGGGATAGGTCAAGGCCATTAACTGAGGTTTTTCAGTGGCTTCTTTATCTTTTGATTTTTCCTCAAAAGATGAAGTCTTGGTCATTGTGGCCGAAGTTTCGTCACCATTTGGAAGAACCACATTTCCTTTGATAGTTTCAACACCTGGCAAAACATGGGCAACCATTCGGTAAGAACCAACATTGTCTTCACTAAAAGAAATATTCAACCAATCTGCTGAATAATCAATTTTGGAATCTACCTTTTCGTCACCTTTTTTGATTTCTGCTTTTGGTTTATCGGCATCTCCTGTCAGTGAAACTGTGTAAGTACTTCCGTTAACGGCTAGATTGTAATCGCCGCGAATATCGATGACATCCATACTCTCGATTACGTTCTTGGTTCCTTGAACCCAGTTTTCGTAAAGCGTGGTTCCTTTGTCAAAAATATCTCCGGACGTAATCAAGAAGTTGGCTTGGCTTCCAGCTTGCAATGAACCAATTTCGTTGGATTTGCCTAAAATTTCAGCAGGAACAGTAGTCAAAGCTTCCAATGCTATAGTTTTCGAAAGTCCATAAGTAATGGCCTTCATGATTTTTCCTTTCAATTCTTTTGGGGACTTAAGTCCGTGCAAAGTGATGGAGAAATCCACACCGTTATCGGCCAAAACCTTTGGATTGGACGGGGCCAAGTTCCAATGTCTCATATCTTTCAAAGCAATGTATTTTGCTTCATAAGGGTTAGAAACGTCGAATGCATCTGGAAAATCCAGCGGTAGAATCAACTTGGCATTGGAGGCCTTAATATCATCAATACGCTCGTACTCATCCCCTCCAGCTAAAATAGTGTACTGAATTCCGAACAAGTCTCCGATTTTATCGGCACGTAAAACGTTGCCATTGTCGCCAGCTGCATAAATCTGGGTTAATCCTTTGTTGGCAATAAGAGCTTCCAAAGAACGGTCTTTGGTATCCACATTGCCTTTGCTGTACCAATCCATGTCATAATACACCTGACGCATCAAAGCCATGGCTCCCATCAATGAGCCAGGGTAGGATTGCCTGGATGCAACACTTTTTTTAAACGAAAAGTATTGTGCAGATTTATCCGATAGAATTCGCTGTGCTTCAGATGCTTCGTCGTTCAAGGCAACCAAAACTCCAGTTCCTCTCGCGATACCGTCCTCAATATGTGCGTTGATAGTTCCAAAACCAGCATTTCTAAGCTCCTTGGCTTCTTTGGCATCATACGTAAAACTGTTGATGGCGTCTTTCTCTGGCATTATGTGATCGTTCCAGTAAAAACCTTCTCTCGATGGGCCATATTGTGCGGACCTTCCGCCGCCGCTGGCTTTCTTGGGAAGTTCTACGCCAAATCCTGAGAAAACATCTATAAAAGATGGGTAGATGGATTTTCCATCCAGATTTTCTACCACTGCATTTTTGGGTATGCTTACGGATTTCCCCACTTGTACGACTTTGCCATTTTGGATGAGCAAAGTACCATTGTTGATGACTTGTGTGGGGGTTACATAAATCTTGGCATTGGTAAATGCCATGTAATTGTTGTTCTTCTTTGCCTTTACACCGTCATTTTTTGGAAAATAATCCTGTGCAAACAAAGAAACACTGCCCATAAAGAGAAACAGCGCTAAAAGTTTAAGTTTCATAAGGTTTGAATTGAATTAGTCGGTTTAAAGATAACCTTTGTAAAAGGACTCCGCAAGTTTCAATTCTGGGGAAATTGCTGTTTCCTGTAGTTGATGATAAGCCCTACCACTGCATTATAACTTTTTATGCCTTCCTTTTGGTTGTTCACCTTTAAAAAAGTGTTGAACACGGATTTGAAGATGGGTTCCAAGGGGTTCTCATATTTTTCCCAAAAATCCCGCAATTCATTAAAATTTTCCTTCACTCCGGGATTGATAGTACTCACGATTTCATTGTATGCTTCCTCATCTTTATAAAAAAGGTCGGTAAGGCAATACCCAAGGGCATGATTGTAAGCCGAATATTTAAAATAGGGGTCTTCACTTTGTGAAGTGACCAAAAAGCCTATAAAATTGGTAGCTCCCTCGGCGGAATATCCTAATTGATGCCCAACTTCGTGTCCGCTTACGGTGGGCAGCCTAAATTTTGGAGTAATACCATTTACTTGAGCCTCGTTGGTAAATGGGTTGAGGTAGCCACCATACCCCATAAAAGTTAGAGGTACGCTGTATATGGACGATTTAAGGCTCCGATGTTGGTATTTAAAATCGGGGAATTGCTTTGCAAAGTTTGCGTAGGCCTTCTCCGTTTTTGTAAAGATTTCTTTTTTGGAATAGGGGATGTGCACGGGTGAAACAGTATCTCTAGTTAATTCAAACTGATATTGGTTGGTCCTATCAACAATATATTGTGTCAATTCCATCAGTTCTTCAACGGTATAATCACGTTCAATGCCCAGTTTCCAGTTAATGGGTTGGCGGTAGTAGTTCATGCCCCAAAGCAGATGAAAGGCAAAATAAACGATGGATAGTACGACGATGATATCCTTTAAAAATAACAGTGGTTTCCGTTTGATGCTTTTCCAATGTTTGTAAATGTACCTAATGGCTAAAATTACCAGCACAGTGTACACCAAATCCCCAAAGGAAAAAGGAATCCAACCTAAAAGGATTCTTGAAAATTGAGAAATGTATGAGTAAATACCATTGCTATAGTAATCTTCCACAAAGTTTGGGTAGCTACTTAGCCACTTTACCAATAGAATTTGTATTGGCAGCGCAATGGCAATGATTGTCTTGGTTTTTTGTCCCATCAAAAATGAAAGCAATGCATTTCGGTCAACTAAAAAAGCCGTACGGAAAAGTACGGCTTTTTTGTGTTATGACTTTATATTTTGTTACTGTATTCCAACGATTTCCACATCAAAAACCAAAGTGGAACCACCAGGGATAGGGCCGTAGTCGTTATCTCCGTAACCCAAGTGCGGAGGGATGAACAAACGTACTTTGTCACCAACTTTCATCGTCAACAAACCTTCACGGAAACCTGCTGCCAACTGGGCATCTGGACTATAATCCATTGGGAACGGCCGGTATCCGCCCTGATCTCTTCTGCCTGGGTTCAATTGGTTGAATTTGGTGGCGACTTCCTCGATATTGCTATCAAATAAATCACCGTTGAACAACCATCCGGCATAGTTTACCAATACCTTTTGACCAATCTTTGGCTGCTCTCCATCACCTTCTTTCAATTTTAAAATACGCAGACCGCTATTGGTTTCCTCCGCTTCGTTGATTTGTTCGGTAAATTGGGCAGTTAAATCTTCTTTCATTTTGATGAATGCCTCTTCGGCTGCTTTAGCTTCTTCAAAATAATCGCTCATGATCTGAACGGCATCAAACTGACGTGCTTCCTTGCCATTGCGAACAATTTCCACATGATCCATGGCAATTTCAGAAATTGGTCTATCACCAGCACCAGTTTTAACATTGGCAATCGTGTCCACTACATCCATTCCTGCGACTACTTCACCAAAAACGGTGTGTTTGTCATCTAACCATGGAGTGGCCTTATGGGTAATGAAAAATTGGCTGCTGTTGGTCTTGGGCCCTCTGTTGGCCATGGAAAGGATTCCTTTTTTTGAGTGTCTCAACGAATCGTTGAACTCATCTTTGAAAGTATATCCGATATTTCCACTTCCAGAACCCGTTGGATCCCCACCCTGAATCATAAAATCCTTAATGACCCTGTGGAATACAATCCCATCGTAGAATTTTTTGTCCTTGTACTCATCGTTCACAAATGGGTTTTTGCCTTCGGCCAAGGATACAAAGTTGGCCACGGTAACCGGGGTCTTTTTGTATTCTAATTGGATGATAATATCTCCCTTCGTGGTCTGGATATCGGCAAAAATACCATCTCCCAAATCAGCATATTTGCTCGACTTGCATCCTATAATCACTAGGAGAAATAATGGTATGATGTAAAATAATTTCTTCATTGCTTATGAATTTAGTTTAAACTGTCGTTATCTATTATGATTGTATGTAATTCTACTGATGATTTAAGTGGTGTTTTGGGACCAATGGCCTTATTGTCTCCTTGATAGCCGTAGGCTAGGGGGGATGGGAACAAAAATGTAACTTTCTCGTTTATTTTTAAGAGTTTCACTGCATTTTGAAGCCCGGGGAACAATTGTTGTTTGTCAATTACATGCGATTGAGGCCCAATTTCTTGCGCAGTGTAAATGGTATCGTTGTTAAGGTTCATTAAATTATAGGAAAACAAAATTTGGTCTCCTGTTTTTGGTTGATAGATGGCTGTATCATTTTTGGTTTCATAGTAGTACCAGAATCCATCTGGACTTGAGAGGTATTCGTGAACCGTATCCTTGGAAATGATTTCCTGAATGGCTTCTTCTTCTGCAGCCAATAATTTTTTGGTGCGCTCTATGGATTCCTTGTAAAAACTACCCGATTTAACCTCCACGGGTTTTCTCGGCTCTGGACCTCCGCAACTCACAACGATTGCAATCAAAAGTACAGCTAGAAAAAATCTCATGGGTTCAGTTTACTTTTATAGGTTTTCAAAATCTCATTGAATTTGGATATGGTCTCGTCCATACTTACTTCGCTTCTTCCCCCAGCGGCATTGGTATGTCCACCTCCACTAAAATGTTCCCTTGCAAATTCGTTCACTGAAAAGTCTCCAACGGAACGAAGCGAAATCTTAATAATTCCCTCTTCACGATTTTCAATAAAAATGAGCGCGAAAATAATACCTTCCAAAGTTAGCCCATAATTCACAAAGCCTTCGGTATCACCTTTTTTAAAATCGTATTGGTCCAACTCATCTTGGCTTAGGGTAATGTATGCTGTTTTATACTCAGGCAGAATCACCATATTACTCAGGGCAACACCTAGCAAATGCAGGCGAGATGGCGAATTGGTATCGAAAACATTTTGATGAATTTCCATATTGTTCGCACCCTTATCAATAAGTTCGGCCACCACGCGATGTGTTTTACTCGATGTTGAACGGTACTTGAAAGACCCTGTATCCGTCAAAATACCTGTGTATAGATTCGTGGCGATATCGGCATCAATAAGACTCGTTTCCTCTAAAAAGTCGATGAAGTTGTACACCATTTCACAGGTGGAGCTCATGGTTACATCAGAATAAGTCACCTTAGCATAATCACCGGGTTGTTGGTGATGGTCTATCATGATAAAATCAGCTGTTGCTTCTTGCAAGGCAGATTCCATTTGTCCAACACGGGAGAGGTCGTTAAAGTCCAAGGTGAAAATTAACGTAGCTTCATTTATGGTTGCTTTTGCTTTAGGGTTTTCCCTTTCAAAATTGATAACGGTATTATTCCATGGCATCCATTTCAGGAATTTAGGATAGTCGTTGGGTGCAACAACCTTAACTGTGTGCCCTTTCGCTTTTAAAAAACCATAGAGCGCCAAACAGGAACCCATAGCATCACCGTCGGGGTTTCTGTGGGGTATAATTGCTATCTTCTGAGGTTGGGAAAGTATCGACTTTACTGTCTTGATATCCGCTGAATTCATGCGGCCAAATATACAATAATATAATATAGAGGTAACTCGGTTTATCCGTATTTTTGACGCAATAATCATACAAGATGAAGCAATTTTACCTATTTCTAGCAACCTTGATTCTGTTTTCCGCCTGTAAAAAGAAGATAGAAAAAACCCAGGAGGTCCCTGTGAAGCCTACTCCCGATTTTGTAGTGGCCTTTGGGTCGTGCAATATGTCGCAAGAACCCAACCCTTTTTGGGATGATATTTTGGCAGAAAGTCCAGATGTCTGGATATGGGGCGGTGATATTGTCTATGCTGATACAGACGATGTTGAAAAATTAAGGGCCATTTATGCCATGCAGGATACGGTTGCCGAATATGCCAAATTGAGGGCCGAAGTACCCATTATCGGAACATGGGACGATCATGATTTTGGTTTAAATGACGGTGGCTCCGACTTTTCCATTAAAGAAGAAAGCCAACAAGTGTTTTTGGATTTTATGGGCATTCCCGAGGATAGCGAAAGAAGAAACCGCGAGGGGGTGTATGCCTCCCACGAATATGAGGTTCCTGCAGGAAAAGTAAAGGTCATTGTTTTAGATACCCGCTACTTTAGAAGTGAACTTGTTAAAGATGAGGGGTCCAAAAAAAGATATAAACCTACAACGGATTCCACCGCCACTGTCCTTGGTGAAGCACAATGGCAATGGTTGGAGAACGAACTCAACCAATCTGATGCTGATTTCAATTTGATTATGTCCAGCATTCAGGTGCTTTCTGGGGAGCATGGTTTTGAAACTTGGGGCAATTTTCCTTTGGAAGTAGATAAATTGGAAAACCTAATAGCCCAATCAGGAGCCAAAGGTGTGATTATTTTATCGGGAGACAGACATATTTCTGAATTCTCTAAGACCAATATTGATGGTCTTTCTTATCCTTTGGTGGATTTTACCAGCAGCGGACTTACCCATTCCTATTTTAGTTTTAGTGGTGAACCCAACCAGCACAGAATTGGGGAGGTGGTTTCTGAGAAAAGTTATGGGGTAATCACCTTCGATTTTGAAAAAAAAGAGGCCGATATGAAGATGAAGGGAGATAATGGTGTGGTGCTACAAGAGTTAAAACAAACCTATTGAGCCTTGTAGCTTGGTTGAAAAAGCTTAAGTTTGCGCAAAATTTAAAAAAATGACTGGAAATAGAACATTTACCATGATTAAGCCTGATGCTGTTGAAAATGGATACATCGGAGCAATTTTGGATAAAATTACGGCTGCTGGTTTTAAGATTGTGGCCATGAAGTACACGCAATTGAGCAAGAGAGATGCCGAAATATTCTATGCCATCCACAATGAGCGTCCATTTTTTGGCGAATTGGTGGAGTTTATGACAAGAGGACCTATTGTGGCAGCTATCCTGGAAAAAGACAATGCTGTGGATGATTTCCGTGCTTTGATCGGTGCTACCAACCCAGAAGAAGCAGCTGAGGGAACCATCAGAAAATTGTACGCTGCCAGTATCGGTGAAAATGCCGTACATGGTTCCGATAGTGATGAAAATGCTGCGATAGAAGGTGCTTTCCACTTTTCAGGAAGGGAAATGTACTAAGTTAGATACAAAAAATTATAAAAAAAGCCACCCGATCGGGTGGCTTTTTTTATTCCGAGCTTGACAATGAATGAGCTACTAAAACAATCTCGATAACTGTCGGGACAGCCTCCGTTAGATTTCTCGTCGCTTTGCTCCGTCGAAATGACGCTTTGTGAAGATTTTGCCATTTTGAGTGAAGCGAAAAATCTCTTTTTGGTTTTCGACCATTCCATTGACTGTGCTCAGGATGACAGCTCTAATTGACATACCGATTACCTTAAAACCAATTTCTTCACCAGTTCTTTACCCAATTCTTCATTGATCATCTTGATGATTTTGGTCTTGCCCAAACTCAATTCTTCACGAAGTACAGAAGAGGAGAGTGAGATAAATAGTGTTTCATTTCTTAGTTCAACGGCTGTAGTGTAGTTGTTTACTCCATTGCCCATTAGTTTTACCCAAGCTTCTCTGGCATCCACCCTGTCCATACCTTTCTGGAGCTTGTTCTCTTGGATAAACTCGTTCAAAGCTTCGCTTAATGGTATATGGGAACTATGTCTCTTTGCCATTATTGTGGAATTTTGATGGGTTCAAAACGTTTGTATTTGTAGGTGACGCCCTCTTCGTTGGTCACTGAAAAAGTTAACGAGTCCAATTGCGCCAGTTTTTCCTCCCATTCACTTAATTCGGTTGAATAGCGTAGAATAATGGTTTCGTTTACGTTGGATACGGTAAAGCCTTCGACATCTTTTGAAGTGTCGTAAGTACCATCATATTTGGGTTTCATTTTTTTTCGATACCCTTTGTCATCTTTCAAGTGAATAAAGTCGATGCTTGGGTTCATACCATACTCCTTGATGGACCCATCAGGAAATTCAACTTCCGATATTTCCCAATATCCATTCAAATAATGCAAATCATCTTGGTTTACAGATGAATCATTGCATGCCCAAAGCATCAAAATCAATAAAAAAGAAAGGATTCGTCTCATGATGCTACAAGTTAAATATTTTATAGCTCTGATGAATATTTTTCACCACATCTTCTGTTCTATCCGCATGGGTGTCACTGATAAAAATTTGTCCAAAATTATCATCCTTCACCAATCCGACGATATGGGAGACCCTGTTTTCGTCCAGTTTATCAAAAATATCATCCAACAATAGAATAGGGGTGGTGTCCGCTAATTTTTTAATAAAATGAAATTGTGCCAGTTTCAGGGCTATCAAAAAGGATTTTTGTTGCCCCTGGCTCCCAAATTTTTTAATGGGGTGTCCCGCAATGGTAAAGCTAAGATCATCCTTGTGCACGCCCACGGAAGTGTATTGTAACGCCCTGTCTTTTTCAATATTTTTTTCCAAGAGATTCAAAAGGCTGTCATCGCTCAATTGACTTTCGTAGGAAAGGTTGATTTGCTCATCTTTCTCAGAGATATTTTGGTACTGCTCCTTAAAAATGGGCAGAAAGGATTCAATAAATTCAATCCTTTTTTGATGAATCGCCGTTCCCAAAGTGTTCATCTGCTCGTTGTAAATGCTAATAGTGTCACGGTCAAAGGTACGGTTGGCGGCAAAATATTTGAGTAAGGAATTCCGCTGCGATACTACCTTGTTGTACTTGATGAGGTTTTGCAGATACACCTTGTCCGATTGGGATATTACCCCATCCATGAACTTTCTTCTCGTCTCGCTTCCTTCCAAAATAAGGTCACGGTCTGAAGGTGAAATAATCACCAAGGGCAAAAAACCGATGTGCTCGGAAAACTTTTCGTAGGGTTTTCCATTACGTTTTATAACTTTTTTGGTTCCTTTTTTAAAGGAGCAAAGTATTTTTTCCGTTCTGTTGAGCTTCTCAAATTCACCCTCGACTACAAAAAAATCAGTACCGTGCATTATATTTTGGGTAGATACAGGATTGAAGTAGCTTTTACCGAAGCACAAATGGTAAATAGCGTCCAAAACATTGGTCTTTCCGACTCCGTTGTCGCCTACCAAACAGTTGATCACAGGGTCGAATTCCAGCGTCTTGGAATCAAAATTCTTGTAATTGACTAAAGATAAATGTCTTAAAAACATAAAATGCTAGAGAAACAATTTGGAATTAAAAGGTAGCCCCTCCAAAAAGGGATTCCAAAAATAACGAATAAATTACCTTTTGGTTTTGGATAAAAACTTTATTTTTGCGCGACCAATTAAATGACGGATGGCAACATACAAGAAGAGAGGCTTTAAGCCAAAAAATAAGGAGGAGGAAGCTCAGATGCAAGAACACGACAGCACAACAGCTGAAGTTTTCAATACTTTGGACGAAAGTGCTTCCAAGACCGAAGAGTGGGTTCAGAAGAACCAAAACTACATTTTGGGCGTTATTGGTGTAATTGCCGTAGGTGTTTTGGCCTACTTGGGTTACCACCAATTCATTCAGAATCCAAAAGAAGCTACTGCTGCAAACGAACTTTTTTACCCACAACAATATTTTGACCAAGCCTTAGCAAGTGAAACAGAGAAGGATTCTTTGTTCACTTTGGCATTGAATGGTGCTCAAGGTAAATATGGTTTCTTGGATATTATTGAGGAATACAGTGGTACCAAAGCAGCTAACTTGGCCCAATATTCAGCAGGAATGACCTATTTGAATTTGAAGCAATATGATCAGGCTGTTGCTCATTTAGAAGATTTTTCTTCTGATGATGACATTATGGGAGCTATGGCCAAAGGAGGAATAGGAGATGCTTTTTCACAATTGAACCAGCAAGAAGATGCTTTGGATTATTACGAAAAAGCCATTGCACATAGTGATAACGAATTCACAGCACCAAGATTTTTGTACAAAGCCGGTGTAGTTGCCTTGGAGTTAGGTGATAAAAGCAAAGCTTTGGGGTACTTTGAAAGAATCAAAGAAGAATATCCCAATTCACAAGAAGCCAATGGTGTTGACGCCTTGATTGGATTGGCGCAAAACTAAAACATGGCCACAGAGAACAAAAACTTATCCGTTTACGATAAAAATACAATCCCAAACGCGAAGAATCTTCGGTTTGGGATTGTTGTTTCTGAATGGAACGGCGAAATTACAGAAGCCCTTTCCAAAGGTGCTGAAGATGCCCTTTTGGACTGTGGAGCGTTACCCGAAAATGTAATTCGATGGAATGTTCCAGGAAGTTTCGAGCTCACTTTCGGTTGCAAAAAAATGATTCAAACGGAAAAAGTGGATGCTATTGTAGCCATTGGTAGCGTTAT
This sequence comes from Flagellimonas lutimaris, assembly GCF_003581615.1. Lineage (GTDB taxonomy): Bacteria > Bacteroidota > Bacteroidia > Flavobacteriales > Flavobacteriaceae > Flagellimonas > Flagellimonas lutimaris. Next base: position 121,379 of record NZ_QXFH01000074.1, read on the forward strand.
CCGCGGAGAAACCAGTCATTTTGACTTCGTTTGCAGCGCAACTGCACAAGGCATCAAAGATTTGAATGTTGCTTACGATGTTCCCGTTGTTTTTTGTGTTTTGACGGATGACAACATTGAGCAGTCCAGAGCCAGGAGTGGCGGAAAACACGGCAACAAAGGAACTGAAGCTGCCATAGCTGCCATTCAAATGGCGGTTTTGGGTAAGTAAGTTAACAGGCTCAAGTTCAAAACTTCGAACAATCCAACCATCCAAGAATTTGGCATTCCAGTAATCCCATTATCTAGTTATCCAGCCACCCTACGTTTGTTAACATTTTTTGGGAGGATCGTCCAACCCTTTTTTTCTATTTTGAGTACCTTTGAGGCTACAGCGATAAGGATACCATGCGAAACCCTTTAAAACTTAGGAAAAATAGGAGCTATGATTACACCCCTAGATATTACAAGGGCGAGGGTAATCCTTATAAAATTGAGCACAAACTGGATAAATTTCGAACTACGGCGCACTCCACAAAGGGGCTCAAGAACAAGTTCACCTCTGCAATGGATGATTTACAAACCGAAGGAGATAAAAATTTGAAACTTCGATTTTGGATTATTGTTGCCGTGCTGTTGCTGCTGTTCCTTTTTATCATCGATTTTGATTTATCAATATTCGTAAATCCATAATGGCGGACATCATTAAACTTTTACCGGACCATGTCGCTAACCAAATAGCAGCAGGGGAAGTGGTCCAACGACCCGCTTCCGTAGTAAAGGAGCTAATGGAAAACGCTATTGATGCTGGTTCTACTTCCATTAAGTTGATTATAAAGGATGGCGGAAAAACACTTATCCAAGTGGTTGATGATGGAGTGGGAATGAGCGAAACGGATGCTCGATTGTCCTTTGAGCGACATGCTACCTCCAAAATATCATCCGCACAAGATTTATTCAATTTGGAAACCAAAGGTTTTCGGGGAGAGGCGTTGGCATCTATTGCTGCAATTGCCCATGTGGATATGCAGACCCGAACTGCTGATAACGAAGTAGGAATCCATCTTAAAATTGAAGGCAGCAAGATTGTCTCTCAAGATGTGGTGGCCACTCCAAAAGGAACGTCCATTTCCGTAAAGAATCTATTTTTCAATATTCCTGCCAGGAGAAATTTCTTGAAATCAAACCAAGTGGAACTTCGCCACATTACGGATGAGTTCCATCGAGTGGCTATGGTTCATCCTGATATTGAGTTTCATTTTTACAACAACGGTTCGGAAATATTTAATCTACCCAGTACAAAACATCGTCAGCGCATTGTTCACGTTTTTGGGAGTAAAATGGAGCATCGATTGGTGCCGGTTAACGAAGAGACCGAGGTTGTAAAAGTATCTGGATTTATTTGTAAACCTGAGTTTGCCAAAAAGAGCAGGGGGGAACAGTTCTTTTTTGCCAATAATCGATATATCAAAAGTCCATACTTGCATCATGCGGTGGTAGCTGCTTTTGAAGGTTTGATAAAATCCGACACCTATCCCGGATATTTTCTGTTTTTGGATGTAGATCCATCTTCCATCGATATTAACATTCATCCCACTAAAACCGAAGTGAAGTTTGATGATGAAAACACGCTTTATGCTATTTTGAGATCTACCATAAAGCATAGCTTGGGACAGTTCAATGTAGCTCCCGTATTGGATTTTGACCATGACCCCAACTTGGATACGCCTTATTCCTATAAAGAAAAAGGTGCGGTAATTCCAAAGGTGACCGTAGATGCCACTTTTAATCCTTTTCAAGAAACGTCAGCCAGGAAAAGTACGGGAAGTGGTTTCCATAAACAAAGCACCAAAGGTTGGGAAGATTTGTATGAAGGTCTTGGCAACCAAAATGACAATCACGAATTCAGTAGCGTGGTTATTGAGTCTGAGAGCGAGGAACAAGGCACATTGTATACGGGCCAGGATGCAGAGGAGCATATGGCTGGTACGTTTCAATTACGGAGAAAATATGTGGTGAGCACGGTTAAATCAGGGATGTTGGTCATTCATCAAAATAGGGCACACGAACGAATACTTTTTGAAAAGTTTTTGGGTGAGATTACGGTAAAAGAAGGGGTGAGCCAACAATTGCTGTTTCCTTTGGAACTGACCTTCAATAAACAAGAATTAGGGGTGCTTAAAGAAATTAAAGAAAGTCTGACAAACATTGGATTTGCATTCCAAAGTTTGGAAGAAGAAACTGTAAAAGTGACAGGCGTTCCCATGATGGTTCCCGAAAGTGGAATTGGCACGGTATTGGATCGCTTAATTGCAGATTATATGGAGGGTTACGCAGATGGTTCTATTTCGCAGGCTGAAATGTTGGCCAAGGCACTCAGTAGAAATTTGGCTGTAAGAACAGGGGATGTGTTGGACCAAGAATCGCAATTGACTTTGGTGAACAATCTTTTTGCTTGCAAGGAGCCTACATTAAGTCCATTTCAAAAAATAACATATACCATTATCTCCGAAGGAGATATTGATAAAAAATTCAACTAGATGGGTAGAATGACCGAGGCAGTAAAGCATATTTTGATCATTAACGTGATCATGTTTTTTGCCACACAACTTTACGGGGATCAAATGTTCCAATGGATGTCACTTTGGTTTCCTAAAAACCCCAATTTTGAATGGTGGCAGGTGGTTAGCCATATGTTCATGCACGGTAACCTAATGCATATTCTGTTTAATATGTATGCCCTTTGGGCCTTTGGCACTCCTTTAGAGCGTATTTGGGGCAAGAATAAATTCTTGTTTTTCTATTTTTCAGCAGGTTTGGGTTCAGCTGCTTTGCACACGGGAGTGAATTATTTTCTTTTCAACGAGGGAATGAGTGCTTTAGAAGGTGCGGGTATTGCTCGTACACAGATTTTGGATATTTTGGCAAATGGGCAGTATAGCCCAGGTTGGTACGATATCGTTGGGAAAAGTACCGTGGATAGAATGTTAACTGCGTTTAATACCCGGGCTGTCGGGGCATCGGGAGCTATTTATGGTATTTTAGTGGCCTTCGCATTTATGTATTCAGAAGCCAAACTGATGCTTATCTTTTTGCCCGTACCGATAAAAGCGAAATACTTTGTGCCGATTTTAATTGCTGTTGACCTTATTTTTGGAATAGGGAATGTAAATACTGGGATAGCGCATTTTGCACATATTGGAGGTGCATTGATTGGTTTTGTAATGATGTGGTACTGGAAAAAGAACCAGTTTAACAATAAACGTTGGAATTAGACTATGATGAGTGGGGGACTACAATATCAATTTGCTAGGCTAAGTATTGCTGAAAAGCTTATAGCCATCAATGTTCTGATATTTTTATTGGATGGACTTTCCGGTGCATTGTTGGGGCATTCTTTTTCGCAATGGTTTCTATTGCCCAAAGATTTTTTCGAATTTTTGGCCCAACCTTGGTCCTTGGTCACCTATTCTTTTTTCCATGCAGGGTTTGGCCATATTTTTTGGAATATGATCGTGCTGTATTTTGCAAGCCGAATATTTTTAAACCTTTTTGATGCCCAAAGGTTTATCAACGTCTACTTTTTAGGTTTGATGTTGGGGGGATTGGTGTTTCTTCTGAGTTATAACGTTTTTCCAACTTTGGTCAACTCCAATACAGCTTTGGTGGGTGCATCGGCGGGCGTAAATGCTGTCTTAATTTTTGTTTGTACCTATCTGCCAAATCAAGAAGTTCGTGTTATATTCTTCAACATCAAACTATGGTATATTGGTGTCGCTTTGGTGGTGAAAGATTTGGTGTTAATTAGCATGGGTGATAATATAGGTGGGGGTATGGCCCATTTAGGCGGAGCTTCCTTAGGTTATGTGTATGCTCGGCAGTTGTTTAAAGGACACGACCTTGGTGTAGGCTTCACAAAACTTAGGAGTTATATTGTTCAGCTTTTTAAACCCAAGGAGAAGAAAGCTCCCCTGAAGACTGTTTACAAGAAAAAAGCTACTGCAAAAAGCAAAGAAGCATACGATAAACAGGCCAAACAACGAAAAATAGACACTATTTTGGATAAGATCAGTAAATCAGGTTACGAAAGCTTGTCCAAAGAAGAAAAAGACTTTTTGTTTAAGGCTGGTAAGGAAGACTAAACTGTGAAAAACCTTTCTTTTTTCGATAAAATCATCTTTTTTTTAAACACCTTAGTGGCTTTGGTGTTGGTAATTTCATTACTTGTGCCCTATGTTCCAACAAAATTAATATCCTCGCTTTCAGTAGTTAGTTTAATTGTTCCTTTCACAGTAATTGTTAATTTAATTTTTGCTTTTTATTGGATTTTGAAGAGGAAGGGAAATTTTTTGTTATCAGGTTTGCTTTTGTTTTTTTGGTATATACTTTTAGGTCCGTTCTACCAATTTTCTGCGGGTAAAAGTTTTGAAACGAAGGACGAGTCTTTAACGGTAATGTCATTTAATGCTAGAGGATTCAACGCATTTAGGCAGTTAGATGAGGATAATATTGAAAGTAGAATCTATGATTTTGTGACTCAACAAAATCCAGACATAGTATGTTTTCAAGAAACATACTACGCAATGAAACGAAATAACGCCCTAAATCAATATGGTTATAAGTTTATTGATTTTATATATGGGAAACACCATGGAAAGGTAATCCAATCGGTCTACTCTAAATACCCAATAGTAAAAATAGATTCAATTCCGTTTCCTAATAGCTCCAATAATGCTATTTATGCCGATGTTTTAATAAATCGAGATACAATTCGAATTTATAATTTACACCTTCAGTCGTTCAGAATAGTACCTGGTTTGAATACTATCCAGAATGGAAAGTCCTCAAAGCTTTTTGAAAGATCACGCAACGTAATGCTAAAACAATATGAGCAAGCAAGTTTGATTCGTAAAAATATGGATGAGACCAATTATAAGAAAATTGTAGTTGGTGACTTTAATAACACGCAATACTCTAATGTTTACCAAGTGATTAAGGGTAATTTAAACGATTCTTATTTTGAAAAAGGAAAAGGTTTTGGCCGTACCTACGATCTATTAAAGTTTCCTATGAGAATCGATTATATCTTAGCAGACCCTGATTTTGAAATCCTTTCCCATCAAAATTTTGATGTTCAATTATCCGACCATTACCCGGTAATGGCCACTCTGCGATTACAATCACATCAATAAACAATCTACCATATCCGCAAAAATGTGGATAATCAACGCTAATCCAATAATTCTAGTTGTTTTGAAAAAAGGTAATATGCTATACGCCAAAACAGCCCAGTAACTGTGCAATGCATGAAAGCCAATGCTACAACGGTTTGCATCAAAAAGAGGAGTGGCCCAAAGATGGTCTATATCAATAATTATTCCGGCCAGAAGAATTAGGGCAACTTTTACACTCTGACCCTTAAAAAACCAAAATGCAATTAGGATGGGAACCAAAAAATGGATACCGTAATGGAGTAGGTGCCTAAGCATGTTTTAAATCTAAAGATAGACTTTTTAGATAGGTCACTGCATTGGTTCCCTCATTGAACAAAAGGTCCAACACACTTAAATTGGGTATGAATCCATGGCGTTCTTCAAAGACTTGAGGATATGAATTCATTTTCCATTTTTTTTCTTTTTTTGCATTGACCAAAAAACGGGCATCAAAGTAGGCCTCTGTAGCTACCTCGTATTTTTTAGTTTTTTCTGTTGGAATTTGTACCCCTATACAGTCTGTAATGGTCTTTATTGTCTTTAAGTTGAAATCAAAAAGATTATGGTCAGAACCTTCATAAAGCGGTCTAAGCTCGTCCTCATAAAATTCAAAAAAGGGTGAGGTTCTGTAAGCGGTTTCTAAGGTGCGCCAATGCTCTTTTTTCCAATTATAGCTGTTCTCTGTGCTTACATCAGCATATTTTTGCCGCCCTTCATTTCCCCCAATGTGTTGTATGGGAATATTCAGCATATGCTTACCCTTATCCGTTGAAATATAACAGCGGTTTCTATAGGTCTGTTTTTGAAAGTTATCATGTGCTTCCCAAACCACTTCATTTTGCACAATGGCTGCAAAAGTGGCTATGCTTGGGAAATAGGTTGGATGGAGCAGTATTTTCAAAAAACAATAGATTAAGCTTTTTTCTTCTTTTTCTTGCGGAAGAAATCAAAAATGAACCATGCTGCCAAAAGAGCGATAAAATACCAAAAGTAAGATACAGGCTCTCCGCTACCCCCTACAGTGGTAAATACACGATCCCAACGAACTCTCCAATTGGCGATTCCTTGTCTAAAGTTGTCAAAACTCATCCAAAGGAAAACGGGTTTACCAACAATATGGTCCGCTGGAACGTATCCCCAAGTCCTACTATCTTCAGAATGGTCACGGTTGTCACCCATCATCCAGTAGTAGTCTTGTTTAAAGGTGTAAGAGTCTGCTTCCTTACCATTGATGAGTACTTTATTCCCTGTTACCTTTACATCGTTGTATTCGTAATCACGAATTATTTTTTTGTAAAAAGGAATGGTCTTCGAGTTGATTTCTACTGTTGTACCGGCTTTTGGAATATAAATTGGACCAAAGTTATCGTTGTTCCAAGGGTACAGGTTGGGTTTTTGTGGGAATATGTTCCCACCGTACATGCCTTTGGGGTCAATGGTTTTTACAACGGAATCAATAGCAGGATTGTTCTTAAGCCCTGCAACCATTTCATCCGTTAAATTCGCCATACGGGAACGTGGTTTTTCCTCTGTTAGGGAAAGCCTTAATTGACGAATAACATCGGTTGGAATGCCATTTTCCTGTGTGTAGAGCTCAATTTTGCCATCATCTGTCGGTCTACCCCCAGAAATAAAAGGTGCCAAGGCGTTATACTGGGATTCGTTAATGTTGGTGGCAATATATTTTCGAACGTAGTCCGAAGCATCAACATCTTCCAAATACTTACTGGAAACGCCATTTTGAGCATAAATATCATACACATACATGGGTTTTGCCCTATCCGATAGTTGGAGTTGTTCCCCGTTGATATAAACAAATCCATCAATAACTGCAAGGGAATCCCCTGGTGTGCCAACACAGCGCTTAACGTAGTTGGATTTTTTATCAATTGGTTTTATCACTGCTTTCTGGGCCTTGAAGAATTGATACAAAGTATCTGAAGGCAAGCTAAACACAACAATGTCGTTTTTCTTTACTTTCTCAAACCCGGGCAAGCGCATATAAGGTAATTGCAGCTTGTTTATCCAAGACGTTTTGTGGGTCTCAGGGTTGACATCGGCCAAGTATGATCGTGTTTTCAGCATGGGAAGGGTATCATGGACCATAGGTGCGGCCAAAGTAGTCATAGGTACTCTTGCTCCATAATGAAACTTGCTTACAAACAAAAAGTCACCAACGCGTAAAGTACGTTCCAACGATCCAGTGGGAATCACGTAGGGTTGAATAAAATAAGTATGAACAAAAGTGGCAGCCACAATGGCGAATACAATGGAACTTACCCATTCGCCCAATCCAGTTTTTGGTTTTAGGCTGCGGTCTTCGATGTATTGAACGTCTTCAGCATAATTAATGTAATAAATGTAAAAACCAAGCGTAAGGATGACCAACCAAGTATCTACAAGTGAATTTTTACCAAAACTTCGGATAGTTTCCACCCAAACTACAGGAAACATCAATAAATTGATGATGGGGATAAACAGTAGCAGCACCCACCACCATGGTCTATTGATAATTTTCATCAATACAATACCGTTGTAAACAGGTATGGCGGCTTCCCATGCTTTTCTGCCTGCCTTAACGTAAAGTTTCCATGTTCCCAAGAAATGGATAACTTGGATAATCAGGATAAAAATAATCCATTGTATACCGTCCATATAAAAAAGTTTCTTTGTTAGACTCTAGGTCTAAATTCTTGTTACGTTTTTTAGCTTAGGTTTAACACGTCCTTCATAGAAAAAATGCCAACTTTTTCTTGTATCCATTCCGATGCGATTACTGCTCCCAGAGCAAAACCTTCCCTATTATGTGCTTCGTGTTTTATCTCAATCCTGTCCACAGGACTGTCATATGCAATGCTGTGTGTCCCCGGTACCGTTCCTTCCCTAATGGATTTTATCGGTATTATTTTATCGCCGGATTTGTCCAACTCCCATTTTTTGTAAGGTGAATTCTCAATAATTCCTTCAGCAAGGGTTATGGCAGTTCCACTGGGTGCATCCAACTTTTGAGTATGATGGATTTCTTCCATCGAAACTTTGTATTGTTCCAATTCAGCCATCATTGTGGCAAGATGCTTATTGAGTTCAAAGAAAATATTGACTCCTAAACTAAAATTGGAAGCGTAGATAAAAGCACTCTTGTTATCCTCACAAATTTTGATGGCTTCAGAATAGTTGTCCAACCAACCGGTGGTACCACTGATGACGGGTACCTTGTTTCTAAAACAGTTGGTAATGTTGTCAAAAGCGGCTTCTGGCGTACTAAAATCAATGGCAACATCCATTGAGGTGTAATCTGCCTCTTGCGAAGGATCATCTATCTTGGCTACAATGGTATGGCCTCTATCCTGAGCAATTTGCTCAATCATCTTTCCCATTTTGCCATATCCGAACAGACCAATCTTCATACATTAAAATTTTATTACCATGGCCATTCCATAGTTTGGTTGGTTGGTAAATGGGTTTATATCCAAATATGGATTAAAGTCAATGGCCAGATCGTCATCAACATTATATTGTTTTAAATGTGAATCTACATTGGCATCAATGATGTTCAAAGCATAAAGTGCTATTGAGATGACCAAGGCCAAATCCCTATCTCGCTGTGTGTTTTCCTGAGCTTCTTGTAGTGCATCGGAGGAAACATCAGGACCATTCCCATCACCATTTAGATCATAAAACTCGTCATCCGTAAAACCAGCTAGTCTCCGCTTGAATGCGTTTCTAGCCCTACGATATTCTGTGTTGTTATAGGAATATACATAAATGCCAGTTCCTAGGGCTCCCCAAACAATGGGCGCTTTCCAATAACGTTTATTGTATATCTGCCCCAGTCCGGGAAGTATGGCGGAATAAAAGGCAGCTTTACTAGGTGCCAGGGGATTAATGTTTTCCTTTTTTGTGACTTCCTCAAAGGTTACACCTTCCCCCTCCATATTTTGCGCAATGGAATCTACTTCTTTGGTTTGCTGGCGCTGTTCTTTGTTTTTATTTTCCTCTTCTTCCTGAGAAAATCCAGCGTGAAAAAATAAAAAGGCAAAGAACAATAAAAGAAGGTTTTTATTCACCTGTCAATAATTTTTTGATACGTTTAAAATCTTCCTCAGAATGGAAGGGTATCACAATTTTTCCTTTTCCGTTTTTTGATGTGGTAATATCCACCTTAGTCGCCAATCGCTCCTTGATGGAATCCAAACTGTTGGAAACAAACTCGGGAACACCCGAAGTGCTTTTTCTCTGGTCTGAACCAGAAGTTTGTGGTTCTTTCAGAGCTTTTACCAATTGCTCTGTAGCTCTAACGGATAATCCTTCGGATACCACTTTTTCGTAAATGGAAATCTGTTCTTTTTTCTTATCGATGTTGATAAGTGCCCTACCGTGTCCCATACTAATAAAGCCGTCCCGCATTCCCGTTTGGATAATGGGGTCCAGTTTCAACAAGCGTAAATAATTGGTGATAGTGGAGCGTTTTTTACCAACACGGTCACTCAATTTTTCTTGAGTAATTTCAATTTCGTCAATAAGTCGTTGATAGGAAAGTGCTATTTCGATGGGATCAAGATCTTGCCTTTGAATGTTTTCCACCAAAGCCATTTCCAAAGACTCCTGATCATTGGCAATACGGATATAGGCTGGAATAGTCTCCAATCCTACCAGTTTGGAGGCACGGAATCTACGTTCACCAGAAACCAATTGGAATTTATTGAAATCCAGCTTCCTGACCGTTATCGGCTGTATGATGCCCAATTCTCGAATGGAACTGGCCAATTCCTCAAGGGTCTCATCATTGAAATTGGAACGTGGCTGAAAAGGGTTGACCTCAATGGAATTGATATCCAATTCCACCACATTACCTATTACCTTGTCCGCATTTTTATCAGAAACTGACTTAATGTCGTTTTCTGGATCATTTAAAAGAGCGGACAGGCCTCTTCCCAACGCCTGTTTTTTTGTTGCTTTCGCCATCTAAACTTTCTCCTTGTTTTTCTTCAAAATTTCGTTGGCTAAGTTAAGATAATTGGAGGCTCCTTTGCTGCTTGCATCATATTTTATGATGCTTTCGCCATAACTTGGGGCTTCACTTAGCCTAACGTTTCTCTGGATTATGGTGTCAAAAACCATATCAGCGAAGTGTTTCTTCACTTCTTCAACAACTTGGTTGGAAAGACGTAACCTGGAATCGTACATGGTCAACAACATTCCCTCGATGTCCAAATCGTTATTATGTATTTTTTGTACGCTTTTTACAGTGTTTAATAGTTTGCCAAGACCTTCCAAGGCAAAATACTCGCATTGGATGGGTATCATCACGGAATCCGCGGCTGTAAGTGCATTCAATGTCAATAACCCCAAAGATGGGGCACAATCTATCAAAACAAAATCATACTTTTCACCCAAATTTTTAAGGGCTTCTTTCATCATGTACTCCCTATTGTCCTTGTCCACCAATTCAATCTCGATGGCAACGAGGTCAATGTGTGCGGGTACCAAATCCACATTTGGAGAATCTGTGGGAATGGTGACTTCTTCCACACTCATCGTGTGTTCCAGAAGTTGATATGTACCTTTTTCAATAGAGTCAACATCAACACCCAAACCTGATGTTGCATTGGCTTGGGGGTCGGCATCAATCAATAACACCTTTTTTTCCAATACACCTAGGGAGGCCGCAAGGTTAACCGTAGTAGTAGTTTTACCTACACCGCCCTTTTGGTTTGCAATTGCAATAATCTTGCCCATTTCATAGTAAGTTAGGTGCTAAAAATACGATTATTTAGGATGCGATAAAATGTAATTTGTTAACAGGGAGTGAATAACCCCTGCATTCTTCGTTAAAGAAAGTTAAAGTTTTATTTATGAGATTGTTATGGAGGTCAGTCCAATAGGATATTCAGTATTTCCATGGCAGCATCTGCAATTTTGGTACCTGGACCAAAAACCGCAACGGCTCCGTTGTCCAATAAATGCTTATAATCTTGCTTTGGAATTACGCCTCCAACGATGACCATTATGTCTTCCCGACCGTAATTTTTCAATTCTTGAACCACTTCTGGAACCAAGGTTTTATGTCCGCCAGCAAGTGAAGAAACCCCCAAAATATGTACATCGTTTTCCACAGCTTGTTTGGCTACCTCGGCAGGTGTTTGGAACAAGGGGCCAATATCCACATCAAAACCTAGGTCGGCATATCCGGTGGCAACCACTTTGGCACCTCGGTCGTGACCATCTTGGCCCATTTTAGCGACCATGATACGAGGCCTACGCCCTTCTTGTTCTGCAAACTTGTCCGCTAATTTGCGGGCATTTTCAAAGCTTTTATCGTTTTTGATTTCTTTGGAATACACTCCGGTAAAGGATTGAATTTTTGCTCTATATCGTCCAAAGGCACTTTCCATGGCGTCACTAATTTCACCAAGGGTAGCACGCTGTTTGGCCGCTTCTACCGCTAAAGCTAACAAATTTCCACGGTCGGAGTTATTTTCCATGGCCTTTTTAGATGCAACACGGATGTCCTCAAGGGCTTTTTCCACAGCTTTGGAATCCCTAGTGCTTCGGATTTCGTCAAGGCGAGCCATTTGCTGCTTTCGGACCTTGGCATTATCCACTTCCAAAATCTGAAGGTCGTCCTCATTCTCCAGTCTATATTTGTTTACCCCAACGATAATATCCTGGCCACTATCTATGCGAGCTTGCTTCTTGGCAGCCGCTTCTTCAATGCGCATTTTTGGTATGCCTTTTTCAATGGCCTTGGTCATTCCGCCCAATTTTTCTACCTCTTGAATCAATTCCCAAGCATTTTCAGCAATTTCATGGGTCAATTGTTCCACCTTATGGCTTCCAGCCCAAGGATCTACTGTTTTGGTGATATGTGTTTCCTGTTGCAGATAGATTTGCGTGTTTCGTGCTATTCTAGCGGAAAAATCGGTAGGCAAGGCAATGGCTTCGTCCAAAGCATTGGTATGAAGACTTTGCGTGCCTCCAAATGCCGCAGCCATAGCCTCTATGGTAGTTCTGGCAACATTGTTGAAAGGGTCTTGTTCTGTTAAGCTCCATCCACTGGTTTGACTATGGGTTCGGAGCATTAATGATTTTTGATTTTCTGGATTGAATTCTTGTACCAACTTAGCCCAAAGCATACGTCCAGCACGCATTTTGGCAATCTCCGCAAAATGATTCATTCCAATGCCCCAGAAAAATGAAAGTCTTGGGGCAAATTCATCAATTTTTAGACCTGCTTTTATTCCAGTTCGAATATACTCAATACCATCGGCCAAAGTATAGGCCAATTCCATGGATGCAGGGGCTCCTGCTTCATGCATATGGTATCCCGAGATACTGATGCTGTTGAACCGAGGCATATTTTTACTGGTGAACTCAAAAATATCCGCCACAATTTGCATGGAAGGAGTAGGAGGATAGATATAAGTATTCCGCACCATAAATTCCTTCAAAATATCGTTTTGGATGGTTCCTGAAAGTTGTTCCATGGAAACACCCTGCTCTAAACCAGCAACAATATAAAAGGCCATAATTGGGATTACAGCCCCGTTCATGGTCATGGAAACGGACATTTTGTCCAAAGGAATGCCGTTGAACAAGATTTTCATGTCTTCAATGGAATCTATAGCAACTCCAGCTTTGCCCACATCACCGACCACACGGTCATTGTCCGAGTCGTAGCCACGGTGGGTGGGAAGGTCAAAAGCAACGGAAAGTCCTTTTTGTCCCGCTTCCAAGTTTCTTCGGTAAAAGGCGTTACTTTCCTCGGCAGTTGAAAATCCCGCATATTGGCGGATGGTCCAAGGTCTGCGAACGTACATAGTGGAGTAGGGGCCACGTAAAAATGGAGAAATACCTGCGGCAAAATTTTCGTGTCCGTGGTTTTGGGTCTCGACTGCACTCGAACTTGCTGCCAATTCCATATGTTGAAGGTCTTTTCTACTCATCGTTCAATCTTTTTTGTTCAGAAGCTTCGGCCAATCTTTTTTCGATAATGGGCTCAATAATGGTTTTCCGCGCTTTGGTCTTTACAAAGGGGTAAAGTTCCAAATCGTCCTTCATGCGGTCTTGCGGATTTTGGTATTTGTTGGTGCCAAGTGAAACTATCTTTCCTTCATCAAAAAGTTGTTGTTCCTTTTCTGCACTTTCTTTTATCTTTCGTTGAACCATCCCTTTTTTCAAACTGTCCAAAAAACCACCGGCTTTTTCAATCTGCTTAAAAAGTACCAAGGCTTTTTCTGCAAGTTGATTGGTAAGCGATTCAATATAATAAGCACCTTCCGAAATTTGTGATGCTTCGTAAAAGTAGCCCTCTTCTTTCAGTAATAATAATTGGTTACGGGCTATGCGATTCCCAAACTCGTTGTCTTTATGGTAGATGGCATCGTAAGCCAAATTGCAAACGGTGTCTGCTCCACCCAAAACTGCCGACATGCTTTCCGATGTGGTACGCAACATGTTCACATTGTAATCATATAGCGTTTTGTTGCGTTTGGATGGAATTGCTAGGATATTGCACTCGCTTTTGATTCCGTATTCGGCCGCCAAACTTTTCCAAAGCCATCGTAGGGCTTTAATTTTAGCTATTTCAAAGAAATAGTTGCTGCCCACGGCCACTTTAAAGGTGATTGGGAGTGATTTTTCGCCACCTTTTGAAGTTATATGATTTAGATATTCATTGGCATGTGACAAACCATAGGCCAATTGTTGCACCATATTAGCTCCTGAATTTTGATAAAGGGACAGGTCAACTCCAATAATTGATATGTCCGAAGTGCCCAATGAAACCAATTCGGTTAATATCTCGTGGTCCTTTTCCAAATTATGGTACCAGTTGCCATCTTTGGCCAAATGTCCGATGATGTCAATATTCAAAAGGGCTCTTGCCTTTTTATCCTTGAGAAGGGATACCAATTTTTTGATAGGTTCCAAGGCCAAAAAATCAAAATTAAAGTAAAGTTCGATTTCTTCCAGATTTATACCTGAGAACAAAGCCTCAAAATCAATTTCTTCAGTAGGAACCGTGAAAATCAAACTTTCCGCACCTTTGCTCAGTGCTTCTTTTGCGTTGGTATTTGCTTTTGCTGCATCTCCCGCATAAATGGATTGCCCTACAGACCACTCGTGGTCTTTGGATAAAGAAAAAGAAGGAATGTTCGCGATGTCTTCTTTATGGTAAAAGGGTTTAACACTGATACCTTCCAATGATTCCCAAACCAAGGTTTCATTGTAATCGGCACCTTTGAGGTCCATCTGAATTTTTTGTTTCCATTGTTTGGCGGAAACTTCAGGAAACTCTTGAAATAGGTTGGTGTTATTCATCTTGTTTGTTCTTTAGACTATCTTCATATTCAATAAGGAATATTTCTTCATTGTCCTTTTTCATGTAATATTTTTCGCGGGCAAGCTTTTCCAGTTCTTTTTCATCGGACATCTTTTCCAATATTTCCTTGTCCTTGGCGATTTCATTTTTCAGAAAATCTTTTTCCTTTTCCAACTTATCGATTTCGTTCTCCAGTTCCAAATGGATCATTAAGGAGTTCGTGTCAAAAAACGCCATCCAAATCACAAAAATGGTCAGTACCAGTATATATGTATTGGTCATGATTTTGAACCATTTCTTTTTTCTCAACTCCTTTAGGCCCATGTTACGAAAGTTTATTGTTGATAATGGTTCTAACAACATCCACTGCAACCGTGTTATAACGATTGTTCGGTATAATGATGTCCGCAAACTCCTTCGAGGGTTCAATAAATTGAAGGTGCATTGGTTTTACTGCGGTTTGGTACCTCGTGAGTACTTTATTTAAATCATGTCCGCGTTCCTGCGTGTCTCGTTGTAACCTTCTGATCAATCGCTCGTCCGAATCAGCATGCACAAATATTTTTATGTCGAACATATCCCTCAATTTGGGATTGCTCAACACCAAGATGCCTTCCACGATCATTACTTTTCGGGGCATTGTGGAAACAGTTTCCTTCATTCGTGTTTCTTCCACAAACGAATAAATGGGGGTTTCCACGGTCTTTCCTTCCCTCAGCTGATCAATATGCTCGATCAATAAATCAAAATCTATCGAGTTGGGATGATCAAAATTAATTTTTGCCCTTTCCTCCCTACTCATGTGGGAAAGGTCATTATAGTAGGAATCTTGAGATATTACACCTACTTCATCCGTGGGTAATTGCTCCACAATCTGGTTTACTACCGTTGTTTTTCCGCACCCTGTGCCTCCAGCAATCCCTAAGATCAGCATAGTTCAAATTTTGACATCAAAAATAAGCAAATGATTATATCTCCTGCCTATCTTGGATACAACATAATTAATGATTGCAAATAAAGAAATTAATGATCATTGTCATAATTATTCCTGCTCATTAGGTATAGCTTTGTATGGTTTTTAATGCATTAACCTTTATATTTATCAAGCTAACCAATGGAAACTTCTTTTATGGATAATTCTTATTCTGTCAAGGTAGGGGATGACTTTGACTTTAAACTTTCCAAGGACACTATTTCTTCGTTGGATTTAATAAAGACTGGTGATGGAACCTTTCATTTGTTGAAGGACGGAAAATCATACCATGTAAAAATTTTGGATTCCGATTTTAATAAAGGAATCTACACAATCAGTATTGATGGTAGTGAACACCAGGCCTCCATCCAAACTCCCTTGGACGAACTGATTGAGAAAATGGGCTTCGCCACCAATGGCAATAAAAATATAGATTCTATTGCTGCACCTATGCCAGGTTTGATTTTGGATATTTTGGTGGAAGAAGGCCAAGAAGTTAATGAGGAAGACCAATTAGTTATTCTGGAAGCCATGAAAATGGAGAACATTATTACTTCCCCAAGAAACGGTGTGATCAAAAAAATAGGTGTATCCAAAGGTGATGCCGTTGACAAGAAACAATTGTTGATTGAATTTCAGTAAAACATCATGAAAAAAATATTGATCGCCAATCGTGGCGAAATTGCGGTTCGGGTAATGAAAACCGTAAGAAAGATGGGCATTAAGACCGTTGCCGTTTTTTCGGAGGCGGATAGGAACGCCCCCCATGTACAAATTGCTGACGAAGCTGTTTGCATTGGTGAAGCACCTTCCAACCAATCGTATTTACGAGGGGATAAAATTATAGAGGTGGCCAAAGAACTCCATGTTGATGGAATTCACCCCGGATACGGATTTTTAAGTGAAAATGCTGATTTTGCAGAGGCGGTCGAAAAGAGTGGCATCACTTTTATTGGTCCAAAATCCAAGGCCATTCGAATTATGGGAAGCAAATTGGCTGCTAAAGAAGCTGTAAAAGCCTACGATATTCCTATGGTGCCCGGTATTGATGAGGCCATAACCGATGTGGATAAGGCACACGAAATTGCCAATGAGGTCGGATATCCCGTATTGATAAAGGCCTCTGCAGGTGGTGGTGGTAAGGGAATGCGGATTGTAGAGAAAGAAGAAGATCTTGAATCCGGAATGAAGCGTGCCATTAGCGAAGCTACCTCTGCTTTTGGGGATGGTTCCGTTTTTGTGGAAAAATATGTAACATCACCCAGACATATCGAGGTACAGGTAATGGCCGATACACATGGCAATGTCCTCCATTTTTTTGAAAGGGAATGTAGCGTACAAAGACGTCACCAAAAAGTGGTGGAAGAAGCTCCTTCATCTATTTTAACTCCCAAATTACGTAAAGAAATGGGTGTCGCAGCTTGCAAAGTGGCCAAATCTTGTGATTATATTGGTGCGGGAACTGTTGAATTTTTGATGGATGCCGACCACAATTTTTACTTTTTGGAAATGAACACCCGTTTACAGGTGGAACACCCCGTTACCGAATTGGTAACAGGAGTGGACTTGGTGGAATTGCAGATAAATGTGGCCCGGGGCGAAGAACTTCCTATGAAACAGGAAGACCTTACAATCAATGGTCACGCTTTAGAGCTTCGAGTGTATGCCGAAGACCCCTTGAATGATTTTTTGCCCAGTGTAGGGAATTTGGAAACTTATCAATTACCAATTGGAGAAGGGATAAGGGTAGATAATGGTTTTAAGGAAGGAATGGATATCCCCATTTACTACGACCCCATGTTATCCAAGCTAGTTACTTATGGTAAAACCCGCGAAGAGGCCATCGAGCTAATGCTCGATGCCATTCAAAATTATAAAGTGAAAGGGGTACAGACCACGTTGCCTTTTGGTAGTTTCGTGTTTGCCCATGAAGCTTTCCGATCTGGAAATTTTGACACTCATTTCGTGAAGAATTATTATTCTCCAGAGAAAATCAAGGAGCGGACGGCCAACAAAGCAGAAGTTGCTGCAATGATTGCTCTTTATCAATTTCTGGAAGACAAAAAAATAGTACGATTACCTTCAAACTGAATCCTATGGATCCCAAAATAAAAGCACTACAAGAAAAAATAGCAGAAGCCCATTTGGGTGGAGGCAAAAAACGTATTGAAAAGCAACATCAAAAGAAAAAGCTAACGGCCCGCGAAAGAGTCCTTTATTTTTTGGATGAAGGCTCTTTTGAGGAAATGGGTATTTTGGTGACCCATCGTACCACTGATTTTGGTATGGACAGGGAAATGTATTACGGTGATGGGGTGGTGACTGGCTATGGAACCGTAAATGGAAGATTGGTGTATGTATTTGCCCAAGATTTTACAGTTTTCGGAGGTGCCCTTTCCGAGACCCATGCCGAGAAAATTTGCAAGGTTATGGATTTGGCCATGAAGGTCGGTGCTCCTATAATCGGGCTAAACGATTCTGGGGGAGCCCGTATTCAAGAAGGGGTAAAATCTCTTGGAGGATACGCCGATATTTTTTACCGTAATGTACAGGCATCTGGAGTAATTCCACAAATTTCTGCTATTATGGGACCTTGTGCGGGGGGTGCCGTATATTCTCCCGCCATGACTGATTTCATTATTATGGTGGAGGAAACCAGTTACATGTTCGTTACCGGGCCCAATGTGGTAAAAACGGTGACCAACGAAACTGTGACTTCTGAGGAGTTGGGAGGAGCTAGTACCCATGCTGGTAAATCAGGCGTAGCCCATAAAACTTCTAACAATGATGCTACTTGCTTGGATGATATTCGAAATTTATTGGACTATCTGCCCCAAAACAATAAAGAAATTACACCATTATTACCTTATGAGCTTGGTGATGAAACAAGGGAAGCACTGTCTGGTATTGTACCCGACAACCCCAACAAGCCGTACGATATGCATGATGTGATTAATGGCATTATAGATGGCGATTCGTTTTATGAAATCCATAAGGATTATGCGGAAAACATCGTTACTGGTTTCGCTAGATTAGGGGGTAGGAGTATTGGGATTATTGCCAATCAACCCATGTTTTTGGCAGGGGTTTTGGATGTGAACAGCTCCACAAAGGCAGCCCGTTTCACCCGTTTTTGTGATTCTTTCAATATTCCAATATTGGTATTGGTGGATGTCCCTGGATTCTTGCCCGGAACCGACCAGGAATGGAGCGGGATTATTATGCATGGGGCAAAATTGTTGTATGCTTTGAGTGAAGCGACCGTACCAAGAGTTACCGTAATTACCCGTAAAGCTTATGGCGGTGCTTACGACGTAATGAACTCTAAGCATATTGGTGCCGACTTCAACTTTGCCTGGCCAAGTGCCGAAATTGCTGTAATGGGGGCTAAGGGCGCCAGTGAAATTATCTTTAGACGAGAAATCGCCGCTGCCGATGACCCCGAAGCTAAATTAAAGGAGAAAGAAACCGAATATGCCGATAAGTTTGCAAATCCGTACCGAGCCGCTAAACGAGGTTTTATCGATGAGGTGATTCTGCCCAAAGACACACGTAGCAAATTATTAAAGACTTTTGCCATGTTGGAGAAAAAAGAGGTGCAAACCCCTTGGAAGAAACATGGGAATATTCCGTTGTAAGTTGGTGGTAATGGTAAAAGGTCAAAGGACTGATACGAATTCCACTAATTTTCACGAAAATCTGAATCTGAACTAGTTGTGTTATGTCAAGTCGAGCGCTCCCGATAACTATCGGGACGAGATCTCCAAGGAGGAAGTATCATAGGTGCGTATTTAGATTTCTCACACTCCTAACGTCGGTTCGAAATGACACGGTGGCTCAGGTGTCATTCTGAGCGTAGCGAAGAATCTCTTGTGTTTATTATCGCTCAGGTCAAAGGTTTGATACGAGTTGCAGTAAATTTCACTAAAATCTTACTCCTCCTTCTATAAGAATATGGTTTTACCCGTTTTAACGGATTCATCAGCAGCCAATACAATTTTAAGGCTGTTCACCGCATCATTTAAATGATCGGTAAGATCGCGGTCGTTTATAATGGCATCCAGTAGGTATTCCTGTTCCAGTAAACACAGCCCATCATGGTCGGGTTCGTTTGAAGTGCTGATGATTTCATCCTTTTTGGTGAAATTTCCATTAGCATCGAGTTCGCTGTGATGCAATTTTAAGCTACCTGTTTTGGTGTGGCCCTCAATATCTTCAGATCCCCCTTTGTCTGTATCGCTAATGGAAACACAGCCTTTTGGGCCAATTACATCCTTGATGAAAAAAGCCGTTTCGCTCATCATGGGTCCCCAACCTGCTTCGTACCAACCCACGGAACCATCCTCAAATCTAACTTGTAACTGACCGTAATTGTACATATTGGAATCTACTTCGTTTGATAGGTGCGCACCAATAGCGGAAACACTAATGGGCTTGGAATGGGTCATAGAGCACATGATATC
Source organism: Flagellimonas lutimaris (assembly GCF_003581615.1). Classification (GTDB taxonomy): domain Bacteria; phylum Bacteroidota; class Bacteroidia; order Flavobacteriales; family Flavobacteriaceae; genus Flagellimonas; species Flagellimonas lutimaris. The sequence goes on from NZ_QXFH01000074.1 coordinate 141,329, forward strand.
CACATAATGAACTCCGCAGTCGACTATGGGTGACATGGACTGCATCAACTGTTTATGGGTGTACCATTGCTCCCCAGAGCTTTGTTGGTTCAAGTTCATTCGCATTACCAAAGGCTTTCCTAAGGTTTGTGCCATTTCGGTAAACTTAGCCCATGTGGGATGAACCCTTAAAATATAGCCCACAACCATTTTCCTTCCTTTTTTTTGGGAAAGGTCTACCAAATTTTGAGCTTCTTCCACGGTTAATGCCAATGGTTTCTCCACAAAAACATGGGCATTGGCTTCCAAGGCCATTTTTACATAATCAAAATGGGTGTCCGGATAGGTGTTTATGGAGACGGCATCGGGTTGGGTCGTTTTAAGTGCACTGGCATAATCTGAAAAGGTTGGTGCCCCATCCAATTCTTTGGAAAGCCGTTCTCGACCATTGGCTCCACGACTTACCAATCCCACAATTTCAAACCCATCCAATTTGTGGTAGGCACGGGCGTGGGAGGTTCCCATGTTGCCACAGCCTACAACCAAAGTCTTTAATCGTCGCATTGTTCTAATAATTTACCACTAAAGATAGTATTATCTGAATTTTTGAATGGATTTGGAAGGTGATGTTCCCTTAAATACTAGGTATAATCTCAAACTACAACGTTAGATATGTTTTCTTATCATTAAACCTTTCTTAAAAGCTTTACTGATACGTTGGGTATGCCTAATTTTGCAGGATGCAAAAAGTAAATCAAAAACCCAATTTCGAGTTTGTGGCCATGATGGCCGCTTTGATGTCTATCGTAGCCTTGGCTATAGATGCCATCTTACCGGCAATTTCGAATATTGGGGCAGCTATTAATAGTACAGACTCCACAGATAATCAATTGTTGGTTACCATGATCTTCTTGGGACTTGGTGTAGGGCAATTGTTTTTTGGGCCCATATCCGACAGTTTTGGGCGCAAGCCCGTGGTTTATATTGGCTTTGTTATCTTTTTGCTGGCAAGTGTAATTTGCTTGTATGCACCATCTTTGGAGATTATGGTCATAGGAAGGATTTTACAAGGGGTCGGACTTTCGGCTCCCCGAACTATTTCAATATCGATTATTCGTGATACTTATGAAGGGGACTATATGGCAAAAATAATGTCGTTTGTAGTAGCGTTCTTTATTTTAGTGCCGGTCGTGGCCCCTGCCATTGGAAAATTGATATTGGATGTTGCCGGTTGGAAATCCATCTTTTATGTGCAAATGGTATTTGTACTTGCAGTTGCAATTTGGTTTTGGAAACGACAAAAGGAAACATTGCATCCAGAGTATAAAATTCCGTTTACCGGACATGTGTTTATTGATGGCGTAAAGGAGTTTGTGAAATACAAAGAGACTGTTGCTTTTACATTGACATCTGGCTTGGTGACCGGGGCATTTTTGGTGTATTTGAGTTCTGCCCAGCATATTTTTGAAGATCAATATGCCTTAAAGGAGATGTTTCCTTACATTTTTGCTGGACTTGCCATCTCTATTGGGCTTTCCACATTTTTGAATGGAACCCTAGTAATGCGTTTTGGGATGAGAAAGCTTTCGTTAATGGCTACCATCGTATTTTGTGTGATTGCCATTGCGTATTCTATTTTGTTTTTGAATTCTCCCAATCCCAGTATTTATATATTGGTTGGATTTTTATCTATCCAGTTTTTCTGCCTTGGATTTATGTGGGGTAATTTCCGTTCCATTGCTATGGAACCTATCGGACATATTGCAGGAATTGGCGCAGCCATCAATGGGTTTGTGTCCACATTGCTTTCCATTCCCATTGCAACCTTTATTGGAGAATTTGTAAAAGATACTGTATGGCCTCTATTTGCAGGCTTGGCCATTTGTGGACTTTGCGCATTGGCTATTTTTCTTTTGGTCAATAAACCCAAAAGAAAACGTGTGGCCACGACTTAATTTTCTTCGGGAAAAAACACCTTGCCGCTGCACGAATCGAAAGTGGCACCTGTAACGGATTTCAATACATTGGTTTTTCCTTCCAAGCGGAGTATTCCCATTAATGCAAATACGAGAGCTTCTTTATAGGCAATCAACGTTTTGTTAGGAACTACAACTTCAATACTTGAGCCCAGTTTATCTTGGAGTGTATCCATAAAGAATTGATTGAGTGCGCCTCCTCCCGTAGCCAACAGCTTACTGTTGGATTTGCTATTGTTCTTATACTTGAGAGCGGCAAATGCAATCTGTTCACAATTATGATGGATGAACGTATGCAATAAATCCTCGTTGGAAATCTTGGAAGCTTCAATCAACGGGACAATCTCGGAAGTGAACCACTCATACCCCGTAGATTTAGGGTAGGGCAGACTGTAATATTTTTGGTTGTTCAGTTTTAGGAGCAGAGAGTGGTCTAATTTTCCCGAACGGGCCAATTTCCCATTTTCATCATAAGCCAACCCCATTTCATGGGTGATATAATTCAATGGCATGTTAGCCATACCAATATCGTAAGCGATTCGTTCACCTTTTTTATCAAAAGAAATATTACTGATCCCTCCCAAATTCAGACAAAAATCATACTCATGAAACAACAATTTGTCGCCGATGGGAACCAAAGGAGCACCTTGTCCATTTAGTGAAACATCTTTGGTTCTAAAATCGCACACCACTTGCATGCCGGAGGTATTTGCCAAGAGCTGTCCATCCCCCAATTGAAAAGTAACGCCATCTTCTGGTCGGTGGTGGGATGTATGACCATGACTAGCTATAAAATCAACTTCTTCGCCCAATTCGTCTATAAATAATTTTGATTGTTGGCCCAACCAAATACCATAATCTTTATGTAATTTTTCATGGTCTTGTTCGGAAAGATGAATGGCATTTTTAAGGTATTCCCGCATTTCATCAGAATAATCGATTTCAGCGGTTTCTTTAATGGAAAAGTTCCATTTCCCATTTTCTTCCCAAATATGACAATAGGCTATGTCCAGCCCATCTAAAGAAGTGCCGGACATGAGTCCCAAGACTTTATAAATTCTCATAGTCCAAAGGTTTTTAATTGGATGTGAAGATTGCCCTTGGCTTCAATTTTGTCCGAGAAATGTTCGAAAGCAACTTCTTGAAACTCTGGAAAGTCTTGATACACCAATACCACATTGGATGATGGCTTCAATTTTAAGATATCCAGTACGTAGGGATTTCCAAAAAGGTAGATCAAGGTGTTTTTTTCTTCCACCAATTTATGGATTGAGGATAATGTTTTCTCATCGAAACCAAATGAGTCCTTAGGTTTTACAGCAGGAGGGAAGATGCTTAGCAACACATTTTGATTATTGGAGTTCAACGCAACATCTAAATCAACGACACTTAAACCGAAATGAGATGAAATCTGTTTTGAAAAGCTGTTGTTCTTTCCAGAACTTACCGAAACATTGAGAAAATTAGATGACTTTATTTGTTCAGCAAATAATGCATCGCCATGCAATTCTGTGATGCTTTTCTCTGCAATTTCCTGGTTTAGTTTAGCGTGAATGTTATTATCAATCTTTTTCAACTGAGCTTCTTCCGTAAACACTTTTTGTTTAAGGGCCCATACTCTTGCAAAACTATCCTGAATTCGTTTTTCTGTAGCACTTTCCAATATTTGATCAATACCTTCCGCTACATTTTCACTAAAACAGAGTACATCCATACCCGCATCAAAAGCAACTTTTTCCAAGGCTCCTTTTTGAGGGAATTTTTTGGATACGGCGTGCATGTTCAAAGCATCCGAAATTATGACTCCATAAAATTGCAATTGTTTTCGAAGTAGTCCAGAAATGATTTTATGGGAGGTGGTGGATGGGTTCTCTTCATCTAACTGGGGCAGGAGCAAATGGCCTACCATCACAGAGTCCACACCGGATTCAATTATTTTCTTGAAGGGATACAGCTCATTTTCCATGAGCTCGTCCATCGATTTATCAATTACGGGTAGTCCCAAATGCGAATCTGTTGCCGTATCGCCATGCCCTGGAAAATGCTTGATAGAGTTTAGGGTTCCACTCTTGGCCATTCCTTTAATGAAAGCCTCTGCCTTGTCAAAAACTCTTTTTCTATCATCTCCAAAAGAACGATATCCAATAACAGGATTCTCAGGATTGTTGTTAATGTCGACCACGGGAGCCAAATTCCATTGTATTCCCGCTTGTTTGCAGTCGTTCCCTATGGCTTCGCCTACTTTAAAAATAAGGTCATTGTTGTTTTCCAATGCACCCAGCGTTATAGCATAAGGGTATTGAGGCGTGTTTTCAATACGCATGGCAAGCCCCCATTCGGCATCGATGGCTACAAGCAAAGGTGTGCTGGCAGCTTTTTGATATCGTGCAATAAGCTCCAACAATCTGTCGTAGCTTTTCTTGTTGTGCACAATTTTGTTCTTCCCTTCAAAATTGGCGGCGGCACTGGCCCTGCTATGGAAAAAACATATGGAACCGACATGGTGTTCCTTGATGAGCTTTTCCATTTTCTGGACTTCCTCCTCTGTATCGTTTATGAATACGGCAGGCATAAATAATTGCCCTACTTTTTGCTTTAGGGTCAGTGTTTCTTTTGGAAGGGTATATTTTTGAAATGTTTTAGTCATTGGATTCAGCTGTTTTTTTACCGTAATCTGCTGGGTATTTTAAATAACGAAGCACCAAAAATGCGGGTAATGCAGCAATAACCACCCAAATAAAGAAACCGTCGTAGCCCAACCATTCCTGAATGTATCCGCTCAGCATACCGGGTAGCATCATACCTAGTGCCATAAATCCTGTGGCAATGGCGTAGTGAGATGTTTTGGAAGCACCTTCGGCCACATAAATAAGGTACATCATAAATGCAGCAAACCCGAACCCATACCCAAATTGTTCAAGTACTACGGTGCCGACGACCGCATATATGCTTGTTGTTTGTGTTACAGCAAGTATGGCATAAAGTGCATTGGGCAGGTTAAGCGCAAGCAACATGGGTAGCATCCATTTTTTAAGTCCGTCCCGGGAAATCAAAATTCCTCCAAGTATGCCTCCAAGTGATAACATAATGACACCTACTGTACCATAAATGGTACCTACGGCTTCTGTGGAATAGGCCAATCCGCCCACTTCCAAATCATCAAGTAAGAAGGGGGAGGCCATTTTTACCAATTGTGATTCTCCCAAACGATACGTCAAAACAAACAAAAGGGCCACACCGATTTGATGTTTTTTAAAAAAAGTGGTGAACACTTCAATAAAACCGGCCGGTTTTTCTTTGGATTCCGAGGCTGACTCTTCAAACTTTGGTGCGGTAAAAAAGTTGGAAACAGTTAGTGCAATCATCAATACTGCAGCACTTATCATAGTTACTGACCACGCTTTGGTGTTGTCTCCGTATTGGTTTTCCAAAAAGCCGGCAAAAATTACTAGTAATCCTTGCCCTGTAACCATGGCCAATCGGTAAAAGGTACTGCGAAGGCCAATAAAAAAGGATTGCTTTTTCTGGGTGAGGCCGATCATGTAATAACCATCAGAAGCAATATCGTTGGTTGCGGAGGCAAAGGCAGCCATCCAAAAGAAAGCCAAAGTGATAACGAAGAATGAGTTTGAGGGCAAAAACAGACCTATGCCCAAAAATGCCAAGGAAATGACCAATTGCATACCCAAAAACCATTTTCTTTTCGTGCCGTTTAAGTCAACAATGGGACTCCACAAGGGTTTAATTACCCATGGTAGATATAACCAACTTGTATACAGCCCGATTTCTGCATTGCCGATGCCCAGGCGTTTGTACATGATCACGGAAACGGTTACCACAAGAATGTATGGAATTCCTTGAGTAAAGTATAAAATGGGAATCCACAGCCAAGCGTTTTTGTCTTTTGGAGCTACATTCATTTATGATGGTTTTATTTATACGGTTAGTTTTTTTATTTGTTGAAATATCGGAAAGTTAATGCTAATCTGGTATTTTTCACTTTAGTCAATGACCAAGGTTTGCATGGCGCTTTAGTGGTCGCACATGAAAGTAAAAAAGGCCTACGTATGCACTAAATGTAGGCCTTTTTACAAGATTAAATTAAACAACTAACAACTTAAAATGAAATGTTGTGTTTTTAGAAATGGTATCGGACAAAACCTTCCATGGCTTCGTATTCTGCCATTCCAAGCGCATTATATCTATTGGCTGTATCTTTATTTCTTTGTTCTGCACGTTGCCAAAACTCCCGTTCGTCGTTTCCAGGGAACATAGCACTATCCTTTTGGGATTGATGTTTAAATATGGCATTGATTTTTCTGTTCATATCTTTTGGGCCAATCGGCACGGCCATTTCCATATCTGCAATATCCCATTCCTGCCAAGCTCCGCGGTATAACCATACGTAACAATTTCGAATCCAATCGGAACCTTCGTCCAATAAGCGCTCTATGGCTTTTAAGATTACTTCCAGGCAAACTCTGTGTGTACCATGTGGGTCAGAAAGATCTCCTGCAGCAAAAATTTGATGTGGCTTTAGTTTGTTCAGCAAATCGTAGGTTATTTGAACATCTTCATCGGAAAGCGGTTTCTTTCTAACGGCACCTGTTTCATAAAATGGCAAGTTTTGAAAGTGTGCATTTTCTTCATTTACACCACAATAGCGACAAGCGGCCAAGGCTTCTCCTTTTCTTATTAATCCTTTAAAATCCTGTACTTCGGGGCTGTCCAATTCTCCTGGCTTTTTGTTGGCCAAAAATTCACGGACCTCTTTGAATTTCTTTTTGAGTTCCTTGTTGTCTTTTTGCACGTCCGTAGCAAAATCTAGGAATCGTATTACTTCATCGTCAAAAACTGCAATATTACCTGAAGTTTGATACGCTACGTGAACATTATGTCCTTGGTCTACGAGTCGCAACAAGGTGCCTCCCATCGAAATCACATCATCATCGGGGTGGGGGCTAAAAATCAAAGATGTTTTTGGGTGGGGTTGTGCTCTTTCGGGTCTTTGACTATCATCGGCATTGGGTTTGCCTCCGGGCCATCCGGTGATTGTTCGTTGCAATTGATTAAATACGGAAAGGTTGATTTGCTCTGCGGAACCCACTTCGGCAATCAGGCTACCCATACCATATTCATTATAATCTTCGTTGGTCAACTTTAATATGGCCTTTCCGAGCTTTTCGGATAGCCAAATCGATGCAGTTTTGATGAGTTTCTCGTCCCAATCGCATTCGGTTACCAACCATGGAGTCTTTATTCTTGTTAGGAAGGATGATGCAGCTCCGTCAAGAACAAAATCACATTTTTTATGATGCTGTAAAAATGTTGCAGGAACAGATTCTTTTATTTCACCTTCTACAGCTTGCTGTACAATAGGGGCTTTTCCTTCTCCCCAAGCCATTATAATAATTCTCTTGGCGTCCATAATGGTGCCGACGCCCATAGTAACTGCTCTTCTTGGAACATTTTCTTCACCGAAAAAATCACTTGCCGCATCAAGGCGTGTAACACGATCTAAACGAACCAATCTGGTCTTGCTATGAAGTGAGGAGCCAGGTTCGTTGAACCCGATATGCCCAGTTCTACCGATTCCGAGAATCTGGATGTCTATGCCTCCGACATTTTTTATTTTTTCCTCATAATCCAAGCAATATTTCCTGATTTCTTCCTTGGGCAAGTTCCCATTTGGGATGTGTACATTATGAGGTTCTATATCGATATGGTCAAACAAATGTTCATTCATAAAACGGACATAACTATGAATGGAATCTGGATCCATTGGGAAGTATTCGTCCAAATTGAAAGTCACTACATTTTTAAAGCTTAGCCTACCTTCTTTATAAAACTGAACTAAATAGTCGTAAACCTTGGTAGGAGTGGACCCTGTAGCCAATCCGAGAACGGCATTTTGACCCTGCTCTTGCTTTTGTTTGATGAGACTGGCTATTTCATTTGCTACATACCACGATGCACTTTGTGAATCTTGGTAAATATGGGTATTAATTTTTTCAAACTTCACGGTTTCGGAATCCAGAGGTTCTTTTTTTAATAGATTGTTGGCTAACTCCTGCATGTTTTTGTCGGGTTTAACAAGTTTTACAGTGCAAATATAATTTAAAAAAGCATAAAATAGCAAAATATTGCAATATATTTGCATTTGTTTGCGGGATTTCGAGAATATTACCATTGTTTTTATAGTAAATATTTTTTTCTGCAATAGTTTTCTACTTTTGATTTTGATAAAAAAGGATGCTTAGATGCTAAAAGAAGAAAGACAGCACTCCATACTTAATGAGGTGGAGTTGCACAATAGGGTACTGCTGACAGATTTGGCGGAGAAACTTGATGTATCCATAGATACGGTGCGGCGAGACGTTAAAGAACTTGATGCGGAGAATTTATTGGTCAAGGTTCATGGGGGTGCAGTTTCTTTAGGGTTTGCCAATCACAGCCCTCAACAGAGTAATGTTTATGCACAAGACAAGAAAATAGCTATTGCTAAAAAGGCGATGGGCCTTCTTAAAAATAATAGTGTCATTTTAATTGATGGAGGAACGACCTGTCTCGAGTTGGCAAGATTATTACCTGTAAATCTAAAGCTTACTTGTTTTACCTTGAGCTTACCGGTAGCTATAGAACTGCTTCGTAAACCTAATGTTGAAACAATATTTATTGGCGGTACACTTTCGAAGGGTTCACAAATAGCTATGGGTTCCAGTACAATTCATGCATTGTCGCAAATTAAAGTAGATTATAGTTTTATTGGGACCGGTTATGTAGATACAGAATTTGGATTAACAGAATTTGATTGGGATGTGGTTCAGACGAAAAAGGCTGTTATCAATGCTTCTAAGAAAGCTGTACTTTTATGTATTTCGGAGAAGTTAAATTCCCAGCATCGCTTTAAAACTTGCGATTTGAATGTGATTAATACCATGATAACAGAGTTGGAACCCTGGGACTCAAAACTTAATGCATTCAAAAATTTAAACATACAAATACTATAAAGTTGTGGTAGAAAAGCACATTAAGATTACTGAGGAACCATCCAACTATGATCGATTGGATGAAATGGATACTTTGGAGATTGTGGCTAACATCAATAATGAAGATAAAAAAATAGCTGATGCTGTCGAATTGGTGTTGCCCCAGGTTGCCAAAGTGGTGGATGAAACCACCACACGTTTTGAAAAAGGAGGTAGATTATTTTATATAGGTGCCGGTACCAGTGGTAGATTGGGTATATTGGATGCCTCCGAGATACCACCAACTTTTGGAATGCCTTATGATAGGGTAATCGGACTCATAGCTGGTGGAGACCATGCTATAAGAAAAGCTGTAGAGTTTGCAGAAGACGATACCGAACAAGCTTGGAAAGATCTTCAGGAATATAATATTAATGATAATGATGTTTTGGTGGGCATCGCTGCTTCAGGCACCACTCCGTATGTTTTGGGAGGTATTGCAGACGCAAGGACCAATGGGATTTTGACAGTGGGGATTACCAATAATCCTGGTTCTCCATTGGCCCAATCCACCGATATTCCAATTGAAGTTAATGTGGGGCCAGAGTTTTTAACCGGAAGTACCCGAATGAAAAGTGGAACTAGTCAAAAATTGGTGCTTAACATGATTTCCACCGCTTTGATGATTCGAGTAGGCAGGGTCAAAGGCAACAAAATGGTAAATATGCAGTTGAGCAATACCAAGTTGGTGGACAGGGGAACCCGCTATATTATGGAGGAATTGGAATTGAATTATGATGATGCGGAAAAAGCACTTAAAAAGTATGGTTCGGTGAAGTTGGCTATTGATGCTTTAAAATAAATCAACTTACTTAGGAACCAAACGGTAAATGCCTTTGCCTTCAATTCCAACATAAATAAATCCATCGGGGCCTTGGCGTACATTCCGAACACGCCCCATACCATCCAGTAATTTTTCGCGGTAGACTACTTTATTGTCATTTAACTCTAATCGTTCCAAGTATTGAAAAGCTAGTGAGCCAACCAATAAATTCCCTTTCCATTTTGGATATTTATTGGAAGTAACAAATGTCATCCCTGATGGTGCAATGGATGGTGTCCACTGATAAAGTGGCTGTTCCATTCCAGGTCTTGAGGTTTCATCGGTAATTTCTGTACCACTGTAATTAATGCCGTAAGTGATTATTGGCCAACCATAGTTTTTTCCTTTTTTAATGATATTGATTTCATCTCCACCTCTGGGGCCATGTTCGTGTTCCCATAAGACTTTTGTTTCTGGATGAAGGGCAAGACCCTGCGGATTCCGGTGTCCATAGCTGTAAATGGCTTTCTTTGCACCAGATTCATCAACAAACGGATTGTCTTTGGGAATGCTGCCATCATCATTTAAACGATATATTTTTCCACCGTCACGGGTTATATCCTGTGGATTCACATCTCTATTTCCTCTTTCACCAATGGAAAAAAATAAGTGCCCGTCTTCATCAAATTCTAATCTGGATCCAAAATGTTGTCCTCGCGTGGAGTTGGGAGAGGCCTTATATAAAATTTGTTTGTCCACAAGTTTGTTATCTGATAATTTGGCTCTCATTACAGCTGTATTGCCTCCTTTTCCTTCACCTTCAGTGGAAGCATAAGACAAGTATATCCAACCATTGTTTTCATAATCGGGGTGTAGTTCAATATCCAATAAACCACCCTGTCCTCTGTTGTAAACTTTTGGAGAATTTTCAACTTCTATTGTGCTTCCCGATGTGCTAAGTAACAGTTTACCAGACTTTTCAGAGATTAAAATTGCATTGTTAGGCAAGAAAACGAAGCCCCAAGGGTTTTGAATATTGCCAACTACGAGTTCCTCAGTAAAATCAAAGGTTTCGGGAAGATTTATGCCTTTATCAGACTTTTGGGCACAAGATGTACTAAGCAGTACAACGAAAAAATATGGTAATAAGAGACTTTTTTGCATAATTTTACGTTGAAATAATAGATTTTATAGATGAACGGCATCTTTTTAGTTGCTGGGTGTAATGAATATAAGCAGAATTTTATAAGAACAGAAAATTACTATTTAGAATATTGAGGTCCCAAATCTGAGTATTCTTCAAACAAGACTTAACCTATGCTCCCACAAAAAACAAGGCATCTGCTATATGCCGTGTTGTTGGTGTTCATATCAATCTTCGGTTCCACGGTATTGGCAAAAACTCATGTTGCTGAGATACTTACAGGTATAGTATCCAGTAAAACAGAGTCCGAGACCCAAAAAGAAACTCCAGATGCAACTCTAGAGGTTGTATCGTCCGAAGAAAACGAACTGTTTGCAACAACCGCTATGTTTGCTACCATAATAAATGGGGCGAACGAGCAAGTGGTATGCCCAAATGATGGAAGTACTTTGGCCAAGTTCTTTTTGTGCGGTACAAGCGATATTAGAACACTTACCCTAAGTCAGTCCGGAAGTTCTTATCAGTGGCAACAGCTAGACCCAAACTCTTGTGCGCCGACCGTAGTGGACGATTGTCCTACTATAAATAATGCCTGTACATGGAATACCGTTGGAACCAATTCAACTTTTAATTTGTCCTCATCAGGAGAGTTTAGAGTTCGTGTTGATTCAGGTCAGTATTATTATTTCAAAGCAACGCTTAACCCATTAGATCCACAATTAATCAAAGACGATATTATTTGCGGTAATCCGGGCAGGGTTGAGGTAACCAATGTGCCTGCAGGATATGAGTATAGTTTGAACAGTTCTGCAGGACCTTACCAAGATGATCCATTTTTTGATATTACGGCCCCGGGGGATTACAGGGTTTATGTGAGATTGAAGAATGTTTCCGCCACAGCCTGTGTATTCCCATCCAATTTAGTCACCATTGATGACTTGGACATCAATGTAGATGTCACCGCAAATGATATTTTGTGCAGTGGGGAGTTGGGAAGTATAGATGTTCAAGTATCGGGTGTTCCTAGTTTTTACACCTATAGACTGGTGAAAAACGGGGTGACTGTTGATACTTTTGGACCCAACGGAGCGGATAACTATACCTTTGCCAACGTAAGCCCCGGAACGTATAGTATTCGGGTAGAAACCAATAGTTGTTCAGAAACCATTACAACCGATATTGATGGCGACCCTATTGTAATCGGAGGAGGGATAAGCCCGTTAGCGGTTTCCTCAACCGCTTCGGATAGTTTTGGTTGTGGTGCCACTTCCGTAGATGTTAATGTAACTACCAGTGGAGGAACTGCGCCTTATCGTTTTAGTGTGGATGGAGGTCCATTTGGTTCAACGTACTCAAATAGCGCTACTTTTTCCGTATCTACTGCGGGAACCTATAACATTTTAGTAGAGGACGCCAACGGATGTCAACGCACTGCGGCGGTAGCTGTGGAAAATATTCCGCCACCCGTATTCAATTTTACTGAGGAAGATGCCAATTGTGGGGGAGCCAACGACGGTAGGATTACGATAAATGTAACTAGTGGATATGGATACGAAATTCTTTACAGTGTTGATAATGGTGCAACTTTTCAAATAAGCAATGTATTTTCCAATTTGGCCCCAGGAAATTACGATGTTGTATTGCGCTACGAGCAGGATTCATTTACTTGTGAAACCACACCTCAAACAGCAACAATCGGTACACCATCTACGATAATGGCTACTGCTTCGCCCGATAGTGTGCCCACCTGCTTAGATGAAAACGGAGGACAAATCACAATATCAGGAGTTGCTGGAGGAACTGCACCATACGAGTACAGCGTGGGAGCTGGCTTTAGCACAAATCCCGTATTTCCAAGTTTGGGAGTTGGAACCTACACTCCTATGATTCGTGATGCCAATGGATGTGTGCAGGCACTTCCAGATATCGTATTTAATACTTTGAACAAACCAACGGATTTGGACTTTAGTATTTCCAGTCTGGATTGTATTACTACCACCGCTTCTTTGGATTTGACCGTCACGGGAGGCTCTGGAACCTATACCTATGAAATTATAGCTCCGGCCGCTAGCGCTGTGAACAATGGAAGCAATAGCACATTTACCGGTTTGGGATTGGGAACCTACACTTTTAGGGTGACGGATAATGAAGGTTGTTCATACGATGAAAATTATGCCATCACCGATATCAGTTCCATTGGAGTACAGGCACAGCAAACCCGAGTGGTTACTTGTGCGGGTGATTCTGATGGAGAAGGGCGATTTTTGGTGGATGGATTCAATACGACCTATAGCTATAGTATCGACGGAGGTCCTGTTTCTGCTGGGCAAAGTAGCAGTATTATTCCTTTTACAGGATTGTCCGCTGGAAGCTATGTGATTTCCGTGACCGATGAAGAAACCAACTGTTCGGATACATCAATTTTGGTGATTGAAGAACCTTCAACGGCCTTTGCGATTTCCGGTTTGGATGTGACCGATATGAGCTGTCAAAATGGAAACATAGGAGCTGTTCGTATCAATACTGTTGGTGGTTGGGGAGGTAACCGATATACCCTGACCCAGCCTGATGGTTCTACAAGAGGCCCAAAGAACGGTAGCACATTCTCCAACCTATCCCAAGATGGATCTTATCAAGTAAGTGTGACCGATGCCAACGGATGTACCTTAACCGATAGTTTTACATTAACTCGTTTAGATGCGCCAACCTTGACCTTGGATAACGGAGCATCAGATTTTTGCTACGATAACTTTACCGCGGCGACCGTAGCTGTAAACGCTTCTGGTGGTTTGGCACCCTATCAGTATAGAATCAATGGGGGAGCATTGGGGGCCAGTAATAGCTTTACCGGACTTACCCCAGGAACCTATACTATTGAAGTAATAGATTCCAATGATTGTAGAGATACCGTAACAGCGACCATAGAGCCTCAGGTTATTGCCAATGCAACCACGATTCAAGAGTTGGACTGTGCAGGCCCTCCCGGTCAGATTCAGGTAAATATTAGCAATGGATACACTTCTTCAGGAGATTATGATATTTATGAAGTGAGCATCAATGGCACTCCATATACTTCAAATAACAACAATATAACAGGAAACTCCTTTGTATATAGTATACCAAATGATGGTTCCATAATTTCAGACACCACCTACCAGTTCATGATTACCGATGCAAATGGATGTACTACGGAAACCAATACAGTAACCATTTCCCCACCAGAGACCATTGCAGGTACCGCGGTGCCAACAGACACGCAATGCGGGGATAATCTAAGTGGAGTTGTGGAGTTGATTCCAGATACCACGCAAGGTATCCCTCCGTATGAATTCAGTAATGATAATGGAGCGACCTTTAGTACACAAAATATATTTTCTGGATACGGTCCAGGAACCCATGGTGGATTTATTATTCGAGATAGTAGAGGGTGCGTGAGCCCAGCATATTCTGTCACCATAGGAGCAAGCTCTCCCTTGGATGCCATAGCAACACCCACGGATGCCGTTTGTTCCATAGGTTCAGTAAACGGTTCTATCTCTGCAACTATAAACAATGGCGTTGCGCCATTTGATTACGTTTTGGTGGATGAATTTGGAGGTGTGATAGCATCATCTACGGGGACTGCAAGTACTACGGTAAACTTCCCCAACTTACCTTTAGGAAACTATACGGTGATTACTACGGATGCACAGGGCTGTGAAGACCGCGACCAAGTGGTCATTGATCAAAACCAGTTGGATTTGATTCCTTTGGACGCAGACCCGGCCATTTGTTCAGATACCTCATTTCCATATCGAGTTCAAGCAACAGGAGGAACAGCGCCATATGAATTTAGATTGGTGGGAGAGCCAACTTTTAATCCTGCTACATCTGGAGGGGATACTTACGATTTCACGGGTCAAGTAGTTCCTGGAGTAACCTATTTTGTTGAGGTAAGGGATGCTAATGGCTGTACCTATATCGAAGAGATTGACCCAATTGGCCCCATTAATCCCGTAGCCGTAGCAGCAACGTCCTTGGCAGCCTCATGTAACGTGGCAGGCAGTGGTGCTATCGATTATGAAGTTTCGGGTATATCAGCGCCGGGTGATTTCACTCTAACATTACAAAACACAGATACTGGTGCAACGGTTTCCGGGCCAACATCATTTACAGGTGAAACCATTCCTTATAATGGAACATTTACAGGATTGGCACCAGGGAACTACCAAATTATTGTTACCGACGACACCAACGGATGTAGTGGGAGTTCTCTAGCTTTTATAGATATCAGTTCAGTTTCCATTGCCATCGATAATTTTGTGGAAGCTACCTGTAATGTGGGCGCTTTGGTGACTGTAAGAGGTTTTGGTAGCACAGGTCCGTATAACTACGCCTATGTGCCAACAGGAAACCCAGCACCGTCAACATTTACATCCGAAACTACGTTTGAGATAGTAGGACCATATCCGGCCGACTATGATTTTTATGTGCAAGATGCCAATGGATGTGCGGCCTTAACAACACTTACCGTCACACAAGAGGCAGGGGTTCCAAATCCAGTAATTGATGTAGTAAACCAATGTACCGCAACAAGTGGCTATCAAATTGATATTGTTTCACCATTATCAACTGGTTCTGGATTGCCAGAAGAAACTTTCCAGTACGATATTGGAAGTGGTTTTCAAACAGGAACTACTTTTATCGTGCCCAACCCGGGAAGCTACGTTATCACCGTTAGAGATGGCAATGGATGCACCAATACGGTAACAGCAGAAGTTTTTGATTTCTTCGCCATCAGTGCAGATGCTACGTCTTATCCAACCTGTAATGCAGGAGATGGAGAGATTACGGTGAACACGACTGGAGGTAGTGGTAATTTTGAATACCAATTGAGAGATGCAGGTACATTGGCCAATATGGGCCCTGCTCAATTCACTAATGTTTTCGTTAATGTATTGCCAGGGGACTACAACATTTTGGTAACCGATTTAGATTCCAACACTGCCCCTTTGTGTTCTGATGAAGCCATTGTAAATGTTTCGACAGTAAATACGCCAGTTATTACGGCTACGCCAAGCAGTGATGTAACCTGTTTTGGGGCTGATAACGGAACTATTTCCATAGAGCTTCAACCAGGAAGTGATACGGATACGCCTATTAACTATGTATTGTATCAAGGTTCAACTTCAAATGTTATTGCAGGGCCACAAGGGTCTCCAGTGTTTGATGATTTGCTACCAGATACCTATCAAGTTGAGGCAGTTTCCGATAGAGGTTGTACCGACCGTTCAGGGGACATCATCATAGATGAACCAAGCGAATTGATGGTAAATGCAATCAATACCGATTTTAGTTGTAATCCATCAAGTAATCAATTCAGTACAGCGACCATTACAATTTATACCGATGATAACGGTGATGGAACAGGAACTCCAACAGGATCAGGTTCATATACTTATAGTATGAATGATGGCACCCCTCAATTTGACGGTACCAATTTCCAGACCAGCAATACCTTTGAGGTGATTGATAATGGAACGGACCAAACCATTGTTCTGACGGCAAGGGACCAAAATGGCTGTGAGGAGACGTCCACCGTAACCATCAATACGCCAACGGACATTACCTTTAGTTACAATGTAAACCAAATTACATGTGATGCTTCAGGAATGGGAGTAAGTCCAGGTTCAATTGATGTTATTGTAAACGAAGGACCCGGAAATTATGAGGTGGAAATTCTGCCTTTGGGCTCCGAACCGGCCCGTAGCTCAGGTGGGAGTGATCGAGTTACTTGGAATATAGCAACACCCGGGGATTATATTTTTGCCGTTACCGATGTGGGCAGTGGAGGTTGTACCTATTTAACTACCACCATCAATGTGCCGGAATACAATAATATAGAAGCAGTTATTGCCGAGGTGGATCCCGTAACCTGTTTTAATGGAAGTGATGGTTCAATAAGTTTGGAAATCAATAATTATAGTGGAGTATATAATTATGAAGTATTTACACGAGATAATGCCGGGGTGGAAACATCAACAGGTGTAACCGGAACTTTTGATACCACCGCACCGATAAACACCCCCGAGATTATTCAAAATGTACCTGCAGGAAACTTAGTGGTACGTATTGAAGCATTGGATTCTCCGTATTGTGATGCCGTTAGTAACGTTACAACGGTTCGCTCACCTGATAGGGCTTTAACGGTAGGTGCGATCCAAACATCACCCGTTACCTGTAACGTACCTGGTTTTGGTGAAATTACAGCTTCTGGTGATGGGGGATGGGGGATCTATGAGTATCAATTGGTAGCTTCAGATGGTACCATTTTGGTCGATTACCCGAATACCAATCCTGTTTTTGAAAATTTATCAACAGATACCTATACCATCAATGTTAGGGATTTGCGCGGATGCGAATCCACTATGGATATAAATCTGCCATTGCCTGTACCAATAACAGCAGACATTCAAGTAGTGAGTCCATTGGCCTGTAATAACGATAACAACGCAATAATTGAAGCCTACAATGTAGCTGGCGGACAAGGTGCAGGAAACTACTTGTATCAATTAAATAGAATTACGGACGGTACCAATAGTGGTCTTCAAACTACAGCAACTTTTGCGAATTTATCTGCAGGAGAATATACCATTACTATTTTTGACGGTTGGAACTGTAGTTTCACCACTATTCCTATTGCGGTTCAGGATCCAGAAATTGTAGTGGCCGAATTGGTTGAGCTGCAGCCACCAGGTTGCGGGGATTTGGGTAGAATGGAACTTACAGTGACCAATCCGGAGCCAGGAGTGGATTATTTCTACCGTAGGTCGGGAACTACCGATCCATTTATGCCTTTTGGAGCCGGTATGACCAGCGTTGAAATTGCGGAAGATATCACCATAGACCCGGGACCTTTCCAATACGATGTGCAGAATTCCAATGGATGTCCTTTTGAAAAATCCAATCAGATTTCCCTCGATCCCGCGGCACCTTTGGTGATTGCCTTGGATTTGACCAACGCAACAATAAACTGTGCCGGAGAGGCAACAGGGATTATACGATCTGAAGCTTTTGGAGGAATTGGTAACTATGTGTACACCTTGGTTAATTCAAATATTTTGCCGCCATCTGCAGCAACAATTGTTCGTCCTGCACAGAGTTCTGGCATTTTTAGAGAGTTGAATCCTGGAACCTATTATGTGTATGCTCAAAGTGGTGGATGCGAGGCTATTTCGGACCCCATCATTATTGAACCCAAAGACCCATTGGTATTGGATTACCTGGAAGCCGTCCCTGTGGTTTGTGCCGGCGATATGAACGGACAAATTATTATTGAAGCGAGCGGTGGAACAGGTCAGATCAGATATTCCATTTCTGATACCTTGAGCGAATTTTTTGAAGGCGACGATCCTGTTAACCCTAATAGAAAAACCTTTAACGACTTGGCACCTAGAACATATGATATCATTATTCAAGATGATTTAGGTTGTACCATAACAAGAACAGTAGAAATTACCCAACCCATGGAGTTGGTGGCCGGAGTAGTGGAAACCACTCCAGAAACCTGTATGGGAGACGCAGATGGAAGCATGATGCTAGAAGTTACAGGTGGAACAGCTCCATATTACACTAGTGTAAATTCAGCCGACGATGCCGATTTTGCACAAAACGATAGTCTTTTCTTCGACAATCTTCAAGGAGGTGAAACCTATGTTGTTTTTGTAAGGGATGCCAATGGTTGTCAAACCAATGTGATAGCAGAAATAGGCATAGGAATAGATATTGTTGCTGAGCCTGTGGTGGAATATGGTTGCGAAGGCATATTCCCCAATAGCACTGCCACAGTAAATATCGAAGATGACGCTCAACTATCCGATTTGTTGTTCTCTTTGGATGTGGATGATATTCAGATGGCTACCAATCAGCGGACATTTGGAGACTTGCCAGCAGGTGAGCACACCGTTTATATTTATCATGCCAACGGATGTGTAACCTTCGTGGAATTTGAAATCGAAGCTTATGAACCTCTTACATTAGAGGCTGTAAAATCAGGTCCTGATGAGGTTACAGCGGTTGCTACAGGTGGATTTGGCGGATATGAATATTTTTTCCAAGGCGAATCCTATGGTGAGGTAAACACGTTCAATGTCAATGTGGACTCCAATATTAATATTATGGTTCGTGATCAAAACGGTTGCGAAGCCACTTTGGTAATGCCCTTTAATTTTGAAGGAATGCCAGAAATGCCGAATTTCTTCACCCCGGATGGAGATAACTTAAACGATTACTGGTATCCTGAAAACAGGGAGTATTTTCCTTTTATCGACGTAATTATTTACGATAGGTATGGTAGGGTAGTGGCTCGTTTGGACCAAGTGAAAAAATGGGACGGAACCTACGAAGGCAAGCCTTTGCCCACTGGTGATTATTGGTATGTGGTAAATGCCAACGATAACGAAAAGCAGCAGTTCGTGGGTCACTTCACATTATATCGATAGGCAATACCTAAATCCAATTCTGAATACATTCTTCAAATTAAAGCAACTTTACTCTCTCCTATATTCAAAAGCCCTAACTAGAAGCTAGATAAAGGTATTTTAACTGATTTAAATCATTGTAAACCAGATATTAGTATGGTATATTAGGTTGCTTGTGAATATTGGAGCTCCAGAATTCCTTTCGTAAGGTTATTAACTTAAAACATTAAGATCATGAAAAAACTATTATTGGTTCTTTTTGTGATGGGATTCATAGTACCAATGCAATCCCAAATCATTAAGACAGAAGAATTATCAGAGGTAGTTGTGTATGCCACAAACTACAAGTATCTGAATAGCATTGATACTCAGGAAGAAGCTTCCATACCAGTAGAAATGCTTAGACGAAAAGTAGCAGCTTTCGATGTAAAGAGCTCAGAGTTTTATCAAGATGACTATGACGTTTACAACATTAATTTCTATATCCCAGAGGGTAAGATTTTAGCTGCGTATGACAAGGACGGAAAAATAATCCGTACTGCTGAAAGATTTAAAAACATTAACCTGCCAAGTTCTGTGAAAACAGCTGTTTTAGACAGATTTCCTGAATGGACCATCACTAAGGATACCTATGTGACACATTATTATGACAAAAAGGGCGTTACAAAAAAATACAAATTGAAATTGGAAAATGGAGATAAGGTATTAAGGGTAAAAGTGGATGAAAAAGGTCACTTTCTTTAGAAGATAGTAGTTGATGTTCGTTTAATGAACTTTTAAATTCATTACTATGTCAGTATTAAAAGTTATTGAAATTTTAGGTAACTCGACCGAGAGTTTTGAAGATGCTATTCAAAATGTTATTGATGAGGCATCAAAATCGGTAAGGAACATTAAATCTGTATACATTCAAGATATGCAGGTTAGCGTTAAGGAAAGTAGGATTTCGGAATATCGTGTCAATGCCAAGGTTACTTTCGGTATTGTTGGTGATTAGGACTTTTGCTTTCAAAGGATATGGTCCAAACATAATTTTGTTTGGACCATATTTTTTGGGTTTTGATTGGTAAGAAAACCATTTTGTTAAAAAGGACATAGTGAGTTTCACGATTTGTAGGCCTTGCGTGTTTTTTCCAATAATTGGATGGCCACTTCGTCGGTAACTTCATTGAACTTATTATAAAACTGACCCACTGCATGAAAGTTATAAGGGGTTTTCAAACAAATTACTTCATCGATATACTTTGACGCTACCATATTTTCAATAGCTCTTGTTGGAGCAACAGGAATGGCCACAATAACTTTTTTAGGGCGTTTTTTATTCACCATTTGAGCTGTTATTTTAATGGTGTTTCCGGTGGCTACGCCGTCATCCACAATGATTACTGTTTTTCCCATTAAATCCAAGGGAGAACTGTTTCGATAGTATTGGTCAAACCTTTTTCTCAGTTTTTGTCTTATTATTTCGGTTTCTCGAGAAATATATGTTTTATCTATATGGGGTAAATCACTTAGAATTATATCGTCCAAACTTACTGCTCCAATAGCATATTCCTTATTGTAAGGATGTCCTATTTTTTTGGAAAGAGCCACATCCAATGGAGCATGGAGGGATTGTGCAACAATGGCCCCCAAAGGAAGTCCACCTCTTGGAATGGCAAGGACCACAACATTCTCATCTTTGAACTGCTGTAAATTGTCCGCCAATTTTAGGCCGGCATCTATTCTATCCTTAAACATATTCTTGTGTTTTTTCGAACCATTTATCAAACCATTCAGCTGCCAAGTAAGCAACGGATTCAAGTTTTCCCGGCTCCTCGAACAAGTGGCTTGCACCGGGAACAATTTCCAATTTCTTTTGACATTCAAGTTGTTCATATGCTTTTTGATTGAGCCAAATTACCTCGGTATCAAGGCCGCCTACAAGTAATAGAGTGGGTGCTTTTACCTCATCAAGTTCATTAAGGGCAAGGTCGGGCCTTCCCCCACGAGAGACAACCGCACTTATGGAGTTTCCAAAAAAAGCTGCGGCCCTAAGTGCAGAAGCGGCTCCTGTACTGGCTCCAAAATATCCTATGGGTAATTTTAAAGTATCATCTTGATGATAGATCCATTGGGTGGTCTCAATAAGCCGTTTGGTTAGTTTATTGATATCAAACCTGTTTTGATAAACGCTATCCTCTCGCTCGGTCAATAGGTCAAAAAGCAAAGTGGCTATTCCCTTGGTTTGTAGAATATTGGCCACAAAGTTATTTCTTGGACTAAATCGACTGCTACCACTTCCATGGGAAAAAATGACCAAACCCTTTGGATTGGCTGGTATGGTAAGGTTGCCTTCCAAAGTAGTATCTTTTACATTAATGTTTATTTCTTTTGTGAACATAGTTCTTTACTTAGAACTTTTTATAGCATATGGAAACTATGAAGTTTCATTGGCTAAAACAATGACGGGAATCATCTAAAGGAATGGAAACGGTGCTGTACGTTAGTGACTTAAGTGATTTTGAGGGCATTCTGCTTGTCAGTATTATAAGCTTTATGGCATGTGAATAAATAAAGAGTTGAAAAACAATAAAAGTTTTATACAGTCTATGTTTAATTGTTGCCAAAATTTATATTTTTGCATTCCCTTTTCGGGATGTGGCGCAGTCTGGTAGCGTACGCGCATGGGGTGCGCGTGGTCGCTGGTTCGAATCCAGTCATCCCGACTTACCTTATTTAAGTAAAATCAAAACACTGTTAATCTTATGATTTTCAGTGTTTTGTGTTTTTGGGTATATCATCTAAAATCAATTAAAACCATCTAAAATCATATAAAGGGTGTTCTTATCGGGAGCAGAATATTACACTTTATGTTGTAATTTTAGATGACTTCTTGAAGCATTTTGCTTGTGTTTTGACTTTCGCAGTATTAACAGTTTAAAACGTTGCAACATGCAGAAAAACAATCGTTTAACAATTAATTTCTTTACTAGGAAACACAGGATTCATTCTGAGAATCTTATTGTTTACTGTAGGATTACCATCGATGGTGAACGCACCGATTTTAGCATAAATCGGGAGATAAAGGCCAATTTATGGGACAATAACCGTAAAAGGGGCAAGGGTTTTTCCAGTTATGTGATTTCCCTGAACAAGTACCTGGACCAAATTTATACAGGACTACATGAGGCCCATAGATTGATGATGGCGGAAGAAAAAGTAATCACTCCACTATCTATCAAAGCAAGATTTTTTGGGGAGGACGAGGGCGGAAAAACATTGAAGCAATTAATTGCTTATCACAATGGAACCATGCACACTTCTTTACGTCCGGGAACCAGAAAGAACTACCATATCACAGAAAGATGTGTAGGCCTATTTTTAAAAGAAGAATATGGGATGGAGGATATAAACCTCAAAAAGTTGAACTATCGTTTTATATCCGACTTTGAACAATATCTTAGAAAGTACAGACCATCTACACGAACCAAGTGTACCAATAACGGGGCCATGAAGCACATGGAAAGGTTAAAGAAAATGTCAAGGTTGGCCGTTCGGATGGATTGGATAGCAAAAGATCCTTTTGAAAACTATAAACTACGTTTTGAAAAAACCGAACGGGAATATTTGACAAAACGGGAAATGAGGTTGATTGAAGAAACTACTTTTAAAAAGGAAGGGGTTGAGAAATGTAAGGATGTTTTTCTTTTCTCGTGCTATACTGGTCTTTCCTATATCGATCTCAAAGCATTGACACCAGACCATGTTCTCAAGGGAATAGACGGAAATGACTGGTTGTTTACCAAAAGAATTAAGACTGACGAGAAACTTAAAATCCCATTACTTCCTCAGGCAAAGGAAATCATCAAGAAATATGAAGATTCGGCCGAAAGGAGGATAACGAAAGTCCTATTGCCTGTTTATAGCAATCAAAAGGTCAATTATTACTTAAAGGAAATCTGCAAAGCTTGTAAAATTTACAAGAAAGTGACATTCCATACTGCTAGACACACCTTCGCCACAACGGTAACATTGTCCAATGGAGTCCCGATAGAAACAGTCTCCAAAATGCTTGGACATACCAAACTGTCTACTACCCAGATCTATGCAAGGGTATTGGAACACAAGATAGGGGAGGATATGCAGAACCTTATTTATCATATGGAAAAAAATGTGCAAAAAGATTCTACAGGAAGCTAATAGTAATCTCCAGTAATGATGTTTAAACTAATTGTTTAGTTATAACTATATTTGAGAAGATAGTTTCCCCAATTTAATAACAGTTTAGCCATCAATGACCATAAAACTATGAAGAGGATATTTGATAATTTTACCTTTTGGGGAACACTATTTCTAATTACCTATTTCTTTTTATACATCTTTCCGTTTCCTTTGGAATGGCTACCGTTCAAAGTTGGAGAAAGCATTTCATCTTATGTAGATAAATTTTGGCAGTGGTTAGTTTTGTTATTGGTAAAGGACGGTTTTGGCTATCATGGTGATATTGCTACACGTGTCAATGGTAGTGGGGATACGAGCTACCATTTTTTTAAACTCCTTGTGCAAGGAGCAATTTCGGCGATTGTAGCGACGATTTGGCTTATTCTTGATAGAGCAAAGAATTTCTTTGGAAAAATTAAGAAGTTTACCGCGGTTTATATCCGTTATTATTTGGCATTCAAAATGTTGACCTATGGTCTTGCCAAAGTGTTTCCTAATCAATTTTGGGAACCTGGTCTTACCGATATGTTAAGACCATTTGGTGAAATTTCTCCAATGGGTTTACTATGGAAGTTTATGGGGTATTCTGTTCCCTATATCATTTTCACTGGTGTAATGGAGGTAATGGCAGGCGTACTTCTTTTTTTCAGAAAGACCACTAGACTTGGAGCAATTTTAGCCTTTGGAATAATGCTTAATGTTTTTGTTTTGAACATGAGTTACGATGTGCCTGTAAAGCTCTTCTCATTTCATTTGGTATTACTTTCCATAATTATACTATCAAAGGATATTACGGGACTTTTGAATTTTTTCGTTTTGAACAAGCCGGTTCCCGCTGATAAAATAGAACCGTACTTTAAAAACAAGAGATATGTAAAACTCGGTTTTCTTGTGAAAGGTTTTATCATTCTCTTCATCACTTCGGTAATGGTTGTAAATAATTATAGTAACCAATGGAAGTACGGGAGAAAAGCAAAGATGCCAAGTCTATACGGAATTTACGAAGTTGAAACTTTTATTGTGAACAATGATACAATTGAACCGTTGTTGACCGATGAAAATAGATGGCGAAGATTTATAGTCGATAGGTACAGTTCCAATATAACCAAAATGAATGGCGATATTCTTTATGCTGAAAGTGTGGTGGATACCATCAACACCACGATTCAAATAAAACCATTCAAAGAATCTTCAACATTTAACTTCCAATACGAGTTAAGGGACAGTGTTTTGGTTTTTAATGGAACCAAAGGTAAAGATAGCATTAGGATAGATTTTAAGATAAAGGATAAGAATGAGTTTTATCTTATGAAAAGAGGTTTTCATTGGATTAACGAATTCCCGAACAATAGATAAAGTACAATATTTTATCATGTGTTTTTAAACACTTATTAGTACGGCACATATTTGATTTGACTTTCCAAAAGTCCGTACGAATCAATATAAAATTAAAGGGCAGCTGATTTCCAATCATGCTGTATTTATTCGGTCCCGCTTGCGGGACGAAGGAATAGCAAGAGGATAGCGCGCAAGCACGGCGCTATGGATTTATTTTCCTTCGGAAAAGCCCAGATTATATAGGTTTTTGGAATTTTCTGATTTTAGGAATTACGGCAGTGATTGTAACAAAAATGCTGCCAGTACCCTTAAACCTTGAACAGAATTGTAACAATTGTAGTCTTAAAACATGTAAATATGGATGATTTTAGAGCAGTACGGATAAAAAAAAAGACATTGTCAAGATTTAAGGTTTTTTCAAAAAAAGTGGGTAAGAGTTATTCCCATACCTTGGATTTGGTCATAGATTTTTTTGAGTGGCATGGGTTTTTGCCATCTGAAAGATTTGAGAAGAGTATTGGTCAGGAAATCATAAAGAACAGAAAACGGACGGATGCTGTCATTGCCATTATCAGGGACATTGAAAAGAACCAGACACTTCCCACCATTGGTATGATGCAGGCTTTGTTCAACCAAGAATTGGACAATGAAGAAGAAGAGGATGATTTTCTTGAGGATATGATAGAAAAGAATCCCCCAAAGCCATATCCAAAATACGAAGGTGAGGTAATGGTTCCTCGAATCAAGTATGAACATTTGGAGGAAAAGGCAGCCTCACTTCAAACAGATTTAAAGGATATCCTTGAAAAGGTCAAGGTGGTCAAGAGCAGTTTTGGGAAAAGCTATCTGAAGCTTGAAATCACAGAAGGGAGGCTGGAACGATATAAACTTGAAGCAAACAGACCTTTAGATTCCCAAGCACTATGAGAATAACATATCCAGTCAATAGATAAAGTGACCTCGCTCAGTAGTATTAGTTAAGGGTAAGTTTTGGGACGCTTGCAGCACGAAACTTTGTTTCGCTCGCTAATTCGAATAAATATTTACAATAGTGTTCTCATACCATCAACACGAATATTTAAGTGCTAGGTGAACACGTTTATTCTTAATTTAAATGGCACTTATTTCAATAAGATATCACTTTTGATTTATTTTTTACGATTGGCCTGTCTCTGTAGAAAATTAATCATTAATCGAATAACTGTTCCAATTTTGTTTGAATTAAAACCTTTTGCTGATTTCGAGTTTAACCTTTTTTAAATATATAATAACTAATTCTGCGGGTTCATCATATCTGATTTTTAGGAGGCAGGGCTCTTCAATTCATACCTTTCCCAATCAATATTCACCTTATCCCAGTCTTGTTCACAGAGCAATAATCCAGATTCACAGATAAAAATATAATAGGCTAGGATCAGAATTCATCTTTGACCAGAATTTTAATAAGATGTATAGATGAATCCAAAACAATTTTTCCTTTTACTGCTTTTTACGGCCGGTCAATTGGGAATAGCTCAAGAGCAACGATTAAAAGGAATGGTTTATGACACCCAGAGTCAAGAACCTTTACCATTTGCTACCGTTGTAATTTTCAATGGCGATGAACTGATCGAGGGGAGAGTGACAAATGACAATGGGGAGTTTGAAATCATAATTCCGATAGTTTTCAGCCATTTAGAAATAAGTTCATTGGGATATATGGTGGCCGAAATACCGTCAAGCGATATTGATGTTAACACAAAGCTCCTTATTGGACTAACCCCTCAGGTAGAAAACCTTGATGAAGTGGTCCTAAAAACAGAGCGGACAACTACCCAACAAAAACTAGATCGAAAAATCATCAATCTTGGCAGTGACCTTCAACAGGCCGGTGTAAATGCCTTGGAGTCGTTTGACCAGATTCCAGAGGTGCAGGTGGATTTGGCCAATGGAACTGTTGCTCTTAGGGGCAGTGATAATATACGGATTTTGGTGAATGGAAAATTGACATCACAATTGGCCACAGAACTTTTACAGCAGATTCCTGCATCCCAGATTGATCGAGTAGAGATCATTACGGCCCCATCATCAAAATATAGAGCTGATGGCCTTTCCGGTCTTATTAATATTATACTCAAAGAAAAATTGGACCGAGGACTTAACTTAAATTTAAATTCAACAGCGGGTACACATAGGTACTCTTTCGGTATGGATGCAAATTATAATTTATCCTTTTTAAATTTTAGGCTTAACGCCTCCAGGTCCAATCTAAAGACCATTAATGACCAAACTATAGAACGAAATTTTAGTAATGGAAATAGGGAAACCATTTATACACCAAATATATTCGACGGAGATATTTATAGAATAAGTGGTGGATTTGATGTCTTCTTGAAGGATGGACATGAGTTTTCCATTACCATTGATCACACTAACGATTCCCATGATTATTTAAGTAAATCGCTATATACCGAAGTTACCGATAGGGATGACTTTGATTTTTTGCGTGTAAGTGACCATTTCCACTTTATCAATGTACTCAATGCCAACTATAGATTGAACTTTGACAAGGATGACCATTATATTGAACTTGACTACAACCTTAATTCCAGTAACAATGATTACCCCTTGGCCGATTTTGAGGATGGTATTTTGGTGAACGATCAGTCATTGACTGAAAATTTTGATTTGCAATCCTTGGCTTTGGACCACAACCTGCCCATAAGTGACAAACTATCCCTTGAAACCGGTTTTAGCAGAAATACCCAAAAGCTTGATAGTAAAAGATTGCAGGCACCTGAAACAATACCAGACCGTTTTACTTACCGCGAAACCTTATGGGGTATTTACAGTTCTTTGAGAATGGGTTTGGGAAAATTTCAACTTCAGACTGGTTTACGCTGGGAGCAATTTAAGTCCGAATCTATCAATGCCGAAACAAACTTATTTGTAAACCGGGATTATTCGAACATCTTTCCTTCAGTACACCTTTCGTATCCTCTCACAAATGGAAGTCTATCGATGGGGTATAATAAGCGTATTTCAAGACCTAATTTCCATCACATTAATGCTTTTCAGATAGTTAACCCATTATATGTTTGGGAGTTCAACCCGAATATCACACCGGAATACAGTCATAATATTGAATTCAATTATCTAAAAAGGTTGGATAATATGGGATGGGGATTGACCACATTTTACAGAAAAAGACAAGATGTCATTCTTTGGACGGAACAATCCACGGCGGACCAACAGGTTTTTCGATATGAAAATTCAGGGGATTTTAATTCCTACGGTCTGGAGGCCTTTATTGATTTTAAGTTCTTTCCTTTTTGGGACACCAGTGTTAGTTTGAACCATTATGTTACCAATATTGACCAATCTGAGTCGGTAACATGGGACAGAACCTTTGCCACAAGATTTCAGCTGAAGAATACCATGAATTTATCTAAAAAGATTACTTTGGACATTACCTATTTTTATAATCCAAAACAACAGAACCCCTTTAATTATATCCAACCTAGGAGCAGATTTGATGTGGCGATCAGAACTAGATTATTGCATAATCGATTATCCTTAAATTTAAGGGCGGTAGATATCTTCAATCAAAATATCTCGGAGCGTTATAGCAGGACATCCAATTTAATGCAAAAAACAACTTGGGATATTCAGTTACAGACAAGGAATATTCTGATAAGTGCTAATTACAAGCTGTTTGAGAATAAAAAGCAGAGCAGAAATAGAAAGAAAAGAAACTACAATACGGTCCCAATTGAGTAAAACTGTGAAAATAGGTAAAAGCAAAGAACAGAGTAGCATATTTATCCGGTTGATAAAGAATGAACCTGTTGTTCATGCGTTATTTTGGTCAATCTATTTCGTATTTCCCATCTTAAAATCACTAGGGCCCAACAATTATCCTTTTAATCTATACAGCCAGTTGAACGACCTTTTCTTTGGAATGGCGGTATTTTATATTTCCTACTTGGTTTTCTTACCATCAAAGAGGGGTTCTTTGCAAATACCCATCCTATTGATGTCATTTTGTTTATTGGCATATGCGGATTTTAAGATACATGATTGGTTGTTTGGCGGAACTCATAAGGAAGTATTTTTCATATACATTTTTAGCTACGTTACCACCTATGGGTTACTTTTCTTGTTTGCTTATGCCCTTTTTTCCATCAAGGAAATTTATAAAAAACAAAGAGCGTTGGAAGTAGCCAATCGAGAGAAAAAAATGGCCGAGCTAAGAGGTTTAAAGGCACAAATTAACCCCCATTTTCTCTTCAATACGTTGAACGCCATTTATTCAATTGCATTGAAAAAGGATGATCGAACGGCGGATTTGATCATGAAATTGTCAGACAATTTTAGGTATATACTCTTTGCCGAACAAGAGGATTATGTGTCCCTTAAAAATGAAATTGACTATATGAAGGACTATGTTTCCTTGCAATCGGCAAGGTTGGCTGATAAGTTGGAAGCCATTATGACCTTTGATGTAGAGGACAGTGGCAAGCCAATCGCACCGCTTTTGATGATGCCCTTTATAGAGAACGCATTTAAGTATTCCAGTTCTTTACGAGGCAAGGGTCATAAAATGACTATAAAAGTTTCTTTAAAAGAAGGACAATTCAATTTTTATTGTTCTAACCCTTTTGGTGATTTTAATACAGAAGGTATGGACCATCAATGGCAAAGTAGTGGGATCGGTATTTCGAATGCCAAAAGAAGATTGGAAACATTGTACCCTAATCGGCATAACCTTAGAATTCAAAACAATTTGGATACCTTCATCGTGGATTTAACCATAACATTATGACAAAGTGCCTGATCATAGAGGATGAAAAGGAAGCACAGGACATGCTGCTCGGGTATATTCAAAAAACACCATTTTTGGAATGCGTTGGTGTATTTGAAAGTGGTTTGGATGTTCCCCGAAATTTAATGCTTAAAACGCAGGTCATGTTTCTGGATATTCAGCTTCCAGGTCTTAATGGATTATCATATTTGAGAACTTTGAATATCCCTCCAAAAGTAATTATCACAACGGCTTTTCAAAATTACGCTGTTGAGGCATTTGATTGTCAGGTCTCAGATTATCTGCTAAAACCTTTTTCCTACGAACGTTTTTTAAAAGCTGTAAATCGGACTATAAGTATTAAAAAGGTAATTGATTTGGCACCTGTTAGAAGCCTTTTTATTTATTCAGATAAGGTCTATCACAATCTCAATATTGATGACATTCTATTTGTGAAAGCGGAGGTAGATTATGTAAAAGTAATTACAGCAAAGAAAAATTACTTAGTGCTTGATAGTTTGTCCAATTGGCAAACAAAATTGGAGCCGTTCAATTTTTATCGCGTACATAGATCTTTTTTGGTCCCAACTTCAAAAATTGAAAGAATCGAAGGGAATAGGATTGCAATACATGATTTTACAATACCAATTGGGAATAAGTATAAGGACGATTTGATTTCTAGAATAATTAATAAGGGGAATAGATAATTATATATTTTATCTATGATGGGCTAAATAAGTTAGCCTGTTGTTTTGTTTGCTCTAAAGGTTGGTTTTTCCTCTGTCATATTTTTAATTGTGCTTTCAATTTGAAGCTAAATTATTCTAAAAGGTACGACTTAAAGATAAAATTTCACCACTTATAAGCTATAGACGATACTTTGCAACACCATGTTTTGATTTTTGAAAGATTTGTTAATGTGGTGTTCTTAAAAAGTATCTGGTAGTACTTTGTTAGTATTTCTAAGTTCTTTTTGAAAAAAACTCTTTATTAAAGGCTTCTTAGATACCTTTCTTTTACTATAATTGGATATTCCTGTAATCTAACCATTAGGAGCAAATTTTCTTAATAATCAAGCTGTGCTTTTAAATAGATCGATTGATTATCCATGGTTAATGGACTGGTGTTTTCTTGCATTCTAAAACAAACAGATTTTTTTCAATTATATTGAACCGATATTCACTATTTTTATCATAACAAAACACATAACATTTGTGTTCAAAAGTTGATTTTTGTTTTCCGTGTTCTTAACGGGAATACCCTCAAGACTGCAGTGATAAAACGACGATTTTCAATAGTTTAAAATTTTGTCGATGATTAATTCATAATCACAAAAAAGCCCCTTAAATAAAAGGGGCTTTTTATTTCATTACTAAAATTAGGAGCCTACATTTTCAAGCGCATAA
Organism: Flagellimonas lutimaris; assembly: GCF_003581615.1. Taxonomy (GTDB): domain Bacteria; phylum Bacteroidota; class Bacteroidia; order Flavobacteriales; family Flavobacteriaceae; genus Flagellimonas; species Flagellimonas lutimaris. Next base: position 172,408 of record NZ_QXFH01000074.1, read on the forward strand.
AAAGCTCATGGGTGTTATTGTCCAATCCATCAATCGGGTTTTGAATGGATGTTTCATAGGCATATCCCAAGTTGAATCCGTTACTTATATTAAAGAGGAACAGTCCACTGAGGCTTTCGTCATACCTATAACTGGCACCAAACTCAAAACGTTCACCAAAGTCTAAAATACCTGTTAACTCTAAAGATACGGGCGAGGAATCTACATAGCGCAACATCCCCATGGTCTTTAGATCCAAGGTTTTTCCCAAAAGAAAAGTATAGCCACCACTGAGGTAAGCATGCATGCGGTCTGTACCTAGATAGGCATTACCATCACGCTCTTGCAAGCGATCGGGGGTCAATAACTTGGGAGCTGATATGGATGCAAAGTACCTATCATGCTTAAGAAATACCCCCGCACCGACATTGGGTGTAAAACGGCTATCGTAATCCAATAGGGCTCCATCTTGACCCACACCATAAGTCACCAAACCTTGGGTATTGGCATCGTAGGAGTTGGCACTTCCTTTAATCCCAAAATATAGCATGTGCTCATCATCCAATTGAATGTTGTAAGAAACATCAATGGCCACCCATGTTTGTTGCTCAATAAAGGTTTTATCGTTTAGAATGGAGACTCCGAGCCCCACGTTTCTGCCCACTGGCATACCGAAGATGGCACTCTGACTTTCTGGAGCACCTTCGATTCCCGCCCATTGGCTGCGAATTCCCAAGGAGAATTCGGCAGCCTCTGAACTTCCTGCAAATGCCGGGTTGTAAATGTTCATGTTATAACGGTAAAAGGTGTAGTTGGGGTCCTGTTGGGCACTTGCCGAGAAGGAAAGTGCTAGGAACATAACGAGTATCTGTATTTTATTGATAAGTTTCATCTGTATTGTATTGTATTGTGTTTTTTGTTGACATTAATAGTTGATGAATATCCAGCCTTGAAGCGGTGCGCTTCCATCGCCAAGGTTTATGATATACATATAGGATCCAGCTGGTAATTTTTCGTTTCTATTTTTGTAGAAACCTTCCCAGTTGTTTCGGTAGGACCTTGTTCCGAACACTTCGTGGCCCCATCGGTTGTATACTTTGACCACGTTGTTGGGGTAGTTGTCTATTCCTGGTATGACCCAAGCATCGTTGTTGCCGTCACCGTTTGGTGTAAAGGCCTGTGCAGGGACCAATGAAGGCTCTTCACTTGTTGGGAATGCATCATCCACATCTGGAACACCATCATTGTCATCATCCTCATCCATGCTATCTGGAATGCCATCGCCATCGGTGTCCAACGGGGTGCTGGATGCATCCGTTGAATCGGTTCCTTCGGTCAATTCCACTTCATCGGAATAGCCATCACCATCGTCATCCGTATCTGCGTTGTCGCCAGTTCCGTCTCCATCTGTATCGATGGTCTCAGAAGCGTCATTAGGGAAATCGTCCTGATCATCTGGTATGCCGTCGTTATCATCATCGTTATCAACGTTGTCGCCAAGACCATCTCCATCCGTATCGATATCGGTAACCCCGTCATTGTCGTCGTCCATATCGGAATTGTCGCCAATACCATCACCATCAATATCGGAATCTTCATTCGGGTCGTATGGGAAAGCGTCTTCATCATCCGGAGTACCATCGTTATCGTCGTCGTCGTCGGCACTGTCGCCTGTTCCGTCACCATCGGTGTCGGTATCCTCGGAGGCATCCTTCGGGAAGGCATCCTCAGTGTCCGGAGTACCATCATTGTCATCATCGTCATCGGCATTGTCGCCTGTTCCGTCCCCATC
>NZ_QXFH01000075.1:0-7763 GCF_003581615.1 Flagellimonas lutimaris
ACATTGGACTATAAAACAATAGAGGAATTTGAAAACGAAATGTATAACCAAAAATCAGCGGCATGACTCTTATCTAATTGTCCATTTTTTTGTTGCAAGTCCATAAGTTTGTTTTATTTATTTATGGAATTCAAACTAAAAGGGACTTTCGGCATTACTAATGACTACTCTATAGCCATCTAAATCCTCAAATGTTTGTGCTCCTCCTTCCCAATAAGGATTAAATGATTTCACCTTTTTAAATCCCGATTTTGAAATTCTTTCAATCGCTTCTTTGTACTCATTGTTATCAGGTACATAAAAAACCAATAAATTTTCCAAAGTTGGCGCACGACCCGCTTTTTCAATTGCATGAGTGGTAAATTCCAAATGAAAGTGATGTTTAGGATGTCCTACCATCCTACCGCTAAAATCTCCATGATTATCGAATCCGCCAATTACTTGAAAGCCCAATCCTTTGGTGTACATTTCAGTTATTTTTTCAAGGTTGTCTGTTGGTCTCCCAACTCTCAAAGCTACATTTCTATTTATCATCTTTCCAATATATTTTAATTTTTGTTTTAAATGAGACCGCCAATGGTTTGGCCAAAATTCGTTTTAATCAAGTTTAGTTGGTGTTGGCAAGAGTTTTTGCCATTTTTTGAATTCATTTATCACCTGTTATTCTTTGGGCCTAAGATTTTCAATTACCTGAGTTGATACCCATTGTCCATTTCCAGCCCAATAACTAGTACCATCTTTTCTTACTATTTCTTCTGACCTGCTGAAAGTTAAAAATTTGCCGTCAGGGGTTACTCTAGCTCCGTTCTCCCAGAGTTTAGTATTTATCTTTTCTCCAAGATTAATTGCTTTTCCCCAAGACCCATCTTTCTGCCGGAAACTGATATAGAGGTCAGCACCGCCATATCCTTCCTCTCTTTCACTATCCCAGATCAAATAAGACTCATCCGGCGCTATATAAGGGTGGGCAGTCCATTTTCCGGTATTGATTTCTTCTCCTAAAGGCCTTGGTTCTTCTCGTATACCATTCTTAATTCGTGAAATTCGAATAACATCGCCATTTTTGGCATCATCTATTACTATGGTTCCTTTTTTTGATATGTTCAAAGTCATAATACCCCAATCATCCCTATCGAACATTGGTCCTAAGCTTTTCATTTTTGTCCAACCCTTTGTTGTTCGTTCAATGTAATATTCTCGTGAATATAAAATATCAGTATGTTCACTATCAATTGGGTAGAATTTATATTTTTTAATGTTGTAAGAGCTTCCTTCTTGCCGATAAACGATAACAATAGGTTCAAAAGGATTGTTCAACATATTGATAAAGTAAAATTCATTGAAATCGTTACTATTGCCCAACTTCCAATTTTCCATAGAGGTTTTGTCATATTCTAAAATTTCAGCTTTTAACCCCGGTGTTCTTATCCCTCTATATGGGTCCTCCTCAATTGATACAGCATCCTTATTTATATCCGTATTATTATTTTCGCAAGAATAAGTTAAGGATAGCATTGACAATAGGGTAAATGCTTTTCTGATGGAATATCTCATATACGGTTTTAACATTATTTTTATTTCCTTACGGGTGAATTATAGGTGACGATTTAGTGTATACGTTATGGCGGACTTCAGTTAATAAGCTTTTTGTGTGCACAATGACCTTTATGATATGTTTATACTTTCGTTCTTCATTTTTAACAGTGTCGAACGGTCTAGTGCATGAGAAGTAGGGTGTTTCGGAGCTCTTATCTGAAGGCCCGAAACAAAGTCTATTAAGTGTCGCAAACGTGCGAAAACCAATGTCTGCCCTATGCTTTATACCCATTTTTGTGGTTAGTTTTTCTTTCTAATGATTTTCACAATTCGGTTCATCGTAATTTCCGATAGATTCCATTCATAACCTTCAAAATCCGTAGTGTTGATAAATTGAACAACTACCGCATCAATATCTTTATGGTATTCCGCAAGGCTTTGATAACCAACAACCAAACCTCCATGATTATATTCATACGGATAGATTTCCTGTTCTCCAAGATCAAATACTGAACCATCTTTTAAGGCTCGCAAGAAAATTCCAACATCTTCTGCTGTGGCCAACATTCCATATTCATGAGCTTTAAAATCTTCGTCATACCCTACATAATAACCACTCATTACATCTTCCATATCCACTTCGTTGATCGAAAAAAATGTATTTTTAAAGTTGAGAGGTTTTAAAATCTTTTCTTTGATATATTCGTTATAATCGTATCCTAAAACCTTGTCCATAATCTTACGCAGCTACAAATAATTGGTATTGGAATATTCATATCCTTTGGCCGGTTTAAAGCTGGCAGGTAAGTCTAAGGCAAAATCTAAGGCATTTTTACCATTCCCATGTTCATCCAACCAATACTCTGGATTACCTGTATAATTTGGAATCCCGGACCGATGTTGAATCATCATCTTTAAAGTGATTTCTTCGGCATTCTCTATTCTTCCGTTGAGTTCCGGCAGATAGTCCGTGAGGGCTTTATCAAAAGATAAGCGATTTTCTTTGACTAATTTGGTGGCTGCAACCGATGTATAAAGTTTGCTAATACTGCCAATTTTGAAGAGAGATTTTGGATCGGCTGGAACTTTCATTTTTCTATCCTTCCATCCGCCTGTATAAAATTGCGGTTGTTTTCCTGCTTGGTCTATGTAAACTATCATTCCATCAAATCCATGTCCTATGGCTTCATCTACTTGTTGTTGAATTGTATCGGGTAATGGTAATATCCATGCCTTTACCAAAATCCATGGTACAAAAAACAAGGATATCGTTGTCCCAAAGAGTAAAAAAACAGGAACAATCCATTTCGCTTTTTTATTTTTTATCATTCTTCTATTGCGGTCTTAGCCTGGTTATTTTACTAAGTATACCTTATGCACATTTAATTTTGAACATCGTTTTTTCAAATTAGCTACAACGGTAAATTACATAGCACGTAGCCGGCGGCACAGCTCCTCCTATTTCAATATGCCAAAATGTTGGTGCGGAGTGCAAGCTACCAATCATGCAATGGCTCGGCTATGGACTATACATAGTGTTGTGTGTTTGTACTTTATTCAATCAGCTCAAAATCAATTTTATTAAACTCTTTCCCGTTAATAATTATTGATAATTGATGTTTTCCAAAATAGAATTTTCTTGTCGTAATAATTTTGAAAGACTGTTTGCGATGTATTATTGTTAATGAATTTTCCAGATATTCTTTTTCACTTATCTTATACACTTTTCTTGATAAGGTCCTATTTGCCTTTTGGTAATAAATCCCATATTCCAATCTTATTTTTGTGGCTGAGCTATTCATATTTTTGAGTTCAAAAGTGAACTCTAAGAATGTTCCAATTTTGACTTTAGGTGTCGTAATTTCGAGGTTGTTGATCTTTATGTTTTCAACGGAACCAAAGCCAAATAATTTCAAAACAGCTGAATCTCCTTGTTTTAACAATGTTCTGCAAGCATGTTTTATTACCCAATCTGTTTCTATTGTCTTTCCTTGCCAACTTTTAGCAAGTCTGATAACCGTATTTGGATTGTCTTTTGAAATATCGTTTAAATTGTTGGCAACACTTCTTCTTACGGTTTCTGATTGATCGTTTTTTAACCGTTCAAGTATAGGAATAATTGGGTCAGGATTGTTTTTCAATGATGGAATTGCCATTGCCCAAGGTAATCTTGGTCTACAACCTTCAGTTGCAAGTCTCCTAACCATTTCATGTTTATGATTTGCCCATAAATGCATTTGTTTCATCATTTTATCTTCATATTTGATGATAAACGGTCTAACTGCAAATTCACAACTTGTAAATTGTGTTATTCCTTCAAAAGCTTTTACGGATGTGTTATAATCTTCTAAACCATATAGTTCAATGAAGTCAGGAATAAACATAAACTCAATGGATTCTTCCTTAATTCCATTATTCTCTAATTGATGGATTAACAGTAATAGTGTATCTACGTTTTTACTAAAATTTTCGGACAAATGATGTTTTAATACAATAGCTATGTGCCTCATTCGTCGCTTTAATTCTCTATTTTGCCATTCTTTATCAAAAATGCTTGTCAGAAATGATTTTTTATCAAAATCGGATTTTATTTGCAGTACCGCATCAATCAAAGCATCAAAGAATTTTTGATTGTAAATATTTTTAAATAATTTGGCCATTATCTTTTTGATCCAATTTTTCCTCCATTACAAATAAAGGTTAGGGGTATAGTTTTTTCTATTATTTCTGTTTTTCTGTTATTCATACTTTTCAATTCGTACCAGATACATTATTCGGATTCTTCATAAATACATATTCGAAACATAAAGTTAAAACAGTGTATATTATAGTTAAAGTAAGTATAATTGGGAATTTATTTTCAGTGTATTTTCCTGCAATTTTTATTAAGGCAAAAGATGTTACCAAAAAATGAGCTAAATTACTGACAACTAAAGGCCTGTTATAAATTCCACCGATAAGAATGTTTTTAGTCATCCAGTTTAGCATTCCAAATCCCAAGTATAAAGAACCCAAAATTTGTAAAAATAGAATTGAAGTTTGGTTTAAACCTGCATTTAGGAATTCAGAAATTTCTTCAGGAACAAAGGTTAATCCAAGTCCAGAAATCATCATGAATATTGAACTTACTATCATTAAGATTTTCGTATTCACAGTTTCGAGTTTTAGTTTATGATAGGTTTTTTATATTATCTTTTGTTACAATTTATCATTAAATTCTACTCAATTTCTAGGTTTTTCGCACTATTCACAACTTTATTATTTACTTAATTTTTTCGGGCATAGACATCCAATCTTGCGGTCTAGGCTCAAGTTTTACGATTATGTGTAAATATTGATTCTGCATTATCACAACGTATATTTGAGCTTTAACGATTCCATCAACATCTCGTTTGCGTGTGTTTGATTTGGTTTTATGGACTATCCAAATTCCAAACCTTCGAAATTATTCATAAATCCACTTCCATTTTCCCGTGCATGATCGTTATCTGCCCATACAAATCACAATAGCAAAAGGTAGACCGGACCTTTTGTAATTATTGATGCAGAACTGAAGTTGTTGAAAAAAGATAAAGCTAAAAATTCTTTCGGGCACCCATGGGCGGAATTAGTCCAATTTGTTCTGTATTTGGTTCAACGTAATCGTTTATTTATTCTTTGTGTGGAATGGTTTTTTCACGATTTTCCAATCATCGTTAACATTGGCTAGGGATAAATAGACATACTGATTATTGCCTGACATGGGTACATCTATTTTGGCAATGACAATTTTACCCTTTATATCTATTCCAATGATTTTCATTATCAAGGTCTCAAAAAAATCATTCGGGCTTAATCTACCTTTTATTCCTTCAAGGTATTGGTTTATTCATTTTAAATATGCAACACCGTTAAGGTCTCCATAAATGTGGACATGTTCATGGAGACAACCCTTAGGTTCAGCTAAAAGGAGACCACCTGCATCACCAGTTAAATGGGAAAATCGATAAGAAACACTGTTTGTAGCATTTTGCATTAGTATTGGCAGGGAAAGTGAAAAAAACATGGTTTCCAATCCGCCTAAACTTTATCACGGTTTGACTGGAATTAACCAATAATCAGCAACTGCTCTTAGTGTTGATCATTGGCAAATACTTGGAAAACACTTACTGTAATAATTGAACGATATTGGTTCTATAGACTTTTCCAACAGGAACAATATGGTCAGCAATGAATATCCTGTTGCCCTCAATGCTTTTGATATGCTTTGGAGCAACAGCAAATGATTTGTGAACCTGCAAAAAATCCTCTTTCGGTAATACATCCAATACACTTGATATTTTCTCCCGAACTGTAATGGTTTCGAGTTTCGTTATCACTTTTGTGTAATTGCCTGATGCTTCAATAAATAAGATATTATCAATTTCCACTTGTGTGTACTTTTTATCACTTCGGAGAAAAATACGCTTCGAAATCCCATTTTCTTTGGTCGGGACAACCTCTTGGGAATTTGAATTAATAAACGTTTTATTAATGGCCTTTAAAAAGCGTTCAAATCCAAAGGGTTTTAATAAATAATCAGAAATATTGAGTTCGTATCCTTCAAGGGCGAATTCTTTGTAGGCAGTGGTCACAATAACTTTTGGTGGATTTTTCAATGTTTTCAGGAAATCAAAACCTTTCAGTTTGGGCATATTGAGGTCTAAGAAAATCAGATCGACCTCATTTTTGTTCAAATATTCAAATGCTTCCAATCCATCATAGCAATCTTTCATTAAGCGCATATTTGGCAATAAGTCACAATAGCTTTTTATGATATCATGCGCTATATGTTCATCGTCGATTATTAGATAGGTTATCATATCAATTTAAAATTAATTGTGCGCTGTAACTGTCTTCAGTGGACGTAAATCGTAGTTTGTGTTTATTTGGATAGGTCAATTCCAATCTTCGCTTCAAATTTTTCAAACCTATTCCGGGTTCGTTTTTCAGATTTTCTGAACTATCAAAATTGTTTTCTATCTCAAATTTTATATTGTTTTTTGACGAAGTAAAATTGATTTTTACGTTTGCATTTTCCCTTAAATTCTCAACACCATGTTTAAAGGCATTTTCTAAAAGAATAATGAACAGTAATGGGGTAACCTGTTTATTTTCATCAATATCACAAATAAAATCGACAACAATGTTCTTATGGTAACGCATTTTGTGAAGTTCAATGTAATTCTTTAAATAATCAACTTCTTCCTTTAACGTTACCGTTTCGTTGTCACTTTCATATATGCTGTAGCGCATCAGATCGGATAATTTTAGAATCAACTCTTGTGCCTTTTCTGCATCCTTGGCTACCAAACCATATAAATTGTTGAGCATATTAAAGAAAAAATGTGGGCTTACTTGACTTTTCAAGAGCATTAATTCAACTTTTGATTTTTCGTTTTTCAATTTTGAAATAAAAATGAGCTGGCGAATAAACCAATAAGCACCCAAACAAAGCAGGAACGCATAATAGAAAATAACAACAATTACAATTTTAGGATTGTAATCCCCTAAAAACATAACGGATCTATTTTCCGTGAAAATCACTTCATAAAGTGTGATAAATATGGGTATCATCGCCAATGATACTAAAAATAGTATGGCCCGTTTTCTATGGTGTTTTTTAAACTTCATGACGCAATATTACGAGGATATGGAATCATTTGAAAAAAAGTTGACAAACACCCGATCATGCGGTATATAACGCAGCAAAAACGTGATGAAGTGATTTTATCCGCATCAAGAAACCATTTATAAATCTGTGTTGGCTGTTTGTCACATATGTTTTGGAAGTGATGCAACCAACTTTAGGTTTGCTGAAATTAAAAACCCAAAAATATGAAAAAAAGAATCTTTAGGTACGTAAAACACATAACCGTAACCTTATTGTTATTAGGTACGTCCGTTATTTCATTCGGCCTTTATCACGGAGCAAGTATGCATTATGGAGATAATCCCAAAATGATGGATTGGGATAAGGATGGACCTTATGTTTTTTATGAGAATGATAGTATTTTAAACGTGAATTACATTAAAGGAAACCAAGATGATGGCTTCTTTTTAGAACAAAAGGAATATTCGGTCAATTCAAAAATCCCTGCTTTTTGTCATTTCCCGCTTGATTCGACAATTTTTGAATTTTCTATAGATACGGACATCAATAGGCCATTGGACACCTATGATGATAACGGCAGGATCTTAGCGATTTC
>NZ_QXFH01000075.1:7813-26721 GCF_003581615.1 Flagellimonas lutimaris
TCAACAACCCAAGTGCTTTGGTTTATATACAAGTTGGAGCAAGATGCAGAAAAAAAAGGTGGTTTCGTTCATTTTATTTTGGGCAATCACGAATTGAAAAACATGCAGGGAAATTATGATTCTTCATCCCCGAAATATTTTCACGTGGCCTCGATTTTAGAAAAACAACAACGTCAATTGTACGGTCCAAATTCGTTCATTGGTAAATGGCTGGCGAGTAAAAATACCATGGAACTCATAAACGGTACGCTTTTCACCCACGGAGGTATACATCCGGATATAGTTGATTATAATTTGAGCATAGATGAAGTCAATGAGATTACGCGTGACAGTTATTATAAACCGTATTATCCTAAACCGGAAAAGACCAAAGCTCAATTTTTAAACTCAACGTATACAGGGATTTCTTGGTATAGAGGTTATTTTAAGGATGACCTGACCCAAGAAGATGTTGAACTGGGTCTACAAGAATTCAATGCGAAAACAGTTGTTGTTGGTCATACACTTCAGTCCAAAGTGAATAGAAAGTACAATGGGAAAGTCATAGGGATTGATGTAAAGCATCCCAAGGATTATCACAAAAACTTTCCGAACAGCGAATCAGAGGGATTGCTGATCGAAGGAGATAGATACTATAGACTTTTACACAACGGAAAGAAGGTGGAAATATAACAGTCAATGCCAACGTATAAAAACAATTGGGCGGTTCTGGCTTAATCCAAAGATGGTCTTATGCCAGCTATGTAGCCATGTATTTAATTTTCTTGGAATTCAAAAGTTAAAAAGAGAAATTAAATATATGACTCGTGGCTTTATCTGAAAAGTTTCGCATACACCTGTCATATTTTTCATATTCGAGACCTTTGTGTTTAATTGCCTTCAAAATCCCATGTCTTAGCAAAATATAAAAAATACTAAATGGTATTTTATTATCTTTGTTCAGTCCGTTACTTTTTTTAAGACATGAACAAAGCACAACAAACTAGAAAATATATTTTAGAAACAGCATTTTCGCTTGTGTATGAAAATGGATTTCAATCGACCAGTATTGATAAAATTATTGCTGAGACTAATGTAACAAAAGGGGCGTTTTATTACCATTTCAAAAACAAGGAAGAAATGGGAATGGCTATTATCAATGAAATATTGACTGTAAGTATCAACGAAAACCTTGTTAAACCATTAGCCAACCACGGGCAAAAGGCAGAGGTGATTTATCAGACCATCAAGAACTTCATGCTTTCCATTTCTGACCGACAATTGCGACTAGGCTGCCCTACCAATAACATGATTCAGGAAATGGCACCCCTAAATACAACATTTGCAAGAGCCTTACTCAGTATCATAGAAAACTGGAAACAAAAACTATCGGAAGCAATTATTGAAGGCCAAAAAGATGGAAGCATTTCTCCAAATCAAGATGCTGTTGTTTTGGCTGCTTTTATCATTTCAAGCTATGAAGGGGCAAGAACTTTAGGAAAACTCTACAAGTCGTTTGAGTATTACAACTTCTATTTAAAACAATTAAAAGCACTATTAGAAAAATGATGAATTTTTGTATATAAACATACTATTTAGTATGTTTGCCAATTATGAATTAAATAAAGTATTCAATCGTGGCATTAACCATGTTATTCATGCTACCGTCATGCGAACCATTACAAAAGAAAATTTATATGAAAGCGACACAGGAACCTATCACAGGGAAAGAAGCAATTGGGGATAGGGCAACTCCATATCAGGCACTGGTAGAATTTTACAAAGCTTTTAACGAACGAGATATCATATTGATGAAAAACAACTGGGCTAACTCTGCCGAAATCGCAATGGATAACCCTCTTGGAGGTATTATGAGAGGCTGGAATAATATCAATGAATTATATTCTCGAATATTTGAAGGACAGGCCCAAGTCTATGTAGAGTATTATGACTATACGATTCATGAAACTAATGATATGTTTTATGCTGTGGGTCGTGAACGTGGGAACTTTTCTATTGGCGAAAATTCAATTGACTTAAAAATCAGAACGAGCAGAATCTTCAAAAAAATAGAAGGGCAGTGGAGGCAAGTACATCATCACGGCTCAATAGAAGATCCTGATTTATTAAAAACTTATCAAGATTTGGTTAACAAGTAAGAGGGTGAAAAATTTTAATCTAAAACATACTAATTAGTATTTTATATTGTGCTCACTTATCAAGTAAAAATCAAAATCAATGAATCGGTTGAAAAGGATTGGTTGGAGTGGATGAAAACTAAACACGTACCTGATGTAATCGGAACTGGATTAGTCAAATCATTTCAAATTCTCAAACCCGATTCAGTAGAATATTTGTACCTGTTTCATTACCACTTTGAAAATCGGGATGACTTTGAAACATACCAAAGGGATTTTGCTCCTGCCATGAAGAAACATCCCGCAAAAGCATTTCCCAATCAGTTTACAGCAGAGAGGGAAATATTTCAATGGATATAATTAATAATCTAAATTTTAATACAATGACAAAAATCGAATTACTGCCTGAAAGTCAAGCAAGCGAGAGCACACAGGAACTGTACGGAGCAATCAAAAGTCAAATGGGCAAAGTGCCCAATGTGTACCAAGTGTACGGGCATTCATCGGCAGCTTTAAAAGCCAACTTACAATTGGGAGAAACTCTTTCGGGTGGCGAACTTTCCAAGAAAGAAATCGAAATCGTATCACTTGTGGTGAGTCAGGGCAATGGCTGTGAATATTGCCTTGCTGCACACTCCATGCTAGGAGGAATGAACGGAATGTCCGATGATGAAATGATTGGAGTAAGAAAAGGAATTCATATAAACGAAAAAGAACAAGCTCTTATCTCTTTCGCCAAAGCAGTCTATGAAAACAAAGGTAGAATTAGCCAAGAGGTGTTAAGCAACTTCTTAGCCACAGGCTATACCAATGGTGCGGCGGTAGAAGTTATTGGGCAAATTGCCTTGAACACATTTAACAACTATACCAACAATCTAGCAGGAACTCCTGTGGATTTTCCAGAGCCGAAGGCTTTCTAAAATCAACTGCAATCTATGAAATCAGGGTTATATCTATCTTTAGCCGCTATATTTTGGGGTCAGACTTTTGTAACCCTTTCTTTTCTCGGACTATTTGGTTAGACTACTCTTATTTGTTCTTCCAAGCTAGCTTGCTTGGAATAGAGTTCCTTTTAATAACGTTAGTTCTGGGGCAATTACCCCTAGGGGCCTCGTGTGGCCGTTTAATGTTGTAATCGTTTATCCATTCCTCGGTCAATATATGTACCTGTGAAATATTCTCTAACAGATGTGCATCAATAACGTTATGTCTATAGGTTCGGTTGAACCGTTCAATAAACCTTTTCTGCATGGGAACTTCCGGGCTGGGTGTACTGGATTTCTGTCCCTTGGGCCCCGCACCATCTGGTAAAATGGAGTGAAATGAACCCGGGCCCGTTGTCCACACTGACATCGAGCCCACCGTGTTCCACGATGGCCTTTCTCAATACCTGTACCCCATCCACGGCAGGGAAACTGAACTTGGCCTCCACGCAGATGGCCTTCCTATTGAAGTCGTCGATGATGTCGAACGTCCTGAACCTTCTCCCATGTACCAATGAATCACTCATGAAGTACATGGATCATGTGATTTTCCCACCATTGGGCAGCACCAAGAGCTACTTGACCAGCTTGGGCACTCTCTTTTAGGTCTTTCTCCTTAAGTTCAGGTCCGGCATCAGGTATACCCGCCTGACCCGCTTCTTGTTCCATTTATGGCCTTCCAGTCTTATCCGCTGATAGTTATTTGTCCTGTCCTTCCCTTGGCTTGGCCACGGAAGGTTCCAGTAACTTGTCGATTACCTCACTGTCATCTTTCACAGAGCGGTAATGGTACATCGATTTTGGGAACGTCAATGTCCTGCAGGCCCTGGTGATGCTTACCCTGTAATATTCCCTCAGGTAGGCCACCATGTTTTTCCTCTCACTGGAGCCTACCACTTTTTTAAGAGCACGTCCTTGAGCATCTTGTTGTCAAGGGCCATGTCCGCATACATCTGCTTGAGCTTGCGGTTCTCCTCCTCAAGTTCCTTCAGGCGCTTGAGCTCGAGGCTGTCCATCCCCGAATATCGTTTCTTCCAATTGTAAAATGTGGCCTTGTGGATGCCCATCTCCCTACAGATCTGGTCCACTTTGACCCTCGATTCGTACTGCTTGATGCAGGATACGATCTGGCTCTCGGTAAACTTGGTTCTCTTCATAATATCTGACTGTTAAAATTAAACTTTTTGTCTAATTCAAACCAGTCCGATTTTTAGGGAGGGTTACAACTACCCCAAAATTATCAATGGAGGTGATGTTGCACTAACAAAATAATGTTTCCAGTCAAGCTGAATCCCCATCTTTTTTCAAGAAACTTTAAAGTTAACCAAGTAGCTTATTTATATGGGAAGCCAAGATGTTACCCTCCCTTTTTTGTTGCCTTCCCAAAAAATGGTAAAGATAGAATAGCTATCGACTTTCATAGGATATCGTGCTCAATCTTAACGTCCCTCAGTTTTTTTCCTGAGCTCCACTATTTCCCCTTGTTCTTCGGTAAGCATGGGATTGCCATTTTCGGGAAAACGGTTCTCCCATATTTTTTGGCCTCCTTGCACCAGTGTCACAAAACAAAGGATTCAGGGTCAGTCCCTTAATACCTCTGCGGCATTAATCCCGGCATAGCTGAGTTCGACAGCCTTTTGCTTGAACTCCGTTGTGTACTCTCCTTTTGGTTTTGACATGTTTTCAAAGTTAATTCAAACAGTCAACACGCTTCTCTTTCAATGTTCAGTCAAATATGGTAAGTCCAATGGCAAGGTCCGTCTCAGCATGGACGGTAAGGGACGGGGCCATGACAATATATTTATTGAGAGGCTCTGTCGCAGCGTAATGTACGAGCACATATATGTCTTCTAGGACGGTGACTGGCAACAATGTCAAAGGGTCTCAGGAATAATACGGGTAATACAATACCGAGCGAAGATACTAAAGCCTTGATGACGTGACCCCTGCCAACATGATATCAACAAAGGTTAAAAAAGGTAGCATCATGTACAAAAGAGAAAAACAAGCGTTTTCAACGAAAAGGGTAGGTTATGAGCCCCTCTAGCTTTCAACGTCATCATAACACATCCATTTTTAACGAAATACTGTCCTAGATATAGTGGGAATTGTATTAAAACTATTGCCATAAAACAATCATTAACTTTAAAATACTTTCTACCTTCGTCATATTAAACGTTTCCACAAAAATATCAAAAGATGTATCAAGAGCTAGAAAAGTTTATAAAATCACATGGGAGAATTGATCAGAAAGAGCTACAGCAGATTACATCTTGTTTTAAACCTTTAAAGACAGTGCGAAACGAAATGTTATGCAATATTGGTCAAATATGTAGTCATTTTTATTTTATTAGGAAAGGATGCTTGAGACTATATGAGATAGATGATAAAGGAAACGATATCACGGGCTATTTCGCTTTAGAGGACAGTTTAATTTCGGCAAATACCAGCTTTATCCTTCAAAAACCTTCAAGGGATTGCTTGGTCTCTTTGGAACATTCAGAACTATTAGCAATCAATCGCAACGATTTTTATAGGTTAGTGGAATCTGTCCCCCAATTTGGGAACGTGTATCATAAGTTCATTGAGTTTGCTTTTATCCATTCTCAGATGCGCATCTATAGTTTCTTAGGAATGGAGGGTATAGATAAGCTTAGATGGGTTATGGAGCATGAGCCCAAATTACTTTCACGTATTTCCAGTAAGGCAGTTGCTTCATATTTAGGAATGACCAATTCTACTTTAAGTAAATTAAGAACCAAACTTTAGGCAATGTCTATTACTAGCATATTTTTAAAAGTAAGCAAAAGTTGTGGACGTTAATAAACAACTAATATAATAACCTAAATGACATGTTGTACCTATTATAAAGATTACCTCTTTCGCAGTTTGAATAAATCAAACTAGCACACAAATTTACCCTTCACACCTTTCATATCCAGAGGAATGTGCCTAGAATAAACCTCACTTATTTGAAAAAGAGAGTTTAAATAAATTAACATATATTGATTTTTGAAATTCTTGTTTGAAGAAGTATTAATAAGGTTTGTTAAACCCTTGTAATAATTATCCCAAAGTTTTATTATTCAAGAAAATGAAACTCACGTTCCAAAATGACTCCGGAAGAAAAGGTTTTAAGCTCACCCTCCCTGCTTCCGATGATAAGCTATACATTCTCATTATCTATTCCTGTGATTGCTCGTTTATTATATTCAAAACTTGACCCAACATCAAAAAACCAATGGCAATGTCCCCTATCCAAACGAATAGAACATCCGAACATCAAAACTACTTAAAGTTCGCGTCTCATCTGAAAACTTAAATCCTTTCTGCATAATTATTATCACCCATAACAGAATCTCTTTTCTAGCATAACTAAGCTCTCCAATATATCCTGATCGAGGTCCAAAAGCATTTTTTATGTCCAACTCAGTTACATATAGGTTGAAATCTGCATTGATTGGGTTCTCGACCATTTCAAAACCATGTGCCAACTATGCGGTATCACTAATTAAACTTAAACAAGAAAAGCAGAATAAAAAAGTAAAGATTCTATTTTTATACAACAAGAATGTAGAAATGAAGTCGTCCTATAAATCCAGGTGTAAACCAAGGTTTTCTAACTACACAGGAAGAAGGTTTTATTTAAATTTATTGGGGCCCTTTAGTGAAACGATATCACAAAATATTGTTCTATGACAATATTCTTCTCTCTACCTATTCCCACCTTTGCACAGATGTTAACAATTAAGTTATCAATCTAAAAATTATATTTATGCCACTTACTTTAACATTAACCGAGGGTGTCTTACCTGTCGGTAAGGAAAAAGATGCAGTTCAACAGATTACGGATTCATTCCTAAAAACGCATGGTTTATTGGGAAATACTGTAATGACTCCAAATGTAACTGCAAATGTGCACATAGTGCCAAAAGGGTCTTCATTTTCAGGAGGACAGGAGTTTTCCGGTGCTTGGGCGGAATGGAAGGTTCCATCTTTTGCACTAGCGGACGAAGCTATTATTAAACAGCATTTTGCAGAAGTGACGGATGCTATTCACCACTTATCTGGTGGAAAGCAACCTAAGGATAATATTTATGTAAATGTAGTCCATGCTGTGGATGGTGGATGGAATATGGATGGGGTAGCCATGACCAATGAAGAATTAGGAGAAGCAATTGGACAAGGGTAATTGATGTCGGTTTTTGTATTTAACATAATGGCTCTGGTAGTTTTCACTCCAGAGTCATTATCATTTAATATTTACAACAAATAGGTTTTAAGAATGAGGGAAGCACTTTACTTAGTGATAGCTACCATCTTTTTGGGTTTAAATTTTCATTTAGCAAAAGTGATTTTACTGGAAGCAAATTTTATAGAAGCTGGATTATGGCGTTTTTTATTTGGGGTTTCACTATTAACTCTCATAGGACTAAAAAATCTACCCAAATTAAAATCAATCATTAGAAACCTAAAGGGTATTTTGTTAACCGGTATTATTGGTTTATTTGGTTTTAATTTTTTCTTCTTTTTAGGGTTGACACATAGCACTGCAATAAATGCAGCCCTAATAGTTAGCTTAAATCCGCTATTGACCATACTTTTTTCTAATAGAATATTGAAAACAGAAATCTCCAAAAAACAAATAGCTGGAATTCTGGTTGCTTTTCTCGGCGTCCTGTATTTAGTCATAAAGGGTAATATCTCAAATCTATTGGAACTTGAATTTTGTTCTGGGGATATTCTTATTTGCATAGCTAATGTATTTTTTGCCCTGCATCATGTTTGGGTGAAAAAATATGCGGTAACTATTTCAACACTAAACTTTACTCTCCTAACATGCCTCTTTTGTTTAATTTGTTTTATCATAGTAGCTCAGTTTTATGGGATGACCGATGTATCAACGCATACACTGAACTTTTGGATGGCTGTTTTTGGCATAGGTGCCATGGGTACTGGATTAGCGTATCTTTTGTGGCAAAAAGGTATTCAAATGGTGGGTGCCGATCATGCTGGAGTATTTATGAACATCGTTCCATTATCTGCTGCATTCTTCGCTCTATTTTTTGATGAAGATCTTTATCTATACCACCTGGTGGCCGGTATCCTAATTATTTCTGGAATGTTTATAACAAAAAGAAGAACTGATGAAGAAAATGGACTTCATGCATAAAGGAGTTAAAAACCTGCTCATGCCCGTACTAAAAAAATCAAGTAAGTCACTAAAAGTACCAAAGTGCTGATGTATTATAACGGGTTTTAAAAAATACTCCTAATCTTAAACACAAGACGACGTTACTTATTATTATTTTACTCTGCTGCTGCTTTGGACTAATGATTTGGGAAGCTTTAAAACCCAAGATAATAGATATTGGGATAGAAACAATGTTTATATGCATGGAAGTTTACTAAAAGAGCAAAAGACACGCTAATCTTATGCACAAATGAATGATTGGATTTGGAAAGAAATAAGTTATTGAATTATTTATAAGTAAGAGATTGTAAAAGAATGATTAAAAGATCAATTGGCGACAACGTATCCTATGAAAAGCCCTAATCCAGTCCTCTAAAGTTAATCAATATTTTAATCTTGCCTGAAATCACCTTTTTCCTTTTAATATAACTTGCTCCGCATTCTATGCGCGATACACCTATTTTTTTAGGGTTCACCGGCATCTGTATGAGTTTAAACTATAATAAAATCGGTAACTTGCTATGAAAATGTGATTCCAGCTTCATAGATTACCCGCGTTGTTCTGTGATACGAGACTGACCACTTTTTTGCGGGCTTTGTTATTGTTTATTCAATCACACCAGGGCCTAAGGGGCATCCGTTTTGATACCTGCCAAGGTCCTATTGAGCAGTTTTCTCGCTACTTTGATGATGATACTCCTGTTATTTCTACCTTGGTGATTGTGATAGTACGCCTGCATAATCGGGTCGGGGTGAATGGCCTACCATACTTGCTCTAGGAAATAACTCTGTATAAATTGATATGCAAGTGGTGTTGTGCCAAATATAGTATAGTTGCTCCCACTTTGATTAAACCCTGGCAACAGACTTTACTGAGCCCACCAAATGTTTTACGCTATCAAAGGGTCTTAAATCTCACAGCTCACAGATAATACCAAAAACTACAATGCCTCCTGAGCTGCGTGGAGACATCCCTGAGTTCCTGCTCCACGAAACGAAAGAAACGCATTCGACCGGCCGGGGCCGCCTTGGCCGTCGGATTCCTGAATACCTGATCATCGAAACGCTTTCTATAGTCATGGCTCCAATGGCCGTTATCAAGTTCTTCTGGCTCCTTAATTCCGAAATACAAAAGCTCCATCTTTATGTTACTCTTTATCCTCCGAAAATCCTTTACCAAATCAATACGACGACGAAAAAGACTTCGTAACTCCTCACGATCAAATTCTGGAATATGAATACCATCCAAACGACCGTCTTTTAACTCTCTTGATTTCAACTGCGCATCTATCCTGTCGGTCTTGGTATGTTTCTCCCTCCTCATTCTGTGAATGTCCCCATGGTTGATAACCAAAGAAGTCCAGCCATTAGATTCAAGGGGGTTCAGAATAACCACAACAAACCGTTTCATAAGCAATCGAAACTTCATAACTGGGAAAATGTTTTAGTACTTATCCCTGGAGTTATCCCGAATTAGGATTCATCGAAAAGGTCTTCCCTGAAAACAAATCTGTGACACAATGTACCTTCCAACTTCTCTTGTGAATATCCATGCCGATGTATTTCTTCGGCAAAGCAGTAATTTGAGAATCATAAATTTAATTTTTAGTTCATTTTAAAGAAACTCGACTTACTGCTTTTTCATCGATGCTATAAAAAAATGCCCAAGTCATTTAATGGAATTAAAATCTCTATAAATGAATTTACTCCAGTCACGCCGAAAAAAATACAAACCAAAATCGCAAATATCATATGCATAACCGTTGAAATTCATTCGGCTATTCCGACCTGAAATGCTATGTTTTGATACTTAAAACCCCGCGTTTAAGGTTATGAAATTCAATGAAAACCCTGTGCCAAAATACTTGTTTAAAACCATCCATTACACGGCATACACCAGATAAAAGGTAACCCTCGATAGAACGAAAGTCAAGAACGACTATATGAGTAATTCTGCAAAACCTCAACCGTATCCCGGACATCCCTATCTTCGATTGCGAACGAGCGAAAATCGAAGATCTCACTTACCTGTAGTGCTTCCATTAAAGTCAATTCTGCCCCGTCCTGAATAAAGTCTGTATAATTCTTACAATTATGCATAAAAATGAAAAAACTTCCTAATCAACAAATAATTAACTTGAAAAGTTTTTTATGGGCATGTGAATACTTCCATATCGATGTCCAACTCTCCATCGGATAAGCCCTACACGCTATAGGACCATTATCAATGATATAACTTAAATCTTGAAGAGTCTTTTTCACTTATCAAAAACGTTGTTATATGACAATGTTTAAAATATTATTACTTATCAATTTTGCATTTCTGCTTAGCAAATAAGCTAACGGATTTATATAAAAAACAATTATGATTAATAGTAAAAAAACAATCGTATTAGTACATGGGGCTTGGGAAGGCGCATGGTCATGGGGAGAAACAATACCTTTTCTGGAGGCAGAAGGTCATAAAGTAATCGCTTTTGATTTACCAGGTCATGGTGATAATGAAAAACCTATTTCCGAAATTTCACTTCAACTTTACGCTGACTCGGTAAGAAAAGAACTTGATAGTATTGCGGAGCCGGTAATCTTGGTCGGTCATAGCTTTGCCGGATATATTATTTCTCAGGTAGCGGAAGATTCAAAAAAATTCATCGAGAAGCTTGTTTTTGTTGCTTCAGCAATTCCATATGATAACAAACCCGCAGTTCAAATCTTTAAAGAAGATACAGAAAGTGAGTTGTTGGCCAACATGATTTTTTCTGAAGACGAGAGTTATGCTACTTTAGGTAGAGAAGCCATTAAAGATGTAATTATGACTGGAGCCACCGATGAACAGGTTGATTATGCATTACCAAAGTTTGTAAAACAAGCCACAAAGCCATTTTTTGAGATTGTAAAAACCGCCAAAAACTTTAGAGAAGTTCCCAAAGCATATGTTGAAACCACAAAGGATAGGGTTATATCCTTAGCCGCTCAAAGAAAAGTGCAGAAGGAAACCGGAATTAATGAAGTGGTTACCTTAGAAGATGGTCATGTTCCATTAGTAACTGGTCCAGAAAACTTAGGTAAAGCTCTAAATCAAATTGCGACAAGTTAAAATAAGGGTGCAAAGAATCACATGCGAAGTATGAATTTCAATCAAATCTATTGCTCCTCATACCTCGCATGTTCAATGAAACCAAAAAATGAAACATATACTTTTTATTATCACCAGTACTGATAAAATAGGCAATGCCCAACATAGAACTGGATATGAATTTTCAGAAGTAGCCGATCCCTACTTAGAGTTCATCAATGAAGGTTATACGGTTGACTTTTCCAGTATTCTAGGTGGCAGACCTCCGGCAACTGGCTATGATTCGTCACAGCAAAACAGTCGTGCATTTAAAGAAAGTAATGGCTTTAGACGTCTTAATTTTAGTCATAAACTGAGTGATATTGATACCGAAGCCTACGACGCAATTTTCTTTCCTGGTGGATTAGGACCAATGGTAGATATGGTTGATAATGCCTTAGTAAAAGATATTATCAAAAAATTCTATGAGAGTGATCGTGTTATTGGTGCCGTCTGTCATGGTCCCGTTGCCTTACTCAATGTAATTCTATCGAACGGAAAAAATCTTTTGGAAGACAAGCGAATTAACTCCTTTACTAAATCAGAGGAGAAACTGGATGGTCATAAATTGGATGATATCATACCATTCATGTTGGATGAGGAATTAGCAAAACAAGGTGCTCAATTTTTAAATGCTAGACCATTTGATCCATTTGTCATTGCTGATGGAAACTTGGTCACAGGCCAAAATCCAGCCTCAGCCTCAGGAGTTGCACTTGAAATGATTAAGATAATCAAAGATTAAAATTGAACTTAAAATAAAATTATTAGACAAAATGAAAAAGTCAAAAATTCTAATCGTAACGACTTCGCATGATATGCTGGGCAGTTCAGGTTTAAAAACTGGTGTTTGGTTTGAAGAAATAGCTGCCCCATACTATATATTTAGAAATGCAGGTTTAGATATTGATATTGCATCCACCAAAGGTGGTAAAATACCAATAGACCCGGCAAGTGAATCATCAGAATGGCAGACAGAGGATACGCTCCGCTTTACTAAGGATAAGGAGGCCATGTCTCTTCTGAAAGAAAGTATGGCTCTAAGAAATGTAATTGGCACAAGTGATGATTATAACTTTATATATTTTCCAGGAGGCCATGGACCTATGTGGGATTTTGTGAACAACCCATTAATTACCAATTTACTTGAAGAGTTCATAGCTAAAGACAAGCCCGTTGGGGCCATGTGCCATGGTGTTGCCGTTTTAGTTGATGCTCAAAGTAAAGACGGTGAATCTTTTACAAAAGGAAAAAAAATCACCGCTTTTTCAAACTCAGAAGAGGTCGCCGTAGGTGCCCAAGATATAGTTCCTTTCCTTTTAGAAACTAAGCTAAAAGAATTGGGAAGTAACTATAGTAAAAGTGAAAATTTTGCTCCTTATACGGTTGTAGACGGCAATTTAGTAACGGGTCAAAATCCAGCATCTGCGGCCGGAGTTGCTCTTGAAATGATGAAATTAATGAATTGAATTAAAGCCTAGCAATACGTGAGCGAAAAACGTGGTTTTAATTTCTATATCACACACACAATAAATCGGGGAAGTATGATTAAAAGACAGGAGTATGATTGGTTGCAGTTGTAAAGCAATACTTTAAACTTATAGAAGAAAAATATTCTTGTCGAATGTGCTTCAGAAAGGAACCAATATTGTTTAATAAGGGTGTGTTAACTGAACTCTGTCCGAAATATATTTAAGCATCAATTTAATTCGGACAGAGTCTTATAAAAAAGAACAATGAACTGAATTCGAGAAAAGGGTACTTGATTATTTTTATGTCAGGCTAGAATCTTTCTGAGAAGGACACTGCTTTTGATCCCATGATGAAGAATGTTTACGAGGAGACCTTTGAGATCGAGATTGATCGTCGTCACCTGGGCGACGAATCCGAGAGCAGTATCTGCAATAAGCACAATATATAATGGGCAAAAGATGATAAAGAGCAGCATCGAACCTAAGCTTGTGAAGAATCGTCAGGCCAATCCTAGTGGACGACCCATCGGAAAAGATAATCGGCCTCTAAAGTATGGCCGTGAGCTACGAGTATATGTAAGCCCATTATAAGTAAGCTCCCGATACCGGATTTCCCATAGCTTTCAATGGATTACTAACAGTGAGGGTGTCAGAAACCTTTTATTTATTGTATGGATAGATGATGCCACGTCATGTGCTACAAAGTGAAAGTGGACGGAAAGATTCACCGAAAAAGGCATATACAACATCCTATGAATCAAAAAAGAAGTGTGCAAAAAAATACCCGGTATGTACATATCCTGGAGGGAGGGCGACAACTTCTGGACCAAGGTATTGACCGACCTGAACAATCGTGGCCTAAAGCACATCCTTATTGACGGTGCGGATAATCTCAGATTGGGGTACCGATGCGATTTTTAGCATTTTCTCCAAGTCACTGGTGCGGCTCTGTATTCTACACCAGATTAGGAATACGTTGAAGTACGTTACCTCCAAGATCCAAGAGGAGTTCATGAGCGACCTGAAGCTTGTCCGTCGCATGACCAATAAGGAAATTACCAAGGACAGACTATTTGATTTGGAAGAAAAATGGAGAGGAAAATATCCCGTGGTCATCGAGAGTTGGCAACACAATTGGAAACAGCTGTTACAGTACTTATAGTACGTAGAGACCATCAGAGAGATCATCTTTAACACCAATGCCGTAAAGGAATTCCATCGTCGCAGGGCTACCAAATCCACGGGAGCCTTACTCTGCGATTTGTCCCTGTTCAAACTGGTATACTTGGCCAAGAGGAACATCGAGAAGAAATGGACAAACCCTTTGCTCAATCGGAGTCTGAAAGTTCAACAACTTTATATTAAATGTAATGGTTGAGACTTAATCTGACGGTATTAATTAATTAATTTAACCCTTAAAATAGATTTGTCAGATGAGTACAGGAGCAAAAGTCATCAAACCAAAGTGAGGACCGCTTGAACTTGCCAGGCAGTTAGGCAATGTATCCCAAGCCCGTAAGGTTGGGGTATGGTCTGGACAGTTATCATAAGGTTCAAAGAATTCTCTGAGCTGGTTGGAGAGCTAGTTCTCCATGAAATTTTAAGGAAGAATTCCATTTTAATGAACCGTATTCGGCGAAGAAATTGAGAAGGCTGTTGTAACGATGGCCACCGAGCTTCCAGCCTACCGATAGTTACGTGTTTCCAATGAGCCGAAGAAGCAGGGAACGTACATATCCTCGGGAGGTGTACGGAGTGTTTTGTTTCGCTACGATTTGGAGACCTTTAAAAAGCGGTTGAAGGTCTAGGAGGGACGGATTTATTTTGACCCAGAACCAATTACAGAACCTGTATCGTGCAAAAAATGGAAAACAGGCACGGGGAAAAGAAACCCACCATCCCGGTTATCTAAGTTCACAGGACACCTACTATGTCGGTTCCGACAAAGGTATCGGCCGTATCTTATCTATACCCAGACCTATAGACACCTATTGCAAAGTATCCTTCGTAATGCTCCATGACCGTAAGAACTTTATCATGGACGGCGATTTGCTCAATGACAGGGTAATCCTATCCCGTTCTCCCAACAGAAAGAGCTTCCCTTGCTGCGCACAAATTGACAGACAGGGGAACCCCGAGTACTGTGGGAAACGAGAACACCACGAATACCAGCTTTGCATGACCATTGAAGACATCGACCATACCAAGACCAAAGCAAAAAGCCCACAGACCAAACTTTTAGCAAATGAAAAGTTCATCGAGTACAATGAGCTTAAAGGTTATTTTCAAGTGTCAGATTAACCATAACTGTTAGGTTAAGTAGTGGCTAGTACATATTAAATTTGGGGAGAGGATACTACTGGCATTGAACGACAAATTGCTTTGGGGATAGCCCAAAAGCAGTTGAATCAACAGACAGAGTATAATTTACGGACACGATACATTGTTATAACCAATCATTTTCTTTTCATACTTCTTTAAAGCCAAATTATACCCTTCTTCAATTAACGGAAATAATTTGTTAAAAGTTTCCTTTGTCGGATTTAAGACACAAACCCAATTCATCCAGCCATAAACTGGATGAGGCATTATTTTATCCAATTCCGTAAAATCGAATGGCATGTCGATTATTTGACCTGCTTTTGGTCTTTTCGGTTTGTTACCAAATAACTGATAAAAACTTTCTTTCGATACTCCCAAATTCAGTCTAAAAACTCCCTCTCTATTTACATTAGATGCCTTGTCGTTCGCCCCATCTTTTTCTTTAAATGTCAATAGGTAAATTCCTTTACTCAATTTATTTTCAGGATTATAAAAAAGTCCGATTTCTCCCCAATTTTTGGTCTTCACAAGACCATTGAAATTATTCAGAACCTTCTGAATAATTTCTTCGGTTGTCATTGTTTTCATTCTAAAATTTCATTAAAAATTGATAAATACCTAAAAGTCATGATTTTTTCATCAATTACCTCATACGCTTTTAAGGTTTTCGGCTTATCCATTACCTTTTTGGATGAAGTTGTTACAGATTCCAAGTCTGTCCAGACCAAAAGGTCTAAATACTGACCATCCTTGAATAAAGAAATTCTTCGTGAAATCAATCCAGATTGTTTACCAAAGAATTCATTCAGTTCATACATTGGATTTTCATCTTCTTCTCGGTTTATTCCTTCGCTTGTTTCCATCATACCAATTCTACAATTGTTGCTTTTTGTCATCTTACTTTGCTTTTTTCTGAGTTATTTCAACCGGAAATAATTCAGAGTGTTATTGCTACTATAGTTTCTGTTTTCATGAAACAAAAATAAGACTGGTGACTGACAACCTTATTTAAAACATACTCCAGTAATTTTTTTTAAATATTGTTTAAGTGTAAAACTTTGTTGATATTCAAAGGTTTAGCCAGTGATAGTTAGCTTTAAAATTTTATCTAATCAAAATTCACATGTTTAATTACTTAAATCACAAAGTGGAACAAAAATCCAAGCGTTTCCTCTTGAATATACCGCTAAAGGTTCAATATTTCGCTTGGCCCATAATTGATTTAGAATGTCAGTTAACCTTGATAGTCCATTTATCACGGAATACTCCATTTTCAATGAAGTTATTGATTTTTTTAAAATGGCATACGACAAGATAAAACCCGAAGGCTTGAACTTTACTGATTTTTTTTGAGTCGAATTCAAATGCTCTTTGAAAGCACCTCATTAGCCTATGGATTTTTATCGATACTAGTACCCAGTTATTCTATACTGTTGAATATCACAAAGTGCCGTATGGTCATAGTTCCCTCTTCAATAGTTTCAGAAATAGGAATTGGAACACCAGTACCCATTGCTTTTTTTGAGGCCCGTATGGCTGATTTCACATCAGACCAATAGATATAATATCTATCAATGAGCCATCTTCCCTTAAAGCCGTTCTCCTAGCGATAAAACCAGGCTGCTCCTTTACAAATTGATTTAAGCGCAGAATAACCGTTTTTTACTTCTTCGAGGCCTCCATCCTTTTTTGTTCTTCTTGTTACCAATTCAATAATTTTTACTTGTTTCATTTTCCTTTTTTTCGTGTCAGACGGATTGCAACTAAAAGCTGTCAGGACCATTAAACCTACTCCTAAATTTTTCATAGAACAAAAATAGGATGTAACTGTGACAGCCCTGTGTCAACTGGGCTTGGCAACTTTCAAAATATTCTTGATTATTAAAATTGTTTTCTACTCCAAAAGACTCCATTGCTATTGTCAAATTATACTACCCCAAAAAATTAATGCAGAAAGTTAAGTTAGATTATTAACCTTAAAATCACGGTCAGATGAGCAGAAGAAAAACACTCATCGAAGTTCAAACCCAAATCAATAATAGCTAAAAAACTTGTCGCCATGTTCAACTATGCAGGCTCCAATGTAGAACAGGCCATATACAATTCGTGACGCACTCTTTATATGTTAATACATTAAACCTTTTGGAAAAACGGACTGAAATGTAAAGTATTTGAACAGATTTCGATTTCCATAATTTTAGTTTTTAAGTAATTTTAATCTCCTTTTTTTAACCATACCCTTATTTATTAGGAGCACAAATTAATCTTGAACGCTAAGATTCATGTAAAATGATATGAAGAGACAGATAGGCTATATCTTTTCATTTTTCCAATGTCGCTATGTGTTAAAAAAACTTAATACCAACGACTATAAGTATATTCAAATTATGTGCAATAAAGGTGTTCTGTAAACGACAATAATGATGCATCTGAAGCTGGTTTTATTTGTGATCATTGGAAATGAAGTGATTGATTCTAGATATGTTATTGAAACTTTTTAATAGAGTACCGTCTTTGACCATATGTTTCATATTGTCTTGTAGCTCGATTTTTGGACAAGAAAAGTTGCAAATTGGTTCTGAAACCACATTGTCTTGTAGCTCGATTTTTGGACAAGAAAAGTTGCAAATTGGTTCTGAAACCACATGGGAACTTTTTAAATATGATACTGCAAGAATTTTTGGAGGTATGGGTTATGTGTATGGTAGGCCCTTGTATTGGGAAAAGGAAGATTGGTTTGCCTTAGGGGGTGTAACATTGGCCACCGGTCTTTCATATTTATTAGACGATGCGTCTTCTGAACTTTTTGTGAATCAGGGCAAGTATGTTCCAACAGCTATCATGGATTATGGATTTAATGTGGGCAGTCCGCAAAATAATTACATGATTACTGGAGGAGTGTACCTTACTGGATTATTTATCAAGAGTGAAAAGCTAAGAAGGACTGGGGTATTGCTTGTATCATCAGCATCAGCAGTTGGCCTACTACAACAATTGTTGAAATCAGCTGTGGGTAGGGCAAGGCCCATAAGTGGCATGTCAAAGGATACTTTTCGACCTTTTAATAGCAACAGGGAGTTCCATTCTTTTCCATCCGGTCACACCATGTTGGCCTTTACAAATGCCTATGCAATTGCTAAACAGTTCAAAAATAAATGGATAAAGACAGGATTGTATGGTGTAGGACTAGTTCCTGGGCTCTCAAGGTTATGGGATGGCGAGCACTGGCTTTCGGATGTTGTCATGGGCATTGCGGTGAGTATTTTTACTGTAGAAGCAATAGATAAATACCTTGACAATGAATATGATAAGAAATATAATATGGAGGACAAAAAGATTGACTGGAGATTGAACCTTACTCCCAGCCAGGTTGGACTTGTCATTGATTTTTAAAACCACTATTCTTAAAATATAAAAAAGGTGAGAGAAGAGGATATGGTGGATGAGCCGGGTAAACTGAGCTGCCCGCGCCGGACGAAAGTGAGCAGTGTAAATCAACTGCTTGGATTTGAACTGTCCGTGGGTTAAACTTATTTTTCAATTTTCTTATCATCGATTCACCTTTTATGTCGATTCTGTGCGCCGTGTGCACCAAACGGTCGAGTATTTCTATTCGTGATTGCCCAAAATAAAATGAACGAAGCCACCTTTTTTTTCTGCATCTTGCTCCAACTTGTATATAAACCAAAGCACTTGGGTTGTTGA
>NZ_QXFH01000075.1:26771-36825 GCF_003581615.1 Flagellimonas lutimaris
GAAATCGCTAAGATCCTGCCGTTATCATCATAGGTGTCCAATGGCCTATTGATGTCCGTATCCATAGAAAATTCAAAACTTGTCGAATCAAGTGGGAAATGACAAAGAGCCTAAAAAAGGTATCTTTTAAAATTCCAATATTCAACCTAAACACGCCATTCTATCAGTATTTGATGCTTTGTCATTTAAACCATCTTTTCCTTGAATGTCAATGAATGTACTCCCTTACTTAATTTATTTTCTGGATTGTAAAATAGTCCGACTTCTCCCAAATTTTTATTTAGAACAAGACCATCATATTTTTCTAGAACCCTTTCAATTATGTCGTTTTTAGTCATATGTTTTTATTCGACATCAATTACAGGTTCAAGATGCATAAATTGCATAGTTTCTTCATTTATCATTCCAAAGAATTTTTGACAAGTTTCACTTTTCAAAATCTCTTGTGCAGCATGTTCAGCTGATTTGAGGTCTGTCCAATAAACAATATCAGTCCATTTACCGTTTTTGTCTACTGCTAGCTTCCTTCCAATGTAGCCATCAAATTTTTCCACTACAGGATTCACGGCCTTTGCTGCTGCTATCACCTCTGCTTTGGAATATTGAGGATGGGTATCAAAGATGACCAATTCAATTGTCCCTACCTTTTTACTTTGTTCGTTCATATTTGTTTTGTTCTGGGTATTACAGCCAATCAATACGATAGCAATAACACAAATTGATAAATGCTTCATTTAATATATTCAAGATTATGGGACAAATGTAAATGGGAGGGGTGACAACCCTATGTCAACTATACTTCAATAAATTTCTTGAAAAACCATTTAACGAGAAACCTTATAGATAATCGAATGTTTAAGAAGAAATAAAGAGCTTGAAATTCAATCTAATCTAAATTCACGTAGGTTGTTTCGTAAGTTACAGAATGCAACTAAAAACACAAAAACTCTCAGTGAAATAAATGGCAAAAGGTGCAATTTCACGAGTTGCAAGTTCATCTTTGTAAATTGAGAAGTAATTGATATTAAGAACATTTGAATTGGTAGTTGACTTTTAAATTGAAGACAAGCGATGGCTTTTGTACTTTTTGTTTTTCGTTGAAGGTTCAATTCAATTCACAACTTTTGAAATATTTTCTTTTTCAAAATTTTTAAGTGTGGATTTTATTTTAAATCAGAGTGAGTTGAAATCTTTTATTGAGGATGTGTATCCTTCCCTTTGATTTCGAATTTATTTCCGTTTAGAAGCATTTTAGCTTTTTCCGAAAACCAATTAGTATAAACCAGTTCACGGATTTCTCTGTTTTGCTCAATTAATTTAAAATTTCCCTTTCCTGAACTTGATACTATTTTCATATAGTTATTTAATCATTACACCTCAGTGTTCAGTGTAAGAGTAATAGATTTCTGCTGAAGAACGTTTCGGTTTGGTCCTTACATGTTTTATGTTTTAACTTACGTTATATCGGTTAAACGTCATTACTTACACGCCGTGTTGCACATATTCTTTTGGTTTTGGCGTTGTCCTTTTTATTTGCTGAAATAATTTGGGTTCTTTTTTTGCTTCTTCAAGCAAAATCATTTCAGCATTTTCAATAACTTCTTTTTCAGCACGTGAATAATTCCCTGAATTATATATGGGGCTAGGGTCATATTCTATAAATAGCTGAATAGCCTTGGTCTTAGTCTCACCAACAATTTTATTAGATAAATACAGCGCCATATCGATCCCAGCAGAGACACCTGCTGCCGTTAGATACTTACCTTGGTCTACAAATCTTTCCGATTTCGGGATGGCACCAAATTTTTTCAATAACCCCATAGGCTTCCAATGTGAAGTAGCCTCTAGACCATTCAGTAAACCAGTGGCCGCAAGAATTATAGATCCTGAACACACCGAAGTTGTCCATTTCGTAGTTTTGTTGATTTTCCTTATCCAGTTCATGACACTAACGTTTTTTATTTCTCTCATAAAAGTTATAGTCGAACCTGGAATAACGAGAATGTCAGCCTCATTTATCTCTTCTATTTCAAACCTCGCGTTAAGGTGGACAAATTTGGAGTCAGCTATTATATCCCCTTTTTTCTCAGCTACGAAGAGTACTTCAGCATTGGGTATATTCCTTAAAACTTCGTAAGGTCCAATGGCATCAAGCATGGTCAAGCCATGATATATATATATTACTATTTTCATTTTTGGTAGATTATGAAAAATTTGATTTTATACCTAGCTTTTTTGGCATTGATTACTAGTCTTGTGAGCTATACGCGAGTTTTACGGGTTTTTTATAAATCTTGGCTCTGCATTCACTCATCTCATATAAGAACTTCAACGATTCAATCAAAATTTCCTCTTTGGGGTAGATTTGATTTTGTTTTATGGATTGTTCAAGTTTCCAATCTTCGGAATGAATCCGAAATTTAACTTCAATTTTTCCATACATGATCGTTATCTTCCTGGACAAATCAGAATAGCAAAATGAAGACAGAACCTTTTGCACATATTGAATCAAAAAATAAAATGATTGCCAATCGTGAAGATAAAAATATTTACGGGCATCCATAGGTATAATCGGTCCAATTTGTTTTGCTTTTGGTTCAATGCAACTGTTTCATGAGTGAAATCGGACAGTGATGGACAGTTGCCTGAACTGTAATTTGTGAAGGCAGTTTTATGAACCTTGATATCAACAGGGGAGTGCGCAATCCTCACTTTGATTATGGTGTCCGACAAATTGTTTGGATAAACAGTCGCCATTGTGGGATGAGAAATCTATGTGTTCAAATGGGCCAAAGGAATTTAATTTTAGCTCTGCTCTTTGTGGTTGAAGTCTGTATTCCACAATTATGGATTTTCGGTTTTGATTGCATAATGTTCTACAATGGACTTGTTTATACTCAGTAGTGGATGTGAACCCATTAACCTGTAAGATAAAATTGACCTTTGGGTTATGGTTGTATGATTTAAAATACCACTAAACCCACTATTGCTTATACAACGTGTTATAATGGGTTATTTTGCCAGATAAATTAAACTCCCTCCGATTACTGAAATTAAAATTCCAATTATTTTAGGTTTAGTCAAATTCTCTCCAAGAAATTTATATCCAAGAAAAGCACCAATTACAATACTTAATTGTCTTAGTCCACCAACATAAGTCGCTTTGCTCATTGTCAGGGCGATTAGTATTAATATGTAAGTGAAACTATTAAAAAAACCTACTTGTATAATTCTAGATTTATTGTTAATCCACTCATTTTTGATTTCATTCTTTGAAAACTTTGAGAAAATGAAAAAGTTATATATGCAGCAAATTACAAATGTGTAAAGATAGAAATAAAGAAAAGGTTCCATTTTGGAAATGGATATCTTGTCCCATAAAGTATATCCTGCAACTGTGAATGCTGCAATCAAGGCATAGATACTACCATTGTTATTTATATTGGTTGCAATGTTTTGAATTCCATTTCTGTCAAAGGAGTCCAAATGCATTATAAATGTTCCTAAAAGAATGAATACTATTGCAATTATTCCAATGGAGTCTATCGTCTCCCCAATAAATAAATAAGCCAATATGGGGAGGAATAGAATACTTGACCTAGAGATTGGATAGACTAATGAAAGCTCTCCGTATTTATAGGCATTTGCCAGAAAGAAATAATTTAAGAATGTTATTATCGAAGCAACTAAAATTAGAAATAAAAACGATATTTTAAAATCAGTTATACTCAAAAAATAAATTGCTGGGGTTGCGAAAATTACAATTTCAGCTATTTTGCTAAGAGCGGTAAAGACATGTTTCTCTTCTGAGCGTTTTATTAGATAATTCCAATATGCATGCGTTAAAATTGAAGCCAATACCAAGGCAAAAGGTAATCCGTTCATATGGATTTTTTAGTTTAATTAACCCAATTGGAAAATATATATTTTTCAGTTTCCAAAAGTATATTGATTTGTTTTCTAATTTCTTCAATGTCATCTACATTTAAGGGTTCAAAATCATCATAGAATCCTGTTTGACGAAACGGGAAGTCACAAGCTTCACCATATTTATGAACCTTGGCACTTTTGGCTCTTCCATAAAGGTGAACATGAAGAAAAGGACCTTCGGGTTTTAAAACTCCCCAATTTCCGTTGTCCTGATAATTGATTCTTCCAATATCAATTCCACAATTATTAAGACCAATTGTCATTGCCTCCCCAACTAGCATAGTTAGATACATTTGCTCAATCGCCAGTTTTGGAGTTAATAAAGTCCTATTATCCAATTTGATTTTAGGAGATATTGATATATGGCCGCCATCTAACCTAGTCACTAATGGCAATTGCACTGCTTCAACAACAAAATTTGGTGTTTCATATATCAAACTCATAGATTTTCAAGTTTAGGGTGCATAATGTACTACAACGGACTTGTTTATACTCAGTAGTGGATGTGAACCCATTAACCTGTAAGATAGCATCGGCCTTTGGGCTGTGTTTCTATGTTTCAAAATACCACGAAACCCAATATTGCTTATACAAAATGTTGCCTGCGGGTATTTTTTAGATTTGTTTAGCAATATCAGTTAATTACCCGAAAAATAATCCCAAGCCACCTTAGAGATATCGGATATGATTTTTTCGTTGGTTTTGAAATCTTCTTTGGATTCCGTCACAAAAACACTTATTGTAAAGTATTCGCCATTCGGCATGAATACAATTCCAATATTGTTTACGGCAGCGGTTATACCTGTCTTCTTATTCTTCCCCGACCAACCGGTTTTATGTGCAACAACTGTTTCTTCTGGCAATTGCCCCTTTAACCTATTCTTTCCTACTTTGGTTCCTTTCAAAATGTTCCATATGAAGTCATAACTGTCTTGGGAAAGTAAACCATTTTTATTTTTATAAAATGTGGACAGAATCTTATTGGCTTCAATTGGTGTTGTCCAATTTAAAAATTGCAGTTCCCAATTACTCTGCATAGTCTCCTCATTTATTTTCGCAGCAAAATCTTTAAAACCGAGGCTTGAAAAATAATTTTCAACAACTTGCGGTTTTCCGAGCAATTTGAGCAAAACATCACAGCCGACATTATCACTCATAGCGACCGTGTACTCGATGATCTCTGCAATGGTAAGGTAAGCCCCTTCGGGATATTTTTCTCTTATTGGACTCCATAGTCCAGGTAGCAGTTCACTTTTCTTAATATCAATTTTTTGGTCAAGTGAAAGATTACCTTTATCCACTTCTGATAAAATGACCAATGCAATTGGAAGTTTGAAAACACTCTGCATGGGATAGTGTCTCTGACCATTAATGCTTAGTGTATCATTGGTTTTAAATCCATTAATAGCAACGCCAACAATTACATCTTTTGTATTTGTTATACTATCAATTTTCTGTCTTAAAGTTTCTATTTTCTGAGAAAAACCCTTTGTGAAAAATAGTAAGAAGAGAAAAGAAATGATTGAAGTCTTTTTTAGCATAAAGCTTTTGTGTTGTTTGTAGGTTACGTTCTCGAGTAACCTAAAGTTAAGGGTTTATATGTTTTACTTTTCGGTTTAGCGCTGACGTTGGCAATTCCGAGTGGATTCGGACTCCGTTGAATGAGCGTTAATTGCGGTTGTACATTGTTGTTAACGGGCTTTTAGTCCCAAATTTCAGGTCTTTCAATTCTGGCAGTTCTCAAATAGTCCAACATTTGTCCAGTGTGAACGGATTCGTGGTAAGCGATCCGATTCAGATAATCTGCCAGTTTTTTACTTTGGCCAACTTCTTTTCTCTCAATTCTTATGTTTTCCAAATCTTCTGTTTTCAACTCTTTTATCATATTCAGGAATTCTATCCGATATTTTTCTGAAAAGTCAAGCTCATTTTTTAAGTCCGAATATTTTAGTTCTTTCCAGGGTGATTGGTAATTCGCTAAATTCCCTCGATTCTGAATTATTTTATGGAAAAGGTGTTCGCCTTCCAAAACGTGCCTTATCATTTCAATAATCGTAAGTGCATTTTCATCAGGTTTCCAATTCAGATATTCCTTTGAAATTCCGCTCCATAATTTTATGCTACGTCTTCTTATTTCGGAAAAGTTCAATAGAATTATTTCAGTTGAATGCATTGTTTGTATTTTGTTTTAAGCTTGTTGCCAATGTTCTCGTTTAACCATCTGTTAAGGGTTTATATATTTTACTTTTCGATTTAGCGCTGATGTTTGCAATTCGGAGTGGATTCCTACTCCGTCGAATATGTGGTAATTGCGGTTATACATTTTTACTTTTGTTTTTTAGAAAAGAACATTAGCTCTTGCTTATTCTTCCTCTCATAGATAGTCTTGCCTAATAGGTGAAAATACATCAACAACTTCTCCAGCTTCGATTATCTTTATTGAATGCTCAATATCCGCTGGAATGGAATAAGTGTCTCCTTCTTTTAAGTCATGTTCTTTTCCATCAACCGCCAATTTGTACTTTCCCGAAATGACATAACCGCTTTGTTCATTGGGGTGTTTGTGAAAAGGCACAAAATCAGTTTGCTTATACAACATTTTAGTGACCATAGTGTCTCTTCCCATGGATAGTACTACAAAGTCAACTCCTAAAAACTGTCTTCTTACAGCATTTTCTTTTTTTACTATGTTTTTCATTTGTTGAATTTTTAAATTTGTTTTTTGTCTATCCTAAATGATTTTTGCTCAATAAAGTAATTGACTTTCCTCAAAACAGGTAAATTACAGGTAACCGTTTAGCGTATGGGTGCTAGCGGGTTTCTACTACGTCCCCTTCTGTTTTAAGTGGACCTTCATTTTTGTTTATACTATCGTTTTATTACTTAAATCGCTATTACTTATACGCTATTTTTACATAACGTTTTTTAGATTATTCCGTTCAGCCCATTCTGTCCAAGAACCGTCATACACGTTTAAACTATTTCCATATCCAATTTGACAAGCTAACATAACAATACAAGCTGTCATTCCCGAACCATAGCTGAAAACCAATTCTTTGTCGTTATTGCATTTTTTCTTAAAAAGCATATTCAATTCGTTTTTTGGTTTGTACTTTCCGTATCTCAAAACCTCTTGGTATGGAATGTTAACTGAATTTTCAATTCTTCCACTTTTTAAAGTGTTCCCTTGGTTCTTTTCCAATTCCGTTAAATCTGCTTTCCGACCTTGCATCTACTATCGTGAATTTCTTTTTGATTGTATTTATAGAAATCCATTCGAAATCAACAACCAATGTTTCGTTAAATTGCACTTCAAAATCCCCTATTTCTATAGTTTTGATCCGCTTTTTTTCGGTTTGAAATCTTTTTTCGATACAGTCGGGAAGTCCACCATCAACAAAGGATATTTTTTGGTGACCCATAACTTTAAAAAGCCAGTACACCCTTGGACTTGAATAAATTCCGTTATTATCGAAAACAACAATTTCCGAATCTTTATTTATCCCTAGTTTTCTACATTCAAGTTCAAATTGTTCAGGTTTTGGAATTGTGTTCGGAAAAGGACTTGTTTTATCCAGGAATACATTTTGCAAATCAAAAAACCTTGCATTTGGAATAGTCAGGTCAAATTTCTTAAACTCTTTTCCATTTGCACCAGTTGTTATACTAGCATCAAGTATAATAATGCTGGAATTGCTTAAATTCTGATTTAGCCATTCTGTTGATACTATTTCTCTCAATTTCGTTCTAAATATTGTGTAACGTCTCGGCTATGAGTGGTTGCGTGGTTTAGCGGTTAACTTATCACGATTGTACCAAACTGAAAATCTTACTGATTTTCAGAGCTAGGCGAGAACAAACAATATCTGATAGCCATTGTTGTACTCGGCTTTATTTCCAATCTTGTTAATCAATTAAATTTTATCTAATTCTGAAACAGTTAATATGTTTTCTTTATTTCCGGTATTCAGTGTAGAAGCAGGCTCAAATAACATTACACTAACTTCTTCGGGAGCATAGGGCTTGTGTTTAATTCCTTTTGGAATTATAACGAATTCCCCGGGATTTAATTCTAACGTTTTTTCAGTCAGTTCAATGAATAGTTTTCCTTCAACAACAAAAAATAGTTCATCTTCTTGCTCGTGCATGTGCATTACAAAATTCCCCTTAAACTTGGCAAGTTTAACAAATTGATTATTTAGTTCTCCTACTATTTTAGGTGTCCAATATTCATTAAACTTATTTAGTTTTGATTTAAGGTTTACTTTTTTTATTTCCATTCTTCGGTTTTCAGCTTTTGTACATTCGTCCATGTTATGGGTGTTTGCGAGGGTTAGCTCTTGACGTTGCAAGAACATACAAAGCGGGCGGAAAATCCTCTCTGATTTTCAGAAGTTGGCGAAAACAAGCAAGTATTTATAGCCATTGTTGGGCGTTCGTTATTCTTTCTTCGTTTTATAATTTATTTCGTGATCATTGATTCCATGACTTTTTTTTGACTTAAAAATCAACCAGTTAATATGAATTCATATTCTTTATCAGGCTTCAACTCTAATTCAATAAATACCAAATTATTATCTTTTGAGTATGTTGCCTCTCCCATTTCGGGATAAGCCTTATCTCCTTTTTCTCCTTCGTTTATTGAATAACAATGGTTTATCAAAAATGATTTCCATTTTCAAAAGGTTTTATCCCAACAAACTTAGGTCTTCGCCTATCAATCACATTTTTCAATTTCAGTTATGTTATCTGCAACGTTGTCAAAGAATTTTACCAATTCAGGCATAAAGCTTTCCAAAGTTGGAAACATATCTCTGTTTTGGCCATATCGCTCTAATTCTTGAACGAGTTTGTCTGTCCATGAAAACCCACGATTCATTTCATTGTTTAATTCAGTTTCGATAATTTCATTTGGGTAATTATGGTCTTTCAAATATCTTATTACACCAGCCCTTACGATAGCTTCCGCATACATAGTTTGCCAACTTCCATATGCCTGTGATTCCATGATGTCCTTTAATACGGCAAAAATGGCTTCTCCACTTTTAGAGAGTTCTGTATGATATTTTTCTACAATATGATTTACAAAAGAGTGATTGAATTCATGTAGTAAAGTCGGGAAATAATCGTCCAATTCATATTGTGGCATTCCCAAATTGTCAACACTCCATGTGCCCATAATGGCATAAATAATTTCTTTGTCCGCAATTGAAATACTTGGACCATAATTGCCACCTCCATTTCCCAATCCATTCACTATTCTAAATTCTCCCTTATGTTCCTGCCCATAAAATTCTTGATACCAATTAACATCCAACTCATCATGAACTTTTTGAAAATTTCCAGAGGCCGTTTTATATACTGCTTTATTTTCCTGAAAGAATTTTTCGCAATTGGCATCGCTATAGAATCTATTCAGTAGTTGTAAAAATTTACTTGCTCTTTTCTTTCCCCACCTTTCTTCTGGAATTTCCTTTGAGAATGGAATAATGGGTTGAAACGGATAATTGTCTGATAAATTGATCGCCATATGCATAACAGCATCATAACCAATTCCTTTTCTGCGAAGTTTCTTTTTTATGTAATTTATTAATTCATGATTTTTATAAGGTTGAAAATGCTTTTCAATATTTTCAACATATTTTGGAAATTTATTTGAACTGTACTCTTTACTATCGGCTAGTCTAAACACAATGCTTAAGAGTTCAACTCTTTCGTCAACTTTCGGTTCTGCAAGTATTTCAGATTTTTGTCCAAAAGAATTGAGTGCCAAAAGGAGTAATGAGATTATTGAAATTTGTTTCATTGTTTCATTCGCATTAATGATGGCCAACTTTATTGTATACTTAACTCTTTGGGTATGGATATATGATCTTGCGGGCTATGTACAAATTTTACGATTGTTTAAAAATCTTGGCCCTGTGCATTTTCCCCTCGCTCATTGGAACTTTTATGATTCAATCAACATCTAGATTGAGTGTATTTGATTTCAACACTACAAAGGTAGAAATTCTTAAGAGCACCCATAGACACAATTGGTCCAATTTGTTTTGCATTTGGTTCACTGGACTTACTACATTTGACTGGACATTGAGATAGGAGCATGTTGACTGTTTGAATTAAC
>NZ_QXFH01000076.1 GCF_003581615.1 Flagellimonas lutimaris
TCCCCGTAGCTAATGCGAGCAAGCTCGCAACACTACTCGCCATAGCCGCGTGGCCGTTGTAGGTAATTAAAATGAACTCAATTGAAACAAATATAAGTCGCTTAAGTCTTCATGATTCTCACTTAGAAAATCTTGAGAGGGCTGGTGATTTGACCATTGCAACTTTTGATTGGGGCTATTTAGCTGATTATTTGGAACAAGGATATGAAAATGGGATTGTTCTTGGGAAATGTAGATTCAAAATACAAGGAATTAATAAAGAGGAATTTCGAGTTTACAAACAAGAAGGAAAAGAATACGAAATCGAAAAAATACCAAGTGATTTAACCGACTGTTGGAATGAAATAGCAAATACAGAAATTGACGAATTAAAACAGGAAATTAAATTGGATGGAATGTTTACTCGTAATTCAGAGAGCAACTGGATTGAATGGAAGTTCAATTATGCATCAATTGAATTAGAGTGGTATTCTTTCATTACTGAAGAAGAATGGCAATTGGGAATTCTGCCACCAAACGCACACAAAAAATTAGATTCACTTCCTGTATATGGAGATATGTATATTCCAATTTCTGAATCTGAAGAACCCTTTTATAATGAAGGATTTGTCATTGAATTTAATGATGGAATTAAAACGTGGGTAGCGAACTTTCAATTAGGACTTACAGATTTGAATTTCACATATGAATTCTCGGAAGATAGAGTTTTAGTTGTTGCAGGTGGAGAAGCATATTTAATGAATCCTAAATCTCAAAAACCCATTAAAGTATTCGGTGGGGGGTACAAAAATTTAATCATTTATGGTCAAACTTTGATAATATCGGATGATATCTGTGTCGATTTTGTCAATGAAAATGGAAGAATTTGGGAATCACCAAGAATATCATTTGACGGTATTGATGATTTAAAAATTGAAAACAGAATTCTAATTGGCAAATCTTATGACCCAATGAATGATGCAGATGAATGGGTTGACTTTTCAATTAACCTTGACACAAGAGAAGTTCAAGGAGGTAGCTTCAGGAAATATTATCTAGACTCAGGTGAACCTATAAAAAAGAAACCGTGGTGGAAATTAAAATAAATAACATACCTACAACACTGTATATGAAATCATAGCACCCTTCGGGATGCTACGCTTCATATACTTACCGTTGGGAAAAATGCCTTCGGCCGCTCGGCCAGTACCGCAAGCGGCACAACCCCCCGAGCTATTTTTTCCCAACGGCCACGCAGTAAGACAGCTTATTCGCTATATTTATTCCACATTTAAAAAACAATGGCCTTCGCCCCGCAGAAAGAAAAATTGCACCTTTTCCCAACATGCGGCTATAGCGAATCAGCGTCCAATGGCTCCCCGTAGCTTTTGCGAGCAAGCTCGCAACACTACTCGCCATAGCCGCGTGGCCGTTGGCACCAATTTAAAAATACCTAACTGAAATTATGATTTTATCAATTTTATTAAGTTTAATCCTAATTGGACTTGGAATGATTCATTTCAATTGGGTAATCGGAGGAAAATTCGGATTTGTGGAATCCCTACCGACTAAAGAAAATGGAGAAAGAGTATTGAATCCGAAAAAAATTGATAGTGCAATAGTTGGAATTGGATTAATAGCTTTCGGATTTTTTTATGTGCTTAAGTCTGGACTTATTGAATACAATTTACCTGAATGGATTATAAAATATGGAAGTTGGATAATTCCAATAATATTCCTTTTACGAGCAGTTGGCGAATTTAAATATGTCGGATTTTTTAAAAGCGTGAGAAAAACGGACTTTGCAAAACTGGACACAAAACTCTTTTCGCCTTTGTGTCTGATAATCGGGATATTGGGAATAATAATTCAACTTATAAAATAAAAAAACTGGTGCTAACAATGTAGAAAGAACGTAATGGAAAATGAACAATATAGAAATCAGATTAGCGAATAAGGAAGATGCTCAATTTATTGCTCTTCTTGGAAGAATTACATTTACTGAAACTTTCGGCCACTTTTTTAGAGACAAGCAAGATTTATTGAATTATTATAATTCAACATTTTCAATTGAAAAAATTGAAAACGGAATTTCGAAACCAAATAATGTTTTCTGGATAGCTTTTGCAAACCGATTACCTGTTGGTTATGCAAAACTTAAATTGAATTCCAAATCAGAATTTATTGCGGATGAAAATATTTGCCAACTGCAAAAAATCTATGTACTAAAAGACTTTTTATCAATGAAAATCGGATTTGAATTGCAAAGCCGACTTCTTAAGAAAGCGAAAGAAAAAGGTTTTAGTAAAATATGGCTTTCAGTACTTGATAGCAATGAACGGGCGATTAATTTCTACATAAAAAACGGATTTATGGAAATTGGAAATCACGAATTCAAATCGGAAAGGAAAACTTTGAATT
This sequence comes from Flagellimonas lutimaris, assembly GCF_003581615.1. Lineage (GTDB taxonomy): Bacteria > Bacteroidota > Bacteroidia > Flavobacteriales > Flavobacteriaceae > Flagellimonas > Flagellimonas lutimaris. The sequence continues at coordinate 2,401 of NZ_QXFH01000076.1, forward strand.
TATAGCAATGTCAAAGCAGTTAGAATTGAATACCGTGGCTAACAATGTATAACCGCAATTTATTCACTAATGTCGATTTTTTAAGGAGTACATCAGTCGCCACCCTCAAGTCGACGGATTCGACTATCTTTCGACTACGCTCAGGGCAAACTAAAACTAATCTCGGAATTGCTAAAGTCTGTGCTAAACCGTTGCCAGAATTTGAGAAATGACAAACTTAACCAGAAGGAAATTTATTAAAAAAGGAATTTTAACCTCAATTGGATTAGTTCTTTTGGACTCACTTTGGTTTGAGAAATATGTGATTGACTGGAATTACTTTGACATCTCAAAATCGGAAAAAAACAAAATAAGAATCATTCAAATTTCGGATTTACATTTTGACCAATTAAGATATTTTCACAAATCCATTGCAAAAAAAATCAACGCAATAAAACCCGACTTAATATTTATAACTGGAGATTCTGTTGATAAAACAGAAAAAATAAAACCTCTGAATGAATTCCTTGAGTTAATTGATAATTCGATTAAAAAATATGCGATAACCGGAAATTGGGAATATTGGGGAAATGTGAATCTCATAGAACTTAAAAGTATTTATTCTAAAAATAATTGTGAATTACTGATAAACGAGAATAGGACAATTTCAATTAGAAATCGAGAAATCTCAATAATTGGAATTGACGATTTTGTTGGTGGAAACGCCGACTTTGGAAAAGCAATTGAAAATCTAGAAGAAACTGAAACCAATATAGTTTTATCACATTGTCCTGAACACAGAGATATAATCACAAAACAAAAAGGAAATTTAAATATTGATTTAGTACTTTCTGGGCATACTCACGGAGGACAGATTACCTTTTTAGGAATTGTTCCTTTTAAACCTCAAGGAAGTGGAAAATATTTAAAAGGTTGGTCTAAAGAATCCGAACCGAAAATGTACATATCAAAAGGAATTGGAACAAGTATTTTACCCATCCGATTTGGAGCAAGAGCGGAAATGGTAGAAATGGAAATATAAAAACTGAATACTTATTAAAAATTTGAAGAAAAAAGAAACATTTTGGATACTCGGAACTATTTGTTTTATTCTGATCATAATACTCTGGATTTTTGGAATTGATGGACTTACATTGGAATCTGTAACCGACATTAATGTTCACGATACTTATTACGTAATTGCGAATATTCATCTGATTGTGCTACTTACAACGCTAGTTTTCTTTGGCGTTTACCTTATCCGAATGTTGAAGCGGAATTTTAAAAACTTGACCGCAAATCTAATTTTTATGATTTCGGACTTAACTCTGATTTTGATTTTCACCTTTCTGATTTCGTTGGTCAATTCTATTCGAGCAATCCCAACTACAGCCGAATATGAGGTTTTTCGTGGCGGAATTGAAGGAAGCAATGGAAATGGATGGAATGCTTACTATGTTTTATTGACCATTCAACTTTTATTGATAATTCTACTGATAATAAGTGGAATAAAAACTGGCCTGAATTATAAACAAGCTGAATAAAAAAAAGACATAGAGGATATATAATTCATCGGTTTAATTCCTAATTGAAATTCATTATCTTCAGTTATAATGAAACATCACAAAAACCATTGTTAGGGCTTAGGAGGTCCCCTAGAACAAAACCATAACCAAGACCTTCTGTTGTAATCATTAAATAATCGTATGAATTATAAACTACTATTAATCTTTTTTGTCGTCCCTACACTGTCCTTCTCCCAACAATTTACCGATGAAGAATTGCTTGAAATGCAATTACCTATGATCTATAAAGTAAATCGTGCAATATTTCCCATGGACAAATATTTTGAGAAATATGAGATAGACACATTGAACAAAGTTGAATATTTCGATGAATTCAGTCAAAATAACCCCGCACAGAACTTAGATAGTATAGAATGTGAGTTATCCATACTGGAATCTTCTTTTCCTGGAATAAGAAGTAAAAAGCAGCAGGTTATGGACCTATCGTTTAAAATAAATATGGATGAAAAACTCCCAAGAAATAAAACAAAAATTATCGAATATAATCTTACAGATTCCAATAACAAAAAGATTGTTTTAATGGATTCCCTGGGACGTTCCAGAGGTGGCGGCTCCAATATAAGCTATCAGATGTTTTATCTTCAAAACCTCGGATTTGGCTCGATCAAAGGGTATATCGACTTGCAGTTTAAATTTTTGACAGGGTATAAAAATTACAGGATAAACAAAGAAAAAGGAGATTCGTTGATTAGAATCGAAGATAGAACAATAAAAATTCTTGAGTATAAAGAGAACTATATTGTATTGAAAGGCGATAAAGAGCTTTTGCAAAAATTGGAGTACAGTAATTTAACAAACAATAATTTTCATATCGTCGCTGCCAAAGATGAAATGGAAATGAATTTAAATTTGTTAGAAATAAACAGTAATGCTGAAGTTAGTTCTTTATCCTACTCGTCACCATCCAGTAAAACGGTTCTTCCATCACAGTTTTTTGATGATAAAATCAAGGATATGCCGTTTAACGAATATAAATTGTTCTTTAATAAAAACAGAAAGGCTTTTGAGGATCAAGAGTACATGTGCTTAATAAAATTCAACACCAAAATCATAAACCTCTATCTCCATTTGCCCACCTACGAAAAAACGCTAACAAAAAATATCAATGTAGACAGTAAAATTATTACACGATAACTATGGTCTTACGGCCATCAGAGCTGTACATTATGCTGAACATTAGTAGAGTTGAGTTTCCCAGCATTTTGAAACAAGTTTTGATCTTGGATTTGACGTATTGAAACATAGGATAAAACCAAAGCTTTGGTTGGATGTAGAATAAAATAGCAAGTTAAAACGCGTCATCCATGATTAAAGTTTATCATAAACGGCAACTTTGCCGAACCAAAAGATTGAAATGCAATTAAATTGACCATAGCAAATATGTATTGACTGCTTAAATTTTGGTAAATTTTGGCTACCTAACTTTAAATCAAAAGAACGAATGGAAAAGGAAAAAGTCACAATAGAAAATTACTTAGATCCCCATTATATCCATCGGAGCAATTGGTTAAGAGCGGCCGTTCTTGGTGCCAACGATGGTATTATTTCTATTTCGAGTCTTGCAATTGGTGTAGCCGCTGCAAGTACAACAAAAGAACCCATAGTTCTGGCAACTGTGGCAGGACTGGTGGCAGGAGCATTATCAATGGCCGCCGGTGAGTATGTTTCCGTCAGTTCTCAAACCGATATTGAAAAGGCCGATATTGAACGGGAAAAAAAAGAACTGGAAGAAATGCCTGAAGAAGAATTAGATATTCTAACGCAAATCTATGAGCAAAGAGGGCTAAAACATGAAACTGCCATACAGGTAGCCAAGGAATTAACCGCTGCCGATGCATTGGGGACCCACATGCGAGACGAGCTGGGCATCAATGAAATGAGTAAAGCAAACCCGATTCAAGCGGCCTTGGCATCCGGAGCAGCATTTACCGTAGGTGGACTACTACCATTATTGGTTGTGCTTTTTATCCCAGTAAAAGGAATGGAATATTGGCTCTATGGATTTACCATACTTTTTCTAATTATTTTAGGTGCAACATCTGCAAAGACAGGTGGCTCAAGTATTGGAAAAGCTATTATCCGAATAACCATTTGGGGAACAATTGCAATGGGATTATCTGCATTCGTGGGTTATCTTTTCGGAGTTAATGTGTAACATCTTTCCAAAAAATGTTGTGGGTAATTTGAAGCAATAAAATTTTAAATTAAATGACAGGACCTAATAAAGACGAAAAATTCCCGCTGGAACATTATAACAGACTCTGTTTCCTTAAAAACATCGTCAAAAACCCCAACATCATTGTTGGGGATTATACATACTATGATGATTTTGAGAACGTAGAAAATTTTGAAAAGAACGTAAAATACCTTTTTGATTTTGTAGGCGACAAACTGATCATCGGTAAGTTCTGTATGATTGCCTCCGACGTTAAATTTATAATGAACGGTGCCAACCACCTGACCGATAGCTTGTCTACCTACCCGTTCTCCATATTTGGAAACGGCTGGGAAAAAGCAATGGAGGGAAAAACCTATCCCCAAAAAGGTAACATTACCATAGGTAACGATGTTTGGATTGGCTACAACGCTACCATTATGGCAGGGGTAACTATTGGGGACGGCGCTATTATTGCAACCAACTCCACCGTTATAAAAGATGTAGAGCCCTATTCCATTGTAGGGGGCAATCCCGCAAAGGAAATCAAAAAACGTTTTCCGGATGAAACCATTACCAAGCTTTTGGAATTAGCTTGGTGGAACTGGGATATTGAAAAAATAACGGCCAATGTTGGGCACTTGACCGATAATGCAATTCATAATCTTATCGATTAATATTATAATATGAGAATTGCTTACACCACATTCATTCTTTGCTTTGTTATGGGCTGCAAAAACAAAAGTCCTGAAGTGAACCGAACCGAAAAAAAAGTGGTATTCAACCAAGAATTGGCCGACGAATTGAAACGGATGGCCGAATTAGACCAGTAAGATTAAATAAGGGTCAACCACAGGTTTATGGTACCCAAGTAGATTACAATTGGGAAGTTTGTCAAGCTTTTCCAAAAACTCTGGAGGATAGTATCAATGTAAATCAAAGAAGAAAAAAGATTGGTCTACCACCTTTGAAAGAGTATCTCAACCAAATGTCCGAAATGCATTTTGAGATAAATAAAGCTATATTTTTGGAAAAAGGAATCAACGGACCCAAACTCTATAAAACAGAATAGGCAGTTTACCGAAGTAAAATTTTGTGGATTTTTTCACTAATCCTGTTAAATGAAACCTTTTATATTTTAATTTAGTGTAGATTAAAGTCCATTTCTATGTCAATTAGTAAAAGGTACCTTATAATCCTATCATTAGTTTTGGTATTGCTTTCAATTCCATTTACGGCCATGCAATTCTCATCTGAAGTAAATTGGTCTTTATTCGATTTTTTGGTAGCCGGAGGATTATTATTGGCCCTGGGTTTCGCTATTGATTTTGTAGCTCGAAAAGCAAAATCTTTCAATAATAAAATTATTGCGATCGTAGCCATAGTGATTTCGTTTCTTCTTGTTTGGGCAGAATTGGCCGTTGGTGTTTTCGGAACTGCTTTAGCAGGAAGTTGATCAAGGTTTGGTAAGTTCCGATAACTGACCATCTTTCATATTCTAAAATTTATGTTAAATACGAACATGCTCTTAAAATTCAAGAGTAAATGCCTAGTACCCTTCCATAAATTTTAATGATCTTTAGGTTTTTTAACAGGCAGGAATGGGCAAAAGGAAGAAGCAGGCCAAAGTATTACGTATATTTCGAAAAGTACACAGAACCACAGGGGCATTATTATTTATATTTTTCTTTTTCATATCTGTATCCGGTCTCATCCTGGGCTGGAAAAAGAACTCTAACGGATATATTCTCCCAAAAACACAGCAAGGAACCACAGCAGAGTTAAAAGAGTGGCTTCCTATTGATAGTCTTCATTCGATTGCCTGTAACACCCTGCACAATAAAGTATCTCCTGAACTTTCCCTCGAGATTGACCGAATCGACCTAAGAAAAGAGAAAGGTTCCATGAAGTTTATTTTTGTAGATTCCTTTTATGAAGTCCAACTGGATGGTGCAACTGGTAATGTTCTTTCCATTGGCCAAAGAAAATCGGATTTTCTGGAAAATGTCCACGATGGTTCTATCGTCGATGATTATTTTGGAACGGATGGCTATATTAAACTAGTCTATACCACGGTAATGGGTGTTTCCCTTTTGATTTTTACCATTACAGGATTTTGGCTTTGGTATGGTCCTAAGCGAATGAGAAAAGCTAGCAAGGCTTAATTTTATTTTGGTGCGCTTTATTTAACCCTTAATTTTTTTGGTCGGGATGGTTCCATATTTATCAATAAGATAGACCAAACTTGCCATAGTGGCCGCTCCCAGCTCCAATTCCCTTTTGTTCACATGCTCAAAAGTATCGTTTTCAGCATGGTGATGGTCAAAATAACGCTGTGTATCAGGTCGCAATCCGGCCAATACCATTCCATCTTCTTTCAATGGACCAATATCGGCTCCACTTCCACCTTCATAAAACATATGAATCAAATAAGGCTCAAATAAATCACGCCATCCTTGAATCTGTTTTACATTTTCTGTACTAGCATCAATAGAGAAACCGCGAGGGGTAAATCCTCCTGAATCACTTTCCAAAGCAAATACATGCTCTTCATTCTTATTTCTAGCGACCTCGGCATACTTATTACCTCCTCTCATTCCGTTTTCTTCATTCATAAACAGAACCACTCGCAAAGTGCGTTTTGGCTTATATCCTGTTTCTTTAAGCAACCTTAAAACATCCATGCTCTGCACACAACCAGCTCCATCATCATGGGAACCATCTCCCAAATCCCAAGAATCCAAATGACCTCCGACAACCATAATCTCGTTGGGATAGGTACTTCCAGTTATTTCGCCAATCACGTTATAGGATTGAACATCTTCCAACTGTTTGCAGTTTTGTTTGAAGTAAAACTTGGCATCAGGATTTAATTTAAGGGTAGTACTCAGCAGTTCAGCTCCATTAGTACTGATGGCAGCGGCTGGTATCCGTTGGTTTACCGGTGTATCGCCATATCCCATGGAACCAGTATGGGGATAATCATCCAAACGAAGGTTCATGGAACGTACAATAACACCCAAGGCGCCATATTTTGCCGCTTCGGCAGCACCTGAATAACGCTGGTCCACACAGCCTGAGTATGCTGAAAAAGTATTGATCAATGTTGGGTCCATGGGTCGGTTGTAAAAAACAATTTTACCTGCAATTTTATCCCTTCCCAATTTTTCAAGGTCTTCAATCCCTTTAACTTCAATAACACTGGCCTTTAATCCACCATCCGGAGTTGCCACAGACCCCCCAAGAGCACAGATAGGCACATTGGTTGTTAGCCCGGGTTTGGTCTCAAAATAGGCAAATTCCGGGATACCCCTAACCCACTTTGGCACCATAACTGGCTGAAGCCAAACCTTGTCCAATCCCAATGAGTCCAGTTGTGCCTTAGTATACTCAACGGCTTGTTGAGCTTGCACGGATCCTGAGAGACGTCCCCCAATTTGATTAGATAGATAATTAAGCCAATCATAGGCTTTGCCATTAGTTAAGGCTTCATCATAAATCGCTTTAATCTGTTTTTCATCCTCGGTCTGAGCAAAAAAAGGGGTACTGACCAACAAAAAGGCCAAAAGTAGGAAGGTTCTCATGTGGTTTCTTTTTCCAGTTCTTGTTTAAAGGTTTCTAAATTAGCTTTTATTTCGTCGTCCAACTCAGGTTCCTCGATATCTTTGTACTTTTTTAACGCTTCCATCATTATGGATGCCACGATGACCCTTGCTGCATTTTTGTTGTCTGCTGGAATCACAAACCAGGGTGCGTGGTCTTTGGAGGTCTTTTTCAGAGCTTCTTCGTAACCGGCTTCGTATTTATGCCAAAGCTTTCTTTCCTCCAAGTCTCCTGGAGAAAACTTCCAATTCTTCTGCTTTAACCGAATTCTCCGAAGTAAACGCTGTCGCTGTTCTTCCTTGGAAAGATGTAAGAAAAACTTAAATATTATGGTGCCGTTCTCGGCAATGTGTTTTTCAAAATCATTGATTTGTTGGTATCGTTTTTCCCAAAACTCATCATCAATATCATATACACTTTCTACTTGAGGAATATTTTCTGCCAAAATATATTCAGGATGTACTTTGGTAACCAAAACGTTTTCATAATGTGTTCTATTGAACACTGAAAACTTTCCTCTTTCGGGCAAAGCAATGTAATGACGCCAAAGGTAGTCGTGTTTTTTTTCCTTGGTCGATGGTACCTTGAAACTATGCACCACCACTCCCCTAACATTAAAATCTTTAAAAACTTCCCGGATTAAACTATCCTTTCCTGCGGTATCAATTCCTTGTAAACAAACCAATACTCCGTACTTTCCATGGGCATAGAGCGTATCTTGGAATTCCCCCAAGTCCTTCCGGATATTTTTAAGTTCCTTTTTCAGCTCTTTGTTAGATACACCAAAGTCCTCATGGGTACTTAATTCGGAAAGCTGGACATTACCTGTTACCCTATATTCTTCTGTTTTGACTTTTTTCATGGGAATGAATATAATTCTTTTTGATTACTACTTCAACTAGGATTTTAAAAGTGTATTTCATCGATACTTTGACCGCTTGTACCCAAAGATGGTTATTTAATCGATCTATTTGTCCGGCGAAACGGTGAAAATGTAACTTTATGGAAATCAGTGACGCAGCGTCCCAAATCTAAAAAGCGTTATGAAAAGCAGACAGATTATCCTACTAATAGTCTTCGCTATTGGCTTGATTGGCCTATTGCTGATGACTTCGTTTACAACTCCAGCCAATGCTTGCCAATATGCAAGTTCAAATTTAGAATATATTAAGAGTAAAATTCAAGATGCTGTCCTGGCCGAGGATTTAAACATGTCCAAATATCATGCTTACAAGGCATTGAATGGTATTGAGAAGACTAGGGAGAATTTTTTGGACTGTGGTTGCGAGGGTGCAATTGAAAGTTTGGAAAATACACTTTTACACTTAAAATCGGCCACGACATCCAGTGCTTTTAAAAAATCCAAAATAAATCTGCATAAAGCATTGGAGACAACAATTATAGGCATTAATGTTCTTAAAGAATTTGAACAGCAAACATCCAGCGAATATGGGAGTAACGTTTTGGTTCTGAACACAACAGATGTCGTGGACTTTAAGGATGGTATGTTATTGACCCATGGTTCCACCGTTAAAAAGCAGGTACACCAATGCTTATTGGGTTTTGAATCTTCATTGGAAAAAGTAGTTTCCGATGTAGACTGCAAAGATGCACGTCGGTTTATCACAAATATTTATGAAGAATCTCGTTTGATATTGTTGAATACCGAACTTTCACAACATAAAAAGGAATATCACCAACGTGTAAAAACCCTTACCGAAGAAGCACTTCAGAATCTAAAGGATTGCAATTAGCCTACTTAACGGCAAATAGCTTCACATCCTCTTCAGATACTTCCTTGCCACCCAATATGATCAAACGCTCCACCACGTTTCGGAGCTCACGAACATTTCCTGTCCAATCGTAGCTTTTGAGCAATTCAATAGCTTTTTTGGAAAAACTTTTTTGTCCGGTTCCTTGTTCCGATGCGATTTTTTTTGAGAAATGTTCTATCAGTAAAGGAATATCATCACGTCTATCATTGAGCGCAGGAACCTTTATTAAAATTACAGCTAAACGATGGTAAAGGTCTTCCCGGAATTTACCTTCTTCTATTTCCTTTTTTAAATCCTTGTTGGTCGCGGCAAGCACTCGAACATCCACCTTTATATCCTTATCGGAGCCGACCCGGCTAATTTTGTTCTCCTGAAGGGCACGCAAAACTTTGGCTTGGGCGGACAAGCTCATATCCCCTATCTCGTCCAAAAATATGGTTCCTTTATTGGCAGCCTCAAACTTACCTGCTCTATCTTTTACGGCCGATGTAAACGCACCTTTTACGTGTCCAAACAATTCACTTTCTATTAACTCTGATGGAATCGCGGCGCAATTTACCTCAACAAACGGAGATGATGAACGTGGGCTTTTTTGATGCACCCAGTGGGCCACAAGCTCTTTACCTGTACCATTGGAACCGGTTATTAACACTCTGGCATCTGTAGGTGCCACTTTTTCGATCATATCTTTTATGGCTCCGATTTCCTTGCTTTCCCCAATCATTTCATAATTCTTGGAGATTTTTTTCTTGAGTACTTTGTTCTCAACGGCTAGCTCCTTTCGGTCCAAAGCATTACGAACGGTGGTGAGCAATCGATTTAAATCCGGTGGCTTGGAAATATAATCATATGCCCCTAACCTCATAGTATTGACAGCAGTGTCCAAATCACCATGGCCGGAAATCATAATAAAGGGGATTTCTGGTTTTATTTTTTTGGCAGCCTCCAAAACTTCGACACCATCCATTTTAGGCATTTTGATATCACAGAGTACAAGGTCAAAATCTTCTTTTTTAATTTGATCGATTCCTGCACGTCCATCCTCGGCCTCAGCAACATTATAGCTATCGTTCTCTTCAGCCAATATTTTCACCAATACTCTTCTAATTGCCGATTCATCCTCTATTACCAAAATTTTAGACATATGCTACTTTTTAAAAAATTCCAATTTTGAAACCTGTTCTAATATAAAGATTTGACTCATCATTCAACAAATAAACCTTCCCCTGTTCATCATTTCTTAATATTCCCTCTTGGACTACGGTTCTACCCACCATCGCAAAAAGCGACATCCGTTTAGAGATATTGTATTGATATACCAAAGTACCCAATAAGGATGTCAATGATATCTTTGAAGCCACTTGACCATCTTCCAATAGAATATCGTTTTGAAGATTTATAAAGTATCCATCCAATAATAGTGCCATTTCCAAGGAATGCTTTTCGGTAATGTAATACCTCAAACTAGATTTTGGTATCCCAAATGTAAATGACCAATTAGGATGAAACTTTCTGTAATAATTTACCAAAGGTAACGGCACTGGTAATCCAGTTGTACTATTATAGGTTAATCCCAACACAATCCGATACGGTTTGTCCGCATCGGGACGCTCTTTCCATAGGGTGGCAGTGGCATTCATGAAAAAGTCATCGGTAACCGAGCCACTTACAAAGTTAGATGCCATTCGTGGAGTAAGGATGGTCACCAAGTTCCAATTTTCGTTCCATTTGGTAATAAGCCCTACGTTTAAATCGATTATATGAAACCGAATCAGTTCGCTTTTATCAAACGGTAAATTTGCAGAATACCCCATATCAAACCGGTTATATTCCACTCCGGTAATGAGATAGTCCTGCTTTTCATTAAGTTTTATAGGCAGATTCAAAAGCGTCTTATACCGCTGCGTTTTTATACCAGTATCGTTTTCAGGGATATTGAGATATTCCACTCTAAAAATATCGGTGCTCTGAGCCCATAGATTAGGGCTGCAAAGTATTACAACGAAAGTGAACCACTTCCAGATTGCAATATGGTGAACTGAAGTTTTTATATCTTTCTATTGTTTTGGCTGAATAATATGTATATCGCGTTGTGGGAACGGTATACTAACGTTGTTCTCCTTAAACTGGGCATTGATCTTATAACGCATTTCACTTTTTATCCTAGGATCCCTAAAAGTGTCGTTGGTGAAAAAATAAATGGAAAAAATCAAGGCAGAGTCCCCAAAATCTTCAAACAGCACAAATGGTTTTGGATTCTTGAGCACTTGTCGCTGATGGGCCGCTACATCTTGTAAAATCTTGGTCACCAAGTCAACATCACTACCATATGCAACGCCAACACTTACCTTTTCCCGAGTTGTCCTATGGTTTTGGGTGTAATTATAAACAATGTCACTTATAAACTTATGATTGGGAAGGATAAGAACTTTATCATCGCGGGTTATGGCCCGAGTGGTACGAAGCTTAATTTCGAAAACCTTACCTACTTTACCATCAACCTCTACTACATCGCCAACCTGGAGTGATTTGTCAACAATAATAAAAATTCCCCCAAGAACATCCTTGAACAACTCCTGCAATGCCAAACCTAAACCAACAAAAAGGGCTGCGGAAGCGGTAATAACCAATGTAATGTCCACCCCTGCCGCACTTAAGGTAACCAGTAAAGCAACCAGGTATATAACGTAATTCGTAAACTTAAACACACTGGAAAACTTCTGTTTGTCCTCCTGTTGCATTTTTCGAGTAAGAAGGTGCCTCAACCATTTAAGCACAAACTTTGTAGCTATAAGGGTAAAAGTTAAAAGCAACAATAACCCGATGGTAAGATGAATTGATTTTTCACCTTGGCCAATATGGAACCCAAGATCTAAAAAATCCTTTATGGACCCCCAAACATCTTCTTTTATAATTTCCTTTATATCCTCTGCCTCTTCTTGCATACTATTCTAATATCGCAACCATTTTATCAATTCTTTGTAGGTAGGCTTTTTACCGTACATTAAGATACCTGTCCTATAAATTTTGGCCGCCAATGATACAATACCAAAAAAGGTGATGATCAAAAAGAAAACAGACGACAAAAATTGCCATAAAGGTACTCCACCTTCACCAATTCCTCCTGGCAATCGCATCAACATAACAATCGGCGATGTCAATGGAAATAGTGAGAACCCAACTGCAATGGGACCATGCGGATTACTAAATACGGAAAAGAATCCCACATATATAGCCAACATTAAAGGTAAGATAATAGGGAAAATAAATTGCTGTGTATCGGTCTCATTATCAACTGCAGCTCCAATTGCTGCGTAAATAGAACTATAAATAAGATATCCGAGAATAAAATAAATGAAGAAAGAAACAATAAGCAAAACCCAAGGTATATCATAAATCTCTTTTGCATACATCATCATTTCACTGTCCATAGTTCCCAATTGGGACATCCCTCCCATTGGGCCCGGGGGCATAGCAGAATCGGTAGAAAGTGTGGTCAGGTCTATTCCAAAAATCAAAACTGCCAAAAACATTAGTGCAGATGCAGAAACGATCCAAATGGAAAATTGCGTGATTCCCGCCAAGGAGTTGCCAATAATTTTTCCGAGCATCAATTGAAATGGTTTCACCGACGATATGATCACCTCTATAATTCTACTGGTTTTTTCCTCGATAACACTACGCATTACAAAGCCACCATAAATTATAATGAACATCATAATAGCATATCCAAACCCTCCACCAATGATAGCTTTAATTTCGTTGACACCTTTCATACTTTTTTCTCCTTTAAAAGTTGAAAGATTGATTTCAAAAGGTTTTTCAATATTGGAAAATTGTTGCGGAGACACCCCTAACTTCTGCAAACGATCCTGTCGTAATTTTTTTTGGAATAAACTCTCAAGTTTTTGGGTCACCGAGGTGTTTGGGTTGTCCTTTGTAAAAAGGTAAGTAGCATTCGCCACCTCTTCCACCGTTGTTCCATTTGGGATGTAGAGCAATCCATAATACTCTAAAGAATCGGTTGAATCTTTAGCTTGCTCTAGAGTTAAATCGTCAAGGTGTACATAGGATATATTCTTGGACGGATTGAACTCTGTTTGAAAGAAGGCACTTTCATTTAAAACCGAAACAACCCTTGTCTCATCATCATTCACCTTGGCCAAATAGGCAATAAGTACAATCATGCCCACAATCAAAAGTGGACTTAAAATAGTCATAACAATAAAGGAGCGGTTGCGCACCTTGGCCAAATATTCCCGTTTTATGATCAACCCAAGTTTACTCGCCATTGTCCTTGCTATTTACGGTTTGTATAAAAATATCATTGGCCGAAGGTATGGTTTCCTCGAACCTGTTGATGTTTGCCATTTTAGAAAGTTCTTCTAAAATATCACCCGTGTGCGATGTTGGCAACTGTACTTTAAAATGTAGTTGATGTTCCATCTCATCCATTTCCGAAGAAAGAATATTGAACTTTTGCTTTAAGGATTGTATTAAGCCCTGAGCATCTTCCTCTACTTGAAGCCCGACATTAAAAATATTGTTCTTATATGCTTTTTTGATTTCTGATAATTTACCATCCAGTATTTTTTCCGACTTATGGATCAAGGCTATATACTCACAAAGTTCTTCAACAGACTCCATACGGTGGGTGGAAAAAATAATAGATGTCCCATTTTCCTTCAACTGAAGAATCTCGTCCTTGATGATGTTGGCATTTATAGGATCAAAACCACTGAATGGCTCATCAAAAATCAGCAATCTTGGTTCGTGCAGCACGGTAACGATAAATTGAATCTTCTGTGCCATTCCTTTAGAGAGCTCTTGGATTTTCTTATCCCACCAATCACCAATATCAAGGCGATCAAACCAGTATTTGAGTCGTGTTTTGGCTTCGGTTTTGGACAATCCCTTCAATTGTGCCAAATACAATGCTTGCTCACCCACCTTCATACTTTTGTACAGCCCCCTTTCCTCCGGTAAATATCCTATTGAGGCAATATGCTTCGGAGCCAAAGGCTCTCCATTGAGGAAAATTTCGCCAGAGTCTTGGTGGGTAATTTGGTTGATGATTCTGATAAATGAGGTTTTACCTGCTCCATTGGGACCCAAAAGTCCGTATATGCAATTCTTTGGAATTTGAAGTGATATGTTGCTCAGTGCTGTGAAGTCCCCATAAGTTTTGGTCACATTTTTGGCAACAAGGATATGATCCATGTAAATTATTTTTTCAAAGATATGTATTTGCAGAATACCTGCATTTCCTATAAAAACAAAAACCCACCCTTAAAAAAATCAAGGATGGGAAAAAAATTGCTATGAAAAAGAAAATTAGATATCGGTCACCCAACATCAGTTTCAAATATACGTTTTTTATTTAAACAGAAGGTTTTAATTCTTAAGAGAACATGTCTTTTACCTTCTCAAAAAAGGATTTATCCGATTTTTCGGGACGTGGAATAAAGTTCTCATCGTCCTGCATACGCTCAAAAAATTCCTTCTGCTCCTTATTTATATTCTTTGGTGTCCATACATTCACATGCACCAATAAATCCCCTGCACCATAACCGTTAAGGCTATTGATTCCTTTACCTCGAAGTCTCAAAATCTTTCCAGACTGAAGACCTGGTTCCAGTTTTATACGGACTTTTCCGCCAATGGCATCAATTTCTTTGGAACTGCCCAAAACAGCTTCGGGCATACTTATGTACAAATCATAATGTAAATTATCCCCTTCACGCTTCAAGGTATCATGCTCAAGGGTTTCAATGGCCACTAGCAAATCGCCTGCAATACCATTTCCAGGAGCATCATTACCCTTGCCTGTTACTTTTAGCTGCATACCATCTTCTACACCTGGTGGTATTTTTATGGACACGGTCTCCTCCTCTACCTTAAGCCCTTGGGCATCGGCACCAGCAGGTTTTTTATCAATGGCCTGTCCAGCACCTCCACAAGTTGTACAGGTAGTTGCAGTCTGCATCCTACCCAAAATGGTATTGGTTATTTTTGTGATTTGTCCGGTGCCGTTACATGTAGGGCAAGTTTTATAGGTAACTCCATCGGCTTGCAGCTTACGTCTTACCTTAACCTTCTTTTCAACCCCATTCGCTACTTCTTCCAGCGTTAGCTTAACACGGATACGAAGATTGCTTCCTTTGGCTCTGCGCTGTCCGCCACCAAATCCGCCAAATCCACTGAATCCACCGCCGCCGCCAAAGGCGCCACCAAAAATATCACCAAATTGACTGAAGATATCATCCATGTTCATACCTCCGCCGCCAAAACCACCACTTCCATCGAAAGCTGCGTGACCAAATTGGTCGTATTTTGCTTTCTTGTCTGGATTTCCCAACACCTCATAAGCTTCGGCAGATTTTTTGAACATCTCCTCTGCCTTGGCATCACCGGGGTTTTTATCCGGGTGGAATTCGATGGCCTTTTTTCTATAGGCCTTTTTTATTTCTGCGGCTGAAGCTCCTTTGGAGACTCCTAATATTTCGTAATAATCCTCCTTCATACAGTTTTAGTTTCCAACAACAACTTTTGGATGTCTTATGATGCGGTCTCCAAGTTTGAATCCTTTTTCCACCACATCAATAATTTTCCCTTTCATTTTTTTGTCCGGCGCAGGTATCTGGGTAATGGCATCGTGCACTTCAGCATCAAACGTATCACCTGGATTGGCCTCAACTTGTTCCAAACCTTTGTTCTTCAAGGTTTCCTTAAATTTATTACTGATGAGTTCAACTCCCTTGAACATTTCCTTATCCTCTGATTTGGAAAGCTCTTTTAGAGCGCGATCAAAATCGTCCATGATTGGCAACAAGGCCACCATGACTTCTTGTCCTGCAGTTTTGAACAAATCCATACGTTCTTTTGAAGTCCTGCGCTTATAGTTTTCAAACTCGGCAAAGAGCCTAAGAAACTTTTCTTTTTCCTTTGCTAAATCTTCACGAAGCTTCTCCTCTTCTGAGATATCTTCCCTGCTTTCTTTTGCTTCGTTAGCCTCTATATTATCATCGTTCAGCTCAGTACTCTCTTCTGTTTGCCCTTTGTTAGGCTCATCTTCCATTTCCTCAACCTTACTTTTATTGCTCATGTTCTAATGTTTTATTCCGATTTGAAATGGCAAAAGTACTGCCAATTGTATTAAAATGTCAAAATGTCACCGCAAAACATAAAAAAAGCCGCCTAAGCGGTCTTTATTGATAAAAAACGTCATGAAAAATCCAATTCCTATGCTTCAACAGATGCTGGGACTCCATTTTCCTGCGGAGCAAATAAACTTTTTAAAGCTTGGCAAATATTTACATATTGAAAAGAAAAACCTTCTTCTTCAATTTTTTTACTACTCACCCGTTGGCTTGCTAAAACAAGAGTGGACATTTTACCCAAAAAAGTTTTTAGAAGAAAAGCTGGCACATTGGGCAACCATAAAGGCCTTTCCAAAATTTTTGCAAGTTCCTTGGTCATCTTGGTATTGGTTACTGGGTTTGAGGCTACACCATTATAGACGCCCTTAAGATTGTTTTCTACCGCAAAAACAAACATTTGCGCCAAATCATCAATATGAATCCAAGATTGCCATTGTTCCCCACTACCTAGGGGAGCACCAACAAAATTTTTAATCGGCATAGCCATTTTTGGTAAAGCTCCTCCATCTTTGGACAACACCAATCCAATTCTAATTTTAGCTACATCAATGTTCAATTTTTCAAAAGTATTAGCTTCGGCTTCCCATTTTTGAACTACTTCACCCAAGAAACCATCATCGACTTTTGTCTCGTTTTCGTCATAATATTCACTAATGGAATTCGGGTATATTCCTATGGCAGATGCAGAAACAAGACATTCAACCTCCTTGTTTTTGGATTGTTCCAATCCTTTTTTCAAGGTTCGCAAGCTATTGATTCGACTCGAAAGCACTTTTCTTCTATGGTCCGGTGTCCAGCGTTTTGCGATATTGGTTCCAGCCAAATTTATAACAGCCTGAACATTATCAAAACAATCCAAGTCTATCTCCTCTTTAGAAGGGTTCCAATAAAAACCTTGAAAATTTTCTGTGGAAGTAATCTTTTCTTTGCTCGTGGTCAAATAATTTACAGGTATACCCTTTTGATGCAGCACCTTCACTATGGCCTGCCCAACTAATCCCGTAGCTCCTGTTATCAACACCTTCATACTATCATTTTATACAAATTTATAGGTTTAATCGACTGTTGATCAGACCTTAATTTAGGTTTAACATATTTGTTTAAACTTTAAAACAATTTATGACCGCAAAAGAACTGAACCTTAACAGAAGTTTAGCAATTCCTAGCTTTTTATGGCCCTAAGCATTTCCCGTTTACCAGGCGGGCCGGGCAATCGTTCCACTGTAAATCCAACCGCTTGCATAGCCCTGCGCACACTGCCTTTTGCTGCATACGTGACTAGGATACCACCTTTTTTTAAAGCATGGTACATCTTTAAAAATATCTCCTCGGTCCAAAGCTCTGGTTGGACTCGTGCCCCAAATGCATCAAAATAAATGAGGTTGAACAAGTTTTCTTCTTCAATCTCCTTAAAGTCCTTTTTTTGTTTCAAAAGTGAAAAATCAGGGGTAATTGATGTAGTTTCTTCCCAAGGGGAGCCATGCATTCTTTGAAAAGCTTCTCTATTATTACTGGCATCCAATTGTTGGCAATAATCCAACGCCTCCACTTCTTCCTTAGAAACCGGAAACGCTTCAATACCCACATAATCAATGCTTAATTGTTGCTTGGGGGCTTCCAATAAAGTGATAAATGCATTTAAGCCGGTTCCGAAACCTATTTCCAAAAGATTTATTTTTTTATTTTGAAACAGTCTCAAACCATGTTCAATAAAAACATGATAGGCTTCCTGGACAGCACCGTGTTTGGAATGGTACTGTTCGTCCCAATCCTCTATTTGGATGGTTTTGGAACCATCACCAGTTGTAATTATTCTTCGCTTCAAGGTTGACTGGCGATCAAAACCCCGTCCGCTTCGAACCTTAAGGTTTTTTTCGGAGCGGTAATTTGGGCCAATTCATCTTCGGAAGCTCCTTCATCCTCGGCATAATGCCTTTGGTCATCAACCGACATTTCTTCCAAGAAAGCAGCACCGTTCATCACCACTTTTTTACCTGCAGCATCTTTGGGAACAAAAAAACCATAATCCTTAAAACGAACAAAAACCTCGTCGTTGGATTCCAATTGCACCTTCATCCAACAACCTTTGGACTGGCAAACTTCCTTGATTTCACCCACAATTTGGGTCTGTAAGGAATCCTTGCCTGAAATTTGGTCAAAAGGAGCGGATGTTTTTGAAGCTTTTCCAGAAACTTCAAATTCTTCTCCAAAATAATCGCCTTGAATGGTTTCCTGTTTGCAGGAAACAAGTAGAATACCCAGTAAAAAAACAGCAGTAAAAGTGTTAAAAATTCTCATTTTTGATAACATTTAAATGATTGTAGATTAAGTATAACATTTAGGTTGACGAAACATCCAAAACTAACAATAAATAGCTAATTTTAACACTGTAAATGTAAGTGATATGGAAACAATGGCTAACAAAATAGCTGTGGAGAAAGCTAAATCCTCCAAAATCGAAGATGTGGATTTTGACAATCTTTCCTTCGGAAGTGTTTATTCCGACCACATGCTGGTCTGCGACTATAAGGATGGAGAATGGAAATCTCCAAAAGTGGTTCCCTACCAACCTATCACCTTAGATCCTTCAGCAAAAATATTTCATTATGGACAATCCATTTTTGAAGGAATGAAGGCATATAAGGACGAAAACGGAAAAGTATGGCTCTTTAGGCCCTTGGAAAATTTTAAAAGATTGAACAAGTCTGCCCAAAGATTGGCCATTCCTGAAATACCAGAATCCTACTTTATGGATGGTCTCAATACACTTATTCAATTGGAAAGTGATTGGATTCCTCAAAACCCCGGCAGTTCCTTATACATAAGACCTTTTGTATTTGCCTCAGGAAACGGTTTTCATGCTTCTCCTGCTGATGAATATAAATTCATAATTGCCTGCGCACCTTCCGGGGCATATTTTTCCGGAAAGGTAAAAGTATTGATAGAAGAAACTTATTCCAGAGCTGCAAATGGCGGTGTTGGTTATGCAAAAGCAGGTGGTAATTACGCCGGACAATTTTACCCAACGCAATTAGCAGCTGAAAAGGGATACCAACAAGTAATCTGGACGGACGACAATACCCACGAATTTATTGAAGAGGCCGGCGCCATGAATGTATTTGTTCGAATCAACGATACTTTAATGACAGCGCCTACAAGCGACCGTATATTGGATGGAATTACTAGAAAAAGTATTTTGGATATTGCCAAAGATGAAGGCATCGAAACCGAAGTACGCAAAATATCGGTTCACGAATTGGTAGAAGCCGCAGAAAATGGTTCTCTAAAAGAAATGTTTGGAGCAGGAACCGCTGCAGTGGTTTCTCCGATTTCAGGTTTTGGATACCATGGGAAGGATTACGACCTGCCAGATTTGGAAGAAAGCTATGCTTCTTTATTAAAGCAAAGAATCACGGATATTCAATACAACCGAGCAGAGGATAAATTTGGATGGCGGCACCAGGTCATCTAGCAAAAACATAAAAGGTGCCAAATGGCGCCTTTTTTTATTTATCTATAATAGTTTGTATGTCCGGTTTAAAATAATTTGGTCCCTTTAGCACTTTTCCATCTTCACGGTAAATGGGTTTTCCATCAGCGCCCAATTTACTCATATTGCTACGCTGAATTTCTTCAAAAACTTCTTCAATCTTATATTGCATACCGTGTTCAAGTATGGTTCCGCACAAAATATAAAGCATATCTCCAAGGGCATCCGCGACCTCCACTAAATCATCATTATTGGCTGCTTCCAAATACTCCCGGTTCTCCTCATCCATCAAATTAAAACGAAGATTGTTTTTATCTTTTCCAAGATTCGCCTTTGGCTTTTTTGATACTCCTAGACCAAAAGAATTGTGGAAGAGCTCCACAGCTTTTATTTTACGTTCCATTACACTTATTTGATTTAGCTTTGCATAAAAATATGAAATATGTTCAGTACAGGACAGATAATTTTTGCAGCCTTATTCTTCATTGCCTTTGTGGTTATTATCTCGTTTTCCTATCGAAAAGATAAAAAACTACACAAAAAGAATTATAAAGGTGTTATTTGGATATTGATTTCCTTCATAACTTTTATAATTATTCTATTTCTAATTAAACACTTCCTCAAAAATTAACGATTAAATTGTGGTTACCACAAAAATCACTCTTTTCACAACAATAGTAAGGTCTAGATTTCGTTCTTATAGGAAAAACCGTACTTTTGTTTAACATTAATTTAGCACCTAACCTAGATGACTGTATTCTTTAGTGTTCTTTTTATTTTGCTTGCTATCAATGCCATTCTATTGATTTTCAGTGTTAATGGAGCAAAGGAAAGATTTACAAAACCTATTCGACGGATTTCCGAAACTTCAACTACCAAATTTTTCCCCCGAGAGGTTGTAAAAACCGAATACAAAGAAGCGGTTTAGTTTGTACCTTTAAGGCATGAAACAGGCCTTTCTTGTTTTTTTGGGCGGAGGATTGGGAAGCGTTCTACGCTTTATGATCTCCAAACCACTTAACCCCCTTTTCCAAAATTTTTTCTTAGGCACTTTTTTTGTCAACATGGTTGGTTGCCTTTTAATTGGTCTTTTTTTAGGCCTTTCCGCAAAAGGCAATATACTTTCCTACAATAACACACTCTTTCTTGCCACAGGATTTTGCGGTGGGTTTACTACATTTTCTGCATTTGCTTTTGAGAAGCACTCTTTTTTAAAGAATGGTGATTTACTCAATTTAGCCATTTACATGCTTTCCAGTATTGGCATCGGTGTTCTTGCCGTTATTTTAGGATTGTGGATCGCCAAACACATTTAATAGTTACAAATTGCGTTTTTATAGTTAAAATTTGTTAAAAACTAAACATTTGCATTGTTTTTTACACTTTATATTGAGAAAAATTGACCAAAAATCATTCAATCTTAATATTAAATCAACAAATACCCAACAAAACTTAATATAAAATTAAATACCCCTAAAATTGTAGGGGTATTTTTCTTATACCCATAAAAATACTCCAACTACCCTCCTATTTTTTATAGTCTCGATTGAATTCCTATATATTTGACTCATCAATTAACTACTTAATTATGAAAAAAGTCGAGGCAATTATTAGAAAATCCAAATTTGATGAGGTCAAAAAAGCGCTGCATCAAATTGAGGTCAACTTCTTTAGTTACTGGGATGTAACCGGAGTTGGAAATGAGAAACAAGGACATGTTTATCGTGGCATATCGTATAGCACAAGCGATATACAGCGAAGGTATTTGGTTATCGTAGTTAGCGATGACTTTCTGGAAAAAACCGTGAATGTATTATTGGACACAGCCAGTACAGGCAATGTTGGTGATGGAAAAATTTTCGTCTCTGATATGATCGAGGCCTACAGGATCAGGACCAAGGAAAGCGGAAGCGCCGGAATCAACTAACATTAATAGCCAAAAAACTTAAAAACTTAGATTATGATTATTCAAGAACAAGAAGCGATAGATAAAGCCGTGGAAGCCATTACTGGCGACATGGGTGCATTGTGGATTACCCTTGCGGCCATTTTGGTCTTTTTTATGCAGGCAGGGTTCACATTACTGGAAATAGGTTTTACCCGAAGCAAGAACACTGGTAATATTATTATGAAAAACGTAATGGATTTGGCCGTAGGTTCGGTCATGTTCTGGGCAGTGGGTTATGCAATCATGTACGGAAGCGACCTAGTTGGTGGAGGATTTTTTAGATCAAGTCCATCGGACCAAGGATACTTCTTTTTTAGTGCAGATGATTGGTACAACCTGTTTTTCCAAACCGTATTCTGCGCCACAGCTGCAACCATTGTATCTGGAGCAATTGCAGGTAGAACCAAATTTTCAACCTATTTGATTTTTTCTGCTATCCTTACCACGTTGATTTACCCAATTTCGGGTAGCTGGTATTGGCCATTTGATGACGATGCTTGGTTGAACACCGCAGGATTTGTTGATTTTGCCGGTTCTTCCGTAGTACATGCCGTAGGAGGCGCCGCTGCGTTGGTAGCTGCCATTTTGGTAGGACCAAGAATTGGTAAATACGTAGACGGAAAAGCTCAGGCAATCCCTGGTCACAACATGGCTTTTGGAGCATTGGGTGTATTCATCCTTTGGTTGGGATGGTTCGGATTTAACGGTGGTTCCCAATTGGCTTGGGGTGGTGACGATACCATCGGAGCTACAAGCGTTATCATTAACACGAACCTTGCTGCCGCCATCGGTGCTATTGGAGCCCTATTCTTTACTTGGGCCAGATATGGTAAAGCAGATATTTCAATGACTTTGAATGGTGCTTTGGCCGGTTTGGTAGGTATTACCGCCGGATGTGGTTCCGTAAACGCTTGGGGAGCCCTAGCCATTGGTCTACTATGCGGTATCGTAGTGGTGGTGTCCATTGAATTTATCGATAAAAAACTTAAAATTGACGACCCAGTAGGTGCCATTTCCGTTCACGGAGTTTGCGGATTCCTAGGAACTGTACTTATCGGCCTTTTTGCACTGGACGGTGGATTATTCTACGGTGGTAGCGGAAAACTACTTTGGGTACAGACCTATGGATCATTGGCCTACATTGTTTGGGCAGCTGTAGCATCCTTTATAGTGCTTTTCATATTGAAGAAAACTATTGGATTGAGAGTATCCGAAAAAGAGGAAGTTGAAGGTTTGGATATGCACGAACATGGTGTGGAAGCCTACCCAGAACACATTTCTCAAGATAAATAAAAAACAAGTCTTTCAAACTCACAACAAGATTGCAAAAAAGGAACGGAGCGTTCTGCCAAACGCTCCGTCTAATAACCTTTTCAATCAAACTCACATTTATACAACTAACTGTCCTTAGCTAAAAGGACAATCTTTAAACGATTATGATATGAAAACGATTATAAATACAAATTTCGTAAAATTTTTGGCTATCGCCATGATTTCAATGGTAACTTTCTCTGTCTCTGCGCAGGAGGAAGAAGAATCAAAGTTCACTTTGAGTGGTTCTGTTGATGCTTATTACAGAACTACCACAAAAGATGGAGGCGAAGCCACAACAGCCTCCTTTACATCATTTGCAAATCAAACAGGTTTTGCATTAGGTATGGCCAATTTGATAGGTACTTACGATATGGGGGATACAGGTGTTGTGGTCGATTTGGTTTTTGGACCAAGAGGTACCGAAGCTACTTTTAATAACGACGTACTTAATGGTATTATCAACCAAGCATATGTTTACTGGAATGTTTCCGAAAGCACTACATTGACTATGGGTCGTTTCAATACCTTTTTGGGGTATGAAGTAATCGCTCCACAAGCAAATTTCAACTATAGTGTTTCTTACTTATTTTCAAATGGACCATTTTCGCATTTGGGCTTAAAAGCAGATTTTGCTTTATCTGATGATGTAAGCTTAATGCTTGCAGTAATGAATCCTTGGGATACCAACGACATCAGTGACTCTGGTGAGTATTCTTTAGGTGGTCAGCTAGGGTTTTACGATCAATTCTTAAACCTTTACTACGATAGCGGAAAGAGTGGTGGTCTTGGTTTTGAAATTGATTATACCGGTGGCTTTGATGTAACCGAGGATTTTTTCTTTGGAATAAATGCAGCATATAACGACAACTCGGAGACTGGAACTGGTTTCTATGGTGCGGCAATTTACCCACAACTGACCACATCTGATAATTTTGCAATTGGACTTCGTGGTGAATACATGACATTTACCGATGATGCTGTTGAAGATGACTCTCCTGTTCTTGGACTGACGTTGACTGGAAGCTTTACCAAAGACAATCTTATCATTAAACCAGAGGTTCGTTTGGATACTTGGGGGAATGACATAGAGCCCTATAACGACGGTGATGGAGCTTTTACCAGCAATCAATCTTCATTCTTGATTGCCGCTATTTACTCTTTCTAAGCGATGTAGATATGGTACGAAAAAAGCCTTATTCCATTAGGATTAAGGCTTTTTTTTAATCCTTGTTAAAATTTTTCACTCCTGCTCTCACCATAGTTCTCAAATAATTTTGCCTTGGCACTAGAGGGCAGGAGTACTTTTTGTTATAAACACAATAAGGATTGTATGCTTTGTTAAAGTCAATCACCAAAGTATCACCTACCGGGATGCTTAAATCTATATACCGACCGCCACCATACGTTTCTTCTCCATTGGTATTGTCCAAAAAAGGCAAAAACAAATAATCCTCATATTCTTCATCCTCCAACAACTCCAAACTTTGGTACACTTCCAATTGATGCTTGGTACCGTTCAAGGTAAAATATGCAATTCCGTAAACAACTTCTTGACTTTCCCTATCCGTAGTAGTAGGCATAAAAAACGGTTCTGCATTTGGGGTTCTTTCAAAACGTGCTTTTACGATATACGAAGTATCGGGGTTAAAAAAATCAAGCCCCTCAAAGTCTTTGCGGTACTTATCAGGCAGAGGAGATGAATCAGGATCCTTGAAACTTTCATTTTGCTCTTTCTGGTAATTCAGAATATCTGCGACCAAATCGGATTCTACTGCTACCGTTTTTTCTTTGTCATGATACTTTTTACCTTGTCCACAGGACGTTAAAAAAATTACAGAAAGTAAGATTGCATATCTCATTCACAATGATATTTATACAAAAATACAGCTTAAACTAAATAAGTAAACCCAATGAAGTGTTAGGACTAATTTTCATCCAACTTGATATCGTACCGTGCATCATCCAAATATTTTGAAACCAGCTCGTTAAATTCAGGTGTAATACGGAACAACGCAGTATTTTCAAGACTATAAAGTTTTTCCTTGTCCTTGAAACCTTTTTTCAATACTTCTTCCAAATAGAATAACGAGGTTCCAAAATCATCATTTTTAGCACTCAGGGAAATGGTTTGCAAATAAAACTCGTAATTGTCTGGCTCTAAAATAGTTTTCAGCATATATAAAAATGCAAGAGCATCTTCATCAACCACTTCTTCTGATAATACAATTTTTATGTTATCCTCTGCCAAGACGTTTACAAACCCCTTTAATCGATGACCCATTTGCTTTTCAAAAGGTTTTGAACTGGAAATAAATTTATCTATAACCCCCATTTGATGGTTCCACCAACCCAAATTATTAAAATTATAGGTGTAAACATCCTCTTCCATATAATATTGGTAATCCTCTTTAAGCATGGACTCCTGTAAAAAAGCAGCATTTTCCGCCCTTTTCAATACTTTGTATGCTTTGCCCCTTCTGAGATCCCTCTGGACCGACCTAAGAGAATCCATATTCTTCAAAGCCCCATACATAGACATCATTTGAGTTAAGTATTGCTCGGCCCACAACAAATCACCAATACTTTTTAGTTGATTCACTTTCGCCAGGTCCTCTTGATATGCTTTTTCTATAAAGGTGGAATCCTTTGGAATCCATTGTCTCCCCATCGCATCCAAAGTAAAGAGCTGCATCCCCTTTTCTATGTACGAAACTCCTGGCCATTCGCCATTCCCATCATAGAGCAAAACCTGATTAGGGAATTTATATCGGTCTAAAAGTTTGGCGTCTGTTAGCATAAAGGGGTAATTATAGTTCTCCTTATTCACGATACCCACAAAATGAAAAGACTCCTTTATGTTAATAAGTTCTCTATTGGCCAAAGAAGCACCTATTGACATAGCTCCATTGACCCCTTTAATGAGAATAGGCACCAAGCTCGCGAATTGACCTCCCGTGTCCTCGCCAGCGGCATAAATTCTATCGGCATGAATCGGCAACAAACCAGTCACCTTTTGGATTATCTGGCTGGTCAAGACCATATTCTTACTCAAGGAAACACTATCTGTCAATTTTGGCGCAGCTAAAACATAGCCTTCATTTTCAGCCGCTATTACAAACATGGAAAGAGCACTTTTCTCCTTTCCCTCAGTATCAAAAATCATGAGCAAAGGCCACTTTTTGTCCATGGAAAATTTCTTTGGAATATAAATGGAATAGGTATTTTCGGTTGAATCATTTACCGAAAGATTTTCAATGATCTCTCCCTTTTTTAAAACCATTTGTTGCGAAAAGACAGAAAGTGTGCAAAAAATAGTCAGAAGCGGTAACAAACATGTTTTTCTCATAATTCAATTTAATCAAAAATCTAGCCAAAGTTGGTTTCGGAATCATCAAATTATTCCAATAACTATTTACCTGCCTTGTTTTTTTTGATTGGCGCATTGCCAACAACTTTGGAAAGCACGATATGGGTCCTACATTCCCCATAAACAATAAGTTCATCGATAAATTTTTCCAAATGGGATTGGTCCCGAAGAACAACCTCCATTATAATATTTTCATTACCCGTAATCCGGTAACAATTCACCACTTCCTGAAAAGTTTTGACCTTATCCAAAAATGGTTTCAGCTTCCCCATAAAGGCACGTAACATAATAATGGCTTTTAACTGATATCCTACCTCCACATAGGAAATACTAGCACAGTAACGTTCTATGACCCCAAGGTCCTCCATCTTTTTAACGCGTTCCGCCACGGCGGGTGGTGTCAACCCAATTTTCCTTCCAATATTGGCAAAGGACTCCCTCGCATTTTGTTGCAGATGATTTAATATTTGCCAATTCAGGTCATCTATCTTCATATCAAAAGTAATTTACCAATATTTTTTTGCTTTTAAAAGCTAAATCAAATAATCGCTTTAATAACAAAAGTAAAAAAATTTAATTCGTGCGTAATTTTATGAGTCAAAATTGCTGTTAGAAATGGAGAGAAATTCTCTTAACTCCTTAGGTGTTTATCGTAAATCTTTGGCGCTACGCGACATGAGCGAAGCTGTTGCGGCTTATTTTACCCAAAACAGGGAAATACTATCATTACGTAAAATTGATTCTTTCCGGGATGATATTTCCAAATCCCTTATGGCAGATGCCGATTTGATTACCAAAGAAGTGGAACAAGCCGCCCTTAGTAATTGCTATTCTTCAAGAATGAGAAGTCTCTCTTATGTAAATATAATGACCCGTAACATTTTGGCTTACTGTAATGGCTTGGAACGGGACGGTGTTAAAGAAAAGGAATACCTGAACCTCCTTCGCAAGGAGATTCGAATATTCCGGGTTTCCTTTAAGAAATGGAGAAAGTCCTTGATCAATAAGAACGACTAACCCATTTTTACATATTTCTTCGGTATTGCCCACCTACTTGAAAGAGAGCTTCGGTAATTTGGCCTAATGAACAGTATTTTGAAGCTTCCATCAATTTCTCAAAAATATTCTCGTTCTTGATTGCCACCTCTTGTAATTCACTCAACTGTTTTTCAGCTTCGCTAGCTTCTCTTTTATGAAGGTTCTGTAAGGTTTTTATTTGATTTTCCTTTTCAGTTTCCGTGGCCCGGATTACCTCCGCAGGCAAAATGGTAGGTGAACCCTTGGAACTCAAGAAGGTATTTACCCCAATTATAGGATATTCGCCCGAATGCTTCAAGGTTTCATAATGAAGGCTTTCTTCTTGGATTTTGGAACGCTGATACATTGTTTCCATGGCGCCGAGCACGCCGCCACGCTCGGTGATTCTATCAAACTCCATCAAAACGGCCTCTTCTACTAAGTCTGTAAGCTCTTCAATAATAAATGACCCTTGTATCGGATTTTCATTTTTGGCCAATCCCAATTCTTTGTTGATAATCAACTGAATGGCCATCGCCCTGCGAACAGATTCCTCGGTTGGCGTAGTAATAGCTTCATCATAGGCATTGGTATGCAAAGAGTTGCAATTATCATAAATCGCATACAATGCCTGAAGGGTGGTACGGATATCGTTAAAATCAATTTCCTGAGCATGCAAGCTTCTTCCTGAAGTCTGGATATGATATTTCAACATCTGAGCTCTTGGGTTGGCACCATACTTTTCTTTTAAGGCTTTGGACCAAATACGTCGAGCCACGCGTCCAATAACGGCATACTCTGGGTCCACACCATTGGAAAAGAAGAATGAAAGGTTGGGACCAAACTTGTTGATATCCATTCCGCGGCTCAAATAGTATTCCACATAAGTGAATCCGTTGGATAATGTAAACGCCAATTGAGTAATCGGGTTAGCACCTGCCTCGGCAATATGATAGCCCGAAATAGAAACGGAATAGAAATTACGAACCTGTTGTTCAATAAAATATTCCTGTACATCGCCCATCAACCTCAGGGCAAACTCAGTTGAAAAAATACAGGTGTTTTGTGCTTGGTCTTCTTTTAAAATATCAGCCTGTACCGTACCACGAACCTGGTTTAAAGTTTTAACCCTTATCTCCTCATAAACCGATTCTGGCAGTACTTGGTCTCCCGTAACACCCAAAAGCATAAGTCCTAAACCATCGTTCCCTTCAGGAAGTTCCCCATAATAATCGGGTCGCGCTATTCCTTTATCTTTAAAAATGGTTTTGATTTTGCGCTCGACCTCTTTCTCCAAGTCATTTTCTTTGATGTACTTCTCACAGTTCTGATCTATGGCGGCATTCATAAAAAAGGCTAAAAGCATCGGTGCGGGACCATTAATGGTCATACTCACAGAAGTCATTGGACTGCTAAGGTCAAATCCCGAGTACAGTTTTTTAGCATCATCCAAGCAACAAATGGAGACCCCAGCATTACCTATTTTTCCATAAATATCTGGGCGATGGTCTGGGTCGTTTCCGTACAAAGTCACCGAATCAAAAGCGGTGGATAAGCGCTTCGCGGGCATGTCCATACTCACATAGTGAAAGCGTCGGTTTGTCCGTTCAGGACCTCCTTCACCTGCAAACATTCGGGTGGGGTCCTCCCCTTCTCTTTTAAATGGATACAGACCTGAAGTATATGGAAATTCCCCTGGTACATTTTCCTGTAAAATCCATTGTAGAATGTCGCCCCAAGCTTTGTATTTGGGTAAGGCCACTTTTGGAATTTGACTGTGCGAAAGTGACTCGGTATGCGTTTTTATCTTGACTTCTTTGTCTCGAACTTTAAAGGAATAGATTTCGGCTTTGTAGCGATTTACTTTTTCTTTCCATTTTAAAATGGCCTCCCAATGATGTGGGTTCAAGTGCATCTTTATCCTATCAAACTCCTTGATGAGTAGATTAACCAATTCCTTGGACTCCTTATTTTTGATATGAGATTCGATTTCCTCTTCGTTCAATCCAGATTTATCCAAAAAAAGCTCCTCTGCTTTTTCTTGGTCCATTTCCAAGATAGAGGCCACTGTCAAAAAGACACCATATAGCTTTTGCGCTATTTTGGATTCTTCCTTCGCCTTCGCATCATAACCTCTATTGCTTTCGGCTATTTCGGATAAATATCGAGTGCGTGCTGGTGGAATCACATAGATTTTTTCAGCCATTTCCTGTGTTACCTCAATAGTAGAGTTCAACGTGGAATTTGCTTTTTCCACCAAGATGTCCATCACCATTTTATAAAGACTGTTCATCCCGGGATCATTAAACTGAGAAGCAATGGTTCCAAAAATGGGCAGTTCATCTTCACTGGTATGCCACAATCCATGGTTTCGGGCATATTGTTTTTTCACATCGCGAATGGCATCGAGCGCACCCCTTTTATCGAACTTATTGATGGCCACAATATCCGCAAAGTCGAGCATATCAATCTTCTCCAACTGTGTTGCCGCACCAAATTCGGGCGTCATCACATAAAGTGAAACATCGCTATGCTCCAATATTTCGGTATCGGACTGCCCAATTCCAGAGGTTTCCAGGATAATCAGGTCGTATTTGGCAGCCTTCAGCACTTGAACAGCCTCGGACACATATTTGGACAAGGCCAAATTGGACTGACGCGTAGCCAAGGAACGCATATATACCCTTTCATTATTGATAGCGTTCATTCGGATTCTGTCACCCAAAAGTGCTCCTCCCGTTTTTCGTTTGGAAGGATCTACAGAAATAATCCCAATATTTTTATCGGGAAAGTCAATCAAAAAGCGTCGAACCAATTCATCCACTAAACTGGATTTCCCTGCTCCGCCTGTACCTGTAATTCCCAAAACGGGAACACTGCCTTGTTCTTTTTCTACTATCGGTAGAAACTTTTCAAACTCCTCATGACGGTTCTCCGCTAAAGAAATCAAACGAGCCAAAGTATTAGGATGCTTCTTTTCTAATTCATTTTCCAAAGATTTTCCTTTGGGAAATTCTAAATCCGGAACAGCAGTATCACAACGCTCCACCAAATCATTGATCATGCCCTGAAGTCCCATTTCCCGACCATCGTCCGGGGAGTAGATTCTTTCTATGCCATAATCCATCAGCTCTTTTATTTCTTCCGGAAGGATAACTCCGCCACCTCCACCAAAAATTTTGATGTGTCCCGCACCTCTTTCTTTCAATAAATCGAACATATACCTAAAATACTCATTGTGCCCCCCTTGGTAAGAGGTCATTGCAATGGCATTGGCATCTTCTTGAATGGCGCAATCAACAACTTCGGCAACACTCCTATCGTGACCCAAATGAATCACCTCAACCCCTGTGGCTTGGATGATTCTTCTCATAATATTGATGGCTGCATCGTGACCATCAAACAAAGAGGCTGCGGTTACGATTCTGATTTTATGTTTAGGCTTGTAGGGTTTAATTTGTTCCATCTGCAATAAAAGGTGAAATTTTGCTCTGCAATTTACGGAAAATGCAATTGAAAATTGATTTTGATTAAGATTATACAAAAAATAATAAAAGTTTGGGCTTCCTTTTTTGAATATCATAATTTTACCCCCTTAAATGCGTCCAATGAAACTGACTATTCTTATCAATTGTCCTGACCAATCCGGAATAATCCGTTCTGTGACCACCTTTATTCATCAGCAAAAAGGAAACGTGGTCTACCTTGACCAGCATGTGGACAAACAGGCAGGCGTGTTTTTTATGCGTTTAAAGAGTGAATTTGAACAGGAATTGGATTTAACCAAGTTCAAAGAGGATTTTGGAAGAGAATTGGCAACTGGGTTTAGGATGGAGTGGGATGCCTATACCGATGTGTACAGACCAAAAATGGCCATTTTTGTCTCCAAATACAATCATTGTTTATATGATTTATTGAGCAGGTATAATTCTGGGGAACTTTCGGTGGATATTCCTTTTATTTTGAGCAATCACAAGGATTTGGAATATGTGGCAGAGCAGTTTGATATTCCCTATTTCTATATTCCCGTGACCAAAGAAACCAAAGCTGAGGCCGAGGACAAGCAGCTCGATCTTTTGAAAAAGTACGGGGTGGATTTCATTGTGCTAGCGAGATACATGCAGATAGTATCACCAAAGGTGATTGATGTATTCCCGCAGAAAATCATAAACATTCATCACTCTTTCTTACCTGCATTTGCAGGAGCAAAACCCTACCATGCCGCTTTCGAACGGGGTGTAAAAATTATCGGTGCAACGAGCCACTATGTTACAGAAGATTTGGACGCAGGGCCTATTATTGAACAAGATGTAACCACAGTTTCCCATACGCATTCTGTTAAAGATTTTATTGCAAAGGGAAGGGATTTGGAGCGTATTGTGCTTTCGCGTGCCGTTAAGCTTCATGTTTCAAGAAAAACCATGGTCTACAATAATAAAACGGTGATTTTTTCCTGATTAAAGATTATGTATCTTATAATCAAGAAGCAAAAACAAACTAATAAAATATCAATTCTGAGATGAATCAAGACTATATACAATCAAATCCATGGAGCATTATTGAAGAAGGTTTCGACAAGGAACGCGTGAAATCCTCCGAAAGCCTTTTTAGTATAGGCAATGGAGCTATGGGACAGCGCGCCAATTTTGAAGAATCCTATTCAGGGCCAACTTTTCAAGGAAGTTATATTGCCGGAGTTTATTATCCAGACAAAACCCGTGTTGGATGGTGGAAAAATGGATACCCAGAATACTTTGCCAAAGTATTAAATGCTCCTAATTGGATCGGTATCGATGTAAGCATAAACGGTGAACCTTTGGATTTGGCCACTTGTACCAACATCAAAAATTTTAAGAGAGAACTTAATATGAAGGAAGGGTGGTACCGAAGAAACTTTATAGCTACCACGCCCAACAATATTGAAATAGAAGTTGTTGCGACACGTTTTTTGAACCTGTCTCATGATGAAGTGGGGGCCATTCATTATCAAGTTACACCCCTTAATGCTGATGCTGAGATACTTTTTAAGCCATACATTGATGCTGGAATTACAAATGAAGACAGTAACTGGGATGATAAATTTTGGAATACCACCAACATTAAATCAGATAAAAACAGAGCTTTCATAGAGTCGCACACCATGAAGACCAATTTTAATGTGTGCACTTTTATGCAAGCCCATTTGGTCTATGGAGATACTATAAAAGACACTCCCCATTCGCTTAACCAAGAAGAACTTTCTATTGGTTTTGAATTCTCTCAAAAAGTAAAGAAAGGAGAGAAAGTAAGTTTGGTTAAGTATGGTGGTTATACAGTAGACCGAAACCATAAAGCCGATAAATTGACCGAAGCGGCCCATACAGCACTAGACCAAGTTTCTTCTCTTGGCTTTGATGGCCTTTTGGAAGAGCAGAAAAAAGCTTGGGCACGAATTTGGGAAATGAGCGATATAGCAATCCAAGGTGATGTAAAGGCACAACAAGGTATTCGTTTCAACATCTTCCAATTGAACCAGACCTATTTAGGAACCGATTCCCGACTGAATATTGGACCAAAAGGATTCACAGGAGAAAAATATGGTGGAAGTACTTATTGGGATACCGAGGCCTATTGTCTTCCATTTTATATGGCCACCAAAAACCAAGAAGTAGCGCGAAAACTGCTCAAGTACCGCTACAATCATCTGGAAAAAGCGATTGAAAATGCCGAAAAATTAGGTTTTACAAATGGTGCGGCACTCTACCCAATGGTTACCATGAACGGCGAGGAATGCCACAACGAATGGGAGATTACCTTTGAGGAAATCCACAGAAACGGGGCCATAGCCTATGCCATTTTCAACTATTCAAGGTACACCCAAGACTATAGCTACGTACCAGAAATGGGATTGGAAGTACTTATTGGAATAGCTCGATTTTGGCAACAACGAGTAAATTGGTCTGCACACCGCAACAGATACGTAATGCTCGGAGTAACCGGTCCGAACGAGTACGAGAACAACGTAAACAACAATTGGTATACCAACTACTTGGCCAAATGGTGTTTGGAATATACGTTGGAACAATTGGAATACGTTCAGCAAGAACATCCAAATGACTATAAAAGGATTTTGGATAAAACCCAATTGGGGAATGATGAAACCGGTTTATGGAAAAAAGTAGCTACCCATATGTACTTCCCCTATTCGGAAGAACATGGGGTTTATCTACAACAAGATGGATTCTTGGACAAAGATTTGATTCGTGTGGCCGACCTCGATAAAAAAGAACGCCCCATTAACCAACATTGGAGCTGGGACCGTATTCTCCGATCACCATACATTAAGCAAGCGGACACCCTGCAAGGCTTTTATTTCTTCGAAGACCACTTTACCAACAAGGAATTAGAAAAGCATTTCGATTTCTATGAATCTTTCACGGTGCACGAATCCTCACTTTCACCTTGTGTGCATGCGATACAGGCAGCAAAATTGGGCCGTATGGAACAAGCGTACACTTTCTATCTCAGAACCTCACGATTGGATTTGGATGATTACAACAAAGAAGTGGAAGAAGGGCTCCACATTACCTCCATGGCAGGTACCTGGATGAGTATTGTAGAAGGTTTTGGTGGTATGCGCGTCAAAGACGGAAAACTTTGTTTTACTCCTCAAATTCCCGAGCAATGGGATATGTATTCCTTCAAACTTAATTTTAGAAATAGAGTTCTAAAAGTAACGGTTACACAAGAAGGAGCCGAATTTAAAATCGATGAGGGAGAAGCTTTGGAAATTGTTGTGGACGATAAACCTATTACCTTATCCGCTTAGTTGTAAAATTTGAATTACGCCAAAAAAAGTAAATACCAGGGATTGCTGTCAAATTGAGATGATTTCATCTAAAAAGTTCTAAAAACGGTCAATTTATGCGGCATTCAAAGTATTTTCATATCCACTTAAAAATTTAACCATGAAAAGATTACTGCTATGCATTTTAGTATTTCAACTAGTAGGATGTGCTGAACTCCAACAAGTTGTGAATCAATTGCCCCAAGGGCCTACTGGTATAGGAAATGACCAAATAGCTCAAGGTTTGCGCGAAGCCTTAAATATGGGCATTGAGAAACAAGTTAACAAGTTGACCAGCGAAAATGGGTTTTACAAAAACCAATTGGTAAAAATCCTTCTTCCCGAAGAATTACAAAAAGTGGACAAAACTTTGCGGGACATAGGTTTATCTAGCTTGGCCGATGAAGGTTTGAGAATAATCAATCGTGCCGCCGAAGATGCCGTAGGCGAAGCAACTCCCATTTTTGTTGATGCTGTTAAAGGAATTACTTTCAACGATGCCAAACAGATTCTTTTAGGAAACGATAATGCAGCCACCCAGTATTTACAACAGGCTACCAAGACTCAATTGTACAATAAGTTTAATCCGATTATCAAGAATTCCTTCCAAAAAGTAGGAGCAGACCAAATCTGGAGCAATATCATTACGAGGTACAACAACTTACCCTTGACCAATGATGTAAATCCTGATTTAACCGATTATACGACCAATGAAGCTTTGGAAGGGGTATACACGATGATTGCTTTGGAAGAAAAAGAAATTAGGACAAAAGTTTCGTCAAGAACAACAGATTTGTTAAAAAAGGTCTTTGCTCTTCAAGATTAATCACAATTTTTTATTAATAATGCAATAACTTGAAAAATAATGCGTTATAAGCTCAATAATTAAGAGTAATTATAACAAAATCCTAAAGTTAAATTAACCTTGACCTGAAGGTTAAGCTTGAATTTTGTAAAAGTTATCTGAGTTAGCATTTTTTTGAGTTAGTTAGTTTAAAAACCGGTGTTCTTCACCGGTTTTTTGTTTTCTCAACTTTTTGATAAACCCCATCAAAAGCAATGGAGACATTATTCTCTTGTCCTAGGACCTCCCAAAGTTGCCTAACAGTTCCATCTTCATTTTTGGTCCAAGTAATACGGTTCCTATATTTTTTGCCATCAGCTTTGGTAAATTCATCCGAAGTTAAAATCATTTGATTGCCAACCCGATGTCCTTTCAATTTCAGAGAAGCCCCAGCATTATCAATCCACAACTGTTCCCATTCATTGGTTTGGGTATTGTAGAAATTGAGACTGGTTCCTGTATACCCAGCTTTGGCACTGGTCCAGTTTTCTCGAATCACACAACCATCCTCTTCCCTTCGGATTACACTTGAACCTGCAGGAGAACCACCTTGGGAATTGACCACTTCCCATTCCCCAATCCAAAAATCAAAAGCTCTGTGGTTTTCGGAGCAGCAATTGCAATTATTCGCACTCTGCCCGCACAATACGACTTGAAATAACAATGTGAAAATGAATAATAACTTTCTCATACAAACAACATTAACCTGTTGGTCAACTCTTATTAAAGGTACATTAATTTTATTCTAACCGAATGTAAGCAAATTCACTATATGAGATACTTTACGTTAAATTTTAGATAAATAACCTGATTTTTAGACGTATACCAACATTTATCATAGTCCATCAGCCTGTTTTGAACGTATCTTTGTTATTAACAAATCTTGAGAGCTATGAATAATCAGTATTGTAAAGTTGGGTCAGTCACACCGATCACCAGTGTAAGCCAAGCAGCATCAGTTTTGGAAGTAATGCACAACCATTTTATGGAGAAAGCTGCCAGCGTATCTGGTAAGGATAGCCAATTGGGAGAATTCTTCAAAAGAAAAGCGCAGAGCCTAAAAAAGGTATTGGAGAGCTTAGCCTAAGCTTTAGGCTAGTTTTGCCAATTCAACAGCCATTTCCTGTTGGATTTCTTGTGCCTTTTTCGCAGCGATATTTGCAAAATCCAACCCTGTTGATGCATATAAAATACCTCGTGAGGAATTTACCAGCAAACCTACATCCTTGGTAATTCCATATTTGCAAACTTCTTGCAAACTTCCGCCTTGCGCACCTACCCCTGGCACCAATAAAAAGTTTTCTGGTACAATTTTTCTGATATCTTCTAGATACGTAGCCTTAGTCGCACCAACAACATACATTAATCTTTCAGCGCCTTTATACGTTTTGGACACGGATAAAACCTCTTTATACAATTCCTGACCATCCACATTTCTAGTCTGAAAATCAAATGCACCTTGATTAGATGTTAGTGCCAATAAAATGGTATGCCTATCCTCGAACTCCAAAAAGGGTTCGACAGAGTCTTTGCCCATATAGGGTGCGATAGTGATGGAATCAAAATCCATGGTCTCGAAAAATGCCTTGGCATATCTCGTGGATGTGTTCCCGATATCTCCACGTTTGGCATCTGCAATCGTGAACATTTCTGGATGATTGACATTTAAATATTCCATGGTGCGGTCCAAAGATTTCCATCCCTGCAGACCATAGGCTTCATAAAAAGCAATATTGGGCTTGTAGGCCACACAAAAGGGATGTGTAGCATCAATAATGGCCTTGTTGAAAGAAAAAATGGGATCTTCGTCTTTTAGAAGATGTTTTGGAATTTTATCTAAATCTGTGTCGAGGCCAACACAGAGAAATGATTTTTTTTGATGTATTTGGGAAATTAAATCTTCTATTTTCATTTTGAATGGTTCTCGACCGTGACTGAACTGAGAATTAACAGATTAAAATATTTCCGAAGCTTCTTTGAGTTTCTCGGTGTTTTCCACCAACATCAACTCATCAATAATTTTTTGGATATCGCCGTTGATGATATTCTGTAAATCATAAAGTGTTAGACCAATTCGGTGATCGGTCACCCTACCCTGTGGATAATTGTACGTCCGGATTTTCGCCGAACGGTCACCACTGCTTACCTGCGAATTACGTTTGGCAGCATCTTCGGCCTGTTTTTTGGCCAATTCCATATCATATAAACGGGAGCGAAGTACCTTAAAGGCTTTGTCCTTGTTCTTATGTTGGGATTTTTCATCTTGACATTGCGCCACAATCCCTGTAGGTTCGTGCGTTAAACGCACCGCAGAATAGGTTGTGTTCACCGATTGTCCACCAGGCCCTGAAGAACAGAAATAATCTATCCGTACATCCTTGGGGTCAATCTGCACATCAAACTCTTCCGCTTCGGGAATCACCATCACGGTAGCCGCACTGGTATGCACCCTACCTTGGGTTTCGGTCTGTGGCACACGCTGCACACGGTGCACCCCTGCTTCAAACTTAAGAGTTCCGTATACATCTTCGCCATTCACCTCAAAGTGGATTTCCTTGTATCCACCACTGGTACCCTCGCTTAAATCGATGACGTTGGTCTTCCATCCTTTGGATTCGCAATATTTGGTATACATGCGGAACAAATCTCCCGCAAAAATACTGGCTTCATCTCCACCAGTTCCCGCCCTGATTTCCATCACCACGTTCTTCTCATCTTCAGGATCTTTGGGAATCAACAGGTATTTAATTTCTTCTTCCAACTTGGGCAAGGCACTTTTGGCCTCATCCAATTGCATTTTGGCCATTTCCAACATTTCCGCATCACTTCCATCGGCAATAATTTCTTCGGCTTCTTGGATATTGTTGGTAAGGGTAATGTATTCGTCGCGTTTGTCGCTGAGCAACTTCAAGTCTTTGTACTCCTTGTTCAGTTTTACATAACGCTTTTGGTCCGAAATAATATCGGGCTGTATGATAAGGTCCGAAACCTCGTCAAAACGCTGTTTTACGATGTTGAGTTTGTCTAGCATAAATCAATCCTCCTATAGGAATGCGAATTTACGATTTTTTAGTTGGATTATTTTCCAACTAAATGAGGTCAGTTACCAACAAAAGTAGTCCCAAGAGTGACGATGAAGGCATTGAGGCCATCACTCCGATCATATTGGCTAAATCGTAGGTTGATGGTCTTCAATCCAAAATTGAGGACTTGGGCTCTCGTAAAAATATCCTTGTACTGCACCCCTATCCCATATTGATGGGCATTGTAATTGGACAAATCATAGTCCGAAGTATAAAAATCATCCGTAGACAACGCCTGTTCCTTTGGGTAAAAATAATCTGCTGCAGTTTGGGTATAGTATCGATAAGTCGGATACAAAGTGAATTTATCGGTCAACTTGAATGGAGCTTCCAGACTTGCGGTGTGGGAGCTAATGCCCCAATCGTCCCAATAAAAACGGTAATAGGAACGTAGCACTACCAAATCGTTCAAATAATAATTTAAACGACCACCCACGGGTATCTTAAATCGACTATCGGGCAATTGCTCCACATTGTCCGCCAATTGGAAATCATCAATATAAAAATCTTCAAAATCCGAGAAATACACCCGTTGGAACGGCGTGCTCAACAACCCGTTTTGGGAAACCACATCTATAAATAGGGCGCCTTGCAATTTTTGACTCAAAATTTGGGAAAAGCTTAATGACAGTGCATAGGAGTTCCTGTTCTCGCTTTCAAACTCTGAAAAAATAGGATTGTAAGTTCCATTTCCTGTAATGCGGTCATCAAAGAAACCATCACGAAGTTCAATAGGATAAACAGCATTCCATTTGTCCAAAAATACTTTCCCACTTAGCGTGATTTCCGTATTCTTTTCGTTGAACAATTTGGTATAGCTACCTCCAAAACCAATTGAAAAATAATCGTACTCCGATGAAAAATAAGCATTGGCACTCCAAATAGCATTCCTGTCATCTGAACTGTGTGAATATGATGGGTTGATATAGGCCAACAAATCCTTTCGAGATTCTCCGGATGAGGCATCAAAAGGAGTAACATTGAGACCACCATCCAAAGGATTTACATTGCTTGAGGATGCCGAAGTATAGGCGGACAATCCAACATCCACCGTCAAAATATCATCTTCGTTCATGGGCATTCGCAAAACTATACTTGAAGTAGCATCAGTCAGTTCCTCGGTACCTTCACCTCCAGTCACCGCAGCATTCTGTCCATCTTGACTATAATAACTGAAAAGCAAATCCACCTCGCTTGCCTCTAATACCCGACGCTTATATGAAGCATCATTTTGTTGCGCCCAACTCACGGATACCATCAAAAACAATATTAAAACAAAAATGAGTTTTGTTGATTTGGATGTCTGATTCATCTGATTTGAATAGCTTTTATCTCTTTAATTACATCCACATCCACCACCTGTTTTGCCCCCGTTGGCACCAGCGGAAGCCTCCCTATAAATATGAAAATTGGTCTCGAAGCGTTCACATGGTCTTGCGCTCAACTGCATCTCATCATCATTC
Source organism: Flagellimonas lutimaris (assembly GCF_003581615.1). Classification (GTDB taxonomy): domain Bacteria; phylum Bacteroidota; class Bacteroidia; order Flavobacteriales; family Flavobacteriaceae; genus Flagellimonas; species Flagellimonas lutimaris. Next base: position 42,011 of record NZ_QXFH01000076.1, read on the forward strand.
ACATAAACCTTGTCGTACTCGCGAACGGCAACGCAGGAACTCGAAAAAATCAAAAGCAACAATAAGAAAAGTGGTCTTCCCATACTTTAAATGTACTAATTCGTATCGAACATGATTCCTGAACTTTTATGAACTTTGTTTTCAGCGTCGATAACAACTGCTTCCAAACCATCAATCTGGTTGATCATGTGCAAACCAACATCTCGCCCCATGATAAATACGGCCGTGGCCATAGCATCGCATAACTCTGCTTGTTTGGCAAATATCGACACGCTGTTTATCCCCCGTGTAGGATACCCTGTTCGTGGGTCTATTATATGTGAATACTTTTCCCCATCCAGAATAATATATTTTTCATAATTCCCCGATGTAGCCACAGAGGATTCTATTATTGGCAACCAACTAAACACTTTGTCCTTGCTCAAAGGGTTGGCAATACCCACCAACCATTTTTCACCCGTTACTTTGGTTCCCCAAGTAGTAAGATCTCCCGAAGCGTTAATGATTCCGCCTTTTACATCTTTGGAAACCAAAAGATCTTTGGCCCTATCGGCAGCATAACCTTTACCAATGGCGCCAAATCCAATACACATACCCTTTTCGGGCAAGAAAACGGTCTGGTTATCATGGTCTAGCTGAATTTTTTTATAGCCGACTTTGGAAACGGATTTTCTAATGCTTTCTTCAGAAGGAACTTTGTCCATAGTTCCATCAAATCTCCATATCTCATCCATGGAGGCATAAGTGATATCAAAAGCGCCATCGGTTATTTCTGATATTTTGATGGATCGCTCGATTAAATTGAAGAGTTCTCGACTTACCTTGACTGGTTTAATTCCCGCATTTTTATTGACCAATGAGGTTTCGGAGTCCTTATTCCAGGACGAGATTATCTTCTCTATACGTTCAATTTCCGAAACGGCTTCGTCAATATTGATATAGCCTATTTCCTCGTTTGGAGCTACCACAGTAATCTCAAACCGGGTCCCCATCAATTTCAAGGTTTTTTTTACAGTGACATCCGTTTGCCGAGACTGCCCAAATGACAACAAACAACAAAAGCTGCAGGCTAAGGCAATCAAAGTTTTCATTTCAGAAATTTATTTAATGTCTTGATGTATTTTTCGGGACTGGTTCGGGCTACAAAACCAGTGGTGCCCAAAACATTTTGGTTTTTGTCCATTACCACCACCAACGGAAAATAACCCTTTGGGTTATATTTTTCGGCTAGCGACTTATTTACGTTTAATTTTTCTTGTGGTAATTGGTTTTTCTTTTTTCGTGGAAAATCAGCATCATACATTACATAGTGTTCCACAGCGTAGGTTCTGAATTCCTCGGCATCAAAAATGTGACGCTTTAAACGGATACACGGCGCACACCAATCGGAACCGGAAAACACCAAAACAATGGGTTTGTCCTCATCAGCAGCCTTGGTAAGGGCATCATCAAAACTATCTTGCCATTGTTGGGCCTGAAGTATGCCAGAAAAGGTAAAAATTATTAAATAGAATAACTGTTTCATACGATTTGGGATTTAAAACTACTCATACACCCGTAAAATGGAACCATTAAGTTCAGTGTTATAAACCTTGAGTGCTTTCGCAGCGGCACCATCCACTTGATTTAAAGGAGTTCCGTCCTGGTCAAAACGAGAGCCATGAACATCACAATAGAATATTCCCCCATCTTGATTTACAAAACGCACCTGATCATAGGATTGATGGCTACAAACTTGGCTGGCAGCCACATATTCCCCTTCAAGGTTTTTAACTACCACCACTAAATTTTTCAATATAAATCCACCATTTTCAGAAAGGTTGGAGGCTTCCGAAGAAGTAAGGTCTATCGTAAAATCGACACCTGTAGGTTCTTCTACCAGATCACCATCAACTTCATCTTTAGAACATCCTTGTAAACAGGGGAATGCGAGGGCAAAGGCTGCGCCTGCCCCCAAACTTCGTAGAAACTCTTTTCTTTCCATAGCATGAGGTTTATAAATAAGAACGCTATTTCAAGACAAATCGTATGCTAGTATTCAAACTTGCCGTACTGGCTCTGAATGGTCAGTTTTTTGCTTTCCGAGGGTTCTACGCGACCAATAATTTGTGCATCTACTTCGAAGCTTTTGGAAATAGCAATGATTTCATCCGCAACTTGCTCATCTACATACAACTCCATGCGATGGCCACAATTAAAAACTTGGTACATTTCCTTCCAATCCGTTCCCGATTGCTCTTGAATCAATTTGAACAAAGGCGGAATGGAAAACATATTATCCTTGATAATGTGTAGGTTTTCTACGAAGTGAAGAATCTTGGTTTGCGCCCCACCACTACAATGCACCATACCATGAATCTCGTTGGAAGAATATTGTTCCAATACTTTTTTAATGATGGGTGCGTAGGTTCTCGTTGGAGACAACACCAATTTTCCTGCATCGAGAGGTGAATCAGGTACCTCATCTGTCAATTTTGTATTTCCGGAATACACCAATTCTTCAGGAACGGAAGCATCAAAACTTTCGGGGTATTTTTCGGCGAGATATTTGGAGAACACATCATGTCTGGCCGAAGTCAATCCATTGCTGCCCATCCCTCCGTTGTATTCGGTTTCGTAACTCGCCTTTCCGAAGGACGCCAAACCTACAATTACATCTCCAGCTTTGATATTGGAATTATCGATGACATTTTTTCGTTCCATTCGAGCGGTTACCGTGGAATCAACAATAATGGTACGTACCAAATCACCCACATCGGCAGTTTCCCCTCCAGTGGAACGAATGGTAATCCCATGCTTATCCAAATCGGAAATAAGTTCCTCGGTTCCATTGATGATAGCTGAAATTACATCACCAGGAATCAAGTTTTTGTTTCGCCCTATGGTTGAAGACAACATAATATTGTCAGTTGCACCCACGCAGATCAAGTCATCCACATTCATAATAAGTGCATCTTGAGCTATACCTTTCCAAACTGAAATATCCCCGGTTTCCTTCCAGTACATGTATGCCAAAGAGGATTTGGTTCCTGCACCATCGGCATGCATTACCAAACAATGTTCCTCACTACCTGTTAAATAATCGGGAACAATTTTGCAGAACGCCTTGGGGAAAAGGCCTTTATCAATATTCTTGATGGCGTTGTGCACATCTTCTTTGGAGGCGGAAACACCCCGCTGGGCATATCTTTTACTGGTATCCGACGACATATGAATGGTTTGGGCAAAAATAACGGAAAGCCATCAAATTATTGACATGCTTTCCGTCTTTTCCTTTAGGACGTTTTTTTATTTAGAAAACAACATTTCCCTGTATTTGGTAAATGGCCAGAATTCATCGGCGATAAGTTTTTCCAATTTATCGGAATGCTCCCTGATCTTATCAAAATAAGGCTTAACATTATTGCAATAGGCCTGGGCTTTTTTATCTACTACGGACATGCCATTGGCTCGTCTTCTTGCATCCGCCATCTCATCCGTAAGCTTTTTGATTTCAATGATATGCTCACCTATTTGTTCAAGAATGTTCAACTGTCCATCCGCTACTTTTTTATGTGCGGCTCCATAGACCTCTTTTAATCCATGAATGTTTTCCAATAATAGATTTTGATATTTTACAGCAGCAGGAATAATATGGTTATAGACCATTTCTCCCAATACTCGTCCTTCAATCTGAATATGGAAAATATAAGCGCCCATCTCTACCTCTTTATGGGCTTTGAGTTCCACTTCGCTCATCACATCCATCTGCTTAAAAAGCTCCAGACTTTGCTTTGATGTGATTACTTGGAGTGCTTCTGGTGTGTTTTTATTGAAGCTCAGTTTTCGTCTCCTTGCTTCTTCCTGCCATTCAACACCATAACCATCACCTTCAAAACGAATACGTTTCGAGGTTTTGATGTATTCCCTAAGCACATTGAAAACTGCCTCGTCCTTTTTTAGACTTTTCTTGTCGATCAAGGCATCGACTTCCTTTTTAAAGTCGGTAAGCTGTTTGGCCACAATGGTATTGAGCATGGTCATGGGCTTGGCGCAGTTCATTTTGGCACCAACGCCTCGCATTTCAAACTTGTTCCCTGTAAAAGCGAACGGTGAGGTTCGGTTTCTGTCGGTGTTGTCCAACAATATCTCGGGAATCTTCCCTACCACGTTGAGTTTAAGCTCGGTTTTTTCCTGTGGAGATAATTTTCCTTTGGAAACACCTTCCAATTCATCGAGCACATCGCTCAATTGTTTACCTATAAATATGGAAATGATGGGTGGTGGTGCTTCATTGGCACCCAATCGATGATCATTACTGGCAGAGGCAATGGAGGCCCTTAACAATTCTTCGTAAGTATCCACCGCTTTGATGGTATTCACAAAAAAGGTCAAAAACTGTAGATTCTTCATGGGCGTACTGCCAGGACTCAGGAGGTTCACCCCGGTATCGGTACCCAAAGACCAATTGTTGTGTTTACCCGACCCGTTGATTCCAGAGAATGGCTTTTCATGAAAGAGTACCGAAAAATTGTATCTATCGGCAATCTCCTCCATTACATCCATCAATAATAAATTATGATCTACGGAAAGGTTGGCCTCCTCAAAAACCGGGGCAAGTTCAAACTGGTTCGGCGCTACTTCATTATGACGGGTCTTGACAGGAATACCGAGTTTGGTACATTCCTTTTCGAGTTCACTCATAAAGCCGAGAACCCGTGGTGGAATCACTCCAAAATAATGATCGTCCAACTGCTGACCTTTGGCAGAAAAACTCCCCACCAAAGTTCGCCCTGTTACGGATAGGTCCAAACGGGAGTTGGCTAGTGATTTATCAATCAAAAAATACTCTTGTTCCCACCCAAGCGTGGCATGTACTTTTCTTACGTTTTTATCAAAATATTGTGCTACCGACGTAGCAGCTTGGTCCACAGCATGCAAAGCTCTTAAAAGGGGAGCTTTATTATCCAAGGCTTCCCCCGTGTAAGCTACAAATATGGTAGGTATACAGAGTGTTGTTTTATAAACAAATGCCGGAGAAGTAGGGTCCCAGGCGGTGTATCCCCTTGCTTCAAAAGTGTTTCTGATTCCACCGCTGGGAAAGCTAGAAGCATCGGGCTCTTGCTGAACCAATTGCGCTCCTCCAAATTTCTCCATCGCTCTTCCATTAGGGAGAATATCAAAAAAAGCGTCGTGCTTTTCTGCGGTTGCCCCGGTTAATGGCTGAAACCAATGGGTATAATGGGTTGCTCCCATAGAAAGTGCCCAGGCTTTCATACCCTCGGCCACTTGGTCGGCGATTTTCCGATCTATTTTAGTGCCTTGAAAAATGGCGGACTTTACTTTGTCAAGAGCTTCCTCAGTAAGAAATTGATGCATCTTGTCTTCATTAAAAACGTTCTTACCAAAAAGGTCAGATCGTTTACCTGTTTCGTTGATATTGGCATGTTCCCTATTGCGGCTTTCGACCAAGGCTTGAAATCTTGTATTTGGCATTTTTAACAATCTTTAGTTTTCAAATCTACAATTAAGAATTTAATAATATATACTTCAAAAATTACTTTTTTTTCAGTCAACCCTTATTAAAACAGGGGTAATATAAATAATAAGCACAAGTTTGTGATTTTAACCCCATAAAACATTGATAATAAAATGAAAAAACTATTTTTGTTAATCATAAAATTGAGAACGATTAACTACCAGAATTATGAGCAAATCTAAATTAGAGTATCTATGGTTGGATGGTTATGAACCAACCGCCAACATTAGAAGTAAGACTAGAATAGAAGAAGATTTTAGTGGCAAACTGGAAGATTGCCCAATGTGGTCTTTCGATGGTTCATCTACAAAACAAGCCGAAGGAGGTTCCTCTGACTGCTTGTTGAAGCCTGTTGCCATTTACCCAGATCCCGCAAGAAGAGATGGTTATTTGGTAATGACCGAGGTATTAAATGCTGACGGAACGCCACACGCGAGCAATTCCAGAGCTACCATCGACGATGCTGATCACGACTTCTGGTTTGGATTTGAGCAAGAGTACTTTATTATGGACACTGCGACGGGTCTTCCACTAGGATTCCCTGTAGGTGGTTATCCAGGCCCACAAGGTCTTTACTACTGTTCCGTTGGCGGAAGAAACACTTGGGGAAGAGACCTTGTTGAAGAACATGCCGACCTATGTTTGGATGCAGGACTTAATTTCGAAGGTATCAACCAAGAAGTTGCCGCCGGACAATGGGAATTCCAATTGTTTGCCAAAGGTGCCAAAAAAGCAGGTGATGAAATCTGGGTTGCCCGTTACTTACTGCAAAGATTGACCGAGAGCTACGGATACTACATTGAGTACCACCCAAAACCTGTTAAAGGTGACTGGAACGGTTCCGGTATGCACGCAAACTTCTCCAATACTTTATTGAGAACTTGCGGGTCCAAAGAAGTTTACGAAAAAGTTTGTGAAGCTTTCCGTCCTGTAACCAAAGAGCACATCGCAGTTTACGGTGAGTACAACGATGAAAGGTTGACCGGTAAGCACGAAACTGCTTCTATTACAGATTTCAGCTATGGTGTTTCCGATAGGGGTGCCTCCATAAGAATTCCAATTATGACTGTTGAGAAAGGTTGGAAAGGATGGTTGGAAGACAGAAGACCTGCTTCTAACGCCGATCCATACAAAGTTGCGGCCGTGATTGTTAAAACGGTAAAATCCGCAGACGTATAAACACGTATATAAATTAGTTGTTGATTATAGATGAAAACCGTCCCGCTATTTGGGGCGGTTTTTATTTTATGGTCATGTATATAAAAGTGGCATAAAATGCCAAAAGAACCAATCCATCTCTCCACCCCAATCGTAACCCCTTTGGAAAGAACACCAAAGGAAATATAAGAAAGGATATACCGAGCATCCAGAAGATATCTTTGGACAACAACCCTTCATCCATTACGGTTATTGGTGTGATTATAGAAGTTATCCCCAACACAGCCAACAAATTGAAAATATTGGAACCAATCAAGTTTCCCAACGAAATCGCTTTCTCCTTTTTAAGCACGGCTATAACGGATGCTGCCAATTCAGGTATACTTGTTCCTACGGATACAATCGTAATCCCTATTACACGATCACTAACTCCAAATGTGGAGGCCATACCCACCGCGCCGTCAATAAGCAATTCCGAGCCACCCCAAAGTGCGATTCCCCCGATTCCCAAGAAGAGTACAATCTTATATAATGGTAACGGAACGTCATCTTCCGGCATTTCATCAACAACTGCGGTTTTTTGAAACCTTAGCAGATACACTAGAAAGACGAAAAGAAATGAAACAAGGATAATTCCTTCGTATCGCTGAAGTTCCCCATCAAAATAAATGAAGCCACAGAACATTAGGGAAGCCACAATCATCACTGGCCAGTCGGTAGTGTAAAAACTCTTTCTAACATCTATACTGCCCAGAATTACGGTAATGGCCAAAACCAGTCCCAAGTTGGCAATATTGGACCCTACCACATTGCCTAAAGAAAGATCTGGAAAACCATCCAATGCCGCTTTTATGCTTACAATAAGCTCTGGGGCCGAGGTGGCAAAAGACACCACGGTCATACCAATAACAATTTTTGGGATGAATAATCGTAAGGATAAAGCCACCGCTGACTTCAACAACCAATTCCCTCCTGCGATAAGAAGAATCAATCCTAAAACAATAAAAAGTAGATTTCCCAAAAAAGTAAATTTTCGTGCAAAGATAATGGAAGATCTACTCACTAAAGAAGGTTCTTTTAAAAAGAAAAACTATAAAAATAGTTAACAAACTATAAAAATAGTTGTTTAACTATAAGATTAGTATTATGTTTGGGCAGATAATGAGAACATCATGCAAAAATTAACCAATAAGGAAGAGGAAATCATGAAAATCCTCTGGGAGCTGAAAAAGGCTTTTGTAAAAGAAATACTTGAGGAAATACGGGGTGAAAAACCACATTATAACACCTTATCCACTATTGTGAGAAACTTACAGGAAAAAGGATTTGTGGATTATGAGGCGTTTGGGAACACCCACCGTTATTTCCCTGTAGTGAGCAAAGAGGAGTACCGGAAGAAATATGTGAACTCCGCTATTGCCGATTACTATAATGATTCGTTCAAAAGCTTGGTGTCACATTTTGCAGAGGAAGAAAAAATATCCGTTAAGGACCTAAAGGAAATCATTGACTTAATCGAAAAGAAAAAATGATGGAACCGATATTGATGTACTTTTTACAATCTGCGCTTATCGCTGGAGGATTTTTGGCGGTGTATCAAATCTTTTTAAAAAAAGACACTCTTTTTACCGAGAACAGATTATTCCTTTTGTCCGGATTGGTACTTGCTTTTACATTTCCATTGATTAAAATCCAAAGAACCATTATGGTGTCCAAGCCTGTTCTTATTCAAACAGGGGAAAATACCATTCAAACAACCACAAATACCATCAACAATAGTATTTATAGGCTGGAGAATATACTTTTCACCTTATATATAGGAGTGTGTGTGTTTTTGTTGGTCAAATTTATCATCAGACTGATTGCATTGAAAAAGTTATCCCAGACTGCCCATATACGAAGAGAAACTCCCTTTTTGCATATGGTCACCGAAAAACGGATATCTCCCTTTTCTTTTTTCAACTACATATTTTACAATCCTAGACTTTTTGAGCCCAACGAGCTACAGACGGTCTTGGAGCATGAAAAAGTACACGCACGCCAATACCATACCCTGGATATCTTACTATTGGAAATTTTAAAAATTCTTTTCTGGTTCAATCCGGTATTGTGGTTGTACAAAAGTGCCATAAAGCAAAACTTGGAATATCTGGCCGACCGTTATGCCATAGCAGGAGCGGAAAACAAGAAATCTTACCAATATCTTATGCTCAAACAAGCAGTAGACAAACAAGAATATAGTTTAGCCAATTCATTTTATAATTCATTAATCAAAAAACGAATAGTCATGTTAAATCAAAATCAATCAAAAAAAATCAATGTTCTAAAAACCTTAATGGTTGCTCCTTTGTTGGGATTGTTCCTTGTAAGTTTTAATATTGAAGAAACCTACCTATACCAAGATTCCGACAGTGTTGAAAGTGTAATGGACGACAAAACAGTTGAACTGACCATTGATAAAAACACATCAGATTCTGAGCTTGATAAAATCAAAAAAGATTTGGCCAAGGACGATATTGATTTCAGTTATACCACCGTAAGAAATGATGACAAAGAGATTATTTCAATCTCCCTCGACCTAAGAGGCAAAAACTCCAAGGGAGAAACCTTTAGCGGCAATTACAACTCCAATTCTGACGGCCCTATTGATCCTATAATGGTTTTATATGATGATGAGGCCAACTTGGTTTCCTTTGGCAGTGCCAAGTACAAGAAATTTCGTTTGCATAAAACGAATGAAGATGGTGTTACCTGGAGTACGTCCGATGAAAAAGAAATCATTGTTAAAGAAGTTGATGGAACCAAGATAATAACCATAAATGGGGAAGTAGTAGATGAAGATGAGCTTCACACCATGGACATACAACTTGATAGCGACGATGGAGAGGAAAGTGTTTTTATAATAAAGCGAGAGGATAACAACAAACATGTAAAGATTGAAAAACGGGGGAGCAAAAAAGATGGGGTACATGTTATGACAATTATAGACTCCGATGGCGATAAGGATGTGGAAGTAAAGAAAAGCACGAATGTGATGATCATCAAAGATTCGGATGATGATGAAGATATTGAGGTCATCAGCAGTGACGATGATGCAGGTTTCTTTTTTATAGATAACGATGGTAAGGGTGAACCGCTATACATCGTTGACGGTAAAAAAGTAAAATCCAAGGACGTTAAAAAAATCTCTCCAAATAATATCGAAAGCATTAATGTATTTAAAGGTGATAAAGCCATGGAGAACTACGGAAAAAAAGCTAAAAATGGGGTTGTTGAAATAACTACCAAAAACAATAAATAATTTCTGAAAAGTCATTTTTTGTATAGTTCATAGAACCGCCTAAAAAGGCGGTTCTTTTTTTATGCTACCAAACGAAAACTCCAAAATCGACCCTTTTTTAAACGAAACTTCCCTAGGTTTTCAAAAAACACCCCAAAAAGCCCCTACAATTCTAACATTTAATCACATTTAATGCAATATAACATTACATATTGTCACTTTTTACAAGGCAACTAGTTACAGTTGTAGACGTCATCCGTTTATAAGAATACAATCTCGTATGCAATTACATAGATTTTTATCTAATCGCTTGGAACCATGACTTTTATCATTATATATTCGAAAATATAACAGTAGCATAATTGTTTTTTTAAGCTTTAAACCAGTCAAATAATGATAGCAATCGTAAAATTTTTCATCGCACTTCTTGTTCAACTCCTAACCCTAATTTTTATTTAAAAAGTAGATAGGATTATGGCAGTAATACAAACCAAAATAGTGTGTAAACTGCTTTAATTATATTTGCCATAACCAACACATTGATATGTTTTATAAGATTTTGGCAAAAATCAACAAAGCCCTACTCCCCTCTTACACCAAAAAAGGGTTGGACCTCTCTCAGGCATCCAAATTACAACTGGTAATAATTGGTTGGAGATATTTTGTCACTAAAAAAGCATTGGATTAGTACTGAAGAAGTACCCCCTTATCGTAACCATTAATTTTATCGGCACCATTTAAAAAGGTGAGTTCAATCAAAAAGTTACATTGAACCACTTCGCCTCCCAGTTTTTCTACTAATTTACAAACTGCTTGAGCCGTACCTCCAGTAGCCAAAACATCATCGTGTATTAGAACCTTGTCTCCTTTTTCGATGGCATCCGAATGGATTTCAAGAGTTCCTGTGCCATACTCCAAATCATAGGATTCAGAAATTGTATGGAAGGGCAGCTTTCCAGATTTACGAACGGTAATAAAACCGGCGCCCAATTTTTCGGCCAACATGGAGGCAAAAATAAAGCCCCTACTATCTACCCCAATAACTTTATCAATTTTCATATTAGCAGTTAAACCCAACAATGCTTCGCCTGCTTTTTGGAAGGCTTTTGGGTCTTTTAATAAAGGGGTAATGTCTTTAAAAACAACGCCTGGCTTGGGGAAGTCCTCAATATCACGAATGTAGGGTGCAAAATCCATTTTTTTATATGCTAGGGTTTTGTGGTAAAGTTAAAAAGAAATATATTTGCAGCCCTTAAATAAGGCCGCGTGGCGCAACTGAATAGCGCATCTGATTACGGCTCAGAAGGTTGCAGGTTTGAATCCTGCCGCGGTCACTGGGCAGCAATGCCAAAATAATCAAAACCCTTGCATGATTCATGCAAGGGTTTTTGTTTTTAGAAGCCTATTGATTTTAATTGACAACAGTGCAATTTTATAATCTCCAAGAAAGCTTAAAATCAATTTTGTATGGCAATATTATTTTATTTGATATATCAATTACATTTGTATCAAATAACTGATATGAAAATTCCGGCAAAAACGGTTTTCTACCATATTGAACGTACTATCAAAACATACAGAAAGTTCTCCAGGAAGAATTTTTTAAAAGTTGTGGATGATATTACCATAGATCAAAAGTTGATTCTGCAGTATCTAAACGACCATCCTGAGTTAAATCAGAATGAAATTGCTGAATTGGTTTTTAAGGACAATGCATCCTTAACACGAATGATTGACCTGATGGTACAAAAAGGATTCCTTCAGCGGTCCATTAATCCAGATGATCGTAGGAGATTCAAAATTGAACTAACACCCAAAGGAAAGGAAGTCCTGGAAAAATTAGCTCCGATAATCGTCGAAAATAGAAAAAAAGCATTTGATGGAATATCCGAAGAAGAACTTACACAACTGAAGCAAACACTCAATAAAATAGTATCCAACTTAAACAAAAATTGAAATGCGAAAAACGCTTTGGATCATCTGCTCTTTGGCTTACCTATTATCTAGTTGCGAGAGTAAAGCGCAAACTTTTCCCGATGAAACTTGGACTAGAGCTGAAAATCCTGAAACCATGGGTTGGCCTGATGCTGAAAGGTCCAATTTCACAAGATATATTGTAGACAGCACCAACATTACCGGTTTGGTTCTTGTACATAAAGGGCAGATTGTATTGGAATATGGAAACATTAATGAAAACAGCTACATAGCATCCTGCCGAAAAAGCATTCTTGCCATGTTGTACGGTAAATATGTAGAAAATGGCACCATCGATCTAGACCAAACGTTGGAAGAGTTAAGTATTACCGATGTAACGGAACTCCTTCCCGAAGAAAAAAAGGCCACCATTAAAGATTTGATCTCTGCTCGTTCCGGGGTATACTTAAGAGGGTCAAATGGCGGTGATTTTCGAAGGTTTGCTCCTGAAAGAGGTTCGGTTGCACCGGGAAGTCATTGGTTGTACAACAATTGGGATTTTAATGTGGCCGGACACATTTTTGAGCAAGAGACCCAAAATAATATCTACGACGAAATCGAAACTCAATTGGCCAAACCTTTACAAATGCAAGATTGGGACAGAACACTCCAACAAAAAAGTGGTGATTCTAATATCTCCAAGTTTCCCGCATACCACATGTGGTTTTCTACTAGGGATATGGCCCGTATCGGATTATTAATGCTGCGTAATGGCAAATGGAAAGATGTACAAGTAATTCCCGAATATTGGGTACACGAAGTAATAAAACAACGGACTTCGTATTCGGAAGCCCAAAAAAGTGTGCCCCTACTTAAAGAAGATGGGTTGGATTTGGGGTATGGCTATATGTGGTGGCTCATAGAAAACACCAACGATCCAAAACTGAAGAATGCCTATTCCGCCCAAGGAGCCTTAGGGCAGAATATTACTGTTTATCCAAATATAGATGTGATTTTAGCCTTTAAGACCAACAGTGTTTACCGAAGAAGAAACTCCATTCAAACCCAAATGAAGGTCATCAAAAAAGCTATTGAAATATATGACGCTAAATAACAAACTCACTAAATCTATAATGATGAGATTTAAAATAGCCGTTTTCTTTTGCTCAATTATTGTAACGGCTTGTGCTAGAAAAAACGAGCAAAAAAATCAAGTTCAACCTGCAAAACCAAATACAATTGACATTGTTGCTATGTTGGATACGGTTTGGCAAACCGAACAAGTACCGATCAGGAAGCGGGATTCGGCATTCCAAGAATATGGCGACGAATCGGATGAGTACAAGAAATATCAAGCCATCTATAAAAAAAACCATAGTGTTAACGAACAAAAAATAGCTGAAATATTAAAAGATGGTTGGCCAAGCATGGAAGAGATTGGAGAGCAAGGCAACATAACAATTTGCAATGTTTTGCAGCACAGTAGTCCCGAAACACGCTTAAAATACCTTCCGTTAATGCGACAAGCCACTAAAAACAAACGACTGAGTCCATGGTTATTGGCCCGAACAGAGGACCGAATTGCAACGGATCGTGGAGAACTACAAATTTATGGAGGGCAAATCAAGTACTACCCCGAAACAAACACCTTTGATGTTTGGCCCATTGTTGATCCTGAAAATGTGGATAAAAGACGTGCTGAAATTGGACTGGAACCAATGGCCCAGTATTTAAAAAACAGAAGGTTTCCTTTGGAATGGAACCTAGAAAATCAAATAAAAAGGACCGTTGCATTTGAAAGCGAAAACACCAAAAACCAATGAACAAAGACCTTTTTCTGAGAGAATTTATGGAGGAAATCTGGAACAAAAAGAATCTAGATAAAGTTGAACAATATCTCCATGAAGAATATACTATCCACCTAGACCCTACTGACCCTTGGGAGGGAAAAACACTGTCTCATTCCGAGTTTATACATCGAATGCAATCAGGATCATTTGGCCCATTTCCGGACATGAACTTTGAAATTACCTCTACTATTGAGGACCATCATTATGTTGCGGCCACATGGGTTCTAACTGGAACAAACCTTGGAAACATAGGAGATATTCCACCGACAAATAAAGCAATCGAAACAAGAGGGATGACCATCTATCATTTTAAAGATGATTTGATCAGTGGCCACACCCAAATTTTTGATAGGACCACAGTAATGAAACAATTAGGATTTATTTAAAATGAAAACCAAAAAAGAACTTAAGGACGAGTACAAGCAAATGAAATTTCCAATGGGAGTTTTTCAAGTTAAAAATATCTGCACCAACAAAGTTCTAGTTGATAATAGTCTGGATATGGAGTCTAAATGGAACAGACATCAAATGGAGCTAAAGTTTGGCAATCATGGAAACAGAGATTTTCAAAAGGACTGGAATCAATACGGAGCAGAAAATTTTGTTTTTGGAGTTTTAGCGGAGTTGAAGAATGATGAAGGGGAAAATAATGTCAACTACAATTTAGAATTAAAAACTTTACAGGACATGGTCCTTCAGGAATTTGAAGTTAAAAATCTTTATTAATGAGCTAAAGCTAGATTAGTTTCGGCTTAATTTCATAGCTATCACTTTATATAAAAGAAAAACCTGCTACAATTGTTGCAGGTTTTTTTAGTATGTTTTTTTTAATTCTTGGAGCAAGCACTTACTTAATACGTCAAGGTGTTATATCCCTTGGCCTGAAGCTGCAGTATTCGTACCGACCAAGTCGGTATTGGCTCCAATCCGTCGAACAGCTCGTCTTCCGATACACCCAATTTTTCCATGGCCACACTACAAATACTCACGCGAACCTTGGATTTATATTTTTGAAAAAAGGCCTCCAATTCGGACCCCTTGACCAAGTTCTTTACTATTTTACCTTTAACAACAACTTCGTAATCCTTTATTTCCACTCCATTTTCCACAAGAAAATCATACATGCTCAACGCTCCTTTAAATTGACGTTCATCACTAACCCCAATAGCATATTGACTGGTCTTTTGTAAATCGGTAACAGTTTGTTCGTCAAGCTTACGTTGCCCATACATGCCAGACATGGTCAAGGTGGTTAAGATGCTTAGGATAATAAAGGCTCGGAATATTTTCATGGTCGTCTAGTTTTTATTTCAGCAAAATTGATTGTATAAAAATACAATTATTGACTCTCTTCTTTTACAATGATGGTCTTATAAACCGCAATTGGCTTACCGTAAGTGGTAAATCCATCCAAAACCACTTCAAATTCCCCGGTAAGGTCAGAAGTATAAAACTCAAATTGCAAATCAGTCTCCTCTACTTCTATGTGAGGTTCCCAAAACAAAATTCTTCGATAATCAGGAATACGTTGATTATTCTCACCTTCCAAAGCATACCTCTGCTTAAAATAGTTCTTTTTGGCTATAGTTTTTTTAATGGGAATATTAATACCATGTTCGGGAGCATAGTTTTCGAAAAAATCTCCCTCTATTGTCTTTACTACCATCATTCCCTGATAATCCCTGCCCGCCAGTCTAAACTGATCTCTCACCAAACTAATGGACTTAATTTGTTTTGCATCAAAGTCTTTTATTTTTTCGTGATCAGGAATATAGACACCATCAAACAATACAATGGCAGGAAAATCATTGGCCAGCTCATTGTACGTTTCAAAATCTTGGGCAATTCGTATATAATCGCTCCCATTCGGATTGTTTCGATATCCCGCATAATTCAGTACTTCCACAAGGGTTTCCTGAAAAGTGGGAAAGCGTGTAAAGTCATCCAAATTAATGGTTTCGGGAATTCCGCCATCAAAGGGGTCTATCGGGGTTCCCAAAAGTATGGAATCAGGTTTCACGGAGAAAAATTGGTTCTCCAACTGATTATGAACACTGCGTTGCTCAATCGCATCCGAATATCTTGGCTTTAATTGAAACTGATTAAAGGTCAATCCCGAGGCATCAAGATTGGGCACTGTACCCAGAGAAACTTCAACATCCTGAGCATCTTCTCCAACCTGCATAATGGCCCTACCCTGTTTGTAATCCTTTCTTAAGTAGGTATAAAAATTTCCATTGCTGTCTGTAGCGGCAAATTTGAGAAGGAATTCTTCACCTGGGATGGATACTACCATTTTGACATCAGATACTGGATTTCCCTTATCATCGATCACCTTTCCAAACAATAGTTCCCCACGTTGTTCCGGTAGAAAAAGACTGTCGCCAACCGTTTTTTCCAATTCTCCTTTTGCACTGAAATAATCTTTTGCATATGAAATAGCATTTGCCTGCGGTTTGACCACCATTTCATTTTTCTTTTGAACTCTTATCGTGTAATTCCCATAACCTAACTGGGCCTTGTAATTTTTGAGGACCATGGTCACCTTTTCCCTGGTACCGAAAACTTCTTGCTCCATTTTTATTTGTACCACGGATGAGTCTGCAGGTTGATTCATTTCTCCATCTAGCTTCATTTGTCCATCTGCACCATCAGACAACAATTGGGACTGATCTACTTGGTATGGGTTGATGATGACCAAATCATCCTTGAATACCTGCTCCATTCCATTGTTTTTCATCCATTGGGTATATCCAAGCAGTTTATAGTTACCAGAAGGAACATCTGTATTTACGAAGAAATCGCCATGTGATTTACCTTTCCGTAACCTAATTTTTTGTTCAACCACATATTCCCCTTTCTGATTTACCAACGCCACGTACCCAACAAAGCTTACATTACTGGCACGGTTGCTCTGTGCATTGAAGCAATAAAAGGCATATTGTAAATATTCACCCGTAAATACAATGGGACCAGTATGGTGCACATACACCTTTTCTTGGGGAAGTTTTTTTAAGCTTTGAAGTTCTTCTATACTACTTATTACATATTGAGCTTGGACCGGAATGGTCAAAGCTGCAAGAATCAAAAATACTATCCATTGTTTTTTCATAAACTGGGTTTTTAATCGATCCAGAAATCGGGTTTGACGTTAGATCCTACCACATTGCAATCAGCACATATTGTAGGGACCACCAAATAAGGTCCTTCACATTCGCCAGGTGGATCATTATTATCTAGATAAAATTCGACCAACCCGAGTTTGATTGGGTCTATTAATGTGGAGCATTGGTCTTCTGGAGGGGTAGGCCCATCCCTTTCCGGATTTCCGAGAATTGGAGCAATTGGATTTTCACAATTGATCGTTCCAAAATATGGCGGAAGTGGTTCGTTCGGAAACAAATCCTCAAAATTGAAGTACAGACGTTCACTTACCTCCGAACTAACATCAAAAAAACCAATAACCTGGACATCACCATCAATATGGTATACATTTCCTTCCAAACTACCAGGCTGCACTTGACTAAATAGTGATTGGCTCTGAGAAAATGCGATCAGCTGCTCATAAAAATCGAATGCTGCTCTGGAAACACCTCTTTGTCTCACCAAAATACTATATCTATGGGATATGATAGGATTATCAGTGGCTATAAAACGTATCATGGTCCTTTCCGCCCTATTTCCGTTAAGTACGTTCCCATTCAACAAAACTTCCCCGGCAGAAAAATCCGTCCTGTAACACACGCGCTCTTCTCTTGCCCTCGGAACCAATTGCACATCGGGATATAAGGTTTCCGTCACATTCCCCAAATCGTCGTAAACGAATTCAGTTTGGTCTCGTATAATTTCGAATTCATATGGTGTCCAGTAAGGTGCTATAATTTTATAGGTTTCTTCGTAGGCATATCTGAACAATTTATTTCCATCTGGTGAAAAGGAAGAGTCCACAAAAATACCTACGCCATCAAGTCCCGTATCACTTGTCATTCTTTCCGCATAAATATTATCAATATTGGACGTTTGGGGAAGCACCATAGGGTCAGATGTATATTCTTCCCCATTGGCAGTGGTCACAAACAATTGATATGAGGTATTTGACATAGCTCTAAATGGAGTTATGGACTCGTAGGTTCCATCCTCGGTTTCTTCAAATTGATAAACCGTACCATTATCCGTCCTAATTTCAACGTTCGCTCCATTTTCAAATTCAGGTTCGAGTCCGCGCTCAATCACAATGGGATTGTTCACATTAAATAGCCTCTGCTCTTCCACATTAACCGTACTATCATTTTCCACGCGCTGCATGCGACTTAATAATACTTTCTGTATAGCCTCTACATCTGTTATATTGGCCTCAACGACCAAAGTTCCAACCATACTGGTATCGGAAAATATGTCCGAAGTTGCATCAAAAGGTTCTACACAGGCGTAAGCCAGGAAAATAAGAGCTAAACCGTATATGTACGTTCTGAAACTCATTCTTCTATCCAAAATTCTGGTTCTTTCTTCTGTCCTAGAAGACAATCTCCGCAAATCCGGGGCACTACAATATATGGACCTGGACAAGTGGCTGTTGGAACAGCACCCTCACTGTAATATGCATAAAAGCTTATAACACCTTGATCCACACTCTCAATTATTGAAATAGGACATGGATTAGGTCCTGTTGGTCCTGAAAAACAATACGATATATGAGATTCTGGTGGGCTTGACAAATTACAATTAAAAGGAAAAGGGGGCAATTCCTCATCCGGGAAAAAATCCTCGTAATTAAAAAAGAGCCTTTGGTCCGACACCCCTACGGCTTCCACATAACCCAAAACATTTTCTGCAGTTCCATCTTTTCTATGCACATTGGCGTACAATGCCCCTGGCTGAATCTGAGAAAAAATATTATCGGACTGGGAAAAACTATTTAGGGTTTCGTAAAAAGAATAGGCATCGGCCGATTGTACTTGTTGCTGCACCAATATGCTATACCGATGGGAAATGATAAAGTTATCTTTTCCAATAAACCGCACCATTTGTCTGGACGCATTGGAATTTGCTCCGCCCAAAGCGCTTCCCTGTACTATTTGATCGGACACAACAGTATTAAAGCACACGCTTTCTTCTGTTTTTGGGACAACCTCCAAATTGTATGTAGGGTCTGGCAGGGCACACGGATCATAATCAGTTAAAACGAACTCAAATGCACTAGTAAAAGGAGGTATTATTTTATAAGTTTCTTCATAAACATACTTGAAAAATTGATTTTCTCCTTCCATAGGCTGACTATCCACATAAATGGCTACCCCTTCCTCGCCGTTATCATTAATAGCGTTTTCAGCATAGATGTTCGTGAGTTGGGAATTTCCTTGAACAGTTAATGGGTCCGATATATATTCCACACCATTTCTTGTCATTATATCCAAGGTATATGCAACACCCATTTCCAAAGCAAACGGTTGATTGGAAAGATAAACGCCTTCGTTACCTTCCGTAAATTGGTACTCGGCACCGTCGTCTCCAAACACACGTACAGTTGCGCCTTCTTCCATATCCACAGAATCCAAAGGACGGCTTCCCAAAGGAATGAAAGGATTATAAACAGTATCGGTCTCCAGATCTAAGCGGAGACTGCTCCGACTTAAATATACCTTCTGGGTTATCATTTCATCTGTAAGTACGGCCTCCACAACCAAGGCTGTGGATTGCTCCCCTTGGTCAAGTGTTTCGATTTCGAACTCATCCAAACATGCTACAAAGGACGTAAGCAACAAGAGGCTTAAAGCAATTCTATATAAATAGCTTTTAAAATCCATCAAAACTTAAAATTATACGTTATGGACGGAATAGGCACCCCGAAAATGGAACTCTGTAATGCTTTTACTTCTCCATCTTCTGTAACGAAAAAGACAGAGTATGGGTTGTTCCTACCTAACACATTGTATACTTGGATGGTAATAAAACTATGTGCCAGTTTGTTCTTTTTATGGTTTCCTTCAATATTGATTCCCAGGTCTAATCTGTAATAATCGGGTATCCTAAATTTATTCCTATCACTAAAGGTCACATAATCTGCATTGTTGAACCTAAAGGTTCCCACAGGGTAAGTAATCGGACGCCCCGTTTGGTACACAAAATTGGCAGAAACGCTATAACGTCTTGTAAACTTATAATTGGCAATTACACTCAAATCATGCGGCTTATCAAAATTGGATGGAAAAAACTCGCCGTTGTTTATTCTTTCCTCACTGGTTTCCCCATCAAACCTATATTTTGAGCGGGAATAGGTGTAACTGAGCCATCCATTTAGATCGCCCCTGTTTTTCTTAAGAAGAAACTCAACTCCGTATGCCTTTCCTTCCCCCTGAAGCACTTCGGTCTCCACATTTTCATTGAGCAGCAAGTCGGCCCCGGTCTTAAAATCGAGTACATCATCCATTCGTTTATAGTACCCTTCCAAGCTCAATTCGTACATATTTTCCTTGAAATTTTTAAAAAATCCCAGGGTAGCCTGATATCCTTTTTGAGGCTTAATATTCAAATCTGAAAGTTTCCAGGTATCAATCGGTGATACCGTGGTATTATTAGATAGTGTATGAATAAATTGATAGGAATTATTAAAACTTGCCTTCACTGAGAAATCAGGGGTAAACAGATATCTAGCAGAAACTCTTGCTTCTGGCCCACCATAGGTTTTGATGAATTCACCACTATCATAACTTACGGTATCCTGCACGGTAGATTCGCTTCTTGGAGCACCTTCTTGATACGTGTTTTGGGTGGCCTCCCCCATCGCTGCATAAAATGCATATCGTGCTCCTACATTAAAAAGTAGCTTATCCGACACTTTGAATTCATCTCCAATAAAAAGGGCTCCTTCCAAAGCTTGCTCCCGGTCAATGGAAATGGGTTCTACATTAGAGTTTGACCCCTTAGGCTCCACACTGCCCGGTTCCACAGCATAATATTTTGCCGACAGTCCGTAATCTAAAGTATGTACCTCATTTAACCGGGTATTTAGCTTATATCGTAACTCCGATTCGTTTATGGTGTAATCCAGTTCAAAATTACTGTTGCCCTCATCCTCATAATCAATACCAAAATTATAATTACTGTTGCTCGCCGTTAGCACTCCAGTGCTTTTCTCGCTGAGCTTGTGCGCCCATCTTACCGAACCCAAACGATTGCTGTAATTGTATAGTGAATCGGAAGTGATACTAAAATTGTCCTTACTATAATAGGCTGTACCGCGGATTTCACTGTTTTCGCTAAACTTATGATGGTATTTTACGATGCCATCAAAAAAGGAAGCCTCGCTATTGTTCAAGGATTCTTCATCCAGTGCTTTTAAAATCCAATCGGCATAAGCACCGCGCGCACCAACAATTAATGATGAAGTATCTTCTTTTATTGGGATTTCCAACGCAAGATTACCGGTAACGGGACCTATGGAACCCTCTCCCGAAATTTTTTCTGTATCCCCATTTTTGGTCTCAATATCGAGTACCGAAGATAGTCTTCCTCCAAATTCAACCGGTGGCGCACCTTTGTATATGTTCACCTTCTCGGTAGTAAATGGGTTCAACGCCTGAAATATCCCAAAGAAATGCGTTGGGTTGTAAATGACTGCGTCGTCCAGTAACACCAGGTTTTGGTCGGTTTTTCCACCCCTTACATTTAATCCTGTGGCTCCTTCTCCTGCAGACGAAATCCCTGGCAAGGCCTTGGCCACTTCCAAAATATTTCGCTCTCCGAGTACCAACGGTATATCTTTGGATTCTTCGGAAGTGATTTCCTCACTGCCCGAAACTGCTTCCTCAACATTGCTTACTGCGTCCGCTTCGACAACAACTTCTTGCAACTGCTCTAGACTTTCCTGTAATTGTAGATTCAAGCTTCCATCGTTATACATGATTACTTCCCTCTCAGAATCTCGAATTCCCATGGCACTGGTCGAAATAACATTGTAGCCAACCGGTAGCTCCATCTCATATTCACCTTGCTCGTTTGTGACCGTTACACGACCACTGCCCTTCGCCCTAATGGCCAAATCAGGTATTGGCTCACCTGATACAGCATTGACTATTCGTCCGTCCAATGTATAGGTAGGTCTCAAATTTTGCTGATCAGCCTTTCCTATCCTAATTAAAGGAAGCCTTTGTGCCGTTTGTGACACTTCTTGATTATAAAATATGGGAGGGGGTAAATTACCACGGTTTTCCACAACAGCAGTATTCCCTGTGGAATCCTCTATTTGATAAAAACTAGGGGGAAGTTCGTCGTATACTACTGTGTTTTGTAATAAAAACACTCTTTTTTCTTCTTCAAGAATATAAAAATTCAACTGGGTATTGGAAAGAACAGTCTTCAAAATTTCTGAAATCGATGTGTTTTCGAAGTCTCTACCTATCTCTAAATCTTCAATCCAATCATCGTGGTAGAAAAATGAATAACTGGATTTATCCTCTAAATCCTTAAAAAAATCAGAGGAGGTTCTTGATTCGCCCGAAATAGTAATTGGCGTATTTTGAGAGAAAGTAAACTGCGCGAGTAAAAGGATGGTCAGTAAACTTACCTTCTTCTTAAAAGAAGAATAAGGTCTAATAAAAAGTGTCAATGGTTTGTTGAATTAGCTTACGACAATTTAACAAAAAATCAATAGGTTGTTTAAATTAGCATATTAAAATTTTATTCTTTCTTAGAAAAATTAGAAATCTTTAAATTTTCATCAAGAAGAGTGTTAGATTATCAAAGAACAATAACTTGAATCAAAAAATCCAACTAAACCAATTACATGAAGACTCTAAAAACTAAAACTTTACTAACTATTTGTTTCCTACTGGGATTCTATTCCAATGCTCAAATTGAAAAGGCACCTCCCAGAGCTGAAGGTGAAGGCCCATGGTCACAACTGATTATACGGGGTGTTACTGTAATCGACGGCACCCTATCTCCTCCTATTGGCCCCGTTGATATTGTAGTAGAAAACAACCGCATTGCCTCAGTGCAGGTGGTCGGTTTCCCGGGAATGGACATTAATCCCGATAGAAGACCCAAACTAAAACCCGGCGGAAAAGAACTCAATGCGGAAGGAATGTACCTGCTCCCAGGATTTGTCGACACCCATGCCCATATAGGCGGTACTTCGCAAGGAACTCCTGCTGAATACGTTTACAAATTATGGATGGGGCACGGTATTACCACCATTTGTGACCCAGGTGCCGGAAACGGAATTGATTGGGTATTGGACCAAAAAGAAAAAAGTGCCAAAAACGAAATCACTGCTCCAAGAATCCAAGCATATAATTGGTTTGGCAACAGTTTGAACGGTGAACGTCGCCGTGCAGATATTACTACTCCTGAAGCTGCTCGGGAATGGGTGAGGGCCAACGCTAAAAAAGGCGCCGATGGTATAAAGTTTGGAGGTGGTTTGCCAGAAGTAATGACTGCTGCTTTAGATGAAAACAAAAAATTAGGGCTTCGCTCCAAAACCCATCATGCCCAATTGTACGTAGGCAGATGGAACGTGTTGAACAGTGCCAGAGCTGGTCTCACTTCCATGGAACACTGGTACGGATTGCCAGAGGCTATGTTCGACGATAGAACGGTTCAAAACTATTCTTTGGATTACAATTACCAAAACGAACAAGATCGGTTTGGTGAAGCCGGTCAATTGTGGGCTCAGGCCGCAAAACCGTTTTCAGATAAATGGAATGCGGTTATGGACGAACTTATTGCCTTGGATTTTTCCATCTCGCCCACCATGGTTATTTACGAAGCCAACAGAGACTTGCAACGAGCTAGACGGGCCGAATGGCATGAGGAATACACGCTTCCATCCCTTTGGGAATTTTACGCTCCAAGTAGACAGTCACATGGTTCCTACTGGCATTATTGGGGCACCGAGCAAGAAATTGACTGGAAAGAAAACTATAAACTTTGGATGACCTTCTTGAACGAATATAAAAACAGAGGTGGTAGAGTTACCATTGGTACGGATGCCGGGTTTATTTATCAACTTTACGGTTTTGCCTACCCAAGGGAAATGGAACTTATGCGTGAGGCAGGTTTTCATCCATTGGAGGTAATCAAGGCTGCCACATTGAATGGAGCTGAAGCGCTTGGCATGGATGATGAAATAGGAACCGTTAAAGTAGGAAAGCTGGCAGATTTTGTAATCATCGAAGAAAACCCGTTGGAAAACCTAAAGGCTTTATATGGAACAGGTGCCATCCAATTACAAGAGAACAATACCATTGAACGGGTTGGTGGAGTAAAGTACACCATTAAGGACGGTATTATTTATGATGCCAAGCAACTATTGGAAGATGTAAAGAAAATTGTAGAAGAAGCTAAAGCGGAATCCAATTTTAAAATAGTACAGCCTGGGATAAAGCCATAGCAATCAACATAGTATTAATGAATCAAAATAGGACGGCAACTTTAAGGTTGCCGTTTTCTTTCTCTTATTTTTCCAAGGAATCCAATATTCGCTGTGCTTCCTTCAGCTCCAACTGGAGCTTCTCATTTTCCAAAATATATTGGTCCCGTAATTGGTTCATTTTACGTTCAAACTCATCGGCAGGCACATAGTCCGGTTCCAAAAGGGTTTCTTTAAAAATACTGACAATAGTAAACAAAAAGCTGACTGATATAGCGGAAATAAGGCCAATAAGTAACATTTTTTCCCGCTTTGAATTGGAAGACCTCTTCTTAAGCAGCTTCTTTTCTTCTATGGAAAGTTTGGGCGTACTGGATAATTGACCCAAAAAGGTATCCCATTTTTCTTCTTCCTTTACGTAGAGATTCATAAACCCTCCTTCATCCAAAAAATCTTGGGTACTCGGAGTAGATGCGAGCATAAATATATCCATCCCGTTTCCGCTCATAACGTCCAATAGCTCTGGGTCTTGATTCTGAATTTCCTTAACCAACTTCTGGACATATTCCAGACTGTAGTTTGGTCTCAAAAATTCATCATAAAGGGTTTGGGTCTCAAAGTAATCACTTCGCTCCAAAGCATATTCCAAAAAACGATCTTTCAGTTCGGCCTTAAAAAATTCGCTCATTTTTCAGAATGGATGGTTAACTGTTGTTTTTTCTTGTTTAGGTTAATTTTAAAAAGAATGGGGCTGTCAGTTATTTTTATTCAAGGCAAAGAATTCATGGAGATATTATTTTGAAACTGGACCAATAAACGTACATAAATATTACATGATCTCCGCACTCAATCCAGCTTGTAAAAGTTTGCTGCATTTTGGTTTCAGGATAGAATACTCACCTGTTTTAACCGTACACTTACCATTATAATGCACGATCAAGGAGCATTGTTCGGCCTGCTCCGGAGTATGCTCACAAACTTTGATGAGGGTTTCTATAACGTGGTCAAAAGTATTTACATCATCGTTAAATAGAACTATTTCGTGCTCCTTTACGGTCTCTTCTTCCAGAAGGACATCTTCCAATTCTTTTTCTTTAGTGCCCATAATTTATTGGAGTTTACGTCTTTCTAATTTACATATTTTGCTGAAACCCAGTTGTTCTTCTCCAGATTTTTTTCAAATTCCAAACCATAGGCTGCACATTTTGAAGAAATTGCATCTAAATCCCCTAAATAGAAGCCACTTAAAAACAGAGCTCCTCCTTTTTTAAGGCAATTTGCGTAAATAGGAATATCCTCCAGAAGAATATTCCGGTTGATATTGGCCAATATAATATCATATTTTTTCCCTTCCAACAAGCTACTATCCCCTTGATAAGCTTTAATATCCGAACAGTGATTCCGGTCGACATTTTCTTGGGTATTCAAAAAGCACCATTCATCAATATCGATGGCTTCCACATCACCAGCACCCCGTTTTTTGGCCAAAATGGCCAAAACACCTGTTCCGCAGCCCATATCCAAGACCGATTTTCCTTCAAAATCATTATCCAAAATATGCTGCAACATCATATGCGTAGTTTCGTGATGCCCTGTTCCAAAGCTCATTTTGGGTTCTATGACGATATCGTAATCTATATCAACAGCTTTATGAAATGGTGCACGGACCATACATTTTTCACCAACAATAATGGGGTGAAAGTTTTTTTCCCACTCGGCGTTCCAGTTCTGTTGTTCAATCTCCTTCTTGGTCCAGCTGATTTCAAAATTTGGATTTTGGAACACAAAAAGGTCTTCCAACATATCTTCTTTCCATTCGGATTTAAGGATATAGGCCAAAAGACCTGTTTCGTTTTCCACAAAACTTTCGAAACCCAATTCTCCCAACTCCGCAATCAAAATGTCGGTTGCGGGTTGGAGCGGGGTTATCTTAAAATCGTATTCGAGGTAGACCAAAGACATTATTTAAATTGCCTTGATAATATCCGTAAAATCACTAGCCACCAAAGAAGCTCCACCAATCAAGCCACCATCAACATCTGGCTTAGAAAAAATCTCAGCTGCATTGGCAGGTTTTACACTTCCTCCGTAAAGTATGGAAACCTCATCAGCAATGGATGAATTGAATCCATCGGCAATGGTTTTTCTAATGAATGCGTGCATTTCCTGAGCTTGCTCTGGACTGGCAGTTTCACCTGTACCAATAGCCCAAACAGGCTCATAAGCAAGTACTATTTTGCTCCATGCGCTGGCATCCAATTCAAAAAGTGCATTTTTTAATTGGCTTTCCACGACGGAAAAGTGGTTGTCGGATTTTCTATCTTCCAACTCTTCACCAAAACAAAAAATAACCTTTAAATCTTTTTCGATAGCCGTCTTTACCTTTTTTGCCAACAAGGCATCATCTTCACCAAAATAAGCGCGTCTTTCGGAATGTCCAAGAATTACAACATCCACGCCCAAGCTAAGTAACATATCAGCTGAAATCTCTCCAGTATATGCTCCACTTTCTGCAAAGTGCATGTTTTGTGCAGCAACTTGTATTGTTGAATCTTGAAGTGCAGTTTTAGCTGCCTGAAGATTGACAAACGTAGGCGCTACAATTACATCGGCATCGGTATCTGGCAGTTTGGCGGAAAGCTCCGCTAACAATTCCTCTGTTTCCTTAAGGGTCTTGTTCATCTTCCAGTTTCCTGCTACAATCTTTGTTCTCATGTTATTAGGTTTTTCTTAGTGTTATGTTTAGAAAGTAAGTTCGTCAAAATCGTTATAGTGCACCTTTTGTTGAATAGTGCCTTTACTGAGGACCAAAATCGCTGGATTGGAACGAACTATAGTCTTTAAGGTGGTTTCGTCGGTAAAATAAAACTCGAAATCCAAGCCGTAGGTATTTATCAAATTATTGGCCATATCGCTACTCGAAGCGGACATTCCAATTACTTTGTACCCTTTCTGTTTTGCTCCGGCGGTAACTTTGGCAACTTCCTCAAAAGCTTCATAGTTACTTTTTGCCATATCATAAGCAATCACCATCACCAACTTATCTTCTTCCAACAATTCAGGTGCATAATCTTGACCTTCCTGCTCAATAGTAAAATCGTGGATGGGCGGTTCGTATCCTTCTTGAATTTCGGTGGTTTCCACATCAATGAATTCTCCATCAATCGAAGGATAATCACCTTCTGTAATATAAATTTTATCTTCTCCGTTTACCTTAAAACGCCAAGCATATTCATAAATGGGTTGTGCCGCACCTTCGGGAACAGACATTCCTTCTTGAATATTCGCGCCAATTTTATAGGGCCTAAAATCCACCGAAGGCAAATGGGCCAAGACATGATTGGCAAACAGCATACAGGCCAACAGGGCCACGCCGCCAACAATCCAGTTGGTTTTGGGGTTAAACAATGGAGTGACATATTTTCTGCCTAAGAACAGAATCAAAATAAACACCAGTAAAATCACATCTTTGGTGAAGGATTCCCATGGCGTTAGTTTTATAGCGTCTCCAAAACATCCACAATCCGTTACTTTATTAAAGTAGGCCGAATAAAAAGTAAGGAAGGTAAAGAAGATAATCATGAGCAAAAGGCTCCAAACGGTAAATTTTGGTTTAAAGCCCACAAGCAGCAACACGCCCAAAATCACCTCAACAATTACCACAAAAATGGAAATTCCTAATGCTAATGGCGTTAAAAAGGTCAAATCAAGAACGCTGGGGCTAAAATATTCTTCCAGTTTGAAAGAAAAGCCCATAGGGTCGTTCAGTTTTATCAATCCACTGATAATGAACAACACCCCTACAATCATTCTGGATATCCAAACAATGTATTTCATTCTTCTTTGCTTAAATGTATGAGTGCGAAAACCGCATAATTAACCATATCTTGATAGTTGGCGTCCACACCTTCGCTTACCAAGGTAGCCCCTTGGTTGTCTTCAATCTGTTTTACTCTTAGCAACTTTTGCAAAATCAAATCAGTCAGCGAACTAACCCGCATATCGCGCCAAGCCTCGCCATAATCATGATTTTTATCCTCCATCAATTTTTTGGTGATAGCGACTTCCTCATCATAAAGGGCAATGGCTTCGTTGGCATTAAGGTCTGGCTGTTCCACAACCCCTTTTTTGATTTGGATAAGTGCCATTATGGAATAATTGATAATCCCGATAAACTCGGAACGCTCATCCTCATCCACTTTCCTCACCTCGTTCTGTTGTAGACCACGAATGCGTTGTGCCTTTATAAAAATTTGATCTGTTAAGGATGGTAACCTCAGGATTCGCCAAGCAGTGCCATAATCCTTTGCTTTTTTTAAAAACAATTCCCGGCAAGTCTGTATCACCGCATCGTATTGTTGGGAAGTATGCTGCATGTATTGTTGCTAATTTGCGTAAATTTCGTCCAACTTGTTTGTGCTTAAAAGCACTTTGCCAAAGATAATGAAACCCAACAAAGCAGATATTTTTTATGACCATAAACTGCAAAGGTGAACTCGTAGACCTAATATCGCCCAAAGTAATGGGCATTCTCAACCTTACTCCCGACTCTTTTTTTGATGGCGGAAAGTATAAGGATGAGAGCTCCATCCTCACAAAGGTTGAATATATGCTCGACCATGGCGCCACTTTTATTGATATGGGCGCCTACAGTTCAAGGCCCGGTGCAGACCATGTTTCAGAGGATGAAGAATTGCAAAGAATGATTCCTGTAATCGACCTCATCTTGAAAAAATTTCCGGAGACCTTGATTTCCATCGACACATTCCGAAGTAAAGTTGCCGCGGAAAGCATTGAGCACGGTGCAGCGATCATCAATGATATTGCCGCGGGGAATTTGGATAAAAATATGTTTGCCATCATTGCCAAATATCAAGTTCCCTATATTATGATGCATATGAAAGGTACGCCACAATCCATGCAGAAAGAAGCTACCTATGATAACTTGATCAATGATCTTAGGTTTTATTTTTCAGAAAAAATAAAGGAGACGACTTCCAAAAAAATCAATGACATTATTATTGACCCAGGCTTTGGCTTTGCCAAGACTACGGATCAAAACTACACCCTACTGAACCATTTGGATATGTTTCAAACCTTTGGTTTGCCCATTTTGATTGGTTTAAGCAGAAAGTCAATGGTGTATAAAATTTTGGAGTCATCACCACAAGAAGCATTGAACGGCACCACAGCACTCCATACAGTCGCCCTTTTAAAAGGCGCCAACATTATTCGGGCCCACGATGCAAAAGAAGCGTCAGAATGTATTAAACTTGTGGAAGCTTTGAAAGAGAACGCACTCTGATCAAGGGTTCTTCTATTTTTGCTAATTTTACAAAAACGCTGCGGTTGGATTTTTTAAACTTTCTCGAATTTAAGATTACCGATATCATCGACATAGTCCTCGTGGCCGCATTGCTATATTATATTTACAAGCTGGTCAAGGGTACAGTGGCGATCAATATTTTTATTGGAATTGTGATTGTTTGGGCTTTATGGAAACTTACGGAGCTCCTTCAAATGAAAATGATCAGTAGTATGGTCGGTGGTTTCATGAATATTGGTCTGATTGCTTTGATTATTGTATTCCAACAAGAAATCCGAAAGTTTTTGTTGATGATAGGCTCCACCAACTTCGCTTCCAAACGCAACATTTTCAAACATTTTAAATTCCTTAAACAGGAAGTTATTTCAACGAAAACCGATGTTGATGCCATAATTGGGGCCTGCGAACGTATGGGTACTACTAAAACGGGAGCACTGATTGTAATAGAACGAAACAATTCCATGGATTTTGTAAAATCTACTGGAGACACCATGAACATAAAGGTGACCCAACCTATATTGGAAAGCATTTTCTTCAAGAACAGCCCTTTGCATGATGGCGCAATCGTTGTTCAGGATAATTTTATAACGGCTACCCGTGTGATTTTGCCTGTCTCCAACGACCGTAACATACCTCTTCGTTTTGGATTGAGACACCGTGCAGCTGTAGGGATTACCGAAAAAACTGACGCCCTCTGTTTGGTAGTAAGTGAGGAGACGGGATCGATATCTTATATTAAAAATGGTGAGTTTATCCCCTTTAAAGGGAGGGAAGAATTGATCAAACGCATTAAAAAGGACTTGGAGCAATGACCTGCAAAAATTGTGACGCAAGACTTCGAACAGATTTTCTTTATTGTCCAGCTTGTGGCGCAAAAGTAATTCGTAACAGAATTACCATTAAAAATCTGTGGGTTGATTTCTTAGAGAGATATTTTAATCTCGACAACACTTTTATAAGGACCTTTGTCCATTTGTTCACCAAGCCAGAAGTGGTCATAGAGGGCTACTTACAAGGACTTCGCAGAAAATACCTGAACCCCATTAGCTATATTGGAATTGCATTGACCCTTTCTGGAATTATCGTATTTCTGATGGCAAAGTCCATAGATTTTATGGAGTTTGATATCTTAGAAACTGGCGCCCAAACCGTTTATCAGGAGAAACTTATGGGCTTTATCTTGGATTATCAAGCCTTAATTTTTCTGGTTTACATTCCTATAATGGCCATATCGGGCTGGTTATGTTTTGATAAAAAGAAATACAATTTTGCAGAGCGGATGATAATATTCATGTATGCTCTTGCCCATTTTAGTCTTTTTAGCTTTATTCCTTCAGTATTAGTACTTCTTTTTATCCCAGAGCACTATATAACATTTTCCTTGATTGCTTCCTTGGCCATGATAGTTTATGCCACATTTATCGTGGTAAGGATTTCTGGCTCAAAAGGTATTCCCCTGATATCCAGATTACTTCTGTTCTATATTATTTTGGGAGCTCTTTATTTATTCACTTCAATATTAATACCTGTTATTATGTTATTGACAGGTGAAATAAGGCTTGAAGATTTTTTGCCTCCACCGCAAAACTGATTACGCCACTTCCTCGGCCAAGAACTGAGCATTATACAAATCATTGTAATACCCGCCTTTTTCTAGAAGTTCTTTGTGTGTTCCGATTTCAATAATTTCACCGGCATCCATTACAATTATCTTATCGGCTTTTTTAATGGTCGCCAAGCGGTGGGCAATAATAATTGAGGTCCTACCTTCGGTAATCTTGTCGGTTGCTTGCTGAATCAACTGCTCGGAATAGGTATCCACGGAAGATGTAGCTTCATCTAAAATCAGAATACTTGGATTGCTCACATAGGCGCGCAAAAAGGCTATTAGTTGACGTTGACCACTGGACAACATGGTTCCACGCTCCTTTACGTTATATTGATAGCCACCGGGTAAGCTCGAAATAAATTCGTGCACGCCAATTTGTTTGGCAGCGGCCTCTATTTCTTGCTCAGTAATGGATTCATCGCGAAGTGAAATATTATGGGCAATGGTATCTGCGAACAGGAAAACATCCTGTAAAACTATAGCAATATGGGAACGAAGAGATTTTAACGTATAATCATCCAAGCATACATCATCCACCAATATTTTACCAGAATTGATTTCGTAGAATCGATTGAGGAGATTGATAATCGTGGACTTTCCAGCGCCCGTGGCACCAACAATGGCCACAGTTTCTCCGGCATTCACATTAAATGAGATTCCGTGGAGCACTTCTTCATCTGGTACATAACCAAAATGAACATTCTTAAATTCAATATCGCCTTTTACGTCTTTTTTGTCGACGGTTCCGTTATCATCGATATGGCTGTCGGTGTCCAAAATCTTGAACACACGATTGGCCGCAACCATGCCCATTTGCAGCGTATTGAACTTGTCCGCAATCTGTCGTAAGGGTCGGAAAAGCAAATCCATCAGAAAAAAGAAAGCTACGATAGCTCCTTTATTGTCCATCCCTACATTTTCTATGTTCTGAATCACACCAAAATATACTACCAGACCAACACCAATGGAGTTGGAGATTTCTGCTATCGGGAAAAATATGGAATTGTACCATACTGTTTTTAACCAAGCATTCTGATGTTTTTCGTTGATGGCTCGAAACTTTTCTTTTTCAATTTCCTCGCGGTTGAACAACTGAACGATCTTCATTCCTGCAATGCGCTCCTGGACAAAGGAATTCAGATTGGATACTTGGGCGCGCACCTCGATAAAAGCTACTTTCATTGCTTGCTGAAATAGTCGCGTAGCAATCAAAATGATAGGAAGAATAGCAAATACGATCAATGCCAATTTCCAATTGATGACGACCATAATAATGGCTGCCGATAGCATTTTAAGGGCATCGGCCACAATCATAAAAAATCCTTGACTGAAAATTTCACCAATTCGCTGCATATCCGCAACCGCTCTTGTAACCAACACCCCTATCGAGGAATTGTCGAAATATGTCATTTTAAAACTGGTCATCTTTTCAAAAAGATTGACCCGGATATCCTTGATCACGGATTCTCCCAACAGGTTGGCGAAGTAATTGAACAATAGCTGTGTTGTAACCTGGCCCAAAAGAAAAATCAACATGAACAAGACATTATTGAGCAGCTGTCCAGAATCCTTGTTCTCCAAAGATTCATTTATAATGGTTTTTACCAACAACGGAATCCCAATGGCAAATGCTGCGGATAAGACAGCCACAATGGCCACCAACCAAAAGATACCTCTGTAGGGTCTAGTTCGGGAAAAAACACGCTTGAACAATCGAAAATCAAACGCTTTTCCTATTTCATCCTTTTTGCTCATCAAAAACTTCTTTTGGGTATGAAACCTTGGTCAAATATAATCCTTTTGCAGGGACAGAGACTCCTGCCTCTCCCCTATCTTTACTCGCTATAACCTTACGCATGTCCTCGGGTAACATTTTTCCCATGCCTACATCCAATAAAGTGCCTACTACGGCACGCACCATATTCCGTAAAAACCGGTCGGCGGTAATGGTGAAAACCCATTTTTTTTCCTCTATTTTCCAATAGGCTTCCCGAACATCGCAATTGAATGTTTTTACATCGGTGTTGGATTTGGAAAAACATTCAAAATCTGTGTATTCCAATAGTATTTTGGCCGCTTCGTTCATTAAATCCAAATCCAATGTATGCTTCACAAAATGGGCATGATCAAAAAGAAATGGGTCCTTTTCCTTCACCAACCAATATTCGTAGGTGCGTTCCACAGCATCAAAACGGGTATGGGCACCATCGGCAACTTGCTGGATTCCCTGCACCGCAATATCGTCGGGCAAAAAAGCATTTAACCGATACACCAAATCATCCATATCGGAGATGGGTTCAAAATCAAAATGAGCGAACATTTGCCTCGCATGCACTCCGGCATCGGTTCTACCCGCCCCTACCACTTCCATTTTTTCCCGCAATAGGGTGGACAAGGCTTTTTCCAAAACCTCTTGCACAGTTATGGCATTGGGTTGGTTCTGCCATCCGTGGTATGCTTTACCGAAATAAGAAAATTGGATAAAATATCTCAATGGGATCCCTTACTTTTAGGTCGATAAAGATAATTGAATCCTTTCCAACATAAATCCGCCCCTTAGTTTTTAGCATATTTTTAGCGTTATGACCAAGATTTTATTGCTTTCTGATACTCACGGCCACATGGATAAAACTATTTTAAAATATGCGGCACAGGCCGATGAAATTTGGCATGCAGGCGATATTGGAAGCCTTTCGGTTACCGACCAATTGGAAGCTTTAAAACCTGTTCGGGGCGTGCATGGCAATATTGACGACCATGTGATTCAAAAAGAATTCCCGGAAAACAATAGGTTTATGTGCGAGGGTGTGGATGTTTGGATTACGCACATTGGGGGCTATCCCAACCGGTACAATGTTCGGGTACGAGAAGAAATCCGTAATAATCCACCCAAGCTTTTTATTTGCGGTCACTCCCATATTTTAAAAGTGATGCATGACAAAAAGCTTAACCTTTTACACATGAACCCCGGTGCTTGTGGCAAACATGGCTTCCACCAAATGCGCACCATGCTACGGTTTGTAATCGATGGGGATAAGATTAGTGATCTGGAGGTAATTGAACTTGGAAAAAGATAAAAATGAAAAACTATTTGTTCATATTAGTAATCTTCTTGGGAGCTTGCGCAAATAAATCTTCTAAAAAAGATGATGCCCAGTCCCAACCCGTACAAAATTCGGTGTCACTTTATATTTTAGGCACTGTTCAAGACGGAGGCAGTCCACATATTGGGTGTCAAAAATCTTGTTGTTCCGAACTGTTCAATAATCCAGACCACACCCGCAAAGTGGTCTCCTTGGGCGTTGTGGACCATAAAAACGACAAGAGCTTCCTTTTTGAAGCTACCCCGGATATGCCATCCCAGTTGAAGCTTTTAAAGGAACGTTCTCAAAGTAATCAAGAAACACCCGATGGGATTTTTATGACCCATGCTCATATTGGGCACTATGCCGGTTTGATGTATTTGGGCAGGGAATCCTTGGGTGGAAAAAACATACCGGTATATGCCATGCCGCGAATGAAAATGTTTTTGGAAACCAATGGACCATGGGAACAATTGGTCAAACTAAACAATATTGACATTTTTCCTGTTCAGAATGAAACCAAGGTCCAGCTTACCCCAAACCTGACGGTAGTTCCGTTTACTGTGCCGCACCGAGATGAATATTCAGAAACTGTTGGCTATAAAATTATTGGGCCAACTAAATCGGCTTTGTTCATTCCTGATATTGATAAATGGTCCAAATGGGAGAAGGATATTGTAAAGGAAATAAAACGTGTGGATTTCGCTTTTTTGGATGCCACATTTTTTGATGGTCCGGAAATCAATACACGAAATATTGCTGAAATCCCTCATCCTTTTGTGTTAGAAAGCATGGAATTGTTTCAAAACCTACCTCCAAGTGAAAAATCCAAAATCCATTTTATCCACTTTAACCACACGAATGCTCTTTTAAAGCAAAATAGCGATTCCTATAAAAAAGTTTTGCAAGCCGGTTACAATGTCTCCGGTTTTAACCAACGATTCAATTTGTAGGCCACTAAACATAAAAACCCCGACCGAAGCCAGGGTTTTTTCGCACTAATACTACTAAGATGTTAGGTTCAACGTAAGCGATCAACAGATTTTACAAGATCTTCATCCTTTTTGATAGCCCTGTTGGCCAGGACCAGAAAAACGATAGAAAATACAGGAATCAGCATCCCAATACCCTTCTCAGAAACTACAGTTTCTCCGGATAAGCTTAGCGATCGATAAACGAAAAATCCTAGTAAAAAAAGGTTCAATATCATATTCAATCTGTTTACCACAAATTGATTTTGTCTTTTCTTGTACATTAAAATAGATACTACGGCCAGCACGGTTGCCACATAAAAAACAAGGCTCACAATAACCTGGTCTTGGGCAAATACCTCTTTACCGCCCACTTCTACCCATAGATTCAAAAAAAACGGTAGTACGCCCGAAATAAGGCCTACTATCAGTAAAAAAAACGTTTGTATCCGCTGAATCATTGTGCAAATCGATTTCAAAACGCAAAAATAGGCGTCTTTTTGATAAATAAGGCCTTATTCTTAAAAAATTATTTGTAATATTGTTTCGTTATTAGCAAGCACCTACCTCGGAATTCTTTTCTCCAGTAGCATTCAAAATAACCTTACTTCATAATAAGAATCACACAAGTTTAACTTATTTCTTTACTTAATGTTCGAGATTTCAGATCTAAAAGCTAAAAAGCTTCCTGAGTTGCAAGAAATTGCAAAGGGTCTTAATGTTCCCAAATTCAAATCATTGAAAAAATTGGACCTGGTATACCAAATACTGGACCTTCAAGCATCCAACCCTAAGGCTGTTGCGGAAACTGTTTCAGCAACAACAGACGAAAAGCCGGCGCCAAAACCTAGAAAAGCTAGAGCTCCACGCCCTAAAGCAACGGAGACAAAAAGCACTGAAGGTGACGCTCCCAAAAAAGCGCCTCAAAAAAGAGAGCCTGGGAGCAAAAAAGATGACTCCAAACCGCAAGAAAAGCCTCAAAAAAGGGACAACAAGCCACGCGACAACAAACCGCAAGACAACAAGTCTCAAGGCAACACCCCTCAAAAGAATCAAAACAACAGGAGAAGCCACCAGCACAACAAGCCTCACCACGATAAAAAGAACAGTAATTTTGACAAGGATTTAAGAAACAGGTACAAAGAGCCTGAATTTGAGTTCGATAGCATTATTGAGAGTGAAGGCGTGTTGGACATTATGCAGGATGGTTACGGATTCCTAAGGTCTTCCGATTACAATTATCTCTCTTCTCCTGACGATATTTATGTATCCCAATCACAAATTAGATTGTTCGGACTTAAGTCCGGGGATACTGTTCTGGGGAACATAAGGCCTCCAAAAGAAGGCGAAAAATATTTCCCGTTGATCAAAGTGAACAAAATCAATGGCCTCGACCCCCAAGTGGTTAGAGACAGGGTAGCTTTTGAGCACCTTACCCCATTGTTCCCTAAAGAAAAGTTCAAATTGGCGGAAAAACAAAGTACTATTTCCACAAGAATCATGGATTTGTTCTCTCCTATCGGAAAAGGACAAAGGGGAATGATCGTTTCCCAGCCCAAAACGGGTAAAACCATGTTGTTGAAAGATATTGCCAACGCCATTGCGGCCAACCACCCAGAGGTATATCAAATCATCCTTTTGATTGATGAGCGCCCTGAAGAGGTTACCGATATGCAACGTAACGTACGTGGTGAAGTAGTTGCTTCCACTTTTGACAAAGAAGCCACCGAGCACGTGAGGGTTGCCAACATTGTTCTTGACAAGGCGAAAAGATTGGTAGAATGTGGTCATGATGTAGTAATCCTTTTGGATTCCATTACCCGTTTGGCCCGTGCCTACAACACCGTACAACCAGCTTCTGGTAAGGTATTGAGTGGTGGTGTGGATGCCAACGCATTACACAAGCCAAAACGTTTCTTTGGTGCAGCACGGAACATAGAAAACGGCGGATCACTTTCCATAATTGCTACAGCATTAACGGAAACAGGTTCCAAAATGGACGAAGTTATCTTCGAAGAATTCAAGGGTACAGGTAACATGGAGCTTCAATTGGACAGAAGAATATCCAACAGAAGAATTTTCCCTGCTATCGACCTTATATCTTCTTCTACACGAAGAGACGATCTGTTGTTGGACGAAAATACCATTCAACGTATGTGGATCATGCGCAAATATCTTGCAGATATGAATCCGGTGGAAGCCATGGAATTTATGGAGCAACGCATAAAGCAAACAAAAAACAACGAGGAATTTTTACTTACGATGAGTCAGTAAAAAAATACAACTCCTTAAACCATAAGATTACGAGCCCTTCATTTTTTGAAGGGCTTTTTGTTGAGTCAATTTATAGAAAAGACATATCTTTATTTCGGTTTCCTCAAAACTGAACTTTAAACACTTAACTATGAAAAACTACAAAAAGGCCTTTTTTGCGCTTTTAGGGGCCACATTTTTAGTACTGGGAGCATGTCAGCAAGGTCCTAAAAAAGAAGAACCAACCGAACCGAAACAGGAAAAGGTTTTACCACCTGAAGGCATTATTTCTTTGGAAGAATCCAAATCCCTCTATGATAACTACACAAGGAACAGGGTCGATATTATTCAGCAATTCGAAGCTGAACGAAGTCCTGATAAAAAACATATTCCTGCTCGTTTCACATCTTTTACCTATGCAGATATGAAAGATTATATGGCCTACGTGGAACAAGAAGCTGAAGAAGCAGGTGTTAAAGTAGCTTCGCTCCGTTTATATTTTGCCAACTATCCGGACAAGCCCGATTTTCCCGATGGCAAAAAAGTAGTGCACCCTAGACAGAATTCCATTTTTATTGTCCCCACTACCATGATGGATGGAGAGGAACGCGGATTCTATATAGACGCCGATGGAAATGCAAAACCTATTAAAGGGGTTGTTAGCAACTCAGAAACAGGTGAAAAAGGAGAACCAAACACATCACAAGCAAGTTTTGCGCCTAGTCTTTTTCAAGGTGGAAGTACAAGCTTAAACCTTAACCATGGCTCCTCAGGACCTCCACCATACACAGATTTTTAATATTGGGCGCTATGCCAGATAATCTTATCAGATTTTTAACGGATCATTTTTATATCCCCTTGTACCTAATTACTTGGATAATATCGGTGATTAGGTATAAAAGGTTTTACGATACACCTTTAAAATATCTGCCCATGCTTATAATCTATACTTTTTTTACCGAGGTATTGGGCTATTTTATTAAGTATTACAATGAATTCGTTTTCTTTTCTGATGGAAGGTATGCTTGGCACAATGTTATTATTTATAACATCTACCAAATAGTCTTTTTTATCTTTTTCTTTGAAGTTTATCGAAAAGTGCTGCAAAGACAATCACTCAAAAAACAAATACGATACTTAAGTTTTGTTTGCGTGTTGTCCTATATAATCAATGCAATTGTTTACAATCCTTTGCACCAACAAATGACCTACGCCCATATTATTGGGTCCGTGATGATGGTTTATATACTAATCATATATTTTAGGGAAAAGTATTTAGAAGATACACCCTATCCCTTAAAATTTAATCTGATGTTTTGGTTAGGTTCTGGATTAATGATATTCTACACTTTTTTCCCTATAATATCGATTATTTACCTTCTTAAACTGAATATTGGAATTCAAATTTATTTTAGACCGATATTGCTTACTTCAATAGCCTTAATGTATGGCCTTATCATCATTGGATTAGTTATAGGAAAGAGAAAAGCATTTGGATAAAGAAAAACATTTATACGAACAATTGGGCCTCCATATATGGAGGCTTTTTATTTCCTATTTTAGCCCATCGACAAAAACACAGGTAATTAAAGGATTACCCTACAATAATGGATGCCATTTATACATTTATCACGGAGCAATATATTCTTCCCTTCTACCTTATTGTTTGGTTAGTTTCCATGGCATGTTACCGCACGTATTTTGACACTCCATTAAAATATTACCCTATGTATCTTATGTACACCCTTTTAACCGAGCTATTGGGGTATTTCATAAAATTTCACGAGGAATTCCAGGTGTTAAGTGACAGTAGGTATGATTGGTACAATGTTATCATATATAATATCTACTCAGTAATCGCCTTTATGTTTTTCTACTATATCTATTGGCAAGTGCTGCGAAATGCCAAGCATAAAAAATGGATCGTAATCGGTGCAGGGATAAGTTTGTTAAGCTATATCATCAGCTTGTTTTTTCAAGACCCGTTCTATTCCAATCTTTATTATGCTGACCTTTTAGCCTCAATGGTATTGTTATTTAATATATGGTTGTATTATAAAGAGAAGAAGATTGAATTCAGCCCTTACCCCAAGAGATACAATTTGATGTTCTGGACCAGTTTAGGTTTAGCTGTTTTTCACATATTTTTCCCTTTTCTGATTATTATTGGTTACGAAGCCCCAGAAATTTGGATGGAATATAATCTTAGGGATATACTATGGATTTTTATATTGTTCATGTATGGAACATTTATGATTGGAGTATTGGTGCATAAAAGAAGAGCATTTAGATAAGTTAAGAATTAGACCAAAATAAAAACGCCCCCAAATTGGAGGCGCTTATTATATAATGTATTGACAAGATTTACATTGCTGCAACCTTGGTCATCAATTTGCTTTTAAGGTTTGCCGCCTTATTGTTATGGATGATGTTACGCTTGGCCAATTTATCGATCATACCAACAACAGTAGGCAACAAGGCTTCAGCAGCTTTTTTGTCTTCCTCGTTACGTAATTTTTTAATGGCATTACGCACAGTTTTGTGCTGATACCTGTTACGCAAACGTACTGCTTCGTTTCTTCTGATTCTCTTTAATGCTGACTTATGGTTTGCCATTGCTTAAATTTAATTCTTTCTAAATCCTTTTTTTTGTAGCCCGTAGGGGAATCGAACCCCTGTTACCAGGATGAAAACCTGGCGTCCTAACCCCTAGACGAACGGGCCATTAAATTTCAAAAACTAGGGCTAAGCCCAAATTTTAAAAGTTTCAACAACCTTTAGTAGCCCGTAGGGGAATCGAACCCCTGTTACCAGGATGAAAACCTGGCGTCCTAACCCCTAGACGAACGGGCCATTATGCTTACATAATTGCGGATGCAAAAATACAACTATTTTTAAGTCTTGCAACAGTAATTTTTATTTTTTGCTTCCTGTTTAATAAGCCTTTGCAAACAACACCCTTTGAACAGATGGTTTTCCTGTTACTATACACTCACCATCTTCTTTTTTCGCATTCAAAGGAATGCAACGAATGGTGGCCTTGGTTTCCTCCTTTATTCTGTCCTCGGTTTCGGTTGTTCCGTCCCAATGGGCAGATACAAAACCACCTTTTTCCTCTATCACTTTTTTAAACTCATCATAAGAGTCTACTTCGGTTATATGGTTTTTCCTATAATCCAAGGCTTTGTTAAAGATGTTCTCTTGAATTTCGTCCATCAAAGAAACCACCTTATCCACAACATCTTCGGCCTTTACAATTTCCTTGGTCAAGGTATCCCTTCGTGCCACTTCAAAAGTTCCGTTGGCCAAATCGCGTTGACCCACCGCCAAACGTACCGGCACACCTTTCAACTCGTACTCATTAAATTTGAATCCGGGTTTATGGGTATCCCGGGTATCATATTTAACTGTAATTCCCTTACCCCTTAACTCTTTTACCAATGGGTCCACTTTTTCTGAAATGATATCCAATTGATCCAATCCTTTATAAATAGGTACAATAACAACTTGAATTGGCGCTAATTTAGGAGGAAGCACCAAACCATTGTCATCACTGTGGGTCATAACCAATGCTCCCATCAATCTGGTAGAAACACCCCAAGATGTAGCCCAAACATATTCTTGTTTACCTTCTTTGCTCGCAAACTTCACATCAAAGGCCTTTGCAAAATTCTGACCCAAAAAGTGTGAGGTACCTGCCTGTAGTGCCTTACCGTCCTGCATCAAAGCTTCAATACAGTAGGTCTCCTCCGCACCGGCAAATCTTTCACTCTCTGTTTTGGTTCCTTTTATCACAGGAACTCCCATATAATCTTCAGCAAATTCAGCATAAATATTCATCATCAGCTCAGCTTCTTCCAAAGCTTCTTCTTTGGTGGTATGCGCAGTGTGACCTTCTTGCCACAAAAATTCTGCAGTCCTAAGGAAAAGACGCGTCCTCATCTCCCAGCGCACCACATTCGCCCACTGATTAATCTTGAGCGGTAAATCCCTGTAAGACTGCACCCATTTTCTAAACGTGTCCCATATTATGGTTTCAGAGGTTGGCCGAACAATAAGTTCTTCTTCCAATTTTGCGTCTTCATCTACAATAATACCACTACCGTCCTCCGCATTCTTTAATCTATAATGTGTAACAACGGCACATTCCTTGGCAAAACCTTCGACATGACTTGCTTCCTTGCTCAAATAGGATTTTGGTATAAACAGCGGGAAATAAGCATTCTCATGACCGGTTTCCTTGAACATTTTATCCAATTGACCCTGCATTTTTTCCCATATGGCATACCCGTAAGGTTTAATTACCATACATCCTCTAACCCCTGAGTTTTCAGCCAAATCTGACTTAACAACTAGTTCGTTATACCATTTGGAATAATCTTCCGCTCTGCTCGTTAAATTTTTACCCATGTATTATAGTTTGGCACAAAACTTGTGACTTTAGTAGTGTGATGATTGGGTAAAACTAATTATTTTTAGTATGTTCAACAATAAAAATTGCGCCATGTTAAAGTCTTTACTCCATAATAAATTTAGAACCTCCACCATATTGATGGTTGCCGCCCTCTTTATGGCCTCTTGTGGTTCCTACCAACAAGCTTCTTATTACGATGACGGCATTTATTCTACAAATGATCGAGTCGTTAGGGTTGAAAAGAAGAATGCCCAAGCAGTAAGGATTGAAGAACAGGAAAATAATATCTACGGGGATTATTTCGGCGAAAAAGCCAATGAATATGGTGAAATTTTGGATAGCGAAGTCTTTACGGATATTGATAGCTACTCTAGCCAAATGCCCAACGATACCATTCCTTATGGTGAACAAACCGATTACTACGCCTACAACAATAATTATAACGGAAATCCTGGATGGGGAGATAACCCTACAAGCGTTTCCATAAATGTCTACGACAATAGTTGGGGCTGGGGTGGTTATTATGGTTGGAACGACCCATGGTTGTGGAACGCCGGATGGGGATGGAACTATCCTTACTACAATTCGTGGGGATGGGGATGGAACAACCCATGGAGATACAATCGCTGGGGCTGGAATACTGGCTGGGGCTGGGCCGGAAACTTTGGCTGGGGATGGGGTTACCCATACAACAGTTGGGGCTGGGGAGGATATTGGAACCGTCCCTACTACGGAAGAGGATATTATGGAAGAAATTATGCTTATATGTCTGGCAGAAGAGGTTATGCTTCGCGTATTCCAGGAACCACTTTATCATCAAGAACAAATGCCTATTCAAGTAGGTTCAGAAATAATAGCGGTCGTTCCAATAGAACAATAGCAAGAAACAATAATTTGGCAAGTAGAAGCTCTAGGGGTTATAGTAACCGTTCAACTGCAAGGCGGTCGGTAAGTGCCGATGCAGTTGCTAGAAATAGAAATTATAGAACAAGTAGAAGTACCCGAACTTCGCCAAATTACAACAGAAGTTCAAGGACGTACCGTTCATATGGAACATCGCCCTCCACAAGAAGCAGTAGAAGTTACAACAGAAGTAGTTCGCCTTCAACAAGAAGTTACAGAAGTTCTGGCAGAAGCACAAGAAGTTATCAATCCAGAAGCTCTGCGCCAACTAGAAATTATAGTCGTTCTTCGAGCAGGCCTAGCTCTAGAAGTTACCGCAGTAGTGGTTCTTCAAGAAGCAGTAGGTCAAGTGGAAGCTACAGAAGTTCAGGAAGCAGCTCTAGAAGCTCAGGTGTAAGCAGGTCTTCTGGATCGTCTAGATCGTCACGTTCTTCCGGCAGTAGAGGCGGAAGAGGTGGAAGAGGCGGTAGACCATAATTCCCATAAACCGTATTGATTAATCTAAATCATAAGAAATGAAACGAATTTCAACTTTCATAATGGTATTGGCATGCACCTTCGCTAGTGCACAGACCATTGATGATGTATTGCGCTACAGCACAGAAAACCTTCAGGGAACCGCTAGGTTTCAGGCTATGGGCGGTGCATTTGGAGCATTGGGTGGCGATTTATCTGCCCT
This sequence comes from Flagellimonas lutimaris, assembly GCF_003581615.1. GTDB lineage: Bacteria > Bacteroidota > Bacteroidia > Flavobacteriales > Flavobacteriaceae > Flagellimonas > Flagellimonas lutimaris. The sequence continues at coordinate 85,338 of NZ_QXFH01000076.1, forward strand.
TAACATCAACCCTGCAGGTTCTGCTGTCTTTAATTTCAGTGAGATAGGCATTACCGTTTCCAATTACCACACGAGCAATGATGCCCTTTTTGGCAACACCCTTACCAATACCACTTCCAATTCTCTTGATTTTAATCAAGTGGGCGGTGTATTTGTATTCAATTCATCCAATGATGGCCCGTGGAAAAAAATTGCATTGGCTTTTAATTATGATATGGTACAAAATTTTGACAATGAATTTATAGCATCGGGTAATACATCCATAGGTGTAGATAATTATTTCCTAACTTTTGCACAAGGAGAACCCTTGGGTCCCCTTCGTACTCAACAAGGAGAGTTTATCGAAGATGCCTATTTGGATATTGGCGCCAATCTAGGTTACTCGGCCCAACAAGCATTTCTTGGTTTTCAAGCTGGGATAATAGAACCTGTTGATGACAATGACCAAAACACTTCCTATTTTTCTAATGCACAATATGCAAACGTCAACCAAAGATATTTACAAAACACTTCTGGATATAACAGCAAGTTCACATTGAATTTTGCAAGTCAATATGAAGACAATCTTTACTTGGGAGCAACAGTAAACTTCCACAATATTTTGTATGATAGGATTTCCTACTTAGATGAAGATGGCTATGATGCCGAATCTCCTGTGCAATTTACCTCATTCGACAACTTTTTACATACAGAGGGGTACGGTTTCTCTTTTAGCTTAGGAGCGATTGCCAAATTGAATCAATCCATTCGGGTAGGCGGTAGCTACCAATCACCTACATGGTATACGCTGACAGATGATACATCGCAGCGCATCAATTCCAATTTAGCGGTATCCGATATTGACTTCATTAATTTTGGTATTGTAAACCTCTATGACGAATACAGAATAAAAACTCCTGAAAAATTTACCGGTAGTGTTGCACTTGTATTTGGACAAGACGGACTTATAAGTTTTGATTATTCTTATCAAGATATGTCCAAAGCTGAGCTCAGACCAACTTCTGACCCAAGTTTTGCCGCAGAAAACGATTTTATCGCAAGTACTTTGGGCGCTGTTAACTCCTATCGCTTAGGAGGTGAATACAGAATTGACGAAGTTAGCCTAAGAGCAGGTTACCGATTTGAGGAAAGCCCTTATGCAGATAGTGATTTTGTAGGGGACCTTAATGGTTTCTCCGCAGGTATTGGTTACAACTTTGGAGCCAGCCGTTTGGACTTAGCCTATAGTAGAACAGAACAGGATGTAAATTCCTATTTTTTTGATGGCGGCATTGACAGCGCAGCACTGATCAACAGGATAAATAGCAACATTGCTTTAGGCTATACGCTGAAATTCTGAAAAGGCATAAAGAAAATATACGATAAAGGCTGGAAGAAATTCTGGCCTTTTTTTATCGAACCAAGGAAAAATGTCTCCTTACTTGTGTCGCAACCACAATACCATCGTCATCACGTTCATAATCTAGTCGAAACCAATAATCGGAAGAAGGCATATCCCTTCCATTAAAGGTTCCATCCCACCCCAAATTGGTATCTAACTGCTTTAACAATTTACCATAACGGTCAAAAATATAGACAACAGGATTGGTAAGCTCCTCCAAACCGAATACGCTCCAAGTATCGTAATAAGTATCTCCATTAGGTGTGAAAAATTTAGGATACCCTACCACAAGAAATTCAATAGGCTCCGTAATACCACAACCATTTTTATCATTGATTACAACCGTATTTACACCCGGTGGCACATCGTAAAAAATAGGGTCATCTTGAAACTCACCGTCATTAATTGCATATTCATAATTTCCATCACCTACAGGAACAATCTCTATGTTGTAGGGGTCCGTTTGGTCACTATTTACAAAATCATCGATTATCCTGACCTCATCCAACTCCGGAGTCCCATAAAAAGTAATTAATATATCATCGGTTACAGTGGTCCCAAATGTGGATTCTATGGTTACGCGGTAACGTCCAGAATTTGGACTGGATACCGTCAACTCGGTCTGTCCCGCACCTGTTGCAAGAACAGTCTCATAAGTACCATCATCATCCGCGTCCAATTCCCATACTATATTGGAAATACTTGGCCCAACCGGGGAATTCAATGCGCTCAAAACAATATCGGGATCTCCTTCACAAGCAACAATATCAAATCCTAAAAATTGATCACGTAGTGTACAATCCAACGCATTATCCTGGTCTTCATCTACAGAAGTACCCGTAAAAGTTAAGATAAAATCCTCGGGTTCATCATCAAAATTTGTGTTGTAGTTGTTGATGTATAAATAGTAAACCTCTCCAGCTGTAACATTCAACCATTCATCGTAAGTATTCTGACTTCCTTTAACGAAAGGTGCCCCTTCCCTACCGTCTATAGGGTTTATCCCTATCCCAGTAAAATTAGTCTCGTTATATTCGTAATTACAGCGAATAGGTTGTGCGCTACCATCTCCAATGATGGTGCAAAAATTTTCATTGGAAGTTTCATCAAAAGGGCCATATAAGGCAAAATCCCACTCTGCCGTAATCGGGCTTCCAGGATTTACCGGTAATGACTCAATATCAAAACCAATTTGGCCATTGGTACCTGCTCTAAACACAAACCAGCCTGTATTGTTCTCAATATTTGCAGAACTCACACTGCCTTTTTCCAAACAACCGGTCTGTGTAATTACTTCGGGGTCAAAATCATCGATATCGCCACCTCCATCGGTGGTTCCCAAAATAGGCGCATCTGCACAAACAGGTATTGCTGTTCTGCAATCTGGGGAGTTTTGCGCGCTTACCACTTGGAATAGAAAGAAACAACAGACAGCGCTTAATAGAGCTCTCATAGAATTTTGGGGCTAAAGGTTATTCTATTTATAACCTGTATAACTCCTTAATTCACTGTTTTAGTATGTTTTTATCCGAAAAATTTGCAGTTAATCGATAAACGGATAAGTCTGTATTATCGCCTCAAAGAAAAATGGCTTTGCAGATATTTGGCATAGGTTCTATTGCCATCATCATCCACATAGGACAATTTGAACCAATAATCCGTGGAAGGTAATGGCCTACCTTTAAAACTTCCATCCCAACCAGTGTCAAACTCCGTCATTTGTTTGATGAGTTTACCATATCGATCGTAAATGCTAACTATCGGTGAATTTAAGGTAGAAAGTCCTTCGATATGCCAAGTTTCGTTCAACACATCGCCATTGGGTGAAAAAATGGCCAAGAAGCCAACCACAACTATCTCCTCCTCAACTTCACCACAACCATAAGGATCTCTCATGCTTACCGTATGTACTCCTGGAGCAACACCTTCAAAAACATTACTGCTCTGAAAATCATCTCCATCCATACTAAATTCATATTCCCCATAAGTTTCCGTATTGATAGTGACCGTATTGTTTACGCTCATATCCTCAATATCAATACTGGTAATAACCGGTAGATTGGATATTGCAACGGATACTGTTCGTGAGGCTTCACAAACAATTCCATTGGATTGATTGGTGACTGTCAAGGTATATTCTCCCGCTTCCGAAACCATAATGGATGGTATTTGTTCTCCTGTACTCCATTGATAAGTGTAATTTGGATTCGGTTGCATTTCACCAATCTCGACACTTCCAACCGCTTCACAGATGACCGCTTGCTCATCAAAATTTAAAACCGGGGTTTCTATAGCGTTCAAAGTAAAACTTTGGGATGCATCATAGCAATTTGGGTTTGCCAAGGACGTGGTTCTAACATAAATAATCTCAGAACCTCCCATTAGCCCATATTCTTTTTCCAAGGGGTTTATCCCAGCTTCAGCATCAAGCTGCGTGTTATAATAACTGACCATGAAATTATCTGGATCCATAGCTCCGAGAGCTTCCGAATTCTTGCTGTCCAATTCAAAGGTCATATTCTCCTCATAGCAAAATGTTTCATCTTCCACTATTCCAGAAATAGGTACCTCATTAAAACCAACTTGCACATCACTTACAATATTTTCTGCAGAAGTTATAACAACAACACGATATTGACCAGAGTTTTGAACATTCAAAGTGGCACCTGTAGCACCTGAAATCAGCTGATAACCACTTCCCGAGTCCACATACCATTCATAACCAATAGCTCCAGAGGTAGAGGCATCCAAAACCATATTTCCTCCCTCGCAAGCAGCAATGGGCGGCCCCAACAAATTGCTAACGATGAAACAATCCAAAGCACTATTGGGATAATCCACCCAAATATCTCCGGTGAACTGAATTGAAAATCCTGAATTAATGTTACTAAAATTATTAATGAAGAGATAGTAATCCTCACCCGCTTCAACTTGAAGCCAATCCTCGTAGTGTACTGAATCCTCATCTCCCGTCGGGTCTACTCCCACCCCTATAAAACTGGTGTTTTCGCTATTATCAAAAAAATTGCATCGGATGGGCTCTCCCAAGTAACTACAATCACTGGCACGGTATAGGGCAAAATCCCAATCCTCGTTGCTATTATGACCAATATTGAAACCTAATTGTCCAGCTTCGGCAGTCCTAAACCGGTACCAGGCAGAATTTGATTCGATAGTACCCGTAACCGTCGGCTCTAAACACCCACTGGACGGAGCTCCATTAAAGTCATCAACACCAAAACCATTGGTGCCTCCGTTTATAGGAGTATTACTGCATATAGGAATTGCATCGACACAATCTTGGACAACCTGCGCTTCCGCAGTCTGCCAAAATATTAACAATAGTAAGGTCTTTGCGAAAAGTTTAAACATAAAAGACTGTAGGTTTGGGCATTATAAAAGTACCTTGGTATTTGCCTTAACAATAATTTATGTTGTCAAACCCCTTATACCAGATGTTAAATCGGTCATTAATGTATATCTTTGCTCTCCTTAAGCAATAGCTATGAAACTAGAGCAGGCATTGGAAGAACAACATGAAGAAAGAGGAAACGACCACGTTGGTTCCTCAACGGATACCCCAATGAGGGAAGATGCATTTGTATTGAGCGATGAAGAAAAAATCGAAAGAATACAAAAAAGTGTAAGGGAAATTATGCTTACCCTTGGTCTCGATTTGGATGATGACAGTTTAAAGGGCACACCCAAACGGGTGGCCAAAATGTATGTACAGGAAATCTTTGGCGGGTTGCATCCCGATAGAAAGCCAAAATCATCAACTTTTGACAATAAGTACAAGTACGGTGAAATGTTGGTTGAAAAAAATATCGTGGTTTACTCTACATGCGAACACCATTTACTTCCCATCGTTGGACGGGCACACATCGCCTATATCTCCAATGGAACAGTAGTTGGTCTCTCCAAAATGAACCGTGTGGTGGATTATTTCGCAAAACGACCGCAGGTTCAGGAGCGTTTGAACATTCAAATTGTAAAAGAACTTCAAAAAGTATTGGGTACGGAGGATGTTGCCTGTGTTATAGACGCCAAACACCTTTGTGTAAATTCCAGGGGAATACGTGATATCGACAGTAGCACAGTAACTGCAGAGTATGGTGGGAAATTCAAGGATGAAGCCACACGAAGGGAGTTTTTGGACTACATCAACCTAGATACTGAATTTTAATCCTAAAAGATTAATGCAACTCTATAAAGACCAAGCTTTACGAATCCATAATTCACTTACTGGTAAAAAAGACTTATTTGAACCCATAAACGAAGGCCACGTTGGCATGTATGTTTGTGGACCTACAGTGTATAGCAACGTGCACTTGGGGAATTGCCGAACCTTTATGTCCTTTGACATGATTTTCAGGTATTTCAAACATTTGGGCTACAAAGTTCGATATGTCCGTAACATTACCGATGCCGGACATTTGGAGAACGATGCAGACGAAGGGGAGGACAAAATAGCCAAGAAAGCAAAACTGGAGCAAATTGAACCTATGGAAGTGGTACAGCGCTATACTGTAGATTTCCACAATACCCTACAGCAATTTAACCTTTTGCCTCCAAGTATTGAACCCACGGCTACCGGTCACATTATAGAGCAAATAGAAATTATAAAGGAAATTCTTGAAAAAGGATTGGCCTACGAAGTAAATGGTTCAGTGTATTTTGATGTGGTCAAATTCAACGAAAACCACGATTACGGGAAGTTGAGTGGTAGAAAGTTAGAGGATATGATCACCCATACCCGCGAACTTACCGCTCAGGATGATAAAAGAAACCCACAGGATTTTGCTCTTTGGAAAAAAGCAGAGCCACAACACATCATGCGTTGGCCATCACCATGGGGTGACGGATTCCCAGGATGGCACTTGGAGTGTACAGCCATGAGCACCAAGTATTTGGGCGAAACTTTCGACATTCACGGTGGCGGAATGGATCTTAAGTTTCCGCACCACGAGTGTGAAATAGCACAAGCAGAGGCCAGCACTGGTAAATCACCCGTAAACTATTGGATGCATGCCAATATGTTGACCCTGAACGGCAGAAAAATGTCCAAATCCACGGACAATAATATTTATCCTGCCGAGATTTTCAGTGGTGACAACAATATCTTGAGCAAGCCATACACTCCTTCAGTAGTGCGCTTTTTTATGATGCAAGCACACTACACCAGTATCTTGGATCTAAGTGACGAAGCCTTACAAGCATCTGAAAAAGGATACAACAGATTGATGGACGCCTTGGAGAATGTCAACAACCTAAAAACAGGCGATACGTCTGATTTTGATGTTACCGCATGGAAGCAGATGTGTTATGACGCCATGAACGACGATTTCAACACACCAATCCTAATTGCACAGCTGTTTGAAGCCGTTAAGCATATTAATCTAATAAAGGAGGACCAAGAAACCATTTCCAAGGAAGACAAGACGTTATTGGCAAATACACTAAATGCTTTTGTTTACGATGTTCTTGGAATCGAAAATCAATCGATGACAAAAGATGATTCCAATGCACTTAGTGGTGTAATGGAACTATTGATTGATATTAGGAACGAAGCCCGTGCCAATAAGGATTTTGCCACTTCCGATAAAATTAGGGATGAACTTGTAGCTTTGGGCATTCAATTAAAAGATGGGAAAGACGGGACTACTTTTAGTCTTAACTAAGAATGTTTCACAAATTTTGATTGGTACTCCCCAGGGGAAACATGGATTTTTCGTTTGAACAAACGATTAAAATAGGAGCGGTTCTCAAAACCACATTCCATATATATCTCCTTTATTTTACGATTGGGGTCTTTTAATAAGTCAATGGCCATTTTTATGCGCTCACTGTTAATAAAATCTATCGGTGTAACCCCCAATTCTTCCTTGAAGGTCTTATGAAAATGGGATTCGCTCATACACGCTTTCTTACTCAAATCGCTGACGCACAACGGTTCGTGCAAATGTTGGGATATATATTCAATAACATAAGCCAACCTATTCGTTGAACTATACTTTGAGGCATTTTGCACATAAGTTTCCCTCGAATTTCCCTGTAATATTCGAATAATGAGTTCCTGGAGCATATTGTCCACAAAAAAATCCTTGGAAGGATGATCTTCCGTAAACAAATAAAGTAACCGTTGGATAATGCCATATATACTGGCGTCGTTGGTAAAATGGTAGTTATAGTCTATCAGTGCCCATTCGGAACCATCGTGCTTGGGCATCACCTCATTCATTAAGTTTATTACCTTGTTGATTTTCTCATCGGATATGGCCATGGCCAAACAACGTGTAGGGTTATCTTCATTGGCTTCTGGAAAATCAATGCACATGACCTCATTGGATGGAAGTATCAAGGATTCGCCCGGCAAAAAATTAAAAGATTTTTTATCACGTAAATGCATCACTTTTTTACCGATCAACATGGAAGCAAGCACAGGTTGGTCAAATTGAAGGAGTACTTTTTCCGCCTGTAAATGTGTCTCAAAAACATGCATTGACGCATTGTTCAATGTATAAGAAGTTTGATTCTCGACCAAGTGCTCAAGTTTTCTTTCCCTAAAAAATTTCTCTGGCAACTGCATGCAAAATGATTACTCCTTAATATATTATATAAATACTTGCTAAATATAAAAAATATGATGTGATATTTTGTTAAATAAATAAAAACAAAGAGGATTGGTCATATCTTTAATAGAATTCGTCAGACGCTAGGGATTCAAAATCAATACTTTTAGAATCAGTCATTTGGACAAAGGTTGTCCGACACACAAAATTAACTTTAATAACACGTATTATGAGCAATGTAAAAACTACTGAGCGAAGTATTTTGGAAAAACCAAAGTTCAAAGATCAGTATGAAAATTTCATCGGTGGAAAGTGGACCCCACCGACAAAAGGAGAATATTTTGACAATGTTTCTCCTGTAGACGGAAATGCATTTACCAAAATTGCACGATCAACTTCAGAAGATATAGATAAGGCTATTGATGCCGCTTGGGCAGCTGCACCAGAATGGAACAGCTCTTCTGCCACCTATAGAAGTAACCTATTATTAAAAATTGCGGACGTAATGGAGAACAATCTCGAGATTCTGGCCCGTGCAGAAACTTGGGACAATGGTAAAGCCTTACGCGAAACCCGTGCTGCGGATATGCCCCTGGCCGTAGATCACTTTAGATATTTTGCAGGAGTTATACGAGCAGAAGAAGGCTCCGTGAGCGAGCTGGATTCCAATACCGTTTCCATGAACATTATGGAACCACTAGGTGTTGTGGGACAAATTATCCCTTGGAATTTCCCAATTTTAATGGCCGCCTGGAAATTGGCGCCCGCATTGGCCGCAGGGAACTGTGTGGTATTGAAACCCGCAGAGCAAACCCCTGTAGGAATCTTGATTCTGATGGAATTGATCGAGGGTATTCTTCCAGACGGTGTGCTTAATATAGTAAACGGATTTGGTCTTGAAGCAGGAAAACCTTTGGCTTCCAGTTCAAGAATCAAAAAAATCGCCTTCACAGGAGAAACCTCCACAGGGCAATTAATTATGCAATATGCTTCCAAAAACATCATCCCGGTCACATTGGAATTGGGTGGTAAATCTCCCAACGTTTTCTTTGAAAGTATTATGGAGGCAGATGATGAATTCTTCGACAAATGCTTGGAAGGTGCCGTAATGTTTGCATTAAACCAAGGTGAAGTTTGCACTTGTCCTTCAAGAATTCTGGTACAGGAAAGCATTTATGATAAATTTATGGAACGAGTGGTTGAGCGTACAAAAGCCATTAAACTTGGACACCCATTAGATCCAAATACTATGATGGGCGCCCAAGCATCCAATGATCAGTATGAAAAAATCCTGAACTACATCCAAATTGGTAAAGAAGAAGGATGTGAGGTACTTGCTGGAGGCGAGGCGGCATACAACGAAGGTCTCGAAGGCGGATATTACATTCAACCCACCATTTTAAAAGGAAATAACAAAATGCGCGTGTTCCAAGAAGAGATTTTTGGACCAGTGGTCTGCGTCACCACATTTAAGGATGAAGCCGAGGCCCTTGAAATTGCCAACGATACCCTTTACGGATTGGGTGCCGGGGTTTGGACTCGCGATATGCACCAAGCCTATAAAATTTCCAGACAGATACAAGCTGGTAGAGTTTGGGTAAATTGCTACCACAACTATCCAGCCCACGCACCATTTGGAGGATATAAAAAGTCCGGTATCGGACGAGAAAATCACAAAATGATGCTCAGCCATTATACACAGACCAAGAACATGTTGATCTCTTACGATAAAAACAAATTGGGCTTTTTCTAGGATGGAAAATTTGATAAAACGAGTGTTGGTTTCCGACCGTGCTATAAAAATCATTGACCAACTTAGGGATCACCATGGTGAGCTTATGTTTCACCAAAGTGGAGGATGCTGTGATGGCTCATCCCCAATGTGTTTCCCAAAAGGCGAGTTGATGACCAATGAAAACGACGTTAAATTGGGAACCATCCATGGGTGTGATTTCTTTATGAGCAAAGATCAGTTCGAATACTGGAAACACACACAACTTACCGTGGACATTACTACCGGTCGCGGTTCCAGTTTTAGTTTGGAAATTCCGATGGGTATTCGTTTTGTCATAAAGTCACGACTTTACACAGATGATGAACGGGATCATTTAGAACCCCTGCAATCAACTTCCGAAGAAGTTTAAATCAGGCCCCGACTTTGTCGGGGCTTTTTGCTACCTTGTATTTTCTTTTAGGAATGGATAACATGAAGAAAATATTGATAGCACCTTTTGTTTTGTTGGTCAGATTTTACCAGCTTTTTATTTCTCCCATGTTGCCCTCAACTTGTCGCTATTCCCCAACTTGCTCGCAATACACCTTGGAAGCTTTAAAAAAACATGGCTTGTTTAAAGGAGGATGGCTTTCCATAAAACGTATTGTAAGCTGTAATCCCTGGGGAGGAAGTGGTTATGACCCCGTTCCATAAAAATTGAAGTTTAAATAAAACCGTGCAACCGTTCAAAGTCGTTATATTAGTCCCAAAATTTAGATAAATGTATTTCCTTGGATTTAACTGGAACCCCGAAGGCACCCTTTTTAAACTGGGTTTTTTACAAATAAAATATTACAATCTTCTTTGGATTGCAGCCTTTATTCTCGGCTGGTTCATCATGAAAAAAATCTTCCTGAACGAAAAGAAATCCATGGAAAAACTGGATTCCCTTTTCATTTATACCGTGGTCTCTATTATGCTGGGAGCCCGTTTGGGTCATGTATTTTTTTATGACTGGGATTATTACAAGGAGCATTTGGCAGAAATCCTTTTGCCTATTCGAGAAAGCGCGAACGGTTCCTTATTTGGCATCATCAACGGCTACGAATTTACCGGGTTTACAGGCTTGGCAAGTCATGGCGCTACCATTGCAGCAATTATTGGTATTTGGTTATACACCAGAAAATGGAAGGATATCAAAATGCTTTGGTTATTGGACAGGTTGGTAGTTCCGTCGGCCATTGGAGCTGCTTTTGTACGATTTGGTAATTTCTTCAATTCCGAAATCAATGGAAAAGTAGTGGACAAATCTTATTTTTTGGCTACACGGTTTATACGAGATTCGGATGATATGCCAGCGTATCAAGCCATGGCTCTCACCAAGGAACAAACTCCAAACGCAGCTTACAAAGCCATTCAGCATAATCCGGAATTTACCGAAGTTTTGCAATCCATTCCATATCGTCATCCAGCACAGTTGTATGAGGCAATTTGTTACATTTTCGTGTTTATCGCTTTATACCTTTTGTATTGGAAAACCGATTGGAAGAACAAACCTGGGTTTCTCTTTGGATTGTTTATGGTGCTCTTGTTTGTGGTTCGCTTCTTTGTGGAATTCTACAAAAAGAGTCAAGGTGGTTTTGAAGATACATTGGGGATGCTTTCCACAGGACAATGGCTCAGCATCCCAATGATACTCATCGGTTTTTACTTTATGATCAAACCTGAACCCATAGAACTTTAAAAACTATGATTCAACTTGAAAAAATAGCTCTATTTGTTTTTATCCTTGTTTTGGGTTCATGCAAAACCGAATCCAAACAAGCACTTAAAACAGAGACTATTTCCTTTACCAAAGAGGGAGAGCTTGCTGTATTGTCCTCAGAAACGGATTTCATAAAGGCAAATTTTGATATCGAGATTGCCGAGACGGAATATGAAACCCAAACAGGACTTATGTACAGAAAATCTATGAAAGAAGATAGAGGAATGTTGTTCATTCAGCCTACAGAGTCCTTACAATACTTTTACATGAAGAACACCGAAATCCCTTTGGATATCATTTACATCAATTCGGGAATGAAGATTGTTAGTTTTCAAAAAAATGCAGAACCATTTAATGAAAACACACTTCCTTCCAATGCCCCTGCCAAATATATATTGGAAATCAATGCGGGACTTTCGGACCAATTGGGATTGCAGGTAGGTGACAGTATCTCGTTTTCTCGGAATTAAATGTCAAAATACCTCTTAGAAAATCAAGAGACTGGACGATTGGCATTTCGCAAATTGGAAGAGTCGGATTTCGAGGAGTGGCTGCCTTTTTACCACAATCCAAAATCGACCCAATTTTGGGAAGGATTGCCCGCTGACCCAATTGAAGCCTGCAGAATACAATTCGATAGGGTTTTTGAACGCTATGAAAACGATTTAGGCGGCATGAATGCCCTAATTTCAAAAGAATCGGGAGCATTGGTTGGAATTTGTGGCCTGCTTGTTCAAACCGTGGATAATATAACTGAATTGGAAATTGGCTATTCCGTGCTTCCCAAGTTTTGGTCACAAGGCTACGCTTTTGAAGCGGCACAAAAATGCAAGGAGTTTGCTTTTGATAACAATTTTGCGTCCTCCTTGATTTCCATCATCCATGTGGACAATATTCCATCGCAAAAAGTCGCTGCAAAAAATAGGATGTTTCTGGACAAAACCACAACCTACAAGAATAATCCAGTCCATATTTTTCGAGTGAATCAAGGATAATTGTAATTTTGGCCAACACCTTTTACCAAATGAAGCTACCCATAAGCTATGCTATCCTAACCCAAAACAATTCCAATACCAAGCAACTGGTTGAAAATTTGCTGAAAAATCGACCTGTCAATGGATTAAGTGAACTGCAGCCTTTGAACGGACTACTTTTTTCCCGTTCAGAAATCAATCGCTTCATGGATGAAGAGGAGCGCCATGATATCAAAGTTTTGACTGAGGAGAGCGGACAAGCTTTGAAAACGATGAGCAGTGGCGAGCAAAAAAAAGCATTGCTTAAGTATTTGCTTCAACAGAATCCAGATTTTATGGTGTTGGTAAATCCTTTTGACAATTTGGATGTGACCACACAAGCCAAGTTGAAGGAACAACTTTTGGATATCGCTTCCAATAAAATTCTGGTTCAACTAGTCAGTCGATTGGATGATATTTTACCTGTGACCACCAACTTTTTTAAACTGGATGGAGACAGTCTTCATCAATATGATTCTCCGGATACTTTTTGGAACGAAAACAAAACTAAAACCTTCAATTTTAATGACACCATACCATTGCCGTTATCTCCCTTTGAAGTTGAAAACCCCAAATTGGTCAGTTTTAAAAATGTATCCGTAAGTTTTGATGGTCGTCAAGTCTTAAACCAAATTAATTGGACCATCAAAAAGGGAGATTTTTGGCAATTGATCGGCCCCAACGGCAGCGGAAAATCTACTTTGTTATCCATGATTACAGGAGATAGCCATAAAGGGTATGGCCAAGACCTCACCATTTTCGGGCACAAAAAAGGTAGCGGTGAAAGTGTTTGGGACCTCAAACAAAAAATCGGCTACTTTACACCGGCCGTCACCAATAAATTTAGAGGCTATCACAGTCTGGAAAATATGATTATTTCAGGGCTCCACGATTCCATCGGACTATATGTGCAGCCTACGGACAGTGAAAAGCACTTGGCCAACGAATGGCTGAGCCTTTTAAACTTAAAGGATAGAAAAGAAGACCACTTTCGCGATTTGACCGCTGGGGAAAAACGATTGGTAATGGTAGCCAGGGCCATGGTAAAACATCCTCCCTTACTTATTTTGGATGAGCCCACAGCTGGTCTGGACGATGTCAGCGCCAACTTATTTGTCGCCCTGGTGAACAAAATAGCCAGGGAAAGTGATACGGCCATCGTTTTTGTATCCCATCGGAAAGAGCCACAACTAACTCCAGAATATATTTATGAGCTGAATCCATCCGAAAAAGGCTCCACTGGCATCAAGGTGAAAACCTAAACACTTCTTAAACAACGATTTAACCAAATCACCTGTTTTTTTGCTATCTTATAGGGAATTCGAACGTTAACCATTCCCATACATGCAAAAAATCAATGTAAAGCCGGGCGCCAAACTTGTGGATTACAAGGCGTATGGCTCTCTCTATTCCTCAGTTCTGGATTTTACGGAACAAGCCAAAGAACCTATTGAATCACTTAAAGGACAAACTATTTGGATGATCAATTCCACTGCTATCGGTGGTGGTGTAGCCGAAATGCTACCCAGCCAAATGCGGATATTGCGAGAACTCGGGGTATCTATCGAATGGCTTGTGATCGAAGCTAAAAAGGATGCGTTTTTTGATTTGACAAAACGTATCCACAATGCCATTCATGGAAGTGGCAACGGAGTTTTTACGGAGGATGACCGCAAGGTTTACGAAGAGGTTAATCGCAACAACCTCGCAAAAGCTTTAGAACTGATCAACGATGGTGATATTGTGGCGGTCCACGATCCACAACCGATGCCCTTGGCAGCGATGATCAAAAAAGAAAAGAACGTTTCCATTATTTGGAGGTGCCATATTGGTTTGGAAGAAGACACGGAGGTAACAGATGCTGTATGGAAGTTCTTGGAACCTTACACAAACGATTATGACCATTTTGTATTCAGTCTTCCCTCCTATGTTCCAAAGCCTTTAAAGAACAAAACATCCATTATTCCTCCGGCTATTGACCCCTTGAGCCACAAAAACCGTGAGCTGCAATTGCACAAATGTATCGGTATTTTGTATCAATCAGGAATTTTGGACGACCACAAGGCCATTCTTTATCATCGGTACGAACATTTGGTAAGAAAAGTAATGCCCGATGGTTCATTTGATGTGTTGGACTCTGGTCAAGATTTGGATTTGATTTATCGCCCCATTGTTACCGAAATTTCTCGGTGGGACCGGCTCAAAGGTTTTAAGGAATTGATGGAAGCCTTCATTAAAATGAAGTTGGACAACCGAAAATATGGCGACCCAAAAAGCTTGGAATATAAACGTATTGAAATGACCTTATTGGTGATGGGCGGTCCCGACCCTGCTTTTGTGTCGGATGACCCAGAAGGCAAAGAAGTACTGCAAGAACTAACTGAAACCTATAAAAAAGTGGACAGTAGTATGCAAAATGATATTGCCATCTTATTGTTGCCATTAGACAATCCGAAGCAAAATGCGTTAATTGTAAATGCACTTCAGCGAACATCAAGTATCATTGTTCAGAACTCAATTCAAGAGGGGTTTGGACTTACGGCAACAGAAGCCATGTGGAAAAGAAAACCGGTATTGGTCTCGAATGCTGCAGGACTTAAATTTCAAGTAGTTCATAATAAAACAGGGCAAATAAATCCTGACCCAACAGATATTGAAAGTTTATCCAAAACCTTGGCATATATGCTCAATCATCCAAAGGAAAGGGATAAATGGGGCTTTAACGGCCAGCTCAGGGTAATCCAAAACTTCACCCTGTTCAGCCAATTATTATCCTGGCTGGAGACATTATCAAAAAACAAAGCATAGCTATAAAAAACAAAGGCCCTCAAAATTGAGGGCCTTTGTTATAAAGTGTAATATAAAAAAACGAAAAACTATGCTCCTGTAGCAGCAGCAATTTTCTTCTTTAATGAATCGAACATTACGGGGGTTGCAATAAATACAGATGAGTATGTACCTACAATTACACCTACAATCATTGCGAACATAAATCCTCTTAAGCTTTCACCTCCAAAAATGAAGATGGCCAACAACACGATCAACGTGGTAAGCGAGGTGTTCAACGTTCGGCTCAATGTACTGTTCAATGCCAAGTTGATATTTTTCCCATTATCCCATCCTTTTAAACCGGTAATTTCACGAATACGGTCGAAAACTACCACCGTATCGTTCAGGGAATAACCTATTACCGTCAGAATGGCCGCGATAAAGGCCTGGTCTATTTCCATGCTAAAAGGCATAATGGTTCCAGTCAAGGAGAAGATACCCAATACAATCATCACATCGTGGAATACGGCGACCACGGCACCCAAAGAGAATTGCCATTTTCTAAATCGCAATAGGATATAAAGGAAAACCACGGCCAATGACCCAATAATCGCCAAGAAGGCATTTTTCTTGATATCATCCGCAATGGTTGGCCCTACTTTAACAGACTGTAGGATACCAATGGATTTTTCGGATGCGCCGACGGTGAAATCTTCAAAAGAAGTTCCATCTGGCAAATAATTTTGAAGCGTAGTATAAAGTTTATTCTGGATTTCATTATCCACTTCCACACTTTCTTCGTCCACTTTGTATGGTGTGGTAACCTTTATTTGGTTGGCATCACCAAAAGTTTTCACATTGGTTCCACTACCAAATACAGTATTCAATTCCGAAGCAATTTCCGATGGATTGACTGCTTTTTCAAAACGGATTTGATAAGAACGCCCCCCTATAAAATCAACCCCTTGCTGAAGTCCATTGGTAAGCAATGAGAAGACGCTAACTGCGACCAAAATTGCAGAAACAATGTATGCTATTTTACGCTTGGACAAGAAGTCGATGTTCATTTTGGTGAACAGGTTCTTGGTAATTGCTGTACTGAAATCCAATCTGCGTCCTTTCTTGTTGGTGTAGGCATTGATCATCAAACGAGTGACGAAGATTGCCGTAAACAAAGAAGTAACGATACCGATCATTAATGTGGTGGCAAAACCTTTAATAGGCCCTGATCCAAATATAAATAAGATGATTGCAGTAAGTCCCGTGGTAATGTTGGCATCCAAAATGGAAGACAAAGCATTTCCAAAACCGTCGGCAATGGCTTGGGCTTTTCCTTTCCCACGAGCCAATTCTTCTTTAATTCTTTCAAAAATAAGTACGTTGGCATCCACCGACATACCAATAGTCAACACGATACCAGCAATACCTGGCAACGTCAACACAGCTCCTAAACTGGTCAATACACCAAAAATCAAAAGGATATTGAAAACCAATGCGATGTCTGCGAAAACCCCAGCCCTACCGTAATAGAAAATCATCCAAACCAACACAAAGGCCATGGCGATCATAAAGGACATAAACCCACTATCAATAGCTTCTTGTCCCAATGATGGACCAACAACTTCCGATTGAATGATATCTGCAGAGGCAGGCAGTTTACCTGCACGCAATACGTTGGCAATATCTTTTGTTTCGTTTACAGTAAATGTACCCGTAATTTCGGAACGTCCCCCAGAAATTGGTCCAGAAGAAACTCCTGGCGCCGTGTAAACCTTGTTATCCAAAACAATGGCAATTCCTGTTTGGTTGTTATAAGCATCACCGGTCAACTCTTCCCATTCCTTAGCACCACGAGTATTCATCGTCATACTAACAGCAGGTTTATTGAATTGATCAAATGTATCCTGTGCATCGGAAACTACATCGCCGCTAATTCTAGGAGTGCCTTCTCTATTCGATTTTAGAGCGTACAAATCAACCACCTCAACATCCTGTGCTGGACGTTCCCAAAGGAACTTGACAAACTGAATGTCATTAGGTAACAATCTTTTTATTTCTGGCATTCTCAAATAACCACCGATTTCGGCAGTATCGGAAACCATAGCACGTGCAATAGCGTGACTACCTGGATTGGCCGGAATCAATTTGCCTAATATTGGATTGGCATCTTGGGTCATATCCAATGAATCTTGGGCCACATCGGAGAGTAAAGAATCAATCTCAGATTCAGGTTTTGAAACCTCATCTTCTGTAACTTGAGGCTCTAATATATCTTTTAAACGCTCGTTGGCATTAACCAAGAAGGTTCCAAGGCTTTGGTTGCTCTGTGGATAGGTTTCCCAAAACTCCAATTGTGCCGTACTGGACAACAATTCTTGGGCGCGGGCAATATCTCTTGCCCCTGGAAGCTCAACCAAAATTCTTCCTGAGTTTCCTTCTCTTTGAATGTTTGGTTGGGTTACACCAAAGCCATCGATACGCTCACGAAGTACTTCAAATGCAGAAACAATGGATTCATCAATCTTTCTTCTGATGATAGGTTTTACTTCATCATCCGTCATTTGGAAATTGATGTCATCGCTAAGACCCTTATTTGCGAAAATATCGGGAGATGCCAATTTGGTATCACCTTTAATATTATCAAAAGCTTCGAAGAACAGCTCCAAATAAGTGTCATCACTATTTGTTGATGCTTCATCGGCATCGGCCAATGCTTTGTTGAAAACTGGGTTCTTGGTATTATTGGCCAAGCCTTTCAAGATATCCTTTACGGAAATCTGCAAAGTAACATTGATACCTCCTTTAAGGTCCAATCCCTTGTTCAACTCTTTTGTCTTGGCATCCTCATAGCTCGTAAAGCCCAAAACAGTATTGTCACTGATGGAATCCAAATACGATGCCTCTAAAGCTTCACGCTTTGCAACATAATCTTCCTCAGCTTCCGAAATTTGGCTAACTGCGTATGCTTCAGCATCATTCTCCAACTTATTAGTGATAAAAGTGTAGGATAACTGATAGATGCTCACCAAGCCAAAAAGGATCGCGAAAAGCCTTATAAGTCCTTTATTCTGCATTGATTGTTAATTTTTTAGAAGTTTTCTTAAACAGCGTGCAAATATATCATTTCCGATAAGATTTGACAATAGAAATTGATGTAATTGCAATTACAGTTGATGGTTATGCTGTTAAAATGAAATTGTCATTCCAAACAAACCCAGAAATCTCCATGTAAACCGATGGGCAATTTCCTTATAGTTACATCCGAAATGACAATTTCTCTATTTATTGATACAGAGCTTAAAACTCAAGCAATCCGTTGGTTTTTTTAACACCTGCTGCACTTTCTTGCATTTTGGCTTTTTCGGCATCGGACAATTCTATTTCAACAATTTTTTCGATTCCGTTCTTGCCCAAAATCACCGGCACCCCGATACAAATGTCTTCCAATCCATACTCACCTTCCAAAAGCGAGGAACATGGGAACATTTTCTTTTGGTCGCAAGCTATCGCCTGCACTAATCCAGATACTGCTGCTCCTGGGGCATACCATGCACTGGTTCCCAACAAGCCTGTCAATGTAGCTCCACCGACTTTGGTTTCTTCCACTACCCAATTCATTTTATCTTCTGACAAGAATTCGGAAACTTTTACACTGTTTCTGGTAGCATGTCCAATCAAAGGAACCATTCCTTTGTCACTATGCCCACCGATTACCATACCATCCACATCGGAAATTGGCGCTTCCAAAGCTTGAGCTAATCTATACTTAAAACGGGCACTATCCAATGCACCACCCATACCAATAATTCTGTTCTTTGGCAATCCAGTGGCCTTGTGTACCAAATAGGTCATCGTATCCATAGGATTACTTACTACTATAATAGTTACGTTTGGGGAGTGCTCAATAAGACTTGTTGCGACAGTTTTTACAATTCCAGCATTGATTCCTATCAATTCCTCACGCGTCATGCCTGGTTTACGTGGTATACCGGAGGTAATCACTGCGATATCACTACCTGCTGTTTTGCTATAATCACTGGTGCTTCCTGTTATTTTGGTATCAAATCCGTTCAAGGAGGCCGTCTGCATTAAATCCATGGCTTTTCCTTCGGCATATCCTTCCTTGATATCCAATAAAACAACTTCTGCTGCAAAATTTTTCATTGCTATGTATTCAGCACAGCTTGCTCCTACTGCGCCTGCTCCAACTACGGTAACTTTCATTTGTATAGATTTAAATTTTAGTCATCAAAAATAATGCATTTAAGGCAGAAAAAAGCTGACTTTTACCAGTTTTAGCGGCCTAATCCCTTCAAAATATCAAAGTTGACGTTCTTTTAATGATTGAGATAAAGCTTGCCTCCACAAGACCTGGAGCATCAAAGCAAATATCTTACCTTCTTTATGCAATAGATTCCTATGAACCTACGTTATAATAGTCCCAAATTTAACGTAACCTACTTGACCTATGAAAAAGCTCTTTTCATTGTTGTCCATAATTGGCATTGTTGCCATAAGCAACTGTACTAGTGTCCCAGAGAACCACGATCCCATTTTGGGCATCTGGGCAAAAACCGAATCTCCCCGTGTTGAGGACAAAAGCTCCAATACCGTCCGTGAAGAATGGATTTTTAACGATGTTTACCTAGGTAGGTACCAGAGATATTCCAACTCAGAATTAATTTTTTACACCGATTTTAAATGGTCCCAAGAAAATGGAAACTATTCGATTATTTATGGTGACACTCAGTTAACGGATATTACCGTTAGCTTGGAAAAAGCAAAAGAACCTGAAGTATTGACCTTGGATAATGGCTCGGTCTTCGCCACCAGGGAATGACGTGAAGACTACATATATGAAAATAGGAGGCCCCATAACGGGGCCTTCTTTATTATTGGTTGTTTGATTTGATTTTCTATCTGAATCCGAAGTTTACACCAAAGGTGAAAGTGCTGAATTGAGAGATATTATATTCTGCATTGAGGCGAAAAAAGCCCAATTTGATTTTTGTACCTAGATTGGCAGAAACACCATTTGCTTTCTTGGAAACAGAGAATGGGTCCACAACGGTTTCAGAGAAAAAAGGTCCATTGGCCTCATATGTACCCAATAAATCAATATCCGATTTACCGGTTATATACCCAACACCACCATAAAAATTGATTACAGGTATGTTTCTGGTGGAAACAACGGCACTGAAGTTCCAAGTTTTAAAATTTGCATCAATACGTTGGTCACTTCCGCTAATGGTGGATGACTCTGTAAAATCGTATTCCCCATTTAAGTTGGTGTAACCGATAACAGCAGATATAGCTACAGGCAACAATTTGTCCGCCGGTAACATTTTGGTGAAATCATATTGTAGACCTGCTCCGAAAAGACCGATCTTTGCATCATCATCAAATTTGATTTTGGGTAAAAAACGAGCCTTTACCTCCAAGCCTTTAATCAAACCTACACTACCTTGAAGATATCCTGATGGGATAAAATTCAGGTTTTCAGCGGATAAGCCAGTTGGAAGTTCAAATTCTTCACGGAATAAGCCGCTTTCATCCTCAACAAATACATTCACACCTTCAATGTCACCTAAACCAGTAGCCACCATTCTAGGCTGACCAGGACTGTCTACAAAATCTAGATTTTCATAATCAGCAGGATCCATTAAAAATGCTTTTTTATCATCCTTGTTTTTGAACCCGGTCATGTTCCCAATAATGGAAATTTCGAATCCTCCCAAAGGTTTGGCATCGGCAGTATTGTACCAACCGTTGGAAATACTATAAATAGATGCTTCGGACACAGGCGCCAAATAGGCATTTGCAAATCGTTCGGCATCAGCAACTCCCGAAATAAAAATATCGTTCAGGTCTTGGGCTTTACTCATGGTTACAGAAACCAGCGCTAGCACTAAAATTATTCTTTTCATGATGTTGAAGTTTTTCCCAAAACTAAAAAACTCGCCTTGGAGGGGCGAGTTTTTGTTGTGAAATGCCTATTATCTATACATCTATATTCGCATAGACGGCATTTTTCTCTATAAATTCACGTCTTGGAGGTACTTCATCACCCATCAACATAGAGAATATACGGTCAGATTCCGTTGCATTATCAATGTTCACTTGACGCAATGTTCTAAATTCTGGATTCATCGTGGTATCCCAAAGCTGCTCGGCGTTCATTTCCCCAAGACCTTTATATCGTTGGATACTTGCACCACCATTCATTTCTGCGTTGATTGCATCACGTTCCTTGTCATTCCAAGCATATCTCTTTTTAGACCCTTTCTTCACCAAATACAATGGAGGTGTCGCAATATATACGTGACCACCCTCTATCAGCTCACGCATGTAACGGAAGAAGAAAGTCAGAATCAAAGTTTCAATGTGACTACCATCGACATCCGCATCACACATGATCACTACTTTATGGTATCGCAGTTTATCGAGGTTCAAAGCTTTACTATCCTCCTCGGTTCCAATGGTTACACCTAATGCAGTATAGATGTTCTTGATTTCTTCGTTTTCAAAAACCTTATGTTGCATGGCTTTTTCCACGTTAAGGATTTTACCCCTCAATGGAAGAATAGCTTGAAAGTTTCTATCCCTACCTTGTTTGGCCGTTCCACCTGCGGAATCCCCCTCTACTAAGAATACCTCACATTTTGTGGGGTCTTGCTCGGAGCAGTCGGAAAGTTTTCCAGGCAACCCACCTACACTCATTGGGTTCTTACGCTGAACCATTTCACGAGCTTTTGCAGCGGCATGCCTTGCTTGCGCAGCAAGCTTCACCTTTTCCACAATTTGCTTGGCATCATCTGGGTTTTCCTCCAAATAATTGGTCAACATTTCGGATACAGCCTGACTAACCGCACTGGTCACCTCACGGTTACCCAATTTGGTCTTAGTCTGACCCTCGAATTGCGGCTCGGCAACTTTTACAGAAACGATGGCAGTAAGTCCTTCACGAAAATCATCTCCTGATATCTCGAATTTCAACTTATCCAGCATTCCTGAATTGTCCGCATACTTCTTCAAAGTAGATGTAAGCCCTCTTCTAAAACCAGAAAGGTGCGTACCTCCTTCGTGGGTATTAATGTTGTTTACATAGGAATGTAGGTTTTCGGTATAGCCTGTATTGTAGACCATAGCTACTTCTACCGGAATGCCGTTCTTTTCCCCTTCCATGGAGATTACATTCTGGATCAAAGGCTCTCGGGTACCATCCAAAAACTTGATAAATTCCTTAAGACCTTCTTCAGAGTGGAAAACCTCAGAAACAAACTCTCCTTTTTCGTCCTTGTTTCGTTTATCTGTAAGGGTTATAGTAATGCCCTTGTTCAAATAGGACAGCTCACGCATTCTATTGGAAAGGGTCTCATAGTTATATTCTGTGGTTTGGGCAAATATGGTTTTGTCCGGAACAAAGGTTACAATGGTACCTGTCTCCGTACTCTCACCAACGCTTTTTACAGGATAGAGGGTCTTACCTCTTTCATATTCTTGTTCCCAAACTTTTCCGTCCCTATAAACCGTAGCTTTTAAATGTACCGAAAGGGCGTTGACCACCGAAACCCCAACACCGTGAAGTCCACCGGAAACCTTGTAGGAATCCTTATCGAATTTACCACCGGCACCAATTTTGGTCATTACAACCTCTAGGGCAGAAACTCCTTCTTTTTTGTGCAAATCAACAGGAATACCCCTACCATTATCTTGTGTGGTTATGGAGTTGTCCTCATTGATGATCACATCAATCTTATCACAATGACCGGCCATGGCCTCATCTATGGAGTTATCCACTACTTCATACACCAAATGGTGCAATCCTCTGACCCCTACATCTCCAATATACATGGAAGGTCTCATACGTACGTGTTCCATCCCCTCAAGGGCCTGGATACTATCCGCGGAGTATTGTTTCTTGTTAGCTTCTTCGCTCATATATTTTTAAGTATTTGCCTCAAAATTTCAAATCTTACAAATATAATCAATACCCCGTGCAAATGGCCTCTAAGAGCCTATTGAACAGCTTAAGTTATCAACAAATCCTGTGGAAAAACAGTATACTTTTAACAGCTTTCGATCATACTCCCCAAAACAACTAAAAAGCCCCTTGGATAAGGGGCTTTTCGGACTAATTAAAAAATGAAACGTTTAAAATTTACTGCTTCATATCGTTTGGTTGGTTTAAACGGGGGTTATTTCACATACGCATCGGTATGAACCTTAGCCACAGCTCTTCCCGATGGGTCGTTCATATTCTTGAAGGCTTCGTCCCACTCCAAGGCAATCTTGGTGCTACAAGCCACTGAAGGCTCCTGTGGAACACTCAATGCAGCTGCATCGGATGGGAAATGACTTTCAAAAATTGAACGATAATAATATTCTTCTTTCGATGTCGGCGTCTGAATCGGAAACTTGAAATGGGCATTTTCCAATTGCTCATCACTGATTTCTTCCTCTACCATAGCTTTCAAAGTATCTATCCAACTATATCCTACACCATCCGAAAATTGTTCTTTCTGTCTCCAAGCTACGCTTTCTGGCAAATAGTCTTCAAATGCTTTACGCACCACCCATTTCTCCATACGCTCTCCATTGATCATTTTATCTTTTGGGTTGATACTCATCGCTACATCCATAAATTCTTTATCCAAGAAAGGAACTCGTCCTTCGATACCCCAAGCGGCCAAGGATTTGTTGGCCCTCAGACAATCGTACATATGGAGTTTATCCAGTTTTCGCACTGTCTCCTCATGAAAATCTTTTGGACTTGGCGCCTTGTGGAAATAGAGATATCCTCCAAACAGCTCATCTGCACCTTCACCGGAAAGGACCATCTTAATCCCCATAGATTTGATTACCCTCGCCATTAGATACATGGGCGTAGAGGCTCTGATTGTTGTTATATCGTAGGTTTCCAAATTGTAGATTACATCTTTGATGGCATCCAAACCTTCTTGTATAGTGAATTTTATTTCATGATGCACCGTACCGATATGGTCTGCCACTTTTTGTGCTGCTGCCAAGTCAGGCGAACCTTCCAATCCCACAGAAAAAGAGTGCAATTGTGGCCACCAAGCATCTGCAGTATCACCAGACTCAACACGTTTTTGAGAATATTTTTTAGCAATTGCCGATGTCACGGAAGAATCCAATCCTCCAGAAAGCAACACCCCATAAGGCACATCGGACATTAACTGACGGTGAACGGCAGCTTCCAAAGCATCCTTAATTTTTTGGATACTGGTTTCATTTTCCTTTACAGCATCATACTCCATCCAATCACGTTTGTACCATTTCACAAACTCACCATCAGAACTGTGCATATAGTGCCCAGGAGGAAATAGTTGAATTTTTGAACATGTACCCTCCAAAGCTTTCAATTCTGAAGCCACATAGAAGGTTCCGTTCTTATCCCAACCAATATATAATGGTATAATCCCCATATGATCACGTGCAATGAAATATTCATCCTTTTCGGAATCATAAATAGCAAAACCGAAAATACCATTCATTTCATCCACAAAATCAGGTCCTTTCTCTTGATATAGCGCTAAAATCACCTCACAGTCGGATTGTGTTTGGAAATCATATTTCCCATCAAACTGCTTTCTTAACTCCTGATGGTTATATATCTCCCCATTGGCAGCCAAAATCAATTTTCCATCCGCGCTCAACAACGGTTGCTTTCCTGAAGCTGGATCCACAATGGCCAATCTTTCATGAGCCAAAATAGCTTTATCATTGGCGTAAATACCACTCCAATCTGGCCCTCGGTGCCTTACTTTCTTCGACATCTCCAACAATTGGGGCCTTAGTACTTCTGTACTTTCTTTTACATCAAATGCGCAAACAATACCACACATAATAAAATATTTAATAACAATTTTAAAACAAAAATGAACTATAAGATTAAATAATAAAACCTTTATTGTGTTTTAGGTTACATTATTAAACTTATAAATTGATTATAAAACTTATTTGTAATTTATTCTACTGTTTAAGCTTTTAACCTGAACGCTTTGTAAGGTTACTTAATTTTCTCGTCTGTATATTTGAACAACATTTAATTAAGCAGTTTAAAAAAGAACTTAAATCACAATCATGAAGAAATTAACATTACTACTTTTAGTGCTATGTACCAGTCTAGCATTTACTACAGATGCCACAGCCCAAAAGTTCAGTGGACTTGACAAGAGTCCAGCGGACATTGCTTATTATCCAGCCAGCTCTAAGGAAACTGCTAAAGCTGCCCGTGTTATTTATAGCCGTCCACAATTAAAAGGACGTAGTTTGGCAGAACTTGCTCCAATTGGTAAGGTATGGAGAACGGGGGCAAACGAAGCCACAGAAATTACATTTTATAAAGATGCCAAAGTTGGTGGCAAAACTATCAAGGCCGGCTCTTACGCTTTATTCACTATTCCGGGAGAAGATGAATGGACGGTTATTTTGAATAGCAACCTACACCAATGGGGCGCTTATTCGTACGATAGCGACAGTGATGTAGTTCGCGCTATGGCTAAAGCTTCTACCGATAGCGACGAATTGGAAGCTTTCGGCATTGCTTTTGACGATGATGGAAATATGGTAATGGGTTGGGGAACTACAAGAGTTACCTTGCCTATCAGCTACTAGAAGATTTTAGTTTTTACAGTATAAAAGCCCCAAAATGGGGCTTTTTTTATTGTTCATCAACACCAAAATACCTTACCCTGTTTTCTTTTGATCTCAACAAATAGCTTTCAAGAATTTTTTGATCCTTTGGCAATAAACGAGGACCAGCAATAAAACTGATACCCTTATCCTTTTTATTGACTAAGACATAAAATCCATCACCCTCTTTAAGTGCTAAATCAACATCCATTTCTTTACCCACCAAAATTGTATCCGATTTAAGATTATAGGCATAATATACATTGTATTCGTACCAATTACCACGGGCATAAATTGGTGTTCGTGTAATTTTAGTCACTATTCCGGGTACTAGAACAAAATCTTCCTCATTAAAATCTTCGTATTGTGGTTGCCTTTCTTTGTTGCAGCTTGAAAATACAAGCAAGTTTGCAACAGAAAACAATATAACACATATGGTTTTCGAGAGATTCTTCACTTTGTTCAGAATGACAAAACCCTATTATTTTTTCCGAACGCCGCCCAAGAAAACATGCTCGGCAGTTACATTAGGTATTTCTTCGGATGGAATCGTCATAATATCATCACTTAGAATAACGAAGTCGGCAAACTTACCGGGCTCAATACTTCCTTTTTCATCTTCTTCAAAATTGGAGTAAGCCGCCCAAATGGTCATTCCTTTCAATGTCTCTTCCCTGCTCAAAGCATTCTCCATTTGAAAACCACCTTCGGGATATTGTTCCACGTCTTGACGAGCCACCGCTGCATAAAAGGTCAAAAATGGATTTACTTGCTCTACTGGGAAATCGGTGCCCAAGGCAACCATTCCCGCCTTGTCCAACAAATCTTTGTAGGCATAGGCACCCTTGACACGCTCTTCGCCCAATCTATCCTCGGCCCAGTACATATCGCTAGTGGCGTGGGTAGGCTGAACGGACGGAATGATGCCGTTTTCAAAATAATCAAAATCGGATGGGGAGATTACCTGCGCGTGTTCCACTTTCCACCTGCGGTCGGTTTTTCCTTCCAAAGCTTTTTCATATGCCCGAAGCACCACAATGTTGGCAGAATCACCAATGGCATGGGTGTTCATCTGGTAATCGGTCGCGGCAATTCGTTGCGCTAAGGCTTCAATTTGGTCCACAGGGGTTACCATAGCACCAAAATGCCCTGGCTTATCGGAATAGGGTGCTCTTAACGCCGCTCCTCTTGAGCCCAAAGCACCGTCGCCATACACTTTTACGGAACGAACATTCAATCCATCTGTTTTGATAATGCCCTTGCTCAAAAAGTAATCCAGATTTTCCGGATAATTGGACACCATGGCATATACTCGGATAGACAATTCATCGGCTTGCTGCAAACTATCTATCAATTCGATGATGTCTCTGGACAGACCGGCGTCGTTAACTGTGGTCAATCCATAATCCAAAGAAATCCGCTCAGCATCTTTGAGTGCTTGTATCTTTTGTTCCAGACTGGCTTGGGGAATCACATTATTGACCAAGCCCATCGGATTATCGACTAAAACACCTGTAATTTCTCCATTTTCTTTGACAATTTCACCACCTTCCGTTTCCGTATCAGCAGTAATGCCAGCCATATCCAATACTTTTTGGTTGACGAGATAGGCGTGGCCATCAATTCGCTCCAAAACAACAGGGATATCAGGAAATAGTTCATCCAATTTAGCCTTGGTCGGAAATTCTTTTACCTCCCAATCATTTTGGTCCCATCCCCTACCCCAGATAAATTCTGAAGGACGCTCTTTTTGAAAGGCCGCTACCTTTTCCAATACTTCATCAAAACTTTCGGTACCGACCAAATCTACTACTTGTTGATTCTGTCCCAAGCCATAAAAGTGACAATGCGCATCAATAAGACCGGGAACAATCGTTTTGCCTTCGGCATCCAATTGCTCTTGTGCGTTATATTTTTTAAAAATTTCTTCGGAATCTCCAACGGCAACAAATTTTCCATCTTTGATGGCTACGCTGGACGCTTTGGAAAAATCAGCATCTACGGTATAGATGTTGGCATTGGTAACGATAAGGTCTACCTCATCCTTGGTATTGCAAGAAAAAACTAAAAGGGCGGTAGCTATTAAAAGAATCTTTTTCATTTCTGTTGGTTTGCACCAAAAATAGAAAAAGCATGGGTAATTTACGGGTTTTCGTCCTCAAACTTCGTCATCACAAATTCCACTCTACGATTCTTTCTTCGTGCCTCTTCGGTTAGTGTGGTATCCAACGGTTTACTATCTCCAAAACCTTTGGATGTAATTCTATTTTTATCCAATCCCAAATTGATTAAATACTGTGCCACCGAACTCGCTCTCTCGCGAGAAAGCACATCGTTATATTCATCGGAACCCAAATCATCCGTATGCCCGTTAATAGCAACCTTTAGGTTGGGGTTTTTCTTGAGGTGCTCATAAACATCGCGAAGACTTTGCTCCGCTTTGGGCTGAAGATCAAAACGATCAAAATTAAAATTGACGTGGTCCAGCACATAAACTTCATCAGTTTTGTATTCGGGACCCAGATAGGTTAAAGAAATATCATCCAAATAGTAATAGGAATAACCTTCTTCCCTTTTCGAAGTGTTTATAGTCTTCAAGTAATTAGTACCTGCATTGCTTTTGAAATTTCCAAGAATGAGGTAGTTTTCAAAACCTTTGGACACGATATCAAAACTCAGTTCCATCCAATTTTGCTTATCCTGATAATACCCAGTAACTGGAAATTGTTTGATATGTGATGTTTGGGTAGAGGCGGTATAAAGTTCATTTTGTGAAAGTTCGCGCTTGGTATGTACAGAAAGTGGTTTTTCGGCAAAAACAGCACCCATATCCATCACCGCACCATCCGATTTTTCGGAGAGACTCAAAAATAAGGTCAATCGATATCGACTTCCCTTTTCCAATGTTTCCTTTAACGGTACTTGAATGTACTCACGGTAATCACGAGGGGCGAATAGATATAGTCCCGCATAAGCTGCACCTTCATAAGGTTCTTGTTTGCCCTTAAAGTTCATGGGGACGCCCAGTTTGGTTCGGCTGCACTCGTTAAAATAATCGGTGGTCCCCAGTGTAGGGGCACTCCAATGCTCGGCATCTTTATTTAGATTGCTCATTTTAACCGGGCAGGAAACAAAATCCTCAAAACCACCGTTTTGCACCAAATTCTGTCCAAAGCCTGGTGAAATCATCAGCAAGAATAGTATGTAATGAGGTCGTACTTTCATGTCTTCCAACTAATTTGGAACTGACAATCATCAGAATATCAATGAATTGACAGAAAGTAATGAACGGTCTTTTTAACAATTTATTGCGTATTCTCCTACGATCTAGAAGTCAAACTTATAGGACACCCCTGCCAAAGCCTGAAAACCTTGCACCCTAAAATTGGCCCAACGCTGGTAATTGTTATTGGCAATATTGGATGCTTTTACAAAAATGGAGAGTTGATCATTGAACCTATAACCAACATGAGCATTGGCATCAAAAAAGGCATCCAAGGTTATTGGTGCATAAGAAATTGTCGGGGGTACATTGTTTGTTAAGGCAACAGATGTCAAAGCATCCCTTTCCCCAACATAGAACAAGTTGGCACCAATATACCACTGATCCGTTATTTGATAATCCATAAACAAAGACCCTTTAATGGATGGTAAATTCCATGCAGGATTATCCGTTTCAGTATCATAATCATAGAACTCAGCGTTCACTCCCAAAGAAAAATTACGGTTAATATCCACATTGATTTCTCCAAATACACCCAGGGTTTTTACATCATCATAAAAAACTTGAAAGGAATTACCATAATAATAACTCTTTTCATCAGTTCTGGAAGTGTTTATAGTGTTCTGATAGAAAAGCGGTTTTCTGTTTTCTGCCATGTAGGACCCTTTGATGTTATACCCCACAGTGGAGGTCAACTGGCCTTTAAGTCCGAGATATCCTTCATACTGTTGGTCAGTGGGTGTAATATTGAGCGTTGGTGACACATATGGGTTTTCATTCACAAAATCGTGATAGGAGTTTTGCTTCAAATCACCTTCGATTCCACCATAGGCAATCACATTTTCGTCCATTACACGGTATGATGCCGTTACAGCTGGATAAATATAAAAGTTGTTTTTACTGTTTTCCATATCCAATCCGTAAACGATATTGGCCCCCAAGCTCAAGGTAAGGTCGTCCCGTAAAATCAAAAGACTAGGGGTTACCCCAGCCTGAAGGTTACTGTATTTTTGTTCTCCCTGATTATCAAATTCGTTAATGTCACTATTTTTAAAACTCCCTCCTACATAATCCACTTTAGCAGAGATTGTAATCAATTCCTCGGTAATGGGAAGCTCAAAAGTTGGGTTGATGACAGCTCTGTTCTCTGCAGATTCCGTGGCGTCCCAAAAACGCCTCAACAATACATTACCACTTTTAAAATAGGAATCCTCCATATTAAAATGGGCCTTGGCCTCGGCATTGAAATAGTTTTGCGTCTCGTCCATTGCATTGATTTCATCCTCACTGAACAATTCACTCTGGATTCCGTACCAATTGTATAGTTGGTGCTGCAACCCAATGGCCGCACCCCAATCCATATAGCGGTCCTTTTTCGCGTAGGAAGCATTCAATTTGGTATCGTAGAAATCCGTTTCCAAGGGTGTAGAATCCAAATCACCACGGGACGAGTTATGGGTAAGGCCAAAATCCAACAAATCTTCACCCCTATTAAATTCGCGGCTTGTGTAAAAATCCACCAAAGCATTATTGAAATTGCCCAAACCAACCGATGCATACGAATTGTACAATGTAGGCGGGGGTGTTTTTTCCACTCCCGAAGCCTTTCCTTTTGCAGGTGTAAAAGTCGATGCCACGGGCACAGAAAAAATACTGTAGTTGATTTTTTTCTTTTGCAGCACAATGGAATCGCTCAAAGATGGTGACGATTTAATCTTAAAGGCATCCGAAACGGTTGGGGAATACGGTTTTACTACCGTTACCGTTTCCGTACCAATGTTATCCTCTTCCTGGGCGATAACAGCTCCGCAAAGGCTCAAAAAAAGTAATGAAAATATATAGGTTCTCTTTTGCATCTTGTGTCTCGTTTAATTTTCGTTGGGGTCTACGGATGAATTGCTCTCTGCTTCTTTGGCTTTGATAGTGGCCAACTCGCTTTCTGCTTCCGCAACGATTTCCTCAAATTCAGAAAAATTGGAGATGACGCTTTCCAAAATGTAGGTGGCCTGGAAGGCATCTCCCAAATTGTAAAAGTTCTTGGCCATAATCACCAAGCCTTTTCCGGCCCATTCCTTGTAGGCCGCATAATCCTTGGCCAATTTTTGAACGGACTCGTTGGATGCTTCAAAAGCCTGTTCCTGATTTTTAAAATACGCATCGTAGTACCACGCTTCGGCCGCAAGTTCTCCTGAAGCAATTTTTCTAACATCTTGATAGGCTGTTTTTGCCAAACTTTCATTATCGGTAGCAATAGCGGAGCGTGCAATCATAATCTGCGCATCACTTTTAATGCGATCATCAATTTTTGGAGCGTTCAACACCTTTTCGGCATAATCAATAGTTTGTGAATAGTCCTTCTGTCCGTAAAAACCTTTCATCAAATTGGATTGTGCAAAGGTTTTGTTTTCTGAAATATCTGCGGTACTCTCCAATCTTTTTAAATACGGGATAGCGCTGTTGTAGTCCTGTTTTTCCACATAGATTTCACAAACACGGGTCAAGGCCTGTTCGGTATATTCACCATTCCCACTATCTGCAACAGCCTTATACTTTGGTAGGGCCTTATCTTTTTCTCCATTGGCAAAATAGAGTTGTGCCAAAGCAAAATTCGCGTTTTGGGCGTGCAATCCGTTCGGGAATTCTTTTAAATAATCCTCATACCCGCGAATGGCTGCCGGAATTTTACCCTCAATATGTTTTCTTTCAGCAGATTCAAAACTGGCATTGTCCAATTCGGTATCGGTGACCTCCACAAAATCCAAGTTTCTGGCCCAAGCTGCATATTCGCTTACCCGACCTTCGTCCACATAAACCAGTTTGGCGGTAGCTACGGCTTGTTTAGCTTCTTGCGTATTGGGATATTTTTGAACCACCTCCTTAAGTTTTTCCAAAGCTTGATCGTTACGATTGGAATTATAATACACCAATCCAGAACGCAATAATCCTCTTGGAGCAAATTTGCTGCGGGAGAATTCGTCCACGATTCTATCGTAAGTTTGAAGCCCTAAACTTTCTTGATTGTTTTTGATATAGGAGTTCCCCAATTCAAATAAGGCATCATCCCGTAATGATGATGTAGGGAACATTCTTAAGAATTCGTTCAATCCATCGATTTTTGCCGAATTATTGCCCAAAAAGCCATCGCAAAGTGTTTTTTGGAAGGCAGCATAATCCCTTTCGGGTCCATTCATCTTTGATGAAGTATTATAGGCCTTCTTCGCTAATTGATACTTGCTGTTCACGAAATAGCTATCACCTAAACGCAGGTAACCATCGTTTTTTCTTTGATCATCAATAGCGTTTGAAGCCACCACATTTTGAAAATAAGATATGGCGTTGTTGTAATCTTTCAGTTTGAAATAGGAATACCCTAAATTGTAATCCAACTGGTCATATTCCGAAAGTGATTTTGCTGTTGGGGAGTTTTGGAACCTAACAAAATCGACCAAGGCTTCCTCAAAACGGTTCAACCTATAGGCTGACTCTGCTTTCCAATACAAAGCACGCGCTTCAAAACTCGAGTTTTCTGCACTTTTCAGGGATTTATCGAATCTTTCCCAAGCACCTTCGTAATCTCCATCAATAAAAAGTTCAACACCACGGTAATAGGCCACTTTTTGGTAGGTCTCTTTGCTAGCGTAGTTTTTATTCTCCTCCAAAAGCTTCATAGCTCCTTCAAAATTTCGAGAGGTAATGTAGGAGTCCACCAAAAGTTCCTGAATTTCCAATTGATGCCCATCCTTTGGATATTTTTCCAAATAGGTGGTCAAAACCTGAGGTACGGGTTCATAGGCATTGCCAATTTCGTAGCTCAAACGGGCATAGTTCAACCAGGCATCTTTTTGGATTTCGGGACTGAATTCCATTTGTGAAGCGTTTCGGAAGGCGTTCAATGCCTCCGATTTTTTATCCAATTTTAAATAACATTCGGCCAAGTGATAGTATGCATTCTGGGAAACCGCATTGCTTCCCCCTATAATTTTGTTGAATTGTTGAATGGCTTTTTGGTAATCGCCCAATTTGTAGTGGCTATACCCAAGCAGATAGTAATCGGTATTGTTCCATTTACCACGTTTACCACGATATTCCTTCAAATACGGAATAGCCTCTGCATATTGTTCCAGGTTGAAATAGCTTTCGCCAATAATCTTGTTGAGTTCAGAAACTTCTTGACGATTACTTTTTGCCAATTGCTTTTTGGCCATCGCAATAGCTTCTTCAAATTTTCCTAGCTTAAAGTTCAGATCTGCCTGATAGTATGATAGTTTTTCATCAAGTAATTCAGGGTCCTGGATTTGGTCGAAACGGGCACTTGCTGAATTGTAATCATCCTGTTCGTAGGCAATGTATCCCAAATAATATTTCGCCTGCGAACCATATTTTTGGGAAGTGGTGACCTTGTTCAAATAGCGTTCAGCCTCTTTCGGGCGTTTGGATGCGTACAAGGCATAGCCATTGTTAAAATTAAAACGATCTCTTTCCGAATAAGGCATCGAATTTTCATCCACCTTTTTGTACCATTTTAAGGCGTATGGATATTTTCCTGTCTCAAAATAATAATCGGCCACATCCAAAAAAGCGGAATTCCTTTTGGTGGATGTTGGGTATCGTTCCACGAAGTCTTCCATCATTTTATCCGCCCCACGCTGGTTCAGTCGAATGGCGGCATTTGCTGCATAATATGCGCTATTGGCTTCTGTCTCGCCATCTTTAGTAGATGCCTTTACGGACTCAAAAATGTTCTGTGCCGCTTGGTATTGCTCATTGTTATAGAGCGCCAAGGCATCTTGATAGGCTTTGTTTTCGTGGGTATATATTTTGGTTTCCTGTGCAGAAAGCACAAAAAAAGTTCCCATTAAAATGGGAATACAAAGAAGGTTTTTTCGATTCATAGTGTTCTACGCTGTTCTCGATTGACTTTACTCATAACGTCAAAATTAAGGCCAAAGTATATTTTAAAATGTCATTTGCCGAAATTTACGACCCTAGGCTTGATTTATTGCCACTAAATAGTAATTTTAGCCCAACTGCCGAAAAACCTTATCGGCCATAATTTCCAAAACCTCAACATAATAGGCTGAAAAAGCCATTAAATTTTTAAAACTGGACAGCATTTATGATTTGTCCTATTATTTAATTAATTATTTGTTGAGATGACATACTTAGCGATTATCCCTTTGGCATTTTTATTGGTCGGTGTACTTATATACAACAACCTAATCAGTAAAAAGAACAAGGTTAAAGAAGCATATAGCAGCATCGATGTAATGCTAAAGAAAAGAACCGACCTGATTCCACAATTGGTAAACACCATTAAAGGTTACACCAAACATGAGAGCGAAACTCTGATTACCATCAAAACTGAGAGAAAGAATTTTGGAAGGAAACCTACCCTCCGAACAAAGACTGAACCTTGAAAGTGATATAGATCAACTATTAGGAAAACTAAACATTACCTTGGAAGCTTATCCTGATTTGAAGGCCAGTCAAAACTTTATGCTCCTGCAAAACTTTCTATAAAATAGGTCCTTTGGAATCCGAAGAACCAAAAGTTTCTTTTTAAGAAAACTTTACTATGAATGGTTACAGCACCATTCAAAAAGAACTTTTGACCCTACTTCAACAAGCGGAAAAAAGAAGACGAGTCTATCGATTTTTTAAAGTGATGAATTCCTTGCTCCTTCAATTTATTCTTTTACTTGGAATTTCAATTCCCTTGTTCGTATACCTGTTCAGTTCCAAACTGACAAAATGGTTTGAAGCAATTCAAAACAAAGACCTATGGCACTTTTCCCCTCAATTATATATGCTGCTATTCTGGGGATTTTTCTTCTTTTTCATGATCCTTTCCAGAAGCCAGAAAGCCAAATATGGCACTATAGAAAAACAAATTATAAGAGCCGTTATAGGTAAGATAGCACCAACATTCAAGTTTGATGAGCACAAGCAAATTAACCCGAAAGTAATTGCAGAGAGCGAATTGATATCAACCCACCAGCTCCGATTCAAAAAAGCCACAAAAGTAAATTCAGTATATAATCTGAGTCGCGGAATATTTTCTGGGAAAGTTAGCAACACATCAATTACAATGGGAGCTGTAAAGACACTAAACCGCAGTGGCAATTCTTATTTCATGTATGTCCCTGGATTAAATTACCTCTACATAATTTACAACTACATTAGGCCATGGTTCTCCAAAAAACACACGCTTGAACAAGTAGGAAGCCAATTTTTAGGCATGTTTGCCATTGTCGAATTCAACAAAAATTTTAATGGAACAACTATTGTTTTACCCGATCAGTTCGAAAAAGAATCGGATACTTGGCGAAAACAATCCAGTCCATAAATATAAGCAGCAATCAATTGGTAAATCTTGAGGACACTGAATTTGAAAATGAATTTGTTGTTTATAGTTCCGATCAAATAGAAGCACGGTACGTAATGTCTACCTCGTTAATGCAGCGAATAACCCGTTTAAAAAAGAAAATCGGCAAGGCCATTATGTTATCCTTCAAGAATAACAAGCTGTACTTCGCAGTTTACCATCCTTATGGATTTTTAAGATTAAACGAAAGTAAAAACCTGATAACATCCAATGCGCTAGAACTATTATATGAAGACATTGTAAAGGCAATTGGCATTGTGGAAGACCTAAATCTGAATACTAAAATTTGGAAAAATGTATCCACTACAAAATCAGTTTAAATTCGGGAGAAATAGTGGATTTTAATGTCTCGTACCATATTTTCAAATACTTTTGTGTAACTATTGAAGTAAAATTATGCCCGAGACCATTGTAAAGTTACAAGATGTAGCCGTGTTCCAGAACGAGAATTTAGTCCTTAACCATATTGACCTTGAGGTTAAAAAAGGAGAATTTGTTTATGTAATTGGCAAAACTGGTAGCGGGAAAAGTAGTTTTATGAAAACCCTCTACGCCGACCTACCCTTAAAACAAGGAGCTGGAGAGGTAGTGGATTTTGATTTAAAAACCTTGAAAGAAAAAGATATTCCATTTCTACGCAGAAAACTGGGCATAGTTTTTCAAGATTTCAAATTGCTTCCCGATCGTAACATTAACAACAATCTTAGGTTTGTGCTTAAAGCAACAGGATGGACCGACCCAAAAAAAATGGACAATAAAATCGAGGAAGTTCTGGATAAGGTCGGCATGAAAACCAAAGGTTTCAAGTTTCCTCACGAGCTTTCCGGGGGGGAGCAACAACGCATCGCCATTGCCCGAGCCCTTTTGAACGACCCTGAACTAATTTTGGCGGACGAGCCTACAGGAAACCTCGACCCGCAGACCAGTGTAGAGGTCATGAAAGTATTGCAGGATATCAATCAAAATGGGAGAACTATTATTATGGCCACGCACGATTACGCCCTTATCTTGAAATATCCCCACAAAACGTTGAAATGTGATGCCAGTAAGGTTTTTGAAGTAATTCAAAAAGCGATATAATCACTACAAAACACGTATAGCCCACTGATTTTCAATATAATTACTTGATCAGTAAAAGTTTTTGTTACTTTGTCTAAACTAATTTCGCTTCCTATATATGGAAATT
This sequence comes from Flagellimonas lutimaris, assembly GCF_003581615.1. Lineage (GTDB taxonomy): Bacteria > Bacteroidota > Bacteroidia > Flavobacteriales > Flavobacteriaceae > Flagellimonas > Flagellimonas lutimaris. Next base: position 122,005 of record NZ_QXFH01000076.1, read on the forward strand.
CTTGGTATTGATATAGGCGGATCGGGCATTAAAGGTGCCCTCGTAAACGCCGAAACAGGGGAAATGTTGACAGAACGTTTCCGAATTCCAACTCCAAAATCAAAAAAGCCAAAAGACATGGCCAAAGTCGTGGCCGAAATTGTGGATCACTTTAATTATAAAGGTCCTGTAGGCTGCGGATTTCCGTCAATCGTAAAAAATGGGGTCTGTATGTCTCCAGGAAATCTACATAAAAGTTGGGTAGGTGTGAATATCGATGAGCTGTTCACCAAATATACCGGTCAAGAATTTACCGTACTCAACGATGCCGATGCCGCTGGATATGCCTCCATGAACTATGGAATTGGAAAAGGAAAGAATGGACTTGTGGTTATGATTACCATCGGGACCGGTCTTGGAAGCGGTGCATTCTTTAATGGTGTTTTGATCCCTAATTTTGAATTGGGTCAAATTCCTTATAAGAAGCACAAGAAAATAGAAAAATGGGCCGCTGCCTCCGCAAAAGAAAGGGAGGAGCTCAGCTTTGAAAAGTGGGGCAAACGCTTCAACAAGTTCTTAAAGTATGTAGAGCTTATAATTTCCCCAGATTTGATTATTGTAGGCGGTGGAACTTCTAAAAAATGGGAAGAATTTAGCCACCACATCAATATTGAAACCAAGGTTGTCAAGGCCGAACTAATGAACCACGCTGGGATTATAGGAGCTGCCGTATCCTGTTTGCGCGAACAGCACCATGGCCATTTGCAATAATTTTTAAGTAGTTCAAGGCCAACAGAGCCAAGACTTTTACTGTCATTCTGAACGAGCAAAGCGAATGAAGAATCTATAGCAAATAGATTTCTCACTTCCAATAGCTATCGGGACGAAATGACAACAACTACCATTCTTTAAAAGAAAAGCGAATGAAGATCAGTTTCCTCACTCGCTTTCCTAAATATTCGAAGTATATTCTCGATTAAACTACTTTGTTTCTTTTTCTGTCCACTTCTTTTAGATAGATTTTTCTAATCCTCAAGTGGTTTGGAGTCACCTCTACGTATTCATCCTTTTGGATGTATTCCAAAGCTTCTTCCAAAGAAAACTTGATGGCCGGTACAATCTTAGCCTTATCATCAGCTCCAGAAGAACGAACGTTGGACAGTTTCTTAGTCTTGGTAACATTTACTGTCATATCATCTTGACGAGAGTTCTCACCAATTACCTGACCTTCGTAAATATCTTCTCCCGGATCAACGAAGAATTTACCTCTATCCTGAAGTTTATCAATAGAATAAGGAATCGCAGTTCCGTTTTCCATAGAAACCAAAGAACCGTTCAATCGCTGAGCAATATCACCTTTTAAGGGTTGATACTCGAAAAATCTGTGCGCCATAATGGCCTCACCAGCTGTAGCGGTCAACAATTGGTTTCTAAGACCAATAATTCCCCTAGATGGAATGATAAATTCACAAACCATTCTGGAACCTCTCGCTTCCATACTGGTCATTTCTCCTTTACGGATGGATACCATTTCCACGGCCTTTCCGGATACTTCTTCGGGCAAATCAATGGTCAAATGCTCAACAGGCTCACATTTTACTCCATCAATCTCTCTGATGATTACCTGTGGCTGACCAATTTGAAGTTCGTAACCTTCCCTTCTCATCGTCTCGATCAAAACAGAAAGGTGCAAAACGCCTCGACCATATACTAAAAACTTATCGGCACTATCAGTCTCTTTAACGCGAAGTGCCAAGTTTTTCTCCAATTCTTTTTCCAAACGCTCTTTAATGTGTCTGGAAGTAACAAACTTTCCATCCTTACCAAAAAACGGGCTATCGTTAATGGTGAAAAGCATACTCATAGTTGGCTCATCAATGGCGATGGTCTTTAGTTTTTCTGGGCTTTCAATATCGGCAACGGTATCACCAATTTCAAAACCTTCCATTCCAACAATGGCACAAATATCTCCTGCAACAACTTCTTCCACCTTTAAGCGACCTAAACCTTCAAACGTATAAAGTTCTTTGATTCTGGTTTTTACAATGGAGCCATCTCTTTTTACCAAAGAAACTTGCTGTCCTTCACGAAGCGTTCCTCTTTGCAATCTACCGATAGCAATTCGACCGGTGAACGAAGAGAAATCCAATGAAGTAATCAACATCTGGGTTGTACCTTCTTGTGGTTTAAATTCTGGAACATGCTCGATAACCATATCCAATAAAGGCTCAATGTTTTCGGTAGGCTCTTTCCAATCTTCACCCATCCAGTTGTTCTTTGCAGAACCATAAACGGTTGGGAAATCCAGCTGCCATTCTTCTGCACCCAATTCAAACATAAGGTCGAAGACCTTTTCGTGCACTTCCTCCGGGGTACAATTTTCTTTATCTACTTTGTTGATAACCACACATGGTTTTAAACCAAGGTCAATGGCTTTTTGAAGCACAAAACGGGTCTGCGGCATTGGCCCTTCAAAGGCATCAACCAGCAACAAAACTCCATCGGCCATATTCAAAACACGCTCTACTTCACCACCAAAATCGGCGTGACCAGGGGTATCTATAATATTAATTTTAGTGTCTTTGTAAACAACAGAAACGTTTTTGGAAACGATAGTGATTCCACGCTCCCTCTCCAGGTCGTTGTTGTCCAATATCAGGTCGCCTTTGTTCTCGTTATCTCGGAACAACTGGCAATGGTACATAATTTTATCAACCAAGGTAGTCTTACCGTGGTCTACGTGTGCAATGATTGCAATGTTTTTAATTTTGGACATAACCTAAATTTTAAGCCCGCAAAGATACTGCTATTTTTTTCTTGTATGCACACCTAAATGTTATTTTTATCTTATTGATTTTGTGGGAGTTCCAAATCTACAGACCAACACACCAACGCTTTTCGCTGATAATCCAACCAATACTCAGGTTGACCACGGGTTGAATAGTACCTTTAAATGGTCCTACATAATAGCCAGCACCCGCATCTATGGAGAAACTAAATCCTGAATCGTAACTACGCTGAACACCATAAACCAGGCCACCATAGCCGTGAATACCATCCACCAATCGCCCCTCGACCACACGGTCTCCTGGAGAAAAAATGGCTACCGTTGGCGCTACATAGTTCCCCGAATTCCCATAGATAGACCTTCTGCGTCTTTCTCTAGAATTGAGGTTGTGGTAATATCGGTTTTGAACGGTTATCGCTGGAAAAAAATCGAAATCTTCCAAAGGTTTTGAGCTTGCAGGTTCCAAAGCGGCCTGATACGCCACCCTGAAATCCAAAGTGCTGTTTACTCCCAGAGCCATTTCGTATTCGATTCCAGGGTTAAAGGCATTGAGCTTAAACTGACGGATTTCGCAGTTTTTCCCATATTGGGCATGCATAAAAAAACCTGTTGACAGGAATGCCAGAAGTAGTAAGCGACGCATTGTAGGTTAATTTGGTAGTATTATAACCCAAACTTTGCCAAAATAGTATGTCTTGATGGCTTTATTTAATCCAGATATGGGTCCTTTTTCTTTCTTTTGGTGGCCACCCAACCAAATGTGAAATTGAACAAGGGACCATAACCATCGGGCACACCGTCTCCCCTGTAGTATCCTGCGCCAACTTCCAGATTAAAGTTGAAGCCTTTCTCATAAGTACGTTGAATGCCATAGACCATTCCGTAAAAACCGAGGTTAAAATCGTCTGGGCCTTCAACATTAGTTGAAATTCGAAGCTGCGAAAAGAATATGGCCTGGGCCGCGGCAATATAATTCCCTGAATTCCCAGAGGTGTTTTTATCCAGTCTTTCCCTCCTATTAAAATTATGGTAATACCGATAACGGTTATTGGATGCCAGGCCAAATACATATCCCTCTTCGTATGTTGCCGTAGCCAAGCCCAAGTTTGTGGAGACGCTTTGGTTTTTGAAAAGTCCCAGCTCGTACGTAAACCCAGGGCTCAATAAATTCAATTTAAATTGATGGCGTTCCAGATGCGGCAAATCAAAAGTGCCGCCCCTTTCTTGCCATTGCGCTTGCGAAATGGTAGAAACAAAACAAAGAACAATGAAAATAAATCGATACGTCATGGTTAGTGGTTTATCTACATAAATCTAAAAAGGATGCCATCGTTTAATACTATATTTGTGCAAACTTTAAGAAATGGACATCACCAAAATTCCACAGATAAAACATACCGATAATGACAATTTTTTCTTGTTGGCTGGCCCATGTGCCATTGAGGGCGAAGACATGGCCATGCGAATTGCCGAAAAGGTAGTAGCCATAACTGACAAGCTCAACATTCCCTATGTTTTTAAAGGAAGTTTTAAAAAGGCGAACCGTAGCCGTATTGATTCCTTTACGGGAATTGGTGATGAAAAAGCCTTAAAAATTTTGAAAAAAGTTTCGGAAACCTTTGAAGTTCCAACAGTAACGGATATTCATGAAATATCGGATGCTTCCATGGCCGCCGAATATGTAGATGTACTTCAAATTCCTGCATTTTTAGTAAGACAAACCGACTTGGTGGTTGCAGCTGCTGAAACGGGCAAGGTAGTCAACTTGAAGAAAGGGCAATTTATGAGCCCGGAAAGTATGCAACATGCTGTAAAAAAAGTAACCGATTCGGGCAACGAGCAAGTTTGGATTACCGATCGAGGCACCATGTTTGGATACCAAGATATGATCGTAGATTTCCGTGGGGTTCCAACTATGAAACAGTATGCTCCCGTGGTTTTAGATGTAACCCACTCCCTACAGCAACCCAATCAATCTTCTGGGGTTACGGGCGGTAGGCCAGCTTTAATTGGAACTATGGCTCGAGCTGGAATCGCAGCGGGTGTTGATGGCCTTTTTATGGAAACACATTTTGACCCTGCCAATGCCAAAAGTGATGGTGCGAACATGTTGGATTTAAGTCTTCTGGAAAAGTTATTGACAGACCTGACAGCGATTCGCAAAACTATCAATTCGCTCTAAACAGTATTCAAACTGTTAAAATTTTACATCTATTTTTTTATCTATCAGCATATTATAAATTCGTTTTAAACACTATTTATAATTAGTCTAAATATATATTGCGTGATCAAACATTGAAATATATATTTGCGTCACAAACTTATTTAGACTAATTACAAATAAAATGAGGAATATATTACTTGTCTTAAGCTTAGCTTTTTTAGGGACAGTACAAGCACAAACAGGCAGCCTAAAAGGAAAGGTGACCTATCAAAACAACAACCCACTTGGCAATGTAAATATTGCCGTTTCTAACACCAGTTTAGGTACAAACACGGATTATTCAGGGGAATATAAAATATCCAATCTTGCCCCTGGCTCATACACCCTGACTTTTTCGATGGTAGGTTTTGGCGCACAGAACAAAACCGTAACCGTTTACGCTAACCAGACCACCAACGTACAAACAATTGTTATGGTTGAGCGCCAAGAACAACTCAATGAAGTTATAGTTGAAGCCAATCAAGTAAACAAGTTTACACGTAAAGCAAGTGTCTATGTATCTAAAATGCCACTCAAAGACATCGAGAACCCACAAGTCTACAATGTTATCTCATCAGAATTGCTGCAGGACCAGGTAATCACCAATTTTGATGGTGCCCTTAAAAACGCCCCTGGAATCGACAAACTTTGGGAATCTACTGGTAGAGGAAGCGACGGTGCTGGCTACTTTTCATTGCGTGGTTTTCCTGTTCAACCCACTATGATAAATGGTTTACCAGGATTAACCAACGGTAGCCCAGACCCAGCCAACATCGAATCCATCGAAGTAATCAAAGGCCCATCAGGAACTTTGTATGGCAGCAGCTTGATTTCTTACGGTGGTTTGATCAACATCAACACCAAAAAACCATACTACGGTTTTGGAGGAAATATCTCTTACACCTCAGGTAGTTATGGCCTCAACAGAGTAAGCGCTGATGTTAACACCACTTTGGGTGACCAAAACAACATTGCCATTCGGGTGAACACGGCATACCATACCCAGAATAGCTACCAAGATGCTGGATTTAGAAAGTCTTTCTTTTTTGCACCTTCACTGGCATTTCAGGCAAGTGATAGACTTTCGTTCAACATCAACACCGAATTTTACAATGGTAGGAGCACCAATCAAACAATGTTGTTCCTAGACCGTGGTTCGCCACTTCGTGTAACCAATTTGGATGAATTGGGTTATGATTTCAAACGCTCCTACACCAGCAACGATTTGTATATCGACACACCAACGTATAGCCTGCAAGGTCAAATGAACTACATTTTGAATGATTCTTGGACCTCTCAAACCGTTGTTTCCAGATCTAATGCCAAGTCTGATGGTTACTACTCCTACTTGTACGAGGTGACCTCAACGACCGAAGGCCTTTCAGGAAGCCCTATTTCTGACGGTATTATTTTGGCTCGTTACACCAGCAACCAAAACTCAGAAACATTAGGAACCGACATACAACAAAACTTTATCGGGGATTTTACTATTGGAACCATGCGCAATCGTATGGTAGTGGGCTTGGATTACCTTAAAACCAGGACCATAAACAACAGTACAGGCTACGGTAACCAAGGATTTATTTACGCTGGAGAAAACCCCAACGAATTCCAAGCCGTTGCCCCTGCCCTACATGATTACTTCGGAACCCCAATGGGAACAGGCCTGTATGACTCCGGTGTGTTGACACAAGCAGGTGCCGATGCTGGAATCGCGACCTTGGCCAACCCAGGGGCACAATTTAGCGAGGCAGAGCAAGAGATTTTAAGTGCCTACGCCTCTAACGTAATCAATCTATTGCCAGAATTATCCGCCATGGCTAGTTTGCGTGTGGATCGTTTCTCAAATGATGGATATAACCAAACTGCATTTTCACCAAAGTTTGGATTAGTTTATCAGCCTATTTTGAACAAAGTATCGTTGTTCGCCAATTATATGAACGGTTTCAGCAATGTGGCTCCCGTAACCGAGCTATCCGACGGAAATACATCCGTGAGAGCCTTGAACCCTGAGCATGCCAACCAGTTCGAGGTCGGTACCAAGTTGAACTTCTTCAACGATGGACTTTCGGCCACATTTAGCTACTACGATATTACCGTGAGCGATATGTCACAACGAATCGATACTGATGCCAACAACTATTTCTATACTCAAGACGGAGAACAAACCAGTAAAGGTTTTGAAGCCAGTGTTGTCGCTTCTCCTATCGATGGATTGAACATCATTGCAGGATACAGCTATAATGATAGCAAATTAGAGGAAGGAGATGCCAGCTTTACAGGGTTTAGACCAGAAAGTGCAGGCCCAATGAACTTGGCCAATGTTTGGGCAAGCTACAGATTTACACAAGGTACCTTGGAAAACTTCGGACTCGGATTTGGAGGTAACTACGCCAGCGAGAACAAAATCTTCAATAGATCTAATGGTACGTTTACTATTGATGAGTACACGATTCTTAATGCGTCCGCCTTTTACGATGCCCGTGACTTCCGAATCACTTTGAAGTTGGACAACATAGCCAACAAAGACTACTACAAAGGTTGGTCTACCATTAGTCCACAAAACTTAAGAAGTCTTTCTGCCAATTTCACTTATAAATTCTAAGAAAACAAAATGAAAAAACTAATTGCAACCCTATTGCTTATTCCCTTACCCGTTTTATCGGCCTCAGCTCACTATTTGTGGATTGAGACCAACAGTAGCGGAAAGTTGGGCAAAGCACAAGAAGTTCGTGTTCATTACGGGGAATACACCTATGGTGTAATTGAAAAAGTGGAGGGCGAAGCTTTTCCGGCTGTTTCTAAATTTACTTTATGGGTTATTGCCCCAGATGGCACAAAGACAAAATTGAGCAGCGAAGCCAAAAAAGACCACTATTTGGCTAGTTTCACCCCCTCTCAAAATGGCGTTTATACCATCGCTTTGAACAACAATGAAATTGATGTAATCGATTACACTCAGTACGACTTCGGTATTTTCAAAACACATTACCATTCAACAGCAAAGGTTCTGGTTGGAACTGATGGTGACACGAAAACAGCAAATCGAGAAGGCATTGTGATAAAGCAGTTGGAAAATGATGGGGAAGAAATCAAACTTCAAATATTGTACAAAGGTGAACCCATCGTCAAAAACGAGCTTAAAGTCTATGTTTCCGATCTATGGTCCAAAACATTGTACACCGACGATAATGGTGAAGTTTCTTTTGGCCTACCATGGGATACTAAATACATTGTGGAGACCACGACCAAGGAAGAAGTTCCAGGCACCTACAATGGTGAAGCTTATGAATTTATCTGGCATTGCGCTACTTATTGCATAAAAAAATAAGCATGGTCACCGGAATTTCTCTACTCACTTTTATCGCCTTTTATCTACAGTACAACACTTCTAAAAAAATGTCTGCAGTAGGAAACCTCGGTTTTGAGAAATGGATTGGTGCGCATAAAAAGACATCTCAATATGCCAGTTTGGCCCTAATGGTTTTATCATTTGGGCTCAGCTGTTTTTACTGGGGAATAGGTTCCGGGACGTTTACTTTTTTTATCCTCTTAATGACCATTGCCAGTCTGGTGATACTTTTAGCCCCCTTACGATTGCTGAACTACCGTTTTTTGGGCGTCCCTTTTTTATGCTCCATCCTTTTTGAATCCTTATTGTTCTGAACTATGCCAGCCAACAAAAAATACTTGACCCCATCGCCTTGGCAACGATTTGCTAAAATAACCGCCGCCATTTTTGGTGGGCTTATCGTTGCAATCCTATTCCATTTGGCATTGGCCAGTTGGTTCAATCACGCAGCCGTTATCATTACCAGTACTTTTTCGGCCTTTATTCTTTGGGCCGTTTTAATGGTGGTTGCCTTTTTGGGCAAAAATGGCTGGAGAGTATGGGGCATTTACCTTTTGGCCAGCCTAGTGCTCTTTGTCATATTCTATTTTGGAAACCAAGTTTAAACTATGGGAAACCGTATCTATAACATTTTATTTCACACACATACCGTAAGTGGCATTGTAATCAGTGTTGCACTATATGTAATTTTCTTTACAGGTTCCTTCTCTTTTTTCAGGGATGAAATTGCCAATTGGCAACATGGGCATGCCGTGAGTCAAGAAGATGAATTGCCCGGTAGTGTGGATGGGCATCTAAATGACCTTTCCAAAAATTACAACCTATACGGACGGGATGTGGAATTAAGGCACTATTACAACGAAAGAAGTATTTCTGTCAACTTGAGTGCTGCAAAGGATTCCTTAGCTTTAGAAGAGGACAAATCACCTGTATTCTTCTATTTGGACCCTGTTGCCAAAACCAAAACAGACACCTATGCAAGTAATTATCATCTGGGCGAGTTTTTATACCGCCTTCACTTTTTAGATCAAATCCCCTACCCCTATGGTAGATATTTGGCAGGATTGGTAGCATTCTTTTTCCTGTTCGCCATTATCACTGGAATCTTGGTGCATTGGAACAAGATTGTCTCTAATTTTTATACCTTCAGACCTTGGGCCAAGCTAAAAACCATTTGGACCGATGCTCATACCGCTCTAGGCGTTATCGGCTTTCCATTTCAGTTTGTTTATGCAGTTACGGGAGCTTTCTTTTTGCTCAAGGGCATTTTGATTCTTCCCGTTGTCATGGGGCTATACGATGGTGACCAAAACAAATTGTACAAAGATTTGGAGTACAACCTCCCTGTTTATGAATTCCAGAACGAAAAATTGGACAGTACCATCAATTTAGACCAATATGTTGACGAAATGAAGTCAGATTGGGGCGATTTTAGGGTTACGGAAACACACATTTTCAACTACGGAGATAAAAATATGCATGCTTCCATTAGTGGCTATTTGGGGTATGAAACCAAATTGAATGGATTGGGGTACCGTATTTACAAAATTGTAGATGGTTCCATTGCTCAGGAAAAAGTGCCCACCACCAATAATTCATATTTGGATGGTGTTAAAAACATGATGTTCCGTCTCCACTTTGGCGATTACGCAGGGTATGGGTTGCGAGTGATATCCTTTATCCTGGGATTGGTTTCCTGCTTTGTGATTCTGTCAGGGATTATGATTTGGCTCGTGGCACGCGATAAAAAGAACATTCCAGAAAAACGAAGAAAGTTCAATCAACAAGTGGCCAATATTTATATGGCCATTTGTCTGAGCATGCTACCTGTTACCGCTTTGGAATTTATCATCGTAAAATTTTCTGAACAGGTGAATATGACCCTTTTGTACCAAACCTATTTTCCGATTTGGTTAGTTGTTTCTATATTTTTCATTTTTAAGAATAATATTGCCTTTACCAACAAATGGACTTTGATTTCAGGTGGTATCATAGGATTGTTGGTTCCAATTGCAAACGGGATTACTACGGGAAACTGGTTTTGGGTGGCTTATCAGAATGAATATGAGCACATCCTACTCGTGGATTTGCTTTGGTTGAATCTGGGTATTGTGTCGCTTTGGATTTCCTTCTTTAAACTGAAAACCAAAAAAGTAGATTTAAAACCGTTACCCAATTGATTATTTCCAGAAGCCTTTGTGATTTACAGCTTCCGCATCCTGGATGACAGCCACAAAAACTTCAGCATCAATATCCTCCAAGGTATAGTAACGGAGTGACCGCATTACTTTTCTGCCTTCGGTAATCATTTTATCCAAATGAACAGAAAGATGTGCCGAACTCCAAAAGCCCACATCCACATAACCTTTTTTTCGGGAAGCATTGAAGTAGCAGAAAGGTTTTCCGTTTAGGTAATAGAATGGCAGTCGGTATTTATATTTCAGTTCCAAGTTAGGAACCGAAGTTTCCACCAACACCTGCAATTGTAGCAATATGCTTTTGAAAGGTTCTTCTTGGTTGATGATATAATCTTCCGCTGGGTTCATGCAAGAGAGCTTGGATTTTATTTACGCTTGAACAACGTTTTAAACAGCTTCATCAAAAGAAGTGCAACGAAACCAATGACCAACCCAAAAATAAAATCTTTCGGAAGTGTGGGCAGGCCTGGGAACAAATGATGGAAAAATTCAATATTATGGATAAAGATTCCTCCAGAAACCAATAGCAAGGCCAAAGTTCCGATTATGGAAAGTGATTTAATTATAATGGGTAATGCATTCACCAGTGCCCTACCCACTTTATCAGAAAAACTATCATGTTCACCATTTAGGTTGATCAATCTATATCCATAATCGTCCATCCGAACAATTAAAGCCACAATACCGTACACGCCAACAGTGGCCAATAGCGCTACTACGGAGACTGTTGCTATTCGTATTGTCAAAGGTTCGTTGACCACGGTGCTCAATGCGATAATGACTATCTCAATGGAGAGTATAAAATCCGTGATAATCGCCTGCTTTATTTTTTTCTTCTCCAGTTCTGGCAACTCCTCTTCAGGAATATCAATAGGGTCTTCAATATGTTCTTCTTCGTTAGAGTGAAAAAAATATTCGTACACTTTCTCCGCGCCTTCATAGGCCAAATACACGCCTCCCAAAATCAAAATAACCGTAATGGCAACGGGCAAATAGGCGCTCAACAAAAATGCAATCGGAAGAATAATCAATTTGTTTAAAAAAGAGCCTTTGGTAATGGCCCACAGCACAGGAATTTCCCTGCTGGACAGAAATCCAGTAGCCTTTTCGGCATTTACGGCCAAGTCATCACCTAAAATGCCAGCTGTTTTCTTGGTTGCAACTTTACTCATAGTTGCCACGTCATCCATAAGTGCAGAAATGTCGTCCAAAACAGCAAAAAAACCAGAAGCCATAGAAATCTTTTAGGTTAGTGAAAAGTCAAAGATTGGAAGCAAAATAAATAAATCCAAGCTTAACTGCCCATATTAAAGCAGTAAAAAGTACTATGCTCCTTCCATGGACAACAAAGTGGCCACCCAAATAATAACGGAAGAAAAGAAGATTCCGATAGTGTTCGCAGCAAATGCCTGTCGTTTTTTCATTTTAAAAAGATAGGCGGCAATACTTCCCGCGTAAACCCCTGTGCCTGGTAAGGGAATCATTACAAAGAGTACAATGCCCAAAAACCCGAAGCGCTGTATTTTTTTACCTGACCCTTTTTTGGCTCTTTGCCCTACAAAAACAGCAGATTTTTTATAGAATCGCCATTTGACCAAATGACGATTGACGTACTCCAAAAAAAACATCATCATAGGGAACACCAATACATTAGCACCAAAACAAACAATAAATACCAAGTATTCATTTACTCCTTGGTACATGCCATATGGAATGCCCACTTTGGCCTCCCCAAATGGTGAAAGGCTCCAAAGTGCCGCTATAATTAAATCGATGTGCAAATTACCGAGGTTTTAAGCTGGCAAACCTAGCAAGGAATTTGCGTTTGACAGCGTTTCAAACCCTTAAATATTTATTAATTGTGATTTCGTTTTCTCTCAATTTTCTAGCTAAAACAACCTAACTACTTTACCATCAGGTTAACAGTTTGTAAAATGTTTCCTTCATGATTGAAACCCATTGCAAGGTTTCATAGTTTTGATAAAACCATCATTATGAAATTCCAACCGTTTTTTATCGCACTTCTTGTCTCCTCATTTCTTTTTGCCCAAGAACATTCGCACCAAAGTTCCAGGACTCTTGCTTTTCCCGACATACCTGGATTCAAAACATTGAAGACAGATTTACACCAGCATACTGTTTTTTCCGATGGGAATGTATGGCCCAACATTAGGGTGATGGAAGCACTCAGAGATAATTTGGATGTAATTTCCCTTACCGAACATATAGAGTACCAACCCCATAAAGAAGATATCCCGCACCCAGATAGGAATAGATCCTACGAAATAGCCCTGAAAGAAGCTAAAGACCATGACTTGCTTTTGGTCCATGGATCCGAAATTACCCGACAAAAACCCATTGGACACAACAATGCCATATTTATAGCAGATGCCAACAAATTACTGGTAAATGATGCAGAAGATTCATTCGCCGAAGCTAAAAAACAAGATGCCTTTGTGTTTTGGAACCATCCTGCGTGGTATGCCCAATCACCAAAAGGTAATCCGATTCTTAGCGATTTTCAAAAAGAACGAATCCAAAAAGGAGAGTTGCACGGAATAGAGGTAATCAATACCGGGGATTATTCGGAAGAGTCTTTGGCCCTTGCCTTAGAAAACAATCTGACCATAATGGGGACCAGCGATATCCATGGACTTATTGACTGGGATTATGTAGAAAAAGGACATACCCGCCCTATTACCCTTGTCTTTGCCAGGGAAAAAACCAAGAAATCCCTTAAAGAAGCTTTGTTTGCAGGAAGAACAGTTGCCGTGTTCAATTCGTTATTGGTCGGGAAGAAAGAAAATCTGGTTCCTTTACTTAATGCTTCATTAAAATTAGAAACGGCCAAATACATTGACAACACTTCGATTTTGGAGGTTACTTTAAAAAATGTAACCAGTAGCGACTTGATTTTTGAAAATCAAATGCCATATACCTTCTACTCGAGTTCACCTGTTTTTACCGTACCAGCGGGAAGCACCAAAACCCTTCATATCAAAACCTTGGAAAAGAAAGCTGACCTTCAAATAAAGCTAAAAGCATTAGGGGCTTATATTGCTCCAAAAGAACATCCTATTGTTACTTGGAATATTAGATTAAAGGAATAGCTTATGCCACGGAAGAAAAAGAAGAACCATTGATTGCCTGATCAAAGTCAGGTGATATTTTTATGGCATATTCTTTTGGGGTTTTGTCTGAAATGGACACCCACTGTTTGTCGACATTCACATCGAAATAGAAATTGGTGAAATCGGCATCAACATCGAACCTGGACAACAGGAATCTCATGATTCTTGGTCTTAGACTGTATTCCAAATCAATACAGGTTCTTTTCAGTGCTGGATTGTCATCTCCAGAAAACACCCAATTAAACGTCACTGGCTTTTGAGAATTAGGACATACAATATACTAAAAAACAACCCATTACCAACTTTTGGAGCCTTTTTTGGGGTATACGGCTATTCTTTACCGTCCACATAGTGTTGAAGGTAGGCGTACCGAGGGGTCAGCTTCCCATTTTGGGTCATGCGTGCCCTGTCCAGAAGACCATCGTTGTCCTCATTAAAAAATGATGGAATCACGTATTTGGAGAATGCTTCTCCAAAACCAACGCTTGCATCACGAGGTAATTCACATGGTAAGTTGTCCACAGCCATGACAGCAATGGCGTTTTCATTTTTAAAATCGGTCTCTGTTTCGGAAACAGGGTCATACCCATAAATGGGTTCTGCGATGGTGGATGGACGAATAGTGGATGCTACAGGACCATCGATATCACAACTAATGTCGGCCACGACCTTAATTTTGAAATCGGACCGCTTGGCATCTTCCCGAGTATATAAATAAGGAGCGCCATCGCCATAAAAATGACCAGCGATAAAAAAATCCGTTACTTTGGCAAAGCGGAAAAAGTTAGACTTGTACGCTTCTGGGTTTTGGAAAAAATCTGCTTTATTGCCTTTGACCCCATCTTTGCGCTTAACGTAATGGGAAACATCGATTTGGCAATAAACGGGTTCGTTAAAAGTTTTGGATAAATAATCATCGGCACTAACTTCTCTTAACCCCATAGCATCGAGCATTTCCTTGGCTCCATTGCCCACTCTTCCCCTTCCGGTCAGTAATATTTTGATGTTCGGGAGTCCTATGTTCTTCAATTCCGATATTAAGGCCTGTTGATCTAACAAGCTTTCAGCTTTGGGCAATTGGAACAAATTATACTTTAACCCGTAGGCCCTAAATCCGTTATAAGCACCTACAATTCCAGCATAACGGCCAAAGGCTACAAGTCTACTCCCCTTTTGATTGGTTATGACTTCGTGGTCGTACAATTCGATGTTCTTTGCTAAAATAGCTTGGAGCAATTCTCTATTGTAGGGTTGTTTTTTGATTGTATGTGAAAAGAAAAAATATTTTTTATTGGGAATCAATGCTTCTATCGGAACTTCCTTTACACCCAAGAGCACCTCACAGGATTCCATATCTTGAACAACTTCGAGCCCCTTATCGGCGTATTCTTTATCTGAAAATACGCGAATTGGTGATGATTCAACAAAAATTTGGGCTTTGGGGAATTTGGAAAGGACATTTTGACATTCCTCTGGTGACAGTACTACCCTACGATCGGGTGGATTTTTACGTTCCCTGATGATTCCGAACTTCATAGATTATTTTGGTATAATTGTTGACCAAAATAAGGGTAATAGGAAGGGTAAGCAAACTTTTTATTGTTTGATGGATATGGTTTACCTTTGCCGACCGCGTTAGGGATAGAGTCAAGTACCTAGTACAGACGATAGCCCGGCCAAGATATTGCGAAGCGAGGTCTTGGAAAAGCCAACACTTCGACTGTGCTCTGTGCAGGCTAAGTTCTTTGATAAAAAAATGAGAGTTACGTTTAGGCCCTTCGACTTCGCTCAGGGCATAATTCGTTTACGGTAAGCAAAGCTTACCTAGCTCATTATGGGGCCGACCGGTTTTGACAGCAAGACCAATGGCGATGTAAGCATGTCGAGCGCTGGGATATAGCTCGTTAATCTTATGTTTCACACTTTTTAATTGGCGAAAATAATTACGCTCTTGCCGCATAATCTGAATTATAGTAGGATTTGCCTCGTCCCTACAAGGTAGGGAAGCGAGATGTTCCTGAATAGCCCTTGTTGACGGCGATTCGTTTAGGAGCACCAAAAAAGTCAACACAAGGGTGTCCGTTCGCTTTGGCGACACCTCTAAAACCTAAAGAAGATAAGTGTATATTAGGCCGTATCTGGTCAGGTATGCATCGAAAATTAAGCAGATACTAAGCATGTAGAAAGCGTGGTTATTGCTTGTTTGGACGAGGGTTCGAATCCCTCCGGCTCCACTAGAAGACCATCAAAACAAAACAACAAACCTGTAAGTCATTGATTTACAGGTTTTTTTATTTTATTTAGTTTCATTTAAACTCAAATGAAATCAGTTTAAAAGGAACCAAATCGATACCCATTCTAAAAATTTAAAAAAGGTATCGATTTCTCTGTAATTTATTCTTTTTTAATGGTTTACAAAACTCCATAGAGTTATTTTTCATACCTTTATCGACATAAATCGATACCCAAAATATGTCAAATTCATTTGCAGTCTTATTTTACCTTAAAGACAAACGTCTCGATAAGAACGGCAAAGCCGGACTATACCTTAGATTAACCGTAAATGGTCAACGATCTGTAATAAGCCTTCATAGAAAGATCGATCCTGAAAAATGGGACTCGAGAATGAACAAATTGAAAGGAAAAGGCGTTGAAGCAGAAGAATTAAATCGATTCATGTCCACTGTTCGTCATAAGATAAATAAGATTCACCATGAATTGGTAGAAGAAGGTGAATTTTTCACAGTGCATGATGTAAAGGATAAATTTTTAGGCAACGACAAAAGGGTTAAGATGTTGTTGGAACTCTTCGATGAGCATAACCAACAGATGAAGAAGCTGATTGATATTGAATTCGCCCTGGGGACATACAAAAGGTATCATACCACAAGAAACCATGTGGCCGAATTTATCAAAACCGAATTCCGAAAATCTGATATCCCTATCCGGGATGTAGATTTGAAATTCATCAAAAGGTTTGAATTCTTCCTAAAGACCGATAAAAAATGTAATCACAATTCGGCGTTGAAGTACATCAACAACTTTAAGAAAATCATCCGAATGGCAGTTGCCCATGAATGGATCAGTAAAGACCCATTTTACAACTATAAAGTTCAATTCAAAACCGTTGAGCGTGAATTTCTATCCAAAGAAGAACTACAAGCTTTGGTAGATAAGGAAATTACAGGAGAACGCCTCAATGTTGTAAGGGATATGTTTGTGTTCTGTTGTTACACCGGCCTCTCCTATGTTGATGTCCAAAAATTACATCCAGAACATATTGTAAAGCATATTGACGGTAGTCTTTGGATAAAATCCCAACGTACCAAAACAAAATCCAGATTGGGCATTCCCCTACTCCCAACTGCATTATCCATAATGGAAAAATACAAGAACCACCCGAAGGTCATCAATGGGGATTGTGTTTTACCCGTACTGAGCAATCAAAAGTCCAACGCCTATTTAAAGGAAATTGCAGATCTCTGCGGGATTAAAAAGAATTTGACCACCCATTTAGCGCGACACACTTTTGCAACCACCGTTACGCTTTCCAATGGAGTTCCCATAGAAACCGTGGGGCAAATGCTGGGACATAAAAATCTACGGACCACTCAACACTATGCAAAGATTATTGACAGGAAAGTTAGTGATGACATGGCTGCATTGAAAGAAGTTTTGGGTAAGCAAAATATAGGGTAAGTTGAAAAAACATAAATCCGCAACTGACATATTTCAAGCAAATGACGATGCAATCCTGGGGTTGAACAAAACCTAGAATTCTGGGAACATAGGTAAGTGAATTTCCATAATCGTCAAACAAGAGGGATAAAGGCTCCCTGCTCATGGCTTTATCAATGAAAGAAGCCTATTTCCGTTTAACTCATATAAAGTTACCTGTAATCGTTCTTTGTCGCCCAATACGAACTTGGGCACAACGTAAACGAACCGATTCATTTTTCCTTTCTTGACAATCTCTGGACGGTTATAAACATAGGAAATCCCCAGAGGCTTTTCCTGATAGGCGGTTCTTTTTTTCTGACTTCCAGAAATGATATTCAAGTCTAAGGTATCCACCTCAAAATCAATTCCGGACCGGTTTCTGATTTGAAAGACAAAATATACTTGCTTCCCTTGATAAATCATATGCTCCAGTCTAAAAAGCATTCCTTTTTTACGGCGGACAGCCAAACGTCCTGGCTTTTTCGTCAGGAGTATTTCACTTATCCTTTGATATGATTCCTTTTCCTGGGTCAATGCATCCTTTTCCTGATAGGATTTGTTTTTGGTTTCATACAAGGGGCGTGCGCGTCCTACATGATCATCGGGCCCTATAAAGTAATTATATCTAGAAATATCCTTGGAATACGCAAGGTTATAACTGTAAACCGATTCATCAGAGGTAATCACCAGTAAATTACTTTCTTGTCCAGGCGTCGCTTGCAGTAGGCCGTAATGTGCTTCATGATCCCTATTGTAGGTAAACACAAAATTCTGATGTCCTGTTATCGCCTTCCGAATGGGGCTGGGAAAAAACAAGGCCACATTCTTGTAGTCATTGGCATATAGCGTATCCAATGTGTTTTGGCCATAAGCCCCTATGGAAAGCATTAGGACAAGGCTACATAAACAAATATGTTTCAAATGCATAATCATGGTTTTAGGATCAATTTATAGTTATGGGGAATTTCCACTTTGATAGATCTATTGTTCCTTTGAAAAATTCGTTTGACGCTTCCAACCTGAGGAATTCCAGGAAGGTTGATATCTCCAAGGGTAGCATCCAGAACACTTTCTTTGACTTCACCACGCAAGCGGTTCACCAAATAGATACCCTCCAGCCCATCCTGAAAATCATGGGCCTTTAGCGTTACCTTATGTGCTCCTATCCTAAAAATCTCCAATAGGATACGATTTGGCCTGATTTTTATGAATCCATACATGCGCAGGCCTTTGGAAAAGTGATTTCCATGTATTTGAATGTCCGAATCCAACCTCAGGGACAAACGATGACCATCCGCAACAATTTGACTCCCATCCACGTGGGCGCTAGCGACCTGTTCAAACAGTAATTGTGGTCGTGAGTCAAAGAACAGTTGATGTGAAAGTCCAAGTTCCTGCGGTTGTTCTGACTTGACAACCTCCATATCATCCCCATCTTGCTCGATGTCCACAGCTCGATCTATGGCCTGCAATGAATCTTTTCTTCCTTTACGAACACCTCTGTCATAAAAGGTCTTGGATTGATAAACACTGTCAATGATGCGATGCTTTTCATACTCCATGTAATCTGGGTTGAAATACCCCTTCTCATCCACCATATGTTCTGGATATATGGACGGTACATTGGTCTCAGTTTCTTTTTTAATGGCCTCCACAGCTTCCAGTTTAGTGCTAAAATCAACCTGGTAGTCCTCCAGGTCGGGGATAGGCATACGTTCAGGATCCAATTCAGGTTCCTTATCCCGGCCAAAGGTCATAATGGAATATACCGCAATGAACAGCACGACACAGACCATGACCAGCACAAAAACAATCTTATTTTTCTGTAGTTTCATATCCTTTAATTTTACGGAGTGAGTTTTCAAAAAAATCAGTGATCAACAATCCATGTGGATTGTGTGGAAAATTTCGTTCCACCGGTATCAAACGCCCCGTAGTGACCAATTCATAGACATCCGTAACGGAACCTCTGTTGATCTCTATGATAATACGGGTTCGGAATGTCATGGAATCCTGTTGCACAGCAATCTTGGAATCTATACGCTCGACCTTTTGTACCAGGGAATACTGCAACAATCTATTGTAGAAGCCATTGGCCTTCTTTTGCTGATAGACTTCTGCGACCGTGGCATTCCCCAACCATAGGGCTCTTTCCATATTGCGCTCATAACTTCCTGCATCCACTCCATAGAACCAACGATGGAATTGTTCCAAATGGGCCAGTGCTTCCACTTCCATATTTTGTTTTTGATCCGCCCATACCAAAGGAATGACGTTGCCATTCCCATTGATTATGAAGGCATTGTCCAATGCCTCTCTATGAATTTTAGCCATAAGGATCAATGCAACCACAGTGACCAAACCAGAGGCAATGACCACAGAAAGTACTACCCATCGGTTCAACCGAAGTTGTACTTGTATGTTTTTAAATGGTGTTTTCATGTTGTTATATATTATCCGGTGAACAATCTCAGTGTAAAGCTGGTGGCCCTTCTGTACAATTTGAACTTGAGCAATACAATGAACCCAATGGTTCCCAACTGGATGATGGAAGCGAAAAACTCACTGCCCCAATCAAAACCGAACAAATTGCCCCAGAAATTGGTGTTGATCTCCGTATAGAGGTTGTTTACAAAAACATTCACCAAGAAAAAGGCGGGCACCAACATATAGACTCCGGCATAAAGCTTGAAAAAGTTATAGGCCAAAGTGCGGAACCTTTCAAATACGGCCAGACTGATGACCAAGGGAAAAAAGGCCTGCATGATACCCAACAAAAAGTAGCGTTCCGCCAAGAACAAGGGATAAATAAAGAGATCCATGAGCCATAAAATCACGCCAACAATGAATGCCAACACCTTCAATCCGTACAACGGGGTAACCAATGCATCGTACAAGAGTGCCATGGCCTTCTTGGCGGCTTCCAAGGCACCCACATCCCGCTCCAAGTCCACATCTTGTAACTGCAACGGGAGGAGTGCCGGAGCCGTGTCCCGGTATTGCGTTTCAATGGCAACCAAAATCCCATCGAACACCCCCAATACCTCTGTGGAGAAAATGACCAAGAGCACCACTATAAAATTCTTGGCCAATTCCGTCGGGGTCAAACCCCAGGTATGACCATCGGTAGAGGCAATGCCCTCATTGTATTTCTTCAAAACGTTGACCAAGAAGAACAACACGGCCAAGGTCTTCATCCCAACAATGGTGTACTGTGAAAAGTCACTGTCCTTAATGGTCTGAAAGACCGCATCCACATATTCCAATCCGATACTCAAAAAGAACCCAGCCATCATCAAAACGTTTTTTCCCGATGATTGATAATATCCTGCATCCTTCGAAAGGAGATAATCTCCCGATAACGACGTGTCTTGACCTCCAACTCGGCCACCATTTCCTGTGATAAGGCTTTCTTCTCCATCAAAATGGCCGTTCGCTCTGCATCGGTCATTTTGAAAAGGTCACTCGATAAAACCTGGTTCACAAAATCAAGATCGGTCACAGCGGCGTCTATAATCTCCTCAAAGGATTCTGATATCCGTTCCACTTCCCTGGCCTTGATATAGGGCGAATTTAAAATAGCTTTCAAATCCGTTTGCACCGTCCGAAACAAGGTCTCATTGTTCCGTGCCAGTTCACGTACCGCCTTCAATTGCTTGACAACATTATTTACCTTGACAATGTTCTCCTTCTGTTCTTTCAAGAACTCAACGGTCTTCAAAAGCTCCGAAGTCTGTTTGGCAGACTCCAACAGCGATTTGGTCATACTGATAAAGTTCGTGTTGTCGTACACTGGCATCCCCTGGCAGGTAGCACCTGCTGGCAGTAAAAAAGACAAGGACAGTGCAAAGACCATTACCCTGCTTTTCTTCGATAGGGCTTGTTTCTTATCCATTTTCATAGGGTTTTCTTTTGTTGATTAATAAATGTTTCAATAGCATGCTCCATATCCCCATATTGATCATAGAGATCCATAATTTCACCATTCTCCACCCCATCGGTCAGATAGGCGGCATACACCTCTGGGGGCACTTCCAAACGAAACACATTGCTTTCCTTGCCAATCTTGATAAATATTTCGGTGTATTTCTGATTCCCAATGAGATTGTTCCTAATGGATTTGAGTTGGTTCAGGTCGTGGCAGGAAAGATGAAGTCTCCTTTGAAGATCATCATAGCCTTTCTCGTTCCTTAGGCTGTAGATGACCTGTGTATTCTCCAATATACTGGCAGCGGTAGCGTTTTCGGGTAATTGATTTATGGATTGCAAGACGATCCCGATAGCCCCGTTCTGTTTTCGGATGGCCTGATAATAATACTCTACACTCTCCAACACGTTTGGAAACTTCAACTGTTTGGCGAACTCATCAAAAAGAATAATACCGCGTTGGGAACGGTTGCGCCATATGGTGCGCAGAATGGCCGACTTGATAAGCTTGAGCATTACCGATAGGATTTCCTTGTTGTCCTTGACCTCGTCCAGTTCAAATACGATCAAGCGTTTGTCCTCCAAAATATAGGACTGGTCCTCGTCCACAGCGAACAGAAAACTATAAAGCCCGTCATCCACATATTCTGAAAGAATGTGCAAAAAGCCATACACATTGAAATCGGATTCTTGCAGCTTTAAATCCTGAATCAAAGTATCCTTTCGACGGTCAACAAAGTTGTACAGAGAAGCCAAGGAGTGGTCTTTCCTGATGTACCCGTAATAGTACAGCAAGATCTTCTTTAGTGCCACTTCTTTGGCCTTGGTTACCTTATTTTCGGCCATCAGTTCCAAGAGGAATAAGGTCAGATCTTCCAAACGCTCAGGGTTCAGGTCAGCTTCACCCGATATATAAAAGGGATTGATTCCCAAGTTCTTTCCAGGTTCGTAACGCAGTATGATATGTTGGTCCGGATACAGTTTGGCAAACTTCGCATAAGAACCACCAAGGTCGATAATGACCAACCGGACACCATCTTCGAAATATTGCCTGAGGATATTATTGGCCAAAAAGGATTTCCCTTCCCCGGTCGGAGCGAAAATGGCAAAGTTCCTGGCTTTGATACGTCGCTTCCCCTCATCCCACACATCCTTGAGCACCGGAATATTGTATTGACGGTCATTAAAGATTATTCCAGTACTGTCCGAACCATAATTTGTGTTATTGATAAACAAACAGAGCGCATGCTTCAAATCGGTCACATACATATCTTCATTGGAAAAATGGGTGACATGGCAGGGATGGGAATTTAAAAAGTAGTGTTTGCGTTCCTCGCTCATGGGATGATATGGCAGAATGTCCAACTCTTTAAAAACAGCCTTGATCTGTGAAGCAATCCTTTTCAATTGATCCGCTTCCGAATGCCAATAGACCAGGTTCGTATGGCCTCGAATAATCCTTGAGGTGTCGTCTTGATTGATCTGATCGACAATATGACGGATCTTCTGTAACACTGCCTTGTTACGAGTCCCAAAGTTGGAACTCTTGGAAAGCTCCTCCATTTTCTTTTCCAATGTCTTCATCCACTTGTGCTTGTCATCCAAGTAAATGATTTGGTTGATGATGTGATTCTCATTCAGTTCTAGACCGATTCCATCCAAAAAGCCTTGGTGGAATACAAAATCATCTGTCCTTAACTTATCGTTGGGCACACTGCTTTGGACAGTATTTCCAAAACAGCGTTCATTGGTAAGGGCCATTACGTCAAAATAGTGGTCTCCGATGGCAATGGGTCCTTTACCCAGCTGGATATCCGTATCGAAATCACGGTTGAAACCATTGAAGTAATCGTTGGTATGGTCAAGAATACTTTGGGCCACCATCGGAACAACACTCATCCTCCTTGTGTTATTGATATAGGAGACCGCATCGTTCACTGCAGTTATAAATGAAGCCACTTGCACATCCAATTTCCGATGATACCCCTTGTCCACTTTACGAAAAGGGTTTACATATTTGGAAGCGTTCAGCTTATTGTCCAGAGGTAGAACAAAGAATAGATAGCTGTGATGTTGCAAGTGGTCCCTGCCCTTGAAATAAGTATAGGTCGCCCTTTGCAAAAAGGTTTCCTTGGGAAGCTGATTCCCATGGTAGCCCCGCTTTTGATACATATCCTGTTTATGGATGACCGTTCCTTTGGGCATGGATTTGAAAGCCTGGAACCAAATCCCATGAAGTTCTTCAAAATCCGATTCCGACAAGGAGTACACTTCAGCCAATTCCAACCGATAACCGAGCACTACATTCCCGTTATTGGCAAAGACCACGTGGTTTTGAATGTCCAAGATGGGATGACATGTATTGAAGTTGATTTTAGACATGGGACAAAGGGCTTAATTTTTTATTGCTGATGACGGAAGGAAAGGTATGTCCCACTTTAATATGGAAAGGTTTATTGACCCACTGTATCAATGCCCCATATAAAAGGACATTGAATAACAGCAGGGCCACGATGACACTAAAACTGAATGAAAAAATGGTGATCAATAACGAACCGATGACGGCTACCATTAGCAGCGCGAACAGGGAAACCGGCAGCCCGAAAATGATGGCGCGCTTACGTATATTTCGATATACAGTGTACTTTTTCATCACACAACGATTCCGATGAGATAGGTAAATATGCCAACGACAGCTCCCGCGATCAGTACAAAGACAAGTACCCGGGTTATCCCCTTTTTGAGGTCTGAATTCTCACCAAAGAAATGTCCTGCATTGAAAAGGAAACCCACCAAAAAAATCACCCCAAGGATGATGGGGAAGATGGCACGGATGGTATCGGAAATGTCATTGACAGAATCTTCAATGCCCCCAATTTGGGCCAAAACGGTACTGGTGGCAAATAAAAAGAAAATGGTTGGGAAGAATGATTTTTTCATAGTAGCAACGATTTTATAACCTATGATTTACAACTACTGGAAAAGTACATCAAAAACACACTTAAATATCTGTATATCAGATATTTGTTGATATCCTTTTTATTATGGCCCGTTGCAGCCAATTGTATGCGATCACCATCAAAAAATAGGAGGGTTCAACATATTGCTGTGGATAACTCCAATGCATTTGAAAACACAATGGCACCAAAACGTCATTTTTCAGGGTATGGTCGTCAAAAATGGCTTGAAAATTGACTTCCAAATTGTAGAAAGGCTTTTAGGAAAAACATTGGCATAGGTAGGGTTCTGATTTCCTTTTCAACCAGCAAACGCAGATGGTCCAAAACCTTTTACAATAATTGATTCACTTCCTTTTGTCCTTGCTGTTGTGGTCAAAGGCCACCAAGTTGAACATCTGGCGCATTCGACTTCTTACCCTTTTTCCATAACGCTCTTCCAGTTCCTTGGCATTGAGATTGGTGGTGCAATGGGTACGTACCTGATGGTTGACAAACAGTTCATAGCGGGAAAGTAGAATTTCACCCATCACATTGCAGTCCTTGCCAAAATGCTTGCCTAAAGGTTCCACTCCAAGGTCATCGAAGCAAAAGTATTGACCATCACCATAATCTGATATGGTCTTATATCCGATATGGTTGAAGCCGAACACCAAGTTCCGGCTAGGAATCACGGTATAGGGCCGTTGGTAGGGAACCAAGAACTTAAGGAGCCGCATGAGGCTGGTCTTACCACAACCCACTGGTCCGCTCAACAGCAGACCTTTATTGGGATCAAGACCATATTTTTTACAGCTGTCGTAATCACGAATCATGTAATTGCACAATTGCAACAATAGGCCATGGTCTTCCTCATAAATCTTGAAATTATCCCCGAACATGAGTTTGCCCTTGGCCTCCAGGTATTTCAGCATCTTTTCGAAACTGTACAGCACCTGATTCCCCTTAAGCTCGCCCAAACGATAGGTAGTATTCCCTTCAGTGATGATATGTGGATAATCCAATTTCATAGCGGTTCCCCATAGTCCTTCCCTTCGCTTGTTTTCAAGTTGTCCCGAAATTGAACAAGTTCACCAGGTTTGGCCTTGGTCTGCGAATCAAACGATGGATCAAGATTAAAATTTTCGCGTGTATCACTATTTTTTTTGTTTTTCAAGCTTTGTATATGTTTGTTTATAGGTATTAATGCTTGTTCAGGACTTGTTTCATTTTGATCACAGTTGTTGTTCATTGCTTGTTCAGTACTTGTATCAAAATTGAACATCTTGACTTTGCTGCCCTTGAAAGGGTTGTGTGAAGGTTGGTACCCGATATAGTTCCAATGGCTCAATTCTTTGATGCATCTGTGATAAGTGGCAGTAGAACCGATTTTGGATATACGCATCACCTCCGCCCTATTGATATAAAATTCCGGTCTAAAGTAGAAGCTGTTCCAAAAATGGAACAAGGTCATGTACAGGCTGATGTGGGTGGGGTTCAAACGGCTGTCCTTGGAAAATTGACCAAAAATCCCATTCAAGTGGGAGATATAATTGATGTCCTCCAATTTTTTAGAATCTTGGGTTGACCTTATTGCGTTCCAGCACCTCCATGATTTCCCTTTGGTCATAGTACAGTATCCCGCCTATTCGGGTATAGGGCAGGGTGCCATTGATCCTTAAGTTTTGGAGGGTGCCAGGGGATATACCCAACAATTCCCTGACTTCATTGGACTTAAGCCATTTCTTTGCTGACTGACCCTCATTGTTTTGCAATAGATCTTTGATGTCCTCCAAGAGTTCCATTTTGAATTCCATAAGGTCCTCTGAGGTAATAATAGTTGCTCCCATTCGTATTGATTTTTTAAAAAAAGGGCCGCTGCATTGGGTTCATTCAAATTGACGGCCCTTCCACTGATTTGACTTTCGGAAACAAAACTGAGAAAGCTTTTTGGAAAAAAATCCATAGTTGGTACCTAGGTGGGAACGATTTTATCTCACATAAAATTTGGGGCCATCCAGTACGTTTTGAAACCATTGAAATGCGTAATACAATCCAACAATGAAGGATTCAAAGCTGAAATACCAATGAAATGCTGAATTCCCAAGTGGGTAACAACTTGGTATACCATAGTTTTATTCCTCAAGGGAATCCATTCGTTGGTTCAGCATTTCTATCAGCCTATCCAGAAAGCGCGTTCTGCTGGTTTTTCGCGACCTGATATCAATAAAAGTATGGTAATAGTTTCCCAGGTCCACATTGTAAAAATGCTCAAAATGGGAGGCCAATTCTTTGATTTCAACTGTTCCACTATTTACGGAACTGCTGGAATGCAAGGCATATAAGAGCTCGATAAGGTCGGTCTTGCTGCCCGTCCAAAATAATTTAGAAGGTTTTTCCATAGGTGTGTTTTTTGCTGGTTCAAGGGCATTGTTGAGATCATCGACCTCCTTTCTGAGATAAACGATAAGCATATCATAGGCCATTATGGTCGCCACAGTACCGTCCTGGCAGGTGGAAAACTGGTCATCGATCAAAAAATGGAAGGATTCCAAGGGCAGTCTCAAATCCCGGTTACCACGTACAAAGTACTGCTCATCGAGGGACATGGCACCACGGCGGTAATAGTTATAAAACTCTAGGTTATCGTTAAAGAAGGTCTGCAACTTGTCGATGTGCTGCTGGAGATATTTGACCTGTGCAGCATTCTTGCCACGGGGACGTTTGCTTTCAATATTGAACAAACGGACATAATAAATAAGCTTGCTGAAAATCTGGGGCTTGACATGCTTGAAGAAATATATCTCATCTGCCTGGTTTTCGAATGTCTTGCCCGTAATCTGTTTCTGAAGTTTACGGATACACTTTTCCACCAGCACGATCCCCTTCTCAGCTTTGAAAAGGATATCCCCGTTCCCTTGCTCCAAGGACTCCAATTGTCCCTCAAATTCCGATAACAGTTTTTGGTATTTCATGGTAACTTTACCTTTACCGTTGACCTTCCATCACCCCGAGCAACTCCAAAATGAAATTATCACGGGTCTGGAGATAGGCATACTTTTCCTCAACGATTGCCCCAAGCTTTCTCTTCTCAAAGGATGCGGTCATCCCAAGATCTATTTTGCGCATACCAAGTGCAATGCCACGTTCAATGGTGCGATACAAAAGTTGCCGATAGGTGGCATAGGTCTTCAAATGTCCATAGTCCAATCCCACAAAGGCAGGAACATAGACTTGATCGGTATTTTTATAACAGAACATGACCCCCAAAACCCTTTCCGGTGCATTCAAGGGACACAGCACAATAAACTCCCATAATTGGTTTTGGTTCATATGTTCAAAAAGCGTATCTGGGAATGTATAGGTATTCAGTCCGAGGTTCCTGGCATGGACTTCTTCAAACAGCATTTTAAATTGTGATAATTGCCCTTGGGCCACACAATCATGTACAGTACTCGAAACAGTCTCCAAAAACGGTTGCACATCCTTGCGGAAGTGGCGTCTATTTCTTGAGGATAAACGGACGATATAGGTTTCCATGGAAGGGATGTTAATCAAATCAATCGAACATGAATTTGGCATCCGTATCCTTAGAAAGCCATGTCCATACAAGTCCCCATGCCATAGTGTATCTTCGGGAAAATCGCGTAAAACCGTCATCTTAGCACCCAAATCCTGTTCCCTTCCTTCCAACCATTCCAAAAAAGAAACCTTGGCCTTTTCGGCCAATGGATGTGAGGCATCCCAAAATAGGTGGTTCCCTTCCGTAAAAAGGCATCCCATGGATAGTATCATAGAGGACAAGTGGTACGAAACCTTCATTCGTTGCTCTTCAATATTTTTGGAAACCTCGGCATTCGCCAACATATCGTCTTTCCACAGGGACAGGGTCACAAAGGTCATTAGGACGGGCACTCCCTCACCATCCTTGATGATCAGATATAGAAAAAGCCAATTATGCTCCTTTTTGCTGTGCCCTTGGAAGACTTGCTCGAGAAACCTTAGACCATCCCAGTCATAGACGCCCTGTCCTCCCAAAAAACGATTCCATTGCACTTTGTCAACCTCCACAATGGATTCAAAGTTTTCCATTTTAAGTTCGGCAGGCTCCTTCGCTTTGATGTATCTGAAGGGTTTCAATTTGAAGGCATGGAACACCCGTTCGGTATTTGTATGGGTATCCTCCAAAGCCTTAGGAAAATGATATGCCATGGCGTCCACCAAGCTTTTGATCTCCTCCTTTTGGTTGTGTCTTGAAATAGTGATGCGCACCCCTGTGTTCTTCACCGGTACTGCAGGGAAAATACCCAGATTGACATAATAACCGTCCTGTATCAAACGGTTTACAAAATTGTAACCGGTCTTGGGCATCCCCGTCCCGATATAAAATACAGGCGATTCATTGGTATCGATCAGGGGCAGTTCAGTATTGGAAAGATATGAATTGAAACAATCGATACGTTCGCGCAGCTCTGCCTGGAGCCCATAGATCTCCGGGGACAAATGGATTTGTGCCGAAGCAATGGCTGCCGCCACCGATGCCGGTTCCAACTGGGCCGAGAAGGTCAACGGCCCACCAAAGGTCTTGATCTTGTCATATAGTTCAGGATTGGAGCAGGCCAACACGGCCCCACTGGCCCCGAAGGTCTTGCTCAGTGTCCCAAAAAGCAGCACATTTTCAGGAAGCTCCCCTAATTGATCCAACACATAGCCCGTACCATTTTTGCCTACCCAGCTCATCCCGTGCACATCATCAAAGTAAAAATGCAACTGAGGATATTTTTTGGACAGTTCCATCAATTCGGCAACGGGAGCATAGTCCCCGTACATGGAATATATACCATCTGCCATATACCAGATCTTTCGCTTCGAACCGCGGTATTTCCGGATTTTGTCCTCCAACATTTCCAGGTTATTGTGCCGTATCATTTCAATGGGGACACTACGCGTCTTGAGCATCTTGGCCGCATTCTGTACGCTCCAATGCACCTGGTGGTCCAAAACGATCACATCATCATCGTCCACGGCACTGGGGATGACTCCCATATGGCCCAGAGTACTGTTTTTGGTAATGATAATGGGATTATCGTACACTTTCCCCATATATTGCTCCAGTTCCCCATACAATGGATTCGAAATATAGGATTTGGACAATGGAAATTGGGTACCATATCGTTCAATGGCCTCCTTAGCCGCCTTCTTCAATCTGGGGTCTTGCTCCAGTCCCAAATACCCAGTGGTACCAAAATGGTAGAGATTCTTCCCATCGATGGCGATGGTCCGGCCAGAAAA
Source organism: Flagellimonas lutimaris (assembly GCF_003581615.1). Classification (GTDB taxonomy): domain Bacteria; phylum Bacteroidota; class Bacteroidia; order Flavobacteriales; family Flavobacteriaceae; genus Flagellimonas; species Flagellimonas lutimaris. Next base: position 151,531 of record NZ_QXFH01000076.1, read on the forward strand.
GGAGTTTCCCCCGGCATAAAGGTGCAAAACCCCTGCTTCCCTTGCTTGTGTGAACACTTCGTGTACGGTGTTCAAAAAATTGTGTTGCTTGATCTTTGCCATATCTATTGGTCATATTTGTCATAAAAAGTAATGGTAATTGTAGGATTCCAACCTATTGCAATCAGTTATAATCCTTCTTAGATAACACATTATCCTTTTTGGATAAACCAAAGTCCTTTTATTAAAGACCTAACAGATATCCTCAAAATCCAGTTGGAATAATTTTGTAAGTTCAACCCATTACCAGTTTTCAAGACATGAAAGAATCCCATGAGAATGCCTACGCTGTCTATCTGTTGACCGATGAGCTTCTGCATATCGTTTATAAGCGTGTCCCATATATAGATCTCAAAGCGGCACAGGTCATCGTCAAGGACCGCATGATGCTTCAGAAGGGAAAGGAAATGCCCGTGCTCTGTGATATCCGGCAAGTCAGAAAGGTGGACAAACCCGCTCGGGATTATTTTGCACTGGAGGGTTCCCTTTGGATAAGGGCCTTAGCTTTCTTGGTCGACCCTCCAGTCACGGATGTCATCAGTAGCATATATTTGGGAACCCATGCCCAAAAAGTCCCAACAAAATCATTCATCAAAAAAACGGAGGCCCTGCGTTTTCTACAGTACCAGGAAAGCCCATAAACCCCTTACCATGCCAAACAGCGATGACTTCAGAGTAAAACGTATCCACCAATTGCTATTGGAAATGGCGAGAGGGAATTTTTTCTACAGCTTGGAGCCGGAAGAAAAAAATGACAATATCGCCTCTTTGGTGGTCATGCTCAATATGGTCAATGAAGAGTTGCGGGACTCCTTCATACACCAAGGCTTTACCAATGCGCACCACACGCCTCAGTATATGATACAATTGTCCTTACTATTGGATTCCAATGGTCGTATCGAAATGGTCACCAACAATTCATGTTCCCTTCTGAAATGCCTGCCCAATGACCTTATCGGAAAACCGCTTAACGATATTTTGAGCAAACCCTCACAAAAGAAGTGGAACCAGAAACTGCCCAAACTATTAAAAAAGGAATATCATGAAACGGTCTTAAAACTGGAATTTGTCAGCTCCAAAGGGCTATTGCTGACCAAGGACTGTAATATTACCGTTTTTCAGAACCTGAATACAAAAGAATCCAAAATATTACTGGACACCGTATTCTTTTCCAAAGGAGAGCCCTTTCCAAAAGAGAAGGCCGCAAACAAACTCATGGTCACCAAGGGAACAAAAGATCACAAGGTTCGATTAAGCCCCAAGGACATTCAAATTATGAGGGATGTCCATGACATGATTATCAACAATCTAGAGAATGACCTGCCCAGACTAAAGGACCTTGCCCTCCAGATGGGCACCAACGAATACAAATTGAAATATGGTTTCAAGCAAATGTACGGCATCACGGTTTTCAGGTTCCTGACCCAAGAAAGGCTTCGGCAGGCCAAGACCCTCATCCTACACAGCCAGCATTCCCTCAAACAAATTGCCCGAATGACGGGCTTCAAGAGCATTACCCATTTCTCTAGGGCCTTTAAAGAAAAATATGGGCTTCCTCCCAGCCAGGTAAGACGATAAAATACAATAGCCGATTTAGGTAATCCCTTTCAGATAACAGAAACTCCCGTATAAATAATTCAGACCCCTGAACTTTGTCATATCCATTCAAACGATATGTCCAAGACAACAACATACCAAAAGCTCATTTATGCCATAGGCCTGGTCTTGAGCGTGCTGTTTATTTATACGGCCACCAGCAAATTGGTACAGCTCGACACCTTTCAATCACAATTGGAGCGAATGCCCTACCTGTCACCATATGCAACTTGGCTTACCTGGACAGTTCCTTTTACCGAGCTGGTGATTGCTGGCCTTTTGCTCATCGAAAAGCATCGCACCTTGGCCATATACGCAAGCTTGTTCCTACTGGGGTTCTTTACCATTTATATCACTGCTGTACTACAATTCAGTGACTCCATCCCCTGTTCCTGTGGGGGTGTGTTGTCCATGCTGGGATGGCAGGACCACATCCTGTTCAACCTCACCTTTATGGCCTTGGCCTTTTGTGCCATTCTACTCATCAGAAAACAAAACAAGCTAAAGTTGCTTGATCAAGATACTACGTAGTGCCAGGGGAAGCCGAAAAACTGTAGAAAAGAGTAGGCAATAATTCATAATAGTTGATATCATGAAAACAAATTTTTTAAAAATCGTTTTACCGGCCTTCGCCATCATTTTGGCGGTCGGCCTGGCCTTTGCCACTGAGGACAATTCTGTAGACCGCTTGGCCTACTATAATGTCCCTGGTCAAGGATGGCAATCCACCATGGTTCAAGAATCATGTGACGACAGTGGAGCCATTCCATGTAAGATCGGTGTTTACCAGTTGTACGAAGAGCCTGATTTTGGCAGTACACAATTGCACAAAGACTAAAAATTCGGTCTAGTGTTCATCTTCAAAAGGTGCCTTAAAACAAGGCACCTTTTTTAACTAACTCAAATACATCCATAAACCTATGGGATTCCCCAAAGTCCATGGCTTACCTTTAATACACTATTCCATGGCATTGATTTTCCTTAAGCACAATTGCCAGTGCCCCCTATTGGGACCTTTCTTGTTTCTTTTTAATGTGTTCTTAATCTCTTTCTTTAACTCTATCAGTTGCTGCATCAGTAACCCCTTGGCATAGTCGGAATGGATAAAGAATTGTTCCTGGGCATCTAAACCTGGGCCTTCTTTCTCGAGAATTCCAATGACCCTTCCGATATAAAGTTGTTGTAGTTCCTGACGTCTTGCATCGATGGGAAAAGTTTTTGACCGCAGCTCTTGGAACAGCCCTGATTGTAGTTTAGACAAAAATGTAACAACCAAGTTTTCATAGCCTAAAAAAGACTCCATATATTCCAGTCGCTTCAACCTATTGGCCGATAAGAGTTCAAAAAGCAATATTCGCTGGTGTTCCAAGATCTTGTCCGAAAAAGTGGAAAACCGTGTCCTTGTATGAAAACTTGGTTTGACCAACCACTTTGGTGGATCAAAAGCATGGGACAACAGAAAGTCCAAAGCTTCCTCCTGCATATCCCTATCCAACGGGTTATACATCGGCCCTGGTTGGCTAATGGATTTATAGTGGATATCATACCCCCCGACCAGGGCCAACACATGTTTCATATGATCCAACCATAACAATCCCGTTCGCTCATATAAGCGTTCCAATCGGGCATTGTCATTTTGATCATGACAGGCGTCCGGCAACATCCCTATGACCCTTTCCAGGTTTTTAAGCGCCAATCGGGTACTTTGTACCGGATTATTGGTTTCCACCACCTCATTGGAGGCCGCGGGACCACTAACTTCCAGCCTTCCAAAATTGAACCGATACCAGGGTACCGAATCTTGCCACCTGATCATTTGCTCCAAGGCTTCCGCTTCCGCTTTCTTGGTGGTCTCTTTCGGGAATTCCGTATAGGCCCATTGGATATTATAGTGATCGGTAGGCCCTACTTTTTGCAATAATAGCGATGGAGGTATACTATCTTCTGGCTGCGGAATATTGGACGATCGGGTATAGTTCATGATACTGGGGGTATGGCCCATCTTCCGAAGCCATATACTATCGGTCATCTTGTCCCAAGGATAGGTAAACTCCCCAAAATTGCCATCTATCAGTCCAAATGCATGACCCGCTTCATGGGCTGCTATCACTTGGAACAATTGACCGGTCAGGGTTTCGGGAAAGGGAAATCGTTGAGCCCTTTGATCAAGGGGCGCCGCCCTTACAAAATACTTCTCCATTACGGTTCGTGCCGAGGCACCCATGAAAATATCTCCCCGTAATATTTCCCCGGTCCTGATATCAATCACCTGGCCAACAGTTCCCCCATAGTTCTCTTCCTCGGAACCACGCAGGTACTTTTTTTGTGACCAGTGCACCATATTGAAATGGATACGGTGTGCTTGCCAGGGGTCCAAACTATCCAGTTCTTTGACCACTAGGGCATCCTTGAACCCGGCAGACTCAAAAGCAGGAAGCCACTCCTCTATCCCTGCTTTGATATAAAGTCTCCACGGTTTGGGCACATCAGGGGATATCCAAAAGGTTATGGGTTCCACCGGTACACTGACCTCTCGGTCCTTGAATTTCTTTTCCAAGCGCCATCGGGTGATATTGGCCTTTTTGTTGATCAGATCAAAATGGATTTGGTCAATGGCATCATCAAAAAAACCCATTCGGTAATCAAACCGTCTGGACTTCATGGGAATTGGCAAAGCGGCAAACCCATAGAACATGGGCACCGCTATCCTGGATTTCCCCATGACCAGTCCCTTGCGCACCTTAATGACCACCTCGTTGTCCCAGTTCCTGGCCCCCAGGACCAGACTGATTTGCGGCACAGGGGTTTCCGTATACCTAGGATTCCACTCGATAGCTTGACTCAAGAGCAGCTCCGTTGCATTTATGGTATAACCATCAACCGTCTCCCCCGTCTGCTCCACAGGATAAATACCAATGATATTGTCCTTCTGTGCAAGTCGTTCCCTAACCGGCAATAGGATACCTGCGGTAGACTCGATCCGCGGTATTTTCAATATGATGTCATCCCCGTGTAAGTCCCAGACCACTTGAAGGTATTTGGGTGTTGGCACATGATCATATCGGACAAACATCATGGGAGTATCCAAAAGAGACTCCGGTATGGTCAAAAAAAGCTGATCATCACGAAGGGTAGTGCTCAAAAAAGAAGACTGCTCCTTAGGGATATTTCCGCCCTCGTACTTGGATAAAAAAAAGTCAGGCTCCCTGGTAAATCCTAGGAAAGGCATGATTCCCATAACGATATAAAATATAAGCTGTTTCATGGTATCTATATATGTTATTGTGGTATCCTTGCCAACCAGGATCAAATGCACCCGATTGGCAAGGGAACCTGTTTTAATAACCGTTGTTCTGTGGCAATAAATTGGGATTGGTTTCCAATTCGGCTTCTGGGATGGGAAGCAATACATCCGTAGGCTTCCAATTGGATTTTAAAGCCCCCAATACTTTATCGGCACGACCAGTACGCTTCAAATCGAACCAGCGATGTCCCTGTTCGGTAAAGAGCTCTATCCGTCGTTCCTGAATGATGGCCTCCATAAGACCATCAAGGGTACCGAATGCAGTATCGGGTAATTCGGCCCGGTTCCTTATCCTATTAAGGTCGGCCTGTGCCCCGGTGATATTTCCCAATCGTGCCCTGGCTTCCGCCCGGATCAAATACTGTTCCGCCAAACGAAATAAGATGGAGTATTCCAAGGATACCGTTTCATTGAGATCGGCCTTGTACTTATAGGCATAGTGGAGGGTAATGGTACCGTCCCCATCCGAGATACTGTTTACCCAATGATCACGTCGCAGGTCATCGGTCTCAAAGGCGCCCAAGAGGTCATCTGTCAGGGCATAGGTCTGTCCCGGAATGCCCTGAATGATCAACTGCCCCGCCTCCCTGGTATTCTTCGGAAAATCGGCATCGGCTTTCAGCTGCCAGATGGTTTCAGGGGAATCCTTTAAAAAAACACGATCCAAATCCTGCTCCAACACAAAGGCACCGATAAGCTCCGTGGAATGGGTTACCGCCTTTTCCCATTGTTTCGTATACAGGTACATTCGGGCCAATAATGCTTTTGCCACATGGGCATCAGGAAGAATCCTTCCAGTAGCATCCATCCCGCTCTCTTCAAATAGTACCACGGCGTCATTCAAATCGGCAATGACCCGTTCATAAACTTCGCCAACCGCCATACGGTTTACGTCATTGTTCTCCACATAATCCGTTGTGGTGATATACGGTACATCCCCGTAAACCCCCACCAATAGACTATGGATATAGCCCCTTACGAACAGAGCCTGTCCCTTGAACCGTTTCCTTTCATCATCGGTAAGATTCTCCGATGCTTCCACGCCCTTGATGATATCGTTGGCACTATAAATCAGGTGATAGGCCTGGCTCCACCAAGTAAAGACAAGGTTGTTCCCAGCGATAACATTATGTTGGTACAATTGGGAATAGTCCGCATTGGAGGCGAAATAATCCAGTTCATCGGCGTAAATGCCCATACCTGTGGTCAGGCCAAAACTGCCCGAAACCATCCCCTGCTCCCTCATCTCGAAATACAGGTTGGCCAATGCGGATTCCACGGTGGCAGCATCATCAAAAACAGTTTCGGAAATCAAGGTGTTCTTCGGTGGGTCAACTTCCACAAAATCGGAGCATCCCCATAGGGAAAGGCCTAGGGCCACTAATACTAGGCAATGGCCAAAGACCACCTGTTCCAAAATGACCATACCACCCTTCTTAATCAAATATAATAGTTGTTCTATTCGTCTCATAGTATTTTTTTAAAGGTTAAAAACTAAATTGAAGCCCTAACGTAAGCTGCCTTAAAGGGGGCAACCGAATATTGGAGGGCTGTTCCGGATCTGGTCCCAGATAATCGGTAAGTGTCCATAGGTTTTGCCCTTGGAGATAGACATTGATATCCAATCCATTGTCCAAACCAGGTACTTTATAGTTCAGGGATATATTGCGCAACCGAACAAAGGAAGCATCGGATACCGCGGCATTGCTCTCTTGCTGCAAGGCCCCTTGATTGTTGCTTAAATCCAGACCACTGGAAGCGCGTTGAATATCCGTGATATCCCCAGGTTCCTGCCAACGATCGTACAACTGCACCAAGGAATTGGTCTGCCATCCAGGGGAGGCATTGTACCGCAATGCATTATAGGCCTTTTGCTTTTTAAACTGGAAGAACACATCCAAGGTCAGATCTCCCCATTTAAAGGTATTGCCAAGTCCCCCATAAAAGTCCGGTGCCAGGTCCTCGATCCATTCCCGGTCTTCTGAACTACTGATATTACCATCGCCATTATAGTCCTCGAATTGGTACAATCCCGTCTCAGGATCGACCCCTAAGGACTGGTACAAATTGACGATGGTCAAGGGTTCCCCCAGTACATATCGATTGGCGAATGTGGAAGTTTCCAAGCCATCAAAGGCCACTAGCTTGTTTTTGGGTATCGTCAAATTAAATGTGGTGGTCCAACCGAACTTACCGGACCTGATATTCACCGTGTTCAAATCAATCTCCACACCTGTGTTTTCCACAATGGCATCAAAATTCCCCGTCAAAGAGGAAAAGCCCGTGGTGGCCGCCAAGGGTATGCCGACCAACTGGTTGGAGGAACGGTTTCGGTACCAAGAAGCATTGACCATCACCCTATCCTTAAAAAAACCCAGCTCCAGGGCAGCTTCCAGTTTTTTGTTTTCCTCCCAACCAAATTGGGGGTTGAATATGCCCGTAGGCTCCACCACGGTCACCCCATTGTAATTGTTCCCAGTGACCGAATAGGTATCCAAGAAGCGGTAATCCCCGATATTATCACTTCCCGTGGTCCCATAGCTGGCACGCAGTTTCCCAAAACTCAATGGGGAATCCGCTCCAAAGATGGATTCCTCCGAAAAGATCCAGGCCAATCCCACCGCACCAAAATTTCCAAACTGTCTACCGGGCCCGAAACGGGAGGAGCCATCACGTCTTCCCGTCAGATTAAGTAAATATCGATTCAAAACGTTAAGATTGACCCGTCCAAATACCGCGTTGTATCGGTACTCGCTATCGGAATTGGAAAGTACCTCCAAAGTTTCAGCGGCTGCCATGTTCCGTATCAATTCATTATTGGGGAACCCACGGCCCCTCAGCACCGATTGTTCAGAGGTCTCCTGTTGGAATGTGGTTCCCAATAGCACATCCATTGAAACTCCGTCCCATTCCTTTCGCCAGTTCAATTGTGGCTCAATGATCCACGACTCCCTTTGGGAACCATTGGTCATGAGACTGGAATAATTCTGTGGGGTAAGCCCAAAACCTGGATTTCTGGCCGAGCTGGGCATGGTCCGATAGGTATCCAAGCGGTAATTGGTATACCCGAAACTGGATTTCAGTTCCAAATTGGGTCGTATCGCATACGAAAGCACCGCATTGGATATCAGGGTTTTTGAACCGACCACATAGGATTCCTCCAAAATGGCCAAGGGATTGTCCCAGGTATTGTTCTCCCAGTTCAAATTCCCCTCTTCATCAAAAAGTGCCGGGGCATTGGGTGGCAAGGTATAGGCCTGTGCCGTAAAATCGCCACTGGGCAACTGGTTGTTCTCTTGGCTGTAACTCGTGGACAAATTGAGCATAAAACGCCCATTCTCCGATCTATGGTTCAGATTGGAGTGAACACTCGCCCTCTCGTATTTAAAATCCCCGGGGAAGACCGTGGTCTCCTTTTGATAAGCGCCACTGACCAAGAACTGGGTCAAATCATTGCCCCCGGACACCGAGAGTTGTGCATTGTTACGGTATGCCGTACCTCCGATAAGTTCTTCCTGCCAATCCGTATACCGATCTTGATCCCAAGTCTTAAGATCGGGCCAGAAAAAATCAAAGATGGGACCTTCGAACAGGTCCTGAAACCCATCATTGGCAATACCTTCCCTTCGCAATTCCAAGTACTGTGGCGTATCCAGAAGCTCCAAATAGTTGGACACTTCACCAAGGGTGGTACTCAGGTGGGCATCAAAACGCGTCTTTCCGGCCCTACCCTTCTTGGTGGTGATCAACACCACGCCATTGGCCCCCCGGGAACCATAAATGGCAGTGGCGTCCGCATCCTTCAAAACTTCGATGCTTTCAATATCACTGGGATTGATAGCATTTAGCGGACTGATATCCCCTCCCACGATCTGATTGGAAACCCGGGCCGCTCCCAAGGACTGGGAACCAAAGGGCACCCCATCCACAATAAATAAGGGATCGGAAGCCCCATTTAGAAAATTCCGCCCCCGGACCTCCACGGAAAACCCACCTCCGGGAACCCCGGTATTCTGGACGATGTTGACCCCTGACATATGCCCCTGCATACCCGCCAAGGGGTTGGCCACGGGTTGCTTTTCCAAAACATCGGACGTAACGGTGGCAATATTACCGGTACGCGCCTTTTCGGAGACCTTATAATAACCCGCATTGAGCACCACTTCACCCAAGGCGGTCACATCCTCTACCATGAAGATACGAATGTCATCCCTACCGGACAGTGGAACGGATTGTGATTTAAATCCCACCATGGAAAAGACCAGCACATCCCCATCGGAAGCAGCGATACGAAAGCCGCCGTCCATATCGGAAATGGTACCGGTACCAGTGGCCTCAACTACAATGTTGACACCAGGCAACGGATTGCCATCCATATCGGTAACGGTACCCGATACCATGGTCTGAAAACGCATGATTTTCGTACCGGCCAAGACATTAGATGAATGCCATGGAGCCAATACTAAATAAAACAGTAAGAGCAGGACGGTCCTGCTGACATAAAAAGATAAATTCTTCATAATTTTGAGATAGTTTGATTAAACAGTTTGTGTTTATTGAATCACACCTCTGGACAGCTACGACCCTGTCTGGAGGTTTTTTATTTACACTGCCCTCAAGTCACCACAAAATCGTAACTTATAAGGGCCAAGGTTCAGGCAAAGAACACCCTGTCCAGGCACAAGCTGTACCTAGAGATAGGACTCCTAAAAAAGAAATGGACTATGAAAATGGATTAGGGCCGGATACCCCAAAAGTGTATACGTCAGTCATGGGACAAAGAGATAAAACGAATCCAGAAACAATAAAACGGATATCCCACAACTATAGTCACAACATCAATTAAATGGGATTCTTGGGCTTCTTACGAAACAGGATATCGAACACCGAGTGCGATGTCCCAAAAACAGGACAAAAACACGATGTGAACCCCACATTAAAAAGTTGCCAAATGTTTCCCATAACCATAAAAGGTAAGCGACACATCGAAAAAAATAAAACCAAACGCCAAGAAACAAGTTGGGCGTGAAAACTCAACTCATTGCCATTGGGGTACTGGTATACCTTGCAACAATAAGCGAGCTCACGCCCGGGTCGTGAGCAAACTGCTTATCATCTCGTTGCAAAAATTACCAGTTTTCAATGGCGAGATTCAAAGCGAATGCTTCTAGTATTTTCCTTTTAGAAGAATCGCAAATGTATTTATAACAATGGCAAGATAGCAAATTTTTATAATCATTTGCTATCGCGAACAGATATTTTTTTGTGAACCTCTTTTTTTGAATAAAGTAAACAAGTTGCCAAAGAGTAATTCAAATAAAATAGAATTAAAAAAGATAAACGCTTTAGTGAATAAGTATTTATGCAATTTTATCACTAAAAAATTCTTTAGCCCATTTTATGATAAAGACGGCAACGAAATCTCACAAAATGAATATTCCAAAGGTTGTGGGATTACTTCATCAACTTTAAGTAAAATTAAACAATTAGACGGCTACAATATTCCTTTAACCACTGTTTACAGTATTTGTCGTTTTGAAAATTGTTCCTTGCAAGATTTTTTTTCAGAATTTGAAAAGGAATATGGAACAAACATCCGGCCTTGAGGCAACAAAAATAACAAGTTTACTTTCCTTACAGAATGCCGTATTTCTTCCTGATTGGTATTTCTTACTTTTAGTTCGATTCTGTCTTAAGAAACCTTGTAGCTTTGATATCAGGTATTTTAAAAAAGCAAAACCTGGACCAAGCCAACCACATTGGAAATGTATGCTCAAATAAGTTCATTATATAAAACTGTTGTATGTAATGGAAGAAAACATTTTGGATAAAATGTCAAAATTGAAAGGAATGAATTCTAAACTGATAGAAATGGGTAAAATTGCCGACAGATTTGCATTGCCTGAAAGTGTTCAGCGAATGATTGATACACAAAACAAATTCAAATCCTTACTTCCAAAGATAGAAATACCAACTTATATTTTTCAAAAGTTTGATATTCCAAAGTTTAAACCATTATTAAATTCCGAACTACTTGAAAGTTTAAGGAACATTGGGAACATTGGTGAAAGGTTAAAGAATAATCCTGAATTACAATTTGGATTTATAACAGACCTTGAAATTCTAAATTTAAAATCCGCAGAGGAATTTAAAGAAAGTTTAGTTACAAATTTGACCGATGAAGACATAAAAACCAAAGAAGAAATTTTGGCAGAAAATCTTGTGCCATATTTGGAAAAACTTGGGCTTGATAATCTGTGGTATGGAGCAAATCACGCACTCGAAAACAATTCAAATCCTGACAGATTAAGACATTGCTTAATTTCTTTGCGTACAATTTTGGAATATTTAATTGACGACATTCTCGCACCAATTGAGAAATTGAAAGATGAAGAAATGTTTGAGAAAGAGTTTATGAAATATAAAAATGGAAAACAAAAACTAATTCACGTACGAATTAAAAGAGAGCAGAAAATTGAGTTTTTTACATCTCAATTTGAATATGGAATGTTAGAAGATTTTACCAAAAATGAGATAAAATATGTATGTGATTGTTATTCGATTTTATGCAATGTTCATCAACCAAATGTCGGAATTACAGAAAATCAAGTTAGGAGTTTAAAAGTCAAAACTGGAATTACGATTTGGTTATTGGCTTATCTAAACGAAATAATTAGTGAATAAAGCACTACACATAACAATGGTTAAAAGTAGTTGCTTGTTCTCACCTACTTCTGAAAATTCTCCAGAATTTTCAGTTTGGTGCGCACTGGCAAAGTTAAGTACTAACGTACGCAACTACTCATAGCCTAGAAAGTTGTTCTTAATATTGAAAAACACCGAGTATAAAACAAAAAATGGATGAATAAAGAAAAAGAAGCTGTATTAAAACAATTACAAACTTGGACAAATAATATTCCTCTAATTGTTCTTGGAAGCGGAGCTTCTGTTCCTTTTAAACTTCCTTCAATGTGGACTTTGGGGGATTTTTTGAAAAGTTCAATAAGTTTTACAGATTCTAATGACCAAGCTCAATTTGAAAAATTTAAAGACGAATTTGACAAAACTGGTGATTTAGAAAAAACACTTACAAAACTTCAATTAAGAACCAATGTACTTGCTGAAATCGTTGATAAAACTTGGGAACTTGTCAATGAATCAGATTTAAAAGCGTACGAGAAAATTATCAACAAAGAAATTGAATTTCCCTTAGCCGAGTTATTAAAATATTTCTTAGACACAGCAGGTAAAAAAGTTTCAGTTGTAACAACGAACTATGATAGGTTAGCTGAATATGCTACTAGTCTTGCCAAAGCGATTGTATGTAGTGGTTATGCTCAAAGTCATATTGGACACTTCTCAAACAATATTCAATCCAATAATTTAGCATCTTTAAACGGATATAAAGGACAAGTAAACATATGGAAAGTTCACGGTTCGTTAGACTGGTTTAAATCTAATGAAGATGAAAATATTCAACTTCCCTTAAGACAAAGTATTCCTAAAGACTATCGACCTTTAATTGTAACACCAGGCTTAAGCAAATATTCGGAGACACATAATGAACCTTATAGAACAATTTTCACACAAGCAGACTCTGAAATTGAGAATGCAAATGGGTTTTTATGTATTGGCTATGGGTTTAATGACACTCATGTTCAACCAAAACTAATTGAACAAATAAAAAACAATAAGCCAATTGTTGTAATAACAAAAGAACTTACTGAAAAAACTAAACAATCAATCATTGATAATAAATGCCAAAAGTACTTGCTTATCGAAGAGGCTAATTATAAAGACACCAAAATTTATTCTTCCAAATTTGGAGAATTTGTAATTGAAGATACTAGTTACTGGGAATTAGGAGAATATTTAAAACTAATCATTTCATAAACAGAATCATGGCTATATTCCAATTTGAAGAATCCATAAAAATCGGTACGGTTTTTAGTGTTGACACTTCTACTCTAATCGTGAAAGTTGAAGAACTTGAAAAGCTTCGAAAGCTGCAGGTAAATCATTTAATTGCTATAAAAAGTTCAAAAGCTGGACAACATCTAATTGGTATCATCAACCGAATTACAAGAAAAGTATCCGATGACAAGAATCCAGTCTCAGATGATTTAGGTCTAACCAATTTTTTGCTAACAGAAAACATCTTAAAAGTTAACCTAATTGGCACTTTAATAGATAAGCACGGACAGAAAGAAAATGTATTCAAAAGAACGTTAGATACAGTTCCTGAAATTGAAGCAAACTGTTTTCCTATTGACGGAGAAAATATTACAAAGTTTATGGGTACAATATCATCGAAGGAAAATTATGATATTCCTCTTTCACTTGGTAAGTACTCAATTGATGAAAATGCAGATGCGTATTTGGATGGAGACAAACTTTTTCAAAGACACGCTGTAATAGTTGGAAGTACTGGCTCTGGAAAATCTTGGTGCGTAGCAAAATTGGTTGAACAAATTGCAAAACTTCCAATGGCAAATTCAATTCTTTTTGATATTCACGGTGAATATAGTGGTGAGGAATTTAAAACCAATGGAATACAACACTCAAGAGTTGCTAACCCTTCTGACTTGGGGAAAACTGGTAATCTGCAAAACGGTGTTTTAATGCTTCCTTATTGGCTTTTGACTTATGAAGAAATGTTAGCAATGCTACTTGATAGAAGTGACAGTAATGCACCTAATCAAGCAATGCTATTTTCGAAAATAGTCTTTGAAGAAAAATTAGCTTATTTAGATTCTATTGGAGATACCGAATTTAGAGATTCAATAACTATCGATAGTCCCATACCATATAAAATTGAAAACGTATTGAACAAATTAAAAGCTCTAGATGAAGAACGAGTTCCCGGGACAAGACCAGGTTCAGACAAAGCAGGACCATTCAATGGAAAATTGACAAGATTCGTACAAAGGTTAGAGGCAAAAAGTCAAGACAAAAGACTAGGTTTCTTATTTCAAATATCAAATGATGAGTTAGATATTGACTGGATGAATAGTTTATGTAATTCATTAATGCAAGGTTCTAAACACAATGACCAAAAATCAGGTGTAAAAGTTATTGATTTTTCGGAGGTTCCTTCAGACGTTTTACCACTTGTTATTGGATTGGTAGCTAGAATAGTTTTCACTGTTCAGCAATGGACAGCAAATGATAAAAGACATCCTATTTGCTTATTGTGTGATGAAGCTCATTTATACATTCCCGAAAGGACAAGTCAAGATTCTGCTTCCGAACTTGGTTTAAAGAATTTTGAAAGAATTGCAAAAGAAGGAAGGAAATATGGTGTTAGTCTAACTGTCATAAGTCAAAGACCAGCAGAGGTTAACAGAACAGTTCTTAGTCAATGTAACAATTTCATATCACTAAGGTTATCAAATGCAGAAGACCAATCAGTTATAAAAAGACTACTGCCAGATAATCTTTCTGGACTAACAGATGTTTTACCAATTTTAGATATAGGAGAAGCTCTAGTCGTTGGAGACTCATCTCTTTTGCCGACAAGAATATTAATAGATGAGCCAACTATTAAACCTCAAAGTGCAACAATTGACTTTTGGAAAGAATGGAGCAATGAAAAAGCTGAACAAGATATTCCTAGTGCGGTAATTGGACTCAGAAAACAATCAAAGTAAAAAGTACAAAAGCGTAACAATAAGTATGAGGGGTCGTGGTTTAAGTGATAAAACAAAGATCAGCGCAAAACCGAAAAGTTAGTAAATTTTAATCCGCTACTTTACATATACAAGACCATTACCCACAATATAAACCAACCTCAATAGAATGATAAGCAATCTTATAGCCCAAATTGAAAATGACGAAATAGTATTACCTGCTATTCAAAGAGATTTTGTTTGGAATGAACAAAGGATAACTATGATGTTTGATTCAATAATGAGAGGATATCCTTTAGGAATTGCTCTGCTTTGGGAAACATATTTAAACATTAAATACAGAGAATTCAATAAGGACTTTCACAAGGAGATTAAGTATTCGTTTAAAGATAACGATGAAAATAGAAGGATAAAACTCGTTTTAGACGGTCAGCAAAGACTGCAATCACTTTATTTAGCGTTGGAAGGAACACTTGACGGTAAAAAAATGTTTTTTGATATCTTAAGTGGTAAAAAAGCCGACGATTTCAGGGAGGTTTTCTACATTTTTAGATTTCTTGACACCAATAAAGTTCAAGAGTTGAATCAAAAATCGATTGAGCTAAGAAAACAAGAAGAAGAAACGGAAGAAGAATTAAAAGATGTAGAAGACACTTCAATCTTTGTATCTATGAAAGAGATTCTTAACTCATCACCAGAAGGCAGACTGCATTTAAAAAACAAATGGAAAGAGACTTACAACCTTACGGACAAAGAGGTTCTGACTGTTGAACTTAACATGAACAAATTAGTGCATTCTATTACCAATGATTCCAATATTCTTAAGATTTCAACTATCGATGAAAACAAATCTCGAGACAGCCAAGACAGAAAAACTGAATCTGACATTTTAGAAGCATTTGTAAGGGTTAATCGACAAGGAATTGCATTGAGCCGTTCTGACTTGATTTTCAGTATGCTTAAATTAAACTGGAAAGAATCAGCAGAAGAACTACCAGAATTCATAAAAGAAATGAATGATGGAAACAATTTGGGAATTGATATTGATTTCGTTATTCGTTCACTTTTTGCAGTTTCAAATATGGGTTCGAAATTTGATGTTGACCTACTTCGTAAACATTCAAATGTTAAGAAAGTAAAAAGTAACTATGAACGAACTTGTAATGCTATACGGTCATTGGTTGACTTTATGGGTGATGACCTAAATATCCTCAATAGTGGTTTAATTGGGGGTAATCTAAACCTTATTCCAATTGTCTATTATTTGTCATACACTAAAGACAATTTGGTGCCGAATAGTGAAATTGGAAATCTAAAAAAAGCTTTATATATCTTTAGCTTCACAAAGCCATTTAGTCGTTATGGAGATAGTCGAATTGGTAAATTTATACGAGAAGAGCTTAAACCATTAGCAGAGAAAAATGACAATTCGTTTCCTTTAGATAATTCAATTTGGTGGGCAAATTATTGGGAAGGATATAACCGTTTTGACATTAAGCTATTACAGCGGAATAGACATCTAACTTTACATCTCCTTCAAGGAATGCAAGGAACCAAGGTTAAATACAAAAAGAATTCCCCTGAAATAGACCACATATTTCCCAAATCAATTCTGAGAGAAAAAGAGTATGAATGGTCTGAGATTGATACGATTGGGAATTTTTGGATTTTAGCCAAAACAAAGAACCAAAACAAATCAAACAAACATCCAAAAGACTACTTTGCGGATGTAGGCGAGGCAATCCTTGAAAAGTCCTTAATCGATAAGTCTCTTTTTGATTATTCCCAATACAAAACTTTCATCGCTAAAAGAGAAAACGAAATATTATCTAAAATCAAGGAAAATATAGACGTAGAAGATAATGAAATCGACTTTCCAGAGATTTGGGAAACGGAAGAAAACTCGGAATAAAAACCGTGGTTAACAATTTACATAAGTAGTTGCTTGTTCTCGCTTATCTCTGAAAATCCTCACGGATTTTCAGTTTGGAGTATACTTGCAAAGTTAAGTGCTAAACCAGGCAACTACTCATAACCAGGGCAGTTAGGTAAATTTTTGGACATAAATGCATACTAATTGTCGCTGAAAATAATCTTGTCAATAAATAGCCCTTTTCAAACTTTTATATGAAGAACAAAAACAACCATATTCTTTACAGTCCTTCCGACCTTTCTTCTCATAGTAGCTGTAAACATCTTACTCAGCTTAATAAAAGAAATGCAAGAGGTGAAATCACAGATCCAGAAGTATATCCGAACCACGTTTTGAAAATGCTTAAGGACAAGGGAATAGCGTTTGAGGAGAATCACTTGCAAGAACTTAAAGAACAAGGAAACACGATAACAGAGATAAGCACTGAAGACCCTCATGCCGAAAAGAAAACAATAGAAGCTATGGATGCTGGGGCAGATGTCATCTACCAAGCGCGTTTAAAAGAAGAGGGTAAATGGAGTGGCTGGGCTGATTTTTTGATTAAAGTAGAAACACCAAGCAATTTGGGAACCTGGTCATACGAGGTGTGGGATACCAAGTTGGCCAATGAAACCAAAGCTGGGACAATATTACAGATTGGTCTTTACTCAGAACGTGTAGCCAAAATCCAAGGAATAACACCAGAGTATATGGGAGTAATTAAGCCGGAGGGTGAAGAACGCTATCGCTATGATGAAAACGCTGCATATATCAGATTGGTAAAACGAAACCTAGAAGATGCGATTGCCAATGAATATGAAACCTATCCGGAACCTGTGACCCATTGCGACATCTGTAGATGGTGGAAGTATTGCAACACGGTGAGAAGAAAAGATGACCACTTAACCTTTGTTGCGGGGATGGGAAAATCCCAAATAAAAGAGTTTAGGTTAAATGATGTAAATACGCTTGAAAAATTGGCGAACCTTTCTTTACCTGTCCCTTTTGATCCTTCCAAAGGCGTAAAAGAGACCTACAACAAGCTACGTGAACAAGCACGTATCCAGTATCTAAGTAGAGAAGATGGAAATAAACCAATCTACGAGACTCTAGACATAGAAGAAGGCAAAGGATTGAATAAGTTACCGGAACCCTCAGCAAATGATATCTATCTTGATTTTGAAGGCGACCGTATGGTTGAACCTGATGGTCTTGAATACATGATTGGTTATGTACACAAAGGGATATATCATGTTTTGTGGGCTAAAAATGAAGTGGAAGAAAAAGCCATTTTTGAACAATTCATTGACTTTGCATATGCCATAAAACAAGAAGACCCTAAACTCCATATATACCACTATGCCCCTTATGAAGTGACTGCTTTAAAGCGGCTTATGGGTAAATACGCATCACGTGAAAATGAAATTGACACATTCTTGAGATCAAACACATTTGTAGATCTCTATAGTGTGGTTCGGCAATCTATTCGAGCTAGCGTGGAGAAATACTCAATCAAAGATTTGGAAATATTCTTTGGTTATGAACGTAAGATGGATTTAAGGGACCTATCAAGCCACAAATCGCAACTGGAATTACTGCTTCAAACCGGGAACATTGACAAACTCACCAAGGAAACAGCAGATGCCGTACAACTCTACAATCAAGATGACTGTGAATCCTTGGTAAGGCTTCAAGAATGGCTTGAGGGTATTCGAGCAATTCTTATCGCAGAAGGTGCTAATATTACCCGACCTGAAGATGGGGATGGTCAAGCTAGCGAGACTATCACCGATCATCAGGAACGTATAGAACCGATAATGGAGGCTCTACTTGATGGTGTATCCCCAATAAAAACTGAACGAACCAACACTGAACAGGCACGATTCATTCTAGCGCACATGTTGGATTGGTATCGAAGAGAGAAAAAATCGTTTTGGTGGGAGTTTTTTAGGTTGAAAGAGCTACCTGAAGATGAACTGTTAGAAGAGCGAAAAGCCATTTCCTTTCTTCAATATACAGGTGAAAGGGAACCAATAAAGAAGAGCGTGTTAGATACATATACATTCCCCCCACAGGAATGCGATTTACGTCCTGGTAATTCATTGGAAGATCAAGAAAATAACAAGCCAGGGAGTATTCATGAGATTGATAGTGATGCGGGTGTACTGAGAATTAAAAAGGGACCATCCAAAATCGACCTCCCCCACCCCTTTTCTGTAATCAGCCTAGAGAGTGTCAATTCAAGAACTAAAGAAGAAGCAATCATCGATTTAGCAGAATGGGTAGTAGAAAATGGTATTGATAGTGTAGATGAAAAGTACCGAGCTGCTCGACAAATGCTTATGAATGTCCCTCCTAGCTTAAACGAAGAATTAGAGAACCATAACGACATTCTGGAAAAATCGTTTGACTTTGCCAGCAAACTTGACCATAGCTATCTCCCTGTTCAAGGCCCTCCTGGTGCCGGTAAAAGTTATACGGGTAGCCAAATTATTGTCCGCTTGGCTCAGCAAGGCAAAAAAATCGGCATCACTGCACTGAGCCATAAAGTGATTACAAATCTTTTAAAACAAGTACACAAAAGAGCCCAGGAAGCTGCTTTTGATATTCAAATGATCCAAAAAACTGAACCGGACCCAGTTAATCCTTCTCCATGGACAGTAAGCAATGACGAAAATATAATCCAAGCAATGATAGGGATAGCAGACGTAATTGCCGGAACGTCATTTATGTGGAGCAAACCACCCTATGAAGATAGTATAGATTACCTTTTTGTGGATGAAGCCGGTCAGCTATCTTTGATCGACACACTTGCTGTATCACATTCGTGTTCAAACCTCGTGCTCCTCGGGGACCCCCAACAATTGAAACAACCTCAACAAGGTGTTCATCCGGACGGTTCTGAAGTATCTGCCTTAGAGCATGTGCTAAAGGGTGAGAAAACCATTTCTGATGAGCAAGGAATATTTCTAGGTGAAACTTGGCGCATGCATTCGTCTATCAATGCTTTCGTATCTGAGCTTTTCTATGAAAACCGTTTAAAATCAAAAGAGCATCTTGACCAACAGCAAATAATCGATTCAAGGTATGCAGGTGCGGGTCTATACCTTGAAAAAGTAGAACATACCGGAAACACGAACTCATCCATAGAAGAGGTTGAAAAAGTGTTGGAAATCGTGACTCTACTTACCACTGGTGATGTGCGTTTAATCAATGAGTATGGCATAGAAAAACCCTTGACGACTGCAGACACAAAAATCATTACCCCTTACAACGCCCAAGTGCAAGCGATTAAACAGCGTTTGCCCGAAATGGAAGTAGGTACAGTGGATAAGTTCCAGGGACAAGAAGCACCGGTGATTATTTATTCTGTTGCTACGTCCAGTTTAGAGGAGGCACCACGTGGAATGGACTTTCTATTTAGCCCCAACCGGTTCAATGTTGCTGTATCGAGAGCACGAACTCGTTTTATTATGATAGCCAATCCAGCTATTTTTGAAGCAGAGTGCAAAAGTCCATATCAGATTAAACTGGCCAATGCATTTTGTAGGTTTAAGGAATTTACCTTAATCTAAACAAGGAAGGATATTAGTGTAGCCTTACCTAAAAGAAGACAGCTTAAAATTAGAATTTCCCAACTTTTGACCTCCTCCCAAAATTAGGTACCGGTCATAACTAGAGAATCCGGGCTATTTAGATTCATTTCGATGTACTCGTTCTCCAGTTTTAAACTGTCCGGTTTAACGGGAGGAGGTCACTTTAATTTTAACTGTCACATGAAAAAAAGTAAGTTTACTGATATCCAAAACATCAGAACACTGAAAGAGGATGATTAAGGGAAAACTTGTTCTCATTACGGAGTAATTGCTTGTTGGATATATAAATGAAATAGTTTTGCCAACTATGTACAATTCTGAGATGGTTATTATCCATGATCATCAACCTTGAATAGTAATCTTGTCTCTTTTTAATTTTAAATCATAAATTAAAATCTTCTCTTAAAACAATCTGCTGTTACGTTTTTCCGTAATGGCATTGTTGACAATTTATCTAGTTTAGTTTCCATTGATTTAAAAGGAAACTTAAATGAAGAAACAACTTATACTTATTGGGGTTACGGCTTTATTCATGTCCTGTAACTCCGCATTGGATAAAAAGTTCAATGAAGAAACCGCAAAAGAAGATTTAAAAGCCATAGAATCCAAACTTGACACAACCGAGTTTCAATTGTTAGCAGGGTCGATGTTACGATTGAAACTACAGGAAAAAGAACTTGAAGATATGACCTATGCAGAAATCCTGGAGGATGGCAAGGAGTGGAAAAAAGAACAGGAAAAAGTAGAAGCCGAACAAAGGGCCCTAGCGGAAAAAGCAGCCAAGGAAGAGGCAGAAAGAATTAAACGGCTCAATCAATCGGTAATGGTTTCGTGTTATCAAAAAGGGTTCTCGGAAGGTGACTATGAAGACTTTATAACCTACAAATTCGTGATTCAAAATAAATCCGATAAAAATATCCGGGCCATTAAAGGCGGCATAACATTTACCAATTTGTTCGACGATGAAATTAAATCCCTAGACTTTGTTTATGATCAACCCATACCTGCCCGTCAAGAGGTTAATTGGAATGCAACAACGGATTACAATCGGTTTAATGATGAAGACCAAGCTCTAAAAAACAAAGATCTGAAAGACCTAAAAGTCATTTGGGAGCCTGAAAAAATTATATTTGAAGACGGTACAACTTTGGAATAATGATAATAACATCAATATAAATCAAACTTGCTTGAACCATTTGTTCAGGTATAAGTGTAACACCTGGAAATAAATCCAAACCAGAACTATGAGCATCTTCACAACAAAGGAAAGTAAAAAGCCTTCGTTCTTCGACAAAATCCTAAATAGGACCCCCAAGGAAAATGCCATCATTGAAATAAACAACCTATTCGTCGAAAACGAAGATGACCTGACCAAGGTAAACTTGGAACACATCCGAGAAATTGCAGATAGGTATAAAATAAAACTCAATAAGAAGTTCAAAGCCCTTCGTTTTGAACTTTTCAGAAAGTACGTTCATCATTGTCTAGAAGATCAAGTTATCGACCAGGATGAAGTAAATACTATTCAACATCTAAAAAAACTACTGCATTTGACCGAAGCAGACATCAAGCATGTACTCGACTTTGAAACCAAAAAGATTTTTGACAGAGAAGTTAGAATTGCCGTATCTGATGGAAAATTGACCCAAGATGAAAAGGACAAATTGGAGATGCTCAAAAAAAACCTGCTGCTAAATGATCAAACAGCGAAGGACATACTTAATTCCAATTCAAATAAAATCCTAAGGGATTTCATTGATAATGCCATTTCAGATGAGCGATTGAGCGATGAGGAGTTTGAGAAAATGAACGAGATATCCCAAAGCCTGGGCATCGAACCAAATTTGGATGCGAAAACCAAAGAAAATCTACAGCGCTACCGTTTATATTGGACTATAGAAAACGGAGAACTACCAATATACACCAACCCTCCCATAAACATTCAAAAGAGTGAAAACCTTTATTTTATGGGCCGTGTTAATTGGCAAGAACAACGGAGAGTGACCAAAAGAATCAACTATGGCGGTCCTACAGCAAGGATAAAAATAGCGAAAGGGGTATATTACCGCATGGGCAGCATCGCTGCCAAATCCGTTTCGGAAGATGTTTGGAAGGTCATTGACAGTGGAAACTTATACCTTACAAACAAACGAATCATTTTTATGGGCTCCAAGGGAAACAAAACTATTAGGTTGAACAAAGTCTTGGATATTACCCCCTATAAAAACGGCGTGGATATTCAAAAGGATACAGGAAAAAGCCCTTTCCTCGAATTTAGTACCAACGTGGATATCTTCTCCATGATGCTAGTTCGATTAATGGATGAACTTTAACATTGTAGCACTAAACCATTCCAAATGCCCAACAAAATACTCCTCATCATAAAGATCGCTTTGATCATACTGTTCATCGGTTGTTTATTTGACTGGGAATACGGCTATTTTCAATTGGTTCGTTTTTTGGGCATGTTGGGATTTGGATTATTGGCGTACCACAGTTTTGAAAAAAACAAGACATGGTTCATAATCTGGCTTGCCTCTGCCATTTTGATCAACCCTATTTTCAAAATAGCTTTGGGCAGGGACCTGTGGAATATCATCGATATCATTTGGGCTCTCTTACTCTCTATTTCGATATACGTTAAAGGCAAGCCAAACGAAACCAATCAAAATAAAACCTAATCAGATGCAGGATACCATTGCGGCCATCTTTAAACTCAAAGAAACCGGTACTATTTCAAATAATTTCAAAGGGCTTACAAAAGGTTCAGTTGAAATCTTCAAAATCTTTTCCATTCTCCACATGGAATCCAATGAATAAAAATCCGCTTTCTTTTTATTGGACAAAGAGGTGCGGGATGAATTAACCGCTATGATAAAAAAGGCTAAAACGATAATTGAAAATACTAATAGCCCAAAAAGTTATACTATTGGGGTGAATTGTAGTGAAGAAGCGGGACAGCACATCATACACGTTCATTGCATGTGACACCTAGATTTTATGGCGATATGGAAAACTCGAAAGGGAGAATCAGTCATTGTGTAAAAAACAAAGAGTATTATTAAAACTTACATAGAAACCTAAATGACCAACCTCATGATACAGCGTTTAGTATTACTGATATTTCTGTTAATTGCCCATTGTATTGTACACGCACAAAGCAACGAGATACATATGATTTCTTGGAACATTAAAGATTTTGGGCGTACCAAAAACACTAAGGAGCTTAATGAGATAGCAGAAATTGTAAGGGATGCCGATATTCTTGCTATACAAGAAGTGGTTGCCGGTTATGGTGGTGCACAAGCCGTTGCCAGATTAACCGATATCCTGAACAGGATGGGGGCCAAATGGGACTATGTCATCAGTGACCCTACAAATAGTCCAAAATATGTAACGGAGCGCTACGCCATAATCTGGAAAACCAAAAACATTAAAATAAAAAATCGGGGCAGATTAATCTCGGGGCTGGATTCCATAATCGACAGGGAGCCTTTTATCCTGAAATTGTATACAGAGGGAAAACATATCAATCTCATCGATTATCATTCACGGCCCTACGATAAAGACCCAGAGAGTGAGATCAAAGCACTATCCCATTATGTCAGAGATTCCTTGACAAACACTCCTGTAATTCTTGCCGGGGATTTTAATGTTGATGAAAAAATGCCCATTTTCAATATAATGAGAAGCAATGGATATAAAGCCGCAATTTCGAACAAAAAGACCACATTGAAATGGGAATGTAATGGAGACGACTATCTCAACTATGCAATAGATAACATATTTTATTCAAGGGAAATATTCTTTATCAAGAGTCGGACAATCAATTTTGTAAGGTCTTGTGAACAACTTGAGAAAGCACGTAGATTATCAGATCATTTACCGGTAAGCATGACCTTCTCCATAAAGTAAAGCTTGCCATATTACCAGCTGATACCGGCTGAAAACAAAAAATACCGACAACTACTCTAGGTGCAAATCGATTTTTTCAAATTTGGGCATATCATGTGCATCGAAAAAGTCATCTTGCAGTCTCAGCAAATAAGATTCCGTAATGATGTCCTCTTCCAAGTAATCCTCAAAATCGGGATGTTTCTCAAGAATAAGCTTGTTGTCGATATTCAATTTCGAACGGATTACTTTGAAAAACTTTATTTCGCTATACTCGACCTTTTCATCCGCCTTTATAGTGGCTATTGCCACCTCAATCAATTTCAATTCATCCGATTGCGATAGTTTGTGGTCAATCAATTCACTGAAATAATCCTTCAAAAATCGTAGACCATCTTTGTTGATCTCCAACAGCAAAGATTCCAGCTCCTTATCCATATCCATATCACCGAAAATATTGGAATCATGGTGCAATTGTCGTATCAACCTTATTTCACGCTTATCGATGTCTCCATCGCAGGCCATACATGAAAATGCTGTTTTCAGCAGAAGTCTATTGAATTGTATTGTTTCCATACTTAATCTTTTTTAAATCCGATCCTAGGCCGGTCACTGTTGTTATCTTTAATTCCTTCCATTTTGGCCTTGATATCCAAATATGATTTCAATTCCCTTTCATTAATAGAGGGTTTATTGGCCTTAATTGTTTTTAGAAGTATCTCCTCAGAAATTCGTGCCGATGATTTCAGTGCAATTCTTGCAGCCTCATCACAAAGAAACTTGATGTCGCTTGAAACGTATTTATCGGTGGCCTTGGCGATTTTCAAAAAATTGATTCCCACTTCCCTAGGCCGCTTTTCCAAATAGAGCTCGAACATCTTTTTACGTGCTTCAAGATCAGGTGGAGGTAAATAGATAACCCTGTCCAAACGACCCGATCTGAGTATGGCCGGATCTATCTTGAGGGGCCGGTTGGTCGCCGCAACAATAAATAAACCGTCTTCTCCACAATTGTTCATTTGTGCCAACATTTCGTTTACCACACTGGTATTCATGTGGGATATCCCCGAATCATCCCTGTTGGGCACAACTGCATCCAACTCATCGATAAAAATGAGGCTTGGGGCATGCTGACGTGCCTCTTCAAAAAGATTTTTAATGTTTTCTTGGGAGGCGTTCACCCATTTACTTTGAATATCCGAAGGCTTGATCTGATAAAAGTCAAATCCAATTTCTTCTGCCATTCGTTCCGCAAAATAAGTTTTGCCACAGCCAGGAGGGCCGTACAAGAGCATTCCATTTGGAATGGTTAGCCCATATGAGGCGTAACGTTCTTTTTGTGTCAGGGCATCGATGACGTCCAATTGCACCATGTCTTTCAATGGCTGCATTCCAGCAATGGCGCCAAATCCTTTACCCTTCTTGGACATCTTTTTTTTGGTTTTTTTACCGTTTGTGGCATGAAGGGGTTCGACCAATAGTTCCCCATTCATGGCCTCAATAAAGGCTGAAGCAGTCTTAAACCGATTTTCAGTATCTGAGTTCAAGGCTTTTCGAAGGATACTTTTGGTGGCCACATCCTTTACCCGAGTAAACCTCAATGGTTTTCTACGCTCTTCAAGAACAATGTTCTCCAGCTTGACCTGATCTAATCCATATTTAGGAATATCTACAAACCATGGGGGAAGACCTTCCAACAAATGATAATAGAGCGCGCCTATTGAAAACAGATCACTCTGTACAGAAAATACATTGTTAAAAGTTTCACTTGCCTGATAGAAAGGATTCAACCCTGTTTTCAAAAAATCCAGGTTGGATTGCTCAAGATACCTGGCATATCCAAAATCAATGATCTTTGTAATGGCCACCTTACTAGTCAAATCCAACATTACGTTCAAATGGTTGATATCATTGTGGATGACCGGAGAAGAAAGGGAATGTAGATATCTTAAACCATTAAGCACACCTTTAATGATAGAATTGGCCTCGTACCAATTAAAGGTATGTTCCCGCTTAAGCTTATCCATCAAAGTTTCACCACTGATAAAATTTAGAACTACATATGCAAACTTTTGGCTATCCAACACTACTTCCCCATAATCAAAGTACTCAACCAAATTGGGATGTTCGACCTGTTTAAGCACCTCGATTTCAACGATATTCCCCTGTTTGTCAAATTGTGTCCTATCCAATTGTGGATAATGAAAAAGCTTTAAAAACCTACTATGTCCTTTTTGGTCCCTCACCCGGTATGATTCGGCATATCTCCCCTTTTTGATAAAAAAGGCAACCTCGTACAGACCATCTACCATATGACCTTTGGACAATATGTGATTACCACCTCCCATCTATAATGCTTCTTCCGGATTGCTCGGTTGGGTGCTGAAATTTCCATTTTCCTGCAAAATCAGCTGGTATTCCAATATATTATTGTTCAAAATCTGGGGACTATCCTTGCCAAAGCTTACATTGGTTATAAAACCACCTTTAATCTTTCCGCCCTTCATTTCTTTCTCAGGATTCCACCCTTTTCCATAATAGAAAAATGTTTGGTAGGTACCATTGGGAAAGGAAAAGGTATAACTGTCACCAGAATTAATATAGGCATGACGAAACACTTCGCCTCCTTTTTTTATTGTAACCAAAACATCTGAATTACTGGTCCTGACCTTTATTTGAGAACATCCATATTCATTACAAGAGGAATTCATTCCGTAGTATTTGGAATAAGGAGTGGCCCCAGTCCGAAGGGAGTTTCCAATGTACTTTTCATATTGGGCCCGTTCTGCCCGCTCTTTTTTAAGCAAGGCCTCTCGAGCAATGCGCTTTTCCCTTTCTATCCTTTCAAGCTCCATTCGCTCTTGTTCCAGCCTGAGGTTTCGTTCAGCTTCTTCCATTTTTCGCTGTTCCTCCAATTCAATCCTTTGCTGTTCTTCTCTTGCCAATCGTTGCTTTCTTTCGGCTTCGCTCTCACATGCTGAAAGTAACATTGTGATGGTTAAAAACATGAATATGATTTTGCTGTTCGTTCTCATAAGATCAGTCAATTTTATCCTACCAATACACTATCGTCTCCGCTTGGTCTTTCTTCAATTGGCAATAAATCGAACAAAGCAATGATTACCGGTCTCAATCCTTCTACACTTGGATTTTCGCCCACTATTTGCAACCCTTTGTTGATCAAGCTTCTCGCTGTATTTCTATCGGCCCAATGAAATGTATTGAAATCCCTGTCAAACAACTGCACCATTCCAATCAATTGATATATCATTGTCATTTGAAAAAAGAAGTCTCCTATTTCCTCCAAAAGAACACTTCCCAGTTTCACATCTTTAGTTCGAATAACCTCATCTAACTGTGAACGGAATTGATCGACCACCTTTATAGTCTTACTATTTCCCAGTTCTTTATTGGCATCTTCCAATCTGTAAAATTCTTCTTTGAGCGACTCTTCCAATTTTGGCCATTCGTTCATATCATTGATTTCATCAATAGTTTTCAATGACTTTCTCAAATTGGTCAACACTTCCTGTTTTCCATCCACGTCGTTTTTGTTATTCCTGAATGATTTTTCAATCTGCTCCAGGTCCGTTTCAACCTTTTGCAACTTGCCATTGTGAAAATTCCCATCCACTTTTAATTCAACAATACTCCCTTTTGCCTTTCTGATCTCGTTTTCCAGCCATGGGGTTTCAATTGAGGCCTTGGTGGTGTCCACACCAATCTCGGTGGAATAATCCAAATATGGGAAATAGGCTATGACCGTAATCTTTTCCGACCTGTCAATATTCACTGTGAGGTCCACATCACTGCTTTCGGGCAACAAGGATGGTAGGTCCGCTCCACTTATTTTTATATCTGTAATATGCTCATTATAGATTGCCCTTGTCCCCTCTGCTGCATGTTCTCCCTCATATAAAGGAATCTTAATAAAATCAGATTCCATACCGGGTCTTATCTGTTTTTGGGTCTTCAAACCATTTTTGGTTCCAACAGCTGGAATGGTCTGATTTTTTTCCAAGCCCTTCAGGGTCCTGAAGCGAACTTTACCAGTGGCTTTATCTTTTAACTCCACCCCAATATTATAGGGCAATGTGGCACTACCTATTTTAGAACCTTGGATAATACTGAAACTTGAAGGCTCACTTTCCAGAATGTTTCCCTGTTTGTCATATAAAACAACTTCGAACACATTGGTTTTTCCTTCATTAAGTTGGATTTCCACAACCTCACCGATGGTATTGATCTCCACCTTACCACTGGACCAAGCTTTATCCCCTCGCGTGATCTCAGCAAAAACCTTTTCAGGTATTTCCCCTTCCGTTTTATCCTTTAGGATCTTAATAGGTATGAACTCTTCGGTTTCCACTGTAGATCCTGCATTGGAAATTTCCAATTGTATTTTCGTTTTATCACGTGTTTGCTCCCTTACTTCTTCTGAAACATCAATGGTTGAGGCATACAGGGCAGCGCCCTTGGAAACAACCGTCATAGGGTCTGCACTGGTGTCGGGCACGCAGATCTGTTCTTCCAACATCCTTCTTAAAACTGGTGAATATGTAGGGCCTCCAACAAGAATCAGCGAATCCAGGGATGAACCCATCAAATTATTGCGTTTCAATAGTTCAAGACTAACATCAATGGCCTTTTGAAAAACTGGCGATACTGCTTTTTCCATATCCGATTGTGTGACCGTGATATCCAATTCAAATTCCTCCCCCTCATCATCCTCCCCTGGGATATCGCCTAAATCTGATAGAATATTATGGGTATCGTTAAATGAAAGTTTGATTTTGGCCTCTTCAGCATAATATTTCATTGAATTCCTCAAAGATTGTTTTTTGATATCATCCTTAAGAATTGAATCGATAGAATAATTATCGCTGAGATATGGCAAGATAATTTCATCAACGATAGCAAAGTCCAAGTTTTTACCTCCTAGATAATTATCACCTTCGGTGTCCACCACCTTCATGATACCCTCTTCAACCTTTAACAAGGCCGCATCAAATGTGCCCCCTCCAAAGTCAAAAACCAGCCAAAAACCATCTTTTTTATTAGAATCCAAACCATAGGACATGGATGCCGCAACAGGCTCTTGCAACAACTCAATATGATTGAACCCTGCTAACTTGGCCGCCTCCCTCGTGGACTCTTTTTGATTGTTCTTAAATGCAGCAGGAACTGTAATGACGATGGAGTTTATATTTTCATCTTTAACGAAGGATTTCAGAGTCTTCAATACTTCGGCAGATAATTGTTCACTTGACAGTTCCTCTCCTAAATTGGAACTGTTATATTTCATGTCGGTCCCCATGGTTCGTTTGAACTCTATGAAAGCATTATCCTTGCCCGAATCCCAGTTTTTCATGGCATTCAGTTTCTGTCTTTTCAAGGCATTGTATGCACTGTCACCTACCTGTATTGCTCTTTTCTTATTTATATAAACACAGGAGGGCATGGTATCCTTTAAAGTATCCGTCTTTTTAATAGTCGGTTCTCCATGCTCAATTCTGGAAATAGCGGAATTGGTTGTTCCTAAATCAATACCGTAATCAATTTTTATTCTTGTCATTGAAAAAATATTTTTTATCCTTCTGTAACCTCTACTTGTGCTGTTTGAATCATTTTTCCTTGATAGTTGACCTGTGGTTTTATTACTCTTGTTATCAGTCTTTGATCCTTTTCATAATCTTCATTTTGAATAAAATTTACAGTAGCTTTCATTCCCTCATTATACTCCTTGCCGAGCATATCCACCAATTCATATCCATTGGAGGCAAAATTGTCCTGAATACGTTTTACGGAAGAGTTTAACTGTTTTAAACCCTTTGTCCCTTGATCCATACGACTCAAATTCTTTTGAATTCGAATAATTTCATCAGCTATTTTTAAAGCTAGGGAATGATTTACTTTATCCTTAGTTTCAACTGCTTGGAATGTTTTCGACTCTTGTTGAAGTTTCAATTGTGATTCCAAAACCTCAACCAACTTATTGTCCAGTTTTACACCTTCTTCCTCCAGTGAAGCCTTTGTATTCCTTATCTGCGTTTCAACATCTGTTTTATTTGACATTATTCGCTTGCCCAAAAGCCAGTAAATAAGCACTCCCAATAATAACATTGCCAATATGGCGATGACCCAATAAAGTTGTTGTCTGTCCAAAGTATGGTCCAAATCCGTTATTTGTGATTCCGCATTTTGTCCCGTCATTTGAATTTTTGAGTCGAGTTCGTTCGTATTTGCAACCACTAATTCTTTGTTGGCCTCAACAAGTAGGTTCAAACTATCAAGGGATATTCGTAAGTTTTTATCCTCCCTTTCAAGTCCCGCTATCGTTTCAGCTTGTCGACCAAGAGTGTAATTTTGATACTTTAGTTTCTTTGTTAAGGATTCAATTTCAAGTTGATGCATATTTATACTGTCCCGGATGGAGGATGGCACTTTTATGAAAACGGAATCTTGTTGTCTTTGCGC
Source organism: Flagellimonas lutimaris (assembly GCF_003581615.1). Classification (GTDB taxonomy): domain Bacteria; phylum Bacteroidota; class Bacteroidia; order Flavobacteriales; family Flavobacteriaceae; genus Flagellimonas; species Flagellimonas lutimaris. Next base: position 181,978 of record NZ_QXFH01000076.1, read on the forward strand.
AAAGACACTAGTAGTACAAAAAAGTATGAGAATTAATGTTATATGTTTCATGTCAAGGGGTTCTTTAGGAACAAGTATTTGCCAGTATTATTAGTAATATGATTCCACCTACGATATAGACCCATGGAGCACACCCATCATCTGAGGAGCTGGATGTTCCTGGACTAGGTGAGCGGTAATTGGATTGTCCGTTGATAGATCGCAACTGACTTTCAATACTTAAAATAGTGGCCTTATTATCTGAATATCTGCGCCTTGTGGGCCCATCCATATCAAGCGTGCCCAGTCCTCGGACCACTACTATTGCAGAGGAAACTATATTGGGTAATCGCATCAGTTTGGCTCTATCGTACTCAAGACCACTTTGGGCTTCGTTGACAATATCTATTATCATGCCCAATGCATTGTTGACAACGGCCCCACTGACATTTAAATAAAGTTGATCTTGAGGACCAAGAATATTTTTGATACGGTCCAATTTAGGTTTGCAATCAAGCATCAATTTTTTTGCGTTGGCTATCGTATCCGCCAAATTTTGAAAGACCTTTAATCTTTCTGTTATAAAATTTAGATCATCCTTGATGGGTGCTGTTTTGCTCCACTCCTGTATTCCTTCGATGTTTTCCACCAACCTATCGCATGTTTGGTCTCCAACGGCAATGGACTGTGCATACCTCAATAATTCCAATCCCTTTTCACTGGGGTCACTCAAATCCTTGTTAGCCTTGAAGTAATCAATACCACACTGAGCGATTTCATTGGCCATGTTGTCGGCTAGCATTTTATACTTTAAATCATTTGTACCCAGCATTGATTTTAAAGCATTGATGTCATTAAGGTTTCCGGTATAAAGAGTTAAACCATGTTGATAGGCTATAGACCTGTTATCACGCCTTTTGATCTTGGTAGTTTCAATTGCGGTTTCGATTATATGAATCGGCCCTTCGGTCAACTTACTTGTCAGGTATTTTCTTACGAAACTGTTGCAACCATTGAACAATTGATTTATTTCATGGTCGGAATAAAGCGGCAACAATTCATCCAACAATTCATCCACAAAGATTTCTACTTGTTTTTGACTATCGATGGAATACGTCTTATCAGCAACTTCATGGACAAAATTTTCGAAATAATCGGATTCAATTAGCTTTAGTTTTGCTTCTATACCTTTCTTAATATCTATTTTGAAACTGCTCATTAAATGGCAGGTACCAACATTGTTAAATGCCGAGTAATTTTTAACATTTATTTCCTTTCCGTCGGTTACCTTCTTCCATATTTCTTGTGCTTTATATTCATCGCCATCCTTTAAATATTCTAGTGCAGTCTGATCAAGAGGGTTTGCGTTCAGGAACCAGAACAATGCATGTTTTACTTTATCGGAGTTTTGTTCAACTTTGGCAAAAGCACGTTCGATAATTTCTTCATTCCTGTTAACATCATCAAGGAATTTAAAATCATATTCCGTTTGAACTTCTTTTCCAACACGCGAATATGCTTTTATTTTTGTCTTTTGTTTTTGGATTTCTCTTTCGGAGGCATTGGAAAGGATTCCAGCAATACGGTAAGGGTTACTAATTATTAAATCCATGTTCTTTTATTGTTGCCGTGAGGCATGTATTTCCTGCCACCACCACATACCCATATACTTGGGGTCTGTAATTCATTGACTCAAACAAACCTAACCCTATAAACGAACAATCCCTTACAGAAATCTGTAAGGGATGATTTATTTGCCCTATAAATAGTCATAGTGTCTTATGACCAATTCCTGGGGCTATAATGGATAGTGGTATTAAATAATTCAGTTAATTCTCTTCATAAAAGAAGTCATGGAGTTCTATTAAACTACCTCGTTTGATTTGCACAAGATCTTGGGTTTTCTTCAAAAAAATACCAAGAGATCTTTCATTGTACACAAACTTCATTTGATCGGAATAATCTGTAACAACATACATATCCCCAGACATTTTATAAAACGGAATGATGTTTTTTCCTTTCACCTTAACTCCTCTATTTACAATCTTGCCATTAACAATATCCTTTTCGATATTGGAGTCTTTTCCAGACGCTATTTTGACATATGAAACCATCATCTTTGTCCACTCAGCTTTATTCAGCATAAACCAGTTTACCTTATTAAAATCAATGCCGTACTCATTGATCCATCCATGACTTGTGAATCCTAAAAGCACAAACTTTTCGCCATTTAAAACTGGGTCGTCTTGCGGTTCAAATTCTTGAATCTTAAAAGTGATCACCGATGCGGAAGACATATCCTTTAATTTTTTACCATCGAAGTCGACTGTCTTCAAAGAGAAGCTTGTCAACTGAGGATTATTGGATAATACCCATTGTGTTGCTGTCAACTCCGCTCTTTCCTTCATCTGTTCAACAGCTGCTATTCCAGTCCCAATAAGAGCCAATGCCCCAACAGCACCTGCTATTGCAGCTCCATCATTCTGAGCCTCGGTATGTTTTGGCACCATAATGCACAGCAACAATGCAATTAGGGAAACAACTTTGAACCTGTGGACCGACTCGGCACATGAGGTTATGGAAAATTTAAATGGAGTATAGGAGTTTCCTGAACTTGTACTTGTGAATTGCATTTTGACTAATTTGGTTCAGCACAATAATACGAGATTCACTCAATGTTAGTTTACAGATTTCTGCAAGGACAGGTCATTTTTCTCAATTCATAATCTACATTAGATTTTTTCCTCCCTAATCATCTTAGCAATCAAATGGTTGGTATTCTTGGCACCGAACTTATCAAACAGTTTGCTTACTCTTTTATCGATTGTGCTCTCACTATTGGGCGTGATATGCTCCCTTTTGAATTTTTCCGAAATTTCCTTTTTGGTAAGTCCGTCCGCCAAACCCTGCAAGATCATCAGATCGAATTCCTCGAGTTCAAATACATTGTTGGATACATTGAGATCAATCCCAGGTGAAACATAGGTACGGTTATGGAACACCTCCTGAACTGCATTTACCAATTCTTTGAGACCATGCCTGCCCTTGCAAACGTAACCATTGATCTTTGTTTCTTTAAAGAGTGCATTGACCTTGGCCGGATTATCCTCCATCGAGTTGACGATGATCTTGAGATTTGGCTGTATGGCCCTCGCGGCCCCTATCAGTTCCAATCCGGAAGTAAGCTTACGTTCCACATGATCTTCCTTAAAAAAAAGGTCTGTGATCAGCAATTCGAAGGGTTCGTTTTCACCTAGGGCATATTTTAAGCGATTGTGTGCCTTATCACAATAGAATTCCTCTTGTAGGCTAGGAATATGCAACTTTTCCCGCAACATCTCCGAAATACCCTGATTGGTATCCTGAAAATCCTCTGCGATCAATACTTTTTTGAACATAACCATGATTTGTGTTAAAATGGAATCGTGACCCGAACCGTAAAGCCCTCTCCCTTTCCAGTATCAAAAATAATGCTTCCGCCAATGGCCTGAATACGCTTTTCCGTATTCCTCAATCCATTTTTGGCGTTGAGTTCTTCCAGGGACGCACCCACCCCATTATCCGAATACTTCACCGTCAAGGTCTTTCCGGCACGTTTAAAGCCCAAGGTCACCATTTTGGCATGGCTATGCTTGCCCATATTGATCATGAGTTCCTGAAGCACCTTGAAAAGCACCTGTTGGGAAAGCGGGGCCATTTCGTTCCATTGAATATCCTTGACACCGGTGACAAAAAGGTTTGCATTTTTAGGGGTCCTGAAATGGAGCATTTCCAAAAACTCGTCCTTGAAACGACCACCTGTGCCCACTTCATTGATTGCTCTGGAAAAATTCCGGCTCTGATTGTAGAGCGCATCCAATTTATCCAGGACAGCTGACTTATCGGCATCGCTTTGCAACATCAACATGGTTTGATTGAGCCCTGCCCCGAAATCGTCATGTAGCCTACGGGACATCTCAGCTTCCGTTTCAAGAGTGGCCTCCAATTTTGCCAATTTGTTCCGTTCTTTCAATCGCTTGGTTCGTTGCCCGAAATAATAGATAACAAAGCTTAGGCCCAACAACAACACTATAGATCCCAAATAGGACATTGTTTTTTTATTGCGTTCCCTGGCCGTCAACAATGCCTGTTCTGCCTTCTCTTTTTCCAGCCTTAGAATGGATTCCTGCTTCAACTTATCGTCATATTTGTACTTCGCGAATTGGGTCTCGACACTTAACTCCTCTTTATAAAGACTATCATTCAGATGAACATATCGTTCATAGAGTTTTACATTGTTGGGCTGCAACTGGATCATAAAACGTAACGCATCCGTTTCCGCCCTAGGAACGTTCATTCTTTTTGAAACTTGGATCACAGAATCAAAATAAGCCATTGCCATTGGAGGTTTTTTTTTCATGTAAAACTCTCCCAAATGCGTATAGCTGGCCATCTGCCCCCTCATATCCGCTTTTTTTATCCGAATCGCCAATGCCTTTTGAAAAGAATCGTCAGCAATTTCTTGGCCCACTAGCCATTTCGTATAGGAAAGATTATCCAGTATCCTGGCATATCGGGCTGTGGAACTATCCAAGGAAGAATCCTTTAAGAGCCTTTCAAAAATAGCAATGGCCTTTTCGTATTTTCCATCATCCACGAGGGTGGCACCCAAATTATTCTCAAATGCGATTTTATCTTTTGCATTAACACTATTAGCTATAGCCTTTTCATAATAGGCTATGGCGTCCTTTAAATTGAACAACTTTCTGTGGTTGGTTGCCAAAAGATTGTAACATTGGACCAATTCATCCGTGTGCTCAGTGGCACTTAAAAATACTATGGCCTCAGTTACCGTTTCTTTACTTCCAAAAAAATCATTTTGATCTTTTTGAATCGTGGCCATATTCAATAATGTCTTCCCTACCCAACTACTGTCCTTAGCCAGTTCGAATTGGTTTTTAGCCGCGCTGTAATTCTCAAATGCCTTTTTATAATCGGATTCGACTCGGTCATGGTAATAACCCATAAGATAATATTGGGAAGCTTGTATCCGGGGCCAATTAATTCTAGCTGCTGTATTAATAAAGTTCCGATGGTGAAGCAATAAGCTGTCATACTCCCCAGCTTGAAATAGTAAAGAACTTTTCTGGTACAACAAGTTACCAAGAACGGAGTCATTCTTTAGATTCTTTGCCAAGTATATGGCCCTATCCAAGCTTTTACTTTTTTCGGTAATGGAAATATCTTCTCCGATGGAACGATCGTAATAGATTTGTATGCTGTCATACTTCACTATGGTGTCCATCGTCCCTTTTTTATCGGATGGCACACAGGAAACAAGAATTGTCAGTATGATAAGGAATGAATAAGGTTTCAAGTACAGGAGGTTGGTTCATAAAAAAGCCATGCCCGATATCCAGGCATGGCTCAAATTAATGAAATTATTATTACTGATCCCCTCCTCCTGGTGGTGGGGGAGGTGGAGGTGGTGGTGGATTTTCATCATCCCCTTCGGTTGCAACGGTTTGGAAGAGCATCTCGGTATCGGCCACATCTTCCTTGGCACAAGAAAATAAGAACATATTGAAAACTACGGCCAATAAGGCCAAATGAATTTTTTTCATCTTTATGAAATTTTAAGATTGAACAAAGAGGGGGCTGTCCGGATTTTCCAGAGCGATGTTGCTTTTCAGCCACCCTGTGAGTTTTGGAGTACTCCTTTGCTATGGTTGGAAAGTGAAAACTGCATGTGACCCTTTAGGCTACTTTCCAATGAACCCTATACAGGTCACATTGCAGCATTCCATAAAAATGAATTTTCTAGAATGGCTATGTCAGCAACACATAGCGGAATCCATTTTCTGAGACAAAGTAAAGTGAGATGTTGATTTGAATCGTGGACAAAGCATGGACTTGTATTGGACATCTTTTGGACACCAGTGACAACAAGCGTTTACAGCTGAAATTGGACAGAACCTGTCTTGAGGAAATTTGTATTTTTAACCATTATGGATGACAACAGAATCGGTGAAATCGTTCAAAAGGTCTTCGCCAAGGCCAAAAGGGAGTGTATCTCCCAAAAGAAAAATGCCCTTGCCAAACACATTGCTCACCAGATCCAGGAAAATCATGGCTATATCAGTTATCGCACCTTGGAAAGGGCCTACGACCGCCATATCCTTGAGGACAGTACCGTAAGTGAACGTAATGCAGAGAGCATTGATCTGTTTTGCCAATATCTGGGATATGAAAATTACCAGGACTTTATAAAAAAAGAAAACCGGGCCAAAGGTGCCTCGCAGGAGGAGCCTCCTACGGGTCCAAATACAAAAAAAACGAATGTAACATACTATCTATTGGCAGCGATCTTTGTCGTTGTCCTAATGCTTGTTATGCTTGGGGCATGGCCTTTTGGAAACAATACCGCAAAGAAGGAGACCACTGTAAATTGTATGACCTGGGCCGACTCCCTATATGTACCTATATCCTGTGATATCGCACCCTTATCAACCTATGGAACGCCTGTCGTACCCATTGATCCCATAAAAATGAAAAACTTCAAAAAGGTCAAAGTGAATATAGCCACCAGGTTTTTTTCAGAGCACACCAACGAGCCTCGGTTTTGGTACTACAAGAACAAGCAGGGAGAAATAGAATATTTCACCGCTCCCGGACTCCACCCCATCACCGGGAAGACCTTGGATGAAATCACCGAATATATCATTCAAAAATATGTTCCTAAACATATGAACAGGCCGGACTCCTTTGTTGAGGAACGGTAGAAAAACCATGGTCCACGGAATGAAGTTCTCCAAGTTCCAATTCACTTCAATGGGACACACTTAAAGCCCTAAAGGCTGTTATTGCTTAAATATATTCCTTACTTCACGGTGCACCTTCAAATAATGTTGCTCCAGGTCGGCCTCGTTATGGGTCTTGGGCTTTGGCAAACCTCTTTCAATTTGGGGCCTTGGAAACTGTACTTTCCTGTCCTTCCCGTCCGAAAACACCACAAACTCGCCCTGTTTCAACCGAAAGAAAACCTCTGCCCTGCGTTTGGACACTTCCTTTTCCCCTTGCGTAATCCGTCGTTCCAGATTCAGGCCAGAGCTCTTGCTCACGCTCCGGGTGGGTATTTTTACCAACTCAAAGAACCGCTCATAATATCGGGCAGTATCAGGGTCGTTGACTTTCCCAAAAAACTGATAGGACAGGTTGGAGAGTATGGCCTTACTGGCCTTCTCCCCGTACATCATATCATTTTGAACCTTGTCCTGGAGCACATAGACACTTACGATACCATAACTCCGTAATGTGGCCGGTATGCGGTGCATGTTCAATAGCCGTAAGGTGGAAGCCTCTTCCAATAGCATAAAGGAAGGTTTTCTATCTCGTTGCGACATCTGTTTGGAGATGGTGTGGATAATGGTCGCAATCACAGGGGAAAGGGAAGCATCCTTTTGTGGATTATTGACCAAAGCGATTACCGCAGGATGTTCTTCATTATTGATGTCCAAGGAGATTTCATCCGCAGATAGGACCATAAAAATTTTTCGGGTGCTGATCTTTTTAATGGCATTGGCCAGGGTACTGAGCACCCCTGCCGTCTGCCGTTCCGATCCCACCCCGCTGATAAAGGCATCGGCCATGGCCCTAGAGGTGATGTTCCCCCTTAGGAACTTGATCAGGCTTTTGGTGCCCAACTGTTGGTAAAGCGCCATGAGATGGGGCAAGGTACAATAAGCGGGGTAGTCCGTTTTCAATCGCCAGATGAGCCCACTGATCAGTCCTTCCGCGGCATCCTTAAAAAAGCGTGAAGTACTGTTCTCATCGGAATCCCGATGTTCCATCAGGTTTTCCAATAGCACCCGGGATACCTCGTGTACACTTTCCTCATCGAGCAGATAGTGGGGTGCTATGGGATTTACACGATGATGGATGGGCCCGAAGGATACTATCCGAAAGGGAATTTGTTCATCTTGCCAGAGGGGATAGGCCATTTCCGTAATCTCAAAGTCTTTATAATCATGGATGATCCCAGAGAAATGTTGCTTCTGAAAATGTTGTAGCAAACCATAAATGACACTTTCTGTCTTCCCGCTACCCGCGGAGGCCATCACCGATATGCCGCGACGGATGTTCCCTAAGACCAAAGGCCTTCCCCTGACCTTTAATTTGACCTCGAAAACCTTTGATGCTTTGATTAGATCTTTATGATAATCCACCAAACCGTAGATTACGGTATGCGTAAAAAATAGCGGAAGCCATAGCACTAGGGCTTGTTCCAAAAATAGCATCCATCCCCTACTCCATTCTATGAAGATCATCACCAACATAAACAGAACCAACCCGAATAGGTAGCCCTGCTTAAGGTAGCGGTGGAGCACTACCGAAATACCAGTACCCAACAACCATCCCATCACTAAATAGCTCAAATTGATTTCCATAACACTTTGTTTTATATCCCTATGGAACCCGATTCCAATGCCTTTCCGATACCCTTTTTGAGTTGCAACATCGCCTTATAGGCCAATTGGGCCTTATTGGTCGGAATACTGGGCACCTTGACTCCCGCTTTGAACAACAATTGCCGTGCGGCCTGTCGTTCATGGGCCGGCAATCCTAAAAGGGCCGTAAAGAACCTTTTGGGGTCTTTGTCAAGGAGATTTCGGGCGTTATAGGTCTCCACAAAGTTTCTGCGATATCCAAACTGTTTATCAAAGGTCTTTTCCGCTGCCCGATAGAATTTATCGCGATCAAAACCCTGCTTGACCTTTTCACCGTTTAGGGTGGTTTCCGAAGTCCGGAACTTGGACCCAGGGGAAAGGCTAAGGGTATTGGTCACATCCTTGCGGCTTACGATGATATGAATATGGCTCTGGTGCCCTTCCTTTGCCATCCCTGTAACAATACGTTTGCCATTCAGTTTATGTGGTGCTTCCTGTTCCAATACCTGAATCTTTTCCTGAAGATGGGCTATATCGCCTTGCTCCCTTCCCTGTTTGATGGCCCTTACCTGGTGCTGTAGTTCTAAAATTTTACTGGCAAAAGGCTGGTTTTCCTGTACCGCCCTGTCCTTTTCGGAATAGCTCCGTTCCCGCTCCAGCTTCGCGAAATAAAGCACATCCTTCACTGTCACTACCTTGTCTCGATAAAAGGCCGCTGCATAAGTGTTCATCAGTTCGCGGGTATACTGTCTCAACTTTTCTGGATCGTTCCCGATATGTCTGAGTTCCGCTTGGGAGGGACTGACCATAATGGAATAGAACTTGGGATCCTTTTTACTAAGCTTGGCCGTATTGGCATCGATTTCGGCAATGACCTGCTCCGCATCGATATCATGTTCCGTCTGGTTAAAAAATCGTTCTTGGGCCTCCAAGGGCTTTCCTTCGTTTTCCTTTTCCAGGTATTTGACAAAATCCCGAGCACTGCCTTGATAGTTGGCCCCCATGTGTTGGCGTGTAATGGCGATATACATAATTAAAGGTTTTGAAGTTTTGTTCGGTATTTCTCGATGGCTCCGGGTTTGAGGTCCAGTTTAAGATGCTCCTTACCAAAAGGGTTCTTGGCCACGGACACATGATCCAATACATGTTCAAAATCGGTTTTCAGTTCCTCGAGTTGCTCGCACAGCCGTTCATGAACGATCTTGGGCACGGTAATCTCTGTATCCAATAGTTGAGGCTCTGTAGGTGGTGATTTCTCTGTCAATTGCTGTTCAAAAAACTCAAAATCGCCTTCCCATTCCTCATCGGTTTCGGCATCCAACTCTTGTTCAAAGAGGGCCTGGATCATACTGACGGTGGGCAAGGTCTGTTCCTTTTCGATACTGCGTAAAATGGCCACCATGGCATTAAAGCGTCGCTTCATGAACAATTTCATACTGGCCAAGGTCTCCCCGAGGTGTTGGTCCGGATCGATACCATGACGTTCAAAAAAATCGATCATGGACAACAAGGTCATGGATTGGGACTTACCAAACCGTTTGGAAAACCGTCTAAACTTCAAGAGTACCGGTTCCTTGATGCTCAGGCTTTTGAAACGCTCATTTTTGTCCTTATTTTTCATATTTCCGTGAAAAATCGCTTGATTTCATTGGGACTGAGGCCGTTTTCCGTGAAAAACATCTTTAGCCCACTTTTCCATGTCCCACCCAATCCCTATAAACACTGGCCATACGGGGCATATATGATCGGTAGCGTTGCGCCAGCACGCTATCCTCTTGCTCTTCTTTTTTGTCCCGCCGGGACAAAAATGCATCGCACAACTTGGTTCCATTCCTTTCTGAAAACCCTGTTTGCGTTAACAAAACAAGTTATCAGCATAAGGGTTTATGGACCAGTTGCCGTAGTTCTGTAAAAGTCAAATCAAAGGGTACGGACTTTTGGAAAGTCAAAGCTGTATGTAATGGCAGTTACCATGGACGTGCCGTACCATTTCGCCATGGACTGTATTGGCTTAAAGTTACACATATTGGTCTAGAGAAAATAGAAAAACCCAATCATAATGATTGGGTCGATTTGGTTCATCGCGTACAAAAAATATGCTTACTGTAATATCATTTGACAACCTTTGTCATAGATTCCAAAGTTCAGGGTCAAAACCATAGGAATAGTCCTTTGTGTCGTGATACTTCGCTTCCCTTTTTTTAGGTTCAGGTGTCATTGGCTTTGAAGGCCTTTGTACAAATTTATAGGATACCATAATCCGCAAAACTATAGTAGCGTCCATCAGGTGCCATTATGATATGATCTAGGACCTGGACATCGAACAGGCGTGCCGCCTCTTTGATCTTTTGGGTCAATTGCTTATCGGCTTCACTGGCTTTCAATTGCCCGGAGGGGTGGTTATGGGCAAGAATGATACCGACGGACAGGGTTTTTAGGACAATGGCAAAAAGGATGCGCAGGTCCACCAAGGTTCCCGTGATACTCCCTTGGGAAAGTGAATAAATGCCCTTAACCTTATTGGATCGGTTGAGCAAAAGGATCTTAAAGGTCTCATGGAGTCCTATGGTATCCATATCCCAGTGGTTGAAGAGCAAACTCGACACTTCCTTGGAATTTGACAGGGACTGGGATTTCAGGGTACTGGGCTTCTCCTGATAACTGATCTGTATTTCGTTGACATTGTGTTCCATTTTCGTGGTGTTATAGATTAAAAAAGGATTGGGGTGCCCGAGGTAGAACTTGGGCACCCATCACCATTACTCCTCGCTGGTCGATCCGCCCAACAATAGGATCTCGCTCGCTATCACTTCGGTGACGTAGCGTTTGTTCCCTTCCTTGTCCTCGTAGGAACGGGAGGTCAGTTTCCCTTCGATGGCGATTTCCTTGCCCTTAGCCACGAAACCCTCGATGATATCGGCCAGCTTCCCCCATCCGATGACGGTATGCCATTCGGTATTGGTTACCCGCTCCCCATCCTTGTTCTTGTAATGTTCATTGGTGGCCAAGGTAATTCGTGCCACACGTTTTCCGCCGTCAAGATTAGTAATTACAGGGTCCTGCCCCACATTTCCGATTAGTTGTACTTTGTTTCTCAATGTACTCATGATTAAAAGTTTTTAATGGTCTGCTGTCTTCCTCTTTTGGATGCATCAGCAAACAGGGTTAAAAATTTCCCCTCTATTTTTTTGGTCATTGTCTCCCAAATTTTAAGGGGCGTTTGTTTGCTTCTTACGTGCGCAGCACCATAAAAGAAGGGGGTTCTGTCCAGGCTTTTGGAACAGAAATCGGGAGGCTCCACAACGTAGCAAAACCTTTAGGTTTTCAAGGAAGTGGAAACCCTAATTATGGACAAAACAGGGCTTGGCCTTGACAGGTTCAATAAGGGCCCTTGGGCATTCCTTCAGACCCAAGGGCAAGGAAGCGTACGGAAAGTTAAGCGAGCGAAGTCCTTGGTGTCCTGATTGGAAGGCACCGGGCACTGCCCTGTTTTTCGACGCACCGAAAAACAACCAGGGCTTCTTTTATTACAGAACCCTTAAAATTTGAACGGCGTACACCCGGATTTGCGGCCTTACAAGGCAAAACCGCAAGAAGGGTTTGTGAAGGAAGGACGTACCAAAAATCCGGGTGTACGACTTCCTTTTTGGTGACATACCATCAATAAAAGCACAAAACTTAAATAAACTTATTTACAAACTGTAGGATTAAATTTGGTACCGAGCTGGACAAAAAAGGTACCAAGCTATTTCACGTGATTGACCGAAGGAACAAGAAATTACGGAAAAACAAATCTAAAAGGTACCAAGCTGTTCGCAAAAAGGTACGGAGCTTAAAATGTTTACTATTTAATGGGGGGTAGATGATTTACAAGGCGATGCAATTAGTCTAACACTTTTTATATTGAAAAACGAGATATCAGAAATTAAACAGCTATCTTGGCTACATAAATTTATACGGACATGAACCGAATAAAGGAAGTACTTGAAGAAAAGGGAATCAAACAAAAATGGTTGGCCGAACAACTTGGCAAGAGTTATAACATGGTCAACGGTTATGTCCAGAACCGACAACAACCACGACTTGAAATTCTTTATGACATTGCTAAAATTCTTGACGTTGATGTCAAAGATCTATTGATAGAAATTAAGAAAGACTAACAGAATGCCTGAAAACAATACATCGCTTGACCAACTAAAATCCTTCCTTAATCAACTCTTCCAGTTCGATTCGCAAGATTTGGATTTTGGTGTTTACAAAATATTGCATTACAAGAAAAAAGAGATTGCCACCTTCATAGATCAACTTTTGGTAACTAAGGTAAAAGCGGCGTTGCAGACTTTATCAGCTGACGAAGCCAAGCAAGTGCAAGACCAAATTACTGAAATGGAGAAATCCACTTCGCTTAAAAAGTGGTTGGAAGCCGTTGAGAAAAAAGATGAGACGCGCTTGGCCATCTATGAGGAAGACTACAAAGAGGAAATAGTCCAGTACAAAGAACTCAAGGCGAAGGAAACTGAATCCTCTGTTTCGGTAGAGACGGAGAATCAGATATATAACCACCTAACCTTATTCTTTTCCCGCTATTATGATAAAGGCGACTTCATTAGCAAACGGAGGTTTGGGAAGAACGAGAAGTATGTAGTGCCTTACAATGGGGAAGAAACCCACTTTCATTGGGCCAATCAAGATCAATATTACATCAAATCATCTGAGACCTTTAATCAGTATGCATTCAAAGTTCCTACCTCAGGGGGCGAGCTCGTAATAAATTTCAAGTTAACCGAAGCCCAGATTGAGCAAGGTAATGTAAAAGAAAGTGAGAACAATTATTTTATCCTATCTGAAAAAGAAGCTGACATCAATAATGAAGAAGCCACTTTCTACTTTGAGTATAGGGCTTTAAATGATGAAGAAAAGAAAAGAGTGAAGGGCAATAGCAAGCAGGACACTTTGGACGACATCGCTTTTGATGCCTTGAAAAAGAAATTTGGCACCAATCCAGAATTCGCCAATCTATGGAAAGAACAAGAAGGCAAACCCTTACTCTTAAAGAAGCTCCAGCACTATACCCGAAAGAACAAGTATGATTTCTTTATTCATAAGAACCTGAAAGGCTTTTTGGAAAGGGAGTTGGATTATTACATCAAGAGCGAATTGATAAATGTGGATGACCTTTATGTAACCGATACTGATGCTCACTTTGATAGGCTGAAACATAACCTCAAAACCATTAAGGTATTCAAATCCATAGCCGATACCATCATTGAATTTGTTAGCCAAATAGAAGACTTTCAAAAAAAGCTATGGGAGAAAAAGAAGTTTGTGCTTAGTACCGAATGGGTCATTACCATTGACCGCTTGGTGGAATATATAGGTGAAGAAGCAGCCAAACCTATATTGGAAGAGGTCATTAAAAATGAAAAGCAGTTAGCTGAGTGGAAAGCCTATAATTTAGTCCAGACAACACCCACCTATGATAACCTTAAAAGTCAAGGTAAGTGGTTAAAAATGAGTGTAGATACGAAGCACTTTGATTCAAATTTCAAAGAACATTTACTCTCTGCACTTTCAAATAATATTAACATATCGGAGAAACTAGATGGTCTAGTAATTAACTCTGATAATTACCACGGAATCAACCATATTCAGAATACTGAACAAAAAACTATTCAGTGTATTCACATAGACCCTCCTTACAATACGGCAACCAGTGGCTTCCTATACAAGAACACCTATGAACACTCTAGTTGGTTGTCAATGATGGATAATAGGTTAAGAATTAGTTTAGATCTCTTGAAGGATACAGCATCGTATCATGTCCATATAGATGAGAATGAGTATGAAAGGCTACACTCTCTTTTCAACAATTACAACCTTTACAATGCAGGTCCCATTATTTGGGACAAACGTAATCCGATGAATGGTGGTAGTGGTGTAGCAACTCAGCATGAATATATCATTTGGAGAACTCTTGATAATCACATCATTCATGCTCGCAATAAGAACATCCTTGAAATGCTAAAAAAGGTTGATGAGTTAATAGAATCAGAGGGAGACTTAAACGATTCGGTGAGAAAGAAATTTTCATCATGGGTCAACTCGAATAAAAGTTTATCAGGTGGTGAAAAGGCATACAGATATATTGATGACAATGGAAGGCTTTATCAAAGTGTAAGTCTTAGGGCACCCGAACCCAGAGCGGATGAAAAATTCCATCAACCACTAATTCATCCTGATACTAAAAAACCATGTGCCATGCCACCGAATGGGTTTTCTAGGACTCCAGAGACTTTAAAGGAGATGATGAACAATAGTGAAATTCTCTTTGGTAAAGATGAAACCACACAACCTCGTCAAAAAGTTTATTTAAAAGAAACAACCAAAAGGCAATTATCATCACTAATCCAAGATGGCAAGAAAGGTAAAGCAGATACCAAGCCTTTAGGACTTGACTTTCCTTATTGTCACCCTACTTCACTCTATATAGAATTAATTGGTGCATCGAATGTTGAAAATTCAGACACTGTTTTAGACTTTTTTGCAGGATCAGGTACGACCTTCCATTCAGTTCAATTGCTGAATAAAGAAGATAAACTAACTCGAAAATGCATATTGATTGAACAAGGTCATTATGTATCAACTATTATAAATCCCAGAGTCAAAAAAATTGCCTACAGCTTCGATTGGAAGGATGGTAAACCAAAAGACGGCAGTATGAACGGTCTTGGGGTATTCTTCAAATACCAACGTTTAGAACAATATGAAGAAGCCTTGGAAAACATCGCCTTCAATGCATCGAAAGATGCTACTCAAAAGGCATTGGAGTTTGAGCAGTATATCCCAAAATACTTTTTGGAATTTGAAACCAAAGGCAGCCAGACCTTGGTGAACACAGCAGCCATGCAAGACCCTTGGGATTACAAACTTAAAGTATGGGATGGCTTCACCTATGACAATGAGCAAGCTGTTGATTTGGTGGAAACCTTTAACTATCTCATAGGACTGCATATGCAAAAATGTATTACCAAAGAACTCAGTGATAAGAAGTATCAATTCGTTTATGGTAACAACAATGCCAACAAAAACATTTTGGTGGTATGGCGTTCGGTAAAAGATTGGAGTATGGAAGATTTCAAGGCGGACGCAGTTGCATTGAAAACAGAGCTGAAAGCTTTTGAGTATGATCTGCTCTACATCAACGATCAGGCACACATTGAAAGCTATCAACCCATTGAAGAAGTATTCAAGAATAAAATGCTATCCTAAGATATGGCCAAAGATTTAACCACATCCAACGTACACAGGAAGAATATACTCAATAACAAGTATGCCCTTCAAGAAATTGAACAAGAGGTGGCTTTTCCTGGAATTCTTTTCGAAGGAAGCTTACGCTACACCAAACGTCAAATCGCTCAATTCTTTGACATAGACGAAAGAACCATTAACCGGTATTTGGAGCAACATGAAGCTGAATTTGCAGGCAATGGCTACGAAGTGCTTAGCGGGAAGCGACTAAGGGAATTCAAAGAAGCTTACGAGCAGTATATCAGTGACTTGCCAGATGTTAAGGACATGAATGTCCCGAACATGCCCGATGGTAGCGACACTGATGCCGCCAACATATCCAAAGCCCCAAAAGTAGGTGTTTTCAGCTTCCGTGCATTTCTGAATATCGGTATGCTACTTACAGAAAGTGATAGAGCGAAACAACTTCGCGCCCTTATCTTGGATATTGTAATTGATACCATCAACAGTAAAATTGGTGGCAACACAAAGTATATAAACCAACGGGAAGAGGAGTTTCTACCGAGTGCCATTAGAGAATTTAACTACCGTCAGGCGTTTACTGACGCCTTGGATGATTGCATTGTGGAAAATAAGTGGAAATACGCTCAATTCACGGATGCAGTTTACAAATCCATTTTTCACGAAAATGCCAAAGAATATAAAAAGATACTTAATCTAAAATCCAAAGATTCAGCCCGCGACACGATGTATTCAGAAGTGTTGGATTTGATAGCTGCTTATGAAAATGGCTTTGCGGATATACTTTGTAAAAAGAAAGAAGAGATAGGTCGTGAGTTGACCATGCCTGAAGCGCAACAGCTATTCAAACAGTTCGAACAGTTCCACGATGCCGCTTTTAAGCCACTTCTAGAAAAAGCGAGAACATTAATGGCAAGCCGGGACATGGTTTTTCGTGATGCGTTACATGAGAAACTAAAAAGTTATGTCACACATCTTACAGCCGAAGAATTTGATAAGTTCTTAGGAGATAAAAGCAAAGCACTTGAAGAACGTCTTAAAGATAATATGGATGTTTTCAAAAGATTAAAAAACCGCTAAGATGGCATTCAACTATTTTGACATAGCGCATGCCATCGAAACCCATGATTTCATCATTGATGAATCAGGTGGTTCACACGGAATCAGAGACATTGGACTTTTGGAAAGCGTTTTAGACCATATTCAAAATGATCTTTATTATCCAGAGTTTGAGACAAAGGTTGCTCATTTAGTCTTTTCAGTCAACAAAAGTCATGCATTCAGTGACGGCAATAAAAGAAGTAGCATAGCACTGGGTGCCTATTTTCTTGAGCTTAATGGGCTTGATTATTGTTTGGACCGTTTCATCATTGAAATGGAGAACATTTCAGTACATGTTGCAGACAACCGAATAGACAAAGACCTTCTATATGAGATTATCTATTCAATCATAAATGAGGATGATTTTAGTGAGGAGCTGCGCATTAAAATTATTGATGCAACTAACCAACAAGACAATTAAAAAGTATGCAACTAGAAAAACAATTAGTCCTTTTCAGGTACATCTTGTATCAGTTGGGTTATGAGGCCTTTGAAGATTTGCGGGATGAGTTTAACAACAAAGAGTCAGGCACCAGCTCAACGGGCTACACCTATTTTGCGAGTACACTCATGTCTAACGCAGACAAACACATTGAAGACCGTGCTATACAGCAATATGATGAAGCCATACAAGGCTATGAGAAAAAACTACGTGAAAACCGAGCGGAACCATTTCTCACATTCAAATACTATCAATGGTTAGCTCTATTATTTACCGAGTACTTTTTTGATCAATACAGCAATAACATTAGCCAATTAATAGGTCAATTAAATGCGTATTCCGAAGGAAGCAAAGACTTCAAGCAAATAGAGCCCTACACCGAAAAAGACATAAAGAAATTAGCCTATTGGATGGCAACCGGTAGTGGCAAAACACTCTTAATGCATTGCAACTATTGGCAAATCACCAAATACTTCAAAGAATGGGAAAACATCATTCTCATTACGCCAAATGAGGGTTTGAGCCGACAACACTACGAAAACTTTGTGGAAAGTGGTATTCCCGCAAAGCTCTACTCCGGTAGTGAAGAAAGCCTAAAAACCAAAGAAGGTGAAATTCTCATTTTGGAAATTACCAAATTGGTTAAAGACAAAGAAGGAGAAGGTGTCAGTGTTGATGTAGATTACTTCTCTGAGTCAAAAAACTTGGTTTTTATCGATGAAGGGCACAAGGGCAACAAATCGGATGAGCAGACATGGAAATCCTACAGGGAATTCCTTACTCGTGGAGAAGGATCATTCACTTTTGAATACTCTGCAACATTTGGTCAGGTAATAACAAGTAAGAATACGTTTCTATTTGACGAATATGCCAAGGCAATCATTTTCGACTACTCCTATCGCCATTTCTATACAGATGGATATGGGAAAGACTTCAGTGTATTCAACCTTGACACCAAGAATGAATACAGCGAAGAACAAAACAAACTCCTCCTTACAGCCAGTTTATTAGGCTATTATGAACAGCTTGAACTGTTCGACAACTATGAAAAGGAACTACGACAATACAATATAGAAAAACCCCTATGGATATTTGTTGGAAGCCGAGTAATCAGTTCAGGAAAAACACAATCAGATAAATCTACGATTTCGGATGTATCCCGTATTATCAAGTTCTTCAAATATGCACTTGCATCACCGGCTTCTTTGCAAGTTGATATTGATAAAATCCTCAATGATAGTACAGGGCTGCGGGATGCAGATGGAAACGATATTTTCAAAGGACACTTTGAATATCTCAAAACATCCAAACCCATTGCTGAAATCATTCTCAGCAAGGTATTCCATGGGATAGGAAACATTGAGGCCTTCCAGGTAAAACAGGCGGAAGGCGAAATTGCATTAAAGACCAGAACCAGTGATCAATACTTCGCAGTAATCAATATTGGGGATGTCCCCAAGTATTCAAAAACGCTCGAAGCGGATACGGATGGGGAACTGACCATTCAGGATGACAACTTCTCCAACTCCTTATTTCAGGCCATATCAGAGACCAATTCCACCATCAATATTTTAATTGGTTCCAAAAAGTTCATTGAAGGCTGGAATTCATGGAGGGTTTCAAGTATGGGATTGATGAACATGGGCAAAAGTGAAGGTGCCCAAATCATACAGCTCTTTGGCCGTGGTGTTCGTTTAAAGGGCAAGAATCTTTCCCTAAAACGTGAAGAAGCCAATGCGCCTTACCATATCCGAGCATTGCAGACCATTTCCATAATGGGGTTGAACGCGTCATACATGAACCGATTCTTAACAGAAATCGAAAAAGAAGTGCCGGACTACACCAATGTACCCATAGAAATCAAACTCAACCATAAAGAGCTTTGGGACGGACAAATAATGACCTTCAAAAAGCAAGAAGGAAAATCCTTTAAGGATGAACTGATCGCATTGGAATACAGCACGGATGTAGCCCAAAGGGTAACCATTGATATGCGTAATAAGATCAGCATAGCTTCAGGGGGATTTAATAGTCAGGTAGCAGAAAGTGCAGAAGGTTTTCAAGAAAATTTCCTCAAGGAATTTCGTGACTTCATCGATTACAACGCCCTTTCATTGGAAGCAAACAGATATAAATTGGTAAAAGGGTATCACAACTTGATGATACATCAATCCGTACCAAGGGAACTTATCGAAAATGGTGGTTTCAACCTCTTAAGCCACAAAGGCCAGTTTGGCATCAATGAGGCAATTTCAGGCAAAATCCAAGGCGTAGCCGTGAGTTTAGTAAAGGACTACATCAATAAGTTCTATGCCGATAAAGAGAAGGCATTCCTATCCAAATACCTCACCTATGACATGCTGACCCATACAGCACATGAAGACATGTTCCCGGCTTCACATACAATGATTGTGAAGGTACCACAGAAATATCGGAAAGAAGGGTACATTGAAGAGTTGGAGGAGGCGGTTAAAACGATGTATGAAAATGATGACAAGAAAGTATTGCCCTCCATCCACTTTGACAAACACCTTTATTCGCCCATTGCCTCAATCGCGGATGGCCAGAAATTCAAAGAAATCAAAACCGTTCCGGTAAGGTTGAATGAAGGTGAAAGGGACTTTATTGAACACCTACGCCAGTTCGTTAAAGAATCTGACAAATTCAAGGACAAGCAACTATTTGTGCTTCGGAACCTATCTGTAAAGGGTATCGGATTCTTTATGGACAGCTCCTCCTTTTACCCCGACTTTATCCTTTGGGTAGTTGATGGTAAAAAGCAGTATATCTACTTCCTAGATCCGAAAGGAATATTACTTGGGGAAACACATTTCAATAATCCAAAAGTGTTGTGGTGCAGCAATGATGCATCTATATTGGAAGCTAAAATTCAGGCAGACTTAAAAAATGACAAGAAAGATTTTGAAGTGTATATATCAGCATTCATTCTTTCAGTAACACCTTTTGAAAAGGTTAGAAAGGTATGGAGCGATGGAAATGTCACAAGAGAGGAATTTACCAAAAACAAGGTATTATTTATCGAAAATAGTAAAGAATACTTAATCGAAATCTTTGATAATCTATAGTACCTATGATTATATAATTCCCAACTTTAAATTAAGGAATATGGATTACTGACCTTGCAAAGCATCAACTTAATCATTTGACTTGCCGCTATGACATGTTCAGGGATGCTGTAGCGTTTTCAGATGGGATCGGTTCACTTTTTTGAAACAGCAATTCAGGAAGTATAATTTTAAATTCTTTCTCCATCTCCTCCTTGAACCAGTATACCACATAATTTATTTGGCAATCCTTTAATCGAAAACCCTTATTTTCATATCCGAGTATCTTATCCTTGAAACGTCCCGAAAATTTAACCAGGCAATTGCCCTTTTCATCATAGCATCCATCACTATCCACCTGTAACGGGTCCCCACTCTTATAATTGGACAAAAGATGTTGTCGTGTAATGAAAAAGTCCAACCATACATCCTTATGCGATAGCTGCAACACCAATAAGTCTGAAGGTTGATACGCATTATAATCAAATTTCTTTTGAATATCCTCACAGGACAAATCATCCAGAAAATCACTGTTCAAATGAACAATCAGGTTTTCTTTGGCCCTGGTCATGGCCACATAAATCTGTCGTTTTTTCTCATCAGAATCCAAGGCAAATCCATCCAACATCAAGAATACATTATCAAACTCCTTCCCTTTGGCTTTATGGATGGTCGAAACATTGATGGTTTCCCCCATGGTCTTTGTAAAATCCTCCAGTTTGGACTCCTTGACAAACATTTCAAAATCAGATCGGTACTTCTTTTTCGGGTGACTGGCGTCAAAATCTTTGATGATATTGATACAAGTCTCTATGTTGGAGCTGTCCCTATAGGTATCCCAAAGTTTACGCTTTGCATTTTTCCATGTGCTTCCATCGATGATATACTGATTTTGGGCAACTCCCAGTTGTTCGATAAAAAAGCGCACCTCCAATAGATCATAAAGACTGAAACCATCATTGGATTGTATCAACTTGGCAGGCAAACCACCTTTTATCAAAAGCCCTGCAATCTGAAGGGCATCATCATTGGTGTGTGTCAACACACAGGTGGACCCCGTTAAATCCGTTGATAGGATATCCTTGACCAATGGAGCAATGAGATGTGAGCTGGCATATTTGATCACTTTGACCAGACCATTGTCCTTCTGTTGGGGAACAATGGGGGTTTGTTTTAAACGGCGGGGTATCTGTCCCACAAATTGATTGGTAAAGGATACCAGGTTGGCCTTGCTTCGATAATTCTCAACAAGTTCAATTTTTTGGGCTTTTTGTTCGGAAATAAATCGCTCCAGATGTTCTGAACTGGCGCCCCTGAACTCATAAATATTCTGGTCATCATCACCAACGGCAATGACCCGCATGTCTTCATTGTGTTCCATGAGTGTTTTGATAAGCTCAAATTCATGCTTGTCCATGTCCTGGGCCTCATCGATGACCAATACCGTTTTTGTAATATGGTTGGTCTCAATATCCCCGTTCTTTATTTTGTCTACCGCATCCTTGATCACGGTTTGCGATTTTTCAAGAGATCCGACACGCCCCAATAGATCAAAGCAATAGGAATGAAAAGTTTTTATTTCCACGTATAGGGCCGCATTATGTATCAACTCAAACAAGCGGGTTTTAAACTCTGTAGCCGCCGCCCTTGAGAAGGTAACCATCAGCAATTGTTCGTGCTTTACATCCTCCATCAATAAGAGTGAAGCCAATTTATGCACCAACAACCTGGTTTTTCCACTCCCTGGACCGGCCACCACAGCAATATGTTGGTTACTGTTATCTTTGATAATGCTCAGCTTTGCGGGTGAAAGCACTCCAAAAAGCTTCCTGAACTTTGCCGGCGTTATATTTCTCTTGATTTCATTTTGCCTACTTCCCTTAAAATATTTGTTCAGAAAGGAAGTGTAGTTCAACTGGAAGTAATCTTCAACAAACTGCAATGCCCCTTTATAATCAGCAATCATTTTTTTGGCATACTCTCCCACAATATGGATCTGTTGGATCTTGTTTTCATAAAACCGATTCAGCTTTTCGTAATCCTCAACTTTGTATTTGATCCTATTGTCCTTTTCCAGCCTTTCTATGGTCAACCTATTGTACACGACCAGAAACCCACCTTCGATATGTATGGCTTCTATTCTGGAGAGGTAAAACAAGGCATCCTCAATATCATCAACATCAATATGGGACTTGAAAAGGGTGTTGTGGTTTTCATATTCACTTTTCAGACCGTGTACCGAAAACTCGACCAATACCTTTTCCTTATTGGTATCCGAAATGATATCCTCGCTTTTCTGGTACAGGGAATCTATAATGAACCGGGCCAGTTCATGACGCTTTTCCAATCTGTCCGTTAATTCAGCCGTTGAATACTGGGATTGGATGGAAAAATGATTTTTGGAATAGTCGTGCTGCTCTCGTTTGATCCAATTTTTGATCGTCCATATATTGATGATGGTTTTGATCTTGCTGGGTGAAACACTTTTGCATCCACTTTGATCTGCCAGCTCATTCAATTCCTTGATATGAAACGCCTTTTTCTCCAAGTCAAATTCCGAGGCCAAGAACCTTTCTATTTCACTGGTGGACTCCAATATGTTCATGGACCTGTTTCTTTTGGTTCCTCTCCCAATATAGGCCGTTAAGTCCTTGGAGTCGGCCAAAATCTTTTCTTCCCGCAAAAGGTTGACCACACTGATGACCTCTTCCCTTTTGATCCCTAGGTGGTCGGATATATAATCGATCCGGGATTCGGCAGCCTCATCCGTAGTCTGCTTTCTGCTCTTACTGGAAAGTAATTTTTTGATGATACGTACCGCGTGTTGTTTTTGTCTATCGTTGAACTTTTCAGACAGATTAATCTTCTCAATGGCTTCTTGGGCATTCTTGGATAGTATCCCATTGGCATAAATCCGAGGCATGTTCTGGCCCCTTCTGAGATAACCTGCTTCTTCCAAGGCAGAGATGGCCGTGGACACCCGGGTTTCGATCTCGACCACATTATCATCCCATCCAGCTTTTCTCGCAATTTCCAAAGCGGAATTGGAAACGGTATTCCTAAACCGTGTAATTTCCTTGACCGCCTTCCATATTTGTTGGATTTCCCTGATGTTCAGCTTGGTCTGGTTCAATAACACGAAATGCTTGCTCAGGTCATCTTCATTGTAAAGCGCATAGCAATCCGCAGTGATATTGGTGTCCCTACCGGCCCTGCCGGATTCCTGTACGTAATTTTCCAGAGAATCCGAAAGTTCATAATGAATGACCAAGCCCACGTCCTTTTTATCCACGCCCATACCAAATGCAGAAGTAGCAACCATGATCTGTATGTCCCCCCTAATGAAGGCATCTTGGTTTTCCGATTTCTCCTGCTTATCCATTTTACCATGGTAAGCCCTGGCCAAATACCCGTCATTTGACAATCGTTCCGCTATTTGAAACGCCCTTTTGGTCCGTGATACATAAATAATGGTAGGACAATCCTTTCCATCGATCAAATTGCGGAGGGCATTGTATTTATCCTCTTCATTATCCTTGGGAATCACTTTGTAATTCAAGTTCGTCCGTGAAACGGAAGCATTGAAACTTTCCAAACGAAGTCCAAGCTTATCTTGGAAATAATCCTTGATGTCCTGGATGACATTAGGTTTCGCCGTTGCTGTAAAACAGGAAACAGGTATACCAAATTCAAGGTTCTTTTTCTCCTGGAGCATTTTGATAAAATCCCCAATATATAAATAGTCCACCCTGAAATCCTGGCCCCAAGAAGAGAAGCAATGCGCCTCGTCAATCACAAAACGGACCACGTTCCTTCCAAGCAGCAGTCTTTCAATGGACTTTGACCGAAGCGATTCCGGTGAAATATAAAGCAGGGAAGCACTGCCATTCTCAACCCGTTCAAACGACTTCGCACGCTCTATGGGATCTAGAAGGCCATTGATGGTAACCGCTTCGGTAATATTGATTTTTTCAAGATTGTCCACCTGGTCCTTCATCAGGGACTGTAAGGGTGAAATGATTACGGTAAGACCCTTGACACTTTCCCCGCTCATTAGGGCAGGAACTTGAAATGCGATGGATTTTCCTCCTCCCGTTGGGAATACGGCCAAAATAGATTTGTTGTCAATGGCCGCTGTTACCGCTTCTTCTTGTAGGGCCTTGCCATCAAATGTCCTGTAATCGGGATATCCAAAGAACTTTTTAAGACCTAGTTTTACATCCAATGCCTTATGGCAATAGGCACAGCCCTCCATGCAGGGAATGTTCCTGAGCAAATACATGATCCGTTCCACCTCAGGATAATTTTTAAGCACCCATGGAGGAGTTATCGAGTTTCGGCTATCCGTAGCAATAATGGCCAAACTATAGGCAAGACCTACAGGGTCAGTCGCTATCGTCTTGTCCAGGGGGGCAGAAGCACAAATTTTGTCCGTGAACCTTTTTCGAATCAACCTGGATAAATCATCGGTCAAAGGAGCATACCCGACAAAATCAAAAAATGATGAAAATTCCTTTCGGTCATTCAATAAGGCATGGTATATCTGCTTAAGGTCCCCGTCCATTCTATGGAAAGCCGAGATTTCATCATAAAATAAATCCTTTGCTTTTATCGCATCGTTCACTGGGTTATTCAACTCCTCAGTTTGGAGTTTGTCGTCCTTAAGCAAGGAATGGTAAGGTTTGGCAGGAAATAAGAGGGGTGATAAAAATAAGGTATCCACGACCTTGATATCGGAAAGGACCTTGCCCAGGGATTTCTGGACATAGGGTATATCATGATAAATGACATTATGCCCACATATATACTCATGCTTACCGATGATTTCCAGAAGCTTAGGCGTTGAATTGGAGTGAAACGTATAACCCTCTCCACCAATCCCCCCAATATCAAGGATTTTCTCGCTTTTGGCTTGAACTTCGGTATCAAAAAAAAAGATTTTTTTCATCTATCCTTTTTCTGAATGATCATATCATTCTCTGTTTCCAAATAATCAACGGATATGGGACAAAAAAGTTGTTCTTTCTTGTTCCCGGTTTCCTGTAGTTGATTTTTAAAACTCTTTTAAGGGGGTGCCAGTAAATTACCAATAATTACCCAATGTTCCTTAAACCCAATGTATGAGGACACTTTGACACCCCTTCAAGTAGTTGTGATTACTTTACCTTGCCGAGAATAGGGTCTTCGAATCCATGCAACGGATCCAGGCCATTAGCCTTTTGTTTGGCCCATATGATATATTCCTTGGTCTCCTCCTCAAGCATTAGGTCTTCATTTTTTACTTGACGTTCCATTTCAGATATATACTCACGTATGGTTTGTGCCTTTTTCCAGCTATGTGCATTCTCAATAAGCTCCTTCATTTTGTTCTTTTCGGATTCCACAACAGCTTGTCTCTCTCTTTGAAGTTCCAATTCCCGTTCCTTTTCCTTACTTGCTGCTGCTTGTCGGGCCCTGAGGTCGTGCCAATCCCTACAATCCTTTTCTATCCAGGCGATGATTTCCGGCAAACAATCTTCGAGGGATTTGGTTTTACCATCTATCCATCTTTTTTGATTGAAGGAAGGACCTGCCTGAAACTCCAGCTTGTTCGTTTTCATCCAAGATTCCCGACTATATCCATCACCCTCCTTCTCCCTGATCCTGTTATATTTTTGACGAAGGTTGATCTCTTTTTTCTGACCGAACATTTCCACATGGCATCGTCCATATTCAAAACTGATTTGATGCCCCAGCTTTTCGATGGCCCGAACCAAAGTGTTCATAATTCTTAGGGCTCTAGCCAGTTGTTTCGTATCCGTACTGATAGGAAGAAACTCGAATTTAGGGTCATTAGAACTGAACCTCGAACCATATTCCTTATCCAGTTTCTTCCCAAGGGCTGTTTCGGTCTTCTTTATCAACGGATGTGGCCGTGATAACTTGGTCGGAACCTTTAAATTCAAGGTACTGTCATTCTTAAGCTCTTCTACCCGTCTTTTGTATTCGCTGACAAACCTCACGATAATCGCAGCATCGGGTTTGCCCTTTCCTACCACTTCCATAGGTGGTAACTCTTCCTGGTTTGTTGTTTTTCCATGTCGAAGTTTTTGCCAATATCCCTGTTTAGGTAAAGGAATTTGATGTTCATGGCATTTCATTCTTAAAATATGTGTGGGAACTTGTAGTTGATCTGAAATCTGGACCATGGGTCGGGACCAAACCAGATCATATAGTTGCTTTCTAGTAATAGCCATAACAATGCGTAAATTTTTTGAGGAATATTCCCGTAGAATGGTTCTTGGTTTAATTACCTACAGCTCTATCCGTACACTCACATAATCTACAATTTGAACATATAACCAATGGAAAAATAATTCCCGACCATGAGTTGGGTCACCGTAACATCAGGTTTCGCACTAAAAGTATCCGATTCCTCAATGACCGTACTTTTCCGGTCCACATAACCCAAGATACCTCCCCAATCCAGTACCACATTATGTTTCCTGCCATAGGAGAGGCCTACTCCGAACATCAAACGGGGCCTAACTTTTTTCTGGATGGAAAGCCCTGGACCGAATGTCCCATGCACCCCCAAAAGTTCAACCCCCTTGATTTTGGTCCCAAAGCGCATCATAGCATTGACACCCAATTCTTCGGTGATGTCCTCTTCCTTTACTATGGAGTATATCGTATCGGATTCGATGACTTCGGAAACGGTGGAAAACCGTTCGTCCCTGAGATTGGAGTAATAAAATCCTGTACCGACTGAAAAATAGGATCGTTTCTCCACCGGAAATACCAACTTGGGCAGTACTTCCCGTTGTAAACTAGCTGTACTGTCCTTTGGTTCAAAGGAAATGCTCAATTCCTCACGATCGCCCTTGAATTGAATGGGCAAGGAAACAAAAGTATTCCCATCCGTCCTTAAGTACCTGATACTTGCCAATAGTTTCTCCATGTTCAGCGGAGAGACCTGGGCCTTTATTTCATCGAATTTTGATATTGATTCCTTATAGCCACTCTGCAGTTCATCCACCTGTGAGGTATAAAACTTGTTTTTCTCCAAGAATTCAAAGAGGTTCTTTTCTTTGATTTTCTTCTGAAGCTCCGCCAAACTCTTTTCCGCATTGGTTTTGTGTTTCTCGATTTCTTGTTTCACGCCATAGAATGTCTCTATGGCTGTTTTATAATCGAATAACTTTTCGTTTTCTGAGGGTTCTCGCTGCAATCTTTCCTGCCTGAACTGCAGTATATCATTTTTTATCTTGCTTACTTCCCTTTTACTGGATTCGAGAAGAAAAACCATCCCTCGAATCAATTGTCGATGTTCCTCCACCAATTCAATGATCAGTTGTTCCTCGCTTTGTGTTTCTTTGAGAATCGACTCAAAATAGTCCATTTTTTCCACAAAGCTCTTCACTATGGAATCAGAAAATAGGGTTTGGTAGCTATACTCATTTTTAGCGACCAGTTCGGATTCTATCTCCTTAAATTCAGCGAAGATCGAAGTACTGAATCCTTCAGTAATGCTTTTAATGGACTCCAGTGAAATATCCCCAAAAGTGGGCATTTCCAATTTTTGGGCCACTATGGTGTCTTTACTATTGATGACAACCTTGTACCAATTGGGATTGATATTATTGATTCGAACCATGTAAAAATCCCCCTTTTTAATCTTTTGGGGAAGGTTGATAAAATCTTTCTTTTCTATCTTTCCATATCCAAAATCAATATCCACGTAGTAGGTATCACCTGTCGAATACGCCTTATTGGTTCTACGAAGCTCTTTATCCAAAAGACGCTGAATGATAGCTTTTGCACGACCTTCACCTAAAATTGAGTCCACCTCCTCCTGTGCATCTTCAATTTCCTTTTTTTCATACTGTGCCCAAAATGGGTTCACGGCACACAAAAAGGTAATCAAGAAAAGTATTTTGATGTGTTTCATAATTCGTGTATTAAATGATTGCCGGTATGGAAATCAGGTTCTTTCTTTTTCTATGAGGCAAAACTGATAATATCCTTAGCCTCCAATATGAAATGGATACCGATAACGGTCAGGGCTATCCATTCTGCCCAAAAAAGATTGATCCATTTTTTATTGATCAGATGTGCCACTAGTGCCAAAATGGAAGCTGCGGCAATGATATAGCTGATGACCGTATCCTCCTTATCATGAATAAATGCAATGACCAAGGTACAGCCGATAAAAAACAGGAAAGCAAATGTATAATGGGTCTTGGGGTAGACATTATAGGGAAACAACAATACTCCAAAGAGTACCGTCCCCAACACTATATTGTACCCACGTTCCTGCCAAAAGTCAAATTGGTACATCTGTTCCTGAAAACTCACATCGAGGTTAATGACACCGTTGTATATGAACAACATTGCGGCAATGGTAAAGACCATACCGAAAATATGTCGTCGTTCCATCTCTATATACGCACTGATACTGGAACGGAAACCCTTCTGTTGTTTCTTGGAGTCAGCCATCCTGAGTATTATGGGAATACATATACAGATAAGAGCAATAAAAATTTCAAGCTGAGTGATTTTTGCAAGCATGGTATGGTCAGTTTAATAAAAACAAAAAAAATCCTGATGTAAAAGATTCTCGTTCGGGTTTATCCGTGTTCCATAACAATTCGCTAGCAAGGCCAATAAGATATAAGGTGTTGTAAATTACATGTTTAACACTTATTTCCATTATACTTTTTCCTTAAAAAAACTGGGGTTTTTCCGCAAAAGATGTATAAAATCAGAGGAAAGTCAACTATTCGGTTGAGATACTTTCATGAAAGGCTGGAAACCCATAATTTATTGAGGTTTTGAAATGTAGGTTCTGAAGCTTCCAAACTTTGCATTTCAAAAAAACAGATAGATTAAAAACAAAAAGAGAGCGGTAAAAAATGCTTTTAGATTTGTTCTATTAACATCATTGGCAATTATTAGTTCTCTTTTATAAATCAGAACTTTCTGTTGCCATATTCATGTCACTGCCCTTTATGGTTTAAATAAATTAGCGTCAATTAAACTTAAAACGAAATGAGGAGCTACAAATCCATTCTTTTATTACTATCATTTTTTATTGCCAATGTTTGCCTGTCCCAAGATAAAAAATCGATCACATCAATTTTGGTCGAAACATCTTATAATGATATCGATAACGCAATTGTTTACTACCATAAACTCAAAAAAGATAAACCCGAAACATTTAACTTTAACGATGAAAGAGAACTTAATGGTTTGGGTTATCGTCTGATCAACGATGGTAGAATTGAAGATGCCATAAAAATTTTCGGATTATTGATTTCTGAGTTTCCTGAATCTTCCAATCCATACGATAGTCTAGGCGAGGCATATTTTTTAAGTGGTGATATGGATTTGGCCCTAGTCAACTATAAAAAATCTCTTGCCTTAAATCCAAATAATGAAAATGCAGAACGGTTTATAGTAAATATACAGTTTGAAAACCGTGATAAAAATAAGTTCTACAACATTTATCCAAAGCAACACTATTTGCATGACATAGACGAATTGGCCAAAACACTTACCACTGTGAATCCCTATCCATACAAGTTCATGTCAAAAGAAAAATTTTGGAATGTGGTAGATGAAAAAAAGAACTTAATAACAGATACCACGACTTATCCCGAGTTTATCTGGCATTGTAGTGAATTGGTATCCAATATAAATTGCGGACATAGTAGTATTCCAATGTACTTCCAACAAGAAAGCGAAATGCTTCCCGCAAGTTTACGTTTCCCTATGGAGCTGTTCAACCTTAATGGGAAACTATATGTTTCTGATGCGTTGATAAACAACAAAAGAGTGAAAGCAGGAATAGAAATTCTTACCATAAACGGGAAAACCAGTGCGGAAATAATAGAGGACATCAATAAACATATTAGCTCTCAAGGAAAAGTCGGAAATGCCGCTAAAAGACATTTATACAATTGGCAATCGACAGCTCTAATACCATATTCATTTGGCTTTCCTAAAAACTATGAAATAGTAATTGAAGGCGAGGAAAAGCCTATAGCATTAAATCAGTTAGAAACATATCAGTTTGGACTCAAAAAACTAAATTCTTGTAATGAAACACTTTGTCTTGATTTTGTCGGTGATGATGAAAGTACAGCACTAATGTCAATAAATCATTGGGATTTCTACGGTAGTAAATTTTCAATATTAAAAGAATTTGTGGATGAAAGTTTTGAAAAAATCAATAACAACAATTGTGAAAACCTAATTATTGACGTTAGAGGAAATGGTGGTGGAAATTCCTGGGGTGCTGCCTATCTATTACAATATTTAAGTAAAAAACCTTTTACCTATTTCAAGGATGCCCCCAAATCTGATGCCAAACTCAAACCATTATACCCTTTGGATAATGGATTTAAAGGAGATATCTATTTTTTAACTGACGGAAGAGCTGGCTCAACAACAGGTCAGTTACTTGCACTTGCAAAGCACAATAAGATCGGTACGATTATAGGTGAAGAATCCAACGGTGGCATATTCTATACTGGAGGACAAAAAATATTTCGCCTTACCAATACAGGAGTGTTTTTTATGGTAGGTAGGGTCCCTCATATTACCAATGCAGATTCCATTTCAGATGAAGCAGGTGTATCCCCTCATCATTATAGTGTACTCACTATTGAGGATTATCTGCGCGATGTGGATACACCATTAGAATATACTTTGGGACTTATTAAACAAAACTAAAAACCCGTATCCAGAATATTAAAATGAGTTAGGTGATTCAAATTGAATACTGCTTCAAATTTCAAATGATGGTGACAATAGTAAATCAGCATTTATCGGCGATATGAAATTAATATCAATCTAGTTGATTTTGCTTTTCCTGTAATCGGTAGGCGTAGTACCGGTAATTTTTTTAAATGCTGTATTAAAGGAGGATTTGGAATTAAAACCAACCTCATAGATAATTTCCGATATGTGAGTGGACCTTCTCTCGGGGTTTTCAAGGATTGTAATCGCCATTTTGATTCTGTACTCATTGATAAAATCGAAAAAATGCTTTCCCAAGTGCCTATTGATCAATAATGATAATTCGTGAGGCTGCATTTGCAAGTCATCTGCCAAGTCCTTCATGGTCAGGGAAGGCGACAAAAAAGGCTTGTGCTTTTCCAGATGTTGCTTTAATCTGACTATTTCGGATTCAATGCCATTATTTGCCTTAACTGTATTCCCATGGATTGGATTGGGATAATAAATCAAGTTTGAATCGTTATCCAGCAGATGTTTTGTATCCAATGGATTGGATATTTCGGGAGAATATAAATGTTTTAAAACCAACCAAATGATAAATATCAGCAATAGAAGTGTGTGAACAATTCGGGCAAGGTCAATACTATCCATATGTCCTGAAAAATTGGCTAAAGTCCTTAAAAAGGAAAAAACAAAAAGCAAAGTCAACAAGATGGTCACTTGCTTTAGCCATTTATAATTTTGACTTCTTTTAGGAGAATAATCCCTATCCAGTACCCGCTTATAGTTTTCAAGTTCCCTTATCATGAGCAGCAAATAAATCGTGGTGGAGATGATAACTACAGCGGCATAAATCTTAGCCTCCATATGGGAATGAAAAGATTGGTAAAAAGCAATTTTATCAGTTTCCGGGACCACAAAAAATCTTGGTACAAATAAAAACAGAACCAAAATAAATGGAATCAAATGGGCCAAATGTTTCTTCACCAATTTAAAATCGAGATACAGGGAAGAAAGTAAATACAAATAAAGTAGAGGCGGAAACAGCAACACCAATTGATCGCGAATTTGTTCCAGGAAAAGAGGCATAACAAAATATCTGGAATAATAAAATACACTGATATGTAAAAGTACACTGAGCAAAAAGAACCCCATCAACCTATTTCGGACCTTATTATGCTTTTTACTTTTTACCGTTAAAAAGAAAAATGCCAGTACCAGTGCTATAAAAAAGACCACCAAAGTAATTTTCCCTAAAATCAAGTTTTTTTCAGAAGAAAGTGGAAATAATTCGTTGGTTGAACATTAATTAAATTCCGAGTTTATTATAACGGGACGAACATTTCCTGTAGCTGGAATTCCGGCTCAGCCCAGGTTTAAAAGTAAGATTAATTCATTGTAACGGATAAGATTTAACTTTTTTTAAAATACGGGTGGGGCTTTCAAAAATTTGCAAAGAAATTCAAGTATTACACTACATTTTAATCTAAGGTTTGACAGCTCATCCACTATCTGATATTTTATTTCCGATTTTATTTCAACTTGTACGGAAGCACCCATTTAAATAGGTCTTCACAACCAATGGACTCTAAAATATCCCCATGATATTGATGTTGTGGATAATTATCTGAAAAAACATTAAAAAGTAGTATTTTGTATGATGAATTTTAACTCTAGCAGTCAGTTTTCGACAAGTTGAAATTTTTCAATTGTCCAAGGCTTTGAGGGTTTATACTATTATTCCTTGATAAGGAACCAAACAACGAGCTTAAAAAGAACTAAAATCAGTGGTTAAGCTAATATTGAGTTTTCTTCTAATTGTAGGGCCTTGCCATGCGCTGCCAAAAGGTTCATTTTCAAAAGAAAACGAGATGTCCAAACAGAAAGTCCATCGTACTCATACGGAAAGACAAAAAACGGACAGCATCACTGTATATCAAACCGATAATCTTATAATCAAACAACTGTCGGATGGTATCTATCAGCATATCTCCTTTTTAGATACCGAGGATTATGGAAAAGTAACATGCAACGGTATGTTGGTCATCAATAAAAATGAGGGGGTCATATTCGACACACCAACGGACAACCAAGGTTCATTGGAACTGATTCATTTCACAAGAGAAGTACTCCGAACCTCAATTATTGGTATAGTTCCCACTCATTTTCACGAAGATTGCATAGGCGGGATACAGGAGTTTATATCAAAAAGCATTCCCATCTACGGCTCGAAACGGACCATTGATCTATTGACAAACGACAATAACAAACTTACTGGTTACATTACAGGTTTTGAAGATAGTCTGACATTGGAAATTGGCACTAAAAAGGTGTATGCGGAATATTTTGGTGAAGGGCACACCAAAGATAATATTATCGGTGTTTTCCCTGGAAATAATGTTGTTTTCGGTGGATGTCTTCTTAAGGCATTGGGGGCTAGCAAAGGGTTTTTAGGCGATGCCAATACGGAGAAATGGTCAGAAACTGTTCGAAAAATCAAATTAAAGTATCCGAATACGTCCATCGTAATTCCTGGACATGGAAATCCAGGAGGACCAGAATTATTTGATTACACGATACAATTATTCAAATTGAAATAAACATTTGGCCGGCAATCGTTGCATTAAAAATAAATATTTTCAAACCATCTACTAAATTATGAATAAATCAACCAAAATACTTCTTATTGCTATCGGTACACTTAGCATTATTGCAGGAATCTTCAACTATCTGAAGAAAGAAGATTTAACCGAGTCCATGTTCGCATTGGTTATCGGCATTTCAATAATCGTAACCGTTTTTTATGGAAAAAAATTGAATACTTGTAAGTAAGGGTTTATAATTCTTGCTGTTTTCACAGCCTTTATCCACACCTAAAGACCTAGTTTGAAGAAGGGTTTTTAAGCAAAATCATCAGTTCAATTTCCCAAATCTCTTAGATGCAATGAAGATGGAATGGCAGTCAGGTATATATCAAATATCGATTGGAAAAGTATGTACCTGAATTGTAATAAGGGGTCCAATAAAGATTTATGTGACATTGATCCAATGTTGAGCACTAAAATATGTTTCTTCAATTGGTTATGGAACTCACTTGACTTAAATAAATAACGCTCCTATCTTTTGGTAGTATTACATTAAATCTTCTGATAATATCACCACCTAAAATACTCATTCTTTGCTGTCCTATTTTCCCATCAAAAAATCCGATGTTTACATCACTAAAAGAAGTTTTCGCAAGAAAGAAGAAAGGGATTTTTCCCCGCTTTATTTTTACTGGGTTTCCAAAGGAATCTTTTAACTCCTGTTCTGATGTTATTTTAATACGCTTCGCCAATTGAGCCTTTCTTGCAAAAACATCCTCTATGAGCAATGCACCTGCGTAACCGGAATGGTATAGGAAATCATGTTCATATATAATGCCATCAATAGACATTGCTCCTTGAACAAAAAGCAGATTATCCTTTCTTATCACAGGACAGCTAGTGTACCGCTCTATTTTTGATGGTAGCGATTCGTAGAGAAAGATGATTTCATTATCAAAATTGATTTCGACTACATAATCTTCGAACAGGTCAAGACCAAACTTCCCCTGTGTCCCAGGGCCGGAATTTTTGTTTTCCCAAACCTCGATATCCTCGAAAGTCGATTGTGAAATTTGCAACCTATTTCCAGTGCTGTAACGTGAGTTCCCATTTCCGCCCCAAGAACCTACACCAATGGAGTCATCCCACATGATACTTTGTATTTTTTTTGAATGTTCACGAACGACTGATACGGAATTGCTTGCGGTATGTAGCATAATATCAAGTGTGTCCCTTTTATTTAAAACAACTTCCACAACAATATTATTATAGCTCGTGAGTTTAAAGGGAATGGAATCGATGGCATTTAAGGTGATATTGGTATTATCCGATTGGCCAAACCCATATGGAACAGAAGTCAGCAACATCAATAGCAGTATACAAAAAAGTCTTCTATTCATTAAAAGGGAAAATTTGATGGAAACATTATTTTAGTAAGCCATTTCTGTTCCAATTTAGATAAAACTTCCGCTCCATCCCAACAACGACTTCATTTTTCTACGGGTCCCTGGTCAAGCAATACTGATGAAGTAGACCAACAACCATATCTCTACATAAAATCATTTAATATTTTATTCTCCCATTTACTTTTACGTTTCTCCAGAGGACATCTTTCAATGTCCTAATGTTACCAAAACAAAAGACAAAATTTACCCGATTGGAATCACCTGTTGAATTTCGCCGGTGTCAATCCGGTTCTACTCTTGAACGCCTTATAGAAGGCAGATTTTGAATTGAACCCAGCAAGGTTCCCTATTGCCTCTATGGTATACCTATTATCGCTTGATAACAATAGGTTCTTTGCTTCTTCAATCCTGTAATTATTTACAAATTCAGTAAAGCTTTGGTTCAGGTATACATTCAAAAACTTTGATAGCTCATGAGGTGTAGCGTCTACTTTATCAGCAAGGTCCGCAATTTTCAGTTTAGGATCTGCATATAATTTCTGTTCTTCCATGATCTTTTGCAACTGTTGTAAAAGCTTTTGGGAATGGGGTACTATATTCACCGGTTTCCATCCTTTGTTCTTGGGAAAAACTTTTGAGCGGAGGCGTTTTTTAAACTGAAAAAAAAGGAAAATGACATAAAAAAGCAGTGAAAACACTAGCGAACCGGTAATGAAATAGTCAAAACCAATAATGGATAGACATATCCAGAGAATAAGGTTCGATAGGAGCAATGTTATTAACCAATTCTCCAGAAGTGTCAACCTTTTGCCTCTTTTGATTCCTTTAAGCACCAATAAACCCGAAAGCATGATATACAAAAGCCACTGAAAATTGATAATGGGTAAAAGTATATCCTTATACAAATCCCGAAAGTTCCAAAAAGGCATGACTACCATCATAAGACAGACCGCCAATACCCACACAAATAAGTGTATTTTCCATTTACGGGACCAAAAAGTACTGAAAACACCAACAACGGCAACATAATTGAACAGTGCGGGACCTATCAATAGAAAAAATGCAGGTCCTGTCTGTAGGAACCAAATAGGTTCGATTGTAGAAAAAGCGTAGAACAACGACTTCAACACCCTTATACTGAGGATTATGAGAAAGAAACCGAACAACCGGTTATCCAACTTCACATAAGACTTGCTCAACAATAAATACATAGCCAAAATAAAACTATTGAAGAGACCTACAGCTCCAAAGAAAAACAATACTTGAGATAAGTAATCCACGGTGTAAATTTAAGGGAATCCTCCAGAAAAACTAAGGATAAAAATAGCCATCCCTGCAATACAGTATCACTAGCTCACAAACCATTGCCCTCTTAGGTTTTGTATCTTTCCCACTGTATCAAAACCAATATATCCATTAATAATCATGGTTTATTACGATGATAATGACTTGTCCACCAATACCACTACATTACCTTTTTTATGTCCATTGTCCACGTAGGTGTGAGCGTCTACCATTCCATCGAATCGGTAAATCCTATCAATCACCGGAAGGATTTCTCCTTTTTCCACCAGCGATTTAATCTTTTTGATATGCACATCCTTCTCCTTTGTCATCATCTTTACAGAAACAAAACGACCTTTTTCCTTTAGCATCTTCCGAGCGGTCCTCTTACTGACCTTTCCTACCGCATCAAAAAAAATATCGAACCTTCCGGCCAATTTTGTGAAATCTTCTTTAAGATAATCGATAACATGTTCAGCACCAAGGTTTGTAACCATTTTGATGTTGCTCGTACTGCACACCCCGGTTACCCTCGCATTTTGGTTTTTGGCCAACTGGACAGCATAAGTTCCAACACTCCCGGAAGCACCATATATCAATATTTCCTCCGTGCCCGATATCTTTCCCTTTTCCAATAAAAAAAGGGCGGTCATAGCTCCGATAGGCAATACAGCAGATTCTATATGGCTCATGTTATTGGGTTTAATGGATAGTACCCCATGCTTCCATTTCTGGGGAACGCATACATACTGGGCATAGGAACCCTTTTTGAGCATTGTTGTTGTCCCAAAAACCTCGTCACCTTCCTTGAACCCATTTACCTTTTTCCCCACCTGTTCCACAACACCTGAAAATTCATGTCCCAAGATTTTCCTTTTAGGTCTAAAAAGGCCGAATATAAGTCTCGCAAGCAACCAATATAAAAAGGGAAAGTCAGAGCTTCGAAGCCTTACATCACCTGCGCATACCGTTGTAGCACAGACTTTCACCAACACCTCATTGGAATTTGGGGTGGGTTTTTCGATCTCAACAGCTTTGAGTACTTGGGGAGGGCCATACTTCTCGTGGATATAAGCTTTCATTCAAAATTGATTTCAACACTATTAAACGTCTACCTTGGATCAATGGACACCTATATTTGCTTGATTACAGCATACGATGCTCAATTGGTTCAAGTAATTTATAAAGACCTCAAGACACATACGATTATACTTTTCGTGTTCAAAGGGGTCAAATCTTGAACTCAATGGACGGGAATATCAAGATGAGCAACATAAATGGTAAAATACTCTTTTAAGGAAGCTGTTCCATAGACTCCATTTAAATTATTTGTAAAAAGGATGGACGTAGAAACTTGATTATTGGCCTAACTCAAAAAATCAATGAGTCAGAATAAAAAATAATCCATTTTTAAATATTTACGCTACTATCTTTCCCGACATCCATCCCTAATATATTAATTCCAAAATAATGCTGAAATTCACCTGTTCAAGCAAACATTTTATAGTTCGTTGGAAATACCCCGATAATAAGTTGTGGGAATACCTATTGGCGAATCCCCGAAAGTCTTTGGCGATATATACCTTACAATATTTCCTTGCTTTTTAAAGCTTTTTCAGCATATGTATTCTACATACCACAGCTTATCCTTCCAAAATAATATTCCCTCATCATCTCTTCATTTCAATGGGGGCGAGAAAATCAATCCCTATTTTGAAAAGCATTTGAAGTCCAGGTTCCCATTCAGATCAGGGATAAACCATTTTCATCACTTTACCTTTGAAGTATTCTGCCCTAATTACTGGGACCTGAACTTACAAGGCAACTTTTTTTAAATCCTTATAATAAGATCGGACAACGAGTACTAGTGCTATCCAACATCCAATTTATGTACCGGTTCGCCCCATTAAACCACTATTCCTGTTTTCTACAATGAAATCCTTAGGAGTCATACCTGTGAATTTTTTAAAAGCCCTATTAAAGGTTGTCGAATTGTTAAACCCCACTTCATACATTACCTCACCAATTTGTATTTTTCTTCTCTCCGATAGTAGACGTATTGCCTTTTTGATGCGAAAACTATTCACAAAGGAATTAAAGTCCATTTTCAGCTCTTGGTTCAATACCAAGGATGTTTGGTGCTTGGATAGGGAAATCAATTTGGCCAGGTCATTTAATTTGAAATCAGGATTTATATACGGCTCACCTACTTCCATCTTTTCAATGATGATATCTTTATAATCCTTGGCCACAGCTTCCGAAATACCATTCCGTGCATATTTATCAGCACGATCAAATACGGATGTCATCGCGATGGATTCAGAACCAACAGCATCACTTTTTGAATTTAGGACAAGCCTCTTCACTGCGATTGAGAGCAAATAGAAAATTGCCGCTAGTAGTATAACGATAACAAAAAGTAAAATGTCCGTAAGCATATTCACGTGATTTGGATTCTATCCTTTAATTTTAAAACATGGTTAATTACAAAGGCTATGGGTTCCTTCTGTGAATACATTTTCAAAACATCGATATTGTCCTTTGGACCGATCATTGGAATTTTGCCCATGACCCCAAAAGCCCATCACCGTCATTAAAGGAAAATACTTGAACTGTTTCAAAATACCTTATTCGCATGGAGCAAATATGATAAAATGCGCTCTAAATAAGGTTCGATTAAATAAAGTCGAACCATTTTCAAGGGGTTGTCCTATGGTATTTTCCTTCCGATTTTGTGCAGGTGTCATGCCTGTAGCCTTCTTAAAGCAGTGTAAAATGATGATTTTGAGTTGAATTCTACCCTGTAAAGTATTTCTAGAATGGTGCTATTCTTAAATTTTGAATCTGCCAGCATGTATTTTACCTCTTCGATTCGAAAGGTGTTCACAAAATCAAAAAAGTGTTTTCCCATGTGATGATTGATAGCAATGGAGAGTTCTTTTTTCCGGTACCACCAACTGATGTGCCAACTTTTCCAAACTAAGTGGATAATCCCTGTAGGGCCACTCTTTGTCCATATGGCTCTTAATTTGTTCAATATCACCCTGGGAGTCACCATGATTCAGCTCCGAACCCTTATTCTTTTTTAGGGTAGACCTAGGACGCAGAGATGTTTTGATTCCGGTAAAGAGCTCTGAGGCGTAAATGGACTTAAATACAAACCAGGTTATAATCAAAAGGGTAAAGATTCCAATAAAGACATCCAGGTTGAGAATCATCCCTTTTAATTTCTCAGAAATGTAAAACCAGGTCTTGATAAATGCGACAACGTGTCCACACTGGATAGGACAGTGAATTGAAAAGCCCCCTAAAAACTCTGGAATCAGGCTGGGCATTATTTTCAAGATAAATGTCTCCATGCCTTTTTAGAACAACACATATTCCCGTAATGTACAATAGCCATTGAGCCCTAATTGAAGTCCCATAAAATCCAGGCGTCGGGCTTCTGTACGCATTTATTTCGGAAAAGATAATGGAAACGATGAAAGGGACAGCGTGAAGTCAATGAATCGATTAAATTTCAAGTCCGAATAGCCTATGGACGATACATATAAGTAAAATAAGGGCATTTATAGAAATGCGGATACATTTTAAAACTCACCAGAACGTCCCATTGCGAAACATAATCCTGCAAAAAAATCGGAAAAATCAATGGACCATCCAAAGGGCATGCCAACCAATAGGAAATTGGACCTCCTTAAACTGCTTTTGACGGTCAAACAAAAAACAACCAAAAGCAGGGTTAAAAAAAGGAAAAACGACCCAAATCACTAATAGTATCCAACCTGATTTTCAATAAATTATATTTCATACCTAAGAAGTATTCAACGAATAGATTCACTTTTGGGACGGGCGCATTTTCAATGGGACTGATAATGGCAGCAATAGTTATCAAACTATTCCCGCATCCACATTGGTGGCCAATCATATACTTCGGAAACAGCTCGAACGATTTCATGGTTCATAGGGAACCCATTGTCTGAATTTGTCATAATAACAACACCTCGTCCAACGTTGGCGAAGGATACCGCATAACAGCTAAAACCAGCGTTGCCACCAGTATGTCGAAATCTAAATGCATCTCCTTTTCCATCTATCCCTATTCCCGTACCTCCTGCACCTGGCACTCGTTTCATCATCAATTGAGCAGAATCTTGGTGCAAAACTCCACCCTTTTCACCTCTGTAGGATTTACCCAATGCTATCATGAATTTAGCGAGATCTGACGGTGTTGTCCATAGACCGGCAGCTGCTTTTTCAGGATACAGGTGATACCCACCATCAATGGTTTTTCCATTGGAATCAAAACCGTTTGAGGTATAGTCGTTCAATTTCTCCGGTAATGGATATTGAAATGTGCTATTTTCCATTTTGAGAGGTTCAAAGATCAAAGCCTCGGCCAGTTCAGGAAATTTTATTTCGCTGACATCTTCCATCAACAACTGGAGTACCTCCATGCCCCCACCAGAATAATATTCTGACTCACCGGGTATTTGAATCACCCTTACCGGTTCGGAATTGGTTATACTACTGCCTTCCAGGACCTGCACCAAAGTCGGAACGGAATCTTTTTTGTTATAGCCTTCAAAGCCCGATGTTCCCAACCCGGAGGTATGGCTCATTATTCTACTTGCTGTTACTTTCTCCTTGATTGTAAATTTGTTTTCGGGTACTTTCCAGCTTCTCAGTTGTAAATTAACATCTTGATCAAGTTTCAATTTTCCTTGTTCCATTAATTTAAAAGCAATAACACTGGCTACAGGTTTGGAAATGGAGGCTGCTTGAAAAAGTATCCGTTCATTTACAGTCTCTCCATTTTCTTTATTTTTTAAACCATATCCCTTTGCCCATAAAATTTCATTATTGTCGAATACCGCGATACTGATTCCTGGTATATTAAGTTCCTTCATACGGTTTTCAATCGTAGTGGCCACCGAATCACTAATACCATTTTCATTTATTCGGATGATATTGTTTTCAAATTGAGTTCGAAGTGAGGCAGTGGGGGGTACGACAGTATCCATCGACTTAATGTTCTTTCCCGGCTGACATGAGAGAAAAGTAAATGCAATGACGGATAGGCCAAAATATATTTTATTCATTTTTTTGGAAAATTTAAGGTTATTGTCCGTTTATCACTGTTGTTTCAGCTGATTGATCTTACTTTTTAGCACATCATTATAGCCATACTCGTTCTTCTCATTCAGTAAGAGAGCCCACTGATAATTTTTAAGCGCTTGAATAGTGTCCTTTTTTACTTCTTGCATTTCGGCCAGACCCGCCACCGCAATCCACCAATTTGGATTGGCTTCCGCATTCATTTTAAAGACTTTAAAGGCTTTCTCTGGTTCGCCGTTCCAGCTGTAGGAATTTCCAATTCCGTTGATGTTCAATTTTAAGTTATCGAATTGTGAGCTGGGGTTTTCTTCTTTTAATTTCTGAAAACCTGCTAAGGCCAAATCATATTGCTCATCAAGGATAAGTTCCATAACATCCTCCTCAAGAGTCAAGTCTTTAGTTTTCAATTCCGGCATGACCATTCTGG
This sequence comes from Flagellimonas lutimaris, assembly GCF_003581615.1. GTDB lineage: Bacteria > Bacteroidota > Bacteroidia > Flavobacteriales > Flavobacteriaceae > Flagellimonas > Flagellimonas lutimaris. Next base: position 223,802 of record NZ_QXFH01000076.1, read on the forward strand.
CAACATCATTGACAATGATGTCGTAAGCCTCAATTTGAGAACCATTGGACAATAAAATGATTGTTGTATTACTTTTAGGGAAGATTCTATAAGCAGCTAAATTTCCACCGGAAAAACCATAAGAATCCAGACCGTTGACATGGTAATTGTGCCAACCGTGCAGGAAATTATCTTTTTGATATTTGAAGTCCTGTTTGAAATCAAATGGGGACCACATATCCGATTTAGCCTTTTCACCCAAGAGTTGATTTAGCTTCAATTTGCTGTCCCATTCCATGAATTTGTTGAGGGTAATGTTCAGACCATTACCAGAATGACCTCTTCTCCCATTATTATTGGTACCTTTTACAAACTTTTTGTTTTTGCCACTATAAAGATATCTAGTGGCACGATTGGGAATGTTTTCTTGGCTATTGGATGAAAACAGTACCCCATTGGAGTTATTGTCGAACTGATTTCCGATTATATAATCATCAAATGTTTTACCCGAAATTTGTTCGATGATTTGGCCCAACAACCAATAGTTGGTCTGGTTATAGCTAAATTGCGTACCTGTCTGGAACTGCATCTTATCCATGGACAATTTTTCCATCAATTCTTTGTCGGACAATGTACTTTCATATCTGATAATGTCGGGTATACCCGACGAATGGCTCAATAAGTTTTTAATCTTAACTTGCTGCCAAGCGACTGGCAAGTCACTGAGATACTTGGAGATTTTATCTTCCAACCCCAGTTGCCCATTTTCAATTAGCTGGAAAACACCGGTCGTAGTGATGAGTTTGGTTGCGGAAAAAATTCGGAACATGGTCTTATCGTCCACCAAACTTCCATCTTCCAAAGATGCCTGCCCAAAGTAGCTTTCGTAGACTACGTCATCCTCTTCTATTACCGCCAGGGCCAGACCTGGAATATTATGTAGTTCCATCGCCCTGGTAAGATAGTTGTCAATTTCATTGCTTATTTCCGAATCCAGTTTTTCCTTTTCCGAGGTGGCACAGGACGTAAAGGACAGTATCAACAATAAGATTGTGATATAGGGTTTAATCAATTTATCGATTGATATACATTGTAATTGTTTCATTTTGATTGATTTAAATATTAGTAAAGACGATTATTATTTTAAGGTGTTGCATCTCACTCGCCGTTCCATTGCAAGGAAGATTGATTTGGTCTTCCAAGGCCTAGGGTTCAATAGAAACTACAGTCCTACAACAGTCAAAAAGATGTCCAGTTTGATTTGAGCAAGCAAGGTTCTTCGTACATAGATTTTATTGATATAGTACATATCTTGGTGGGACTATGCCATTCAACCTCATGTACACGAGCATTTGTCCTCTGTGATGTGTGATGTGATCGGCTAGCAACATTAAAATTTGTCTCTTCGTTCTGTTCGCCCCAAAATAGTCCGGCCTTTGGTCAAGTCTTTCTATGTCAAAACTTGCTATGAAATTGATTGTTTTATCAAAAGTCTCCACTATTTTGTCAATCATTTCCTGCTTTGATTTATGCCCCACTTTAAGCTCCATATCAGTATTCCAGTCCCTGGGTTCTCGTACCCCTATTAGCGATTGACTATGCCAATCCATTGCCCATCCAATATGTATTAGGTTTTCAGCAAAACTCATGGATTCCGGTGTTGATTTGAAGTCGTATTTTTCTTCTGGCATCGCGTTTTTTATTCATCTTTTATTTAGAGCCATTTTTTCGTAGGTTAAAACTCGTTTTCATTTCCTTTGATATTTCCCATAATCCGGGCATCGCCTGTTTGCCATCTCAAATCCAGAAAAAGTCAGTTCTCCTTTCTGCTCCAAATCTGCATTGTTCCAATCCAAGAACTTTAGTGTAAAACCCAACTGGGTTTACTAAATTTTCAACGCAATGGTGAGTTTCATAAAGTGCTTTAATCTTAGCCTGTTTTCATTTTCTTTAATGCCATATAGCAGGAGTCGATATCCTAAAACCTTTCATTTTACATCATACAAAATGAAAGGTTTGCTATAAATATTCAGATTTACGCGGCCCCATTTTGGTCTTAGAAATCTATATGGATGTAATTCAAAAATTCCTTTATTGATTTTTATTCATTCCCGTGCAAGGTCAAATACAGTTGCATACTCACTAATACGGTACACACAAAGATCAAGAGGCTTAACCAGAATAGATCAACATATTATCGGATGTGACATAAAACCCAATAATTTGTTGCAATTGTGGAATTATGACTGATTATGTTAATAGCACGATAACCATGTTTAGAAATTATTCAGCTTCTTTTGAAAAAGTCTAAGAAGTCTGGTAAAAATGCAATGTATTGCACTAATACCCTTTTCCATACAAGGCCCTGGAGATGGACACCTCCTATGTCCTTAAAGATCACTAGTTGTTACAGGGGGGCAAAGAAATAGCGGTGTCAAAAAGTAAGCTTGGTTTCGGCAGGTAATAACGCTAGTTAACGGATCACATATGAAAGAAAATTAAAAATGGGCCACCATGGACAGTAGACCTAATTATCCAGAAGCGCTATTATATTGAATTGTGACCTTGTTATGTCAGGAAAAACCAAGTTTGCTCAAAAGGGATGACATAAATAGTAATCAGCATGGCTCAGGAACCAAGTTGACTGGTTAATATCCTTTTAAAATAAAAGAAATTAGAAACATGTAGTTTATGAATTTACAACCGGAGATAATTGAAAGCCAATTGCTCTGTCAGGAACATTTCCAAAAGATCGGCCAAAAAAATAGTTTCTCCTGCATTCCCGTTTTCTATTTCTTCCAAAGGGTCTATTCCTTTATGGAGCAACCATTCATCTACATCTATAAAATCCATTTTGAGATTTTTTTGATAATCATATTAAAGTATAAATAACGAACAAACATCCTTGAACCAAAAAGAACAGGTGCTTAACTTTATAAATTTAAGCATACATAATGCACTGTAAATCAAATCGAAATATTCTACTTCAGTCATTAAACTTCACTTTGACCCTTTTTCAAACCACCTGGCACAACAGTATGGTTATATTGCTCCGAAGGAGATAAAATATAGTTTACCAAATGGTCATGACTACTTTTTCGTAAGTTTTTTTACCAGGGCCGAGGGAAGTACGCCTGTTCTTTTTTTGAACGCCGCATTGAATGATTCTTTGCTCTTAAAACCAACCTCATTGGCCAAGGATTGAATGGAATATCTTCTAAATAAGGTATCGTGTTTCAGTCTTTCGATCACAAAATCGATTCTAAGGTCATTTATGTAGGTATTAAAACTTTTTTCGTAGTGAATATTGAAGATTTTTGACAAATAGGTCGTGTTGGTCTTTAATTTCTTCGCAAGATTGGAAAGCGTACAGTCATTTTTAAGATAGTATCCTGTTTCCTCAAGCTCATTAATCCTTTTTATTATTCGCTTGATTTCGTCATCATTGATTTTCAGAGGAACGACCTTTGGCTTGACCAGTGATTCCTGTTCTGAAATTCGTTCCATGAGCAATTCAAGCTTTTCCTTGTTCCTTTTTTGTTTTACTCTAAAAAGAACGATGATCAAAACCGTAACAACAAATGCAACCAAAAGGATCACCGACAGTATTAAACGTTGTTTTAAACGCTCCTTCTTCAATGCCCGTACCTCTTCGTTATATTGCGATATTTCCAAATTCTTAAAATTGGAATTCACCGAATTGTTAATGTTCATCTGACCCTTTAGCGACGCCAAATGCTTTTCAAAAAAATAATCAGCCCTTTCTAAGTCGTTGGTCTTTAAATAGGACTTGTACTGGATTTTGTAAAAATCGTCGAGAAAGAATCCTGCCCGTTCATTGGATTGGATACTTAAAGTATCCATAGCTTCAAAATTTTTTATGGCTTTATCAAAATCGCCCTCATAGTAGCTGATCAGTCCGGAATAATAATACTTAGAGTTTTCTTTAAAAGAATTTTTATACGTTTCTGGGACTATCTCAAAAGCCTCTTTCAGGTTTTCTTTTGCCGAGTCAATGTTGTCCTCAAGCAAATTGATTTCCAATTCATGGATTTTATTTCTAAAGCAATGCGCATCATGGTATTTTCCAACAGTGGTGTCCAACACGGATTTGGCCATTTTGCTATAGGTTTTTGCCGAGTCCACTTCTTTCAAGTCGATATATATATCGGTAAGTTCCAAGTAGGTCTTCTCTATACTACCTCCCCATATTTTAAACTTTTCATAGTCTGGAGATTCGGCAATTTTGTTTAAAACAGCTAAGTTGTCCTTGTATTGGTTTAACGCTTTCTCAAAATCTCCCGTTATTTCATAATAAGAGGCCAGATCATCATAATACTTGCATTCCCAAACGGTACTCTGTATTTCCTTTGCAATTTTCAAAGCCTCATAGATATTACCCAATATTCGTTCGTCACCTAGCCCCGAAGTCATCGTCAGAGCATTGTTCTTCAAGTGATACGCCTTGAGCAGTTCTATTTTCAAATTGTTTTTTTTCGCTACTGAAAACAGTTTGTCTGTATATTCGACAAGTTTGAGCGTATCGTTATATTGATAATAGAAAGATGCCATGGCATGATAGGCATCAAACAGTTTTTTGGAATCATTGTTCCGGTTGGAATGGGATATATAACCCTCGATAAAATATTTGGTACGGGCACTATCATTATAAAGGTATTTAACAATCGAATCCCGATAGGATGACTTTTTAACCATCAAATCTTGGGAAAGAATGGTTAAACTAAAAAGTAAGAATATGCTGAAAGAAAGAAATTCTTTAGAAATTCTAAGAAAACCCAATTCATTACTCTTTCCAAGCTTTAATCTGTGCATCTATTTTGTGTTAATCAATAATGATTCTTCCCATGCGCCATTCAATATTGTTTAATTAAAACCCCAAACCATCTTATTATTCAACCTCATGTAAAAAAAGCCACATAAAATCTATGTTTCAAGTGACTTTTTCAGTTTAATCAGGTATTTATTTTTTTATTCCTGAATCCGTTGGGCTCTCCAATACTCTTCTTAAATCCAAGTCTTGAAAATCAAAACTGAAATCGATAAAACGAGATATGCCTTTCATTTTTATAGTTTGTGCCGTACCACTATTATCTAACGAAAAAATGGCCAAAGCGTCAGCTTTCATATCTTGATATTCCCATTTGATGGCGAAGGTATTGTCTTCATAAAATTCCATTTTACCATTTAGTCTTGGAGACTTGTGGGATTTAAACCATAATTCCCCGCCTTTATCATAAACTTCCACTTTACCAAACCAATTATCGCTATACACCCCAATGTACTTGGGCTTGTCAATTTTCACATCTTTGTTTGCTTCCACTTTGGACCAAACTTTTTCGGCATCAGGATCGCTGATTTGTTGTCCGTGTTGTTGCATTCCTTGAGCCATTTCCAACCAGTTGATACCTGTTTCAAGGTTTAAGTATTCATCCAATAGTACAAAACCCATCAAACCATTTAAAAAACCAGCTCCTTCGGAATTATTCAGAACAACGATACCAAGTTCGAGTTCTGGAATTAAAGTGACCTCCGAAGACATTCCTGCAATCAGTCCTGAATGCTCAACTTTGAAAAAACCATTAAAATCGGACAAAAACCAACCTAATCCATATCCTGAAAAATGGGACTTGAAAGGTGACCTTGGGTCCGATTGCTTGTTCATGGGCGTGTGAACTCTCCACATTTCTTGTTGCTGTTGTTCTGAGAACAACGTTTTGTCCAAACCAGTACCATATTTGCCTTCATTCAAATGTGCTAGCATCCATTTGCACATGTCATTTGCACTGGCCCAAATTCCACCGGCAGCTCCGTTCATTTTTTGTTTTAAATTTGGTTTTGGGTTTTGTATTGCATTCAATCTTTTTCCATCAAAAGAATGTGCCACTGCAATGTTACCATGCTTTAAAGCATCATAATAGCTAGCATAGGAATTATGCATTTCCAAAGGTTTTAGAATCTCCTCATCTACAAATGTTTCCCAGGATTTTCCAGAAACTCTTGCCGTAAGTTCGCCTGCGACCAGGTACAACAAATTATCATAATCGAATTTTGTTCTAAAAGCAGTCGTTGGCTCGAAGTATTGAAAAGCGGCAAGTACATCTTGGATGGTAAAGTTCGAACCGTTTGGAAAAATCATAAGGTCACCGGCACCAAGCCCCAACCCACTGCGATGGGTCAAAAGGTCGTGAATATTAAAGTTGTTGGTGACATAATCGTTGTACATTTTAAATTCCGGAATATATTCTATAACCTTATCTTCCCATTTAATTTTTCCTTGGTCTACCAAAATTGCCAAAGCAGCGGAGGTAAAGGCCTTGGAATTGGAAGCAATTCCGAATGGTGTATCGGCGGTTACAGCTTCGTTCGAATCCATTGAATTCAAACCATAACCTTTGACATGGACAATCTGGCCATCTTTTACTACACCAATCGCGAAACCTACAGTATTATCGATTGTACTCATAGCCTTATTGACCACACTGTCAATTTGTTTACCAGTCATTTGTGCATAAGTCGATACTGAAGACAATAGTACCATAGAGCAAACTACAATGGCAACCTTATAGTTTTTAATTGCTTTGTTTATTGCAGCTATTTGTTTCCAGTAAGAGGCACTACTAAAAGTGGATCCCCTATATCCAGCCACTGTCATCAAAATTAATGTTATGATTACAAATCCATGGATAAAATCAGTCATAGTTATATTTTTTTAATTAATTCTATTCTTATGATTGTTTACCATCCAAAAAGGTTACAATTGTTGCAGTATAATTTTTAAAAACAGGGAAAACTACGCTCAACCTATTTTGATGTGCTCGATTTCTTTGTTAGACTTATTCAAGTAGCTGTAGTTTTTCAATTGCCCATTGATTATTTGAATCCAAATCCAAGCTTCTGTGGTAATTCTCTATGGCTTTTGTTTTGTTCCCAGCCTCTAGGTATGTATCCGCAAGAATACTGAAGCAATACCATGAATCGGGTATCCCGGTAACCAGTATTTCAAGTAAATCAACTGCTTTGTCAAACTCCTTGGCCTCACGATATTTATTGGCCGCATCCATTAAATATTTATCGGAAATATTTCCTTCCATGGTTTTTAATTTGGCAATGGCGGCATCGAAACCTTCAATCTCATAGATTTCTATAAGTTCTTTTGTGCCTAAGTATTTATTGGTTTCCTCAGTGGAGCCTGCAAGTTTTTCTCGTATCATACTTCTAACGTCCACCCATCCATCCAATGCACCCCGATTGGATAAGGTAACGACTATGTAGTCCATATTTCGATAAATATCCAATTCCCCTGAAACACCGTGAGCTCCGCCATTGTGCCCGTATACTTCTATACCGTTGAACTTATTAAGGCTAAAACCATAGCCGTAACCATTTTGGTCCTTGTTGGAAATCATTAATGCCAGACTTTCTTCAGAAATCAGGGTATTGTTTTTTAATGCAATGGCAAACTTCAATAAGTCCTCTACGGTGGAGTATGCACCTCCGGCAGAACTTCCTCTAGCTCCTTTCATATAAGTACTGGTTGTCCAAACCCCGTTGATATCCTTTTTAATGTATCCTTCGGCAATATTGGCAATGGACTTGTCGGTTTCATAATTACCCGTATTCTCCATTCCCGCTGGGTTGAAAATATTCCTTTGGACATAATCATAATAGTTGATACCGGATAAATGCTCTATGATCATCCCTAGCACAATATATCCGGCATTGCTGTAGCTAAATTTTTTGCCGGGAGAGAACAGCAGCTCATCATCTTTAAACAAGCTAAAGTAATCAGCAATTGTTCGTACACTGTGCTTTGCACGATGTTCGAATTTATCATTAAAAAAATCGGTTAATCCAGAGGTATGAACCAATAGTTGTTCTACGGTAACACTGTCCCTGACCGTATCATTTGGATAATCGGACAGAATTTCACCTACCCTGTCATTAAGCGTTAATTTTCCTTGTTCCATTAATTGCATTATGGCCACAGCGGTAAACATTTTGCCCATTGATGCTATTCCAAACTTAGTATCGATTTGATTGGGCACATTATGTGCCAGATTCGCATAGCCATAGGCCTTTTTAAAAAGCACTTCTTCGTTTTTGGCTATTAAAACCGTACCGCTATAACCATCATCCTTTGATATTTCTTCCAAGTAATCATCAATTTTGGCAATCTGTTCTTCTGTTGCATTTTCATTGGCTCCCTTGCAACAGGAAAGGAGAATTACGATTAGATATATTGAGATGTTTTTCATATTGTTATGTTTTTATGGTTATCAAAAATTTTTGTTCTCCCCATTTCAAGCTGAATGAAGAGTATAATCAGTACTAGGATTATCGAAGAATATGTTATAATGTAATGCTCAATGGAATGAACATTACTTGACAAGCTGAACAGGATTCCAAGGGTCATTGTCAAGATAACTGAAACCGTTAAGGCCTTATAACCTTTTGCTTTATAACTGGCTATGCGATTATTTACACTTTCCTGTTCCCTAATTGCCTTCATAACCACATCTTCGAGGTCAATAGACGCATTGACATTATCTATTTTTTCCAAGACTTCCTTTAAGCGATCATTATTATCCATATTAAAAAAATTCTTTGCGTTTTTGCTTTATGAGCACTTTGTAAAAGTTCGTTCTACCACGGTGTAAAAGGACTTTCACGTTAGCTTTGGTAAACGCGGTAATCTCTTCAATCTCCGTAATATTTTGGTCATCGATATAATATAGTTGCAAGACCAAAGCTTCTTTTGCTGGGATTTTTTCAAATACCCCTTTTATCAGTTTCTTTAAATCTTGTTTTTCCAATAGACCAATGGCGTTATTGCATGCGGTTTTCTGGTTGTCCGTTATCGCGTAATCTCCCAATACTTCATTCTTCCGCTTTTTTCGTTTTATAGATTGTAATGCAGTATTGACCACAATCCGATAAAACCAAGTGGAAAATTTTGCGTCGTTTCGAAAACTTGCCAGCGAAGAATAGGCTGTAATAAAACTGTCCTGAACCACATCTTTTGCGTTTTCTTCATCCTTGACGATAGATATGGCCACCCCATAGGCCTTGTTCTGATAAGTTCTGATGAAATAACTGAAAGCATTGGTGTTTCCATTTAAGACCTCATTTATATAATGGGCATCCATGGAGGGCTATTTGTTATTCTGTAATCTCTTTGCCCAGAAAAAAGACGCTATGAGACTTATACCTCCAAACAGTAACATGAAGGAAGGATAGAAAACTACATCATCGACGGTAAAAGTTTTCTCAATAAGATATGCGAGCAACAACCCGAAAGCCGTACCAACCATCAACATACCCAATTTTATTTCCAAATATCGATTGTTGGATGGAGCGTTGGTATCGATGCCTCTTTCAATTTTGGCCATTCTTTCTACATGGGAAGCCTTGATAAAAAAATAAATCGTGTATCCAGCTGCAATAAATAGGGCCATCAAAACAATCCCAGGTCCAAAAATAAAATCATTCATTTTTTTTAATTTTAAGGTTTCTCCCTATATGATTATTGTTAACACAAATAGGTTACAGATTTTGTAAAGATTTTTGATAATTGTTCTTTATTCCAGCTTATTCACTATTTATAACAAACTGAAAAAGATATTACCCTAAAGCGTAGCGAAAGGATTATTTGCTCGAGTGAAGTGGAAAAACAAACGGTTTGACTTGCTTCTTTGATTAAAGTGGTGCAAAAAATAAAAAAATGGCAATGTCAGATAGGACTTTGACTTACCTTATAAGAAACCAAAAATATTACGTTATTAAACTAGGTTTGCGCAATAGAAATATTACCAGGATTTTGATGGATATATAAAGCCCCCTAATTTCTAAGTGATTTTAGTTGCAAATCAATTGAAACTGGTTTTTCGTTCCGTAACTGCAAATAAGTGATATCCTTAAGACTATTGTTTCCGTAAGATAAAAATCCAATTCCAGGAATCTGGTTATTGAATAAACCTGATCTGGTTTGGAAACAATACCCCACTCATCCTTCCTCATTCTTGGATTGCACTGAAAAAACCGTAATCATTAAAGCCGCTCCAATGCCAAGAGCAAAATAAGTGTTGAATAAATCTTTTTCAGATAAATATGACCAAATACCAACCCCAAAGGTTATAATTCCAATTGTAATCAATAAAATTTTAGTCGATTTGCTCATAATTAATATTGGGTTTAACAATTACAAATGTCTCTTAATATCTTTGTTGTTATGCCTATTGCTTAAACTTACCAATCCATATTCAGATAAGTACAAAGGGGTAGCTTTTTGAAAAGCAGCGATACACGTTCGCGTTCCTCCTTTTCAGAAACATTTGAGATGGCAATTTGTATTTGTTCAATATTTTTATCATCTGTTTTTATACTTTAACCAGCTATTGTTCTGAGCAGAGCAATCATCACTTAATCTTACTTGATATGGGTAAATGCATATTTTATGTTAGTGAGGTTCCTTTTTTCCAGTTCGAATACAGATGTATAAAGCAATGATTTTTTCAAAATAAATGACCATTACCTGAATTAATTTTGATTTTTAAAGGTTTCGGGGGAATTGAGTATAAATTGAACGTTTTTTGTGAAATAATTGTCAAATTCACCTTTGTATTTTTCAGAAACCTGTTGCTCTATTTCACCGGTAAGTATCACACAACATGATAATTTGGACTCTTCAATCCTTACAATATGTCGGACGTTGATAATAACGGATTTACTTACCCTAACAAAAATAGTTGGTAGTAATTCTTCCAGTTTTTTCATTGTAATTCTGATCAATACTTTCTTACTGAAACAAAACACATTCACGTAGTATCGATCAGCTTTAATGAATTTGACCTCATTAATATCAAATAGGTGTTTTTTGTTTCCTTCCGGTATAATGATTTTATCTGGAAAATATATCATGTGTCTCATTTTTCAAACTAGTGTGTTATCAAGGTCTACTCATTGAATGAAGCTGACATTTGATAAGATTTTTTAAACCATTTTTAACTTTTAGAATGATACAAATCAACCATCGTCATTCCGATTTATACGGCAAGATTAGATTTTACCTATCAAACATTTACGGTCCTATCAAGGTAAAAGCCTGGTAAATGCTATTTGTTTCTTTTTTATTTGTACTCCGAAAAAATTACTGTCAGTAATACATTCACCTACCGCCTTGATTTTCATATCAAGATTTGCTTTTTAGCAATAGGAACTTACTTAAAGAACCGATAAATAAACTGATTAAAAAAAACGAAGGTGCTTATATTTATAAAATTAAGCACCTTTCAAAATCTAGAAACCATGTTTGTATGTTTCTGTTTTTAAGTATATTACATAGGTTTTTTAAGCTTTTTAAACTTGTTTAGTGAATTAAAGGATTCTAATTCTTTAGAATCTTGAAGGAATAAAAACAAACATGTTTATGTATAAACCTTAGTTTTATTGTGATTGGGTTACAAGGCGATATTCCGGTTCTAAATTGATCGATGACATTTCATTTAACATTCAAAAAATTTATCTGGTTTGTAGCATAAGCTTCCACTCTTTGACCCTTGCCAAAATCAATTAGATTCTTCAAGGAGTGCTTTGTCAAAGGTATTTATAACGGAAAATATGTCTGAAAAGCCGAAAATATAGATTGGGCATAAAATTAAACCCTAAAAAATCAAATTAAATGAGTAATCGCGCTCCAAAAACTTTCCAATCTAATTTCCTTTTTCCCATTTATCGATAATCACAAAACATAGAACGGGTGAAATTCATAAGATTATCAATTTTTCGATTCGGTCAATTCGGTTTCTAACAACGCATTGAACATCATAATTTGTATGACCGGATAAAAACAAGGATTGTCAATATATTCTGTCCATTCCTTAAAGAGGTAAAATGCGTTAGGATTTTTCATATGCCTTGATAAAAATTTTTCCGAGGGATGGAAACTCATCATCTATTTCAAAGTTTCATAATACTTTAGCAGTACTACTAAATCATCAAGGGTGTTCATTTTCAAATTCTTTTCCGCTATGTATTTTTTAAGGGACTTTGTCCTATTCGGGAAGATTCTCAAAATATTGTTTTTTCTGAGCTTAACTTTTACTGGATTCATAGAACCAAACTTAAGATAATAGGATTCATTGGAGATAAATTTAGGTGGGACCGCAGTATGAAAACTCGTTTTTGCTTCTTTGCCTTGCCGAAGTATTTTAGAATATTTCACATAAAGACCGCTTTTTGAACCTTTAAACTTTTCAATGAAAAAATCTTGTTCAACTATCATGCCATCAACGCCATAGTCGAGCACCATATACTTTTCATTATTTAACACTATACTAATACCATCCATCTTATTTATATATCTCGAGCCATTAGGATTACTTACTTCCATTTCACCTAAATAGGCATTATAGCGCATAAGAAATTGCCCTAAATCCAAACTATCCTTATAGTAAATATTTCCGGGCAAAAACTTCTTATCAATGTAAGGTTCACCTTCGATTTCCGCTAAGGTAATATTCACATTATTCTTCTTCTTTAGCACATCTTGCAATACGTCCCTTCCGCGCAAAATATTATTTACTGAAAGATTAGCCTCGAAATTGGCGTTTGGCCTCCTACCATTAACATTTCCATATTGGGGAAATACAAATCCCCCCATCAGCATTAAAAAGTAGACAAGTACAATATTTTTTTTTATCCGCATTATTTTAAAGTATTAAAAGACTTCTTGGAAAATTCTTGTGAAAATAAAAGGAGCCATTCTAGACTAGAAAGGCTCCCTTACTTTTATCAAACCAATATCCTAGTGCTATTCATTACAAAGATTCAAAGGAATTGGTCCCTCTGCTGACCCTGCGTCATAAGAAGCTATCAAATTTCCACTGGGCGCATAGATTTGAAAGGATATTTCTCCGAAAAAATCTCCTGGGAAAAACCAATCAGCGGATGTCAACCCCTCTGGGATAGTGACTGTTGCAGTTCCTGCACTGGCATCATCGGTACAAGGATACGATGGAGTTTCATAAGGTGAACATAACCCAACTTGAATTTCATCGCCATTGGAAAGTGTCACCGTAATTCCAGGTCCACCACTATTACTAGAAGTTTGCCAACCATCACCATATGAATCTTGCATTACAACCGTATAGTCCCCGGCAGGAGGTGAATCCAAAATACAAACAATGGTATTATCGTATTGAAACCCTGAAGCAAAAAACTGTCCGGTTACATTACCGTTCACGTTGCTACTTGTGAATACAGATCCATCCTCCAATATCATCGCCAAGCGTACCCTTATAATATCGCCACCATCCACTCTAGACAGATTATCACCGATATTTAAAGTAGAAATTGCATCCGCACCATTTATGCTTAACCGATACCTCGGTTTTCCACTCTCTGTACTTATGGTAAATTCAGAAGCTGGTATTGTTGTAAACAACACATCGGGAATACTGATATCTTCATCATCAAGTTCCGTTTCAGTATCCCCATCCACATCTACAAAGTTATCCAACAAGGAAAGATATACTTCCATAGAGGCAAAACGTGTTCCATCCTGGAAGTCATCAGCCTCCACTTCTACAAAAAACTCCGAGCTCTCGGGAGCACTCTTATTAATATTCCTTGGACTTACGACATCAATAGTCCGTAGGACTGCCGCTTGTTCAAGAGCACTTAAGGAAAACGGGCTCTTATCTTCATCCGTACATGCAGCTACTATTAAAAGTGCAGGAAGAATAAAAAGTAACTTATTTATTTTTTTCATAATTATATTTTTCTTGATTAAAAACTATTCTAAAGTTGGACCACCTTCTGCCCAGAAAACCCGCACAGTTTGATCTGCCTTTTGACTGGCGTTAGAATTTTGGTTTACCAGTTCGTTGGGATACAGAAATGAATTAACAAATCCTCCAGGGTTTTCCAAATACGTTGGCTGCATATTCGAGGGTAAACCTGTTCTTCTATAGGTATTGTAAGCTTCAACCCCGTTACCCCATAAGGCTTTCATGTATTCGTTAATGACAATTTCCAATCTTTCTTGACCAGAGGCATTATCATAAGTTGCCATTACCGTATTTACATAACTATCCACATCCTCAGTTGTTGGAACATATAAATCACGTACTGTTTGTGTTTCATCGACATCCTCTGTATCCGGGTCATCTGGTATTACTGTATCATCCAAATAATCCAATCGTTCACCAAAAGCAATGACTTTGCTTATGGATGCTCGCATTCCAGCCTCCAAATAAGCTCTGGCATCCCCTGTAACTCCAGCGGTCAAAACTCCTTCGGCCAACATGAAATTTGTGAAAGAGGACAACATTATTGGTGATATCCCTGCACCTTCCAAACCAATGAATCTTCCAGATACGGCTTCGCCCCTGCTATCATCAAACAAACCACCTACAGGATATACTCCCCATGTAGTACGCAAACCACCGTCCGGCGGTATTCCATCATTGTCTCCATGATCACGACCCCAATAGCCATCTCCAATGCTGCAAAACACATCGCTTGGCGCATAGCTCAAGGGCCTAGGTTGTGTAATACACTCTGCTTCATTTGGATCTTCGGTAAAATTCAATGATTGTCTATAAAAATAATAGCGCGTTCTAGGGTCCCTACCCAAGTATTCATCCTTCATTCTCACCATATAGGAATTGGACATATAATCCGCAACATCGGCTGGTACATTGAAATTACGTGTAAAAAGGGGGTGCCTACTATCCGGATTGGCATTTGTGTTCGAATATTGAAATTGAAAGTCATCCGCTTCGGTCAATATAAGATTACCCTCATTTAACAGGGCACTAATTTTTCCGCCCACACTAGAATCAACCAAACGTGTCTGTAGGTACAACTTTAACTTCAGTGTGTTTACAAGCTTAATCCATTGTGTTTCGTCACCCCCATAAAACTGATCTGATGAGGCTCCATTAAGCTCATCCCGGTTGAACTGTACGATAGCTTCATCCAATAGGTCCTCAATAGCTTCGTAGACAGCAGCATCATCGTCTAAAACTGGATTTGTGTTTTCTGCTCCAAGCAAAGCCTCAGAATAAGGTATGTCACCAAAATAATCAACCAAGGTCATTACAATATACGCCTCGATCGTTTTGCTAATTCCAATATGGGTGTAAAGCTGTTGTTCTTCGGCTATCGGCTCCAAGGCCCGTATATCGGCCAAAATTTCAGCATAAGCTCGTTCCCAAGCTCTATCAAAATCACTTGGCGGATATGCGTTCGTATAAGTAGGTCCAAACATATGTAACATCCTCGTTACCTCAGCTCCTTCCTCGGATACACCAATGGTAGTAAACCCCCTTGCATCACCATCAAAGAAGATCCCGAGTCCCACTTGAATGGAATTCAAAAATAAATCCGCATCGGCTTGTGTTGGAGTTAAGGCATTAGGACTATCCAATATTTGTAACTCCGTGCTCTCGCAAGAATTTAATCCTAAGGCTAGCACAAAAATGGCTAGACCTTTATATATAATCTGTTGATATTTTTTTGACATTTTCTTTAAATTTATCGCGGTTATCATTAAAATGTTGCATTAACACTAAGACCATATCTTCTAGAGCTTGGTCCTGTGATAAAATCAATTCCTTGTCCATTTCCAACACCTGTACTTAAGGTGTTCGTATCAAATCTCACATCCTCGGGAAAGTTAAATGCCTTGTACCAAAGGTTGTTGCCACTCAATGTGAAGCTTAGCTTCCCAAATGGTGTTTTATCCAACCATTTTTGCGGCATGGCATAACCAATACTGAGCTCATTCAATCGAAGTGTGGAACCATCATAAATTTGAAGGTCATTTCCAGAACTAAAACCAATGGTATCAAAGCCTACGTTGGTGGCTGTCACCTGAATATTGTTAGGCTCCCCATTTTCCAAAACACCAGGTAAGATATAGGTCGCTTCACGATCTATACCTGAAACTGCCACGGTACCTCTACCCAGAAGTGTTGCTGCCGTTTGTGAGAATATATCCCCACCATGACGGTACAACATATTCGCTGAAAGCGTAAGCCCCTTATAACTGAAAGTTGACGTAAAACCTGCATTCCAATCAGGATTGGGGTCCCCAATAATCTCAATATCATTACCTACGAGGTACAAGCCATCTCCACCTACAACTCTATTGCCCGCATCATCTTTAATTGTGGCCCTACCTTGGAGCACACCAAAAGGTTGCCCTTCAATGGCATAGTTTGCTGGCCTACCATCAATGGAAGAGGTAAGAACGATTTGGTCCGTTCCCTCTGGCAGGGAAGTCACCAAGCTCTCATCTGCGAAAAAATTACCGGCTAGGTTCCATCTAAAATTATCCGTCCTGACCGGTGTAAAGTCAAAATCTATTTCAATACCCTTGGTTTCAAGTGAACCTGAGTTTATTCTTGTTACGGTAAAGCCAGAGGCAGGATCTAGGTTTTGATCGGTTATTAAATCATCCGCGGTTTTCTTGTAGACACTAACGTTTAAGGAAAGTCGGTTACGAAAAAATTGAGCATCTATACCTGCCTCAATTTCGGATACGGTCTCTGCTTTTAAATCTGGATTGCCCAATCGATTCGCCACTGAGTTACCAGACAACACATTTCCAGTTTGGTTAACGACTGCTCTTGAAGTTAGGGATAGTTGGTTTCTTGTGCCATAAGGATCGGGAAAACCAGCGGAAGTACCATAGCCAATCCTCATTTTCAAACTACTCAAGAAATTATCACTAACCATTCCATCAATGAATTTGGTAGGAATGAAGGATAAACTTGCCGCTGGATAGAAAATACTGTAGTTGTCCCTTTCCAAGGTTGAGCTCCAGTCATTTCTAGCAGCCAAATTCAAGAATAATCCGTCCTTATATCCAAGGGTTATATCTGAATAGATTCCAACTTGGTTTTCTCTGGCCTGTAAAGCGATTTCCTCTCCCGTAAAGCTGTTTACCGTAGCGTGATTTACAAAGTTAAAATGCCTTAGGACTCCGAATGCCAATTGCTGTGTACTCTCGACACCATCCCTGTCAAATGAGTCATTACGCGATTGAGCGCCAAGAATCGCCTGCAAACTAAAATCTTCTGTTAAATCCTTGTTATAGGTCAAATTAACCGTATGGTTCCATATTTTGTTTTTGACTGTAGTTGTTCTGAATATACCATTGGGGTCGCCATCAACCCCACCACGGTTTTGACCATAACTACTAAGTTCCGTATAGGTATCGAGCCCAAGTTGATATGAGAGCCCTAAACTCTCGGCAATCTGATAATTGAAACTAAGGTTTCCATAAACACGTTCTGTGTTTTGAGTAGTTTTAGCATTGGCTAAAGTCCACCTAGGGTTTTGAATATCGTTCCCGGAACGATAATAGATACTTCTTCCTGTAGACGTCTGGAATGGTAGACCGAACAAATCGACACCTCTTGGCGTATACATGACATCCCCAAATACGGAAGAACCATCCCCTACGGTACCACTACCCGCAGATGCCGAAATAGGAGGGGTACGATAATCTGTGTTGGCATAATTCAATGTGCCACTTACGGTAATATTATTGGATAGCTTCGCCGAACCTCCAATACCAAAATTGTTACGTATCACCTTATTGCCTGGAGTAAACCCCTTATCTTCCAAGTGGCCTAGGTTTACGTTATATGTTACATTTTCCGTTGAACCTCTGAGGTTTATAGAATTAGTCGATACACCACCGGTCCTAAAAAATTCTTGTACGCTATTATAGTTTTGATACCTATAATTGGAAGCCGCCAAATCTTGAAATTCCGCGGTTAAACTATTATCGTTGATAGCATCGAATGGGTGTCTGACCAAAACTGTTCCATCAGGTGCAATTCCCCTGAAATTTGCACCATACGGAAATTCCCTTTGATCAGCGAAATCTGGCCCCCAGTTACTAAAGAAGAACCCAAATGCCTGATGGAATCCGCCACCGTACTGTTTTTGGAAATTTGGTAAAATGGCATTACTAACGAAATAAGAAGTATTGACCGACACCTCTAATTTTTTTGCGGTGTTTTTTGAACTACCGCCTTTGGTCGTTATTAAAACAACCCCATTTCGTCCTCTTTCTCCGTACAGCACCGTTGCACTTAGGCCTTTCAAAACCTTAACGTTTTCAATGGCATTTGGATCTAAATCCAAGAAACGGCTTGACTCACCCGCGCTATCAAAGAAATCATTTTGCTCATTTGCACCACCATCAAAGGGCACACCATCCACAATAAATAAGGGTTGGTTACTACCAGATATTGAAGTATAACCCCTGATTATAAAATTGGTTCCAGAGCCGGAAACACCATTTGTTGCAGTAATATTAACCCCTGCAGCCTTACCTTGTAAAATTCTACCAATATCGCCTTGCGCCCGATCCTCAATCTGTTCACTGCCCACATCACTAACGGCATAACCAAGAGACCCGGCTTCCCTTTTTATATTTTGGGCAACGACCACAACCTCTTCCAGAGCTTGGGCATCTTCCTCCATCTGGACATTTAATGTATTGCCCGGGCCTACGTTAATCCTAACTGTTCTCTGACCGACATAGGTGAAAATCAGTGTCTGTCCTTCCGAAGCTGAGATTGAGTAATTTCCATCAAAATCTGATTGGGTACCTGTTGTAGTGCCCTGCACCAGGATATTAACCCCGGGCAACGGAATTCCTTCCTCGTCAGTAACCAATCCCGTTATTGTTTTCTCTTGGGACCATCCACTGGCCATCACCAAAGCAAAAAGAAGAAATAACAAATTTCTTTTTTTAATTAATTTCATACATTCTAAGTTTAGATTAAAGAGTTAGTTCTTTTGCCTTAACCTTTTTCAACAAGACATTGTTAATAGAAAGTTAAAGACACGGTAAGGAAACAAAAAAAAGAAGGAGTTATTTTTGTTTGAAACGAATCCCAGGGAATTTGCAATGAAAACTGCCTTTAGGGCAAAAAGCATTATCAATTAGAAATAATCTTTTATTCAATAAAAAATCTCTTGAGTTGATGCACGGATGGTAATGTTGTCAACATCTTAAATCTTGGAATGAAAATCAGCACATGCTATATTTGAGAACCTCTCTGCTCCTAATTCCTAGTTTAACCAATAAGCTGTTTTTAATCCATTTACTCTTAAAGGTTGAGCGACCATATCACATTTTTTATTATGAATGGCTTTGCTATAACTGCTCAAACATTTTAAGAAAATAATTTAAAACCTATTAGGACACATTGAAATGAACTAATTAAAACCTACCCAATTGGGTTTGCGAGTTGTCAAATTCGATTATCCTATCACAAACACTAATGATTGAAAAAGATACTAACGCCAAAAACAGGACAAATTTCCGGTTTTTTAATTACCGTAACAGTTAAAGACCAAACATAATCCAATCCTCTCCTTTTATTATAGCATGCCATTATCCTTAAGATGAGTCTTTCACTTGAGCTAAAAAAAATATAATTCTTATGCTATTATCTTCAGGAAACCTTTACTACTGCTTGGGTATAAAAAACACTATGCCTCTCAATAAGCAGAGAGGCATAGAATATCAATACATACTATCTTAATTGAAACTTATTCATCAATATCGGCAATATTAATGACTGCAGTCTTTAATAAATCGGTTCCAGCCCTACCAACTGCAATATCTCCTTCTGAATTTGATGCATCCACCAATGTTACTTCAATAGTTTTAAGACCATCAACCACACCATCGGTTAATAACTGTACATCAATATCCGCATTATCAGGTAATCCATCTAGATTAATCTCCGTACTTTTAAGAATTACCACCTGTCCTCCTGCATTGGAAGCTCCTTCTACTGTGTAGTCGACACCATAAACTGCAGAACCCCCAAATGAATAATTAACGGTTACATCAGATGGAGATGAGGTTGGTATTTCCACGTTTAACGATACAGTACCCGCATCTTCAGAAGTTTCCACTGGATTTATTGAAATACCAGTGCCGGGAGCACTGAAAGCAACGTATCCGGGTAACTCTTCAACTGTAATTCCATTATCTTCTAAGCTATATTCTTCGGTACACGATGCCAAAATCGCTACCAGAATTAAAGGTAAGTAAATTGTTTTCTTCATTTTTTTTATATTATTGATTTTCAAACCACATTGGAACATCTGTTAACTTGTTTGCTGGAATATTAGGGTTGGTTGCAATCTCTGTCGGAGGATATGTAAACCTTTTTAAATATGTAGAGATATTACTGGCAGGTGGTGTCTCCAAGACCGGAATTTGATTTCTTCTAACATTATTCCAGCAAAGTACCGGCATAAGAAAGGAAGCTAGATATTGTTCATTATAAATATCCGTCAAGTTTGCTTCAGGTAAATTATTTACGAATGTGGAAATATCCTCATCTGAAATAATCTGAACAGCTCCAGGAATATCTTGTCCCCACCATTTTAGGGTGTTTGTAACTCCTTTTCTAAAATTATCATTTGCATCTCCAGCAGCAGTAAAACCTTCCAAAGCCAATTCTGCTTTGTACAAATCTATTTCTGCAGGTATCATAATAACATCGGGTAATGTTGCCCTGATAACGTTATTACTTAGGACCGATGTAGAATTATCAGGAAAAAAAGTATTTCCAGGAGCAGGTAAATCATTCCTGGCGATCCACAAATCCAACCGGGGATCATTATTTCCATATAACAGATCCACAAGTGGATCACCTGGTCCAAATATGTTGTCAGTTTCATTATCTGGCCCGCCAAATGCAGTTATTATTGTATTCATGCCATTTTCACCTCCCGGCTCACCTGAATACCTTATTAATGCGGCTTGATCGTTGACCTCCATTAAAGGTTCACCCAATACTTGGGTAATTTGTGCATCGACATTGGCCCCACCGTTTCTAAGCATCATTAAAACCCTTAATTTTAATGAGTTAGCAAAAACTCGCCAATCATCCATATTTCCACCATAGAATAAATCGCTTGATGGTGTAATTACAAATTCGCCTTCCGCTGGTCTATTATCAATCATTGTCATTGCTTCATCCAGCATATCAACGACTCCTCTCAGTACATCTTCTTGAGCATCTACTTTTGGAGCAGGAAATTCAGTTCCATTCAGCGCTTCACTAAACGGCACGTCCTCAAATATACTAGTAGCTTCGTAAAACATATGAGCTGATAATATCGTAGCTATTGCGTTCACATTGTTACTAGTTTCTCCTGCTGCGGCTGCATCTGCTCTAATGAGTGAGAGATTGCCATTTGTCTCCGCATAAAGCATTCTCCAAGTATTACCAGTTAAAAAACTAGTGGTCGATCCATTTTTTGGGCTATTAAAAGTTGTGGAAATATATTGAGGAACATCACAAATCCTTGTTCCTAATTCCGTAACCTTACGTGCTGAGTATTGCACAAACACATATGGCAACACGGCATTTGGGTCAGCAGAAGTAGCGGCTAAAGGATCTGTATTTACATCCAAGGTATCATCACAGGAATAAAAGGTTCCTAAACCAAATACAGTAGTTAAAATTATTGCTATATACTTTTTCATATTTAATGTAATTTCGAATTAGAATGTTAGCTTTAAATTAAATCCCATGCTTCTGGTGGAGGGAATACTAGCTCTTTCAATACCAAAACCATCTGCCCCTGATCCAAATAAACTAGCTTCTGGGTCAATGTGTGGAACTTTTGAGTAAAGGAGTGCCAAATTTCTTCCTTCAACTCCAATGGTTAGACCTTTAATAAAAGTGCTTTCCAGAAATCTTGAGGGAAATGTGTAGGAAAATCCAACCTCCCTAAGTTTGATATACGATGCATCATAAACATAGGGTTCCGCTACACTATTATCATTAAGTGAAGTCCATAAATCCTGAGCATTATAAAGAGGAACATTATTGTCCGTGCGGGTAACAGTTCCGTCAGGATTTTCAGCAATAAGAATACCTTGAGTATCAATAAAAGTACCTTCCCTATTCCTTAAAGTTTCATTGACCAATCCTCCTGTTTGTAAACCTTCAACGGTAGAGGATTTAATTACACCGCCCCATCTTACATCCATTGTAGCTGAAAGGTTGAACCCCTTATAATTAAAACTGTTTACAAAACCACCAGTCCAATCAGGCAGCACGGAACCTAGAGTAGTCGCTTCACCAGCTTGTCTTCTACCTGTGTTTGGATCAATAATTGGTCTTCCCGTGACTTCATCCCTTAAATAGGGTATGCCAAATAATTGAAATTCCTTTCCTGGAACTGCAACTACCTGAACACTGTTAAAAGCAGAAGCAATCGTTACCCTTTCTAAACCTTCTGTCAAGGATACCACAGTGGACTCCACTCGTGAAAAGTTTATCCCTGTATTCCAATAAAAATCCCCTGCTCTTACCGGGGTCGCATCCAATGCTATTTCAAACCCTTCTTGGTCTACCCTTCCTACGTTTTCTGTTCTAAAACGAAATCCTGTACTCTCAGGTATGGGTATATTTAATATTTGATTCTCATTTCTACTGTTGAAATAAGCAACATCCAAATTAAGACGTCCATTGAATAATTTTAAATCCAATCCAAACTCATAGGATGTTTGCTCTTCCGGTTGCAAATTAACAGAAGGAATAGTTGTTGTCGCCGCATACGCTAAAGCTCCATTAAACGGAAAATTCAAATTCAATGAATACTGGCCAAAAGCACTGGTGACAGGATTAAAATTAAAATTTAAAAGATAAGGGTCTGTATCATTACCTACCTGTGCCCAACTGGCTCTTAGTTTTCCGAACGTTAAGAAATCACTGGAAATGTCGAAAGCATCCGTAAAAATAAAAGCTAAACTGGCAGAGGGATAAAAATAAGAATTGTTCTCAAGGGGCAAAGTTGATGAATAATCGTTCCTTGCCGTCAACGTTAATGTAGTCCAATTTTTATAACCAATTTCCGCTGAACCATATATACCAAATAGCCTGGATTCGGTAAAATCCCTTATTCCAATTGTTTGAGCAGCATTGGCAGGACTAAACAGCTCCGGAATCAATAAATTGACACCCTGAATTTGCTGTCTTTCAAATATCCTTTGATTGTATTGTACCCCAGTCAATAAACTTACTGAAAAATCAGAATTTAAATCAGGGTCATAGTTTGCAAAAATATCTATGGTAGTCTCATTTCTTCTTATCTCATCGGAGATAAAATCACCCTGTGCACGCGCTATGGTACCTTTACTATTTTCTATTAGACGTCGATCATCTTGTACATCCAATCCGATTCGCGAGGTTACTCCAAAACCTGTAAATGGTTTATATGTCAATTGAAAGTTACCAAAAATACGATCTGCATTTCTATCGTTGGAATTTTCGTTACGTATCCATAATGGATTATTGGATTCAACACCATTATTGGAAGTAATTAAATTTATTTGGTTACCACTAGCATCAATCCATGGTTTAAATAAATTCTGGTCCAGTGTACTACTAAAAGAAGATAACCCAATAATATTTGGATCATTAGCACCGGAAGCCCCTGTTCCAATTGAATTTGTTTTAGTGTACTGAACACCAAATCTTGATTCTAATTTCTCGCTATGTCGAACACCGGCATTTAAACCTATGGTGAGCCTATCCAACTCGGCCCCTGGAAGAACACCTGTCTGATTCAAAGAAGTTACACTGATTCTATAATCCATCTTTTCATCAGCATCAGATACGGAAAAATTATTGATTCTGGTAAAACCGGTCTTAAAAAAATCATCAACGCCATTGTTATCGACCGGTTTCAATATTCCAGGTTCACCAGTGACCGGTAGATTCTGAACCGTCTGCCCTACAATTCTTGGGCCCCAATCAAATCCTACAGCTCCAGCATCATACTGACCTTGAGTACCCATGGCATATTCCTGCTGGTAATCGGGTTTCCTAAATAGGTTATCAAATCTAACGGTAGAATTAATAGTTACCGTTGCACCACCGTTAGGATTAGATTTTCCTTTTTTGGTCGTGACAATGATTGCACCACCCGCTGCCCTTGAACCGTACAAGGCGGTAGCAGCTGCACCTTTAAGTACGTTGATTGATTCCACATCATCGGGATTGATAACGGAAGCGCCATTGGCAAAATCTCTTGTACCTGTTATTCTACTTCCATTTCCAGGAGTCTGTGAATTATTGATTAAGATACCATCAACCACCCATAAAGGTTCGTTACGACCGGACAAAGAGGAAACACCACGTATAATTATTTTTGAAGAACCCCCTAAATTTCCGCCGGAATTAGTAATTTGAACTCCAGTAATCTTTCCCTGTAAAGCATTTGTGATATTGGTTTCTCTGGCCTTCACCAATTCATCACCTTTAACAATGTCAGTCCCATAACCAATTGTTCTAGCATCTTTTGCTATGCCAAGAGCGGTGACCACTACTTCATCCAAAGATTGCGTATCTTCTTCCAACTTTACATTAAGCATACTCTGCTCACCAATGATTCTGGTGACTGTTTTTTGACCTAAATAAGAAAATCTTAACGATTGACCTGGATTAACTTCAATTGTATAATTTCCATCAAAGTCTGTTTGCGTACCTTTGTTCGTGCCCACTACCACCACGGAAACTCCAGGAAGGGGGCTATCAAATTCGTCAGTAACTTTACCAGTAATCGTGTTTGATTGTGACCAACTATAGTTCACAAGTAAAATAAAAAGAAGAAATAGCAGATTTCCTTTTTTAATTAATCCCATACATTCTGATTTTAAATTAATAGAGTTAGTTATTACTCCTGTACTGGTCAGTCAACAATTATTTTACTGCAAGTACAAGAGAGCCGAAAGGAATAAAAAAAAGGATGGAGGAATATTTGTTTGCAACCAATCTCCAAAATTTTGAAACAAACTCCCAGAGTCATGAGAAATTAAAGAAGCAATGTGATAATTTAGAAAACTTAAGGGGTAAAAAATAGGAGGCAGATGGTTGGGCTAATTCAAAATCTTAAAATGAAACAAAACTATGTCTTTTCTTAAGAAACCACCCCCTCCTATTATATTTTAAAGATTACAATCCAAATAAACCGATTAAAAAGGAGTCATTATTTTTTTTGTTACTAAATGCTTCCTTTTTGCAACAAGATCTAGAATATTGGAGATAATGTCTAAAAAATGTTATGTTCTTAGGTGCCTCAATGAGAGGGAGTATTCTTAACCGATGGCACCTTTGATTTGAAGGTAACCGTAGGATACATAAAAAATCTAGAGCTAAACAGGATTCTTTGAGGTCTGAGTACAAATAAGGTTAATCTATTCAATTACATTTATAGAAAAACACATCATAGGCAAACGTATCACTAAGAATATAAGATACTTTGAAGTGAATCAATAAAACATTTTCAACCGACGTTCCAGTATTTTGGAATACTTTTCTTTCATGTCATCGGAAAGAAAAGAAATCGATATAAGATCCTCCCATTTCTCCTTTGCCTGAAATATATCCTGAAGTATGGTTTCAATGGTTTTTTCGTTCAATTGTAATCGCTCCTTCGCATAGTAATCCGTAAAGTCTGACGCTTTTAAATTACTTTTTTTTCCTTTCAGGGTCAATGCAATTTCTTCTTCAGGGTTTTTAATCGCAATGGAGGAGTTCAACAGATCATAAGCAGGGGCCAACGTCGTTTTGCCATTCTTTGTAATTAGGGAAAAGTTTTTAAGGTGCATATCCTCATTTCCAGTCACAAAACAAAAAACTA
>NZ_QXFH01000077.1:0-2500 GCF_003581615.1 Flagellimonas lutimaris
AAAAAAATATTGAAAAACATTTTGCGGGAAGAAAATAAGGTGCGTATATTTGCACCCGCTTAGCTGATAAGGCAGGGCGTTAACGAGAGGGGATTTGATGAGAAGAGAGTCCTTTTGAGTTTAAAAAAAGTAAAGAAGTTCATATACATATTGTAACGACAGCGTAGAATTAAGAATAAACCATTTTGATGCGGGGACTCGGATTTCCGGGTGTCGGACAGACATTCAAGGAAATACAATGAAGAGTTTGATCCTGGCTCAGGATGAACGCTAGCGGCAGGCCTAACACATGCAAGTCGAGGGGTAACATAGAAAAGCTTGCTTTTTTGATGACGACCGGCGCACGGGTGCGGAACGCGTATGGAACCTGCCCCTGTCAGGGGAATAGCCCAGGGAAACTTGGATTAATGCCCCATGGTATCGTTTTATCGCATGATAAGGTGATTAAAGATTTATCGGACAGGGATGGCCATGCGTACCATTAGTTAGTTGGTGAGGTAACGGCTTACCAAGGCAGCGATGGTTAGGGGCCCTGAGAGGGGGATCCCCCACACTGGTACTGAGACACGGACCAGACTCCTACGGGAGGCAGCAGTGAGGAATATTGGACAATGGGCGGGAGCCTGATCCAGCCATGCCGCGTGCAGGATGACGGCCCTATGGGTTGTAAACTGCTTTTATACGGGAAGAAACGCACCTACGTGTAGGTGTCTGACGGTACCGTAAGAATAAGGACCGGCTAACTCCGTGCCAGCAGCCGCGGTAATACGGAGGGTCCGAGCGTTATCCGGAATCATTGGGTTTAAAGGGTCCGTAGGCGGGCCTGTAAGTCAGGGGTGAAAGTTTGTGGCTCAACCATAAAATTGCCTTTGATACTGCAGGTCTTGAGTCATGGTGGGGTTGCCGGAACATGTGGTGTAGCGGTGAAATGCATAGATATCACATAGAACACCGATCGCGAAGGCAGGTGACCAACCATGTACTGACGCTGATGGACGAAAGCGTGGGTAGCGAACGGGATTAGATACCCCGGTAGTCCACGCCGTAAACGATGGATACTAGCTGTGGGGACTTCGGTCTCCGTGGCCAAGCGAAAGTGATAAGTATCCCACCTGGGGAGTACGTTCGCAAGAATGAAACTCAAAGGAATTGACGGGGGCCCGCACAAGCGGTGGAGCATGTGGTTTAATTCGATGATACGCGAGGAACCTTACCAGGGCTTAAATGCAGGCTGCATGGGGTGGAGACACCCCTTTCTTCGGACTGCCTGCAAGGTGCTGCATGGTTGTCGTCAGCTCGTGCCGTGAGGTGTCAGGTTAAGTCCTATAACGAGCGCAACCCCTACCGTTAGTTGCCAGCATGTAAAGATGGGGACTCTAACGGGACTGCCGGTGCAAACCGTGAGGAAGGTGGGGACGACGTCAAATCATCACGGCCCTTACGTCCTGGGCTACACACGTGCTACAATGGCCGGTACAGAGGGAAGCCACCCCGCAAGGGGGCGCGGATCTACAAAACCGGTCACAGTTCGGATCGGGGTCTGCAACTCGACCCCGTGAAGCTGGAATCGCTAGTAATCGGATATCAGCCATGATCCGGTGAATACGTTCCCGGGCCTTGTACACACCGCCCGTCAAGCCATGGAAGCCGGGAGTGCCTGAAGTCCGTCACCGCAAGGAGCGGCCTAGGGCAAAATCGGTAACTAGGGCTAAGTCGTAACAAGGTAGCCGTACCGGAAGGTGCGGCTGGAACACCTCCTTTCTAGAGAAAGAGATGTCCGGAATATCCTTGTCCCGCACGAGATGGTTTTATCTCTGCGCTGTCGTTTATAATATGTTTTTTGATATACAGGCAAATTAAGGCCAAGACAGTCTCATAGCTCAGCTGGTTAGAGCGCTACACTGATAATGTAGAGGTCGGCAGTTCGAGTCTGCCTGAGACTACGAAAGAAGTTCATTGGGTATTGAAATAAGGAAATTCTAGGTGTTGGGTTACCGTTATATAGTACTGTTAACTGATAACTGTTAACTGACAACTGATAATGGGGGATTAGCTCAGCTGGCTAGAGCGCCTGCCTTGCACGCAGGAGGTCATCGGTTCGACTCCGATATTCTCCACCACGGCAAAAGTCGTCCGCCGATCTTGTATCGGAGGCGATGTGCCAGAAAGTTCATTGACATATTGGGACGGAGCGATACGGTTTTACCGTAATTGCGAAGTCAAAGAAGAAACACGAAGTAGAATAGAATATATAAGGATTACGAGAGGGCATTTGTACTTAGGTACAGGTGCGACAAGCAAAAGAAGGGCGTATGGGGAATGCCTAGGCTCTCAGAGGCGATGAAGGACGTGATAAGCTGCGAAAATCCACGGGGAGCTGCACATGAGCATTGATCCGTGGGTGTCCGAATGGGGCAACCCGGCTGGTTGAAGGCCAGTCACACCGTAAGGTGGGCGAACCCGTTGAACTGAAACATCTAAGTAGACGGAGGAAGAGAAA
>NZ_QXFH01000077.1:7500-130551 GCF_003581615.1 Flagellimonas lutimaris
CTAACATCAATAGGGAATCTTACGCCTTTATGCACTGGAATGATTATAATGCTGAGCTTCACAATAAAATTGTGGAGGCCAGTTTAAAGAAGGTCCGAGAGTTTCATCATAAGATTATCGGCTATGATAAGGCGCCTTCTGCAGTTAGAAAAGCGCAAGAAAATGTAGATCATGCTAACCTTTCAGATTACATTACCATAGAACGTAAAGACTTTTTTAAGGCCGAAAAGCCGGTTGAAGGTAAACTTCATATGGTGTTCAATCCGCCCTATGGTGAACGGTTGCCTATTGATATGGAAATTTTCTATGGTAAAATTGGAGATACCTTTAAAAAAGTTTATCCGGGAACTGATGCATGGTTGATTACTTCCAACTTGGAGGCGTTAAAGCATATAGGCTTAAAAACATCCAAAAGAATAAAGACCTTTAATGGTAAACTGGAAGCGAGATTGGTAAAGTACGATATTTATGAAGGAAGCAAGAAGGGGAAATACCAAGAAAACAGTTAATTGTAAATACAACAAATATTAAAGGTTTATCCAAAAATGTATTTGGTATAAACTGAAAGAATTGTTTAGATTTGAGATGTGTTTGAAACACAGCTAACTAACTCAACCAAATTTGTAAAAGGAGCCCGTTGGCTCCTTTTATTTTTCGGACCAGACGGCCAATTCGTTGCCTGATGGGTCTGTAAAGTGAAATCTTTTACCCCCTGGAAATTCAAAGATTTCTTTGGTGATGGTTCCTCCAGTAGATTTCACTTTATCTCTTATTTCAACAAGGTTTTCGTAGTACAAAACAATAAGGGCTCCATTGACTATTGGTTCTTGAGTTAACTCAAAACCACCGGCAACACCAGTTTCGGAAAAGGAGGTGTAGGTAGGACCGTAATCGGTAAAAGCCCAACCAAAGGTCTGAGTATAAAATTCCTTGGTTTTCTCCAGGTCAGTCGACTTAAACTCGATATAATCAATCGGTGTGGTTTTCATACTATTGTTTGTTCTCTTCTTTTTGCTTTTTGGACTTTTTGTACAAGGGAATAAAGTAGCTAATGGAATAGTTGTAGTTTACGCCAAAATTACTTCCATCTGTAACCTTATTGAACCCTGGAATCCAAAGGTTTGGGAATTGTTCATCTTCCGTATTGGTTACCAAAAAGCCAATACGAGCACTCATGCCAACAAAAATGTTAGCAAATAGTTCCACCTTCGCTCCTACAACAAATTCGAGCCACGAAGCGGATAGACCATTAAACTCTCTATTTGGATTTTCACCAGGTAAAAAATCTGGATTAAAAAACCGATTCGTTTCGTAAAGGCTATAATCATTCAATGTTTGGCTAAAACTGGCTACGGCATAACGTCCTCCTATAGTAATTGCATTGTTCATTCCAAACCAATTTTCATAGGTATTTAAATCAATACCAGCTTTAATATAGCTTCCTGAGGTTTCATAATCGTACAAAACGGTGTTGTTTAGGTTTTCATCCTGTCTTTTGGTTTCATTACCAATTTCTGCAGCTAAATATAATTTATGGGTAAGTCGGTAGTCTCCCACTAACTCCAATCCTGTATAATCTTCGTCTACAAAGGAAAGTATAAGTTTGCTAATGTCCGCACCTACACGAAGCCCATATTGCTCCTTGTACTCTATGGTATCTTTTTGCGAGAGATCTATTGGCTCGCTTTGTGCTAGCGCCAAAATGGGCAACAGCCCAAATAAAATACTAATGAAATATTTTGACATGAATGCTATCGGTATTTTCTACATTAGGCTGAACAACGCTAATATCTTGAATCCAGTTCTCGGCACCTTCGTTTAGGGTGACGCTAATATTGTTATAATTGACCACAAATCCACATGCCCTCGAAACAAAAGCTTCGCCAAGGTCGTAAGAAATGGTCAAGGTGTCGATATTCCCAGTTTCCTCTCCAGTATCAGCATCATCCTGCGAGTCAGAAATAATCTGGTACATAGTACTTGTGGCACTGCTTCTTAGCGGAACTTGAAGGGAGTCAGGAGAGTTTGACCTATCACCAAATGACCCATTGGTTAAAACACTATCAATGTCAATGTTCCTTATTCTTATGGATGATACGGCCTTTGCCACAGTCGTGTCTTCGATGTCAAAAAAACCAATGATCAAAAGGGGTGTGTCGCCATCAACACAGATGTCATCCTTTTCACAGGAAGAAACATAATAAAGCATTGATACAATAAGTAGGATAGGGATTATTTTCTTCATTCCGGTTACCTATGGGGTTTAATTCAAAAATTACGCCCGTTTTTCCAAAAGTACAACATTTTCAACGTGGTGTGTTTGAGGGAACATATCTACCGGTTGAACCTTTGTGACTTCATATTTTTCTTTCATAAGAGCCAAATCTCTTGCTTGGGTTGCGCTATTGCAACTCACATAAACAATTTTTGGTGGTGCCACTAGCAGAAGCTGCTCAACTACTTGTTTGTGCATGCCATCCCGTGGTGGGTCGGTAATAATCACATCAGGTTGACCATGTGCTTCAATAAACTCATTGTTGAACACATTTTTCATATCGCCAACAAAGAATTCTGCGTTGGAAATATTGTTGCGAAGTGCATTGGCTTGGGCATCTTCAATAGCTTCTGGTACAGATTCCACCCCAACTACTTTTTTAGCATTTTTGGAAACAAACTGGGCAATGGTGCCAGTTCCAGTGTACAAATCGTATACCAGTTCGTCGCCAGTAAGCCCTGCAAAATCCCTTGTTATTTTGTAAAGCTCGTAAGCTTGTTCTGAGTTGGTCTGATAAAAAGATTTTGCATTGATTTTAAATTGAAGCCCCTCCATTTCCTCGAAAATATGGTCACGACCCGCAAAGCAAATTACTTCTTGATCATAGATGGTATCATTTCCTTTGGAATTGATGACGTAGAGTAGGGAAGTAATCTCTGGAATTTTTTCTTTTAAATGGTTTAACAGTAATGTTCTGTTTTCTTCATCATCTTCAAAGAACTGGATAAGTACCATAATTTCTCCTGTGGATGATGTTCTAATCATTAAAGTCCTTAGAAGCCCTTCTTGTTTTCTGGGATTAAAAAAAGTCATTCCATTTTCGTTGGCAAAGTTTTTAACTTCTAATCGAATGGCGTTGGATGGGTCTTGCTGTAAATGACATTTTTTAATGTCAAGAATTTTGTCCCACATACCAGGAATATGGAATCCCAAGGCATTTCGGTCCTCAATTTCAATATCGGAGTTGATCTCTTCAGGAGTCAACCATCGGCTGTCAGAAAAAGAGAACTCCATCTTATTCCTATAAAAATATTGTTCTTTGGAACCCAAAATAGGCGTTATATCTGGTAACTCTATGTTACCTATGCGCTTTAGGTTGTTCTCTACCTCTTTTTGCTTGAAATGGAGTTGGTGTTCATAGCCCATATGTTGCCACTTGCACCCTCCACATACACCGAAGTGTTCACAAACCGGTTCGGTCCTTTTATCGGAAAGGGTGTGAAAGTGAGTGGCAACCCCCTCAAAAAAAGCTTTTCGTTTTTTGGTGGTCATCACATCTACCACATCGCCAGGTACAGCATTGGTGAGGAAAATTACTCGTCCATCCGGGGCTTTGCCCACGGATTTCCCCTTTGCTCCCGCATCGATTACTTCTACGTTTTCAAACGTTTTTCGCCTTCTGTTTTTACGCATGCCGCAAAAGTAAGTTCTTTTTGGTATTTGACAGAACGCAGCTTCTTAAATTGCATGTAAACTTTCGATCGTATAAAGGGGAATCGCCCTCGGAAACTTATATTTTCATCAATTAATTTGTAATTTGCGGCCACTCCAAGGGATGATTTCTCTCCCACGCTGCTTTTTCGCCCCGATAGCTATTGGGACTTCGAAAGAATAAAGGTACAGTAGGAATGGTTATTTTATCAATTTTAATCATTTAATGAAATGGCTGTTTTAGAGCATTTAACATCGCAGCAAGCGATAGATTTGGAAAACAAGTACGGAGCACACAATTATCACCCACTTCCAGTGGTTTTGAGCAAGGGTGAAGGTGTTTATGTGTGGGACGTAGAAGGAAAAAAGTATTATGATTTCCTCTCGGCATATTCTGCCGTGAACCAAGGGCATTGTCATCCCAAAATTGTTGGCGCCATGGTGGAACAAGCAAAAACATTGACCTTGACTTCGAGGGCTTTTTATAATGATATGCTTGGGAAGTATGAAAAATTTGCAACCGAGACTTTTGGTTTTGATAAGTTATTACCCATGAACACTGGGGCGGAAGCAGTGGAGACCGCCTTGAAAATTTGTAGAAGATGGGCGTACCAAAAGAAAGGTATTCCAGAAAATCAAGCCAAAGTAATTGTTTGTGAAAACAACTTTCATGGTAGAACAACTACTATTATTTCTTTTTCGAATGATGAAGTTGCTCGTGAAAATTATGGACCGTATACCGAAGGATTTGTAAAAATCGAGTACGATAACCTAACGGCTTTGGAAAGTGCCCTTAAAAGCAACCCGCACGTTGCTGGTTTCTTGGTAGAGCCCATTCAGGGTGAAGCTGGGGTTTATGTGCCATCGGAGGGATATTTAAAAGCGGCCAAGGCCCTTTGTGAAAAATACAACGTGCTTTTTATCGCGGATGAAGTTCAAACAGGTATTGCCAGGACAGGTAGATTATTGGCCACTTGTGGTAATTGTACATGTCCTGACAAAAATTGTAGTGGTACGCCAGAAGTTAAACCTGATATCTTGATTTTGGGCAAGGCCCTTTCAGGTGGTGTTTATCCTGTTTCTGGGGTTTTAGCCAACGATGATATCATGGAGGTGATTACACCCGGTAGCCACGGAAGTACTTTTGGGGGCAACCCTGTCGCTGCTGCTGTGAGTACTGCTGCTTTGGAGGTGATCAAAGAAGAAAGCTTGGCACAGAATGCAGAGGAATTGGGAGAATTGTTCCGTGAAGAATTGAACAAGTTTATTTCTACCTCTGATTTAGTGGTTAAAGTACGTGGAAAAGGATTACTCAATGCAATTGTCATCAACGATACCGAGGATAGTTCTACCGCGTGGGATATTTGTATGGCGTTAAAGGAGAATGGACTTTTGGCGAAACCAACGCATGGTAATATTATTCGATTCGCGCCACCTTTGGTGATGAACCGTGAACAATTGATGGATTGTGTGTCCATCATTATCAAAACCCTTAGCGAGTTCAAGAAAAAATAATGGTATTAAGAAACAGCAGCCTCCAATAAACGCAGTTGTTTTTTATATGCATTAAAGCTAGCTTCAACCCCTATCGGAAGAGTGAAATTCTGTGGTATGTGCCCAAAGCTCATGCCATAAACAGCGGGAATGCCCAATGGAGCTATCCTGTCCATAATCACTTCCCTTAGGGTGAAGTTTTCTGTTGTTCTTTTGCGGTCACAGCCTTTACAGACTCCGAAGATAATTCCTTTGGCCTTTAAAAAGGTATCGACATCGATAAGTTGAGTGAGCATTCGGTCTATTCGATAAGGGGCTTCTTCAACATCTTCCAAAAAAACGAGTTTGTTTGTAAAATCGATTTCGTATGGAGTACCTATTGTTGCAGTAACCAATGTTAAGCTACCTCCGACAAGTTCACCTTGTCCAACCCCTTTAGTGATGGTATATCTGTAATATTCACTGTTGCGGTACTGCTTTGGGTCATTAAGAATTGCATTTTTAATGGGTAAAGTTTCCTGTGGTTCCATCAAAACCTTTTTGAAATAGGACTGGCTGTACTCATCATCTATGGTACTACCCACAGGACCATGAAAGCAAACAAGACCTGTTCTTTTATAGATGGTGTTTATCAACGCCGTTATATCGCTAAAGCCAATCAGTGCTTTTGGATTATTTTTGATGGATTCATAATCCAACAAATCCAGAATACGAGTACATCCATATCCACCTCTCGCACAAAGTATGGCGTCGACATCTGGGTTGGCGAACATTTCATTTAAATCTTTTGCACGTTCTTCATCCGTATTGCTGAAATAACCATAATTTCCTTTGATACGCTCAGTATAATGGGTTTTAAAGCCCATTTTGTGCAAAGTGTCCTCCGCGAGGTAAAGTGCTTCAGGTTTTACCGCGAAGCCTGGGGCAACCAAACCAATGGTATCGCCAGGTTTTAATTTTTTCGGTTTTGTTTTAGGCTCAGAGAAAGAGATAGATTTGTTTCCCCAACTTGTTTGATGCAGTAAGGTTGCAGCACCAAGCATTGTTGCTGACTTTAAAAAGCTTCTTCTTTTGGACATTTAGATTGGATTATGCAACACAAAGATAAAAATGAACAAATTTAGAAGAAAAGCTGAAACTATTCGCTGTTTCTATCCTCCCTACGCAATTGTCTCTGGATTTTTTTAATGGCAGATTCAATGGACTTTTCAGGTTCTATAATATTGTATTCGCCCCAAAAATTTGGATCTGAAAAACCAGAAGCTTCATCACTAAGGATTATGGATTTTTTGATCCGCTCCCGGTATCGAGGTATTTCACCAGTTAAATTTTTATCCCAATCTGTAATGGCCATTTCTGCGGTCATGCTGTACATCGAATTGAACCATTTATCCTCCCAATCCACTTTGAATTCCATAAATACGCTACTGTAACCATAGAACCATTTTCCATCTTTTTCTCTATAATCAACGCGGTAGGACACTTCTGTAGGCCAAACATCCACCTTTGCCGGTTTTCTTCTCACAAAAAGTTGGGCTGCTTTTTTCCTATCAGTAATATTCAGGGAAAAAGTGGCGCTTGTCAAGATTTTGTTTCCAACATCAATGAATAATTCACCATGGTAAAGAGGTTCAATAATACCTTCATATTGATCAAACTTGATTACATAGATCAATCTATCATTGGTTCGAGTGGATCTATCAAAAGTGAATTTATAATTGGACAAATCCTCTTCTGAAAATATATACTCTGGATACTTCATCATATCCACATATAAGGTGTTGTACGGACCTCCTTGAAGTTTCAATGCAACGGTATCCAATTTACTATAATCCGTACTTTTTCTGGCTTTGTAAAGTTCGACCACATCATCTCTGGCAGAACTATAAGGTGTTTTGTATACATTGACCACGGCTTCTGCCAAAGAAACGTTTCTTCTTCTCCTTTTTATGGTTTCCCTATAAAAAGCCGTCATTAAAGTTGAATCATCAAAATAATTGTCAACCCTGTTCCTTAGCGTCTCTTTCACCAAGGCCAAAGCATCTTTTGGTGCATTGATATTAATTTCTGAAAGTTGCGTAACCGATACTTCTAAAGATATTTCGTTTTTTTCTGGCTTTAGGTTGGCTATGGGCACCTTTTTGGTTTTATACCCCAAAAAAGAAATCACCACATTTTTGTCGGTATATTCTTTGGGTACTTTTAAAAGGAAGTTTCCTTCTGTGTTGGTAATTGTGCTAATATTGGTGCCTTCCACCGTGAGAGTAGCAAAAACCAACGGTTTATTACTTGATTCCTCTCTAACTTCTCCACTATATTGGTTAAAATCTACAGCGGCATTATCTTGTTGGAATCCAAGGGTCTCTCCAGGATTCAGCATGGCCGCCACAAATAGTGTCGACAACAATAGTGCCCTGTGTTTTTTTATTAAAATTGACAATGAGGTTCTAGGTGACATATCTGCAATTTTTTCTTTTTATTAAAAATACGAAATTTTGAAGATAAGTCTCTACACAGGTCTTGTTAAAAACTGAATAACTAACTCGGAACCAGCTATTTTTTTAATCCACCATAAAGAGCGCATTGGCAAAGAATAACTTTCCGTTTTCCCAAAATCCTCGGAACAAAGGATTGTCCACCATATAAACCACTTGACCACGGCCAAAGTTTTCCACTCCGAATACTAGGGATTCCGAAATCCTTTTCTGTGCCTCAGTTCCAGCAAATCCAGAAAATGGCTTGGTGTTTTGTTCCAGGTATACTGCGTTTCCATTATTGAGGTATTCATAAGCACTGCTTCCCAGTTTTAAAGAGAAATAGTCCGAGCCATACCCGTAGGCCAATGGATTGGAGTTATCTACTTTGGTTTTAAAGATGGCACCGGTAATCGCTCCTTTAATACGCTCTCTCTCCCAATCTTTATAAGGTTGAGGTGATTTTTCACTGGAATCTTTTGCCATTTTCTTCTTCTTGACCCCGAATCCTTTTTCGCCATCAAGAGCATCTATGGAACCACCCATGGCAATGATTTTTCCCCCTTGCCTAACCCAATTCTTTAGTTTAGATAATTGGTCTTCATTAAAATGATTGCCATATCGTCCATCGGGCAACACTAAAATGTTATAATCGTTTAAATCCACTCTATTGGCATAATCATCATCAATAACTGTAAGTGGGTAATGCAGTTGTTGTTCGAAAAAGTGCCAAATTTCTCCAAAGCGAAGCGTTGAAGTAGGGCCTCCGGATAAAACGGCAACTTTTGGTTTAGTAATCATTTGAATGGATGAAGAACCAAAATCTTTCCCAGAATCCACAAAACCGGTACGTGTTGGTGTTATATCCTTTTTAAATTTTGTGGCAATGGTTTGCAATGTTTGAATAAAGCCATCCTTGTTTTCGTTATCCCCTTTGGTGATGATCAAAGTTCCTCGATTAAAAGATTTACCTTCAATAGTAAAGGGATGGTCAGCTTTGCGAACACGAATTCCTTCGTTGAGAAGGGCCGCCAAAAAGCGCGCATCGTCCATGCTGTTCCAATCAGTTAGGTACGCATAACTACCGTTGCTAATATTGGAGGAAACAGAGGTTTCCTGCATATTTTGGCTGGAAACTGTGGAAGTTGAGGCAATGGCATCTAACCCATATGCGTAGGGGAGGGACCAAGCCGTGATATCATACGTCAACGAATCCGAAAGTTTGGCATTTGGTTCAAACAATACCTTTACCAATGTTCCTTTGGGCTGGTCAGTGGAAACCACCATTCCATTTTTATTGATGGACAGGCTTCCGTTGCTACCTGTGCTGTAACTATGTCCCCTATAAGAACCACTGGTTAGATCGCCATACTCAATGTTGTGTTTTTCCAAAAGTGATTTAAGAGCATTCAATTTGTCCTTGTCACCTTTGAGCACGTAGCTTTGGTACTTGAATTCTTTATTCTGGTGAAACTTTCTGAATTCTTCATTTAATTTTTCTGCATTTTGAGAAGATACCTCTACGGTGGAAAGTCCGGTTGTAAAGTGGTGAGCAATTCGGTCTTTTAAGGTAAGTGTATCGCCAATGGCAGTTTTTACACCAAGACCAGCTCTTCCACTACCGCCTTGCTCGTAGGTCATTCCAATTGAGCCATTGTAAATAGGATAAGTATCTCCATAACTTGGGTACAACAGGTCAAAAACTTCTTTGGTGAAATAGAACCATCCGTTTGCATCAAAATACTTGGCATGATTTCTACCCAAGGTTACCTGAAAATCACGTTGGAAATCGGTAATCACTTCATGATAAGGTTCTGCCGCTGGGGCAAAATAGTAAGGGTTGTTCACACCTTGTTCATGAAAATCCACATGGATGTGCGGCAACCATTGGTTGAACATTTTTAGCCTTTGCTGGCTTTCTACTTGTGTAAGCCATGCCCAATCACGATTAAGGTCGAACATATAGTGGTTGCTACGTCCGCTCCACCAACCTTCATGGTGTTCCTTGCTATTGGGGTCAACTTGGTAAGGTGTGTTTTTATATTGATTATACCAGTTACTGTATCTGTCACGCCCATCAGGATTGATACATGGATCCATAATCACCACAGTATTTTCCAAATAAGAACTCTTTTTGGTCAAAAGTTCATAAATGGTTTTCATAGAAGCTTCCGTGCTCACACTTTCGTTTCCATGTACGTTATAGCTTAACCAAACAATCGCTTTTGAAGAATTTCCGGTTCCTTCGGTATCTTTCAAGTGCTCTTGTCGAATGGTTTCCAGATTGGCAAGGTTTTCCGCAGAGGATACGTAGGCCAAGATTAAGGGCCTGCGCTCGTTGGTTTTACCATAAACTGTAAGTTGCACCCTGTCAGAAGCGGATTCCGCTAAATATTCGTAATAATCCACCACTTCATGATGGCGGGTAAATTGTGTTCCGAGTTCGTACCCCAAGAATTCCGAAGGGGACTTTAATTGTTGTGCTGATACGGAAATTGATATTAAAAGAATGAGGGAAAATAAAAATTTGGTCATGCTTGGTTAATTAGTTCTACCAAATCTACTAATAATTTGAGCCAGAAACCTAATTTTATCGAGGTCGCCCCATTAAAATTGCATAAAATTCAATTAACGTATTTTTAGGATGAGAAAAAAAGAAGAGACTTATCTTTGAACACCTCATTACAGTTTGAATGGAAGTAGAATGTATACCCTTTAAGGAGACCGGTTATTTTTCCCAATTAATTTGTGACTATCTAGACCAAAAAAAAGACTTAACCCCTTTTTTTAACAGATATCCTTTGCCTGAGAATTTTGGTGATCAAATCAAAGAGAAGGCGGCCAATTATCCAAAAGGACACCGATCTATCCTAGTTAATTCCTTGAAGAAGCAGTATAAAGGTATTGAAGCTTTCAAGGCGACCCAAAAAAATATGGATGCGTTGTCCAAGGAGACAACTTTTACGGTGGTCACAGGTCACCAGCTGAATTTATTCACTGGTCCGCTGTACTTCCTATATAAAATTGTTTCCACGATTAACTTGGCCAAAAAGCTGAACAAAGCGCATCCGGAAAACCATTTTGTGCCCGTTTATTGGATGGCTACCGAAGACCATGATTTTGATGAAATCAATTATTTCAATCTGCATGGAAAAAAGGTGCTTTGGAACAAAAAAGCATCTGGCGCAGTAGGAAGATTGTCTACAGAAGGGTTGGAAGATGTTTTTGAAGTATTCGGGGCCGAACTTGGTAATTTGGGACTGACGGAAAGTTTGAAAGAGATTTTCAAAAAAGCATACTTGGAACACTCCACCCTCACCGAGGCCACTCGATATCTTGCCAATGCATTGTTTGGAGACCAAGGGCTGGTTATTGTTGATGGGGATGATGCAGAACTGAAGGAATTGTTGGTTCCCTATGCGAAGAAAGATATTCTAGACCACACACCTTATGATAAAATTTCGGAAACAATCAATGCATTGAGCAATGTTTCGTCCGATTATAACATTCAGGTAAACCCGAGGGAAATCAATTATTTCTATTTAAAGGATGACTTGCGGGAGCGAATTATCCTAAAAAAAGGGAAATACCACGTAATCAACACGCATATCGATTTTTCCAAGGAAGAACTCTTAGAAGAGCTTGAGTCACACCCAGAGCGTTTTTCCCCCAACGTGGTCGCACGTCCGTTGTATCAGGAAGTGATTCTACCCAATTTATGCTACATAGGTGGAGGAGGGGAGCTTGCCTATTGGTTGGAGCTCAAATCCTATTTTGATGAACTAGGGGTAACATTTCCTATGCTGATGCTTAGAAACTCAGCTTTGCTGATAACGGAAAAACAATCTGAAAAAGTAGAAAAGATGGGATTGAAAGTATCTCATTTGTTTATGAAGCAACATTCACTTATCAATAAAAAGATACGGGGTATCTCAAATATTGATATTGATTTTACACCCCAAAAAAGATTATTGGAAGAGCAATTTGAACATATGTACGAATTGGCAGAAAAAACGGATGAAAGTTTTTTGGGAGCGGTAAAGGCGCAAGAAGTAAAGCAGAAGAAAGGTTTGGATAACCTAGAAAAACGTTTGTTAAGAGCTCAAAAACGAAAATTAAAGGACCATGTGGTTAGGTTGACCGAACTTCAAAATAAGTTGTTCCCCAACCAATCCCTGCAAGAGCGACAACTCAACTTCTCTGAAATGTATATGCAAATGGGGGACGAATTGCTTCCTATGTTGTTGGATACATTAGATCCTTTTTCCCAAGACTTTACAATTTTAAAGCATAAATAGTGGAGCTAAATCTGCCGGCTGCAGTAGAAAATTTAATCTTTTTTAAAAAAGATTAAAACCAAGGTAGGGTATTTTCTTACTTGGTTGTTCTATACTTGAAAATTGCTATGAAAAAGTAAATATTTTGAGTTGGTTAACTCATATGTTTAGGTTGGTTTTGATTTTATTGAAAAGCCCCGGAGTGGTTCCCGGGGCTTTTTGCTTTTTACAGGTTTATGTTTGTTTAGAGCTTAATTTTTATTGATTTTGTTTGGTTCTGGCTTTTGCATCTTCCATAAGTTTGTTTAGAGCACCATTGGCATTACAGTCACCAATCTCTGGTCTTGATACTTCAATCAGTTCATTCTTATCGAAAATATTAAAACTGCCTACTTCTTTCTCCTCCCCATTGATGATGATAAAATGAGCAAATTCCTTGGTGTCGTGGTTGTATGTAAATCCTGCTCCACCAATGCCATTGGTAAGTTCCTGAACACACGCCTCCACGTTATCCTTTAGACCTTCCAACTCTTCCACTGTTGGCAACTGGTCAACAATGTCCTGTGCTTCTATCCGAATGCCATCCGCCTCTTCAATATATTTAACATTATCCGCAGCCTCCAAGAGTTGTGCTTTTTGACTGCTTGTTAGTACGGTCTCATTAATGGTTACACTTCTTGATGCAGTCATGGTCCAGAGGTCGCCACATCCAAAAGTGGGATGCCCATGGATTATGGTTACCGAAAATGTCCTGTTGATTCTATCTAAACTGGCCAAATCGCGCAAGGCGGCTTCCAATTCGATTCTTGTTGTAGCATTGTCGTTAGATTCATTGACTGCATTGCGTAACCTTGTCAACGCATTTCTGTGTCCCCGGACAATGGCATCGATCTGTCCGGAAAGATTATCGCTGCAAAGTATTCTGTTATTATCGCTCAAATAGGAATTGATTGTATTCCTTCCTGTGGTTATTCCTGCATCAACAGCATCATCAATGGCAGCATCTGCTTGATCAATGATTCCAGGCAAAGCAGCCCTCAAACCTCTTAAACTGAGTTCCAAATCATATTGCGTCTCTGCATCTTCAAGTTCCTGTATTGCATTTTGTGTAGTTTCAATGGCTGCATCGATTTGAGAAGTTACTGTCTCAGAGATGCCATCGGAAAAATTATCGGGCTTTGTAGCAATGCATTTGGTTTCATTTGTGGTGAAGACGGCTGATGCACCCCAAACATCGTCACCCGAATATACTTCCCCTTGCATGGTAAAGGCCTCTGGCGTTGCCCTTACAGAACCCTCCATACCTTGGTTGCCGGTGGGCATTTGGATGTCAAAGGATCCGGATAATCCAATATCGAAGTTGCCCGTTTGTTCCACAAAGCCATAGGCATTCATGTCTCCATCGGGCATTAGCGGAATGAAATCTGGCCACCAGGATAAATCGGGGTCAACCAAACCATTAATAAAGGCTTTGGCTGTTACACCATCGTTGGTGGAAGCTTCAGCAACCACTGCTGCACTGCCCGAACCAATTGGAAATCCAAACGATATGAAAGAGGTTATTTCCATGGATAAGTCAAGTTTACCATTGATGCCTGCCCGATAGTTTACCCCAAAATCCGACTCCATTGGCTCGTTAAAATCAAGATCAGCACTGAAACCCCTGTTTTGGTAATACATACCGGAAGCTTTCAATAATTTAAATAATGAAACTGTTCCACCGGTCACCTGATTGGCTTGGAACGAAACGACATTCCCTTGCACCGGATTGGTAGGTTCGTACATAAAGTTGGAGCCAAAGGACCCTCCAAAACTTACACTGGACAATTTGTTATGGCTTGAACTGCTGTCCCCGTTGGAATTGTCGCTGTTGTTATCGTCGCCACCCAGGGCATCACCTCCTAATGAAAAGAAGAACATGGGGTCTGTATAATCTGCAATGAATGTAATATGTCCGCCCACAGGTGCCTCTATGGAGAGCGGTTTATGAGCGTCGGGATCGTTATTGACTCCAAGTTTTAATTCCAATCCAGCTGAAACTGCAAAAACAAAATAAGAGCGTTCATCCACCAGTTTAATTTCAAAATCACGATTCTCATTCAGAAATTTACCTGTAAAGAATCCAATATCTGCTTGAACAGGTGTCTCAAATTCAAAGTAGTTGGTAGGTGCAGGTATTTCTGAGGTGCCGCTGATACTTTTTAGCGTGCCATCATCATTAAATTGAACATCGAGGTCTGCTTTGGCAAAAACGATGGTTTCTTCCTCGGTGTTCAGGGTAAGGGAACCGTCAACAAGATAACCGTTTGCCGTTTCCGTTACAGTTCCCTCAGGGTTCAGGTCATCATCTGTTATTGCATCACCGGTGTCTACACTGGTACATTGATCAGGGCATTGATTGGGGTTGCCACAAGGATTTTCTTCGCAAGGGTCGTTAGCGATAGGTTCTATTCCACTTTCTTTTCCGCAGGAAACAGTCAATGCCACTAAGAACAATAGGCAAATTCTATTCAATGGTTTTAGTTTTGTTTTCATCTTTTTTTGTTTTGTGGTTGAATGTGATTGCTGTTTTGTGTGACTTACTCGGTAACAGTCTGCAGCCCTTAGCCGAGCAAGACCACAAAACGGT
The DNA here is from genome assembly GCF_003581615.1 of Flagellimonas lutimaris. Classification (GTDB taxonomy): domain Bacteria; phylum Bacteroidota; class Bacteroidia; order Flavobacteriales; family Flavobacteriaceae; genus Flagellimonas; species Flagellimonas lutimaris. Next base: position 22,081 of record NZ_QXFH01000077.1, read on the forward strand.
GTCAAAAGCTTGACGAAACAAACATAAAGCGCTGATTTTGAGGGTGAAAATGATCAGGGGGGACAAAGGGTGGACATCCCAAAAATATGGGTGGGACAAGAAGTGGACGTGCAATAAGCCCTTATAGGCTCAAGACCAGGTCCTGGAGTGAATCTTCTGTTTGGATATTAAGTTTTTTGCGAAGACGGTAACGTGCTTTTTTAATTCCCTCGTGCGAAATATTCAGCATATTGGCAATCTCTTTTGAGGAAAGGTTCATTTTAAGTAATGCCAATAAACGTAGTTCATTCGGTGTAACTTCTGGAAAACGGGCTTTTACATTGCTATTGAAATCTTTATGGACCTCTTCGAAATACCTAGAAAAGTTTTTCCAGTTATTATCATCCTGTAAATCAAAATCAATGGTCCGAATAAGGTTTTGGTATCCAGTTTTAACAGACTCTTCTTTTTTTAATGCTTCGGCCTTTTGCTTTATACTTTCCAATACCTCATTCTTTTTGGCCAAGTGCAAGGCGTGGGTTGTCAGTTCCTTCTTTTTAAAATCAAGTTCGGCATCTAGCTTTGCCTTTTCAGCTTTATTTCTTTTTAATTTTTGTCGGACTCCATAAAACCCAAATCCAAATACCAACACCGAAAGTCCCAAGCCTCCGCCCAAAAGGTATTTTTGAAGTTTGCTCACTTTTGCTTCTTGTTCCAAAAGGGCAATTTGCTGTTCTTTTTTCTCGGTTTCATATATAGTGCGCAACTCTTCAATTTGTTGCGATTTTGTGGAGTTAAAAATAGAATCGTTTAAAATTATGAACTGCTTTTTGTCTTCAAGTGCTTTTTGATATTGACCATTGAGTTCATAAGCTAGGGAACGTCCCTTGTATCCATCCTTTAGCTCGACTAAACTTTTTATGGAATTAGCCAGTTGAATGGCTTCGGTATGGTGTTTTATGGATTCCAAAGGTTCGTTTTTTTCCAATGATAAACTTCCCAGCTCATTCAAGGAACTTACACTGTTGTTAGCTGTTGTTTTACCAAGGTCGATACTTTTCTTTAGAAATTGCTCCGCTAGGTCAAGATTACCTTTTTTACGATTGGCCAAACCTAGATTATGGTAGCAGATGGCTTCAAAGCCTTTTCTTCCAGAATTTATCGAGATTTCCAAACTTTTTTTGAAATGCTCAATTCCCTTATCAATATTGTCAAGGCCTAAATATGCATAGCCAATTTCGGTATGTGTGATGCACGCCCAAAGGTGATTCTCTTGGTCTTCAAAAATTTCCAGCCCTTCCATTAGAGGCTCTAAGGCAGCTTCATCGTTCCCGCGCAAACTTTCAATTCTTCCCACCCCTACCAACATGTCTGCACGTTGTCTTGGATGTGGTTTTTTTAAAGAATCTAATCCACTAAGACCAGCTAGCATATGTTTTATTCCCAATTCGTAAACCCCTTTATCCATATAGATGGTTGCAATCTCTCTATTGGTTTCAGCAATACGAATACCACTTTTCATATCTATCGCGGTTTGCATTACATTCTCATATAAGGCAATGGATTTATCAAAGTTTCCTGACAGTTGCTCTACCTTGGCAAGACCATTGAGGGTTTTAAACATTCCAGCCTTGTTTTTGATAGTTTCCCAGATAGGTTTGGCAAGTTGGAAGTAATATCTAGCGGAATCAAAAGAGTAGGTACGACGATGATAATTGCCATAATTATATAGTGCGTCACCTTCACCTTTTTGATAATCGAATGCCTTGGATAACCGAAGTTGCTCTTTCACGTATGGCAAAACGTCCTCTGGCTTCTTTTTTTGAAATACTTCGTAATAGAGATGGTCTAGCGTTTCAATTTTATCGATGCCCTCGCTTTGGTTTTGATAAACCGTAAGAAGACTATCGAGTGTTGAATCCTTTTGTGCAAATAAAAGATTGGTCGAAAGCAAAAGAAGGCCACCCAAAACGTGGGATATGGTTTTCATGGAGGCTGATTTGCTAACTAAAATAAACATTTTAGCCCAACTTTTTGAAAAAGAGAGGTTTGAGCTATTGAAGGATGCTTTGATGAATTTTTTAGAATAAATCCTTGAAATGTGATTTTACTTCGAACAGTGTAGCCTCCTTCATGGTATTGAACCTAATATCCGCATGGCCCACTCGTTCTTTGGGACCAATACCAACACTATGGAAATTACCTGCTTTTGCAGCATCGATTCCTTTCTCGGCATCTTCAAAAACGATACAGTTTTCAGGAGGTAAGCCTAATTTTTCGGAAGCGAACAAGAAAATATCTGGTGCAGGTTTGCTTTTGGAAACGCTGTTTCCATCACCAATAACATCAAAAAAGTGGATGGCGTTAAGTTGTTTCAACACCTTGTTGGCATTTTTACTTGCACTGCCCAAAGCCACACTAAAGCCTTCAGACCTGAGGTGTGTCAAAAGTTCTTTGGCACCAGGTAAATAGTCCTCTTGGGTCATGCTGTCCAAACTTTCTACATAAATATCATTCTTTTTTGTGGCCAGTTCAACTATGGTTTCTTCATCCAAGAACACCTTATTATAGTCCATAATCACTTTTATAGAATCCATTCTGGAAATCCCCCTAAGCTTTTCGTTCAGGTCACGGTCAAATTGCCAACCCATATCATCGGCCAATTTTTTCCAAGCGGCGTAGTGCAGCTCAGCGGTATCTGTGATTACACCATCCAAATCAAAAATGAATCCCTTAATCATGTTCAATGCTATTTTAAAACGCAAAGAAATAATGAAATCAGTTAAGAAAAAAACTATATTAGATTATGTGTTTTTCGAAATAACGGTTAACAGGAATCCGCAATAGTTAACTTGTTAATAACCCGTTGGAATAACTTCATGGAAAAAGTTGTAATAAATATCCTTTAAAAGATACTTTTGCAACTAAAGCAAATTGCTATTTTTGCCCATGCATAACAACGTACTCATCCTAGACTTTGGTTCCCAGTATACACAATTGATCGCAAGGCGAGTAAGGGAACTCAACATTTATTCAGAAATAAAGCCATACAACAAACTGCCCGAGGATTTATCGGATTATAAGGCTGTTATCCTATCTGGATCGCCATCTTCGGTGCGATCGGAGCAGGCTCCCCACCCTGATTTATCGGATATAAAAGGCAAGAAACCTCTTCTGGGTATTTGCTATGGTGCCCAATATTTGTCCCACTTTCATGGAGGGAATGTAGCGCCATCTGCCACCCGTGAATATGGTAGGGCCAATTTGTCCTATGTGAATTCAGAAGATGATTTCTTACAGGATATTGGTGAAGGAAGTCAAGTATGGATGAGCCATAGCGATACTATTAAGGAACTTCCCGAAGGAGCTATACGTTTGGCAAGCACCCACGATGTGGAAAATGCAGCCTATAAGATTGATGGAGAGGCCACCTACGGTATTCAGTTCCACCCAGAGGTGTACCATACCACTGATGGAACAAAGCTTTTGGAGAACTTTTTGGTGAACATTGCTGGATTGGAACAAGATTGGACGCCTGACGCCTTTGTTGAAACAACAGTGGAAGAGTTAAAAGAAGAGATTGGTGACGAGAAAGTGATACTTGGTTTGTCCGGTGGAGTGGATTCCAGTGTTGCCGCCATGTTGTTGCATAAAGCCATTGGGGACCATTTACACTGTATTTTCGTAAACAATGGACTTTTACGTAAAAATGAGTTCGAAAGTGTTTTGGACCAATACAAACATATGGGCCTAAACGTAAAGGGTGTTGATGCTTCGGCACGCTTTTTGGATGCCTTGAAGGGAGAATCTGATCCTGAAGGAAAAAGAAAAATCATTGGAAGGGTCTTTATTGAGGTCTTTGATGATGAGTCCCACAAAGTGGAAAATGCAAAATGGTTGGCGCAAGGAACTATTTATCCAGATAGGATAGAATCTGTTTCAGCCAGTGGAGGACCATCAGCAGTGATAAAAAGCCACCATAATGTTGGAGGTTTGCCCGACTATATGAAATTGAAAGTAGTGGAGCCCTTGAAAATGTTGTTCAAGGATGAGGTGAGAAGAGTAGGAGCAAGTATGGAGATGTCCCCAGAGATATTGGGAAGACATCCATTTCCAGGTCCTGGTTTGGGAATCCGTATCTTGGGAGACATTACCCCGGAAAAAGTGGCGATTTTACAAGAAGTGGATGCCATTTTTGTTGATGGATTGAAAAAATGGGGACTTTATGACAAGGTTTGGCAGGCCGGAGCCATGCTTTTGCCCGTAGATAGTGTAGGAGTTATGGGAGATGAGCGCACTTACGAAAAATGTGTGGCGCTCAGAGCCGTTGAAAGTACCGATGGAATGACGGCCGATTGGGTGAATTTACCATATGAATTCTTACAAAAGACCTCTAATGATATAATAAACAAGGTTAAAGGCGTTAATAGAGTGGTGTATGACATTAGCTCAAAACCACCGGCAACTATAGAATGGGAATGAAAAAATATATTTTACAACTGGTTTTTACCGCGGCCTTTTTGTTGGCCATGGTACCAGTTTCTGCACAGAACTACGCAACACATGCTGTAAAAGAGGGAGAAACGCTGAAAAGCATCTCTCAAAAATATCGGGTGACGCCCTACAGTATTTTACAGGCCAATAAGGAAATCAAAAGTGCTTCCGATGTAAAGGAGAACACTATTCTTATAATTCCATTAAATGGAAAACCTGTTGAAAACAAAACAGAGTCCAAAGAGGAAAAACAAGAAGAAGAAAAAGTAAAACCAATTCGTTTTACGCGTCATAGGGTAAAAAGGAAAGAAACTATTTTTGGTCTTACTCAGAAATACAACATTACCGAAGACCAGCTTAAAAGATACAATACCCGTTTATACTCTGAAACTCTTGAACGTAGAATGGTTCTTCAAATTCCTGTGTTCCCGGAGGTTGACCCAAATGAGGAAAAAGAGTTGGACTTTGAGACCTACACAGTACAGCCCAAAGAAACCCGTTGGAGCATTGCACACAAATATGGTATTAGTGTGGATAGTCTATTGATTTTGAATCCAGAATTGGACAAGAACACCAATTACTTGGCCATCGGGGAAGAATTAAAATTGCCGCGACCCAAGGGAGACAGTCTTAAAGAACAAAAAACAGAGATTTTTATTTCTTACACGGTGCCTCCAAAAATGACCCTTTACAGTTTGGGAAGGGAATACGGTATCCCTGCAGATTCTATTGTTAGGTTGAATCCGGAGATTATGCAGGAGGGTGGACTAAAAGAAGGAATGGTGGTCCGGTTACCTAAAAAGAAGGATGACGAAGGAGAGGTAAATACAGACAACTTTATTTTTTATGAAGTTAAGCCCAAGCAGAATATTTTTAGGTTGACACAAAACCTTAAAATATCCAGAGAGGATTTGTTCCGTTTGAACCCTGCTCTCGAAAATGGGCTGAAAGCCGGAATGGTTTTAAAATTACCCAAAGAAAAGGCTGACCAATTAGAAGTGAAAAATGCCTTGGTCTTGGATAAGATTAATTTGGTGGACAGTATCAACATAGAAAACAGGCCCAAATTGGTATTCATGCTTCCTTTCCGTTTGGATAAGGTAGATGTCAATGATAGAGAAAAAGCTCAGGAGTTAATAAAAAACCGAAGAGACCTTGCGCTGAGCCTAGGATTTTATACAGGTGCTATGGTAGCTTTGGACTCCATTAAAAAGTTAGGGGTTTCCGTAGATGTAAAAACTTATGATACCCAATTGGACCAAGCCAAGGTGAAGGAAATCCTGTTCAGGGAAAACCTAAATGGTGTCAATGCCATTATTGGTCCATTGGCTCCAGGACCTTTGGATGAAGTAGCTGTTCAGGCTGCGGCAAAAGATATTCCGGTGATTGCCCCGATTTCTTCGGATAGCAAGTTGAGTCATAATAATGTATTTTATTCTGTGCCCAGAGATGTGGTGCTCCGGGATAAAATGTTGTCTTACATGGAAAAGATTCATAAGGATGAGAACATAGTGATTATTGCTGATTCTACCCATCAAGTTGCTCATGATTCAATTTTAAGTAAATTTCCTGCTGCCCAAATTGCCAAGGTGATAGATAATAAGTCATTGCATTTAGATGAATTTTTGATTCAGCTTTCAGGGGAAAAGGAAAATTGGGTGTTTTTGGAAACCGACCAACCGAATATGGTGGCCAGTGTCACATCCATCTTGAATTCGGCCAACACTTCTTCATTATTAAGTACAGAGGAGACCAAAGAAATAAAGGTTCGAATGTTGACTACAAGTTTTAATGCCGCTTTTGAGAATGAAGCGGTGTCCAAGACCCATTTGTCCAACCTTAAATTTACCTATCCGTCCTTTTATAGAGAATCAGGAAGTGATGCTTTCACCAAGGCGTACAGTCAAAAATATAGAGGTGTATTGCCCGATAGATATGCAGTTAGAGGATTTGATGTTACTATGGATGTATTGTTGAAGCTTGCATATAAGAACAACCTTTTTGAAACATCAAAATATATAGGTTTGACAGAGTATGCCGGAAATGGTTTTGATTATCTCAATGATTGGACCTCTGGCTATTTTAATCGTGCTTGCTATATTATGGAGTATGATAACCTTAGGATAAAAGAAGTAGAGCCAAATGACAGCAAAAGTAACCTATAACGGAAATCTACGTACAACCTGTGTGCACCTTCGCTCTGGAAACGAATATATTACGGATGCCCCGGTTGATAACAATGGAAAGGGCGAAGCATTTTCACCAACTGATACGGTAGCAACGGGATTGGCCAATTGTATGATCACCATGATGGGTATCAAGGCCCGTGATATGGATGTGGATTTAACAGGCTCAACGGCTGAAGTAACTAAACATATGGCGGCCAATCCAAGAAGAATTTCTAAGATTGAGGTAAAGTTGGAGTTGCCTGCATCGGTTTCTGAAAAACATAGAAAAATATTGGTTCATACAGCCAATACTTGCCCAGTGCATTATAGTTTGCATCCAGACATTGAAAAAGTAATTGATTTTAATTGGATAAAATAATTTTCATAGGATGTGTTTTTCTTTTTGGTTTTTTGGGTTTTGCACAAGAAATCGAGGAGGGGGTCGCTTGGAGTGAAAATATGAGGCTTACCTGGGCCGATTTTAAAGGAAAAGTTCCACCTGCTGCTGAATCGGCGGCAACCACAGCCAGTGGCATTAGTTATTCTTATTCGGCAAATTTGTTGCACCATGAAGTAAAATTGGACTTTGAGGTAAATGCATATTTCTACCCTAATGAATCATGGTACAAACCTGAATTGTGCAATGAAAATACTTTGGCGCACGAACAGCTTCATTTTGATATTGCTGAGCTATTTGCACGAAAAATGAGGGAAAAACTCCAACGTACCTCTTTTTCCGATGATGTTAAAGCGGAAGTACGTAAAATCTACAAGGATATTTTAGTGGAGCTTCAACAATATCAGGAGCAATACGATTGGCAAACCAACTTTTCCAGGAATAGGGATATGCAATCCAAATGGAATAATAGAATAGCTGCAGCCTTAAAAAACGAAGAAAAAGGATAATAGGTCTTATTGACCCTCCTTGTACTGCTCTATAAACCTTGTGTCGAGCTCCTCCGAGTCTTTGTATTTCTTACGAAGTTCTTTCAAATCTACTTTTAACCTTTCTCGTATATCGGAGTATTCAGAATCGTAGTACACGTTGTTCATCTCGTCGGGGTCTTTGGTGAGGTCGTAAAGTTCCCACTCATCAACATCATAATAAAAGTGAATTAGTTTATACTTTTTGGTTGCAATACCATAGTGACGCTTCACCGCATGTTCTGCGGGATATTCATAATAATGGTAGTATACACTTTCCCTACCCCAATTATCATCGTTTCCCGTGAGTAAAGGCATCAGGCTCTTCCCCTGCATATCGTTTGGGGCGGAAATCCCTGCAGCTTCCAAGAAAGTTTGGGCAAAGTCAAGATTTTGTACCATTTCATCATTGGAGATGCCCGGTGTTATTTTGTTGGGCCACCTTATCAACAGTGGAGTTTTAAACGATTCCTGATACATAAATCGTTTGTCGAACCACCCATGTTCACCCAAATAAAAGCCTTGGTCCGACGTGTAAACAACCAAGGTGTTTTCTGCCAGTTTTTTCTCTTCCAAATAATCCAGTACACGGCCTACATTATCATCAACGGACTCAATACTGGCCAGGTAATCTTGCATATACCTTTGGTATTTCCATTGCATTTTTTGTTTTTCGGTCATGCCGGGCCAATGTTCTTTAAAGTCGGCGGTGATAGAATCCAAAATAGGTTTATACTCTTTAAGTTGTTCAGGTGTTAGTCTGGACATTTCCACTCCATTAAAAAGCCTTTCGTTTCTAGGGTCGGTCTCAATTCCCATCTCCTCCAGAACTTCTGGGTACACTTTGCAATCGTAGCTCATCAGCATATGTTCCAAAATATTCATTTCTGCGGTATGTGCCGCTGTGCCTCGATTGGAATAATCATCAAAAAGAGAAGTAGGTTCTGGAATTTCTTTTTTTGACCATCTTTTGAATTTTTCTGCCTTTGGCCACCAAGGCCTGTGAGGTGCCTTGTGCAAGTACATCATCATAAAGGGTTTGGTAGTGTCCCTTTTTTTGTCCAACCATTCTAAGGAAAGGTCAGTGATAATATCTGTGGCATATCCCATTTTTTGAATGGTATCCCCTTCTGTAGTTATAAAATCAGGATTGATGTATCGGCCCTGCCCCGGTACTATCATGAATTCATCTACTCCCTTGGGACTGTTACCAAAGTGAAGTTTACCGAACATGGCAGTTTGGTATCCTGCTTTTTGGAACAATTGGGGAAAAGTAACCTGAGAGGTGTCAAAAGGAGTAAGGTTATCAATTTTTCCATTAATATGAGTATGCTTCCCAGTTAATATGGTTGCTCTGGAGGGAGCACAAATGGAATTGGTAACCGATGCATTGGTGAAAAGCATGCCTTCTTTGGCGATACGGTCGATATTTGGAGTTCGGATTAATGAGGTATCATAGGCGCTTATGGCTTGGTAAGCATGGTCATCCGACATTATGAAAAGGATATTCGGTCGTTTTGCTGATACGTCCGCCACCTTTTTTTTAGAGGACATCTCGCACCCGATCAGAAATATTGAAACAAAAAATAAAAGGGAAAATTTTTTCATAAAGTATGGATTCGTCTTTATTGACATTACTTGATGAATTATGTTAATCGTAAACCCTCGTCTTAAAGGTTATCTTTTGATTCAAATATTAGATATCACACCGCATAAATCCATCCTTCAAGGCTTCAATCTTATCGTCCCAGGTAGTAATAAATTCTTGTGCAACGTAACCGGTAAAACCTGTATCGTGTATGGCTTTAATGATAGCGGGGTAGTATAACTCCTGCGTCTCATCAATTTCATGTCTGCCCGGTACCCCAGCAGTATGGTAGTGCCCAAAATAAGGGTGATAATTCTGTATGCTTCGGATGATGTCCCCTTCCTGTATTTGCATATGGTAGATATCAAACAATAATTTAAAATTATCGCTTCCCAAGTGTTTACAAAGTTCAACTCCCCATAACGAGTTGTCGCACATGTAATCTGGATGGTTTACTTGGTTGAACAGTTCCATTTGTATCACCACACCATGCTTTTCCGCCAAGGGAATAATTTGTGAAAGACCATCCACGCAATTTTGAAGACCAACATAATCGTTCATACCGTCTCTATTACCACTAAAACAGATGAGGTTGGTATAACCTGCCTCGGCTACCTTCGGAATCATTTCCGTATAGTTTTTTATCAACTGTTCGTGGTATTTTGGATTGTTCCAGCCTTCGGTCAAACTTATTTCCGCGCCATTGCACATGGAACAATGTATATCATACTTCTTCAAAATGGGCCATCTATCTGGACCCACCAAATCAATGGCTTTAACACCCAATTCGTTCAAGGTTTTTAAAAAATCTTCTAGTGGGATATCGTTAAAACACCATTCACATACACTATGGTTGATGTTATGCTTTAGTTTAAATTCTTTGGATTGACCTTGGTTATTTGATACCATGGCAGAGGCTGAAGCCAGTCCTGCAGACCCTACGGCAGCAGTGGCTATAAAATTTCTACGTTTCATTTTGAGGATTTGTTAATGGAAAGATAGTATTTTCGACCTAGATATGGAAATTCGCCCTGATTCAAAACAGTTATTGGAACTCGCTCACTACAGAATGCCTTTTGGTAAATTTAAAGGGCGCTATCTTGTGGATTTGCCCTTGCCTTATCTGGTCTGGTTTAAGCAAAAAGGATTTCCCAAAGGGAAACTGGGAGACTATCTAAATACCATGCTTACCATTAAGGATAACAGCTTGGAACCCATCATCAGAAAGATCCAAAAAGATTTTCCTCGCCAATCTTCCTGATTTTTGCCCCGCAATTAGTAACTTTACGCCCCGTAATAGAATGATCAATATGTCAGATACCAAGTACATTTTCGTTACGGGAGGCGTTACTTCTTCATTGGGTAAAGGAATTATCGCCGCATCCTTGGCCAAACTACTGCAAGCCAGGGGGTACCGAACCACCATACAAAAATTAGATCCCTATATAAATGTGGACCCGGGGACACTGAATCCATACGAGCATGGCGAATGTTATGTGACCGATGATGGTGCAGAAACCGATTTGGATCTAGGCCACTACGAACGCTTTTTGAATGTCCGTACATCACAGGCCAATAATGTGACCACGGGAAGAATCTACCAAAGCGTTATTGAAAAAGAGCGAAGAGGTGAATTTTTGGGCAAAACAGTTCAGGTGGTCCCCCATATTACCAACGAGATAAAGGAGCGTATCCAAATTTTGGGAAACAGTGGTGATTACGACATTATTATTACCGAAATCGGTGGTACGGTTGGGGATATTGAATCGCTGCCCTATATTGAAGCAGTAAGACAACTACTTTGGGAGTTGGGTGAGCACAATGGTATTGTAATCCATCTAACCTTGGTGCCATTTTTATCTGCCGCGGGTGAATTAAAGACAAAGCCAACGCAACACTCTGTTAAAACTTTGATGGAGAGTGGTATTAAAGCAGATATCTTGGTTTGCAGAACAGAGCATAATATTTCCGAGGACATCAAAGAAAAATTGGCGCTCTTCTGTAATGTAAGAAAGGAGGCTGTGATTCAATCCATTGATGCATCAACCATTTATGATGTTCCTTTGTTAATGCAAGAAGAAGGTTTGGATACGGTTACCTTGGAAAAATTGGCACTTCCCAATGATACAGAGCCAAATCTAGATCAGTGGAAGGAATTCTTAAATCGTCATAAAAACCCAAAGGATAAAGTAACCATTGGATTGATTGGAAAATATGTTGAGCTTCCGGATTCATATAAATCCATACAAGAGGCTTTTATACATGCAGGAGCCGCCAATGAAGTCGATGTTGAGGTGAAATCGATTCATTCCGAACATTTGACAGCAAAAAATATAGATAAAAAATTGAAAGGCCTGGACGGCATTTTGGTCGCTCCCGGCTTTGGGGAACGTGGAATAGAGGGTAAGGTAAATGCAGTAAAGTATGCCCGAGAGAACAACATACCATTTCTTGGTATTTGTTTGGGAATGCAGATGGCTGTAATCGAATTTGCAAGAACGGTTCTTGGTTTGGACAAATCCAACTCCACCGAAATGGACAAAGAAACGCCAGACCCAGTTATTAGTTTAATGGAAGAACAAAAATCCATTACCGATATGGGCGGGACCATGCGTTTGGGTAGTTGGGACTGTCATTTAAAAGAAGGTAGCTTAGTGGAGCAAGTATATGGTTCATCCGATATTGAGGAACGCCATAGGCACCGTTACGAATTCAACAACAAGTACAAGGAGCAAATGGAAGAAGCTGGATTGGTAGCGTCTGGTCTAAACCCAAAAACAGGCTTGGTGGAAGTTGTGGAGATTCCTTCACACCCATGGTTTGTAGGGGTACAGTACCACCCAGAATATAAAAGTACGGTAGCTAGCCCACATCCATTATTTGTTGGATTTGTAAAGGCGGTATTGACCCATAAACAGAAACAAAACAATGCCAGTTTGGCATAAAACGGGGTTTTGGGCATATATTTGCCACCTGAAATACCAATAAAATATTTCTACTAAATAATATTCATGGAAGAAAAGAAGCTGGATATTAAATCCATTGTTGGATTTGTACTGATTTTTGGGATACTCATATATATGTTTTACCAAAATCAGCCCACGCCAGAAGAGTTAGAGGCTCAAAAAGCAGAACAAGAGCAAGTTGAGGCTGAGAAAACTAAGGTTGAAGAAGAAGTCAAAACGGCAGTTGTAAAAGAAACAAAGACTATAGATCTTAATGATTCCACCGCAGTGGCCCAATATAAGAATACGGTTGGTGCATTTGGTTTTACAAAAACTTCGGATGGAACCACCATATTGGAAAATGAGGTTTTAAAATTGGAGGTTTCCAATCAAGGTGGACAGATTGTGGAGGCCAAAATGAAGAATTTTGTGACCCACGATTCCGTTCCCGTGTATTTGGTAAAAGATGGCAATGCCAATTTTGCAGTGAATTTCACTACTTCGGACAATAGAGTATTGAGTACGGCAGACCTTTATTTTGAACCATCGCTTACACAAAGTGGGGACAACCATGTACTTTCCATGAAGGCCAAAGTGGCCAGTAACCAGTTTTTGGAGTATCGTTACGAAATGAAGCCGAATGAATATTTGGTTGATTTCACTGTTCGTTCCCAAGGTTTGAGTGGAGTTTTCAATAGTAGTAAGCCAGTTACTTTGGAGTGGGATCTAAAAGGTATCCGACATGATCAGAGTATCAGGTATGAAAATAGATACACCCGTCTAACATACAATCACGATGAGGGAAATATCAGCAAACTTTCCGAGAGCAGTGATTTTGATGAGGAAACCGAAGTAGATGTAAAGTGGTTGTCGTACCGTCAGCACTTTTTCAGTTCTATTTTGGCAACCGATAATCATTTTAAGACAGCTGATTTAACCTCTACCAACTTGGTGGAGGAAGAAAGTAAAGAATTGCTTTTCACCAAAGCATATAGTACACGTGCTCCTTTGGAGCTTCAAGGGGGTGAATTGTCCCAAAACATGTACTGGTACTATGGACCTACCGATGTTAAGGTGTTGGATGATTATGAAGATTTAGGTCTTGTAGAGTCCATTCCGTTTGGGTGGGGAATTTTTGGCTGGATTAACCGATATGTCTTCACACCGTTCTATACGTTCTTGAGTTCGTTTCTTCCTTATGGTATTGCGATTATTATTATGACAATTTTGGTGCGATTGGCACTTTCGCCTGTTACCTATAAATCCTATTTGTCGCAAGCCAAAATGAAGGTGTTGAAACCTGAAATTTCGGAAATCAGCGAAAAGTACAAGGACAATGCCATGAAAAAGCAACAGGAGACCATGAAGGTATACAACAAGGCAGGCGTAAGCCCCATGAGTGGTTGTGTGCCCGCCTTATTGCAGTTGCCTATTTTCTACTCCTTGTTCATGTTTTTCCCAACCTCTTTTGCGTTGCGACAGAAACCATTTTTATGGGCAGAGGATTTATCATCTTATGATACCATTTTTGAGTTACCGTTCACCATTCCATTTTATGGTGATCACGTATCCTTGTTCCCGATTTTGGCGTCCATAGCCATTTTCTTCTACATGCAGATGACAACAGGTCAGAGTATGCAGATGCAACAGCAGCCTGGTATGCCGAACATGAAATTTATTATGTACCTATCTCCCGTGATGATGTTGTTCTTCTTTAACAACTATGCAAGTGGATTGAGTTTGTACTACTTCATTTCCAACTTGATTACCATCTTTATTATGTTGGCCATTAAGAACTACATTTTGGATGAGGATAAAATCCATGCCCAAATCCAGGAAAACAAGAAGAAGCCTAAAAAGGAAAACAAGTTCCAGCGTAAAATGCGCGAGATGATGGAACAGGCCGAGGAGCAAAAGAAATCAGGAAAAAGATAATCCTGAGTTAGATACTTTTTGGTTCAAATAAAAAAACTCCCTCAAGATTTCTTGGGGGAGTTTCCATTTACAGGTTTAGTTTGGAAAGATTTGGGACTCCAAAGATGCAGGATAACCTACGTTCAAAAAAGTAAAAGTTGTAAAACGTCTGGTTTTTGTGGGTAAATAATCTTTTGTTGATGTGTCATCGATGAACGGTAAACACTACGCGATAAAAAGCCCCCTCAAAGTTAATTGAGAGGGCCTTAAATGCACTATTTATGTAATCAAAAACTAATTAATTTGTAGTATCTGGAATTAGTACAGTGTCCACTACGTGGATTACACCATTGATAGCCTGGACATCCACAGCATCAATACCAATACCTGGGTTTCCTGCACCATCTGTGATATCTGCAATATTATCGCCAGTTCCTGGTAGGTTGATAGTGATCATATCACCTTCTAAAGTAGTTGCGGTGGCACCATCGCTCAAATCACCTGAACGTACATTGGCTCCGGCTACTACGTGGTGTTGTAATATTGGAATCAAGTCAGCTTCTGCTGGAATACTGGCCAAGGCATCAAATGCAGTGTTTGTAGGAGCGAATACAGTGAATGGGTCGCTTCCTGCACCATCTTGGGCAGACAATACGCTTACAAAATCCGTGTTTGGTGTCAATTCGGTCAATGCTTGTACCAATGTGGAGAAGTTGGGGTCGGCTGCAGCAAAAGTCACTACAGTAGGTAAGTCGATTACTGCATCCACGGTGTGAATAACTCCATTGCTAGCTACAATGTCGGCCATCATCACATTGCTGGTTCCGTTTAAGGTAACTCCATCATCTGTATTAATGTATAAGCTCAAATTTTCATCTGTAGCAAATTCTGCAGCCGTGTTCACATAGGAATTAGTCAATCCTGAAGAGAATGCCGCAGCACCCACAACTACATGGTTGGATAGAATGGCATTTAAGTCATTGGTATTTGGATTGGTGAATGCGCTAAAGGCATCGTTCCCAGGAGCAAATACTGTGAAGGTCTCTTCTTCGTTGGACAACAAATCTGTAAAGGTTGTGTTTCCACCATCTGTCAAAGCACCTACTAATGAGGTCAATCCTGGGTTGGCAACAGCATGATCTACAATATTTGGAATATCGATTACGGCATTAACAACGTGTACTATTCCGTTCAATGCTTTTACATCTGGAGTTACTACTGAAGAAACACCATTAAAGGTAACACCATCGGTTGTATCGAAGAACAAGCTTACATTTTGATCTCCGGCTCCAGTGGCCAAAGTGCTTGTGTATCCGGAGCCAAGTCCGGTAAGATCGGTAGAAGAAACTTCACCACTGATCACGTGGTTTAATAATACATTGGTAAGCACATCCACAGGGACATCAGCTAGAGCTGCTCCATCAAGGAATGTTTCAAAAGCTTCATCGGTCGGAGCCAATACTGTAAATGGCCCATCACCACGTAATACAGTGGGTAAATCTCCATCAGCTGCTACAAGGGCGGCCACTAAATTCTGTAGGTTTTCATTTCCAATAGCTAAATCTGTAATCGGGACCAAAATAATGTCGGCCAATTCGTCCAGTATCGTTTGAGGTAATAAAACCTTATCAATGATATGCACTACACCATTGGAAACTTCAATATCGGCAGCAGTCACTTCAGCATCAACATCTGTTGCATCTCCAATAAATACTCCTCCTTGAGTGGATACTTGTAGGGTAGAACCTTGCAAAGTGGTAATGCTTTGTCCATCGCTCAAATCAGTTGACAGAACGGCAGCGTCAGCTACAACGTGATAGGTTAAAATAACGGCAAGCAAATCTTGTAGTTGTTGGGAACTAAAGTCATCCAACGAATCAAATCCATCAAGTTGTGCTAATAAATCGTTGAAGGCTTGATTGGTCGGTGCGAAAACCGTAAAAGGTCCTTCGCTGCTTAGGGCAGCTACTAAGTCGTTATTGGCACTTTCATCGGCTTTTTGCAAAGCACTCACTAAAGTACTCAATTCAGCTGTTGCCTGAGCAGCATCAACAATGGTTGTTACCTCCTCGGGCGGCATGTTTCCGTCATCATCGTCTGAACAGGACACAATGGTGACTAGTGAAACTAATAAAGTCAGTCGGGATAAAATTTTAAATGCTTTCATGTCGTTGAATTATATATCTGATTGTTTAATGTTATAAAATTATACTTAAACAAAATAAGAACAATACTGTTTAACATTTTGATGTAAAACTTTAACAAAATTAAAATTCTAGTTGTCTGTAGGTTATAAATGGAAGGTTTTTCCTTTAAGACATAATTATCATATTAAATGAGCGTCAATTCGTATTTTTGTAGCCTTAAATCATTGCAATGAAAAAGGTTGTTGTTGGACTTTCGGGAGGAGTGGATTCAAGCGTAGCTGCCTATTTGCTCAAAGAGCAAGGGTATGATGTGATTGGTCTGTTCATGAAGAACTGGCATGACGATTCCGTTACCATTTCTGAAGAATGCCCATGGTTAGAAGACAGCAACGATGCATTGATTGTTGCCGAAAAGTTGGGAATTCCGTTCCAAACGGTGGACCTAAGTACGGAATACAAGGAGCGTATCGTTGATTATATGTTCAATGAATATGAAAGAGGAAGAACACCCAATCCCGATGTACTTTGCAACCGCGAGATAAAGTTTGACGTGTTTATGAAAATCGCCCTGCAATTGGGTGCCGATTACGTAGCTACAGGACATTATTGCCGAAAGGGAACCATCAAAAATCAGGATGGAACCGAAACCTATCAGCTTTTATCTGGAAAAGATCCAAACAAAGATCAATCCTATTTTCTTTGTCAACTATCCCAAGAGCAATTGTCGAAGACCTTATTTCCTATTGGAGAACTGTTAAAGCCAGAGGTTCGAAAAATAGCGGCAGAAAATAATTTGATTACTGCCGATAAAAAAGACTCTCAAGGATTGTGCTTTATTGGAAAGGTGCACTTGCCCGAATTTTTGCAACAAAAATTGAAACCAAAAAAAGGTGTGATAGTGGAAGTTCCTAGTGATGCTTCCCAATTCCAGACAACTGTCCCAGACTTTCGAAATGAGCGGGAAAAATTGGTCTTTCAAGCCGAGAAACCTGTCTATTCCCAGGCGGATGGAAAAGTTGTGGGCGAACACCAAGGCGCACATTATTTTACT
Organism: Flagellimonas lutimaris; assembly: GCF_003581615.1. GTDB lineage: Bacteria > Bacteroidota > Bacteroidia > Flavobacteriales > Flavobacteriaceae > Flagellimonas > Flagellimonas lutimaris. The sequence continues at coordinate 39,291 of NZ_QXFH01000077.1, forward strand.
ATAGGACAGCGAAAAGGACTGAATGTCGGTGGTACCAAGGAACCGCTGTTCGTCATCGATACCGATGTGGACAAGAACATTATTTATACTGGTCAAGGCAAATCTCACCCTGGACTATTGCGCAACACTTTATTTATAAAAGAGGATGAGTTGCATTGGGTACGTCCAGATTTGGCTTTAAACGTTGATGAGACCATGGAGGTGATGGCGCGTATCCGATATCGTCAGCCATTGCAGCCAGCAACTCTTTACAAAGTAAAGAATGGTTTGTTTGTTGATTTCAAGGAGAAACAATCTGCCATTACGGAGGGCCAGTTTGCCGCTTGGTACAGTAATGATGAATTGATTGGTTCTGGGGTGATTTCATAGACAACTTCCATATTTTGATTATTTTGGTGGAAAACTGAATAAAAGTCTTCATGCAAAATAAAGTCACACAACTTTTCGGAATAGAATATCCTATCATCCAAGCTGGAATGGTCTGGGCCAGTGGTTGGCGTTTGGCCTCTGCAGTTTCCAATGCAGGTGGACTGGGCCTGTTGGGAGCAGGTAGTATGTATCCCGAGGTGTTAGAGGAGCATATTGTCAAATGTAAAAAAGTGACGGACAAACCTTTTGGGGTCAACGTTCCCATGCTATACCCTGATATCGAGAAGTTGATGAACATTATTGTTGAGCAAGAAGTGAAAATTGTATTTACGTCAGCAGGAAATCCTAAAACTTGGACCAAATTTCTTCAAGAACAAGGAATCACTGTTGTCCATGTGGTCAGTAGTGTAAAGTTTGCCTTAAAAGCACAAGAAGCGGGAGTGGATGCTATTGTTGCTGAAGGATTTGAAGCAGGTGGACATAATGGGCGTGATGAAACTACTACTATGGTGTTGATTCCTTCTGTAAAAGAAAAAATAAGTATTCCCCTAATCGCGGCAGGTGGAATTGCCACGGGCAGGGCCATGTTGGCTGCCATGGTTTTGGGTGCCGATGGTGTTCAGGTGGGGAGTAGATTTGTAGCCTCTCCGGAAGCATCTTCGCACGAACTATTTAAAAAATGGGTCGTTGAAGCCAAAGAAGGGGATACTCAACTCACCTTAAAAGAACTGGCTCCTGTTCGATTGCTCAAAAACAAGTTCTTCCAAGATATTCAAGAAGCCTATGCCAATGGAGCTACAAAAGAAGATTTGCAGGCCTTATTGGGAAGGGCAAGGGCCAAAAAAGGTATGTTCGAAGGGGATATGGATGAAGGTGAATTGGAGATTGGTCAAGTTTCTGGATTGATTCATAACATAACACCCGCATCAAAAATTGTTGAAGAATTAATAGCGGAGTTCAGCCAAGCAAAAGCCGAAATACTCGACTATTAAGGTATTTCGCTAAAAGTTTAGGAAACTTTTAATACTTTTACACTGCGCAATGAGAACACTAATCCCCACACTACTCTTTTTTGTGCTCGCCTCGCATTGCCATGGGCAAGTGGAGCGGGACAAAGCACTTCATTTTTTGGGGGGAAATCTTTTTGGCCTGGCAGGGGCTGGAATTGCCAAACAAGCTTCAGAAGGGAATCGTATCTGGACCTTTGTAGGGTCTGTTGCGGGCAGTACCCTTATTGGGTTGGCTAAAGAAACTGTTGATGCTGGGCAAAGGGATAATGGTTGGGACAATGATGATCTTGCAGCTACTATTCTCGGTGGTGTTACCGTTGGTGTGACTATAGATCTTTTCTCCAAGAAAGATGACAAGAGACGTTTGCGTGGTCGATATTCCAATTTGGATTTAAAGAAGAAAAAACGTTTTCTACAACCTAAAACGGAATTCGTTGTTTTGGATGATAAACTTCCATCATTGAATACGTTGGGAATTTCCAATCAGCAGCTTTCCGTTAAATAATTCCCCTCGCTTTTATTTCTAAATATTTATTGATGGTATTTACCGTCAATTCTTCTGGTTTGGTCAAAATAGTCTGTATGCCATATTTTTGAAGTTCTTTCTGCATCAATCGTTTTTCCAAAGAAAACTTTTCAGCGATTGTTTTATGGTATATGGCCTGTAAATCCTCTGTATCTTCTGCAATCAGAGATTCCAATTCGGTATTTTCAAAGAAAATAACTACTAAAACATGTTTTTTCGCCATGGCCAAGATATAGGGCAATTGCCGTTGTAGTCCTGACATATGTTCAAAATTGGTGTAAAGTAATAATAAACTTCGCTGGTTGACCTTGCGTTTTACATGGGCATACAACAATCCAAAATCTGAATCGGAAAAAGTTGTGGAAATGTTGTACAAACTCTCCATGATGGTATTCAAGTGTGTGAGTTTTTGCACAGCGGGCACGAAGGTTTCAATCTTTTTGGAGAAGGTGAGTAATCCTGTTTTGTCGTTTCGTTTTAGGGCAACATTGGAGAAAGCCAATGCTGAATTGATGGCATAATCCAATAAACTCAAACCATTAAAGGGCATTTTCATGACCCTCCCTGTATCAATAATGGAATAAATAGGTTGCGACCTTTCATCTTGGTACTGGTTTACCATCAACTGATTCTTTTTGGCAGTAGCTTTCCAATTTATGGTGCGCACATCATCTCCTTTAATATATTCTTTGATTTGCTCAAACTCCTGGGTGTGGCCAATACGCCTTATTTTTTTTAGTCCAAATTCTGTCAAACGATTGCTGGTGGCCAAAAAATCATATTGTTGCATTTGAATGATGGAAGGGTACACGGGGACCATCTGATCCTTTTGGAACACAAATTTCCTTTTGATGATACGCAGGGGGGAGGAGGCAAAAACAATCAAATTACCAAAAACATATTCGCCACGTTCAACAGGCCGTACCGAATATTCAAAATAATGGGGTTCTCCTTTCTGCAATTGAGTCTTATGTTCAAAATCCCTTTTTTGGAATTGAACGGGCAATTCATCAATAATGGATACTTCCGCTTTAAAAGGGTATTTGGAATTTAGATGAACCGATAAAATATTTTGGTCGCTGTTTGATAATTTCTGGGGTAGATTTCGGTGTGCTTTGATGGCGTTTGGTGTAGCGTACAAAAAATACAGGTCCAAGAAGAAGAGCGCCATTAAAAGGAATACCAATAACCAAGCAATAGGGTAAAGGGTTGGCACCCAATAGGAAATTACAAAGCATGCGGATAGCAGGGCGATATACCGAAAGAAAATATTATGTATGTAGAGCGACCGAAGAAATGCCATGTTTATCGTGGAATTTCAACGGACTCCATAATCATGGAGACTACATTTTCGGTGGTCATGCCTTCCATTTCCCTTTCTGGGGTTAAAATAACCCTGTGATTAAGTACGGGCACCAAAGCTTTCTTTACATCTTCTGGGATTACAAAATCCCGTCCAGAAATTGCGGCAAAGGCCTTTGCCGCTGTAAGTGTTGCAATAGAGGCTCTTGGAGAAGCACCTAAGTACAAATGAGGGTGGTTTCTGGTTTGTGTGATAATATTGGCGATGTAGTCCAATATTTTTTGCTCGACCACCACTTCGTGAATATTCTTCTTGAATTCAATCAATTTTTTAGGGGTAAGTACTGCTTTAATTTGGTCCTGTGGTTTTTCTCCCTTTCGCTCGTGGTGGTTTTGCAGAATTATTATTTCTTCCTCAACCGAAGGGTAATCCACTTTAATTTTGAAAAGGAAACGGTCCAATTGAGCTTCGGGCAGCGCATAGGTGCCTTCTTGTTCAATGGGGTTTTGGGTGGCCAAAACCATAAAAGGTTGGCCCATTTTATATGTGGTCCCATCCACGGTGGCTTGCCGTTCTTCCATGGTTTCAAAAAGGGCTGCCTGTGTTTTCGCAGGAGCACGGTTGATTTCATCAATCAAAATAATGTTTGAAAAAATAGGCCCTTTTTTAAATTCGAATTCCGTGGTCTTAGTGTTGAATACAGAAGTTCCCAAAATATCACTCGGCATTAAATCCGGCGTAAATTGAATACGACTGAATTCAGTTTTTAGTGTTTTCGCAAAGAGTTTGGCAGTTACCGTTTTTGCAATGCCGGGCACCCCCTCAATCAAAGCATGTCCATCTGCTAGAATTGAAATAATCAGAAGTTCAATAAAATCTTTTTGTCCCACGATTATGGTGGACAATTCTTTTTTTATCTGTTCTACTGTGCCCCTTAATTCTTCCAAGGGGACCCTATTGTCAAAATTCAGGTCGTTATTTTCGTTATTTTCCATCAACGTTTGCTTTAAATGCTTGTATTTTTTGATTCAGATTCTTTAGTTCGGTTTCGGTCACGTATTGTTTGGTCTTCAGTTTTGAGATCATGCTTATCAAAGCTTTTACTTCTTTTAAATCAGTATTGCTTCGAAGAGAGAGATTCCTCAAAAATGTTTCGTCTTCTAAATTTTGGGTGGAAACATATAATTTGGACCTGATATATTCCAAAAAGTAATCAATTTTATGTTTGGTTATCAAGGGCAGTTCTCCTTTTTCAAAATACATATCGGCAATGGTACGCGTAAATGCCAAGGTCTGATTTTTTAAAGGGGTTACAACGGGAATGGCTCGTTGCTTTCTTTTTCCTTCAAAAATTATGTAAATGAGGCCCCCGATCAGTACAAGATAATAGGCCCATTTAAATTCTTTGGTGTTCAAGAATAGATACATGGGGGAGGTATAAAAGGATTTTCCTGATTTATGAAAATTATCCATGTAAATCTGTCCATTCCTACCCAAATAGGACAATAGCCCTGCTGTATATTCCACATTATTATCCTTTAGGATAAAGTAATTGGTAAAGGCCTTTGGAAAACTGGTCAAAACAATTTCTCCCTTCCCAAAAGGTTGCTTTATGGAGTTTATATGTTTGGTAGTGGTATCCGTGCTGTCCGATGGGGAATACACTTGCCCAAGAACCGTAGTGCGCAAAGTGTCCAACCGATCAAAACTTGTGGTATAATAGTCCTTGGTAAATTCAACCCTTTGGTTCTTGATTTTCGGATTGACCAATTCATAATAAAATAGAGGCTCCAAGGTGCCATCATTATAAACATTTTGTTGTTCCAAATGCAGGGTGTCCAATAGTTTTTTTTCAAAAGATCTTGAGGCTACAAAAAGCATATTGCCTTGATTCACCCAATCCAAAAGGGCATTCAATTCTGCTTCTTCAAACGCAACGGATTCATTTACAAAAAAATAGGTGCCTTTTATGGAGTCGGTTCGTGTAAGGAATTCAAAAGGAGGTTTTTGTATTTGTTGTATCTTATTTGGAAAGTACTTTTCCATTAAATCATTCAACACATAGGTGCCATAGGGTATCTTATGGTGGGACACATACGAAGGGAACCAATTGATTTTTTTTGGTTTGTTGTATTCCATGACGAATATGGCCGCTAGGGTCAAAACACCGATCGTTATGTATATCCATCCTTTTTTAGACATGGGTTATCGCGTTTTTTAAGGATGTAAATACGACTTCAGCTTTTTCGTATCGTTCTTGGTCAATATCAAACTCACCGTACCAAACATAATCGTAGAGCAAAGTGGCTTTTCCAAAATCATTTTTGAGATTGCTCTTGGAAAGCTCTTCTATATAATCATCATTTGTTTTTTGTTGTTGCCAGTCAATCAATTCTTTTTCTGAAAGTAATTGTAAGATGTAGAGATAATAATAACGTATGGCTAGTCTATAATTTTCATCAATCAATGCATTTTTAATCAATTGCTGAATGTCCTCATTTTTGATGATGTGCTCATCTTCAGCAAGGGAAACCACATTTGGGTTCTTTCTGTTTTTCCCCATCCCTTGCATATTGGATTTGATAAAAAAACGAATCACCAGATACAGGAACAGTGCAAGGAGCAAATAGGGGAGAATTTCTAAAAACACTGCCAAATAACCTTCGGCATTGCCAACGCCAAAAATCCATTCAAAAAATCGGCGTAAAATATTATAGAACCAATTGGTGATATCGGTCCACCAAGTGCTTTCGACTTTTACCTCTTCATAATTAAAGGTATCATCACCTTTGTAGGTTTCGAGATCTTCCTTGCTAAATTCAATGGTTTCAATATCCGATGTATCATACTTGACAATAGAATCGTTTTGGGCAAAAAGAATTGTCCATGAAAATAGTAGGTATGATAAAGTCAGCTTTTTGTGCATCTATTCCTCTGAAGATTTCCCAAGGTTTTCGATACGTTCAAAAGTGCCCGTAAAATTTTTCTTTTCGTTGAGGTTGAAAAATATCATGGAAGTGGCTACCAAAAAAATAATATTCATAAGGAATTGAACCAAGGTGCTTACTATGTTCAAGAAAAGGTAAATAGGGTCGTTAAAAACATTAAAATTCTCAGCATCCATTTCACCGGAAAACACACCCATTTTAATCCACATATAAATGGCGGATGGCAAACTAAAAGCATATGAGGCAATAGCGACAATAATATATACCACAAAAAGTGTTGCGAATGTAATCCACCAATTTTCCTTGATTAAGGTGAAACTATATTGATAGGATTCCATGGCATCCTTTTTAAGGAAAACTAAAATGGCAAAGGAAATGGATAAGGGGACGGCGAGATAAATACCAGGTATTAAACAAAACAATGCCCCAATGAATACGGATAGTCCTACCAAAATGCCCAATCCAATCAAGGACCAAAAAGAGCCGTAGACACCTTGTCGGATTTCATCAAAATTTGTAGAACCTTGGTTATTGATATATGATTTTATGTAATGTAAAACGGTTCCCTGCGCCAGAACATAGGCCGCAATGGAACTGAACATTAAGGCAGCAATTGCCAACATCATAATTATGGGCGAATACAAAGAGTCCGGTGTATTGCCAACCATCCCTAAATTAAAAATGTCGCCAATGGTATACATATAGAACCCCATGGAAATCAGCATGACCAAAATATAGGGTCCCACAATTTTTATAATGGTCCTAAAAAAGGGTTTAAACTCATTTCTAATAAAGGCAAAAGAGTCGGAAAGTATGTCCCCCAATTCACGTTGCTTCTTAAATTCAATGTACTTATTGGATGTCTGCATGGGTGGTTTTTCTATGGATTTGGTTTGGATAAATAATGTAATAGAATATGATTAAGAACAACGAAGCCAGGATAATTAAAATTGCCAACCAATCTGGCATTTCAGTATGTCGGGTAACAAAACCTTCCAAAAAACCAGCAATAATGAAGAAGGGTACCGTACTCACCATTATCTTAAGTCCGTTTTTAACGCCCCTTTTAAAAGATTCCAATCGAGTATAAGTACCCGGGAAAAGAATTCCATTGGCCAAAACCAATCCGGCACAGCCCGCAATTATAATTACGGATATTTCTATGGTTCCATGAATCCAGATGGTTCGCGCAGATTCCCAAAGAAGTCCTTTTTCATAAAAAAAATACTGGAAACTCCCCAACATAATTCCATTTTGAAGTAGGATGTAAAGTGTGCCAACTCCTAAAAATATACCAAATGCAAAAGCGTAGATGGCCACTTTAATATTATTTATGGTAATACCCAAAAACATATTGAAGGCTCCTTGTTCTTTATAAACAGCCATTGGATCACCTTTTTCTATATTCTCCAAGGTCATATTTACATAGCCATTGCCCAAAATAGAGCGTACAAAATCACCTTCGTTGGCAGAGGAGAAGGCCCCCACCGTTACAAAAAAAGCAAATACCACGAAAGAAATCAGTAATTCTCGGTGGTGGTGCTTGAACATAATCGGAAACTCCGTTTTCCAAAAATGGACAATACGGTTTCTGGATTCCCGTTTGGTTTTATAGATTTTTTGATGCGCTTGGGAGGCAAGGGTATTCAAATATATTTGGGTGTTGCTTCCAGGGTAAAAGGTCTTGGCGTAACTCAGGTGGTCGGTGATCTCAATATAAAGATCCGAAAGCTCATCGGGATGAAGTTGCCCTTTATTGAGCAGGGCATTTTCAAAAGCGGCCCATTTATCCTTATTTTGCCTTACAAAAGCGGCCTCGCGCATTAAATCCGGTGGTTTGTAAGTAAAGAAACTAAAATATGGAACAATTTCAAATAGAAACGGCCCAAAATATAACCATCAATCAGAACACCTCCCACCTTGGTGAACGCATGCTGGCCTATATTATTGATAGTTTCATTATTATGGTCTACACTATTTTGGTGTTTGTTTTCTTGATATCATTGGATATTGATATTGAAGATCAATGGGCATTTTATTTGATACTTACGTTACCGGCTTTTTTCTATTATTTGATTTTTGAAACCTTGATGGATGGCAAGACCATTGGTAAAGGTGCAATGAATCTTCGTGTGGTGAAACTGGATGGTTCCAAACCTAATTTTGGCAATTATTTTGTTCGATGGGCACTTCGAATTATTGATGTGAGTCTTACTTCGGGTGGTGCTGCCGTCTTGACTATTTTAATTCGGGGAAAAGGCCAGCGAATAGGTGATATTGCCGCAGGAACCACAGTCATCAGCGAAAAAAAACGAGTATCATTAAAGGATACCTTATTAAGGGACTTGCCTGAAGACTACAAGCCAACATTTCCTCAGGTCACGGTTTTTAAGGACCAAGAAATGCAGACCATTAAAGAACTGTATGATAAATCCAAATTGAACGGAAACCACAATGTTATTGTTTCATTGGATAAGCGCATCCGTGAAGTATTGGGTGTGCAGACTACCTTACAACCTATAGAATTTGTGGACGTGGTAATCAAGGATTATAACTATTATACCCAAAAAATGTAATCATGCTTTATCAAACTATCGATATTTTGGGTACTGTGGCCTTCGCTATCTCTGGGGTTTTGGTGGCCATGGAAAAACGTCTGGATTTATTCGGTGTGCTTATTATTGCATTCGTAACTGCAATCGGAGGGGGTACCCTAAGAGATTTATTAATTGGTAATACACCTGTTGGGTGGATGCAAGACCTTACTTATGTGATTACTATTTTTATTTCGGTAGTTATTGCCATCATATTTGTAAATAAACTCAAATATCTCAGAAAATCTTTATTTCTGTTTGATACCATTGGAATTGGACTTTATACCATGGTAGGGGTGGAAAAAGGCTTGGAAGCTGGATTGTTACCTATCATGTGTATCTTTTTGGGCACCATGACGGCCTGTTTTGGTGGTGTGATTCGTGATATTCTCTGTAATGAAATCCCCGTTATTTTTAGAAAGGAAATCTATGCGACTGCATGTATATTGGGAGGTGTCAGTTATTTTCTCTTCATTCAGTTTCCCGTTAAGGATAGCTATGCCTATGTAGCCGCCATTTTAGTCGTAATTGTATTGAGGTTGATTGCCGTTAAGTTTGATGTGCGGCTGCCTAACATTTACAAAAAGGAGGTCTAGACTTGTTATCTCTAACTTTTCTTCAATGTTGGTTAATCATTGTTTAGTACAATTAACTCTTTGTTAATCATTTTTACTTTTTCATTAGTTCTTTCAACCTAAGCATAGCTCTACATTGGCTCTCAAGCAACTTAAATAGCCAATCAACTAAACAGGGATGAGAGCATCACAACCACTAACTTTTACATTTTTAGGGTTGATTTCTTTTTTCGGAATCAATCAGGCAAGCGCGCAAGGCTGCGTTGCCATCAGACATTTTTCTTCTTGTGTGGGGAACACTTTGGAAAACAACTTGCTGGGTCCAGGAGACATTCAAATAGGCAGTAATTACAGATATTTTAAGTCATTTCGCCATTTTAGGGGAACCGAGGAAGAACCGGATAGGGTTTCTAATGAGACAGAAGTCATCAACCATTCGCATTCTTGGGATTTTTTCTTGACCTATGGAATATCCGATCGGTGGTATGCTAGTATCACTATCCCAACTGTGATCAATACACGCTCTTCTTTGTACGAGCATGGTCGTGATGAACGCAACACCACCTTTTCCAGGGGTTTGGCTGATATTCGGGTAGGTGTCGGATATTGGTTGTTTGACTTGGAAAAACACCAAAATGGAAATTTGGCCTTGGGATTTGGTCTTAAATTGCCAACCGGCAGCTATAATGCTTCCGATATATTCTATAATGTTGGGCCCGAAGGCGGACCTCAAGTTCGACCTGTGGATCAAAGTATTCAGCCCGGTGATGGTGGTTTTGGAATCACTTTGGATTTTCAGTTTTACCAAAAGATTGCAGAACGGTTTTTCGCCTACGGAGGAGGTTTTTACTTGATCAATCCAAGGGAAACGAACGGTACACGAACATTTAGGGAAACGTTAAGCCCTATTTTACAAAATGAGGCTATAATGGCTGTTCCAGACCAATTTTCTCTCCGTACTGGGGTAAGCCATAGTTTAAGTAATACAATTTCTGCCTCATTGGGAGCAAGGTATGAGGGAGTTCCTGTAAAAGACCTTATCGGTGGAAACGAAGGTTTTAGAAGACCAGGAAATGTGCTTTCCATAGACCCTGGAATCGCATTTATGAAAGACAATTTTTCCTTGAACATTAATGTGCCCTTTGCGGTAAGAAGGGAGCGTCCACAAAGTGTTACTGATTTGCAAACCCAAGAAATGACAGGAGAGCCCAGACAAGGGGATGCTGCTTTTGCCGACTATTTGATCAATGTTGGAGTTTCATATCGAATTGCCAAAAACAAGATAAAAGTAAACCCAGAGCTCATGGAGCAATTTAAAAACTAAACTTTCTAAAAATGAATAAACAGGTTAAAACTAGATTAATGGCAATGGCCATAGGCTTGGTATATTTATGGTTTGGAGCATTAAAATTTGTGCCAAACCTAAGTCCGGCCGAGGATTTGGCAAAGAATACAATTGATCAGCTTACCTTTGGATTGATACCCGATGATGTTTCAATAATCCTGCTTGCCATTTGGGAAGTGGGCTTGGGATTTTTGTTGATCTTTGGGTTCTTGCGAAGACAAGCCGTTATATTGGGATTGGTTCATATGGTATGTACTTTTGCACCATTGTTCTTTTTTCCGAATGATGTATTTGGAGCAGAACCATTATCACTAACTCTTGTGGGGCAATACATTATCAAGAACCTGATAATTATTGCAGCTTTTCTTTCCATTTACGACAAGAAAGAGGTTGTTCAAAAAGCTCATACACCGACAACTGTTCAAAAACAAAGCTCACACTGGATTTTGGCCGGTAAAAACCTATTCAAGAAGGCCTGATATTATTAAAAAGTGCTACAACACTTCAGCTTTTAGAATGTAAATATTTTGCCAAGGCCAATCACCATCCCCTACGGGAACTTTGTTTATGGCATCAACCACATCCATTCCTTCTATAACGCGGCCAAATGGCGTGTAAGAACCGTCAAGATGATAGGAGCCTGGATCAGTGACTACAATAAAGAATTCGTAGGGCGAGGCCAATTTGTGTGGGTTGTCCCGTTCGCTACTGGGCATGGAAATGGTTCCCCGATGGTGTTTATGCCCCTTTTTAGCATCTGGAGGGAGTAAGTACCGACCTATTTTTCCACGTTTGCGAGCGGTTCTCCGATCATCCGAATTACCGCCTTGGATAATAAAATCTTTCACGACCCGGTGGAACTGGGTGCTATCAAAATAATGTTGTCTTGCCAAGTAAATGAAATTGGCTTTGTGATACGGTACATTATCATACAATTGTACGGTAAAACTACCCATGGTGGTAGTAAGTTTAACCTTATCCCTTTTTAGCGTTTTTGCATAGTCAAAAAAGAAATCGATAGCATTTTCTTCGGTAAGTTTAAAGGGTTCTTCCTCTTCTTCTATGGCAGTGGAATCCACTTCGATTTTTGGAACAGTGTCCATGTTTGCAATATTTTCCTCAACTTTGTCCTTCTCCTTCTTAGGGGATTCTCCACAGGAAACGAATAAAAGAAATAATATACTTGTAGTTAAAGCCAATTGTCTCAACAGCATGGATTTTAATGAATTTTGTCAACTTGCTCTAAAATTAAAAAATCTCCCACTTCCTGGAGAAGTTTCCCATAATAAAATGTCACCTGAGCTCCGTATTCAATGGTTGAAGGAGAACAAGGTACAAGATATAAATCCCAAGCGGGCAGGGGTCATGGCATTGTTCTATCCAGATATTGAACAAAAAACCCGGTTACTTTTAATTCTCAGAAAAGTTTACCAAGGAGTGCATTCCAATCAAATCGGATTTCCAGGAGGAAAGGTGGAGGAGTTTGACAAAGACTTAATGGATACTGCATTGAGGGAAACGCATGAGGAAGTTGGTGTTCCTCCAACCAAGGTTGAGGTAATCAAAGAACTGAGCGAATTATATATTCCCCCTAGCAATTTTTTGGTAAGACCTTACCTCGGAATTTATCCCAATCCACAGCCCTTTGTTAAGGAAGAAAGTGAAGTGGAAAGTCTTGTGGAGGTGTATCTTAGGGATTTTTTGGATGATTCCAACCATATTCAAGAAATATTGAGTACATCCTACGCAAAAAATATAAATGTACCTGCCTTTAAATTAAATGGTTACACCGTTTGGGGCGCCACAGCCATGATGTTGAGTGAAATCAAGGAGCTATTACGGCAAGTGCTTTAATGGCTATTTTGTAAATTTGCAGATAACAACCAACACTACATATGGGCCTTTTTAAGAAAAATCCTTTTGGACATATTTTATTTTTTAAACGATGGCTGATTCGTATTGCTGGCATGATGACACACCAACGATACAAAGGGTTTAATACACTCGAGATTGAAGGGTCGCAGATTATCCGCGAGCTTCCTGAGAACAATGTACTTTTTGTAAGCAACCATCAGACCTATTTTGCCGATGTTGTGGCCATGTTCCATGTATTTAATGCCAGTTTGAAGGGAAGAGACGACACTATAAAGAATTTGGGTTATCTCTGGAATCCCAAACTGAATATTTATTACGTGGCGGCCAAAGAGACCATGAAAAAAAGTCTATTGACCAAAATTTTGGCCTATGCGGGCTCGATAAGTATTGAAAGAACATGGAGGGCCGATGGTCAAAATGTGAACCGACAGGTTAAATTCAGTGATATTTCCAATATTGGAAAGGCTTTGGACGATGGATGGGTAATTACTTTTCCTCAAGGGACCACTACACCTTGGAAACCTTTGCGAAAAGGTACCGCCCACATTATTAAAAAATACAAACCTGTGGTTGTACCTGTAGTTATCGATGGGTTCCGTCGTTCTTTTGATAAAAAGGGACTTCGCGTTAAAAAGAAGGGAATTCTACAATCCATGCAGATCAAAGAACCCTTGGAGATTGATTACGATAATGAATCCATTGACGCCATATTGGAAAAACTGGAATATGCCATAGAGCAGCATCCATCTTTCCTAAAAGTAATTCCGCAAAAAGAACTTCTTGCTTACGAAGAGGAAAACCAAAAAAGGCGTTACAGTTACAAGGGTAAGTTGGATAATTAGACCTCTAACCTTTTAAGCTCATTATAGTTTTTTCTTAGTCTTTTCAGTAAAATACCGTAAAGGAGTTTATAGAACAGCCAAATTAAAAATAAGATAACAGCTGTAAATACTACGGATATGCCAATGACCATGGCCCAGAATGCCATAGTGTTTCCATCTTGGGAGGCAGCCTCAACAATTTTCTTTCCTTCAGGTCCATAAAGCAACACCCCATACATATTGATAATTAAATAAGTGGTAAAGATGATAAGGTTGAACCATACGTACTGTGTTACGGTGCGTTTTACTTTTAGTATGGTCTTCATCAAATTTCTGGAAGAGTCCGTAAAGGAGATTTTTCTGTAGTTGGTATAAAATTTATAGATAAAATAAAGAATGACAGCGTAATTGATGACATTGAGAACCATTATCACTTTGTGAATATGCATGGCCTTAAGCTCTTGCATAGTCTCTGGACCACTAAAAATGATATTGATGCCTGCCCAGAAAACAAATTCTATGATACTGATATAAAAAATCCATTTAACTATGGACGATGATTTTTTCTTGATCATCGGATAAATTTGCTCATACGACAGTTTAGGAAGGTCTGCTTCCCGCTTCTGCCAATCTTTTTTCAAGAGCTCCAGTTCATCCATCATAATTAAGGATTTAATATGGTTCTTAATTTATTTTTCACCCTGCTCATCTTTACTCTCGCATTTACTTCAGAAATACCCAAAGTTTCGGCTATCTCGGAATAATCCTTGTCTTCCAGATATAGAAAAACCAAAGCTTTGTCAATATCGCCAAGTTGTTTAACAGCGTCGTACATCAATTTTAATTGTCGTTCCTCGGTATCATCATAATCAGTAGCCTTTATTTTATAGAGGACCGAGTCAAAATCTTGGGTTTTTACACTTTTTTTTGACTTTCTGTACAACGTTATGGCCGTATTCAATGCAACACGATACATCCATGTGCTAAACTTGGCATCTCCCCGAAACTTTGGGTATGCTTTCCACAATTGAATAGTGATTTCTTGGAACAAATCGTTGTGCGAGTCCTTGTCGTTGGTATATAAACTACAGACCTTATGGACAATGTTTTGATTGTCCTCAAGTTCCGTCACAAAACGATGTTCCAGTTCTTTGTTCACTAAGCGGTTGGTAAATTTGCTTTATTTATGAGTGTATATAAAGCAACTTTTGTTACAGTGTTTGATAAAAATTCTATTTACGATAGTCCAAAGCTGGAGGTCTGTTGCCCAGCATTGGAATATATTTGAAGTCTTTTCCCCTTCTTTCTTCCAATTCTTTTTTGGCAGTTTCAACCGTTTTTGGATTTTCAAAAATATCCATGGCGGTGAGTGCCAAAGTCTTTGCGGCTACCATCATTCCTTTGGAACCTATGCTCATACCGCCAGCTGCAACTGCTTGCCAACTATGTGCAGGTGTTCCGGGCACCCAAGTGGCAGTTCCTAAGCCTGCAGTAGGTACGGTATAACTAACATCACCTACATCGGTGGAGCCATATGCACGTGCAGTTTCTTTATAAGGTTGAATTTTTTCAGCGGAAGAAATTTCCGGGGCACCTTTACCCAAAGTCGCCGATATTTTTTCTGCAAAAGCTTTTTCTTCTTCGTTATAGGTGACACCACCAACTTTCTCCAAATTGTCGTACATTATTTTTTGAACAGTCAAGTTGGGCAAAAGTTCATGGGTTCCTCCGATCATTTCATATTTCATAGTCGTTCCGGTGCCCAAGGCAGCTCCTTCAGCGGCTTTCACCATACGATCAAACATATCAACAACTACGTCTCTTCTATTGTGTCTAGCGTAATAATACACCTCGGCAAAGTCGGGCACTACATTGGGAGCTTTGCCTCCATTGGTAATTACGTAGTGGATTCTGGCTTCTTGCGGGATGTGCTCTCGCATCATATTTACCATGGCATTCATGGCTTCCACACCATCCAATGCGGAACGTCCTCTGTCAGGTGCTCCTGCCGCGTGAGCGGAAACCCCATAAAATCTGAATTTGGCAGACTTATTGGCCAAAGCGGCACCGGCGCTTGCAGCATTTGCTGAACTTGGGTGCCAGTGAAGCGCCACATCCACATCATTAAAAACACCCTCTCGGACCATGTATACTTTTCCTGATCCACCTTCTTCTGCGGGGCATCCGTAAAAACGTATCGTGCCTTTGATATTGTTGGTTTCCATCCAATTCTTTACTGAAATGGCCGCTGCGGTGGACGCTGTCCCAAAAAGATGATGACCGCATGCATGACCGGCAGCTTTACCTGCTGATTTTTTCTCGGGAACAGCCTCTTGTGATAGCCCAGGTAGAGCATCATATTCTCCCAAAATGGCAATTACAGGGTATCCTGAACCATATTCGGCCTTAAAAGCGGTTGGAATCCCAGCAATACCTTTTTCAATGGTAAAACCTTCATTTGAAAGGGTTTCCTGTAAAAGGGCTGAGCTTTGCTCTTCCAAATATCCCATTTCAGCAAGATCCCAAATATTATGGGCGATTTCGCTATATTTTTCGGATTTTGAATCTAAATCTTTGATTACATCATTCTTCTTTTTTTGGGCATGAACACCTATGGTACACAATAGAAGGAGCACACCTAACGGGAGAATTTTTCTCATTGGTTAAAGTTTTTTGAGTTAGGCTTTAAAGATACAAAAAAACCAACCCTGACATGATACGCCCTGCCTTGGAATACTTAAATTTGCCAGTATGTCGAGAATGAATATTCCTCAGTCCAGTTATCCAAGAGTCGTTATAGTGGGCGGCGGTTTTGGAGGTATTGCATTAGCAAAAAAATTAAGCAAGAAGGAAGCCCAGGTGGTTTTGTTGGATAAACATAATTATCACAATTTTCAACCTTTACTTTATCAAGTGTCCACAGGGGGGTTGGAACCGGATTCCATCGCATACCCTATTAGGAAAGTGTTGCAAGGGTATCCTAATTTCTTTTTTAGGTTGGCCCAGGTGCAAGAAGTAAAAACGGATACTAAAAGAATCAAAACCAATATTGGTGAAATTTTCTACGACTATCTAGTTGTAGCAACCGGTTCGGAAACTAACTTTTTTGGCAATAAAGGTATTGAGAGCAAGGGAATGGCCATGAAAACCATTCCTCAATCGTTGAATTTACGTAGCTTGATTCTGGAAAATTTTGAACAAGCACTTTTGACCGACGACCTCCACGAGCGAGATGCCCTGATGAACTTTGTGATTGTTGGAGGCGGGCCTACCGGAGTGGAATTGGCAGGAGCTCTAGCCGAGATAAAAAAAGGAATACTTCCCAAGGACTATCCAGATTTGGATACACGTAGAGCACAAATAAATTTGGTACAGGGTGGTGACAGAATTTTACCGGCAATGAGCCAACAGGCTTCGGAAAAGGCTGAAAAGTTTTTGGAAGAACTTGGCGTACATGTTTGGAAGAATATCCGTGTTACTGATTACGATGGCAAACGAGTTTCCACTAACACGAAAACCATATTTGATGCTGAAACATTGGTTTGGGCCGCTGGTGTAAAAGCTGTGGGTCTAAAAGGTCTGGATGCAGAGGAGTTTCTTTGCAGAGGCAATCGACTTAGGGTGAACGAGTTTCACCAAATTGTTGGATTGGAAGATGTTTTTGCCATTGGAGATGTGGCCCAAATGGAGACCGAGGAGTTCCCTCATGGACACCCCATGATGGCTCAACCTGCCATACAACAGGGTAGAAACCTAGGAGATAATCTGGTACGGCTCATAGAAAATAAGCCTATGAAGCCTTTTGTTTATAAAGACAAGGGTAGCATGGCAACGGTAGGAAGGAACAAAGCGGTAGTGGATATGCCCAAATTCAGGTTTCAAGGAGTGTTTGCCTGGTTTGTTTGGATGTTCGTGCATTTGTATTTCCTGATTGGTTTTAGGAATAGGGTAGTGGTCTTTATCAATTGGGTTTATAATTATATTAGGTTCGACCGCGAGGCACGTCTAATTATTCGACCTTTCAAAAAGCAAAATAGGGTAGAGCGCGACACTTTGATGCAAGACTAAATTAATATCCTGAGGTTCAGTATCAAGGTTAAAGTTTAGCTAACATTTATGGTGGATTGGTAGCACTTTGGTAAATTGTAGTAAAACACTTACCATGTTCAAGCCGCCTTTTTTCCTCACACTATGTAGTCTATTGTTTTTTGGTCTAATACTGCAGGCACAGAACCAACCTAGTAATTCCAATACAATAATAGAGTCACCTATTTATATCGAAGGATTTAATTACCCCAAATTTGATAAATTATCCCATTATGGATGGTTCAATATTGGTTATGAAGTATTTGACGGCACGGAACTGCAAGTTATAGGGGAACACTATCGAAGATACGACGCGGATAGATTTAGTTTGGGCACACAGCTTAGACAAAAAATTTCGGAGAAGCTATACTTAATTGGTGGATATCAAAAAGAATGGGACCTCTACAACAAGGGCCGGGGATATCCAAACCCAATCCCACGTGAAGAAATCTTTTTGGGCACGGATTACCAAGTTCGGGAGAATATGTTTATGGAAGTGAAAATGGTTCATCCTATTAAAGAATCCGATTTTTACAGTATAGGGCTTGAGGGTGTGAGAACGCGACTAGAAATGGGAACCCGTTTGAAATTTTGAGAATGTTCACCTTCTTGGGTGAAAGTCCTTTAGTACTTTGGTCAAATGGGTACGGTTTACATGCATATATACCTCGGTAGTAGTAATGCTTTCATGTCCCAACATTTGTTGAATTGCCCTAAGGTCGGCCCCATTTTCTAATAAATGTGTGGCAAAAGAGTGCCGAAAGGTGTGCGGACTAATATTCTTTTTCAATCCTATTTCTTCTGCCAAACGTTTAACAATGGTGAAAATCATCGCACGGGTCAATTGTTTGCCCCGTCGGTTTAAGAAAACAAAATCCTCATGCTCTTTTTTTATGGGCAAGTGTACCCTCACCTCTTTCCAATAAGTGTTGATGTATTTTTGGTTTACATCACTGATCGGAACAAAGCGTTGTTTGTTTCCTTTGCCCGTTACTTTTATAAAATCTTCGTCAAAATAAAGGTCGGATAGTTTTAAATTGATGAGCTCCGATACCCGAAGGCCACAGCCATAGAGGGTTTCTAAAATTGCCCTGTTACGTTCACCTTCTGGCTTGGAAAGGTCAATGGCGGCAATCAATTTGTTTATTTCAACTTCGGAAAGGGTGTCGGGCAACTTTCTTCCAATTTTCGGGGTTTCTATTAAATCCATAGGATTGTCTTCCCTGTAATCTTCGAAGACCAGATAATTAAAGAACCCTTTTAGACCTGAAATAATGCGTGCCTGTGTTCTAGGGTTGACTATTTTGGCGATATCGTAGATAAACTGCTGAACCGTTTCTCTGTTAATTGCAACCGGCTTCTCCTCGATAGACTGTTCATTAAGATAACTAGCGAGTTTTTGAAGATCCATGGAATAATTCGAGATAGAATTTTTGGAAAGCCCCCGCTCAATCTTCAAATAATTTTGATAATCTTTTATTGCTTGCTGCCAGTTCATACTTTCAAATATAGTGACATTACATTTCCAAAGTTGGAAGTAAATGTCATTGGTCAACTCAGAATGCCCTTTGGTCAATTGAGGTGGCTTCAAAACCATGGGTTTCAATAAATTTCCATAATCAAATGGGAACGGTGAAAATGGAAAAGTTTTCAGTTTGTAGGAAACTTATATCAAAAGACACTTTTTTATTGATGATTGCGTTTTGTTGTTAATAAAATCTTAACAATGAAAAAAAAGACATTTGTATTGGTAATCATAGCATTGATCGCCGTTAGTTTCTCGTCTATGGCCCAGCGAGTGGACAGAACCAATTTTAAAGCAGGGATTCATGCAGGAGTTCCCTTTGGTGATATTTCCGATTATTCAAATTTTGAAATAGGGTTGGATTTAGGCTATCATTGGGCACTTTCGGAATTAGTGGATGTAGGATTGGCAACTGGATTTATGAATGCCTTTATAAATAATGACACAGTGGATTTTGGCCCTGTGGTTGTGGAGGGGGACTTTCCAAACATCCAATATATTCCCGTAGCAGCAGCGTTTAGATTGTACCCAACCTACGATTTTAAATTAGGCGCAGATGTAGGTTATGCAGTTGGAGTAAATGATGGGAATACAGGGGGACTTTATTTAAGACCCATAATTGGAGCCAATGTGAGTGGTAACACCGAAATAAATATTTCTTACGTAAAAGTAAGCGATGATTACGATTTCTCGATGGTGGCATTGGGGATTCTGTTTTTGTTTTAATAAAAAAGAACAACTGTTTTAGCCCCAAATCATGCAGTTAAAATCATGAATATTAACCACTAATTACAATTTAAAATGAAAAAATTACTTTTAGTTTTTGCACTAGTTATGCTTGGCAATTTGGCCGTAAAGGCCCAAACCAATTACAGGGCTGCCTTAGGGTTGGGGATAGACTTATATGATGAAGCCACTTTTTTTGGGGCTTCGGGAAAATACTTTTTTTTCCGATAACCATGTAGGGCAGGCCGACTTAGGATTTGAGGACAATGCCACCATTGCCACATTCTTGTATTCTTTTCATAAAGGATTTTTTAGGGCAACAGGCTTGCGTTGGTATGCTGTAGTAGGGCCAAGCATTATTTTCATTAAAAATACGTACAACATCTTCGCCCTACGTCCATATTTGGGACTCGATTTTAAGATAGATGGGGTGCCGTTGGTGCTAAATTTTGATTGGCGTCCTTCGGTGGTGCTAAGTAATGTGGGAGAAAACCAAGTAGCCGCTTTCGGTTTTGGTCTGCAATTTGCCATTAACAACTAGCCAAGAAATAATATGATATTGAGGGCGGGTCATCCCGCCCTTTTCTTTTTATTGTATTTTTGATTACATGAAACTAATGATCATTAACGGACCCAATCTTAATCTTTTGGGAAAGCGTGAACCCGAGGTCTACGGAAACACCACTTTTGAAGACTATTTTAAACAACTTCAGAAAAAGTTTCCCAATGTGGAACTAGAATACTATCAATCCAATATTGAAGGTGAACTTATTGGTAAAATTCAAGAAGTAGGTTTTGATTATGATGGTATCATCTTGAATGCGGCCGCATATACTCATACTTCAGTTGGTATCGGGGATGCGGTAAAGGCAGTGGAAACCCCGGTTATTGAGGTCCATATTTCCAATACGCATCAACGTGAGGAGTATCGCCATGTTTCTTATATATCACCTGGAGCCAAAGGAGTCATCCTTGGATTTGGACTCCAGAGCTATGATTTGGCCATCCAGAGTTTCTTAGGCTAAAATCTTCAAGTATTTTTTATCGGCGTAGAAAGTTCCGAAAGGTAGGAGAGATGCTATAAAGAGAATAATGAATCTTTTTAGGTTCCATTTTCTTTCCCTACAAAAAACTATGGCCACCACTACATATAGAATAAACAATATTCCATGTGCCATACCAACAACTT
The DNA here is from genome assembly GCF_003581615.1 of Flagellimonas lutimaris. Classification (GTDB taxonomy): domain Bacteria; phylum Bacteroidota; class Bacteroidia; order Flavobacteriales; family Flavobacteriaceae; genus Flagellimonas; species Flagellimonas lutimaris. Next base: position 60,183 of record NZ_QXFH01000077.1, read on the forward strand.
GGTTCGGTTCAGGAATATCTGCCCAATGCTTTAACGGCATGGTCATTCCGAAAAGGAGTAGATAGGAAATACCTTCTAAAATAGCAGTGGCCCTAAAAATTTTCAGCATACCTTACAGGTGGATTACTTCATCATAAGCATCTGCAACGGCTTCCATTACCGCTTCGCTCATGGTTGGGTGTGGGTGAACGGCTTTTAGTACTTCGTGACCTGTGGTCTCCAATTTTCTGGCAACCACAGCTTCGGCAATCATGTCGGTAACACCAACTCCTATCATATGGCAACCTAACCACTCACCATATTTGGCATCGAAAATAACTTTCACAAAACCATCTGGGGTTCCTGCAGCTTTTGCTTTACCACTGGCAGAGAAAGGAAACTTACCAATTTTAAGTTCGTATCCTTTTTCTTTGGCTTGCTTCTCCGTTAATCCAACAGAAGCTATTTCGGGAATACAGTAAGTACATCCTGGAATGTTGCCATAATCCAAAGCTTCAACATGCATCCCTGCCAATTTTTCCACACAAAGGATTCCTTCAGCGGAGGCAACGTGTGCCAAAGCCTGTCCAGGTGTAATGTCACCAATGGCGTAGTAGCCTGGAATGTTGGTCTGGTAGTAGTCGTTCACCAATACTTTATCTCTGTCCGTAGCGATTCCAACATCTTCCAAACCTATGTTTTCAATATTGGTTTTAATTCCAACGGCAGAAAGAACAATGTCAGCCTCAAGTACCTCTTCACCTTTTTTGGTTTTTACGGTAGCCTTTACGCCATCACCAGAGGTGTCAACTTTAGTAACTTCGGCAGATGTTTTGATCTTAACCCCTGATTTTTTGAAGCTACGCTCCAATTGCTTGGAGATATCTTCATCTTCAACGGGGACAATGTTCGGCATATATTCCACTACGGTTACCTCTGTACCCATGGAGTGATAGAAATAAGCGAACTCCATTCCAATGGCACCACTACCTACCACAATCATTTTCTTGGGTTGCTTTTTCAAGGACATGGCCTCACGGTATCCAATTACCTTTTCGCCATCTTGTGGAAGACTTGGTAGTTCACGGCTACGTGCCCCTGTTGCAATGATAATATTATCGGCAGAATACTCTGTGGTATCTCCGTTTTCAGATTTTACTTCAACTTTTTTGCCTGGTTTTACCTTTCCAAATCCATTGATGACCTCAATCTTATTTTTCTTCATCAAGAATTGAACGCCCTTGCTCATTCCCTCGGCAACACCGCGGCTTCTTTTTACAACGGCATCAAAATCGTGGTCCACATCTTTGGCGCTCAGACCGTAGTCCTCGGCGTGCTTTAAATATTCGAATACCTGAGCGGATTTAAGAAGGGCCTTGGTTGGGATACATCCCCAGTTAAGACATACACCTCCCAAACTTTCTTTTTCTATAATGGCTGTTTTGAAACCTAATTGTGATGCCCTGATTGCAGTAACATATCCACCTGGACCACTTCCCAAAACAATTATATCGAACTTGCTCATTAGATTTTGATTTTAGTTGTTAGATTAGAAACCTGCCTTTATTGGCAGGTGCAAAAGTACATAAATCAATGCCCAAATCCCAAGTTGAAAAAACTCAAATGTGGATTAGTTTGTGAAATCAATGTTTACCAGTTCCGAACATCTTTTTATTGAAGGCTTTGGATGCTCCCTTTGGAATGGATAAGGATGTCCATTCGCTACCTTTGATCATTCTACCAATAAATACAATTTGTCCAACGTGATTGGCATAATGTGCCAACTGGCGGTTGATGGCTTCCACGATGGTGTATTCTTCTCCCCGAATGGTGATTTTTTTCTGGAAATTGATGGCATCAATTTGTGATAGAGCATCAAAAAAACATTTCCAACCTTTTTCCCAGGCAGTCGTCATTTCTGATTTTGAGATATAGGATCCTTCAAATTCCAAATCGCGTTCTCGCCATGATTTTTCACCATCCTCGGTTAAAAAATTGGTCCAACGGCTCAACATGTTGCCCACAAGATGCTTTACAATAATGGCTATGGAATTATCAGTTTCTGCGTATTTCCAATGTATATCGTTATCCGATATTTGGGCAAAAGTTTTATCACCCATGCTTTTGTAGCGCTGGAACTCAAATAGTACGCTCTTTAAATAATTCTCTTGAAAACACATTATTCTTCAGAATCAAAATCAATGCTGATGGAATTGATGCAATAGCGTTGTCCTGTAGTTTCTTTGGGGCCATCATCAAAAACATGGCCTAAATGACTACCGCAATTAGCGCATACCGTCTCCGTGCGAATCATACCGTGGGAAGTATCCCTTATATATTCAATGGCTCCCTCTACGGCTTGGTCAAAAGAAGGCCAACCACAACCGCTTTCAAATTTGTGCTCGCTTTCAAAAAGCTTGGCTTTACAGGCTTTGCAATGGTAGTCACCATTTTCAAAGTGAAGGTCGAACTTACCTGTGTATGGTCGTTCAGTTCCTTTTTGTCGTAGCACATAATATTCTTCAGGGGAAAGTTGCTGTTTCCACTCGTCTTCTGATTTTTTTACACCGTATTTTTTATCCATAAATTTGTTAAAAGTTAATTGCCGTCAGGGATAAAATCAAGAGCAGCCCCGTTGATACAATGTCTTTTTCCAGTTGTGTTACTGGGTCCGTCGTTAAAAACATGTCCCAAATGCCCTCCACAAACTGCGCAATGTTCCTCGGTACGGGCAACGCCTATTTTATAGTCTACATCAAAAGCTACGTTGCCCTCGATCTCTCTATCAAAACTTGGCCATCCAGTTCCGGATTTAAATTTATGATCACTTTTGAAAACCGGCGTGCCACAACCAGCACAAACATAGGTACCCTTTTCTCTGTTGTCCAATAATTCGCTTGAAAATGCATTTTCGGTAGCGGCTTTTCGGAGCACGTAGTACTCCATATCCGTAAGCTCGGCTCGCCACTCAGCATCAGTTTTACTTACTTTAAAAGTGGTCTCCTTGGCGGTTTCTTTTTTCTCTTCTTGTGATGTTCCCTTGCATCCTGCGAATACAATCAGAACTATCAGTAGCAATCTTTTTCCCATGTTTCTGTTTTTAGTGGTTGGACGTAATTTAATTGGAATCCTTTCAAAGGATCCAATAAAAAAGTCCCATTGATTACCAATGAGACTTAATATACCATTTTTATGGGATTTAATTGATGTCCAACTTTGTAATCTGTTCTTCACCAATATTGAGGGTAGACATTACACTTTCAATATTTGCCGCATCAAAGCCGGGGGATTCAGCGTACTCACTTGGCACAAATACAATTCTGAAAAGCTGATTGTCCGTAAAGTCTGTACTCAAACTAGACAGGTCAAAGTTTCCATCAATAAAAAGTTCCAAATCCACAAAAGTATGGGAGAAAACATATTGGATAGTCCCTTCATTCAGAAAATAATTTTGAGGTATTTGTGTCCATGCATCTGCCGTTGTACCATCGTTCAAGTCAATTACGCCATCATGTCTATAAACCAATACCGCATCGGATTCAAAAACTTCGAAGTTGGTGACATCGGAAAAAGTAATCAAGGTACTAAAAAGGTTGGCGTCAAAGTCATAATCAAAGTTTACCCCTTCAACTTCTACAACCTGTCCTTGTATACCATCTGCTCCATCCAAACCGTCAAGTCCATCAAACCCAGGAGGTCCTTGGGGGCCTTCGCATGCCGCGAAAACAAAAACAATAACTGCGCCTAAAATTGTACTAAATTTATTCATGATTTTTGGATTTTTGATTTGTGTTCATTTCATCTGTTGATGCAATAAAATCAAAAAGCGTTCCATTTTTAAAAAAATGTTGTTTCAATTGCCAAACCTGTTGTCATAATCGTATTCTTGCTCAAAGATGCGTATTATTGTATACGTACTAAACTCGCTAATATGTCCAAAGTAATTACACATAGTTTTTTTACAGAATTTGATATCAATCTTTTTAAAGCAGGAAAGCACTTTCGACTATATAACAAATTGGGTTCGCACCTAACAGAAGTTGATGGAGTAAAGGGAACGTATTTTGCCGTTTGGGCACCCTCGGCAAAATCAGTGAGTGTTATTGGCGATTTTAATTATTGGACCGCAGGGGAGCATGAATTAAATGTTCGTTGGGACAGCAGTGGAATTTGGGAAGGATTTATTCCCGGAGTTGACAAAGGGACCAAGTACAAGTATAAAATACATTCCAATAATAATGATATCTGGACCGAAAAGGCAGATCCCTTTGCTCGGTTTTGCGAGCAACCACCGCAAACGGCTTCCTTGGTTTGGGACGATACCTATAAATGGAAGGACAAAAACTGGATGGATACCCGAGAAGAAAAAAACGGGTTGGACAAGCCTTACTCTGTTTACGAAGTGCATTTGGGTTCTTGGAAGAAGAAAAATGGTTGGGAATCGCTCAGCTACTTGGAGATGGCGGAAGAACTTGCGGATTATGTCGAGGAAATGGGATTTACCCATATAGAGTTGATGCCTATTATGGAGTATCCTTACGATCCTTCCTGGGGCTATCAACTTACAGGGTATTTTGCACCAACATCACGATTTGGAAAACCAGAGGACTTTAAAGTTCTTGTTGATGCGTTGCACCAGCGAGGCATTGGTGTAATATTGGATTGGGTACCCTCGCATTTTCCAGAAGATGCACACGGACTTGGCTTTTTTGATGGGTCACATCTGTATGAGCATCCGGACAGGCGAAGAGGATATCACCCCGATTGGAAGAGTCTCATTTTTAATTATGGAAGAAACGAGGTAAGAGCCTTTTTGATCAGCAATGCCGCTTTTTGGCTCGATCAATATCATGCGGATGGATTGCGAGTAGATGCAGTGGCCTCCATGCTGTATTTGGATTATTCTAGAGAAGATGGTGAATGGGAACCCAATATGTACGGCAATAACGAAAATCTGGAGGCTATGTCCTTTTTACGGGAGATGAACCAAGAAGTATATGCCAGTTTCAAAGGCGTACAGACCATTGCAGAAGAATCCACGGCATTTACAGGTGTTACAAAACCGGTGCACCTTGGCGGATTGGGCTTTGGCATGAAATGGATGATGGGATGGATGCACGATACCTTGGAGTTCTTTAAAAAGGACCCCATTCATAGGTCGTATGATTTGAATGCGATAAGTTTTAGCCTCACCTATGCCTTTACAGAAAATTTTATGCTGCCTTTTTCGCATGATGAGGTGGTCTATGGAAAACAATCTTTATTGTATAGGATGCCGGGGGATGAATGGCAACGATTTGCTAATTTGAGATTACTCTTTGGGTATATGTTTACGCATCCAGGTGGCAACTTGTTGTTCATGGGAGGAGAGTTTGGACAATCGTCCGAATGGAACTTTCAAGAAAGTTTGGAATGGCATTTAACGCAGTACGATTTTCATTCAGGAATCCAAGAGGTTGTCAAGGATCTAAATAAGATGTACAAAAACAATCCAGCTTTGTACGAAAAACAGTTTAGTCCAGAAGGTTTCCAATGGATTGAATATAATGACCAGGAAAACACGGTAATATCATATATACGAAAGGGTGAGGACCCCAAAGATGATTTGATTATCGTCTGTAACTTTACTCCAGTACCCCGAGAAAACTATAGGTTGGGCGTTCCAAAAACATCCACCTTAAAATTGATTTTTAATAGTGACGATAAAAAGTACTCGGGAAGCGGCATGGGCAAAAAAACAATGAAGCCCTCCAAAACTGCGTGGAACGGACAAAAGCAATCAGTATTAATGAACTTGCCGCCTCTGGGTGTTGTCGTTTATAAATAAAAACGGAACTAAAACGTTGTAGTTAATTGCTTTTCAAAACATATTTTTATTTATTCAGGCTTTTGTGTTTCTTTTGTGAGCCTCAATCAATTATAGATGATAACCAATACGGAGATTGCTAAAACCGGGAATCAGTTCCCGAACCATATAGTCGATTTTAAACAAGAAAACGACAAATTATATTTTACCACCCAAAACGGAGTAATTCTACAAGTAACTATTCTAAGGGACAGTGTGGTGCGATTTAGATATGCCACGGAATATGTTTTTGAACCGGATTTCTCTTATGCCTTAAGCGAAGATGTTAATCTTGGTTACAACGAACTTACCGTAGAAGATGAGATACCTGAATATGTAATCACAACATCAAAAATCAAGATATATATCAACAAGACCAACCTCAAGGTGCAGATTGTTGATATGGATAATGTAATCCTTGCTGAGGATGAACTTGGTTTCCATTGGGAAGAGAACTTCGACTATGGAGGAAATGTGGTGAAAATGAGCAAAGTGTGCCATTCAGGTGAGAGTTATTACGGAATGGGGGACAAGGCATCACATACCAACCTTAAAGGTAAAAGGGTCAATAATTGGGTGACCGACTCTTATGCATACGGAAAGGACCAGGAGCCATTGTACAAATCCATTCCTTTTTATGTTGGACTTAAAGAAAGTGTGGCATACGGGATATTTTTTGATAATTCATTTAGTACTTATTTTGATTTTGCCGGAGAAAGACGAAATGTGACCAGTTTTTGGGCCGACGGTGGAGAAATGAATTATTACTTTTTCTATGGACCAAAAATGTGCGATGTAGTGGAGTCTTATACCGATTTAACCGGTGTTCCAGAATTACCACCACTTTGGGCCCTAGGTTTTCATCAATCTAAATGGAGCTACTACCCTGAGAAAAAAGTAAAGGATATCGCCTCAACTTTTAGAAAGTTGAACATCCCATGTGATGCCATTTACCTGGATATTGATTACATGGAAGGGTTTAGATGCTTTACTTGGGATAACAAATACTTCCCCAATCCTAAAAAAATGATTGAGGAACTGGAAGAAGATGGTTTTAAGACCATTACTATGATTGACCCTGGTATTAAGATAGACCGCGATTATTGGGTGTATCAACAAGCCATGGACAATGGTTTTTTCTGTAGAAGAGCTGATGGTCCTCATTTTAAGGGAAAAGTATGGCCAGGGGAATGTAAATTTCCCGATTTTACAAATCCAGAAGTAAGGGAATGGTGGGCCGATTTATATAAGGAAATGATAGCTGACATGGGTGTTAGTGGGGTATGGAACGATATGAACGAACCTGCTATAATGGAAGTTCCGACCAAAACCGCCAATTTGGATGTACGTCATGATTATGATGGGCATCCTTGTAGCCACAGAAAAGCGCATAATGTGTATGGTATGCAAATGGTGCGTGCCACGTATGAAGGTGTTAAAAAGTTTATGTTTCCTCGTAGACCATTTGTTCTCACACGCGCTGCATATGCAGGAACCCAACGTTATTGCGCCACATGGACGGGGGATAATGTTGCCACATGGGAACATTTATGGATTGCCAATGTACAGATGCAACGTATGTGCATGAGTGGTTATTCTTTTGTAGGTTCCGATATCGGAGGATTCGCGGAGCAACCCAATGGTGAACTGTTTGCCCGTTGGATGCAATTGGCCGTTTTCCATCCATTTTGTAGGGTGCACTCAAGCGGTGACCACGGAGATCAAGAGCCTTGGTCGTTCGGTGATGAAATTACGGATATCGTTAGAGAGTTTATTGAACTGAGGTACCAACTAATGCCTTACCTCTATACCATGTTCTACAATTACATCAAAGAAGGATTTCCAATGCTTCAATCCTTGGTTTTTTATGATCAAGAAGATCCTCAGACACATTTCCGTACCGATGAGTTCATATTTGGAAAACAAATGTTGGTATGCCCTATTCAAGAGCCCAACGCACAAGGCAGGAGAATGTACTTCCCAAAGGGAAATTGGTATAACTATTGGACAGATGAATTAATAGGGGGAGGTGTTGAACGCTGGGTATCTGCAGAAATTCACCGTGTACCTTTGTTCGTTAAAGAAGGAGCCATGATACCAAAATATCCGGTACAACAGTATATCGGAGAAAAGGAAATAGAAAAATTGGCCATTGATGTGTATTTTAAAGAAGGGACTGAAAAATCAAGGGTATACGAAGACCAGCAAGAAGGGTACGATTATAAAAAAGGGAGATATAGTTTAAGACGCTTTAAACTGACAGGGAAGGAAAACGAACTGATTATACAACAGTTTAAAGATGGTAATTTCATCACCCCTTATGACAATTTTATAATGACTTTCCATGGGCTTCCTTTTACCATCGAAACTGTGGAACTGGATAATGTGGAGGTTGATTTGAAAGATATCAAGCTAAATGGCAACAACTCTATCGAAGTGAGTAAGGATTTTACAGAGCTTCACATTTTTGGAAAATAAATTTTCGTAATTTCATTTGACAAAACACCATTAACGATATGAAAAAGCTTGTTCTAACTACGGTTTTAATTTTATTGCTTTCAGCATGTAAAACAAATCCATTTACAGGAAAAAGCACATTGAATTTTTATAGCAATAGCCAAATGTTCCCAATGGCATTTTCCCAATATGACCAGTTTTTGGGGGAAAACAAAGTGGTCAAAGGAACATCTGATGCCCAAATGATTACAAAGGTTGGACAACGTATTGCCTCAGCTGCAGAACGTTGGTTGGATGCCAATGGATATCCAGGATATTTAAAGGACTATCAGTGGGAATATAATCTTGTACAAGATGAAACAGTTAACGCATGGTGTATGCCTGGTGGTAAAATTGTTTTTTACACTGGAATTTTGCCCATTGCACAAAATGAGACAGGTATTGCTGTTGTAATGGGGCACGAAGTGGCCCACGCATTGGCCGATCATGGCGCTCAGCGTATGAGTGCGGGCACGATTCAACAAATAGGCGCTGTAGCAGGTAATGTAGCCATTCAAGACGATAAGACCAGAGGATTGTTCAATCAAGCATATGGCGTGGGTTCGCAAATCGGGGTTATGCTGCCCTTTAGCAGAAACCATGAAACAGAAGCTGATAGAATTGGTCTTCAGATCATGGCCATTGCCGGCTATAATCCAGAGGAGGCTGCTAAGCTCTGGCAACGAATGAAAGCAGAATCTGGAGGTCAGGCACCACCGGAGTTTTTGAGTACGCACCCATCCAATGATACAAGAATCAGTAATTTGACTGCTTGGGCCCCGGCCGCAAAACAAGAAGCTAGAAAGTTTGGTGTAACCACTTTCAAGTGATTTTAATATAAACAAAACAGAAATGTCATTTCAACCTTTTGCAAGGACTTATGGTAAGTTCGTATTTGGTTTGAAATGACATTTTCTTTGTAATGGAAAAGATATGGCGCAAACACTAGCATTGAAGGGAAGCAAGAAACTATTGAATGCTTGGGCGTTTTACGATTGGGCCAATTCTGTTTACAGTTTGGTTATTTCCTCGGCCATTTTCCCTTTGTTTTATGGGTTATTGTTCAGAACTTCCGGTATAGAGCAGGTCACCATTTTGGGAGGTGAGATAGCAAGAGCTCCCTTAATCAGTTATGTTACTTCTCTGGCTTTTGTTTTTATTGCCATTGTAACACCACTTGTTTCCGGAGTGGCGGATTATATGGGAAACAAAAAAGTATTTTTAAAGTTCTTTTGCTATTTGGGAGCCGCTTCATGTATTGGATTGTATTGGTTTTCTTTGGAGTATATTTATTTTGGTCTTGCTTGCTATTTCTTCGGACTTGTGGGATTCTGGGTGAGTTTTGCCATTAACAATTCGTACTTGCCCGATATTGCCTATCCGGAACAGCAAGACCGGATAAGTGCCAAAGGATTTTCGCTTGGGTATATTGGTAGTGTGATATTATTGGTCTTTAATCTGGCCATGGTAATGAATCCCGATATTTTTGGAATAACAGATAAAGGCGGAGAGATTGCAGAAATGAAGGCTATGAAATATTCTTTCATTTCCGTGGGTATATGGTGGGCTCTATTTAGTCAGTATACTTTTAAGCATTTGCCCAAAGGGTATAAACGTGAGGGGGAACGTCACCATATTATTCTAAATGGTTTTAAGGAATTAAAATTGGTATGGCATCAACTTGGGGAGAATAGAAAACTGAAACGGTATTTAGGTGCTTTTTTTACCTATAGTATGGCAGTACAGACCATTATGTTGATTGCCACCTATTTTGGGGAAGAGGAAATTGTATGGGGTTCCGATAGTGAGCGTACTACTGGATTAATCGTAAGTATTTTATTGATCCAGATAGTAGCTATATTGGGAGCAACGGTTACTGCTTGGGCCTCCAAAGCTTTTGGGAACATCCGAACACTTGTGGTGATCAATGTTATTTGGTCAATGCTCTGTGTATATGCCTATTTTCTTCAAACTCCAATGGATTTTTACATTGCAGCAGGGTTGGTTGGAATTGTCATGGGGGGAATTCAAGCACTTTCCCGTTCTACCTATTCCAAATTTTTACCGGACACTACGGATACCACATCGTTTTTTAGTTTTTACGATGTCGCCGAAAAGATAGGCATCATCATAGGTACCTTTATGTATGGAATGATCTCCCAGCTCACGGGAAGCATGCGAAACAGTACTATCTTCTTGGCAATATTCTTTTTAATAGGTATCTTTTTACTGACGAGAGTCGATAAAAAGAACTAAACAAATGAAACATTTTTTACGGATTGCCCTTTCCTTATTTTTGATGGGGCAGGGGCTCAGTGCCCAAAAGAGTCTTCAGGAACGATTGGGGTATTCCAACGACGCCAAACTTTTGATAGTCCATGCAGATGATTTGGGGGTCATCCACGGGGTAAACCAAGCATCTTTTAAAGCCATGCAAGAAGGGTCGGTGAGCAGCGCAAGTATCATGGTACCTACCCCATGGTTGCCGGAGGTGGCCAAATATGCCACAGCCAATCCCGATCACGATATGGGTATTCATCTAACATTGACCAGCGAATGGCAATTGTTGCGGTGGAGCCCTGTAGCTCCCCGTTCTCAGGTGTCCAGTTTGGTGAATTCAAATGGGTATTTTTATCCGGATTGCAATACGTTGTGGGAAAACGCCAAGATAGAAGAAGTGGAAATAGAGTTGCGTGCACAAATAGAAAAAGCTATTGCAATGGGTATTCAGCCTACACATTTGGACAGCCATATGGGTTGTTTGTTCTCCACGGACCCCCGCTATTATCAACTATATACCAAATTGGCCGATGAATACGGTATTCCGGCCATGGTCAATCATCAAATTGAACAATTGGGAGGCGATGAAATTGAAGAACCACCAGTGGTCATTGATCAAATTTTTGGAGCAGGTACCGAAGATTTTGATAAAGATGCCATGGGAAAATACTACGCTGATACCTTAAAGAATTTGGAGCCCGGCGTACACGTGATGATCATTCATTGCGGGTATGACAATATGGAGAGCCAAGGTATGTCTTTTGAACATCCCTACTGGGGTGCCAAATGGCGGCAAGATGATTATGATTTTTTTGCCAGTGACGAATGTGCTAGAATTCTCGAGGAGCAGAACATACATTTGGTTACATGGAAGGAAATCGGAAAGTTGCTGAAAAAATAAAAAAGCCCTGAGGGTATCAGGGCTTTTTCAGTTTTTGATTGATGATAAACTCGGTGTTATCCCTTGGTAATGTCTCCCGAACCGGAAGCTTTGGATTTGATTTTTTTTGGGTTTCCTCTGTAATGTATATCTCCTGAACCCGATACTCTTGCATCAATAGATTCGTTGGCGGTTACTTTGATATCTGCAGAACCGGAAACCATAGCAGTTACAAAATCAGCTTCCAGATCGTAGGCTTTTATATCTCCAGAACCGGAAACTGAAACTGTAAAATCAGTGGCCCTACCCGATAGGTTGATGTCCCCCGAACCAGATAATGAGGCATCCAGTTCATCGGCTTCGACCATTAGTGTAACATCCCCAGATCCTGACATAGCGGCACTAAAATGGTCAGCCTTAATGGTTGTTTGTCCTACTAGGTCTCCAGAACCAGATAGACTTACAGCGTGAATGGACTCTATTGGCACTATCACATGGATACCACTTTTCCAGTTAGAAGGTTTTAGGTTGACACCCTTTTCTTTTTTAATGACCAATTTTCCGTTTTTTACCTCGGTTTTGATGTATTCCAATAAATTGGATTCTCCTTTTAGGGTTATTTCTCCTTCAGTACCGGATACCAGCTCTACATCGAACCAACCGGCCATGGCAACTTCGTCATAGTCGCCTATAGAACGTTCAATGGTTACTACATCGCCATTGCCCTTGATTCTTTTTCCCCATTGGGCATTGGTACAGGCAATCATTCCTAATGCCAACGTAAGCGTGATAATTTTTTTCATGATCTTGTGTTTAAATTGTTTTTGATTTGATGTTAATTCTGATAAAAGGATATGCCTCCGTAGTCACTGGTAATGTTTACCCTATTTCCGGAATTTGCTTGTCCATAATAACCTTTATAGTACTTTTCACTTGACTTTTCTTTGCTGATATTGATTTCAAAATCATCCTTGCCGCTTACGCCTGCATATTCAGTTGAAATTTCAAAATCGAAATGGTACCCAGGGTCATAGCCTATTTTGATGCCTGTGTAATCGGATCTGATTTCCAAGTTCCCTGCATCTGCTGCCATGCGGTCTATTTTTATAGAACCATAGTCACTATTGATGGCCACATTGCCGTGCACGTTGCCCAATTTTACACCGATATAGTCTCCGTTGCCATCCACATTTTTTACATTTCTTACATCAATGGAACCGTAGTCACTGGAATATTCAAGGTTTTCCATTTCTTCGACCACTGCATTGGTATAATCTGCCTTAATAATCAGGTTACCTGCTTTTTCAATCGTAAAGCCGGAGTAATCGGCTATAATTTCGGCACTATTAATATAGTCAAATGTAGATCGAGAGGTATAATCGAACCGAAGTTCGTTGTTGCGGCCTCTTAGCTCTCCTATTTCCAATGTTCCATAGTCACAGCTTATTTTGGCATGGCCATCAATACGGTCCAAGATTATGCTTCCGTAGTCATTGCTTAAATTTACGCTGTTTTTTACGGGCAACTTGATGGTGTAATTTACTTGTACGCTTACTTTTTTGCGTTTTCCCCAGCTCCATCCCCAGCTATTTTTTCTGTCTCCGAACCTTGAAATGGCTGAAACCATGCTTGGACTGTTTTCAAAATCCACGTCAATCTCATTCAATCGCTCTTGCACCCGGTCTTCGTCGTTACCGTTGGTTTTTATGTGTACCTCGATTACAACACGATTTTCGTTCCAAGAAGTTATGTTGAGGTTACCGTAGCTGTTTTTTACCTTAAAAAGAGCATCCGAGTTAACGTTATATTCTCTTTTAATGGTTTTTTCCTTGGTGTACCTGCCGTTCAACTTGTCTTTGTCCACATGGGCAATAGCGACAAGCGGAATAAAAGCCAAGGCGAAAAAGATGTATTTAAATTGTAAAGCTTTCATCATTTTGTGATTTTAAATTCTTAATGTTTTCTATTTGGCTCAAAACTTCTTTCAAAAGGTCGATTCGTGTTTGGAAATTGTTGATCATTGCGCTCATAATAATTTTACTGTCACCACCATTTACCAAATCTTGTTCAAGGGTCTGGTAATCTTTGTCCAACCGTTGTAGTTGTATCATGGTGTCATCCACCAATTGCGCTGTTTCCGGAGTTTTCTCATCCTGAAGCTCTTCAACTTGCTGTTCAATAAGATTGGCAAAGTAGAACTCGGTTTGGGAAACTTCAGGTGCCATTCTTACCACCTGTTGTTTAATACTGGGCTGCGGCCCAAAAGCTTGGTATCCCAAAAGCGCCACTAGGGCAACGGATGCAGCAATGGACAAGTGTTTCCACCAAGAGGTATTCTTTTTGTGAAGGGCAATGGTGCCCTGGTTTTGGTTCAATTTTTCCAAAAACCGATCTTGGTGCCCACTTTGTGGCTCTTCTACATCCAACTCTCCGTGGAGTCTCTCAAACAAACTATTTAAATTATCCCTGCTCATAACTAAACATTTACGGTCAACTTTTTTCTCAGGCTTTGTTTGGCCCTCGAAATCGTGGTTCTACAATTAGCATAGCTAATGTTCATTATTTCACTGATCTCTTCGTAATCGTACCCTTCAATTAAATGTAAGGTCAAAGAAACTCTGTAATTGTCTTTCAAACTTTTCATGGTTTCCATCACTTTTTGAGCCTTCAGTTCTGTGTAACCATTCTGATCCGAAGCAACTCCATCATTATCTTCGACCTTGTACATTACGTCATCCAAATCCACAGCACGTTTTTTTTGCTGTTTATTGTAATGATAGATGCTGTTATTGATCACAATCCGCTTTAACCATGCCCCGAAGGTGACGTCTCCCTTAAAGGTGTGCAGTTTGGTAAATGCGCTCAGGAACGATTCCTGCATCACATCTTCGGCTTCAGCAGTATGTTTTACAATCCTAAAAGCGGTGTTGTACATCGCTTTGTAATAGCGGTTATAAATCTCTAGCTGTGCACTTTGCTTACCCTGCATGCACAATTTTAGCAGTGTGTCAATATGTTCATTTTGTTGGCTCAAAAAATGAATGGTTTGTCTTATAGATTAACCAATTTACCAATTGTTACACTTTTTTCTTAAAATTTGAATTTTAATGGCACAAGAATTGCCTTTTAATGGGTGATAATAAGCTTGTGAGTCGCCATAAACATTGATTTTGAGGGATTTGTGCAGGCTTTAATGTTGAATAAAAATATTGGTTGTTTGTTTATTATGACAAAATGACCGAAAAGATGATATGGGAGAGATGAAAATTACCAAATTTGACAATATAGATCTACAAGGGTTGGATGAAGACGCGGAATTAATACCGTTGTTGACCCCTGAAGATGAAGAACAGATGAACAAAGAGAGCCTGCCGGAAACTTTACCGGTATTGCCTCTTAGAAATACCGTTTTGTTTCCTGGTGTGGTAATTCCAATTACCGCGGGTAGGGACAAATCCATCAATTTGATCAAGGATGCCAACAATGGCACCAAAACCATTGGTGTCGTTTCCCAAAAAGATGAAAGCGTAGAAAATCCTGGTCCAGAGGACATCAACATGGTTGGGACGGTCGCACGTATCTTGAGGGTGCTTCAAATGCCCGATGGAAACACTACGGTGATTATTCAAGGGAAAAAAAGGTTCAAGATTGATGCTGTACTTACCGAAAAACCCTATTTGACTGCCAAGGTTAGCGAGGCTGCGGAGGAACGTCCTGATGAAAAAGGCAGTGAATTTGAGGCTATTATCGACTCTATCAAAGAATTGGCATTCAAAATCATCAAGGATAACCCAAATATTCCTAGTGAAGCTACTTTTGCCATTAAGAATATCCAGAGCAATTCGTTCTTGATCAATTTTGTGTCCTCCAACTTAAATTTGGCCGTTAAAGAGAAGCAACAACTTTTGGAGATTGCCAATCTTCAGGAAAGAGCTTTGGCCACGTTGAAGTACATGAATATGGAACTTCAAAAGCTGGAATTGCGCAACGATATCCAGAGCAAGGTGCGTAGTGATATGGACCAACAGCAACGCGAATATTTCCTTCACCAACAAATGAAGACCATCCAAGAAGAGCTTGGTGGACTATCCTATGAGGAAGAGGTGGATGAAATGAGCGAAAAGGCCAAAAAGAAAAAGTGGGGCAAAAAAGTAAAGGAACATTTTGAAAAGGAATTGGGCAAAATGCAGCGCATGAACCCCCAAGTTGCCGAATACTCCATCCAACGTAATTACTTGGATTTGTTGTTGGATTTGCCATGGAACGAATACTCCAAGGACAAGTTTGACCTGAAACGCGCTCAAAAGATTTTGGACAGGGATCATTACGGTTTGGAAGATGTAAAACGCCGAATTATTGAATATTTGGCAGTGTTGAAGCTGAGGAATGATATGAAATCTCCCATCCTTTGTTTGTACGGACCTCCCGGTGTGGGTAAAACTTCATTGGGTAAATCCGTGGCAGAGGCTCTTGGAAGAGAATATGTGCGTATGTCTTTGGGTGGACTGCGTGATGAAGCAGAAATCCGTGGGCACAGAAAAACGTATATCGGTGCCATGCCCGGTAGGATTATCCAAAGCCTAAAGAAGGCGGGAACATCCAACCCTGTGTTTATTTTGGATGAAATCGATAAACTGGCGAGCAGTCATCAAGGAGATCCTTCTTCTGCGATGTTGGAAGTGCTGGACCCTGAACAGAACAGTGATTTCCATGATAATTTCTTGGAAATGGGATACGATTTGTCCAAGGTAATGTTCATTGCTACGGCCAATAATTTATCCACCATTCAGCCTGCATTACGCGACCGAATGGAAATTATCCATGTAACGGGCTATACCATCGAAGAAAAGGTTGAGATTGCCAAGCGTCATTTGTTACCAAAGCAATTGGAGGAACACGGACTCACCAAAAAGGATTTGAAAATTGGTAAACGCCAATTGGAAAAAATCGTAGAGGGCTACACCCGAGAATCTGGGGTACGTAGCTTGGAGAAGCAGATAGCCAAGGTGGTGCGGTATGCGGCAAAATCCATTGCCATGGAAGAAGAGTACAATGTTACCGTGAACAACGAGGATATTGAGAAAATTCTTGGCCCGGCCCGATTGGAACGCGACAAGTACGAAAGTAATGATGTGGCCGGTGTGGTTACAGGCTTGGCATGGACCAGCGTAGGAGGGGATATTTTGTTTATCGAATCCATTCTTTCCAAAGGAAAAGGAACCATGAACATTACCGGTAACCTTGGTAAAGTAATGAAGGAATCTGCCACTATTGCTATGGAATACATCAAATCCAATGCCGATGAATATGGAATTGATTCCGATGTGTTCGACAAATACAATGTGCATATTCACGTTCCTGAAGGTGCTACACCAAAAGACGGTCCAAGTGCAGGTATCACCATGTTGACCTCCTTAGTGTCCTTGTTCACACAGCGAAAAGTAAAAAAGAGCTTGGCCATGACGGGTGAGATTACGCTTCGAGGCAAGGTGTTGCCCGTAGGTGGAATCAAAGAAAAGATCTTGGCAGCCAAAAGAGCGCGTATCAAGGAAATTATTCTTTGTGCAGATAACAGAAAAGATATTGAAGAAATCAAAGCCGAATACCTCAAAGGGCTCACGTTCCATTATGTGACCGATATGAGCGAGGTAATCGACATTGCCATTACCAAGCAAAAGGTGAAGAATGCGAAAACACTTTAACTGATACTTGTCATAACACAATAACACCTTTTCTGATTATTTTTGGTGTATGGGAAAAATTACAATTGCAATTGACGGATATTCCTCCACTGGAAAAAGTACCATTGCCAAAAGGTTGGCTTCCACCTTGGATTATATTTATGTGGATACCGGTGCCATGTACCGTGCAGTAACGCTTTTTGCGTTGGAAGAAGGTATCATCAATGATAAGGGTAAGGTTGATGAAGCTACTTTGATCGATAAATTATCCGACATACACCTCAAATTTGTGCCCAATACAGAAACAGGCCGTTCCGAAATGTTTTTGAATGATAAAAACGTGGAACGTGAGATCAGGGCGATGCGGGTTTCTGGTTTTGTAAGTAAGGTAGCTGCCATTAAGGAAGTGCGTGAAAAATTGGTGAAGATCCAGCAGGAAATGGGTAAAAACAAAGGCATTGTGATGGATGGACGTGATATTGGCACCGTGGTTTTCCCTGATGCGGAGCTTAAACTTTTTATGACCGCTTCACCCGAAAAGCGAGCGGCAAGGCGCTACAAAGAATTGCTGGAAAAAGGGGAGGAGGTCACTTATGCCGAAGTCCTCAAAAATGTAGAAGAGCGTGACCGTATCGACTCCACCCGAAGCATTTCCCCTTTAACCAGGGCCAAGGATGCCATTGAGTTTGATAACAGCGATATGGGCTTGGAAGAACAGTTTGAACGTGTTCATGATTATTCCCAACGGGTGATTGCAAAGGAGGGGTGATAATCAGAAAGTTTATTGGGTTGCACTTATAGGTTGTGTTGGCAGTAGTTATTTCTTTTTAAATCTCTGTTCAACATCATAAAAATAGCCTATTTCTTTGCCAGGAGCATTTGATTCTATTGAAGTTAGTCTCGATTTTTTTTCAAATAATTCAAATCCAGTCTTTATTGCTTTACTCCGTTTTATTCTGACTAAATCTTCTAGTTTTTCAGATGATGTAATGGCAAAAGTTTTTATTACTCCAAAATTAGTCTTAAGGTTATGTCTTTTTAAATGAGACTCATATTCGGCATACAAGTAGTCTAATTTTTCTCCGATTTCCATCGAAGTATAATTTCCTTTTGAAATTTCAATCATCCAATTTCTAAGAGCAAGGAAATTTCGTTTAGAGTCCGAATCACTTTTAAAATCGATTAATTGTTCCCAACTAACAGAATCGTTGATAGCTGGAAATTTTTTTAGAACTACTTCTAAAACTTCATATTCTTTTCCTATTTCAGTTCTTTTTTCAGGAATGAAAGAATCCAAAATGGGCGTTGAATCTTGATTAGAAATTGTGTTTAGCAATTCGGAAAAAAAATAACTTCGGAAAATTGTGTTTGAATTACCTTCTTCCCAATTAAATAGTCTGGCGGTTTCTTCCATGACACTAGCTAAATTTAAAACACCATTAGGTCCCAATAGTGATTTTGTAGCACTATCATATTAATCTGTAAATGGTTTTAATTTTCTCTCATATGCTGCTTTTTTAAGGTCATCACTATTGAAGCCTTCGACTAACCCCTTTTCCTGTAAATAATCTAATTCTGCTCTTTGGAAGTTAAGCGTTTCTTTAAATTTTTCTTCTCCCAACAGGGTATTACCTACTGTACTAGAAAGAGAAATGCTTAAATCCAATTCGTTTTCATCGAACGCAAGCTTATCAAAATATAACAAATCCTTTTTAAGATTAGTTTCCCCAATTAAATAACCTAAATTAATTGATTTTAATCCTATTTTTTGCATTCGGTTTTAATTACTGCAACGTTTAAAGATATAATTCGTTTTAATACTTCGGCTACGCTCAGTACCCAGTGAAAAATATCGACCGATACCGAAACCAGTTCGACACAGGTAAGTGAAGTTAGTATTTTTCTGGTTAAAATCCCCGAAAGCAAAAAAACGCCAAAGGGCGCCTTTAATGATTGCAGCAAGTACCTTATCCAAGTTTTATAAAATGGGGGATACAATAATATTTACTTATAACCGTAAGTTGAAAGAAACGGAAATTCCTTGTCCAAGACCGCTTTCTGGTTTTAAGGTTCCATTGCCAGAGATATCATTTGCTGTTTTACTCCAATCCGTGATTCGTCCGCCTAGGCGCTCTCCATTCTTAACAAAATCGAACTGCAACTTGCCGTTATATTCGAAAATGGCAAAGATTAATCCATCGTTGTTACTATCGGTAACATCAGTTTTGTCCGAGTAAACGGTTAACCCGGTATTTTCGTCCAGTTGGTAGCGTACATCCACTTCGTAATTCTCGCTACCGATCTTGGCAGTCATTTTTGTGTCCTTCATACCTTCTTTAGAAGAATTGCCTCCTCCACAGGCATAAACAATAATTACTATGATTGTCAATAAAATTTTTTTCATGATTGGTTTAATTACAGTTGTCAATGATTTGTTGTGCAATTTCTTTGGCAATGCGAATGTCTTCTTCTGAGTCATCGGAAACATCCGTAGTTATTTCAAACATAGTATCTCCATGCAATACTTTTAAATTATAATAAGTCATTCCATTGGTGTTCTGAACCGACCCAAAAGCACTGCTGCCTATACCACTAACCTTGCTTGAAGTCTGTTTGTCTACCATGGATTTAATTGTCTCTGCAGATTTTTTATCCACTTTATCTGAAGTTTCTTGCGCGCGGTCTACCCTTGCTTTGGCCTCTTCTTTTTCCTCTTTTGTTTTAGGACCATAGACGTAGTTGAAATACTCAAGTGCAGACTGATCTTTTTTATCACCGATCAAATCTATTTTACCAACATTTATACTATTCTTTAATGGCACGGTCTGGGAAATGGTACGGTCACCAACCTTAACTTCCATTGTCATTGTGCGCTCTTGTACTGGTTCCCACTTAAATATCACAGTGGAATATTTTGCTCTGCTCGATTTGTTTTCTTCAAATACGACATTGTCGACATTTATACCAACAATACTGGCCACCTGCTCCTTGTTGATCATCTTTTCTATCTCATTTTTTTCAACTAGGTCGGATAGGCACGAGTTGCCAATTGTCTTTTGATTCGAAGATGTGTCATCTGCTTCATCCTTAGATGCTTTACCACCACAACCCAATAGGATTACGGTAATTAAAACGAAGAGTATTTGTTTCATAGTTTAAGGGTTATTTATATATGTTTATTTTTCTATCAGTTTGTTTTTTATCATGTTAGTAGAGAACGATTTAATTCTCGACAAAGATGCAATTACAAAATAATGGAATTACAGACATCTGTGGAAATAGCCTTTTGATGCCTATTTAAACTCCCAACTTGGTCATCACGAACATCTATATCTTTTATTACCAAGACTAATTGAGTTTTGTTCCCGTTTGATGGACTTTACCAATTTTACCTTGCGCTATGTTTAATCTTTTAATGTGCAAAGTCTTTTTGCGTCTTCTTTTTCATGCTTATAGTAAATTAAGAGCAGTGGAACTGCGTGTCTACATTTACTTGTTCTTATAAATAGGGGGGAGCTTTACAATCAAACTAGGGGGAATCTCAGCGTCCATCGCTATGACATGTTTTGGACAGCTGAAAATATTTTACTTATGATTGCCTTATATTGATTTCGTTTAGTGCAAAAGTTACAAAAAATAAAAAAGACGCCCAAAAGGGCGCCTTTTCAAAGTTAACGACTATCCGCGATTATTCTAAACGTGTGATTGCGAAGGAAAAAGTTTAAGAGTTATGTTGTTTTACTTCTCTTAAAGTGAATCCATAAGTTCAAAACAGAGTTGGTCAATGTGTATCATGGGGTCGCCAAGTGCGGATACATTGGATAGTACAATTACCCCATTTTTCTTATCCTTGTTCATAACCATGCAGGAAGTATAACCGCCTGTTCCACCATTGTGCCAAATCCAATTTTCGCCTGATGGTCCTTTGCGTATGTGCCATCCCAATCCTATACCGGATGTATCGTTCATTGTATGGGTCTTGGCTCTTGTCAATGCTAAAGTTTTATTTTCATCCTTAAATTGTGCCATAACAAATTCGGAGAGATCTTCCGCTGTGGATATCATGTCACCGGCACCGGATAACGATGCCAAATTCCAATTTTGCACGGGTTGTCCTTCAGGACTTTGGCCTTGGACTAAAAACACAGATACATTTTCGCTTCCTATGGTACTGTTAGGCATATTATATTTTGAAAATATTCTTTCCTGGAACAATTGGTTTAAGGGTTTTTCTCCAATCTTTGATAAGGTATAGCCCAATAGTCCAGCCCCTAGATTTGAATACTCGTATTCACCATGCTCATCAAAAGATAAATCCATTTCATTGGCCAAATAGTATTTTAACTTTTCTGCATCGTAAGCGGAAAATGGGTCTTGGTTACCGATATCAAAGTCAAGGTTGGAGGGCATACGTGGGAGGCCAGAAGTGTGGTTCGCCAAGGTTTTAAAAGTAATCACTTGGCCATTGTTGAACTCAAAATCGTAGTAGGGGTTGATGGGATTGTCCAGTTGTACTTTGTTTTCCAAAACAAAATCGGCAAGCAGGGTCGCGTTAAAAACTTTCGTGATAGATCCGATTTCAAATGCATTTTGTCGATTTTTAATCGTAAAAATAGTGTCGTTCCTTTTTTCTACACCGTAGAATTTAACCCTGCCATTTTCTATAAAGGCGAAGGCGAGTTGGGTGTTGTTCGGAAATACCTTGGTATGGTCAAAAATCAGTTCCGATTGGGCTTGTGTGATACTTCCTTTACTAACGGTCTGATTATTTACCGTTTTGCTTGTTTGCGAATTCCCGCAACTTAAAAACAGAAAAAGGATTGGGGTAAGAAATAAGAATGAATTTTTCATAGTTGATTTTGATGTGTGCCTGTACTTTTGGTTTATTCCACGGGTGATGTACCTAACTACGAAGTCGTTTACAATGGCTACTCCTTACCTTCTTGAAGGGTAGATAGTCCTACAAAACTAAAAAGACGCCACTCGGCGTCTTTTCAAAAATTAAACAGTCTTAGATGTTACAAATTCGGAATCACCAACACCTGATCGGGATGGATCACGTTCGGGTCCTTTAAAATATTGGTGTTCGCATCAAAAATTTTGGTGTACTTCATCGGGTCGCCGTAGTAATGCTTGGCAATCTTGCTCAACGATTCACCACTTTTTACGGTATGCCTGTGGTAAACCGAATCATCTTCCACGGTAATATTCGCTTTGATGTCAGATGGCTTTTCCCCGCCGATCTCCTTGATCTTGTCCCACAATAGGTTTTTCTCATATTGGGTTTTGGTCATCCCTTTTATCTTTAAAATGTCACCTTCAACAGTTACATCGCCATTTTTCACTTCCAATTCCTCACCCAGATCGAGTACAGGTTGATACTTTGCTTTAACGCTCATAATAATATTTTTACAGTTAACAATTAGAAGTTTCAAGATACTTAATATGCCACTATTTTGCTATTAAATAATTGTAATACTTTTTTTGCTGAAACCTTAGGTGTACACTTTGTATATCAATAATTTAATTGTATTTTTGCACCCCTTTTAGCAAGGAGGCAAGAGAAAAAGGGAATTTAAAAAATCAATTTAAAACCACTTCTACGGTAATTGTTTAACTCTTGTAAAACGTGGAATACAAATTTTAATCAGCAAAATGGCTGAAGAAAAACAAAACGTTGAGGTAGAAGAAACTGCCGCAGCACCAGAAGTAAAAGAAGCAGAACCCAAACAAAATCCACAGGAATTTCTTGAGAATTTTGATTGGGACAAGTACGAAGAAGGAATTGAGCGTGTAGATGATACGAAGCTTAAGGAATTCGAAACACTTGTAGAGGAAAACTTTGTGGACACTGCCGATGAGGAAGTAGTGGAAGGAAAAGTAGTTCACATGACAGACCGTGAGGCAATCATTGACATCAATGCTAAGTCCGAAGGTGTGATTTCCTTGAATGAGTTCCGCTACAATCCTGACCTAAAAGTTGGTGATAAAGTTGAGGTACTTATAGATATCCGTGAAGACAAAACCGGTCAGTTGGTATTGTCTCACCGTAAAGCAAGAACAATCAAGGCGTGGGAGCGTGTTAACAACGCACACGACAAAGAAGAGATTGTTACTGGATTCGTTAAATGTCGTACCAAAGGTGGTATGATCGTTGACGTTTTCGGAATCGAGGCGTTCTTGCCAGGTTCTCAGATCGATGTGAAACCTATCCGCGATTACGATCAGTATGTAGGTAAGACCATGGAGTTCAAAGTAGTGAAAATCAACCACGAGTTCAAAAACGTGGTAGTATCTCACAAAGCTTTGATCGAAGCGGACATCGAAGAGCAGAAAAAAGAGATCATCGGCCAGTTGGAAAAAGGTCAAGTATTGGAAGGTGTGGTCAAAAACATTACATCATACGGGGTATTTATCGACCTTGGAGGTGTGGATGGATTGGTTCACATTACCGACCTTTCTTGGAGCCGAATCAACCACCCGAACGAAGTTGTAGATCTAGATCAGAAATTGAACGTTGTTATCCTTGATTTCGATGATAACAAGTCAAGAATCCAGTTAGGTCTTAAACAATTGGAGAAACACCCATGGGATGCCCTAGGTGATGAGATCAAAGTTGGTGACAAAGTAAAAGGTAAAGTTGTTGTGATCGCAGATTACGGTGCATTTATCGAAGTTGCCGAAGGTGTAGAAGGTTTGATCCACGTTTCAGAAATGTCGTGGAGCACACACCTAAGATCAGCACAAGACTTTGTAAATGTTGGTGACGAGGTTGAAGCTGTTGTATTGACCTTGGATAGAGAAGATCGTAAAATGTCATTGGGTATTAAGCAATTGACGCCAGACCCATGGACCGATATTACGACTAAATATCCTGTTGGATCAAGACACAAAGGAATCGTTAGAAACTTTACCAACTTTGGTGTATTCGTAGAGTTGGAAGAAGGTATCGACGGTTTGATCTATATTTCTGACCTTTCTTGGACCAAGAAAATCAAGCACCCATCCGAGTTTGTTGCCGTAGGTGACACTTTGGAGGTGGAAGTATTGGAATTGGACGTAGAAGGACGCAAATTGAGCCTTGGACACAAACAAACCACAGAGAACCCTTGGGATAAGTATTCCGAAGAGTTTGCTGAAGGTACAGTACACAAAGCTGCAATTGCAGATGTCGTTGACAAAGGAGCTACAATCAACTTCAACGAGGATATCGTTGGATTTGTTCCACAACGTCACATGGAAAAAGAAGACGGCAAAAAACTTGTAAAAGGTGAAGAAGCTGAATTCAAGATCATCGAGTTCAACAAAGATTTCAAAAGAGTTGTGGCTAGCCACACGGCAATCTTTAGAGAGCAAGAAGACAGAAATGTGAAAGCTGCTGCCAAGAAAAGAGCCGCATCTAAAGATGAAGCTGCTCCAACCCTTGGTGATGCCAACTCCGCATTGCAAGCATTGAAAGACAAAATGGAAGCCGACAAGAAAAAGTAATCGGACTTTTCAATGATACGAAGCCCCGCTGGAAACAGTCGGGGCTTTTTTTATGTCCCGAACATTTTAAAGAATTGCTTACTTTTGTATTCAACCGAGTTGGTCACACAGCATATGAGTCAAAAAGTACTGCTTACTTCAAAAGAAATCAACATCATACTGCACCGGTTGGCCTGTCAGCTAATGGAAAACCATTTGGATTTCAAGGATACCGCACTAATCGGTATTCAACCACGAGGTGGTTTTTTGGCGGAGAGGTTGGTAAAGATTCTCAAGAAGGAATACAAGATCAAACATATTGACCTGGGATTCTTGGATATCACATTTTTTAGGGACGACTTTGGACGAGGAGAAATTCTGAAAGCCAATTCCACACAAATGAATTTTTTGGTGGAGGATAAAAAAGTGGTGTTTATAGATGATGTGCTCTATACCGGAAGAAGTATCAGGGCGGCACTAACGGCAATCCAATCCTTTGGAAGACCAAGTAGTATTGAACTTTTAACACTGATCGACCGACGTTTTAGCAGACACTTGCCCATACAGCCAACGTATAGAGGTAGACAGGTTGATGCCATCAATGATGAAAAAGTTAAGGTGATGTGGGAAGAAAATGATGGTGAGGATAAAGTATATTTAATAAGCAAATAAAAAAGAATGAGCGAATTAAGTGTAAATCACTTGTTAGGAATTAAGTATCTGAACAAAAAGGATATATCGCTCATTTTTGAAACCGCCGATCATTTTAAGGAAGTAATCAATCGTTCCATTAAAAAGGTGCCCACACTCAGGGATATCACCATAGCCAATATCTTTTTTGAGAACAGTACCCGAACAAAATTGTCTTTTGAACTGGCCGAAAAACGACTTTCAGCCGATGTAGTCAATTTTTCCGCAGGGCAATCCTCTGTTAAAAAAGGGGAGACCCTCATCGATACCGTAAATAATATACTTTCTATGAAAGTGGATATGGTTGTGATGCGTCACCCGAATCCGGGAGCAGGCATCTTTTTATCAAAACACGTAAAAGCGGCAATAGTCAATGCAGGCGATGGAGCCCATGAACACCCGACACAAGCGTTATTGGATTCTTATTCCATACGAGAGAAGTTGGGTGATGTAGGAGATAAAAATGTGGTGATTGTTGGTGATATCCTTCACTCACGGGTAGCGTTGTCCAACATATTTGCCTTAAAATTGCAGGGAGCTAACGTAAAAGTTTGTGGGCCACGGACATTGATTCCCAAACATATTGAATCGTTAGGGGTAGAAGTGGAGACCAATTTGAAAAAAGCACTGGAGTGGTGCGATGTGGCCAATATGCTTCGGGTTCAGAACGAACGTATGGATATCAGCTATTTCCCATCCACGCGGGAGTACACACAACAGTTCGGGGTGAACAAACAACTCTTGAACAGTTTGGACAAACAAATTGTGATCATGCACCCTGGGCCGATAAACCGAGGTGTGGAAATTACAAGCGATGTGGCCGATTCCGACCAATCCATTATTTTGCACCAAGTAGAGAATGGAGTGGCAGTCCGAATGGCCGTACTTTATCTATTGGCATCAAAAATTAAGTAAGAGATGATTTTCGACAAAGACGGAACAACAACTATTGTTTTTCAAGAAAAAACTACACTTTCCGGGTTTTTGGAAAACCTGAACAAAGCCTACCCCAAACTAAAGCACGACAATATTGTAGTCAATCTTTTTTCTTTTGATAAACTTACGATTGGTGATATTTTGGAGTTTTTGGATATTTCCAACACCCATAAAGGTTCAGGACAATCTTTTGTTCTGGTGACGGATAAGCTAAGTTATGATGAAGTTCCAGAAGAAATAAGTGTGGTGCCCACTTTACAAGAAGCAAAGGACCTTATCGAAATGGAAGAAATAGAACGTGATCTTGGCATATGAAACTTACCATTTTAGGTTGTTATGCCGCTACACCAAGAACATTTACCAATCCAACATCGCAGGTACTCGAGATAAAAAACCACCTATTTTTAATTGATTGTGGCGAAGGAACCCAAGTACAGCTTAGAAAGTACAAAATCAAGTTTTCCAGAATCAATCACATATTTATATCACATCTTCACGGGGACCACTTTTTTGGACTTCCAGGATTGATTTCAACCTTCAGGTTGTTGGGCAGGGACAAAGAACTACATATTTATGGTCCAAAAGGGATAAAGCAGGCCATAACCTTATTTTTAAAGCTTGGAGATTCTTGGACCAATTACCCATTGATATTTCACGAGTTGGAATCTAAAGAATCCGAACTCATTTATGAGGATGAAAAAGTTACAGTGCGTACAGTCCCATTGATTCACAGGGTATATACCAATGGATTTTTGTTTCAAGAAAAAGAAGCACCAAGAACTTTGAATATTGAAGCAGCTAAAGCTTATGGAATCGATAAGAGCCAGTTCAATAATATTAAAAAAGGTGTTGATGGCGTGGACGAATCCGGAAATACAATTCCCAATAAGCAACTTACTTTAGATCCACCCGAGCCCAAAAGTTATGCTTTTTGTAGTGATACGGTGTATAACGAATCGATTTTACCTATCATAAAAGATGTAACGGTGCTTTACCACGAATCTACTTTCTTGGAATCCGAATCCCACCTTTGCGACAAAACAAAGCATTCCACTTCGAAACAAGCGGCACAAATTGCCAAGAAAGCCGATGCGAAACTTCTTGTTTTAGGGCATTATTCAACGCGTTATAAATCCATCGAACTGTTTGGGGAAGAAGCCAAGGAGATTTTTCCTTATGTCGATTTGGCAGATGATGGCAAGATATTTGACTTTGGCAGCAAAAGGATTTTAGCAAAACTTTTCTAAACCTGTTGCTTTGAGGAGATTCTAATTTTGACGAACTTCACGTCATGCAAAAAGACTTGAGCAACTATAGGAAATCCTACGAAAAAAGTGAATTGACAGAGGAGATCGTAAAGGAGAATCCACTGGAACAATTTCAAAAGTGGTTCCACGAAGTGGAAGCTTCCGATGGAGTGGATGAACCCAATGCCATGACTGTTTCGACCATTGGTTTGGATGGATTCCCGAAGAGTAGAGTGGTCTTAATGAAGAAATTTACTTTTGAAGGCTTTATTTTCTATACCAATTACCAAAGTGAAAAAGGCAAGGCGATTGGAGCGAATCCATCTGTTTGTTTATCTTTTTTTTGGCCAAATATGGAACGCCAAGTCATTATAAAAGGTACAGCCGAGAAGATAGCTGAAAACCTTTCCGATGGATATTTTGAATCCAGACCCACAGGAAGCCAACTCGGTGCCATAGTGTCCGACCAGAGTGAAGTGGTACCTTCCCGGGAGTATTTGGAGAAGGAGTTGAACAATCTGGAAAAAAAATATGATGGGAAGGAAATTCAAAGACCCGACTATTGGGGAGGGTATTTGGTGCGCCCCATATCCATTGAATTTTGGCAGGGACGTCCCAATAGATTGCACGATCGAATTCGATATACCCTTCAAGAGGATTTTGATTGGAAAATTGAACGTTTGGCACCCTAATTCCGATAAGATGAAACAATTAATACTGATGCGACATGGGAAATCCTCTTGGGATTACGATGTCTCGGACAATGATAGACCTTTAAAGCAAAGAGGGGTTAACGATGCCCATTTGGTTTCTCAAACCTTTGGGTTGCATGCTCCTTCAATCGATTTTATATATTCCAGCCCTGCCAACCGTGCTTTGCACACCAGTATGATTTTTATAAGAAATCTGGAATTTGACCTGTCCAAATTCAAGGTCAACAATATGCTCTATGATTTCTCGGGCAACAGTGTACAGCAATTTGTGCAACAATTGGACAATGATTTAAACACTGTAGCCATATTTGGTCACAATTATGCCTTCACTTCACTTGCAAATACTTGGGGAGATCAGTATATTGAGAACGTTCCCACAGCAGGACTTGTGCACATTACATTTGGTGTGGACGATTGGTCCAAAATATCAGGGGGTACCACTAAACAAATGGTCTTTCCAAAACACTTGAAAAAATAAATGGTAAAAACAAAGAACGAATATATTAATAGAGAAATCAGTTGGTTACAATTTAATGCTAGGGTACTGCAGGAGAGTAAGGACCATAGAGTTCCGCTGATTGACCGATTACGATTTTTAGGAATTTTCAGTAACAATTTGGATGAGTTTTTCAAGGTAAGGTACGCCACGGTAAAACGTATTGTAGATGCCGGGAAAACTGGAAAAAGTGTCTTGGGTGGAGAAAAAGCAAAAGACCTTTTGGAGGAAATTACCAAAATTGTGATTGACCAGCAGTCACGTAGTCTTGAGGTTTTTAAGGAAATAGATAGAGAACTGCGAGAAGAAAATATTTTTATCATCAGGGAAACAGAAGTAAATGAAAGTCAAGCTGAATTTATTCGGGACTATTTCTTTAAAAAGGTAAATCAGGAGTTGATGACCATCATCCTCAATGATCTTACCGAATTTCCCTTGCTGAAGGATACGGCGGCTTATTTGGCGGTTAAAATTGTAATGAAGAACGGCTCTGCGAAGGGCAAACACAACCGATATGCACTTATTGAAATTCCCAAAGGAATAGATAGATTTGTTGTATTGCCAAAAGAAGGGGATAAGGATTTTGTCATCATGTTGGATGATTTGATTCGTTTTTGTTTGGACAGTGTTTTCACCATGTTCGAGTTTGAATCCATTTCTGCTCACATGATTAAAATTACAAGGGATGCGGAGTTGGATATTGACAATGATTTGAGCAAAAGCTTCATTGAAAAGATCTCTTCTAGCGTAGAGCATAGAAAAATAAGTGACCCTGTACGTTTTGTTTACGACAAAAGTATTGACAAGGATACCCTTCAATTCCTAAAGGAAAAAATGGATATCATGGATACTGATAGCGTTATTCCTGGTGGCCGTTACCACAATAGAAGGGATTATATGGGCTTTCCTAGCCTGGGAAGGAATGACCTTATGTACGATAAAATTGAGCCCTTACCAGTAAAGGGATTAAGTATGAAGGGGAGTTTGTTGGATATCATTGCCCATAAAGATTATATGATCTATGCCCCATACCATACCTTTAGTTACGTAACCAAGTTTTTGCGAGAAGCTGCACTAGATCCCCAAGTACGAAGTATTAAGATCACGATATATCGATTGGCGAGTGATAGTCAAATTGCATCAGCTTTGGTCAATGCGGTCAAAAATGGAAAGCAGGTGACCGTGCAGATTGAATTGCAAGCTAGGTTCGATGAGCAGAACAATATTGAATATGCCAACCATTTACAAGACGAAGGGGTTAAGTTGATTTTTGGTGTTCCTGGACTAAAAGTACACAGTAAGGTTTGCTTAGTGGAACGCGAAGAGGATGAGGGAATCAAAAGGTATGGTTTTATCAGTACAGGGAATTTTAACGAGTCTACGGCAAAGATTTATACGGACTACACCTTATTTACCGCCCACCAAGGTATCCTTAAGGATATGAACAAAGTGTTCGGGTTTTTCGAGACCAATTATAAAATCAACAAATACAAGCATCTAATCGTATCTCCGCATTACACTAAATCAACTTTTATGAAGTTGATTGACCAAGAAATCGAGTATGCAAAGGCAGGTAGGGAGGCCTATATCAAAATAAAGATAAACAGCCTTACTTCGTATAAAATGGTGGATAAGCTTTATGAGGCCAGTAGGGCAGGAGTTAAAATACAAATGATTGTTCGCGGTGTATGCTGTCTTATTCCCGGTGTTGAGGGCATGAGCGAGAATATCGAAGCCATCAGTGTCGTTGATAAATTTTTAGAGCATCCTAGATTGTTCATTTTTGGGAATGGCGGTGATATGAAAATTTATATTTCTTCGGCAGATTGGATGACGCGAAACCTCGACTTTAGGGTTGAGGTAGGGTGTCCTGTTTACGACCCGGATATCAGACAAGAATTGCTCGATACTTTTGATATTTCTTGGAGAGATAATTCCAAGGCAAGAGTGTTCTCGGCAAAACAGGACAATGCCTATAGAAAGCGTGCCAAAGGGGAGCCTGAGCTACGTTCTCAATTTGAAATGTATGATTATTATAAACGAAAGTTGGAGGCTTAATAAAGAGGCTTAACCGTGCATGGTTTCCTTTTTGCCGAGGTCTTTCATTAACTGGGCTTCGTACTCCAATAGCTCCTCCCATTTCTTATCCACTTCCTCCTTTTTTCCGTATTTACGGGCAAACTTTAGGAACATGGTGTAGTGGTTGGCCTCGCTGACCATTAAATTGCGGTAGAATTCGGATAACTCTTCATCGTCTATCTCTTCTGAAAGTAATCTAAAACGTTCACAACTGCGAGCTTCAATCAGTGCGGCATATAAAAGTTTGTGCACCAAATGTGTTTCTCTACTACCACCTTTTGGGAAGAACTTCATCAATTCAATTACGTATTCATCCTTTCGTTCGCGTCCCAAGACCCATCCACGATTGATAATTTTATCGTGCACCATATTAAAGTGTCCCATTTCTTCACGGGCAAGCGCGGTCATCTCCTTTACCAATTCCGATTTTTCCGGAAAGCCGATAATCAAGGAAATTGCAGTACTGGCTGCCTTTTGCTCGCAATAGGCATGGTCCGTCAAAATTTCTTCAATATTTTTTTCAACAATGTTTACCCATCTTGGGTCTGTCGGAAGTTTAAGGCCTAACATGAATACGTTTTTGAATGTTACGAATGCAAAGATAAAAGTATTGTGCGGTAAGTTTAAAAATCCAAATCAAACTCTTTTCGCAATAGCTCAATATTTGGATTTTTCTCTTTTAATTTTTCATACTTCTCCTCTGGGGTAAAGGCGAATTTTTTGGCTACCTCTTCATTTACCGTAATATGGAGCGAAATGGAATAATTGTTCAGCTTTTGCTTCAGATAGTCGAGCATTAAGCTCTGTTCCCTTTCTATCTCCTTTTTCATGGTGCCGTTGGGGAGCTCTATCCAAATGGTATTCTCGTTTTTTAGCTTGGGAACATCAGACTGAAGGTTACTTGCCAATATTTTTCTCCCTTGTTTTTCCAATTGGTGTACAAAATCGTCCCAATGTTTCTGCATAACCTCTTCTTCGAAAGCATCTTTAGGTAAATCCTCTTCGGCTATGTTTGTGGATTTTGTGTTCTCATGTTCCTTTTTGACCTTGATACTGGAGAGTGACAGACCCGAAATCCGCTTTTCGGAAGTCTTAATGTTGATTTTTTTGGGCTGATAACTTTCTTTCGGCTCACTGACCAGTTCTTCTTTAGCTTTCTTTGGTTCAGGAGCTTCTTTTATAGGTTCTTTTGAGGTGGTTTGTTCAGGTGCTGGTTTTTCCACTTTGGGCATTGGAACCGAACCAATGTTTGGAGGAGGTGTTGTACCGTTTGATGTTGATATTTTACCTGTAAAATAAGAGGCAGGGATTATGAAATTAGAGTTTTTTTTTTCTCCATCGTAAGTGATGGACGCCAATTTCATGAGAGTAAGTTCAACCAGTAATCTTTGATTTTTACTGGTCTTATATTTTAGGTCGCAATCGTTGGCCATATCTATGGCCTTTAAAAGGAATTCTTTTGATGCCTTTTTTGATTGATCTTGATATTGTTGCTTTACATCTTCACCAACTTCCAAAAGGTCCAAAGTATCAGGGTGTTGGCAAACCATCAAATCCCTAAAATGTGAGGCCAAACCTGTAATAAAGTGGTGGCCATCGAACCCAAGGGATAAGGTTTTGTTGAAAAGAACCAAAAGTTCGGGAATGTTGTTCTCCAAAATCAAGTCGGTTGCGGAAAAGTAAATGTCGTAATCAAGAACGTTGAGGTTTTCGGTTACGGCTTTTCGGGTCAATTTTTCCCCTGAAAAACTGACCACGCGGTCAAAAATGGATAATGCATCCCGCATAGCACCATCTGCCTTTTGTGCGATAATATGTAATGCACTTTCCTCAGCTTCTATCCCTTGCTGTTCCGCAATATGTTTTAGGTATTCCGCGGCATCTTTTACCGTGATGCGTTTAAAGTCAAAAATTTGGCATCGGGACAGGATGGTGGGAATTATTTTGTGCTTTTCCGTTGTTGCCAAAATAAAAATGGCATGCTTAGGCGGTTCTTCCAAGGTCTTCAAGAATGCATTGAAGGCCGATTGTGAGAGCATATGCACCTCATCAATAATATACACCTTGTATTTTCCCGTTTGCGGTGGTATGCGTACCTGGTCTATCAAACTACGGATATCGTCTACAGAGTTATTGGAGGCAGCATCCAGCTCAAAAATATTAAAAGCAAAATCTTCATCTTCCCTTTCCGTTCCATCTTGGTTTATTTTTTTGGCCAAAATACGGGCACAGGTCGTTTTCCCAACACCCCTTGGACCACAGAACAACAGGGCTTGCGCCAAATGATTGTGTTCAATGGCATTCGTCAAGGTATTGGTAATAGACGATTGTCCCACAACATCCTTGAACGTCTGGGGTCTATATTTTCTTGCTGATACTATAAAAGGTTCCAATACTGGGAAAAATAGAATTATTACAAATATAAAAATAGGATCGTGCAAAGTTACCTGCAAGTGCAGAGTTAAGCCGTTTTTTATTAACAATTGGATTACCTTTGCACTTAGCAGGCCACCTTATCGCTGCAAGTATGGGCAACCGTACTTGAAGAGGAAAGTCCGGGCACCAAAGTGCAGCATAGCGGGTAACGCCCGTCCGCCGCAAGGCGAGGACCAGTGCAACAGAAAGCAAGTACAGTTCGGCTGTAGTGAAATCGGCAAACTCTATGCGGTGAAACGTCATGTAAACCAACGTCCCGATAGCTATCGGTGGAGGGCTGCACGCTCGAGTTGGAGGGTAGGCGGTTAGAACTCTTGGGCAACCATTTGTCTAGATAAATGATAAGGGTATACAGAATCCGGCTTATGG
Organism: Flagellimonas lutimaris; assembly: GCF_003581615.1. Taxonomy (GTDB): domain Bacteria; phylum Bacteroidota; class Bacteroidia; order Flavobacteriales; family Flavobacteriaceae; genus Flagellimonas; species Flagellimonas lutimaris. The sequence continues at coordinate 93,777 of NZ_QXFH01000077.1, forward strand.
CCTGCTTTTATTCTACTTCAAAGAAACTAAAAATACTTCCCCCATATTTTCTTTGTTCCGAAAACTTGGGGTGTTCGGAAAGATCGGTTTGCTCGGAGTGTTCAATGATTAAAAGCCCATCTTCCAGTAAAAGCTCTTTTTCAAACACCAAATCAGCAATTTTTAAAAATTGTTCCGTATCAAAATCATACGGGGGGTCGGCAAAAATAAGGTCGAATTTTTCAGGTACCCGCTGTAAAAACTTAAAGACATCGGATTTTACAGTAGTAATTGAAAAATCCAACTCTTGTGCTGTTTTGGAAATGTAGCGAACACAACCTTGATGACCATCAACAGCAGTTATTCTGTCTGTACCCCGGGATGCAAACTCAAAACTAATGTTTCCTGTTCCCGAAAATAAATCCAGCACTTTAAGCTCGTCAAAATAGAATCGATTAGTCAGTATATTGAACAGGGCTTCCTTGGCCATATCTGTCGTAGGGCGTACCGGTAGTTTTTTTGGGGCAGTTAGTCTTTTGCCCTTATATTTTCCAGAAATAATCCGCATTTAGAGGGAGCTTAAAATGGAAAAATCTATGCTCTCATTTTCCAATTGTTCCATTGGGAATGATGGGTTGCTGGGCACAAAAACGGATACATTTTTAATGTATTGGTAACAAAGTTCGTAAATGGCGTCTCCTTCTTCAATGGAACCAAAAAGTTTAAGATTGATTTTTTCCAAATCCATTTGCAATTGCTCTAAACTGAACAATAGATAATATAGAAAGTCTTCTTTGTTACTGTACTCGAACTGATTGTAAAACAATAATTTTTTATCGGACATCACCATCATTTCCGTCTCGCGCTCCGATACTTGAACATAACAAACGGGTTCTGATGATGTTCTATTTTGCTTCAACAATGTATTGATGAGAACAGTTCCGCTATGCTTGAATTCAAACTCTCCAAAAAGCTCAAAAATGAAGTTGTTTACATTGGTGTAGGGGATGTAAACATTGATGATTTCTTGGTTTGGGATTTCATCATATGCGATAAGGTCGTTGGCCATTATCTTGGCATTGAACTTTAAATAGTTCGGTAATTCTTCTTTATTGAAAAGTGGCTTGGGCACCAGACTGAACATATTATTCTTGTGAATAACCATTACTTCGGAGAAGTTTCTTCCCACCTCGCCTTGTTTGCTGACTTTTTCTTTTAACTCTTTGAGCATTAAGTAGGGAGTAAGCTGTGTTTTAAAATTCACTCGTTCAAACGCGAGAATTTTATTGGTAATGGTATCCAGTACACAAAAAGAAAGTCCATTCAAGCCAGCTTGAATGGACAGTTTTCTATTGGTGCTATTTGTTTCGTTATGTACTATAGCTAGTTGTTCTTTTTCCTATCGTAGATAGGTGGCCAGTTTCCGTTTGTACTAACATCAGTCAAGGAACCAACCTTTATTTCAGTGCCATTTACTTCTTCAACACTTTGGTAAGAGTTTTCTTTTTCTACCAAATCTTCCGGCTGATCGTAAAGCACAACGTTTTTCTTAACCTTGGCTTCGAAAACAGGAGCTTTATATCCACTCTTGTCAACAATATCAGCTTTCATTTCAAACTTTTCATTGTTTTGGGCGTAAGGAACGTCCATCATAGTTTTGTAGCGGTCATCTGCTCCAAAAAGAGAGTCTTTTACTTTTACTGTCCCCAAAGTATCAATAATAATGGTGTCCTGCTGCATATCAATCTGATAGGCTCTGTCATATCTCATGAAAGAGGAGTCGCGTTGGGTAGTAATGGTATAGCTGCCAGTATCGATGAATTTAATCAAGCTTTCAAAATCACCGGCATATTTTCCGTTTACAGTTTTATAAGCTTCTTGAGAATCCCTAATGTCCTTAAGTTTGTCAATAACATGGGAAAATCTCTCTTTTCTTACCTTATTGAACTCAATGGGGGCGTTGATGGAATCGTATATTTTAAAACCTAAGTAAATGCTCAAAATTCCGAATAGAATTACTAAAACAGGCTTTACTTTTTGAGGTAAAAATCTATCGATCAAGAAAACAAGCCCTATGGTCACAAGGCATATTAATACAACAATAAGAATTAAGTTTAACATATCTGATACTGTCTTTCAAAGTTAATTTAGTGGTTACAGACAAATCTACAATATTTTTTTTATTGCGAAACTTTTTGCTTTAAAAAAGAGCGCTATATTTAGTGCTCATGAATGATTTTACAGCACCGGAATTTTTAAAGATTTTAACTGAAAAATTTCCCCATGTACCTACCGTAAAACAAGGCTTGGCACTTAATAAGCTGGCTAACTTTGTTTTAGAGGGCAAAAAGGACGACGTATTCCTTTTAAAAGGATTTGCAGGAACGGGAAAAACCACCTTGATAGCCACTTTGGTGAGCAGTCTTTGGAAGATTAAAATGAGCTCTGTTTTGATGGCTCCAACAGGTAGGGCAGCAAAAGTGATGTCCGTTTATTCCGGAAACAAGGCATTTACCATCCATAAAAAGATATATTTTCCCAAGAAACAGTCAGGGGGTGGCATCCAATTTGTTTTGGCACCAAATAAACATCGCAACACTATTTTTATAGTGGACGAAGCATCTATGATTCCAGATACGCCTGCTGATTCTAAATTGTTTGAAAACGGTTCGTTGTTGGACGATTTAATGTTTTACGTACATTCTGGCCATAATTGCAAATTAATTTTGATCGGTGATACCGCTCAGTTACCTCCGGTTAAATTGGAACTGAGTCCCGCGCTTGATGAAAACCGCTTGTCCTTAAATTATGATAAAGAGGTGGAGTGTTTGGAGCTGGATGAAGTAATGAGGCAATCTGGGGGGTCAGGTATTCTTCATAATGCTACTAATCTTCGAGAGCAATTACAATCCGAGTTTTTTGATGACTTTAAGTTTGAGTTGAACAACTATAAGGATATTGTACGTTTGATTGATGGTGCCGAAATTCAGGAAGCGATAGATTCATCCTATCATCAAAATGGAAAAGAGGATACGGCCATTATTGTTCGTTCCAACAAAAGAGCCAATTTGTACAATCAAAATATAAGGGAGCGTATCCTTTTTTTGGACAATGAAATTGCTGTTGGCGATTACATGATGGTGGTCAAGAACAACTACTTCTGGTTAAAACCCAACTCCGAAGCTGGTTTTATCGCCAATGGCGATATTATTGAAGTGTTGGAACTTTTTGCCATCAAAGAACTTTATGGATTTAAGTTCGCCGAAGTCAAGGTTAAAATGGTGGATTATCCCAGCCAAAAACCCTTTGAGACCGTTCTTTTGCTCGATACGATAACCGCGGAGACCCCATCATTATCTTATGAGGACGGGAATCGGCTATATCAAGAGGTAATGAAGGACTACGCTCATGAAAAATCAAAATATAAAAAGTTTTTGGGGGTTAAGAACAACAAGTTCTTTAATGCACTCCAAGTGAAGTTTTCCTATGCAATAACCTGTCACAAGTCACAAGGAGGGCAGTGGAATACCGTTTTTGTAGAGCAACCTTATTTGCCCAATGGGGTGGATAAAGATTATTTAAGATGGCTTTATACTGCTGTGACAAGAGCCGAGCGACAACTGTACCTTATAGGTTTCAAAGATGATTTTTTTCTTGACTAGGAATACCCTATTTTAGACATCAGCATGAATATTGAACCAGATACCATTATTAGTATTTTCCTTGGAATAGGATTGGCGGCATCTGTTGGCTTTCGGGTTTTTCTGCCTCTTTTTGCACTTAGTTTCGCTGCCTATTTAGGGGTTTGGGATCTCAACGCAAATTGGCAATGGATTGGAAGTTTAACAGCACTCATAGCCTTGGGGGTTGCAACCATTGTTGAAATTTTCGCCTATTTTATTCCATGGGTGGACAATGCCCTGGATAGTATTGCTATTCCCATGGCCGGAATCGCTGGTACTGCCGTAATGGTGTCCACAGTGGCCAATTTGGACCCGGTAGTTACTTGGTCTTTGGCCATTATTGCCGGTGGTGGCACCGCAACAGCTATAAAAGGGGCCAATGCCGCAGGGAGGTTAACATCTTCTGGAACCACGGGAGGGTTGGCCAATCCTTTGGTGTCGACCTTGGAAACAGGAGCTGCCGTAACAGTAAGTACAGCATCGATATTGGTGCCACCCATTGCAGCAATCCTTGTGATAATCATTCTGTTTATCATATTCAGAATATATAGAAAATTGAGACCCAAAAAATAATCAATCACTCAACCAATATCCTAAACGTGAAAATAATTTCCATGATTCCCGCCCGCTATCAAGCCTCTAGGTTTCCTGCCAAACTGATGCAGGACCTTGGTGGGAAGCCTGTAATTGTGAGGACTTACGAAGCTGCCATAAATACAGGACTTTTTGATGATGTATATGTGGTTACGGATAGTCCTATAATTTCGGATGTGATCAAGGATATAGGAGGAAAGGTAATAATGAGCCAAAAAGCGCACGAAAGTGGCAGCGACAGGATTGCTGAGGCCGTTGAAGATATGGATGTGGATATTGTGATCAATGTCCAGGGAGATGAGCCTTTTATAGATTCTGTAAGTTTGGAAAAGATTATTCAGGTTTTCAAAAATGATACCAGGAAAGAAATCGATTTGGCTTCCTTGATGACTCCAATTTCTGATTGGGATGAAATTTCCAACCCTAATACGGTAAAGGTCATTGTGGACAATCAGGATTTTGCACTTTATTTTTCACGTTCTCCAATTCCTTACCCTAGAGACAAGGAAGTTGAAGCAACCTATTACAAACACAAAGGGGTATACGCTTTTAGAAAAAGAGCACTGGAGGATTTTCAAAAATTGCCCATGCTTCCCTTGGAGGCCAAAGAAAAAATTGAGGCCATACGTTTTTTGGAGTATGGCAAAAAAATAAAAATGGTGGAAACCCATGTGACAGGTATCGAAATTGATACACCAGAAGATTTGGAACGCGCTAGAAAGGTATGGAAGTAGATTTCACTAACATAAAAGTAATTGGCTTTGATGCGGATGATACCCTTTGGGTCAATGAGACCTATTTTAGGGAAACCGAAGAAAAGTTTGCAGAACTTTTGGAAGATTATGAGACCAAGAACAAGATTGACCAAGAGCTTTTTAAAATGGAAATGGACAACTTGGATATTTATGGTTATGGCATTAAAGGTTTTATGCTTTCTATGATAGAATCCGCCATGGACCTTTCCAATAATAAAGTTTCACAAGAAACTATTGGTAAAATATTGGACCTTGGTAAGAAGATGATATCACATCCAGTAGAGTTGTTGGATGGGGTAGAGGAAGTTTTATCTAAATTGGTGGGGAAGTATAGATTAATTGTACTCACTAAGGGAGATCTTTTGGATCAGGAACGGAAATTGAAAAAGTCGGGACTTTCCCAATATTTCCATCATGTAGAAGTGTTGAGTGATAAAAAAGAAATTAATTACAGAAATTTGCTGGAGCATTTGAATATAGATGTTAGCGAATTTTTGATGATAGGAAATTCCCTTAAATCGGATGTATTACCTATCTTGAATATTGGGGCTAAAGCAGTCCATGTACCGTTCCATACCACATGGGCCCATGAATTGGTTGCAGAAGATGAAATGGTGAACAATCATCTTAAATTGAATGGTCTCAAAGACATTTTGAAGTATTTGGATAATTAATGAAGACAGAAAGCGATTTGAAAAAACAGGAAACAACCTCAACCCATAAAACATTGTACAAAAACTTTCCTATGGTACCCAGGGTAATTTTTGGGTCGGGCTGTTTTTCTCAATTAGGGGATATTTTGTTGCCTCAGCGAAAAAGTTCTGAGGCACCCTTTATTTTTTTGGTTGACGATTTCTTTGAAAACCAACAATTCTTGGCTAAGGTTCCCCTAATGTTTAACGATGAGGTTATTTATATCTCTGCTAAAGAGGAACCTAAAACAGCTCAGGTAGATGCCCTAGTTGATCAAATAAGGGAAAAGTACAATGAACTCCCTTCGGGTATTATTGGTATTGGAGGAGGAACCCTGCTGGATCTGGCCAAGGCGGTTTCCATTTTATTGAACAATAAAGGGCTCGCTAAGGACTATCAAGGATGGGATTTAGTGAATAAGCCGGCGCTTTATCATGTTGGTATCCCTACCATAAGTGGTACGGGAGCCGAAGTATCACGAACCACCGTATTGTTAGGTCCCGAAAAAAAATTAGGAATAAATTCGGATTTTACACCTTTTGACCAAGTACTACTGGACCCCGATTTTAGTAAAACAGTCCCCAAGGAACAATGGTTCTATACTGGAATGGATTGCTTTATACATTGCGTGGAGTCGTTAACAGGTACTTATCTGAACGCTTTTAGTCAGAGCTATGGAGAAAAGGCCATGGAACTTTGCAAGGAAGTATTTCTGGGAGATATATCCGCTGAAGAGTCCAGGGACAAATTGATAATGGCTTCTTGGCACGGCGGAATGAGCATAGCGTATTCCCAAGTAGGAGTGGCACATGCGATGAGTTATGGTTTATCCTATCTTTTGGGCGTTAAACATGGAATCGGAAATTGTTTGGTGTTTCAACATTTGGAAGAGTTTTATCCGGAAGGAGTGGCACTCTTCAATAAAATGATGGAAAAGCACAACATAACACTGCCAAACGGCATCTGTGCCGATCTCACCCAAAATGATTTTGATGTGATGGTGAATATCTCATTGAGTCTAGAACCCCTTTGGGAAAATGCACTGGGTAAGGATTGGAAAAGTATCATGACACCAGAACGTCTTCAGGCGTTATATCAAAAAATTTAAAAATCTGTTTGGTTAAGAACAGATAACCACGACCCAATGCAAAGGCTGGCCAAGTTTATATACTTTAAAATTTTGGGATGGAAACTCAATGGTTCCTTTCCGGATGTAAACAAATGTGTTATAATCGTGATTCCCCATACGCATTGGTTGGACTTCTTTTTGGGACTTTTAATACGGAAGGTAATAAACCAAGAAATCAATTATATTGGAAAAAAGAGCCTTTTTAAACCTCCGTTCGGATGGTTTTTTAGATGGACAGGCGGCGCTCCTGTGGATCGTTCCAAAAACTCCAATACGGTAGATAGCATTGTTCAGATTTTCAATGAAAGAAAGGTGTTTAGGTTTGCTTTGGCGCCAGAGGGAACGCGAAAAAAAGTAGAACATTTAAGGACAGGGTTTTACCACATCGCCAAAAAAGCCAATGTGCCAATTGTGATGGTGGCTTTTGATTTTGGGAAAAAAGAAATCAAAATTGGAGAACCCTTTTATCCTGCTGAATCAATGGATAAGGATTTTGAAAAAATCCATAAATTTTATAAAGGGGTACAAGGCAAGGTGCCGGAGTACAGTTTTGATTAAATTCTTTTTCATTATTCGGATGACTTCTATATCAAACATGTTATAATACCAACTCATGTTTTAAAAATGGTTTCATTAGATTATATAGAGGATCTTTTGTATGAAAAACTGTTATCTTGAATCCATATTAACCAATAAACCACATATGAAATTTTTAACCTGCCATTTAATTAGTAAAGCCACGCTTTTTTATACTTTATTCTTTTGCTTTGTGTTTACTTTAAACGCCCAAGAATCCAAAAAAAGACTTCCAATAATAGATGTGCATGTACACGCCATGGGAGGGAATCTAAATGTCCCGCCTTTGTGCCCCTGGTTTTTGAAGAATATGCCGGGAAGTGGACCCGACCAAGAACAACCATCTTTTATGAACACCAATTGTATTTCTCCTTTACAACCTGCAAGGAGCGATGCCGAAATGGATGCTGCCATTCTCAGGGCAAACAAAGAACTGAACATTACCATGGTGGTGAGTGGAGATGCTAAAGCCATTCATAGATGGCATAAAGCGGCGCCGGACCGTATAATTCCATCCTTGGGAATTAGCAATGCCGATGAGATGACTGTCGAAGCATTCAGGGATTCTCTGTCCACAGGCTTTTACAAAGTCATGGGGGAGGTAGCTCCTCAATATCAGGGAATGTCCCCCAGCGATATATCCCTTGATGAATATTTCGGAGTTGCTGAAGAACTGGGAATTCCGGTAGGTATACATATGGGAACAGGCGGAAATGGCATGGCTAACCTTAGTCGACCAAAATATCGAGCTTCTTTAGGGCAGCCCTTTTTATTGGAAGATATGTTGGCCAGGCACCCCAAGTTAAAAATTTGGGTGATGCATGCAGGTTACCCTATGGTAGACCAAATGATCGCACTTATGGGGGCAAATGCCTATGTTTATGTGGATTTAGCAGGGTTTATTTGGTCTTATCCCTTGGAAGAAATCCATGCATACCTAAAACGATTGGTACAGGCAGGGTTTTCCAAGAGAATTATGTATGGGACAGATTTAATGATTTGGCCAGGATTGCTCGAAACCTCCATTGAAGTAATTGAAAGCGCCAACTACCTTTCCGAAGAGCAAAAGAGAGATATATTCTTTAACAATGCAGTGCGATTTTTTAACTTGGACGCGTCCAAATTTGAATAATACAATAACAAGTGCGGATAAAAAAAGAGGCTTACTTTTAAGTAAGCCTCTTTTTGTTTGTTATAAATAAAGTATGGATGTTACTCCTGCATACTATGAAAAACGTTCTGAACATCGTCATCTTCCTCAATTTTCTCAAGGAGTTTTTCCACATCAGCAGTCTCTTCTTCATTGAGTTCTTTGGTTACTTGCGGAATGCGGTCGAAACCGGAGGAAATAATTTCAATCTCACGTGATTCGAGTTCTTTTTGGATAGCCCCAAAATTTTCGAAAGGTGCATAAATATGTATGCCATCTTCGTCATCAAAAACCTCTTCGGCGCCAAAATCAATCATTTCCAATTCCAGTTCTTCTGGGTCAATGCCTTCACCATTTACGGTAAAGTTGCACGTATGGTCGAACATAAACTCCACCGAACCGGAAGTGCCCAAGCTGCCATTGCACTTGTTAAAATAGCTGCGAATATTGGCAACGGTACGTGTGTTGTTATCTGTGGCCGTCTCTATTAAAATAGCTATGCCGTGGGGAGCATATCCTTCAAAAAGCACCTCCTTATAATCACCTTGATTTTTGTCCGAAGCCCTTTTAATGGCACGCTCAATATTGTCCTTGGGCATATTAACGGACTTGGCATTCTGAATTACAGCACGCAACTTGGAATTGGCATCGGGGTCAGGGCCACCTTCTTTAACTGCCATTACAATATCTTTCCCAATTCTGGTAAATGCTTTGGACATCGCTGCCCAACGTTTCATTTTTCGTGCCTTTCTAAATTCGAATGCTCTTCCCATATAAATCTTTAATTCTGGATAAAAGCAAATTTAGCAAAAAAAGCCCCTTTGTCAAGTTGAATTTGGGGTGTGTTTAACCCACTATCTCCTCAATAGATTTTGCAAGGTCGATATCCTTTTGGGTAATCCCATCGGCATCGTGTGTACTTAGTTTAATCGTGAGTCTGTTATAGACATTCTCCCAATTGGGGTGATGGTTCTGCTTTTCACATTCAAATGCAATGTGCGTCATTGTAGCGAAAGCCTCTTTAAAATCCTTGAAGGTGAAGGATTTCATAATCATTTCATCTTTTAGGGCCCAACCGGGCAGATTTTTAATAGCCTCTTCAATTTCATTGGTGTTCATCTTCTTCATAAATCTACATTTTCTTAAAAGATAACTAATTAAGTAAGGAAAATAAAACTATACAGGCAGATGGTGCTCTATAATCTCTTGACAACTAATACGAAGATTTTTAGGTAAGATGTTGTCCTTGGGCAAAGCGGCCAAATACCTGTCCTCATTAGTAGTGTAAACCCTTTTGTAAACTGGATGATAGTTTCCCAAATGTTCGATGACCTCTTTGATGAATTCTTCATGGTGGATAAGATCGCTACTCCCCAAATGGTAAATACCAGTTTTGTTCCTGTTGATGAGGTAGTGAATCTGTTGTGTCAACCTATCATCGTTGGTCACATTAATGATAAGGTTCGGGAACACCTCAATTGGCTCTTGGTTCGCTATATTTTCCTTGATTTCTTTAATTCTGGGTGAAGCATTACCAAACACCATAGGTACACGAAGTATTGCAGTGTTACCTTTTGGTAAACGCATCATCATGTTCTCAATTTTTATTTTGAGCCTCCCATAAACACTTAAAGACAAGGTTTTGTCATGTTCGTAGGACGGAAACTTGCTGTAGGCATCAAAAACATTGGCGGAAGAGATAAAGTATAATTTGGTGTCTGTCTTCATCAAATACTCCATCAAATGGTGGTGGGCCTGTATTTGAGCGGGAAAATTTCCACGAAGCGATGATATGATAATATCTGGTTTTATATGTTCCAGAATCTGAAAAATATCATCCTCCTCCAAGTCGTATCTTATAAACTGTTTGTTGTTGGCAAAGGAACGATTGGAGTAATAGGTGCCGTAAGTATCAAAATAGGAGCAGAGTTCTTTGTATATGGCATTGCCCACAAATCCACTCGCTCCTAATATCAATATCTTTTTTTTATCCAAAGGCTAACTAGGTGTTTTATAAAATGGCAATTTTACAACAGTTGCCAAAACGCTATTCTTACGTATTTTAATATGGATAGGTGTATCTACCTTTGAAAATCCGGTAGTTACATAACCAAGTCCGATTCCTTTAGAAAGGGACGGGGACATGGTTCCCGAGGTCACTTTTCCTATCTCATTGCCCTCGGCATCCAAAATAGGATATCCAGCCCTAGGAATTCCTCGCTCTTCCATTTGAAATGCGATTAGCTTTCTTTTAGAACCTTCTGCTTTTTCTTTGGCAAAGTTTTCGCTGTTCACAAATTCTTTAGTGAACTTGGTTATCCAACCCAAGCCAGCTTCAAAAGGAGAGGTGGTGTCATCAATATCGTTTCCGTAAAGACAGTAACCCATTTCCAATCGTAATGTGTCACGGGCAGCCAAACCAATAGGTTTAATACCGAAATCGGCACCGGCTTCCAATACTTTGTCCCATACTTGTTGTACTTCGGAATTCTTGCAATAAATCTCAAAACCACCAGAACCCGTGTAGCCCGTTGCCGAAATAATGACATGGTCAACCCCGGCAAAATCACCTACAACAAAGTTGTAGAATTTGATAGCCGATAAATCTACCGAAGTAATCGATTGCATGGCCTCTACTGCTTTTGGTCCTTGTATGGCCAATAGTGAATAATCGTCAGAAATATTTCGCATTTCAGCACCAATGGCCTCGTTATATTTGGAAATGTGTGCCCAATCCTTATCAATGTTGGATGCATTCACCACCAAAAGATAAGTTTCATCCTTCACCCTATACACAATAAGGTCATCCACAATTCCACCAGTTTCATTGGGCAAACAACTATACTGCGCTTTACCTACGGTTAATTTTGAAGCATCGTTAGTGGTTACTTTTTGAATAAGTTCCAAAGCCTTTGGTCCCTCGATCAAAAACTCGCCCATGTGGGAAACATCAAAAACACCAACGCCCTTGCGTACGGTTTCGTGTTCAATATTTACACCCTCATAAGAAACAGGCATGTTGTAGCCCGCAAACGGTACCATTTTGGCTCCCAACGCCTCATGCGTTTTAGTAAGTGCAGTATTTTTCATTGAGTCTATTTTTAAGATGCGCAAATTTATGGAATTAATTAAGGATACCCTTGTTTTAGGTTCTAACGATTTTGACAAAACTGAAATATATTACCATGTGTAGTCTGCCTAAAATTTGTATTTTGAAAAAAAAATAGAATCATGTCAAAATTCACATTTAGCCTGTTGTTTATTCTGTTTATTGCTTTTGAAGGATTTTCACAGGGTACACCTACCGATTATTTACCTGCCGATTTTCATAAGGAACGAAGAGACGCTGTTCGGGAAAAGTTGCCTCCGAATACAGCGATCGTTCTTTTTGCCAATGCAGAGCGTAACCGTGCAAACGATGTGGACTATGTGTACCACCAAGACCCCAATTTTTATTATTTAACAGGGTATAAAGAACCCAATGCGGTATTGGTCATTTTTTCGGAAGAACAGACCGATGCTTCTGGGAACAGTTTTGATGAGATATTCTATGTTCAGGAGCGGGACGCAAGAGCGGAGCAATGGACTGGAAAACGATTGGGCGTAGAAGGTGTGAAAAAACAATTGGGTTTCAATATGGTTTTTAATGGAAGTGAATTTGAAAACTTTCCGTTAGATTTCACTTCATTCGATAATGTGTCCTTTGTAGATTTTAAGAATGATTATCGTGATAAATCTGGCAAGGCGGATTTGTTCGACTTGATTAAAACCTTCAAGATAAAAGCTAATTACCCTTCGGACTATAATCCAACGCGAAATAGTTTATACAAAAGAATAGCAACTTCCAATGCTGAAAACAGCAATGAAGTGACCGAAACTATTGAGCGCTATCTGGAACGTTACCCAGAATTGCAGGATGATGAGATTTTAAATGGCTTTGTAAGTGCAAATAATGATGGAATACGGGATGAAATCAAAAATAAAGTGTTGGTGATTCAGCGTTCAACGAATCTCGATTCCAGTATTTTACCAAAGGTAATGGCCGAATTGCGACAGGATAAGTCGCCTGAAGAAATGAAGCTTCTCAAAAAGGCTGTTGAAATTTCTGCCGTTGGTCAAATTGAGGTGATGAAAGCCATGCATCCCAATATGTCGGAAACAGAAATCCAGGGCGTGCATGAATATGTCTATAAAAAATATGGTGCCGAATATGAAGGCTACCCATCCATTGTGGGAGGTGGACACAATGGTTGTATCCTTCACTATATCGAAAACAACAAGACTAAGGTTGGCAACGATTTGGTGTTGATGGACTTGGGAGCAGAATACCACGGATATACGGCCGATGTAACACGAACCATTCCCGCTAACGGAAAGTTTTCTCCTGAACAAAAAGCCATCTACGATATTGTTTACAATGCTCAAGAAGCTGGTATTGCTGCCAGTGTGGTAGGGGCGTCTTTCCGAGAACCACACAAGGCTGCTTTGGAAGTTGTTACCAAAGGATTAATGGATTTGGGCATTATTAAGGAAGCTAAGGAAGCAAGGATTTATTTTCCACACGGAACTTCCCATTATTTGGGATTGGATGTGCACGATGCAGGAACCTATCAAGCCTTTAAACCCAATCAAGTGATTACGGTAGAGCCAGGTATTTATATTCCTGAGGATAGTAATTGCGATGAAAAATGGCGGGGCATTGCCGTTCGAATTGAAGATGATATTCTAATTACAGAAGATGGTCCTGTCAATCTTTCTGGAATGGCGCCACGAACAACCGAGGCCATCGAAGAAGTGATGAAACAACCCAGTCCCTTGGACAGCTTTAAACTGCCCAAGTTAGATTAATCGTTCAACAAAAATTCTTTTAGTTCATCATAAGTGGCAATGGAAACGGATTTTTTCTCCTTGTCCATTACTTTCATGATTTGTGGTGGAATTTCCGGACTCAACCCCAAAGTATCTTCAACTACATCCAAAAATTTAACAGGATGTGCCGTTTCCAAGAAAATACCATAGGTATCTGGATTGGATTTTTGATATTCCTTTAGGCCAAGATACCCTACTGCGCCATGAGGGTCCATAACATATCCTGTTTTGGAATACACTTCTTTCATTGTGGCATTGGTAGCTTCATCCGAGAAAGCGTAGGAGGCAAGGTGCTGTTGAAGCGTCTCTAAATCATCTTTATGCAAATGTCGGATTCGGATAAAATTACTTGGGTCACCTACATCCATGGCATTGGAAATGGTAGCTATAGATGCCATTGGTTCATAAATTCCATTTTCCATGAATTTTGGAACCACATCGTTTACATTGGTGGAGGCCACAAAATGTTTGACGGGCATTCCCAATTTTTGAGCCATCATACCTGCACAGATATTCCCAAAATTCCCCGATGGTACGGAGAACACAAGCTCTTTTCCTTTTGACTTTGCCTGTTTGTAGGCAAACAAAAAGTAGAATAACTGGGGCAACCATCTGGCTACGTTGATACTGTTTGCGGAGGTCAGTTTTTTATGATCTGTAATTTCAGAATCCAGAAAAGCGGTCTTCACCATCCGTTGACAATCATCAAAAACACCATCAACCTCCATGGCCTCAATGTTTTGTCCTAAAGTGGTCAATTGTTTTTCTTGAATTTCGCTAACCTTTCCACTGGGGTAGAGAATCACGACTTTCACGCCATCAACCCCCAAAAAGCCATTGGCAACGGCACCTCCTGTATCACCCGAAGTGGCCACTAAAACGGTGACATCCTGTCTTTCGCCTTGGGAAAAGTACCCAAGACAGTTGGCCATAAAGCGTGCTCCTACATCTTTAAAAGCCATGGTGGGACCGTGAAAAAGTTCCAAAGTGGCTATATTTTCTTCGATGTCGACCACGGGAAAATCAAAATCCAAGGTGTTCGCAATGATTTCTTTCAAATCTTCATCAGGGATATCATCACTTACAAATTGGTGAATAGCCTTGAACGCTATCTCGTGGTTGGAAAGCTCCTCAATGTTCTCAAAAAAAGCTGATGGAAGCGGAGTGATGCTTTCTGGAAAATAAAGTCCCTTATCTGGAGCAATACCTGCAATGACCGCATCTTTGAAAGAGACTCTTATATTTTGGTTGTTTAGACTGTAGAATTTCATGGAATTAAGCAATTTTCTTTACGCCTTGGCTGTTTACTTTGGAAACGTGAATATCAAAATCCACCCCAATATTTTGGTAGGTTTCTTTCATGGACTCGGCCACTTGTTGAGCAATTTTTTCTCCTTTGCTCAAGGCAAAAATAGATGGGCCAGAGCCTGAGATTCCACTTCCGAGCGCTCCTGCCTTTAAGGCATTTGCCTTGATGTCGTCAAAAGCGGGAATTAAAATAGAGCGGATAGGTTCCACGATATGATCGTGCAGCGAACGACCAATAAGGTCATAATCGTTTTGAAATAATCCTGCGACCAGTCCGCCTAAATTGCCCCATTGCTGTATGCCCTGTTGCATGGAAATTGTGGTCTTTAAAATTTTGCGCGAATCCGAGGTCTTTATCTCAATTTGTGGATGAATCACTGTAGCGTACAATTCCGAAGGTGTTGGTATGGAAATTATGTCCAGCGGTTCATAGCTTCGTACCAAAGTAAAGCCGCCAAAAATGGCAGGGGCAACATTGTCTGCATGAGCTACATCACTTGCCAACTTTTCACCTTGCATGGCAAATTGAACCAGTTCGAGTTTGGAAAAAGGCCTGCCCAACAATTCGTTCATGGCCCAAACGGCCCCAGTGGAGCTTGCGGCACTACTGCCGATACCGCTTCCCGGTTTTATGCGTTTGTCAATTTCAATTTCAAAACCACCATCGTAATTGCTCTTTTCCAAAAAGGCCAAACCAGCTACACCTGCTACATTATTTTCAGTTTCCAGTGGAAGGTCCTGCCCTATTATTTTAGTGATTCGAATACCTTTTTCAGAAGTTTTTCGAATGGTCATTTCATCTCCAACGGAGTCCAATGCCAAACCCAGCACGTCAAACCCACAGGATACATTGGCTATGGTTGCCGGGCAAAATACTTTAATCTCTTCCATCCCTTAAAAATTTCCGATTCTAACAATATCCGCAAAGATACCTGATGCAGTTACATCTGCACCTGCTCCCGCACCTTTTATGATCAAGGGTTGGTCCACATAGCGGTCGGTGAAGAACAATACGATATTGTCGCTTCCCTCCAGATTATAAAAATCATGTCCTCTTGGAATCTGTTGTAAGCCCACTTTGGCTTTTCCGTCTTCAAACTGGGCCACATATTTGAGCTTACAATCGGCATCAGCAGCATCCTTATATAATTTTTGAAAGTCCGCTTCATATTTCTTCAAACTTTCAAAAAATGCCTCGTTGGAATCAGTTTCCAAACTTTCCTTGGGTAAAAATGCTTCATTTTCAATTTCATCAATATCCAATTGGTAACCACTTTCCCTAGCCAAAATGAGAATTTTACGCATAACGTCGACCCCGCTCAAATCAATGGTAGGGTCCGGTTCTGTGTAGCCTTGTTCCTGTGCTTGTTTTACCACATCGTGGAAGGTGGTGGTGTCATTAAAAGTGTTGAAGACAAAATTTAAACTACCTGATAGCACCGCTTGTATTTTTCTCACCTTGTCCCCGGAAGCAATTAGATGTTTTAAGGTGTCAATAATGGGCAATCCAGCACCTACATTGGTCTCGAATAAATACGGAGCATTGTATTGCTTGGCCAATTGTTTTAATTCTTTGTAATACCCGTAATCCGAAGATGACGCAATTTTATTGCAGGTAACCACCGAAATACTGTTTTTAAGGTAGCTTGAGTAACTATTGGATACCTCGGCACTGGCTGTATTGTCCACAAAAATACTATTTCGATAGTTCAACGATTTTATACTTTCATAAAATGCTTCCTTATCTGCTACCTCCCCTTGATCTAAAACATTTTCCCAGTCTTTCAAAGAAATTCCACTTTCATCAAAAGCCATTTTCCTGGAATTACTGATTCCAATGACCCTTACATTGAGCTTTAGCTCTTCTTTTAAATATTTTTTCTGTTGACGGATTTGTGCTAAGAATTTGGAACCTACATTCCCAACTCCCATGACGAACAAGTTCAATTGTTTGATGTTTTCTTCGAAGAAAGTTTCGTGTAGTGAGTTGAGTGCTTTTTTTACATCTTCCTTTTTGATGACCGCAGAGATATTTCGCTCGGAAGCTCCTTGGGCAATCGCTCTGATATTTACGTTGTTTTTCCCAAGGGTACTGAACATTTTACCGCTCAACCCTTGGTGGCTTTTCATATTATCACCTACCAACGCTACAATGGTCAGGTCTTTTTCTACTATAACGGGTTTTATCTTTTTGGTAGAAATCTCATATTCAAAAGTTTCATTTACTGCTTCTGCAGCAAGGTCTACATCCTCATCAGCTATACCAACACAGATAGAGTGTTCGGATGATGCTTGGGTAATCAACACAATACTGATGTTTTTGATCGAAAGCGTTTCAAAAAAGCGTTTTGATATCCCTGGAATTCCTATCATCCCGGGTCCTTCCAAGGAAAGTAAGCTAATATTGCCCACATGACTGATACCACGAACTGTTTTGCCTTTTCCATTGTTGTTTTTGGCAATCAAGGTACCTGGGCTTTCGGGGTCGAACGTATTTTTTATGGCAATAGGAATTTCTTTGCCCAAAATGGGTTGAATGGTTGGTGGGTATAATACTTTGGCCCCAAAGTGGGAAAGTTCCATAGCCTCTTGGTAGCTGATATTGGAAACACATTTTGCCTGCTTCACCAACTTTGGATTGGCAGTGTACATACCACTGACATCAGTCCAGATTTCCAATATATCGGCATTTACTGCAGCAGCAATAATGGCAGCCGTGTAGTCGGAGCCACCTCTACCCAAAGTCGTAAGGTCTCCATTTTTACTGGATGCCACGAATCCTGGTAAGATTGTTATTTGGTGTTGGTTGGATGAAAAGTATGCCCCGCAGTTTGCATTGGTCTTTTTAAAATCCACATTGGCCTTGCCAAAATTGTTATCGGTGATGATGAGTTCCCTGCTGTCTTTAAAAACAACATCCAATCCTTCGGATTTTAGGAATTCGCTGATGATAAATGATGATAACAATTCACCATAGCTTACAATCTTATCGGAAAGTTTAGGCGTTAGTTCACCAATTAAAAAAGCACCTTCCAGCAAGGTCTCCAGAATGTTGAGCTCGCTCTTTACTTTACTGAGTGCGGCACTTTGCGATGTAACGGGAATCAGTTCCCTAATGGCGGAAATATGCCTGTCCTCAATTTCCTTGAGACTTTCTTTATATTTTACATCTTGTTCAGATGCTAGGTTGGAAGCGTTGAGCAGTAGGTCTGTAACGCCACCAAATGCAGATACTACAACAGCAATTTGCTCATTGTTCTGATTGGCTAGAATGGATTTGACCTTATTTATATTTTCTGGATTGGCAACGGAAGTGCCTCCAAATTTTAAGACTTTCATGATGAAATATTATTGTGAAAATTGAAAATAAATGAATAAAACGGACGGAAAAATATATAGCAGAATTACCCCAAAGGGGTTGTAGTAGTAATCGTGAAAATAGATGAATAAGTTTTCATCGTAGTTAGGTTAATATCCGTTTGTTTTAACTCCATTGCTCTGTAATGAGGTGATAAATGTAGTACTTTTGAATACTTCATCAAATCATTGGTGTTGTTTTTGCGAAATCGATACGAATAACCAATTTTTATTGCTGAATGAAAATTTTTTCTGCACATCAAATCTATCAAGCTGACAAATCCACAATCCAAAAAGAACAGATTAAGAGCGAGGAACTTATGGAAAGGGCAGCTACGCAGTTGTTTGAGTGGATGCATTCCCGTTTGCGTGGTACCCAGGTCAATGTAAAATTATTCTGCGGTATCGGAAACAATGGAGGAGATGGCATGGTGCTGGCCAGAAAGTTGCATAAGCATGATTACTCCATTAAGGTGTATGTGGTGAATTATAGCGAAAAACGCTCAGAGGATTTTCTGTTGAACTTGGAGCGGTTAAAGGATAGCAAAGTTTGGCCTGATTTTATTAATGAAGAAAGTGACTTGCCCGAGATTTCACCCAATGACATAATAGTGGACGCTATTTTTGGTATTGGATTGAATAGGGCTCCGGATGATTGGGTAGGGAATTTGATTGAGCACATCAACGATTCAAGGGCTTTTACCTTATCTGTGGATGTGCCTTCGGGATTGCCCGTAGATAGCTGTCATTGGAAACCATCATATGTTATACGAGCCAGTTATGTGTTGAGTTTTCAGCTGCCTAAATTGGTTTTCTTTTTACCCGAAACGGGAGTGTATGTTAATCAATGGGAAATATTGGATATTGGATTGGACCAAGAGTTTATTGCCAAAACCGAGACCGATTATGAATTGATTGGGCGGCCGGAGGTCTTGCCATTGTATAGACCACGACTTAAGTTTTCACATAAAGGGACCTATGGTCATGCCGTAATCATTGGTGGCAGTTATGGTAAAATAGGTGCTGTGCAATTGGCTAGTAATGCCTGTTTAAGCGTAGGAAGCGGTCTTGTGACTGCTTTTGTGCCCAAATGTGGTTATGATTCGTTACAAACTGCGGTTCCTGAAGTAATGGTGTTAACGGGTTCAAGAGAAAGGAGTATTTCAGAAATAGCGATTCCTTTTAAGGCTTCTGTCGTTGGTATTGGAATGGGTATGGGAATGGAGGATGATACGGTTTCGGCCTTTGGCTCTTTTTTGAAGGAATGTACAAAACCGATGGTGATTGATGCGGATGGGTTGAATATTTTATCCCAAAACCCTCAAATGTTGAATGATGTGCCAGAACTATCCGTCCTGACCCCTCACCCAAAAGAATTGGAACGCTTGATTGGATACTGGACCTCGGATTTTGAAAAGTTGGAAAAAGCCAAGGCTTTTGCTGCCAAACATAATTTGGTGGTGGTAATTAAGGGAGCTCATACCATTACTATATATAATGGAAAAGGATATGTGAACACCACGGGTAATCCAGGTATGGCCACAGCAGGTAGTGGAGATGTTTTAACGGGAATGATCACTGGCCTGATGGCACAGGGGTATTCGTCCGTAAAATCGGCAATTTTTGGAGTTTATCTGCACGGTTTGGCAGGAGATTTAGGGGTGTCCTCAATAGGTTATGAAGCATTGAAGGCCTCATTGATTATAGAAAATATTGGGAATGCTTATTCGGAACTTTTTCGTCAACCTGAAATTGAGCAGAAAGAAAAGCCTAATGGTTAGGCACTGTTCCTTGCTTTTTTAGACTTTAATTTTTTCTGTACCCAAGCCAAAGCATTGTCAAATTCTATAAAAAACTCCATAGGCTTTTTGTAAAACATTTTTTCTATGTTGAAATTGTGCATGTCAATTTCCTTTTTGGAAACAATGGCAAAGGCTATGAGGTTGTCCATTCCTCTAAGGTAATTATATACGGTAGGATCTACGGCATAGGAATTTTGTCTTAAGCTGATATAACCAAAATCTTTGTCCCTAAAGTGTATTTCCGAAATTCCAATGATTTGATAGGCCCTCTCCAAAGTTATTGTAGCACCTTCATCAAAAGAAGCGACCATGTAGTTATCAAAAACCTGTACGGTTCCGATTTCTAGTTGATACTCGCGTACCACTACGGTCTTCTTTTTAGAAGTTATTTTCATCCCCAAGTGTAATTATAGTGTCTCGTGTATAAAATTAAAGGGGAAGGGTAGGGTGCGAAAAAATAATAGATTAAACGCTTAAATATCGTGTGTATGGTAAGTCTTAGGCATAAAAAAAGCTGACCTTAAGTCAGCTTTTAAAATGTTTATGGAATTTATTTTTCTGCTTCGGGTGATTTTTCCGCCTTTTTTATTTTAATGGTGAGTTCTTCTTTCTTCTCATCCAGGTCCATAAAAATACTGTCACCTTCTTCCAATTTCGAGTTTACAATTTCCTCCGCAAGTGCGTCCTCAATATATTTTTGAATAGCTCTTTTAAGAGGTCTGGCTCCGTATTGTTTGTCAAAGCCTTTGTCTGCAATGTAATCCTTCGCTTTGTCGGAAAGATTCAAGTGGTAACCAATTTCCATGATTCTCTCGTACAACTTGTTCAATTCGATATCGATGATTTTGTGGATATCTTCTCTTTCCAAAGAATTAAATACCACAACATCGTCTATCCTGTTCAAGAATTCTGGGGCAAACGCCTTTTTCAATGCGTTTTCGATTACACTTTTTTGATGTGTATCCGCCTGAGCTTTTTTGGCAGCGGTACCAAAACCTACACCTTGTCCAAAATCCTTTAATTGTCTGGCGCCAATATTGGATGTCATAATGATTATGGTATTCCTGAAATCGATTTTGCGCCCCAAGCTATCGGTAAGGAATCCATCATCCAATACTTGTAACATCATGTTGAACACATCCGGGTGTGCCTTTTCTACCTCGTCCAATAGTACTACGGAGTATGGCTTTCGACGTACTTTCTCCGTCAACTGTCCACCTTCTTCATATCCAACATATCCTGGAGGTGCTCCTACCAATCGGGAAATGGCGAATTTTTCCATGTATTCACTCATATCGATTCGAATAAGGGCATCTTCGGAATCAAAAAGCTCCTTTGCCAATATTTTGGCCAATTGGGTTTTACCAACACCTGTTTGACCAAGAAATATGAACGAACCAATAGGTTTATTTGGATCCTTAAGTCCTGCGCGGTTACGTTGGATGGCCCTTGCCACTTTGGACACGGCTTCATCCTGACCGATGACAAACCCTTTGATAAGGTTTGGCAATTCGGCCAATTTATTACTTTCCGTCTGAGCTATTCTATTTACAGGAATACCGCTCATCATCGAAACTACATCGGCCACGTTATCTTCGGTAACGGTCTCTCTGTGTAGTTTGCTTTCTTCTTCCCAGCGTTCTTGTGCGGAGGCCAATTCTTTTTCGAGTCGTTTTTCGTCGTCCCTAAGCTTGGCCGCTTCTTCGTATTTCTGTTTTTTGACTACGCTATTCTTCAATTCGCGAACATCTTCCAACTGGTTTTCCAACTCCAGAATTTGTTTCGGAACATCCATGTTCACAATATGAACTCTAGACCCTGCTTCATCCAAGGCATCAATGGCCTTGTCCGGAAGAAAACGGTCGGTCATGTAGCGGTTGGTCAATTTTACGCAGGCCAAAATGGCTTCGTCTGTATAATTGACATTGTGATGCTCTTCGTATTTACCTTTGATGTTCATCAAAATCTCGATGGTCTCTTCCACAGTGGTTGGTTCTACCATCACCTTTTGGAATCGACGTTCCAAGGCACCATCTTTTTCTATGTATTGTCTATATTCATCTAGCGTGGTTGCTCCAATACATTGAATCTCACCTCTTGCCAATGCAGGTTTGAACATGTTGGAAGCATCTAAGCTTCCGGTAGCTCCACCAGCACCAACAATGGTGTGTATCTCATCAATGAACAAAATGATATCATCGTTCTTCTCCAGCTCGTTCATTACGGCTTTCATTCGCTCCTCGAACTGCCCGCGGTATTTTGTACCTGCCACTAACGAAGCTAAATCCAAGGTTACTACGCGCTTGTTGTAAAGAATTCTTGACACCTTTTTATTGATGATGCGTAATGCCAAACCTTCGGCAATGGCACTTTTACCAACACCAGGTTCGCCAATCAACAACGGGTTGTTCTTTTTTCTTCTACTTAATATTTGGGAAACACGCTCAATTTCCTTTTCTCTGCCCACTACAGGGTCTAATTTGTTTTCTTCGGCCAAACGGGTAAGGTCCCGTCCAAAATTGTCCAGAACAGGGGTTTTGGACTTTTTGCTTCCTTTTTGTGAAGCACTTCCTGAGCCGAATGAACTTTCTTTGCTATCTCCCATATCGTCTGTGTCCCCTGGGAAAGATTCCGCTTGGGGTGTGTCTATGTAGTCATCGTCACTGGTGATCATGGATTTGAACTGTTCCTTGACATTGTCGTAATCCACTTTCAGTTTGTGCAACAACTTGGTTGTAGGATCATTCTCGTTCCTAAGGATACATAACAGTAAGTGTGCTGTGTTAATGGAAGAACTTTGAAACAGCTTAGCTTCCAAAAAAGTGGTCTTCAATGCCCGTTCTGCTTGTCGGGTCAAATGAAGATTCTTCTTGTCCTTCTGTATTGTACCTGTATTAGGATTTGCGGGACTCAGTATTTCCACCTTTCTACGAAGGTGGTCCAAGTCCACATCGAGTGCATCCAATATATTTATGGCCTTGCCATTACCGTCTCTTAAAAGACCTAGCATAAGGTGTTCCGTGCCAATAAAATCATGGCCCAGTCTCAGGGCTTCTTCCTTGCTGTATGCTATAACGTCTTTTACGCGGGGGGAAAAATTATCGTCCATACGTTTCTTTTTCAGCAATTAAAATTAGTAAAAGTATTGTTACGGTGGTCAAATACCGTACCCTTATTCGATAAAGTAGTGGTAAATGTCGGAATAATTGCGGTTTTATGGTGATTTAACAAAGCTTTATTATCACATTTTTGATAATACGCGCAATGTTGATAATTTTTTTAATAAAGTATTCGCAAAGCGTTATAAAAGCTGCTATTTTCTGTATATTGCCATGATAATTTAACCACAAAAAAACAATAATAAATAAGCATGGCGGAAGGAGAAAAGTTAATTCCTATTAATATAGAGGATGAGATGAAATCTGCCTACATTGATTATTCAATGTCGGTCATTGTGTCACGTGCCCTGCCAGATGTTCGTGATGGTTTAAAGCCTGTTCATAGAAGAGTGCTCTATGGAATGCACGATTTAGGAGTAAGGTCTTCTAGTTCCCATAAAAAGTCTGCCCGTATTGTAGGGGAGGTTTTGGGTAAATATCACCCACACGGTGATTCTTCGGTTTACGATACCATGGTGCGTATGGCACAAGAGTGGAGTTTAAGGTATATGCTTGTAAACGGTCAGGGTAACTTTGGTTCCATAGATGGGGACAGCCCGGCAGCCATGAGATATACGGAGGCCAAGATGCGCAAGATTGCGGAAGAAATGTTGGCCGATATCGATAAGGATACCGTTGATCATCAACTTAATTTCGATGATACATTAGAGGAGCCTACTGTATTGCCTACCCGTATTCCAAACCTTTTGGTAAACGGGGCTTCTGGTATTGCTGTAGGTATGGCTACTAATATGCCACCGCACAATTTGACTGAAGTGGTAGATGGTATAATTGCCTATATAAATAACCACGATATTGAGATAGACGAGCTCATCACACATATTAAAGCTCCGGATTTCCCAACAGGGGGAATCATTTATGGGTACGATGGTGTGAAGGAAGCTTTCCATACAGGTCGTGGACGTGTAGTAATGCGTGCCAAGGCAACCATAGAAGAAGTTCAGGGGAAAGAAAGTATTGTTGTGACCGAAATCCCTTATCAGGTCAACAAGGCGGATATGATCAAAAAGACCGCCGATTTGGTCAACGAAAAGAAAATAGAAGGTATATCCACCATTAGGGACGAGTCCGATAGAAACGGAATGCGTGTCGTATATATTTTAAAACGTGACGCTATCCCGAACATTGTACTCAATATGTTGTACAAGTACACGGCCCTTCAATCTTCTTTTAGTGTCAATAATATTGCGTTGGTCAATGGTAGGCCCGAACTATTGAACCTAAAGGAGATTATCCACTATTTTGTGGAGCACAGGCACGACGTTGTGGTTCGTAGAACCAAATTCGAGCTTAAAAAAGCAGAGGACCGTGCACACATCTTGGAGGGGCTTATTATTGCTTCAGATAATATTGATGAGGTAATCGCCATTATAAGAGGGTCTTCCAATGTTGAGGAAGCGCGGAATAGTTTGATTGAACGATTCAAATTGACCGAGGTTCAGGCCAAGGCCATTGTAGAAATGCGCTTGCGTCAACTTACCGGTCTAGAGCAGGATAAATTGCGTGAGGAGCATGCAGAACTTTTAAAGTCCATCGAGGATTATAAGGATATTCTGGACAAAAAAGAGCGCAGAATGCAGATTATCAAAGATGAACTTCTTGAAGTACAGGAGAAGTATGGTGACGATAGAAGGTCCGAAATCAACTATGCGGGAGGAGATTTGAGCATTGAGGATATGATTCCTGATGAGCAAGTTGTGATCACTATTTCACATGCCGGCTACATCAAAAGAACACCACTTTCAGAATATAAAACTCAAAATAGGGGAGGGGTTGGTCAAAAAGCATCCTCAACACGAAATGAGGATTTCTTGGAGCATTTGTTCGTTGGTACCAACCACCAATATATGTTGTTCTTTACCCAAAAAGGAAAATGTTTCTGGATGCGTGTTTATGAAATTCCAGAGGGAAGCAGAACATCCAAAGGTAGGGCTATACAAAACTTGATCAATATAGAACAGGATGACAAGGTAAAAGCCTTTATCTGTACCCAGGACCTTAAGAATGAGGAGTATGTG
The DNA here is from genome assembly GCF_003581615.1 of Flagellimonas lutimaris. Classification (GTDB taxonomy): domain Bacteria; phylum Bacteroidota; class Bacteroidia; order Flavobacteriales; family Flavobacteriaceae; genus Flagellimonas; species Flagellimonas lutimaris. The sequence goes on from NZ_QXFH01000077.1 coordinate 118,869, forward strand.
AACAGTCACTTTGTGATTATGGCCACTAAAAAGGGTACGGTCAAGAAGACTTCTTTGGAGCAATATTCAAGACCACGTCAAAATGGTATCAACGCCATCACCATTCGTGAGGATGATGAACTTTTGGAAGCTAAATTAACAACCGGTACCAGTCAAATATTTCTTGGTCTTAAATCAGGAAAAGCTATTCGCTTTGAGGAATCCAAGACAAGGCCGATGGGTAGAAATGCCTCTGGTGTAAGAGGTATCAGATTGGCTGATGAGAAAGATGAGGTTGTTGGTATGGTGTCCGTCCATAATTTTGAAGATGACATTCTTGTAGTTTCCGAAAGAGGCTATGGTAAACGTTCCAATATTGAAGACTACAGAATCACCAATAGGGGAGGAAAAGGAGTGAAAACCATTTCAATCACCGATAAAACAGGTGGGCTGGTTGCCATAAAGAATGTTACCGATACGGATGATTTAATGATTATCAATAAATCAGGAATTGCCATCCGAATGGGAGTTGAAGACCTTAGAGTAATGGGAAGGGCCACACAAGGAGTTCGTCTTATCAATCTAAAGGATAACGATTCCATTGCAGCGGTTGCCAAAGTAATGAAAGAAGATGATCCGGTGGACGAAGTGGATATCAGGGATATCGAAGTCAAAGGGGAAGATGGCACGGCTATTGATAAAGATACCGATGAAAAAGAGTAAATTTCAACTAAGTAATAATCGATAAACACCAAATAATTACAATTTTTAACATGAGAACAAGAATATTAATATTTCTAGCCATAGGAATTTCCTCGATGGGTTTTGCCCAGAAGGATGAGATGAAGGCAGCGGAAAAGGCACTTAAAGATGGTGATGCTGCTGCGGCAAAAGCTGCTTTGACCAGCGCTGCTTCGACTATTGATTCAGCCAAGGAAAAAGATCAGGCCGAGTACTATACACTTTTGGGAAATGCAAATTACGAATTGGCCAAGAAAGGCGATGTATCTGCTTTCCAATCTGCTGTGGACGCCTACAACAAAGTAATTGCTGTAGAGGAAGCAAGCGGTAAAGCTAAATATACCTCTGTTGCTCAAGAGAAAATGTCTCAAATGACAGCGGATTTGGTTAATTCAGCAGTAGAGGATAACAATAATAAAAAGTTTAGTGAAGCCGCTGAGAAATTGTATATGAGCTACAAACTTAGTCCAAAAGATACTGTATACCTTTACTATGCTGCAAGCAGTGCGGTTAACGGACAAGATTATGAAGGAGCTTTAAAATACTACAATGAGCTGAAAGATGTTGGTTACAATGGAGAGTCTGTTTCTTATACTGCGGTTAATGTAGAGTCCGGAGAAACAGAAACCATGGATAAGGCTACTCGAGACCTTTATGTTAAAGCAGGGACTCATAAAGACCCTAAAGAAGAGGTAAGTCCATCTAAAAAGCCCGAGATAGTCAAGAACATCGCGTTGATTAATCAACAAATGGGAAATAATGAAAAAGCAGTTGAAGCTTATGCCGATGCAAGGGCTGAAAACCCTGACGATGTAAACTTGGTATTGGGAGAAGCCAACTTGTATTATGCCATGGGAGATAAGGACAAGTTTAAGGACTTAATGGGGCAAGCTTCCGCAATGGCTCCAGATAATCCCGATTTGCTTTATAACATAGGTGTAATCAATATGGAACAAGGAAACCTGCAAGATGCTAGAGATGCTTACAAAAAAACATTGGCCATTGACCCAGGTTATATCAATGCCCTTTTAAATCTTTCTACTACTTATGTGAACGAAGGTAACGGTCTTATTGATGAAATGAATGCTTTGGGTAATTCAAAAGCCGATATTGCTAAGTACGATGAGCTTAAGGAGAAAAAGGATAGTCTTTTTAGAGAAGGTGCAACAGTTTTGGAAGATGCTCTACAGTCCAACCCTGACAACGAAAGTATTTTAACACAGCTAAAAAATATTTACGGGGCTTTGGGCGATAACGAAAATTTCATGAGAATTAAAAAGCTTTTGGGAGAATAGTAATTTCCCTCTTTAAAAAAAAGCCCCGATAATTCGGGGCTTTTTTTATATCACTTTTTTAATGACCCTTAGTTGATGGGTATATAACTTTTCCTCGGAATTAAAGATTCCGGTATGATCTATTCTATCAATACGAACGTGTCCATTCACATGGATAATATAGTTGTCTTGTAAAATAATTCCAACATGGTTTATGATGCCCTCGTTATCATCAAAAAAGGCCAGGTCACCAGGTTCACTTTCTTCAATAAAACTTAAAGCTTCTCCTTGCTTGGATTGTTCTTCCGCAGTCCTTGCCAATAAATGCCCATTAATTTTATAGACCATTTGTGTAAATCCGGAACAATCTATTCCAAAAGGTGTTTTACCACCGGCTAAAAATGGAGCTTTCAAGTACATGACTGCGGTATCAACCAAACTATCTTTGGGATTTTTTCCCGAATGGGTGTTTCCTTCAAATGTATGGTTCAATAATGCAGGTGTGTTGATCATGGACCCCATTAGTATAGGCAATAGCATACCATCATCGGTACAGATATGGGAAATAACATCGGAACATATTTTTTGTGGTTCCAATGCCTCTATATCATTATAAACTTGCTCAGGAATAAATGATAGCTGATTGTTGGGAATCCAGCCTTCAAAATAGTCGTAAGCTGCCCGAATCCTACTCCATTTTTTTCTGCTCTCCAAAACCTTGAAGTGCTCCCCATACAATAACTGGGAAGACATTTCGGCACAATCGTCCGGACTTGTTCTGATTGGAACAATACTTAGAGGACAAATTCCATATTGCATTTACTGTACAGATTGAATCACTAATTTCTTTCCAAAACAATGGATGAAGCTCCACCGCCACCATTGCAAATGGCTGCAGCTCCCAGTTTGGCATTATTTTGTTCCAAGATGTTCAACAATGTAATCGTAATTCTGGCACCAGAGCATCCTAATGGATGTCCCAGGGATACCGCACCACCATTTACATTTACATTTGAATCCTTCAGTCCAAGGATTTTCATGTTGGCCAACCCTACCACGGAAAAAGCTTCATTGAACTCAAAAAACTCAATGTCATCCATGGAAACTCCGGCACGATCTAATGCCTTGGGTAAAGCTTTTGCGGGAGCTGTCGTAAACCATTCGGGCTCTTGGGCCGCATCTGCGTATCCTTTAATTGTTGCCAAAGGTGTCAAACCTAACTCATTGGCTTTTTCTTCACTCATTAATATCACAGCAGCAGCACCATCATTGATTGTGGATGCATTAGCTGCGGTAACCGTTCCATCCTTGGAAAATGCAGGCCTAAGTGCTGGAACTTTTTCCAGTTTTACATTTTTAAACTCTTCGTCTTCACTCACTACTATTGGTTCACCTCTGCGCTGAGGTACTTCTACAGGAACTACTTCATTATCAAATTTTCCTGCCTTCCATGCTTCAGCAGACCTTTTGTAGGATTGAATAGCGTAAGCATCTTGGTCTTCTCTACTAAATTCATACTCAGTGGCGCAAGCATCGGCACAAACACCCATGGCGTTTTGGTCGTAAGCATCGACAAGTCCATCTTTTTGCATGCCATCCACTAAATTGGTTGGGCCAAATTTGGTACCTCTCCTCATATAAACATAGTGGGGAATCAAACTCATATTTTCCATACCACCGGCAACAACAATGGAATTTTCTCCCAAGGCAATGGATTGTGCTCCTTGCATAATAGTTTTCATGCCGGAAGAACATACTTTGTTAATTGTTGTGCAGGGCACCGTATTGGGTATGCCGGCAAAAATAGCGGCTTGCCTGGCAGGTGCCTGTCCAGTGCCTGCCTGAACCACATTTCCCATCAATACTTCTTCGACAAGTTCGGGTTTAAGTCCTATTTTATCCAAAGCTCCTTTAATGGCCACAGCCCCCAGTTTTGGGGCGGGAATGCTTGATAAAGCTCCCATAAAACTTCCAATTGGAGTTCTTGCGGCGGAAACGATCACTACTTTTTTCATATGTGCATTTTTACTCCTGCGAAAATACTAAATTTAAATGCAAACCAATAAGGTGATTGGTCAACGGACTTCTTATATATATTTTCTATTTTTGAAGCTAACAGTTTTATGAAATGGGAAAAACTTTGGATAATGTATATAAACACCAATCGCTTGTCTACAAGTATTTCCTGTATGTGATTTCTGTAGCCTTGATTGTATTCTTTTTCCCAAAAGGAGGGAAATTTAAATACGAATTTCAGAAGGGCAAACCGTGGCAATATGAAAATTTATACGCTCCTATTGATTTCTCAATTAAAAAGACCCAAGAGGAAATAGAGGAGGAGCAATCCTCAATTCGTAAAAACAAAACGGATTATTACACCTACAACGCTTCGTTGGTTTCCGATGTAAAAAATGAGGTTGGGGAGGAACTGAATTTATTATTTCAGTCGGAAGGTTTTTCATCATCCCAGAGACAAGCTTTAAGGGAACTTTCTGAAGAAGTGGTTGAAAAATTATATATACATGGAATTTTTCAAAATGTACCACAATCAGAATCTACTGTCGTTGTAAAAAATAATGAGGCACAACCAGTTTCCCCGAGTGATTATTTAGGTCTTGAACAGGCAAAAAAGGAGGTGTCAGAATATCTTTCTGGTATCAATGCCACAGGGGCCAATCGTTTGCAAGGGTTGATCAGAAATAGTCTTAGGGCCAATCTTTTTTATGATGAGGCCCTTACGGAAAGCGCATTGAACGATGAGCTATCCAAAATTTCGTACACTAGAGGTGAAGTGGACCAAGGGAAACTGATTATCGCCAAGGGCGAAATTGTGGAATCGGAAGATTTTAAAATATTGAATTCCCTAAAAGATGAGTATGAGTCCGAGCTCTGGATGGGAAGTAACTACTATTTTATTTTATTGGGATATACCATCCTGGTAGCACTAGTGCTCATTATGTTATTCCTTTTCCTAAAAAGATATAGGACAGAGATTTTTCAGAATAACAATAAGGTAACCTTTATTTTCTTCAATATTTTGTTGATGGTAATTGCCACAACTTTAATGGTAAAGCATTATGAGAACTATATTTATATGGTCCCCTTGTGTATTTTACCATTGATATTAAAAAACTTTTTTGACGCTAGATTAGGACTTTTTGTTCATGTATTGACCGTGTTGATTCTTGGTTTTGTTGTGCCCAATAGTTTTGAGTATATCTTTTTGCAGATTATCGCTGGTATTGTTACCATTTTAACAGTGTCTGAGCTGTATAAGAGAGCCAATCTTTTCATTTCGGTAGGTCAGATCACCTTGATTTATATTATTGGTTATTTCGCCTTTCATGCCATTCATGAAGGAAATTTGGAAAACATAGAATGGATATTGTTCGGGGTTTTTGTTTTGAATGGTCTTTTGACTCTTTTTGCCCAACCGTTAATTTATATGTTTGAGAAGATTTTTGGACTCGTATCCGATGTATCCTTGTTAGAGCTTTCCGATACCAATTCCAAGTTGCTCAAAGAACTTTCGGACAAGGCTCCAGGTACATTTCACCATTCTCTACAAGTTGCGAACCTTGCTGAGGCAGCTGCCAACGAAATAGGAGCAAATGCAATGTTGGTCAGGGTAGGAGCATTGTACCACGATATAGGTAAAATGGAGAACCCAACCTACTTTACCGAGAACCAAATCACCAGTGTTAATCCGCATGATGATTTACCGCCGAAAGAGAGTGCCAAAATCATTATAGATCATGTTATTAATGGAATTGAAATAGCTAGAAAAAATAAACTTCCTGATCGGGTAATCGATTTTATAAGAACCCACCATGGCACCACAGTGGTTTATTATTTTTTTAAAAAACAACAGGAGCTTGATTCTGAGACAGACTCGGAAAACTTTAAATATCCTGGACCCATACCTTTTTCCAAAGAAACGGCAATTTTAATGATGTCCGATGCTGTGGAGGCCGCTTCTAAAAGTCTAAAGAACCCAACTTTTACCATAATTGATGAGTTTGTTGAAAAGATAGTTAAGGGACAGATGCAGGCCAACCAGTATTTAAATGCCAATATTACCTTGAAGGAGATTGAAATGGTGAAGAAAGTACTTAAACAAAAGCTTACTAACATCTATCATTTACGGGTGGAATATCCTGAATAGCAGAGATATGATAAAAGTTGCATTAAAAAAATGAAAAAATAGTTGCGATCTTACATCTGAAAAGGTACATTTGCATCCGCATTTTCAGAGTGCACGTTCTTAAGAAATAAACAGGAGAGGTGCCGGAGTGGTAACGGAGCAGATTGCTAATCTGTCAGAGCGTAAGTGCTGCCCGGGTTCGAGTCCCGGTCTCTCCGCTTTTTCCAACACACCTCGGGGTGTAGCGTAGCCCGGTTATCGCGCCTGCTTTGGGAGCAGGAGGTCGCAGGTTCGAATCCTGCCACCCCGACTATAAAAACGGTTCATTTGATATATAGTGAAACTGTAAATAATTAAAAACCAGAAAATATTAATTTTCTGGTTTTTTTTATGCCCAAATTAAACCTAGAATAAAGGTGTCCTATAGGGTGTCCTGTTTTTATCTTATACCTTCAGAACCCCGTAAATAGTAGGATTCAGGCTTTAGATTCTAATCGGGTTATGTATAGTTTTTTTGAACAGTTGGACTGATTGGGTAGCTGAATCTTGGGACGGAATTTTAGATTTCAAACACGGGTAAAAATTACCTTTATTGTTTAAACAGGTGTAAAAAATGATTACTTTTACTCTTGTATTTAATTCAAGAGTAAATTTTACTTGTATATGGCTCCTTTCGATAAAACAAAACCGTTCAACAATTTGCCTCCACTTCCACCACAAGAAGATTTGGAGACCAAAGTCATCCTTTCCAAGACCATAACCGCAAGTAGGGCCTTGGCCCAGTTAAATGGGGCCATTAGGAATTTACCAAACCCAAGCTTGTTTTTGGATAGCTTGCATCTTCAAGAAGCGAAAGCGAGTTCCGAAATTGAAAATATCATTACTACCAATGATGATTTATATAAGGCAGTTGTCGCAGATAAAAAGTTTGATAATCCGGCTACAAAGGAAGTTATCAATTACAAGGAAGCGATATGGCTTGGTCTTAAAAGACTGGAAAAAAAGCCCTTTATAACAACGAACCTATGCGTTGAAATAGTCCAATGTATCAAACAAAATACATCGGGAATAAGGACCTCGATCGGTACCACACTGTCAAATTCAAAAGGGGAAATTATTTATACACCTCCTTCAGGTGAGGATGTCATACGCGGAAAAATGGCCAATCTAGAAAAGTTTATCAATCAAAATGATACGATGGATCCTTTGATTAAAATGGCCATATTCCATTATCAATTTGAAGCCATTCATCCATTTTCAGATGGAAATGGGAGAACTGGGAGAATATTATTGCTGTTACAATTAAAACTGGAGAAACTTTTGGACATACCAGCCCTGTTTCTAAGCGATTACATTATCAAACACAAAGAAGCGTATTACAGGCATCTGCGTAATGTGACAGAAAGAAATAATTGGACAGACTACATTCTGTATATGTTGGATATGGTCGAGCACACATCCATTCAGGGCCTAAATCGTTTGGAATCCATTGTGTCCTTGATGGAAACCACAGGAATAAAGATAAAGGAACAATTACCAAAGGTTTATTCAAAAGATTTGGTCGAAGTGCTATTTAAACTACCTTATACCAAACGCCAAAATCTTTTGGATATAGGTTTGGGTACACCTAAGACAGTTGGAAACTATTTGATTGCTTTGGAAGAGAAAGGCTTTTTGAAATCGATAAAGGTCGGAAAGGAAAAATTATATCTTAATCATGAATTGATGAAAGTCTTGGGGCAAGGATAATTTTTTAAGATCACGATATGCCATTAAAAATAATTTTCCAATACCGTCAAGTTCAAATAGTATCAACTTGATGTGGTATTGTTCAACGTCAATAATACCTTAATTATGTCCTAAAACGGTCTTTCTGTTGTATTCGTTTTTTCATTTGTTTTATAATCTTTTCATTTTTTGGTGTTAGCAATGGCGATTGTGCAAAGCCAAAAATGTTACATTAGAATCAAAAAAAGGATTACTATCGGGGCCATTTGAGATTAACTGGAACTAGGATAAAAAAAGTCAACTAAAATCACCGTTTTTTAATTCATAGATAATTCATATTGTGTTTGAAAATTAAAGAAGTGAAATCATGCTTAACTTTAAAATGCCTCGTAATTCTAACAATAATATATTATACTAGATACAATCATATTATTAAATAGGTAGCTAAATAATAATTGAACCCTTTTCCATTTAATTCATTACTTTTATTATTGAAAGTCCAAAACTCACATGAAGATGTCCTATAGGATGTCCTTTTTTGGATGGTCAAGAAAAAATTCTGAAAACATAGGGGCTTGGAGATGATTGGTTAAAACTGCCACCCTGGTATAGACAATGCGCACCGCGTTCTCCACGATGGCCTTGTCCCTTGGCCTGTAGGCCCTTGTCGGCAGCACGGCGGTATCGTAATGCTCCGCAAAATCGGCAAAGGCCTCGTTGACCTTCGGCTCGTAACTGCTGCTCTTGGTGACTGCGGACTTCAGGTTGTCGGTCACCAGGGCACGGGGGACCCCGCCATAGAACTACAGTGCGTTCTCGGTACATCGCATGAAGTCCTCCAGTTTCTGGCTCCGACAGGCCTCCACGTAGGTGTAATGGCTAATGCCCAACACGCACAGATATACCTCGAGTTCCTGGATCTCTCCCATATATTTGTCCGTTATATGGAGCTTTTTGCCCGTAAAATCGACGAAGAGCTTGTCGCCCGCCTTATGGGTGAAGTGCATCACTGGCGATGTCTCCTTTGTCCATTCACGGTACCAGTACCTGAACTGGGAGAGCTTGAACCCGTCCGGGTGCTTCGCATAATACTCTTCCCAGAGCAACTGTCGCGTGACCCCCGTTTTGCGGAGTTCCCTATCAAAATAGGGGAAGTACCGCTCTAAGGTCCTCAACTGTTCGCTCTTGGGCTTTTGGTCCGCCTTGAAGAGCCTGTGGATCTCCTCCAGGGTCATCTCCGAGAGCTCGTAGGCGTCAGCCTGTAGCATTTGAAGAACTCGATGTACTTGGCCGCCGTGTTGCGGGAGATGCCAAGTTCCTTGCTGATGCGTCGCTTGCTGGCCCCCTCGCCGTACAATTTGTAAATCCTTTTTGCCTTTCGCATATCTATCTGTTTGTTCGCCATGGTCTTTTTTACAAAAGAAACCATCGCAACACTCAAATAGAATCGATCTTTTTGGTGGCTCACTTTCATCCGCCCCACTATGCTCACTTTGGTCCGCCGCGGGTGGCTCAGTTTGACCCGCCGAAGGTGGTATACTATGCCCGTTTTTTGCAGGATACGTTGTTATGCCCTTTTATTTTTATTCTGTTAGTTTGAAACCTATTTTCTCAAATTCTTTTCCGTTTACAATAACGGATACTTGATGTTCTCCAATATGGAATTTTCGAGTGGTAATTATTTTAAATGAATGTTTTCTATTGATTATATTTGTTGACTTCGGTAAATAATCTTTCTCACTAATTTTAAATACTTTTTTAGATAAAGAGCCATTAGCTTTTTGATAATACACTCCATATTCAAGTCTAATTTTTGAACTTATGCTATCCGTATTTATAAGTTTGAACGAAAACTCTAAATAATTTCCAACTTTTACTATTGGATTGTGAACTTTAAGGTCAACTATTTTGATTTTTTCAATAGTTCCAAAACCAAATAGTTCCATTATTTCTGAGTTCCCTTGTTTCAAAAGAGTTCTGCAAGCATGCTTTGTTAAGGCATCTGTTTCTTTTGTTTTTCCTTTCCATTTTTTTACCAAGCTAATCACGGTTTGAGGATTGTCTTTTGAAATATCATTTAAATTATTTGCCACACTTCTCCTTACAAATTCAGAAGAGTCATCTTTTAGGTTTTCAAGAATTGGAATTATCGGCTCTGGGTTTTTCTTTAGGGATGAAATTGCCATTGCCCATGGCAATCTAGGTCTGCATCCTTCAGAAGCAAGTCGTCTTACCATATGATTTTTATGATTTGACCAATCAAACATCTGTTTCAACATTTCATTTTGATTGTTAATAATAAAAGGTCTAACTGCAAATTCACAACTTGTAAATTGAGTAACTATTTCAATAAGTTCAATGGATGTGTCGAAATCGTTTATGCCATATACTTCTATAAAATCGGGAAGAAACATAAATTCTATGCTTGTCTCCTTATAACCTTTTTGCTCTAGATTGTTGATAAGTAGCTTGATATATCCAGCAGATTCATGAAACTCTTTTGAGAAAAAATCACCAAGAACGTGAGTAATATGTCGCATTCTTTGTTTTAGTTCCAGTTGATCCCATTCAGTACTGAAAATTTGATTTAAAAATACGTTCTTATTAAAATTAGGAACAACCTCTCCAAGGCAATCGGAGAGGCTGTTAAAAAATGCTTTGGAATATAGGTTTTTAAGAGCTGTACTCATTTACTCTTGCGTTGATTGTTCCATGTAATTCTCAATAAGTTTTCCTTCAAATTTTGCGATTAGTTGTTTCGCCATATCTTCAAAAACACCTACTAAAGTAGTTTTATTCATTACCAGCATTTCTTCGTTTTCGTGATTAAAGTGCATATCCCATGTAAGGATTGTTTTACCTCCCTTTGCTTCAAGAGTGGTTAGAGAAAAACTTTCTGTAAACCCAAATTCGGTTGCCTCTTTTTTTGTTGAAGCCCAACCTAAATTCGTTTCTTGCCAAACTACCTTTTCGGTATGAATCACCCCTTTCTCACCTTCTGCCATAGGTTTAAAATAGCAAGTATAAGAAGTACATTTTCCGTTTCTTACTACTGTTTCTACTTTTTCTAAACCAGCACTATATTTAGACATATTTGCTGGATCGCCAACTAAATCATACACTTCTGATGTTGGTTGATTTAATTCTAACACCATTCGATTTCTTAAGGGGCTTTTTACGAAATCACTTGCTTTCGGAAAAGTTGATGTTGTTTTCATTTCTGTTTTTTCACTCATTTTTACTTTGTTTTGATTACCACAACTAACAAAAAGCATTAGTGTTGGTATGATTAATAATTGTCTCATTTTTGTTCTTAATTTTAATTTGAGACAATAGTAAAATGGGAGAGTGACAGCCCTATGTCAACTAGGGTTAATTAATTTGCTAAAATAATTTGAAAGATTGAATTCATCCTCATAATCAAAGGTTTGAGAGGTAAATCTTATTTCCAGAACACGGTCTAATCTGAATTCTCTGATTTCATCTCTTAATTTACAAAAAGCAACAACAACCCAAGCTTTTTCTGTAAAATAGATTCCTAATGGTTCTATTGCTCTTAGTGTTATTTCATTTTTATAAAATGAATGGTATTTAATTTGAACTACAATGTTGTTCGTTATTGCCTTTTGTATCATAGATAATGAATCACTAGTAAAGACTTCTCTTGTATGAGATGATGCAACTCTATTTTCAAGTTTTGCAATGTTGTCTTTTAACTAAATTTTCTGGCATAGCACGATTTGAATATTAATCACAACGCCCTGCTAAACGCAGTGACGTTCTGGGTTTTAAATTATGTGAATTTATTCACAAATAA
>NZ_QXFH01000077.1:130601-132019 GCF_003581615.1 Flagellimonas lutimaris
CGTGAATTGCGCAGCAATGGAGCAACTTGGTTGAGGCCGAAGGCTTTCAAATCCGTCCCAACGGACTTGTGTATGAGTAGTAGCGGATTTCTACTCGTAAACCTTTCGGTTTTACACTGCCCTTTGTTTTATGTTTTTACTTTCGTTTAATCACTTTAACCGCTATTACTTATACACCGTGTTAGGGGCAGTTTTTATTCTATCCAACCAGCAGATTTTCTCCATTCGTTGTATTCACTTTTTCTTTCTTGGAAGTCATCTGGTGGACTTTGGTTTTCCTTTTTCACTCTTTCTTTCATAATCACGGTTTGCTCTTCAAGTGAATTAAGCCCAAGAGTTTTTCTACGTAGATTTACTTTTTCTATATCGTCTATTTGATTTGGGCTCATCACTCCATTAATGTCCCAATCAAATTGAGTTCCATAAAGTTGTTCTTTTCCCTCAAAAACAGCTATTCGGTCAGCCAAATATGCAAGACTAATCGGGTCAGCTTTGTTTTCTTGAACAGCTTTTTTAAGCATTTCTGCCGATTTCTTCATAAATTCAGGCTGTCCGATAGAATGTTGAATAATCAACCAAGCTGCTTCATTAGCTTCTTTGCCAACTTTATCTATTGTCGGATATCCAATTTCATCAATTATTTGACTTAATTCTTTCGCATTAGTATTGTGTAATGCTTCCATTTCTTCATTATATCCATTGGAAAGTTCTTCTTTTTTTATGAGTTCATTTCTAAGTTTTAAGTCCTTGTTTTTTAAGTCAATAATCTTCTTAGCGACAACAGTGTTCATACACAAAGAAATTGTTTTATTAATTCGGATTGGTTATTTCTGCAATTAAATCTACTTCTAATTTGGCGTTTGGTTCGTATAGCCTACTAACTTGAACCCAACTGGCTGCTGGATAGTCGCCTTGATAGAAACTTTTTCTTGCATTATTGTGCTTTTTCATTTCCTCAATATCAGTCGTATAGAGTGTTTCTTTAACAACATCCTTTGGGTTTGCTCCAAAGGCATTCAAACATTGTTCAAGAGTTTTGTATAGTTTTGTTATTCCTTCTGGACTTAAATCAGATGTTGGAACTCCCGATATATAGATTGTATTACCAACTTTTACCACTTGAGCATATCCTGCACTTTCGCTTTGTTTAGCAGAATTGTCCCAATGCCATTTTTCCTTGATTATAGTATTGTTTTCAGGTTTGCCAGTTATTTCTTGTTGACATCCAAAATTGATGGTCAAAATTAGTAGAATGAAAAAGAACCATAACTTTGTTATTATACCTTTAAAGTTGATTTTGTCTTTCATTTTTTCTTAGTTTTCATTTTATTTCAAAGGCTGGTTTAAATTGCCCCTAACGCCCTGCTAAACGCAGTGACGTTCTGGGTTTTAAATTATGTGAATTTATTCACAAATAA
>NZ_QXFH01000077.1:132069-662681 GCF_003581615.1 Flagellimonas lutimaris
CGTGAATTGCGCAGCAATGGAGCAACTTGGTTGAGGCCGAAGGCTTTCAAATCCGTCCCAACTTGATTATATACTGAACTTTGTTGGGTATATACCACCAATTTGGTTGGCTATGCCCAAGTTTTGCAATTTATGGTTCAGTATAGTTTTCAACCTTTTATGCAATATAAAGATAATTATAGGTCATCAAACGGGTTGTTGATATTTTTGATGCTATTCTCGGTTTCGTGGGTATATATCATGGTGGTCTTAGGATTATTGTGTCCCAAAAGCTCTTGGATATAACGGATATCGGTTCCACTTTCCAATAAATGTGTTGCAAAACTATGCCTTAGCGTGTGAAGAGTAACCTTTTTCCGTATTCCCGAACTAATAACAGCTTTTTTTAAAACGCTTTGTGCACTGCTGGCACTGTATTTTAATGCTTTTTGACCTTGAAACAGATATTCTTTCGGCCTGAACTGTTTATAATACTCCCGAAGAATCTTCAGAAAACTGGGGGAAAGTAATGTGTATCTATCTTTTTTTCCTTTTCCGCCCTTTATGTGTATCAACATTCTTCCACTGTCAATATCATCGATTCTGAGATTGATAGCTTCACCTATTCTTAGTCCTCCAGCCAATTTTGCCCAAATGAAATTTGAATATGCGGAGGACGGTAGCATGGCAGGGAGGAAATATTATGATGCGAAGAACCAAGAAATAGAAATGGATTAGTAGATGTCATATAGAAGAACAATAATTATAGCTATGGTATCTGGAATCATTCTTTCTGGCTGCAATAGTTATCCCGACCCATTTTTTGAATATCAGGATGCCACAACACCGGCAATGTTGGGTCAGGGAACTTTGTCCAGAGATTCATTACAATGGAACAATGCTTTTGTAGCCACAACCAAGGAGCTTTACTATACCAAAAGCCATGCAACAGGGGCCGATATCCGAAAATTTGTTTGGGAAGAGGGTGCTTTTATGGATATGGGCAAAGTTGATTTTCCTGAAAACGCTATTCACTCGGATGTGTATGTGGACGAAAAAGGGGAGGTGATGTTGTTTTCCTCAACCATGTTGGAAAACGAAACGGATACCATTGGTGATTGGAACATTTGGAAGTCTGAAAGAGTTGGCGGGGATTGGCAAAAGCCGGAGCTTTATTTTTCGCGACCGATGCCCGAGAATGAATTTTATCCCATCTTGGCGGATAGTGGCAATCTTTATTTTACAATAACACCGCACGGTTCACAAAATGGGGATATTTATGTTTCTAGATTGGTGAATGGCGTATATGCATCACCAGAACCGCTGGACCCATCTATAAATTCCGAGTCCAATGAAGGGGATGCCTTTATAGCTCCAGATGAAAGCTATATTATTTTTGCCAGTTTCGACAAGGTGGAAAGCTCGGGTAAATCTGATTTATATATTAGCTTGAAAAAAGCAGACGGAAATTGGTCCCAACCCATCTGGATGGGCAGGGAAATTAATTCGGCTGGTTTTGATGGCAGTCCCTTTGTGACCCAGGATGGAAAGTTCCTAATTTTTACCAGTAGCCGTGGCAGTACTGAAGAAAATCCCTTTTTCAATCATTATATCGTAAGGTTTAACCTAGAACAATACCATCAATAAGCTGTTGTCATAGGCGAATACTTTTAAATAAATGTACCAATTCCTAACGTTTGGGGTGGGGGTGAAGTGGTTTCTAGATTCGCAAACCCATTCTTCACTAATTATTAGCATGGTGGTATAATGGCTATCCAACCAAATTTTTAACCCGTAGCTATCTTAGGAAACGACAATTATTCATCCTTCGATTTTGCCCCTCCTTTTTTACTAATTTCATGGATTATGGCAAGAAATCCCTCTCTATAGTTACTGCTAATAGGTATTTCTTTAGCATCAATGACCACACAGTGTTTTTTGACCGTTTCTATATGTTTTAATGCTACGATATAAGATCGATGTATTCTTATAAAAAGCTTTTTTGGAAGTATTTCCAACACTTCGGATATTTTATAACGTGCCAAAACAGGTCCTTTACTGGTATGGAAAGTGACATAATTACCATCGCTTTCCACGTATTTTATATCCTGAACATACAATTGATGAAATTCAGAACCGCTTTTTATAAAAATTGTTTGTTGCCCAACATCATTTGAAATTTCAGTACTTGAAGTTTTTATACTGCTATTTTTTTCTAATAGCTGTTGAGCCTTCATAACCGCTTGGAGCAGTCTATTGAATTCAATGGGTTTTAAAAGATAGTCCACCGCTTTCAATTCATAACTCTCCAAAGCATATTCAGAATAGGCGGTAGTAAATATAATAAGTGGTGGATTTTGCAAAAACTTAGGGAAGCTGATCCCCGATAATTTTGGCATGTTTATATCCAAGAAGATAACATCGACGGTATGCTTTTGAAGGTGTTCAAGCGCATCTAGGGGATCTCTGAACGTTTTCTCCAAATCGATAAAAGGAATGCTGCTTAAATGGAATTTAAGTACATCAATAGCAGCTGGTTCGTCATCAATTATTATACAGTTCATAAGGGTCTTTCATCGAGTTGCAGCTTAAGTAAAGATATGAAATGCCCCTTATCTTCATTTGCTTCCAACGTATGGGTATTTGGATACAGAATGGAGAGTCTCTTTTTTAAATTATCAAGTCCAAAACCCGAAGACTCATCCTTTAAGCCAGAGATTCCTTGATGTATTGTATTGGTTACCTTAAAACATAATTTATTTTCTTCTACCTCGAGCGAAATATTGATCAGGGATTTTGTTTTGGGATCAATACCATGTTTGATTGCATTTTCAACAAAAGGGATGAGCAGCATCGGGCTTATGTCTACATCCTTAACATCGCCTTTGATCTTAAAATTAATATATACCTCGTCTTCGTCGGCGATACGTAGTTGATATACCTGAATAAAATTTTTGAGGTGATGAATTTCTTTTTCAAGAGGTACTTTATCTTCATTCGTTTCATAAACCATATAACGCATTAATTCTGCGAGTTTAGCAATTCCATCTGCTAACTCCGGCACATCGTGCTTTAGTGATTTGGCATAAAAACTATTTAAAACATTGAACAAAAAATGAGGGTTGATCTTGGATTTTAAAAAAGCCATTTCTGTGGAAAGCTTTTCTTCAAGCAATACACGTTTAAGTTTTTCATTTTGTATCCAATATTTAATCAGTGCGTAGGATAAAGCGACTAACAAAATAAAAAAACTGACCACTGAATTATAAAGGAAATACACTAGGAAAGATTCGTTTGCGGAAGAAAAGAAAACAGCTAAATACCTATAATCCACTATACTCTCAAATAGGTTGATGGCTATGAAACCACTTAACAAAGAAATTACCAAGGCCCTTATTTTTTTAAGGCGCAAAAATTTTGGGACCAAGAAAAATGACGTAGTGTAAAAAACAGTAGTGTTCATAAGCATCCCGAAAAGTAAAGCAACCCAATAAGGGCCTTTGTCTTTCCTGAAGTCACCAATAGTCGATGTATAGTTTAGAATTAGAACGTACCCTATTCCCCAAACTAAAACGTGAATTATGGGCTCTATATATTTTTTCATTATGAACAGCTTGGTATCAAAAGTAGCGTTTAAAGTAAATCAAATTCGTTAAAAGGACAGAAGGTATTATTGTAGGGACGAAAATGCACTTTCCTGTGAAGTTTATCCTTTTTCACATATTTATAAGTTTCCACCACAGGAAAATAGGTGCTAATCACATTCCTTTTTTTGAATCATTCAAGCATTCTATTATTGCTGAACAATACTTATAAAATCAAAAGGAAATGAAACAGGTTACAGCAATTATAATCGCCTTGGTCTTAGGGATTAATTCTTTTGGGCAATCAAGTTCCAATAAAGAATTAAAAAAGGATATCGATGCACTATTTGAAAGTTATGCGCACTACAATCGCTTTGTGGGAAGCGTTTTAATAAGTGAGAACAATACCATTATCTATCAACAAAGTTTTGGTTATGCCGACATAGTGGATAAAAAAAAGAATACCAAAAACTCGATATTTAGTATTGCCTCGCTAACCAAATCATTGACGGCGGTTGGTATTATGAGATTGGTGGAAGATGGCAAACTGACATTGGAAGCTCCTATTTCAATTTACTTCCCAGATTTTATGCCTGATTATTCAAAAGACATTACCATTCAACATTTGCTCAATAACAGCTCTGGTATGGAGGCCAATATTGGTAGGAAAGATGATAGTGGAAACGGCCTTATGCCTGAAGTATCTTCAATTACTTTGGATGAACTTTTGGAAAAATTTAAGGCTTCAAAATTAAAATTTGAGCCAGGAACAGGGTATGAATACAATAATTTTGGCTACTCGCTCTTAGCAAATATTATCGAAAAAGTGAGCGGTCAATCCTATGCCGACTATATGGAACAAGCTGTTTTTAAACCTGCAAATATGAAAAATACAGCAGTCGCAGCATTTAAACCAAACCACCAAAAAGCACAGCCGTGTTTAGGTTTGGGAATGAATGAATTTCAAAACTTCAGTTCCCCCTTTCATCCTTCTTGGCTTCAAGGAGCGGCCGATATAAATTCGACCACATTTGATTTATTCAAATTTATGCAAGCGCTGGAGAATGGCACCTTATTAAAGGTAGAATCAAAGAGTAAGCTGTACAACGTAACGCAAGCAATGGGCGTAAATGATAAGTTATCTGGATTAGGTTGGGTAATTGAACAAAAAGGAGAAGAGAAATGGATATATAATAACGGATTGCTTCCCGGCTATGCTTCAGTGATGGGTTCATTGCCAGAAAGAGATATTAAAATAATCGTTCTATCCAATGCTACTTCTGTAAACCCTGTATTAGAGGAGTTTCAAGGTGAAGTTACTTTTGTACCAGAAATTACCGATAAAATCATTTCACTGTTTCAAGGTAAACCTGCAGAAAACCTGCCGTTACCAATTAAAAGTAAAAGTATTGCTGATTTTACCAATACTTATCAATTGGATGATGAACACGCACTTGTTTTAAAAAAGAGAGAAAGCACATATTCATTAGAAACAGCCGGTAAAGAGCCTTGGTCTGTTTTTACTTATGCATTTTCTAAAGACGTGAATGATAACACTGAAGCCTGCGAAACTGCACTATTTTTTGCCAAAGCCTGGAGTACTCAACAGTTTGAAGGACTTTCAGATTACGGTAACGAACAAATGAAAGGATTTCTAGGTACCCAGCAAGGACAGGATCAATTAAAAGGAATGTGGGCAAATTTCATAAACCATGCAGGTGAATTCAAGGCATACAATATCTACAATATTGAGGGCGAAGAAGTTAAAAATATTCACATCAGGTTTCATTTCGAAACAGTTGATATTGGAATGGTAATAAGTGTAAACGCTGCAAATAAAATACAAGGAATGTTTATGGATGATGCTGTTAAAACTAGTCATGTCACAAAAGTTGTGCTTGTTCCCGTGGGGGGAAATAAATTCTTTGTTGATGGACACAGAAATGGTGGTATGCAGGATTTAGTGATAACAGTATCCGATGAGGGATTAATCTTAATAGATGGTTCCGTGAATTTTAAAGCTGAAGCTTGTAATCCTTAAAAGAAAAAGCCAGCCGCAATGGATTAAAAAACAGCAGTTAAGAGCGAACTTATTAATTCTATTCTATGGTCTGTCTTTATTTTTAAACTGAAAATTAGCACAAATATACCCGCTACTTTTCATATACAAATCCGTTATGATAAGAGTGGCTGAAAACATCAAGGTATTTATAGCATATTTTAAATTTAACTAATGAAAACACCGATTTTTATATTGTCAATGTTTGTGATAGGAATGGTTACAAATAGTTGTAATTTCAAGAAAGAGGACTTTAAACAAGGTAAGTCAGTGTCACAAGAAGAGTTGTTTCTTGGTCAAAAGCCTCCAGGTCTTATTCCAGAACTCTTTGCTCTTGGTATAGTTTCAACAAATCATCTAGAAGTTTTGGCTGCAATTTCACCTAATTTAGATGAGTTTTATTTTGCAAGACAGATAAAAGGTGAAGTCTCTAAAAATTTGGGAATTCGATTCGAAAATGGAAGTTGGAATACCTTTATGGAAGAACCAAACACAGGTGAAATGTTTATTTCTACAGATAATAAAACCATGTTTTTGGGGAATAAATATAGAGAAAGAACACCAACTGGTTGGTCAGGAGAAAAAAGTTTGGAGTCGCCATATGACCAAATCCCCATTATGCGACTGACATCGTCGGTTTTAGGTACTTATGTTTTTGACGAAAGGGATTCTATTGGAACACTTAGAATGTCTGTTGTAAAAAATGGAATTCGTGAAGAGCCCATAGAAATGGGAAATGTATTCAATTCTGGAACTTATATAGCACATCCTTTTATTGCAACAGATGAAAGCTATATCATTTGGGATTGTGAAAAAGAAGATGGATATGGTAGTTCTGACTTGTACATTAGTTTTCGGACAAAAGATGGATCTTGGGGAGCAGCCATAAACATGGGTGAAGATATCAATTCTGACATGGAAGATAGTTACGCAAGTGTTACTTCGGATGGTAAATACCTTATATTTCATCGCGTAAAATTAGGTGACACTTTTGACGAGAGTTATGCCGATATTTTTTGGGTTGATGCTCAGATTATTGAAACGCTTAGACCTAAACAATAAAAATAACTAACGCTAACAATGGTAATAATTCATCATAGTTTTTTAAACTATGGAAGATGCTGAATTAGCAGTAATTGAATATATGGAGGTTTGGTTTAATAGAAGAAGGTTGCATTTTTCTTTAAATAATAAAACAACAAGTCTTGAAAAGCGATTCATTTGTAAAGCGACCAATTACTGAAAAAACACTTCATATTTTTTTAGGTTATCATTGATCATTTCTACTGTTAGTGTTGAGGTTATTGTGGCTCCTGAAATCCCATCGACTATCTTACTTCCAGGTATTGCAATTTTACCATTTTGTTTTAGTCCAAAGGTATTTGTCGCAAAATTTACCTTGGTGCCCACGAATTGATTTTCAAAGTCAGACAGAGTAATAGCAGCACCATATCCATCCGATTCCGCTACATGGTCAAACTCAACTTTTTTAATTTCCAAGGTGTTTTTGTCAATCAGAAATGTTCCTCGAATGTTTCCTCCAAACCCTTTGTTGGACATGATAATCATGACTTCATTGTTGATGTCGGTTCCAAAAATGGGATAAACATTGCTTTTTCCTGTTTTGGTAATCTTTTTAAAGAGATTGATTGCTTCGGAGATGTTTACACTATCAAGATTTTTATTTTCATCTATGGTCCAGCAATGAAACTGGGTCTCAAAATCAACGGAATCTGAAGGTGAAATACCTAAGTATTGTGCAACCCTTTCCATTTCCAGGGATTTTTTGGGTGGTTTTTCAATATCTATTGATATTGGATCGGGGACACTTTTTTCATTCTGTTGTTTACAGTTCCACATTCCAAGAAGCACTAGAGGAATCAAATATTTTGCATTCATGTTTCTAAGTTTTGTATATAATTTTCTATGGCTTTTCAAAGCTTGGGACATTAGCAATCTCAAATTTGGGAAAATTGTTGTATAAATAGAATGATTGCCATCATATTGGAGTAAAGATTTGGAAATGGTTAAACTTTACCATTACCGCCTAATTAATTATGTTTGGATTGTAGGTTCTACAACCCCGACGAATCACTATATAGGTGGTATTAAAGCACTGTCAACTAACTGATTGATAGTGTTTTTTTGTTTTTTATGCGTTCATTTGAATTCATTTAAATACATAAAAAGGTATCGAGTTTTGTGAATGCTTCGGTATGTTCCTTGTGCATAATTTAGTTACAGTTTGACGCTATTTATGGGTGTTTTGCAAACCTGTTTTGTTAAATCCAAAAATTATGTATTATACTAAATTACAATACTTTAAAGGTTTTTCTCTTTACAAGAAACACTTCCAACAATCCCGAGAAATTGACCATTTATGCCGCCCTGCTCGTTCAGAAAACGAGGCGGTTCGTTCTGAAAATTAGAGGAGCCAAATTCATTTGTTCGAACTGGATCTCCGAACTCATATCTTCCAAAAAGTTGGAAAAACCATTTTTTATTAACAATTGTGTTGAGGTATTCATATTGGACCAATCGATGGAACAACGATTTAGATTCGGATGAGGTGGAATATGGTAGCACGCTTCAACTGCATGAAGATGGCACCTTGGAGCTCGAACGTATTGGTGAAGATGAGTCCCAAGATGAGGGTGTTTGATCTATTGAGGGCAATAATATCTAAATGCTCTTATTATTTTGAAAATATTCAATCTTCAATTGGAACATCTCGGCCATTTTTGTGGCCCTGAACTTGGCCTCTGCAGCTTTATCGCCTGAGAAATTTTCATCAATGGTCTCAAAAAAAAGTTGCTTCCAACGATCAAAATGTTTTGCATCGACCGGGAGCTTGGCATGGGGAGCAAAGGGACTACCTTGATAGGTGTGTTCCTTCAATAATACTGTTTGCCAAAAACGGTACATTTTTTCTAAGTGGTTCGGCCAATTATCTTGTATCACCTCATTAAAAATATCGGCCAAAAGGGGGTCTTTACGAACTTTTCCATAGAAAAAATCTACCAAGAGTTTAACCTCTTCTAGACTTATTATCTCCTTTGTTTTGATCATTGCATTTTAAGGATTCAATAGATTTTGACATGTTTGTTATATCCATCCAATTGTGATATCAACCGTGTTCCAACATTTATTTAGGGAAGTGTCCTCAGTCTTTTAGCGCTTTAAATAGGTCAACCCTACTTCTAAACCTGTAGCTAGTTCAAATAAACTAGTGCTTTCCAACATATTTCGGAGGTCGGTTCGTATATCAAGAAACTTGTCATGTAGAGGGCAGGGTTTTTGTGCGTTACATTCCTTTAGCCCTAGACCGCATCCCGTATATATTTTATCGCCATCAATGGCCTTGACGATCATGCTCAACTTTACCATATCCATATCTTCCCGTTCAATTTCGAACCCGCCCGTGGGCCCCTTTACGGAATGGATGATATTATTTCTAGTGAGCTGCTGTAAAATTTTGGCAGTAAAGGCTATAGGTGAATCGATTTCTTTTGCTATTTCATTGAAACTGACACGTCTTTCTTCCAAAGACTGAAGCGTAACATAAACTGCAGCCCTAATACCATATTCACAGGCTTTTGAAAACATCATAAGAGAACTAATTTTAGTGTAAAGATACGATTAAATAATATAGGATATAATTGTCTTTTATTTGTTTTGCCTAATCATTTATTAAAGGTCACCAATAAATCGATTTAGGTGCCTTGAGTACCAATAAAAATGTATGCATACCTTCTACTGGATGTGGTCTGATTTACAAAGCGATAATGAAGCGAAGTGGTCAACCCCGCATATACACAACCCAATAATGCATTGTGCGAATGGGCATGGACCATAAATTTATAGTTGAACCCAAAGAAAAAAATGGAGCGAAGTAGTATACCCAATACAGCAGCGATACCAAAATAAGTAATAGCAATTCGTAAATGTTTTCGGTAAATGTTTTCCTTCATGAGTTATTTATAATGCTACCCCAGTTAAAAATCCTTTCTTTTTGCTTTGTACCGCAATCCCAATAAGGGCAATATGGTCCATAGCAACAGAATAGCCATGGAGATCAAGAATCCCAAATCGGTTCCAAAGAATTTTTTAAAGATGGCACCGGTATAACCCAATAGGGCCGAGATATCCAATTTGAGCAATATCAATATTCGTGACAGATCTATGGGATTGAGTGCAGTGGCCACCAAGGAAAAAGTATCCAAGGGATATTCCTCAAACATAATGAGGGACATGAGAAACAAGCCATCGTAGACCACGGCCAAGAAAAGCCATAGCAATACGGCATATCCAAATCCCTTGATCTTGTTTTCGTTGGATATGGCGATCACAAAGGAAAGTCCCACGAATATAAAAGTCAAAAAAGCTCCTGTGACCAATAAAAGGGAGAAATCAAAAATTGCATCGCTCCTTAGCAGGCCATATAATAGAAATGGGATTCCCAGGCCCAATACCAAACTAAGGGTCAACGAGCCCGCCACGCCAAAATATTGCCCCATAAAAATGGAACTACGTTTGATGGGCTGTGCCAATAAAAGTTCAGTGAATTCTCGGGAATTGTAATAGTACATCACCCCGAAAATGGTTCCTATCAATGGAATCAGGATAATGATCACGTTCATTAAGGTAATCACAGCCTTGGAGACATCATTGTTTAGGAACAACAACACAAAGCCAAGAGCGAGGTAAAACAGAAAGTAAACGTAGCTCCAACGGCTGCGTATAAGATCGTAAAAACTGTATTTCAATATTTTAAGCATGGCTATCCGAAGTCGTTATGGCCGCAATGGCATGTTCAAAATTCGTTTGTTTGGTCTGTTCCATTAGTTTCTTGATACTCCCTTTAAAATAAATCTCCCCTTCCAGAAGATAGAGTATCTCATCGGCCATTTCTTCCACAAATTGCATAATGTGCGTGGTGATCAAAATGGTCTTTCCTTGGGCTTTTTCTTTTTGGATCAATTCCTTTAAACGAATCAGGGCCTTTGGATCTAAGCCTGTGGTGGGTTCATCCAAGATGATTAAGGGACTGTCAAACATAAAGGTCAGTACAATGTTCACTTTTTGTTTGGTACCACCGGAAAGGGTTGACAGTTTTTTGTCCAAGAAGGGGCCTAGTCCAAATAACTCGATAAGCTCTTTCTCAGCACTAGGACTGTTCCTTAGGTCTTTGATCATGTTAATCAATTCCTTGACCTTGATGTTGGGAGGAAAATTGGCGATTTGGGGGAGATAGTCAATTTTTTTGCGGTATTTCCAGTCCTTTTTGATGGTCCTGTCCAGTACAGTGATACTACCTTTATCGGGAATTACCATGCCCAGGATACTCTTGATTAAAGTAGTCTTGCCCGAACCGTTGGGTCCAAGAATGGCATAAATATGGCCTTCGTCTATGGATAAATCTACTCCTTTCAATACTTGGTTTTTTCCAAATCGCTTATGAAGATTGTTTATTGCAATGGTCATGATCGTATTTTCATTAAAGGTTGGGCATCTTTTAAATTATCTGGTGTGAAGACAGGGGAGACTCGTTCGGAGAAATCAATAATATCCATGAAAAGGCTCCGCAACAAAACAATGGTTTCCGGGGTTCGGTTCACTACATAGGAAAACAATTTCACTGGACGATAAGGTACATCACCAATACCATCTTTGTCGAGATCATAACCGGTATAACTGCTCCAAAAGTTCCCTTCGAATACATTGTCGTTCAGTTTGCTGTTATAAGAAATGTCGAAGGAATTGTAAAGGAAATTGTTGCCCTTAAAACTATTGGTGTAGCAAGCTCCAATAACCCGAATGGCCCAACCGTTTCCTTTAAAGTCATTGTCGATATATTTGATCCGGTTAGATCCTTCTATATTTATACCAATGGTATTTTCTTCAAAGATGTTTCCACTGATTTCCGCATCGTTGATTTCTTTTAATAGCATACCGTAGGCCGCTGTGCCCCAATTCTTTCGAAAAGTATTGTTCTTCATGGTGATGAACTTGGAGAACATGACTGCCACTCCGGCACCATTGTTCTCAAAAGTATTATGGGTATAGACATCTTGGTCGGAAAACATGAAATGGAGTCCGTACCGAAGATTGTCCCTGCTCACATTATCGGTAATGGTAATCTGGTCGGAGAATTCCAAATAAATACCATCCCGGGTTCCCTGGACATGGTTTTTCCTTACTTCTATATCCGAGGAATACCAAAGTTGGATTCCATTTCCCGAATTGTATTCATCCACAGCTTCTCCGATGATTCTATTATGGTATACTTTGCCATGGGATGATTTTTCCAAATAGATACCGAAAAACAATTGCTCCAGTACCATATTTTGGATGAGGAAATTTTTGCTTCTAATTACCCGGATGGCTGCATTATCCTTTGTGTAACTTACTCCTACATTGATGATGAATAGACCGTCCAAAGTCACGCCGTCCGATTGAATCCTAAAGATTTCCCCTTTTTTTTCTCCGTCGATAATAGGGTAATCAACTCCTTTGATGACCAAGGGCCTGTCCACCAGAATTTCAAATTCTCTATAGGTTCCTTTTTGAACCAATAAGGTGTCATGGGCATTGGCTTGTTGAATCGTCTTCTTGATGGAACTATGCTCACAGGTTGGGCAGACCGACCAGGTCTTGGCCCATACCAATGGCCCCAACAAAAGCATAATCAACCTTAGGATATATTTGTGATGTGGATTGTTGAATATCATGGTGTCTTTGTAATTGAAGTACTCAGTGGCACCTTTTTAAAACGGAAACAAAGCAATTTTTATCTGATGATCAAAAACTTGGTGTCTTCCTTGGCCGTTACCCAATGCTCCACTTCTTTGGAAAAACCAAAATGTTGTTGTGTTGTCAAATTAACAATTTGGTTCTCAATATGGAAATTGATAGAACCTTCCAAGACAATCAAATGGGCATCTTTTGGTGATGTGTGATTTGGAAATACCGCATTTTTGGCCAAGCTGATGCTCAAAATTTCCAGTGCTGGGTTTTTGACCAGTCGTTCGACCTGTAGACCATCAAAAGGTTGTTGCGCAATGGTATTGTCAATATCGATCATATACATGGGTTTAAACTTTTACTTTGTTATTTATATTCTTGTTTTAATTCGGTCCAGGACAGGAGCTCCCCACCATTGTCATCCAATGTGTTTTGGGCAGCCTTTTCTTCGGAAAATGCACTTAGAAAAGCCCCCATAGGGCTGGGAATATTCTCACTTATCAAATAGGTGGCATTTTTGGCATCCACCAGTTCACCGGGACGGTCAAAATCATTGACCAAGAACAGGGCCATCTCGGTTTGATCATCCTTTAATTGGTTCATCATACATTCCACGGCGTCAAAATTGAATACCTTGCCTTTTGTGGTGACGAGCTGTGCTGCGTGTTGTTTGTCCACAATGGTCATACTACAATAATGACAACCAACATGGCCATAATCAATGGGTTTTGGACTTACGGAGCACCCCATGATACAACCAAAGATTACAAGCAATAGGATAATGAAGGGTTTCATAATGAATATTTTATTGTTTTTTTGTGTTTTTCCACCCCAGAAATCCCGCGGCCAAGGTAAGCATCATGCCCACGAACATGAGCCAGCCTCCAGATGCCGGAATTGAGGTTACATCAAAATTCAACATCTTTACATGTCCCAATAAAGGGGGCTTATAGGTCATCGCTGTTCCGTCGGGATTTGTTAATTTCATGATAGCATTGGGGTCCAGATTAGTGCCATAGTCCACCAACCATTCATTGAAATCGTACATGCCCAATATGCCCATAATGGACATCAGTACAAACCAACCAAGAAACCATTTGTAGCTAACCTTGTTGAAGTAACCCAAAAAACCGATCAATACACCAAGGGCCACCATGATTCCGATAACCATAGGAAAAGTACTAAATTCCCACATGTCCTCAGCTTTCGGGAGTGTGTGCATTCCTATATAGTGGTTCAGGCCATCAATGTTTTGGATATCAAATTCGCTTACTCCCTTTAGACCATTGATATGGATGTTCAACCCCAAGGGATCAGGATATTGTGGAGCTCCCAACATGATGTTCCAAAGTGGGAAAATGTATAATCCCAATAGGAAGAGCGGGCCAAAGATCATTAATATACTAGCCTTTTTCATTTGTTTTGATTTATAGGTTACAAACTGAGTGCGGTTTTTTGGTCGATGGTAGTTTGTCAATTTGTAAAAAAGCGGGCAGGTGGTGGACACAGCCCGCTTCATTCAATGGTGAGTCAATCCGAATTATTCACCAAGTGACCATTTCAATTCTGTGTTGGAATTGGCAGGAGAGACCCTTACATATCCTTGCATTTCTTGGTGCAGGGCCGAACAGAAATCTGTACAGTAGAATGGCCACACGCCAACTTGTTTGGGTTCCCAGACCGATGTCTTGGTCTGTCCTGGCATCACTAAAAGTTCGGAGGAGTTTTGGCCCAAGATGGAAAAACCGTGCGGTACATCAAAATCCTGCTCGTGGTTGGTGATATGGAAGTATACCTTATCACCGACCTTGATACCCTCAATATTGTCCGGGGTAAAGTGACTGCGGATCGTGGACATGTATACATGTACCTCTTTGCCGTCTCGTACCACTTTGGAACCATCAGCGGTTGTTACGGCATAGGGGTGCTGGTTCTCATCCAATCGATAGATTTTCTGTGATTTCGGAGCCAACAGCTCAGCGGGGCATCCCGCAGCGTAGTGGGGCTCTCCGTGTGTTGGGAAGTCATAGATCAATTCCATTTTGTCCCCTGATATGTCATAGATCTGTGCAGAGTGTTCCATTTCCGGACCAGTGGGCAAGTAACGGTCCTTGGTAATTTTGTTCATGGCTACCACGTATTGACCAAATGGTTTTCTCGAGTTACCTCCAGGAATCATAAGGTGACCCACGGAGTAGTACGTTGGTTTTCTGTCAATGACCTCCCAAGTACCCAATTTCCATTTGACCACTTCCGAAGAGATAAAGAAGGTAGTATATGCATTTCCTTTACCGTCAAATTCGGTATGTAGTGGACCGAGGCCTCCGCTTTTTACCTGTCCTGCCAGTACATCTTCAAATTTTAGAATTGGTATTCCATAGGCTTCACCATCGAATTTTTCACCTTCAATGGCGGCAATCATTTTATCAAAGGAGTGTACGGTTAAATCAGCAGATAGTTTTCCGTTACCAATAATGTATTCTCCTGATGGATCAACATCACATCCGTGAGGGGATTTAGGTGTTGGCAAAAAGTAAACTGCTCCGGGTACTTTTGTTGGATCAACGGTGAGTACCTCCTTACGCATTGTGGATGTTCCTGTGTGCGAATGCTCATCATATACGTTGTGTGCATAGTTGGCCGGCATTTTGGTTCCTCCGCCATTGTTCACATACTCTTCGATTTTTTTCCAGTTGATGGCTGCAATGAAATCTTTGTCATTTTGAGAGGCATTTACTTCCAATAGGGTATTGGCCTCTTCCGTATTATAAGTGGTGAAGAAGAACCATCCATGGGATTTTCCCCGACCTGGGTGTGAAAGGTCATAGTTGAACCCAGGCATCAACAATTGAAACTTGATGGCCATATGGCCATGTTCAGGATCCACACTGATAAAAGTCAAGGCACCTTTGAAGTTTCCTTTATATTCACTGATGGACATATCCCTTTGGGGTACGGGTACGGCAAAACGGGTACCGGCCACAACATATTCGGTGTTCTCCGTGATAAAGGACGAACTGTGGTTACCGGCACTGTTGGGTACCTCAATGATTTCAGCTGTTTCAAATGTGCTCAAATCGACTCTTGCAATACGGGGGGTATTGTTTCCGTTCACAAAGATCCATCTACCGTCCAACTCCCCATTGGTCTGGGAAATATCGGGGTGGTGAAGGTCGTCCCAAGGCACAAACCCATGGGAGGTGTTCAACATGGGAACGGTTTCTTCGGAATAGCCATACCCAGAAGTTGGGAATTGGGAGAATACTGGTATTTCTTTGAACATTCTACCTGATGGTAAACCATACACGGTAAGGTTACCACTATATCCTCCAGATAAAAAGGCGTAAAACTCATCTTGTTCCCCTGGGGCAACATATACTTTTTCTGCAGCACTGGATGACAATGCCCCGTTCGAACTTTGGTTTTGTTGGCCACAGGAGACCAGCATCAGGGCTGCTCCCATGGTCATTATAAAATGATTATGAATTTTCATTGTGTTAGGATTTATTCGTTTTTTTGGTTTTATGTTGTTTATTGGGTAGGAGGTAGGATGACCTTGTCCACCACATGTACGATTCCATTTCCTGCGGGTACACTACCAATTATCTTGGCGCCCCCGATAAAGACATCATCACCTTTAACTTCCACGGAAACATTTTGGTTATTGGCCTGCCCCAATTTTTTGAATTTTTTTAAAAAGTCCTTGGAATAGTTGCCTGGAGTTACATGGTATTTGAGGATGTTTGCCAGGGCATCCTTGTTTTCAGGTTTCAATAGATCTTCTACGGTTCCTTCTGGCAAAGCATCAAAAGCGGCATTGGTCGGCGCGAACACCATTAAGGGGCCGGCATTTACTAAAACATTCTCCAGTTCAGCGGCCTGTACGGCTGCGACCAAGGTGGTATGATCAGCTGATCCTATGGCTATTTGTAGCACATTGGGCGTGGACTCATCATCTTCTATAAAGGCCTGTCCTTTATTGTTTTCCAATATAGCCTCGGATGCGTTTTGGTCGGAAACCGTGGTTTGGTTTTGGGCCCTATCCTTACAACTGCTGTTGAGCGCTAGTAGTAGAAATAGTCCCATGGTACTGAGTTTAATGGTTGATCTCATACGATTTATTTTAAGGTTCTAAAGTATTCGAGAATAGCTCTTGCCTGATCTTCGGTCAACCCTTGGTTGGACATAGGCGATCCGTTGAATTCTTGAAGCAGATCTTTGGCCAAGGAATCTTGTTGCACCATTTCTTGGGGGTTCAAAATCATGTTCATGACCCACTCTGGAGTTCTTCTTTCCAATATTCCATTGGGAGGGGGACCGATGAATTTTTTACCAATTCTATGGCAAGCCAAGCACATTTGGTCATAGACCTCTTTTCCATTTGTAACCATGGCTTGATCAATATCCGGCTCCAATTCAACGGATTTGATCGGACCTACCCCTATCGTGGTCATGTCCACACGTTCAGAAGCCTTTACCTCGTTGGTCGTGTTGGTCTCTACAGGTTGTTCTGTGGCAGCCTTTTTACGTTGTACGCTAAAGCCTTCCTCTTTTTTCTCTTCATTCTTCCCTCCACATCCTATCATGATCATGGCAAAGAGCAGGGCCATTCCTTTTATTATCGTCTTCATGTGTTAAATGGTTTAAAATTTGATTCAAATGTATATAGGGACAAATAGGTATAACATGATATTAATCATAAAAAGGATAAAAATGTCTTTTAATCTTTGTTTGACATTTTTGACTATGCTCTCCAATTCTTTCAAATATGCCATAAAAGGAGTTCTTTATCTAGCATTGAACTCCAATACAGATCATAAAATATTGGTCCGGGATATTTATGAGAGAGTACATGTGCCGGAAGCCTATTTGGCAAAATTGTTACAGGAACTTTCCCGCCATGATATCATTTCATCCACTAGGGGCCCCAAGGGCGGTTTTTACTTAAGTGAAGAAGACCGTAAACGTACGCTTATGGAAATCGTGAAAGTCATTGATGGTGAGAAAAGGGTCAATTCATGTGTAATGGGTATTCGAAATTGTAATATGGATAATCCTTGTGTACTTCATAAACTTGTAGGGTCCAATAAGTCAAAATTCATTAAAGTCCTTGAGAACACGACCATTCTAGATTTGATCAAGGGAAAAGAGGATGTAGAGGAGTTTTTTCCATTGTAATATGAATATTCGGTTTTTCTAGAGCCTTCTTGTCCCACTGACTTTGAATTCTTCGATTTTCCAACCTTGATGTAAACCTCAATCAACAGCGATTCACTTTCGGTATTACTGGCTTATTGATAGCCTTCATCATTGTTTTTGTTTTAAAAAGATAACTTAGATGCGACAAAACTTTAAAAAGGTAAATTGATTACTATGGACTTGGAAGGTATTTTAAATTACAGACGTTCGGTTAGAGTTTATGATAAAGCTAAAAAAGTCGATACTAGAAAAGTAAAACATGGTTTGGATCTGGCGACATTGGCGCCCAATAGTTCCAATATGCAATTGTGGGAGTTTTACCATGTTACAGAACCGGATACTTTAACAAAGCTCTCCAAAGCTTGTTTGGGTCAAACGGCTGTTTCTACAGCATCTGAGGCCGTTATATTTGTTACCCGACAGGATTTGTATAAAAAACGCTTAAAATTTGTTCTTGAATTTGAAAAGGGAAACATTCAACGCAACAGTCCTGAAGATCGGCAGGAGAAACGAATAAAGAGTAGGGAGTTATATTATGGTAGAATAATGCCACTATTGTATACAAGATTTTTTGGTATTGTGGGGTTATTTAGGGTTATATTGACCAAGGCGATAGGTCTTTTTCGCCCCATAACCAGGGAAGTATCTGAAAGTGATATGCGTGTTGTGGTCCATAAATCATGTGCGTTGGCCGCGCAGACATTTATGATTGCAATGGCAAATGAGGGATATGATACCTGTCCATTGGAAGGGTTTGACAGTAAACTGGTCAAGAGACTTTTGAAATTACCACGTGGTGCCGAGATAAACATGGTGGTCTCCGTAGGAATCAGGAAAGGAAGTTCAGGTATTTGGGGCGAGCGGTGCAGGGTACCTTTTGATGAGGTTTACCATAAACTATAGATGTATGAATTAGTGAATATCAGTGGGAATACTCATTTGTTTCATTTACTGTTAACTATTAAAAAAATGTCAATAACCATATATGGCATTTATCTGATTTTTCTTAATTATGTGAATTACTCCATCTCGTAGAGTTTCTTCTTGTTCTTTCAAATTCCTTATTATCAATGCCGTTTCTTTTTTTTACAAATCCATGTTTCTCTTTCTCAATTTGCTCAAGAATTCTTGGGAGATTCCCAAATAGGACGCTATGTGATATTGCGGGACCCGCTGTACAACTGTAGGATATTGTTCCAGGAACATTTGATATCTTTCCATGGCATTTCTGGACATATTTTGAAGCAATCGTTTTTTAAGGGCATGCACATGGCGTTGCATCATAATTCTGAACATCCGTTCTAAGGCCGGAATTGCTTGGAGCAGTTGTTTTTTTGACTCTAGGGATAACATCAACATTTCAGTTTCCTCCAGGGTCTCGATACTTACTTGGCTGGGCACCTGTTTTTCAAAACTATTAATTTCACTAATCCACCAATCTTCAATGGCAAATTCAACCGTGTGTTCGTTTCCCTTATGATCTGTGAAAAATTCCCGGGCACAACCTTGCTTAATGTAGGCTTCAAAATTACAGATGTCTCCCGAGCGCAAAATGAGTGTGTTTTTTGGAAATTTTTGATATTCAAAAAACTCCAATGCCATCTCCGCTTCATTATCAGATAATTTAATAAAACGTTCCAAGTATTTTTTCAATTCATTTTTCATAAATCGGTATCGGGACTGTAATGGTGATTTCTTGTCCTAGTTCAATGAAAAGGGGTGAAAAACCCAATAAATTTGTTTCGACAATGTATCAAAGAATTTTGAAAAAACATGTATTGAATAGTTGATATCATGTTTTTAATAAATCGGGCACTAGAGAATTTGGTGTTAAACATAAATAGCCCATATCCTAAAGTTGTTCTATTTATGGGAGATGCAATGAAATGAACCTTAATTTAACCACTTATGAATTACCGACCAAACAAGAATAGATATAACGAAATGACCTACAATCGCTGTGGCGATAGCGGTTTGTTGCTACCTGCTTTTTCACTTGGCCTTTGGCATAATTTTGGTGAGATGGATAATTTTCATACCGCCCGTACAATAGTGCGCAATGCATTCGATGCCGGAATTACCCATTTTGATCTTGCAAATAATTATGGTCCCCCACCTGGTTCGGCCGAATCTACTTTTGGTAAAATACTAAAATCTGATTTGGCCCAATACCGGGATGAAATAATTGTGAGCACCAAAGCAGGATGGAAGATGTGGGATGGTCCTTATGGTGATTTTGGTTCCAAAAAATACTTGGTTTCCAGTTTGGACCAGAGTCTAAAAAGAATGGGGCTGGATTATGTTGATATTTACTATCACCACCGCCCGGACCCATCCACACCTTTAGAGGAAACCATGGGCGCTTTGGATTTAATAGTTCGACAAGGGAAAGCACTTTATGTTGGAATATCCAGCTACAATGCGGAGGAGACAAAGGCTGCCATAAAAATGCTAAAAGAAATGGGAACCCCATGTTTGATTCATCAACCCCGTTATTCCATGTTCGATAGGTGGATAGAAGATGGATTGTTGGATGTATTAGGGGAAGAAGGCGTTGGAAGTATTGTGTTTTCACCCTTGGAGCAAGGTTTGTTGACCAACAAATATCTTCACGGAATCCCAGAATCATCAAGAGCTGCCTCCGGACGTGGGAACGGCGCTTTGGAAGTTGACCAAATCACCCCCGAAAAACTGGAAATTGTAGCAAGATTGAATAAAGTGGCAAACGATAGGGGTCAGACCCTGGCCCAAATGGCACTATCATGGGTAAAGCGAGACCCAAGGGTTACATCTGTCTTATTAGGGGTCAGTAAGCCCGAGCAACTGGAGGACTCGTTACAGGCTTTGCAAAAACCGGGATTTGACGATGGGGAGTTGAGTGCGATTGAAAATATCCTCGCAGGAAAAGTATAAATGGTATAACATGCCATTGATCATGGTATTATAAAAGCTAACTAAACAATTAAAATGATGAAAAGAGTTTTGTCCATACTTTTTATATTGATGCTGCACTTTCACTTGGTAGCACAGGAACAGGTTTATGAACTAAGAACCTATGAATTGGAGTTTGGTAGACCGGAACAGGTGCTTCATGATTATTTAAAAGAAGCGTTCATTCCAGCCATGAATCGACAAGGAGTGAAAAATATTGGGGTGTTTGAAGAGGTAGGAGAACGTTTGCCCAAAAAACTATATGTGGTTATTCCTTATAATAACATAGCTGAGTTTCAAAAAAGCAACGAGTTATTGATTCAGGACGAAAAATATATAGAGGATGCAAGCCCATACCTTAAAATATCCGAAGACTTGATTCCGTACAGTAGAATTACCACTGATCTTATTAAATCCACCACTGGTTTCCCTAACCTTCAGAAGCCGATGGATGATGCGAACTTTTTTGAGCTTAGAATTTACGAAAGTTACAATGAGGATGCCCTAAGAAGAAAAGTGAAAATGTTCAATGACAGTGAATTTGGCATTTTTGAAGATGTTGGCCTTCCCACTGTATTTTTTGGATCTAACATTGCTGGGAACAATATGCCATGCCTCACCTATATGTTGGCATTTAAAGATAAGGAAGCCCACACGGAAGCATGGGGCAAGTTTGGTCCGCACCCGGAATGGAAGCGAATCTCAAATATGGAAGAATATGCAAATGCCATGAACAATATCATCCGGGTATTTTTAAAGCCACTTTCATATTCTCAGTTGTAGTGTGCAACAAGGTTATAAAGGTCCCTTTTTCTTGGTTTACCATGTTTCTGTTCAAAAAGCGATTGTTAGTCGGATTGATTCAGTGATTTATATCATTGTCTAAGGCTATTTATTGAGCTAGTTTCAAACTATGAAAATAGCTCTGACTTTGGTTCGATATTTAGCTTTTGGCCTGAGTATTTTGCTTCTTGCTGCCATAAAGCCCACTCAAGATTTATCCGCGAAGGAGATTGTTAAAAGGGCTGATGACAATATTAGGGGGAATACGTCCCAAGCAGATATTACCATCCAAATTATACGTCCATCCTGGCAAAGGGAAATGGAAATGAAAGCTTGGACCAAAGGGGATGACTATACCTTGATTCTTGTACAGGCTCCTGCCAAGGAAAAGGGTATTATTTTTCTTAAACGCACAAAAGAAGTTTGGAACTGGATACCAGCCATTGAACGTACCATTAAACTGCCTCCTTCGATGATGTCCCAGAGTTGGATGGGCACCGACTTTACCAATGATGATTTGGTTAAGGAAGCCTCATCGGTCAAAGACTATGATCATAAACATATGGCCAAGGAATCTATTGAAGGCAAAGAATGCTACAAAATTGAAATGATACCGAAACCTTCAGCTGCCATTGTTTGGGAAAAGGTAATCGTATGGATAGATACCCAGGATTTTCTTCAGATCAAGGCGGAATTTTATGATGAAGACGGTGAACTGGTCAACATCATGAATTCAAGTGATGTCAAAATCTTTGGTTCAAGAAAAGTGACCACACGGATAGAAATGATTCCTACTGATAAAGAAGGCTACAAAACCGTGATCAGGTACAATCATCTCCTATATGATAAGGAGATTCCCGACAGTTTTTTCACTACACGAAACATGATGCAATTGAAATGATGTTCCTAAAATTGGCATGGTTGAATATTTGGCGCAACAGGCGAAGAACATTGATTACCGTTGCCTCAGTTTTCTTTGCCGTGCTTTTGGCCATTACCTTTCGCTCGGTTACCGATGGAGTTTATGAAAACATGATTCATAATGTGGTCAGCTACTCATCCGGTTATCTTCAAATCCATAAGAAAGGCTATTGGGATGAACAATCGATAGACAACTCTTTTGAAGCCGATGAACAGCTTTCTAAAAAATTACTTAACAATCCCAAGATCACCTACCTTATGCCTCGGTTGGAAACCTTTGCCCTGTCATCGTTTGCCGATAAAACCAAAGGAGTGATGGTATTGGGGATAGATCCTGTGAGTGAAAAAGAAGTAAACCGCCTCAATGAAAAGATTATTGAAGGGCAATATTTTGAAAGTAACAATGTGGACCATATCCTTATTGGCAGTGGGTTGGCAGAACAACTTAACACCAAGGTAAACGACACTCTTGTTTTGATTGGACAAGGGTACCACGCAAGCAGTGCCGCGGGTAAATTCAAAATCGATGGTATTTTAAAGCTGGGGTCTCCCGAGCTGAACAGTAATGTCATCTACATGCCATTGCAGGCATCGCAATATCTGTACGGTGCAGAAAACCGATTGACATCATTGTCCATTATGCTCGGTAAAACTTCGGATTTGGAAAGTTCCAAAAGAGCGGTAGAAAATACCATTGACATTGAGGCTTATGAAGTGATGACATGGAAACAAATGATGCCTGAGATGGATCAGTTTATTGAAGCGGACAGTGCGGGGCATTATATTATCATTGGAATTCTCTACTTCATCATATCCTTTGGATTGTTTGGTACTTTATTGATGATGACCTTTGAACGAAATCGGGAATTTGGTATTCTGATTGCCATCGGCATGAAAAAACGTCTATTGGCCTATGTAGTACTGTTGGAATCGATCATGATTTCATTGATGGGCTGTTTGATGGGTGTGTTAGCGGGCATATTGATTGTTCATTTGTTCACGGAAAACCCTGTCCAATTTAGTGGATCGCTAAGGGAGGTTTATGAAGATTATGGTTTTGAGCCCATTATTTATTTTTCGGGTCATATCCGAATTTTCATTACTCAAACCTTGATTATATTGGTATTGGCCATCCTATTGGCCCTTTACCCTGGATTTAAAATATTAAGGCTTAAGCCTGTAGATGCCATAAATAGTTGATTATGTTGGTTCAAATAGCTTGGCGGAACATTTGGCGCAACAAAACACGAAGTTTTGTGGTGATTGGCTCCATTGTAATTGGTCTGTGGGCCAGCGTATTCATTTTGGCCTTTGCTTGGGGGCTTTACAAAAACAACATTGATGAATCTGTAAACAGGCAACTATCCCATATCCAGATACACCATCCTGAATTTACCAATCAACAGGAATCCAAATATGTCATCAAAAATTCCGATTCCATTCTTTCAATACTTCAAAAAGAAGACCTGGTTCAAGCCGCAAGTGCACGCTCCATTACCCAAGGGATGATTACATCCCCTACAACCGTTGCTGGTGTCACAATTTATGGCATATCCCCAAAAGCTGAAATAAAACAGATTGGCCTAAATGAAAATTTGATAGAGGGAGATTACTTTGCTTCGGGAAAAGGCAATGAAATCTTTATAGGAGAAAAACTGACCAAAAAACTCAAGATTAAATTACGGAGTAAGGTGGTGGTTACTTTCACGGATATCCATTCCAATATAGTTTCTGCCGCATTTCGAGTTGGTGGAATCTATAAATCCAAGAACCTTTCCTTGGATGAAGTTAATGTCTATGTTCAAAAACAATCCTTGGACAAACTCCTGGATTTACAGCCTTCAGAAAGTAATGAATTGGCCATTTTATTGAAAGATGAAGCAGCATTGGAAAGCTATAAATCTGGTGTTCAACAGTTGGTTCCTAGTGGAAAGGTGGAAGATTGGAAGGACCTTTCCCCTCATCTGGAGATGGTAATAGAATCTTTCAATCTATACACCTATATCATTACTGGCATTATTCTTTTAGCCCTCACTTTTGGTATTGTGAATACCATGCTCATGTCCGTTTTGGAACGAATTAGGGAACTGGGCATGCTGATGGCCATTGGATTCAACAAGAGAAAGATATTTTCCATGATTATGTTGGAAACCTTTTTTCTGACATTGATCGGATGCCCCCTTGGACTTTTTATCGGATGGTTGAGTATTCTTATTCTAGGAACCTACGGTATCAACATCGCCATATTCTCCGAAGGATTGGCCAGTTACGGTTTTAGTTCCATCATCTATCCTGAATTGGATAATCAAATCTATTGGATAGTGGCTATTATGTGTCTGATTACAGCACTGTTATCGGCCATATACCCTGCGTACAGGGCTTTGCAATTAAATCCTGCAGAATCAATTCGAAAAATCTAGCACCATGGGAAAAACAATCATTGATGCACATAACGTTAGTAAGACATATAAAGAAACAATGGTTCCTGTAAAGGCATTACAAGATGTGCATCTCCATATAGAAGAAGGAGAATTTGTTGCTTTGGTGGGGCCATCAGGCTCTGGTAAATCCACCCTTTTGAACATGATAGGTGGCCTTGACGAGCCCACTTCGGGAACCGTGTTTGTAGATGGCGTGGAAATTACTAAACTATCAGAAAACAAAATGATTGATTTTAGGCTTCAAAATATTGGTTTTGTATTTCAGTCCTTTAACCTGATACCTGTGCTTACTTCTAGGGAAAACATTGGATTTGTGCTCCAATTGCAAAAAGTCCCCAAAAAAGATAGGGAAAAAAGGGTCTTGGAACTGCTTCGGGAAGTAGGTCTGGAGGAGAAGGTCAATAGTAGACCGGGAGAACTTTCAGGAGGACAACAACAAAGGGTCGCGGTGGCCCGGGCCTTGGCTTCCAAGCCCAAAATAATTTTGGCCGACGAGCCAACGGCCAATCTGGATTCAAAATCAGCAGGTAATTTAATGGACATCATGGCCAAATTGAACCAAGAGGAAAAAATCACCTTCCTGTTTTCCACTCACGACCAAAGAGTAATTGAAAAAGCCAGAAGAGTAATTACTTTGGTTGATGGTAAGGTGGATTCTGATGTTGTGCAAACTCCTACTTGAGCATCATGAAACTTTCACCGATCATAGGCTTCATTATTGTACTGCTCATGCCCATTTGGATGTTGGGACAGGAAAAAGAACATAAACTGATGCTAAGCGGGTATGTCAAAAACCTCCACCAAATACAGTTTGTGGATAACTTGGACCAACTACAATGGACCACATTGGTACATAATAGGCTGAATTTTGCCTATGCTCCCTCAAAGAGCATTACTATGCGATTGGAATTTCGAAACCGAATTTTTTACGGTGATGCAGTGTCGAATATTCCTAGGTTTTCCGACCTAATGGGAATGGATAATGGATGGGTTGACCTGACCTGGAATTTGGGAGAATCGGAGCATATGCTATTTACTTCAACAATCGATAGGGCATCCATTAAGTATAGTAAAGGAGATTGGGATATTACAGTGGGAAGGCAAAGGGTTAATTGGGGACGGAACTTGATTTGGAACCCAAACGATATTTTCAACACCTATAATTTTCTAGATTTTGATTATGAAGAGCGTCCTGGAAGTGATGCGATACGAATCCAGTACTATACCGGTGGTTTTAGTAAAGTGGAACTGGCCGCCAAAAAAGGTAGGTTAAAGGATGACCATATCATTGCCCTTTTGTACGGTTTTAATAAATGGTCTTATGATTTTCAATTGATTGGCGGTATCTATCAGAACGATTGGGTAATGGGGACTGGATGGTCGGGCAACCTGAAAAACATGGGGTTCAAGGGCGAGGTGTCCTATTTTGTGCCACGCAAGGATTACATGGAACCCAATAATATTTGGAGTGCTTCGATATCTCTTGATTATGGTTTTAAAAATGGACTTTACCTGTATGGATCGGCACTGTATAATGAAAGTGCCTCCGATTTTGAGGGCGGTGTTGAAAATCTGACCCTGAGTGAAATCACGGCCAAAGATTTAATGCCCTTTGAGTTTTCCAGTTATTTGCAATTGGTCAAGGAGTTCTCCCCAATCCTTTCGGCGTCGTTTGGTGCCGTATATTCCCCAACCAATCATTCGGTCATAGCAATACCTACATTTACGTATTCCCTTGCCACTAACTGGGAAATGGATCTAATTTCCCAATCCTTTTTTGAATTCGAGAAGTACCGATCTTTGGGACATAATATTTTTTTTAGGATTCGATGGAGTTTTTAAAAGACTTCATATGGATAGGTTTTTTCTTAATTATGCATGCTTAGTCACCTCAAGGTGCCCAAAATGAGGGGAGTCCAATTTACATCGTTATCGGAGTAACCCAAACTTGGTGAAGTTTTAAAGCTGCTTGATAAATTGATTTTCCTTTATAAAATAGCTGTTATCCGTATCCAATCCATCAATCGGGTTTTTATCCAGTATTATTATGGTTTTTTTACCCTTCATCCCATTCAACAGGGATTTTATGTAGTCCTCAGTCTCAGGGTTTAATTCTTCAAAAGGTTCATCAATTAGCAATATTGGTTTGTTGGTCAATAGTGCACGGCAATACATCAATATTTTCTTTTGACTGCCTGTCAAAATATTTCCCAAGTCTCCAATTCTATCATCAAGGGTCAAAACATCTTTTGGATGTTCAAACTGCTGAAGGTCCTTTAAAAGAGCCACTGACTTATGCTTTTTATGCTTTTTTCTGGAATAGACAATAGCTTCATAAACATCTTTTCCATAAAGTGGAAAATCTTTGGAAATAACGGCAATATTCTTACGGATAGACTTTTCGGATAGTTGGTCTATGGTATTTTTTCCATAGGTTATATTTCCTTTTTTTGGAGGGTACATCTTAAGTAAAAGACCCACAAAAGCACTTTTGCCCGCTCCTGAGTTGCCAATGATAGCAGTTGTGTTCTTTGGTTCTATTGTAAAAGAAGTGTTTTTAAATACTTCTCGATCGGAGTTGGGGTAACTAAATGTAATATCCTTGAAGGCTATTCGCTTGTTTTCCAGTTCCAGATTTTGAAAGTCCAAGGAGTTTTCTGCCTTGAGGGAAAGTATTTTAATCAGTTTTTCAAAGGAAATATTTCCTAATTTCCAAACAATGCTCACGCGCAAAATCCTTCTAAATATAGGAAGGAAAGAAATTATTAAAAGGATTAATATCAATAACACCGATTGATCCACAGTGCTATCTTTGGCGTTATTCGAATAATACACATAGGACATTAAAATACCGAGCATAACATATGTCAAAGCAGGAATGAGCGCCTGTATGGAACTGGCCACTTTTTGATATTTCTTTCCTATTTCCAAAAGTTCACCGGAGCGCTTTCTATACCTTTTTTCTTCGGGCGTATATTTATTGAAAGCCTTTATGGTGTGAATACCCCTTAAGCGGGTATTGATAAAGGACAATATTTGGGATCGTTTATTTCTGCGCTTCACGGAAATTGTGTACAGCAATTTATTGATAAAGAACAGGATGAGCGAGAATATAATG
This sequence comes from Flagellimonas lutimaris, assembly GCF_003581615.1. Classification (GTDB taxonomy): domain Bacteria; phylum Bacteroidota; class Bacteroidia; order Flavobacteriales; family Flavobacteriaceae; genus Flagellimonas; species Flagellimonas lutimaris. The sequence continues at coordinate 159,829 of NZ_QXFH01000077.1, forward strand.
ATCGACCCGCTTAAGATAAGCCCTAAGTTAATATCTATATAAGCAATGGCAACCAAAAGAATGGCGATCAAAAATACATCCTGCAGGAATCGTAACAACCCTCTGGAAATATAATTCTGGATACTTTTTAAATCACCGCTGTACCGTAGCAAATATTTTCCAATACCCTTTTGATCATAAACTTCTGTGGCAACCTGTAACTGATGGGCAAATAATTTTTCCCGTAGATTCTTTGCAAATTTTTCACAGATAAGAGCAATAAGGTATTTATTGATGTATTCGAACACAAAGCGGATGCCCACAATGCAGAAAAAGAAAATCAGAAATTCCGTAAAAACTTGAGTATTGATAAACGGAACCGATTTAATAATCTGTAATCGGTGTGAGGAAAAACCAAAATTGAATTCGTAGAACCTCCCAATACTTATTGGAATCAACAGTGTGAGTACATTGTATAAAAGACCACTTAAAAAAGTGGCCAGGAACAAGTAACTGTTGGTTTTAGCAAATTCCGTTATTAGCCGCCATTTTGTTTTCAAAAACTTCTGTTTTTTTACTTTGCTCTAAAGTATCGATTATTTCTTTTGACATTAATTCATCTCCTAACAAAACTTTGTAATCAGACGCATTCCTTACTTCATCAACCATCAAAGGGCTGGTAGTGAAAAGTCCTGTAACCCCAATGACATTATAATTAAGTTCTTTCAGCATATTGGCGCCAGAGATGGCACTCATACTATCAGTTGCCGAAAACAACACTCCAAAAACATTTTGGGCAAAAACACTATCATTGAGCAATGCGGAAGTTTCCCTTTGCAATAACCCATCAGCTATTTCAACAACGATCACATCAGGAGCAATGCTTTTTGCTTTGTCGAACAAGTATTTGTATAAAATCAAAAGCTCTCGGGTAGAACACATATATGTAGAAGGAAACCCGAAATCTGAAAAATCCAGAGACATTTTAGCTCCATAATCCCTTACCATGGCCCTATCCTTTGTATAGGCAGTACCTGTTAGCTTAATATAGGCCACTTTCTTCTTTGCCAGTTTAAGACCTCTCGTTAAAAAGGCGGCGGAGGTGGTTTTTCCACTATCCATACCGGTCCCAAGGGAAAGAATTACTTTCGGTGCCTGCGTTTTGGATGGAGAAATAAGTTCCAAAGGCGCCTCATGGTTCAAGTATTTTGTGTTGATCACTTGACCTGTTTCATCCACAACATAGCCGACCAAGCTTACCGTAGTTGGACCAACCAACTCGAATTTACTGTGAATGGAGGCCATTGTCCCTATAACACCCCCTTGACCAAGTATTTGATAGTTTGTACAGTATTCTGTAGGTAAATAACCCTCAAGTTGTTCTGTTGCATATCTATTTCCGAATGTTGCCATAATCAGATCTCCGGGAAGAATATATCTGTTGTTACCGTTTACGGTTTGCACACGGGTATGTTTGCCTACTTCCTTTATTCGAAATATAGCCACATCTCCAGCTTTTGGAAGATGAGTTCGTTTAATGGATTTATTGACCAATGTACTGGAGACATTTCTACAAATAATTGTTTTCTTAAAGTTGGAAGGTTTTATTTTATGAAGTTTCATAATCAAAGGTTATTTTAAGGTGAATGAAAGATGGAATCCCAAAACATTGTAATTGTTTTCGGGTAAGAAATCTGTGTTGAACTCTTTTTGAATGATATAATAGATAGTGACTCCCATTGGAAAATCTTCGAACGGTCTAAAGTTTACACCCGGCTTTAGGCGATATCGTTTTATACCACTGCTTATATCGCCTCCAGCGTAATAGAAAAATTGATTTTCTAAATAGGGGGACAAACTGGATCTTCTCACATTATAGATCAACCTTGCTGCATAGAGTCCTCGGACTTGGTATTTCTCCAACGAATTGAAGAAGTATTGTATCTCCGGTTCATGCCTTAGTGAAAGTCTTTTCACAATATCATGCCTATAGGAAAAATTTCCATAAACACGTCCAATTGCCAATTTTCCAAACATAAGGGTATTGACTCCTTGTTCCCTTAATGACCTAGAATCATTGAACAAGCCATTTACATAGCCGGCTTCTACATAGGTCCTTCTTTTTATCTTGTATTTTAAAGCTAATTTGGTCTGAGAAAAACTATATCCAGCTGGATTAACATTGTAGCTGAACATTTGGCCGAATATTGCGTCAAGTTTTTCTGTGATTCCATATTTCAGGCCGATTCCGGACCAGACCTTTAAATTTTCTGTTAGGTCTTGGGAACGGACTACAGATCCCATCATTATAAAGATAATGATAAGCCCTTTTTTAGATAAGTTCATTTATAATGGGGTTAAAGATTTGAATTATTGAGGTTTCATTTAAAACAACTCACATTTCAAAACCCCTACCTAGAAATAGGTCTTTATTTAAAATTTATATTCCATTACTGAGTGTTGCTTGTATAGGTTATTCCATTATTACCAAATAAAAGGCGGCCTTATGCAACCTTGGAGCAATTAAATTTTTAATAGAAAGATTGTTTTTTTCAGTAAAACTAGAAGTTAATCAATGATTTGCAGTGCTTGCAGAAGATTCAGGTTTAATCAGCAGTTAGGGTAATTATTTGAAAAATCAATATAATAGTAAGCTTTATAATTGCACTACGAACTTCCCATTGACCTACTGCCCTTGCGAATAATTTTCTTGCTTTCTTTCCCTTTGATGACTACTCCGTCATCATCTAGCCATACAATGGCTCCGGTTGGGCATCTTTGAATAGGCACTTGGGTATTATGATTTTCAGCATAATTGATAACAGGTAAATTACTTTTCATCGTAATCAAATCGCTAGGGGCATCCATAGCACATTTACCACAGGCCGTACAGCCCACTTGGCAATCCTCAAGAACGGCCTCACCGTGTTCAAGGTTTTTGCATGCCACCCATAGGTGATGACTAACAGGTTGCAAGGAAAATAAATCTTTGGGACAAGCTTCCACACAATCACCACAGGCGGTACATTTCTCTTGGTCTACAATGGGCAGACCATGTTCGTTCATGGTGATGGCATCAAAATCACATACAACTTCACAATCACCATGCCCCAGACATCCCCAGAAACAACCTTTGCCACCACCGGATACCAAGGCCGCTGCCTGACAGCTTTGAACACCCACATATTGGGCACGGTTGATAGCCACATTCGTCCCACCGGCACAAGCGAGACGTGCGACTTTTTTTTCTTCCGTTCCCATATCCACCCCGAGAAAATTGGCTATGGATTGCCTGCCTTCATCTGTACTGACCGTACATTTTCCTGGTAAGGCTTTTCCGTGAACCAATGCTTCGGCAAAAGGTCTGCAGCCCGGGAACCCGCAAGCCCCACAATTGGCATGGGGCAACATGTCTTCCACCTTATCAATACGGGGGTCTTCATATACAAAGAGCTTCTTGTTTGCAACAATCAGCATAATTGCAAGAAGTAAGGTTAACCCTCCGAGTGCGGCCACTGCAATAATGATAGACATATCAATTCACGAATTAATTAGAAAAACGAATTCCTTTTTCCTCAACACAGATTAAAAAATAATTTCGGCCCATTTTCTACCAGCAATCAATTCAGCTTTACGAAGTCGCCATGCTTCTTCTGAACCCAAAATTTTGGAAAATGCTTTGTTGAGTTTGTCCAAGATTTTTTCATATCCGGCAACGTAGATATACGTATTGGACTTGGAAAGCAATTCTTTCAGTTCTTTGGTTTGTCCCTCAAGTGCTTTTTCCAGTTCAATGGGATCGGCCCAATAGGGTCTTGGACTCAATGCATGAAAAGCTTCAAATGTATCCTCGTCATAATAATTGGTAAGGTCTCCATCCTTGTCGTTCAAGTACAGTAATTCCAAACCGCTACGTGCTCCATAAAACAAACGGATTTTTCCTTCCCAATCTTTCACGTTTTTATATATGTGCTTGATAAAAGCTCGAAAGGGGGCAATACCTGTGCCCATTCCAATGAGTATTAAATTAGCAGTCTTGTCCTCTGGCACCCTAAAGGGCAATTGAAAGGGACCGGTAACTGTAATCTCATCGCCTTTTTTTCTATCACATAAATAATTGGAAGAAATACCCTCATATTCTTCTCCACTGAACTCATCAACATATGAGCAGCGTTTCACCAACATGGTGAGTTGTGGGTTTCCCTTAACATGTTTTGGTAAATCGGCCACGCTATAAAGCCTATGGTGCAATGTGTTTCCAAATTCTCCATTGGATTTTACCAATACGCCGAAACTTTGATCTACTTCGCAGTCAAATTCCGGGTTTTTTACTTCAAGTACGATTTCACGCACTTCATCGGTGTCCGGTGGTGTTAGCCGCACTGTATTTTTTACGACCGCCTTATACCGTTTTTCGGTATCAAAATCTGATAAATGTGCCATGTTCTTTAATTATAGTTGTTATGTGTATTATTTTTGATAATCAATTGATTATGTAATTTAAAGCACTTTTTTTGTCTCACTTTTCCCTCCATCTTTTCTTTCGCAAAAGCCGGTACATCCACAATTTGAGCAGCTTCTTCGACCGGCCAAAACATCATCTTCGGAGTATTCCTCCCGAAATACATTTTTCCACAAGGTTTGTACAAGCGCCCAAGCCAGTACAATGGTTACGGTTAATCCAATTCCTATGATGAGTGATTTAATCATTTTCTTTCTTTTTATGCACCAAGACCTGCAAAGCCCATGAAACAAAGGGATAATATTCCCGCGATAAACAAGGTCAATGCTGTTCCTTTGGAAATATTCGGCACCTCGGCAAAATTCATTTGTTCGCGTATTCCTGCAATCAATACCAGGGCCAACATAAATCCAGCGCCTGCGCCTAAGGAATAGACGATACTTTCTAAAAACCCATACCCTTTGTTGGTTTGAAACAAGGCCACTCCAAGTATGGCACAGTTTGTTGTGATCAATGGGAGAAAAATCCCCAATGATTTAAATAATACAGGACTAATTTTCTTGATAAACATTTCCACTAATTGAACCGTGGATGCGATTACCACGATGTAACTAATTAACTGAAGGAAAGGAGCATCTATACGTACCAAAAATGCATGAATACCGTATGCGCTCATGGAACTAATCAACATAACAAACATTACAGCTCCCCCCATTTTGGTGGCCGTTTCCATTTTTCCAGATACACCCAAAAATGGACAAATACCAAGAAAATAGGCCAAAACAAAGTTGTTTACCAAGGCGGCATTGAGAAAAATCGAACCTAAGGATTCTGTATTCATGATTTTACTTTTCTTGTTTGTATTGCATTAATTATAAGTAACCAGAGTGCCAGGGTGAAAAATCCACCGGCAGGCAATATCATTACGATCCAACTTTGATAACCATCTGAAAAAATTGGAATATTAAAGATGGACCCATTCCCCAGTATTTCCCTGACGGCACCTAGACAAAAAAGTGCAAGTGTAAATCCCAACCCCATGCCCAAGGCATCAAGAATGGATTTACCAATAGTATTTTTTGATGCAAATGCCTCGGCCCGACTCAAAATCAGGCAGTTCACTACAATAAGCGAGATAAATGCGCCCAAGCTCTTGTGAAGCTCAACACTGATGGCCTGAATGGCGTAATCGGTTACAGTGACAAATGTGGCGATGATCAGAATATACGAGGCAATACGTACCTGCTTGGGAACAAAATTCCGTAACAGGGAGACCAAAATATTCGACATTAATAGTACAAAAGCAGTGGCCAACCCCATGGCAAGTGCATTTTCTGCAGTATTGGAAACAGCCAATACCGGGCACATTCCCAATACTTGTACAAATACTGGATTGTCGCGCCATAACCCTTTGATGAATTCATCGGTTGAGGTCACTTCTTGCTTAGATTTAGAATTATCGTTGCTCATCGCTTTCCATTTGTTTTTGACCTTGTGATGTTTTGTCTTTTTTATGTTCTTGATATAGAATGGGAACAACTTCAGTTGTGCTCGTGCCCACAATGTTTCCTATGGCACGTGATGAAATAGTGGCTCCCGTGATTCCATCAATTTCCCAAGGATTTTGTTTTTCACCTTGTTTTACTGTAATCACCTTATTTCTAAGCTTTCCATCTTCGGATACACTAACATCCAGTGCTTTAAAATTGTTGAGAAACCCTTCGTCCTTTTCAATTTTATCTCCGAGTCCAGGGGTCTCCTTACTTTCCAAAACCTGAAAACCAATCAGTTTTTGCTCATCGGGATCGTATCCGTATAAGATTCTGATGATATCCGCATACCCCTGACCGGCCGCCTCAATTGCATATCCCACAAGCATTTCATCCTTGTCATAGCCAGCATATAAGGTGGTTTCAGTCTTGTCGCCTTCTTCGATTTTGACCAATTCACCATTGGTACTTACACCAAAAGCTTGCGTACGAACCGTTCCAGGAAGTACTTCAAGAATTGCTTTTTCCAAGGCTTCTGCTTTTAATCGCTGTACCCGTGGCAGTGTCAATTCAAATGTCATCACAATTAGAAATGCGCTGATAATACCAATACCCACCATGGCCATTAGCATTTTTTTGCTACTCGCGGGATTATGCATTTCTATGTTGGAAGTTTGGCTCATGCGGCTTTCATTTTTCTTTTTGTTCCATACACTCGATTTTTGATGACCGTATCAATATGAGGAGAGATGGCATTGGCTAACAGAATGGAGTACATAACGCCCTCCGATAGTCCACCCCAAATCCGAATCACAATGGTTAAAATGCCTATAATTCCTCCATAAACCCAAAGGCCTAGAGGTGTGATAGGGGAGGAAACCATATCCGTGGCCATAAATACGGCCCCGAGCATCAAACCACCGGAAAACAACATAAACCACGGTGATGGATACACTTCACTATTGATTAAATAAAGAACGCCGCTCAATACAAATGCACTTAATAAAACAGCTGCGGGAATTCTCCAATTCATCATATTGCGCGCTATCAGGTAAAGACCTCCCAATACAATGATTACTGCACAAGTTTCACCTGCCGAACCACTGATTTGACCAAAAGCCAACTCTGCTGTCGACGTTGTAACTCCATCAAATTTAAATGCTGAAAGTGGGGTCGCTCCTGAAACAGCATCAAATGTAGGCTCCATAAAGGGCCATGTGAATACCGAGCTTGATATGGTTGAAAATCGATTGGGAAGAAAGGCCGGATGCCAAGTAGTGATGGCCACAGGAAAGGCAGCCTGTAAAACAGCTCTCGCTACGAGTGCTGGATTGAATACATTGTATCCCAATCCTCCAAAAATATATTTACCAAGAGCAATCCCAATAACCCCACCAATAAAAGCCATCCATAATGGAAAACTTGGGGGTAAAGTAAGTCCCAATAATAATCCAGTAATCACCGCTGAATAATCGCTAACCGTGCTTTCTTTTTTGGAAAGTCTACATAAAACGTGCTCGGTCAAAACACTGGCAATTGTTGCCATGGCAATGACCAACAAAGCATTCAACCCAAAGGAATACACGGAGAATAACACAACGGGCAACAATGCCCAAACCACATTTTTCATGATCTGATTGGTGCTTCCCCCTTTATAAATATGGGGCGATGAGCTGATATCTAAGGTTTTTTTAAGCATGGACTTCCTCTTTTTTTTCTGCTTCCCGCTTTCTAACAATTCGTTTTGACAATCTAAAATATTGGACCAATGGAATATGGGACGGGCATACATAGGAGCATGATCCACATTCAAAACAATCCATAAGATTAAAATCTGAAGCCATTTCATTGTAAGCTTCAAACTTTGCCAGTATTCCAAGTTTGGACGGATTCAATAAAATGGGACAAGCGTCTACACAAGCACCACATTTAATACAAGGATAAATAGTTGGTGATCGACCAACATCTTTCTTGGTAAATACTAAAATGCCCGAAGTACCTTTTACAATCGAAATGTTGAGATTGGAAACTGCGACCCCCATCATGGGACCGCCCATATACACTTCACTGATTTCTTCGTCAACTCCCACTTGCTCCAAAACAAAGCGCAAAGGGGTACCCACTGGAATAAGATAATTGCCTTTCTTTTTTACCCCGGGGCCCGTAATGGTAATCACACGCTCTTGGATACCCCGACCATGGGGCAGTAACCGTCCTATCTCCGCCGTTGTAGCAACATTAACTACAACTACTCCAGCTTCGATGGGTAGTTTGCCCGAAGGTATTTCTTTGCCCATGATGGAAGTGATCAACATTTTCTCTGCTCCCTGAGGATACTTTACAGGAAGTACTTGCACGGAAACGGGTAAATCGTTGGGTATGTGTTTTGCCAAGTGATCGGCGGCATCTTGCTTGTTGGCTTCAATGCCGATAATGGCCTTTTGTGCTCCCGTGGCTTTCAATAGATATTTGATCCCTGTAAAAATATCGTTTTCCTGTTCCAACATTACCCGGTGGTCCGTTGTTAGATAGGGTTCGCACTCAACGCCATTAATAATCAGGGTGTCACATTTTTTACCCTCTGGAATTTTTAATTTGACATGTGTTGGAAACGCGGCCCCTCCCAATCCTACAATTCCAGCATTTTGGATTCCCTGTAGAATTTCTTCGGGTGTAGCCGTTTCGGGGTCAATTGGTTTGCCTTCAAGTATCTCTTGGGTTGAAGAGGGAAAGGCTTCCAAATAAATACCAGTGGACATTTTTCCAGAGATGGTCGGAACATTGGCTATTTTTCGAACTGTACCTGAAACAGGGGCGTGCATGGGCACGGAAACATAGCCAGTGGCCTTTGCCAATAATTGACCTCTTTGCACTTCCTGTCCTTCGCGCACCATAATTTGTGATGGCGCACCAATATGTTGCGCCATCGGTAAAATAATGACAGGAGCAAATGGAAATTGCCTTATGGGCAGACCATTGGTCTCATCCTTACTTTCAGGTGGGTGAATACCGTGTTTAAAGGTATTTTTATGAAGATTGAAAAGCGCCATTATACCATTTGTACATTAATTATACTTTTCACCTCTACTAATCCATTTTTCAATATCTTTTCCAGATTGTTCAGCTGGTAAACCAGGGTGAATTACTCCGGCAGTACATTTTTCCGCAGCTTTAACCAGATCTTCGTAAGGTCCAGCTTTAGGGTTTTTTATGTACGCCTTGTTATCTTCATTATAGGCGAAAATGTTTGGGTTCAATTTAATACACTCGTCACAAGAACTGCATTCATCTGTTTCCAGCCAGGGTGCCATATACTCTCCATTTGAGGGTGCTTCTTCAACCAGAATATCTTCGGTCTTTGCAGGCTTTTCCAAGGCCATTTTTAGAAGACCATTGCTATCGCCATCACCACCAGCGAGTTGCATAAGACCTTGGGCAATGTTGCCCACAACCTCGTTTCTTATTTTTTCTTCGAGGTTTTCTTCCTGTGGTTTTTCTGTTTCAACTCCTGCTATATCACGTAACATCAACCAGAAGTCTCGTCGTTCTTCACAAGACTCTACAATTGGTTTTGCAACCAATACACGATTGAGTTTTTGATTTCTATCAACTGCCCAGATATATGGGAATTTGCCTTCTCGTTCACTGTCTACAAGTTCTAAAAACTCTGCCAAGAGCACCATATTATCATTCCAGGCGCTGCGCGGTACTTTTCTGAAATGTTTTCTAAACCTTGCCTCCGTCAAAGCAAAGTCGGCAAATGTCATTGGCAGCTCCATGGTGCGTTCCTGACCATATTCCAGATATTTTAGTTGGTACGTTGGCCAAATCTGGTCCATGGCTGGATTTCCTGCTAAATCAAAGGCTTCCCTAGCTTTTATTCCATGATCCGGGTTGTATTTGAATAGGGGGTATGCCCTTGATTCTACGGCCAATTTTGCTTGATTGGCGCCTTTATCATCTCCCACACCGTGTTCGGGTTGGCAGGTTGTATACAGATTAAATAAAGCAGGTCGTTTGGTCATCAAACCATCAATGAACCCTTCAATCATTTGACTGGTATTGGCCAATGTGGCTTGCATCACATAGGTATTTCTGTGAGCCATGGCAATGAGCCCAATTTCTTTTCGAGGTTCGCTTTTTCCTTTCCATACCTTACCGTATTGAGCCATGTCGGAAACTTGTCCGATAAATCCGGAAGTACATGCTTGCCCTCCCGTGTTGGAATATACCTGCGTATCAAGAACAATTACTTTAATCGGTTTTCCGGAAGCCATCATACGTGAGAGGTTTTGGAAGCCGATATCGTACATGGCGCCATCTCCACCGAGTGTTACTACTGGTGGGCAAAGCAGCCACTCTTCATCGGTGAACTGTTTCCAAGTGAAATAGGTAAAGAAGTCGTCATGTTCGGACGCATTGTATTTCCCTTCGAGCTCCAATTCTGCTTTACGGATGGCTCTAAACCCATCGGCCATCTTGGCCATATGTCCTTCGAAGACTCCCATCGCCATAGATGGTGAATCCTGGAACAAGTGATTGGCCCAAGGGAATGGGTATGGGTTGAATGGCCAGGTACTGCCCCAAACCGAAGAACAACCGGTGGAATTAAGGATACCCATGTTGGATCTGCCTTTACCTGTTGTTCCATTGGTATATTTCCATTGTAGTTTTTTCAATTGAGCGAGCAGTTGGGTTACATGGCGTAACCATTCTTGGTCAATAGGTTCGCCTCCTTGTTCAGATTCCAACCTGCGGGTAATTTCCGCCATGGTCAAATCTGAATTCTGCATTTCTGACATGATTTTGGACATCGTATCCGAATCGGTCAAATTCACACGATTCATCAACTTTGTCTGGATGTGTTTTTCAAGTTTATCTGTCAACTCATCCAAATAAGCCATATGTTTTTCAATACGTGGCTGCATGAGTGATTCCACGGTAGCCGTAAAAATATGTACCACCGATTTTTCGGAACAACCCAAACAGGCACCATCACCACTGGCAAAATTCAAGTAAGCATCTTTATTCAATAGTATGGTTTCCAATGGACCTATTTTTTCTTCAAGGTCATCAATACGATTGAACTTTTGTGGTGTATTCGGTAAGTCCAGCCAGAAATCCCATTCTTTGTTCAATTTGGCAATGGATCCTTCAGTTTGTGGTATTTTGATCAAGGCATCATCATTACAAACGTCCACACACTCCATACATCCCTTACATGTATTTGGATTAATGGTTATGCTGAACAATCCTCCGCTATTTTCTTCTTTTTTCTCATGCAAATCATAATAAGGACGGGTCAAGGCGAAATTAAATTCACCCAATTCATCTTTGAACCAACCGAGTTCTTGGGCAACGTCCTTATTCTTATCGAACTCATCGAGTGTCATGTCGATGGCATGCTGCATGAAATCATTGACAGTTGCTCCATTTTTTGAAGCTGCAAACATTTTTCGGACATGACCTTCCATTTTACGGACAGCTTTGGGCAGATGCTCCACCTTTCCGTGATTATTTTTGACACGTTTTACGATGGTATCGAAAACGTCGGACACCTCACTAACCAATCCGGGTATGGCGGTATCGGGACAGACGGTGTAGCAGTTTCCGCAGGCGGTACAGTTGTTCGGAATCCATTCAGGGTGTTCAAAACGGATACCGGTCATATTTCGGAATACGGATGAAACAGCTGGCATTACACTCAGGCCGATAAACGGGTCGGTAAGGTTATCATTCCCCATACCCTGGAGATAGAAATTACCGGTCTGTTCCCAAAAACGGTGGATATCACTGAGCTGTGATTCGCTCTGTGGTATGTCTTTCATCATCTGTGGAATGGGAAGACCCGCCTTAACACTACCGTTGGCATTGTTTTTGGCTCCCAATACTTTCTTGGTGATTTCGTGTACTTCATCAAAACCACGTTTTACTACGCGCATGTTATCATCTACCACACGTTGGCCTTTAGAACCAAATTTATGCTGTAATTGATCCTCAATGGCTTTCAATAATTTTTCTTCTGATAACCCAGATTTTTTCATCAATGGAGATGCGGCAAAGAATGCTCCTTGAAAAGCAATCCCTTGCATACGCAATTGCAATTCTGGATCGGTGGCTTCTTCTCGTGCAATTTTGAATCCATCAATATAGAACACATGGATATCGTTTTTGATGATTATCTTTTGATAGTGTTCAGGAATCTCGGCCCAAACCTCATCTGGTGTTTTTTTATCACTTTGAATAATGAAATTCCCACCTTTTTTTAAACCGGCCAATGCGTTGGTATGTTTAAATACGTTGGGGTCTGGGGACAGAACAACATCCACAAAGTAGTATTCACAGTTTATCCGGATAGGTTCCGAAGAGGCCGCGAGATAATAGGTGGTGGGTTGTCCTTTTTTCTCCGAACCGTATTTTGGATTGGCCTTAATGTTATATCCCAATAATTCATATAAGGTCATGGCGAGGTTCTTACCTGTGGTAATAGCTCCCCAACCACCTACGGAGTGGAAACGGACCGTGATGGCATCTTTTGGCATAAGATTAGGGTTTTCTGAGCCCCTAACAGCCAATTCCTTGACAAGCGGATAGGATTCTTGAATGCTTTCTTGATACGCTTTTTGTTTTGGCGAATGCGGTATTTCCCGAATAAAATCTATAGAGAGATAAAATTGCTTTTTGTGTTTACCATCGGGCAACATATTTTCTACTGCCCCAATGATTCCTTCTGGTTGTAGGTCTCGGCTACCCATACCGAATGAACCGGAGTACAATGCGGGCATGTCGGATATGGAATAAGAAGTCAATTCTGGATAGGCTTTCTGTTTTTTGTTCATGCCATTTTCGACACACTTGTTTAAAACAGACCGTACTTCACGGGCAATCGGGGAATCGACGGCCAATGGTTGGTCCAGACGTTCCAAAATGGTGACTGCCTTTTTACCTTTCAAAATTTCTCCGAGCATATCCGATGGAAATGGTCTAAACATAACAAGGTCAACCACACCCACTTTAATGCCCCGTGTTTCACGTAGATAATCCACAACGACTTCTGCGCTGGGGACCAGACTTCCTTGACCTAAGATAAGATAGTCGGCATCTTCTGCCTTGTAGGTCATTACACGCTGATACTTTCTTCCTGTAAGCTCATAATATTCATCAAATGCACGATCTGTCAATTCCTTAATATGATCAAAGAAAAATGGACGTTGGGCAGCAACACTCTGCATGTAAGAATCCTGATTTTGAACGATACCGGCCATCACAGGGTTGTCCACATCCCATAATTCGGGGATACGGCGACGTGTTTCACCATAAATGATTTGTTGGGCTGGTGTTGGTGTTTTGATGATATCGTCTGGTCGGCCCAGATATTCTTTAATGAGTTCCCTTTCGGGCAAAAGAAACGATTCAATTAAATGTGTGGTCAAAAAACCATCCTGGGCAATGATACCAGGAGTTAGTGCCAATTCCGCTATGCGGTGAGCAATAATATTGAGGTCGGCAACATGCTGCGCTTTTTTAGCGAACATTTGGAAAAAGCCCGTGTCGTCCACAGCGTGGTAATCATCGTGCCCTGCGTGAACGTTTAAGGTGGATTTTGTCATTGCCCGAGCACCAATATTCAATACATAGGTAAGGCGTTTGCCCACTGCTGCATAGAGTGACTCGTGCATATAAGCAATCCCCTGACCGGATGAAAAGTTTGCTGCACGCAAACCGGTCATCGATAAGCCTGCGGTTACTGCTGCGGCTGCATGTTCCCCTTCGGGTTCGATGAATATCAAAGGTTTGTCCGAAATATTCAAATGTCCTTTGGCAGCGGCATCGGCCCAATATTCACCCATTTGTGTCGATGGTGTAATAGGGAATGCCCCAGCTGCGTCGGTGGATTCTCGTTCGCACATGATAGCGGCCGTATTTCCGTCCATTGCTACCGGCTTGCCCGGATATTTGTATTTGGAGTTTTTCTTGTTCTTATCCGTGGATACTTTTTTTGGCCGGCTTATTTTTTGCAATATTGACTCGCTCATAATAGGAGAATTATGGATGTTAAATTTTATGGGTGTGTGCTCAAATACTATGGTTTATTCTGTCGACTAGTTGTTTGGTGTAAGTGGCCAAATCAATGCAGTTTTGCATCTCATCAAATTCAGCGCTGTACTCATCATCCCTTTTGAATTTTAAGGGACTTAAATCAAAATCGTTGAATTCACTATTAATGGTTTGGCACTTATTCAATATTATTTCTATGGTATCCTCTTCATCGAATTCAGTTCCATGTTTTAATAGAAATCCTTTTAAATAATGGGATATGGAATTTCGGGTACTTCTGCATACCATATAGGGTACGACATCTTCTGCTGGTCGATTTAACTCACTTTGGGCTGCCTCAAGGAACTGATCAGCCTGCTCGAATTTGGTTTTTATTTGATTGGTGTCCATATTAAATGTTTTTACTCGGTCATAGAGAACCAAGGCACTTGTTAGGAATTGTCACTAAAATTATGGAAACTAATATGCTCATTTAATGACATTTGTCAGTAACCGAACTAAATATGCAGAAGCAAGTCGGCTAGGGAGACCTAAAAGAACTGGGAGGTTGTTTTTATCTGAGGGAAGGAGAAATAGCGGGAGATGTAATATTTTTAAATTGAAAAGCCCCAATTCATATTACGGTGTTCTATTGTGTGTTTTGTTTTACCCGGTTGAAAAACTCCGTAAGCATAAGGGGTTGAAAAATAAGCTGCTAAAGTGGCTGTCCCGACCACAAAACACCGCTGATTGTTCAGCGGTGTTTTTTATTTCATCAATATCCATAGTTAACGGAAAAAGTGTTGATTACGGTGCTAAATGATGCAAAAGTATTTTTTATTCAAACAGCGATTTGATTCTTGTATGATGTGATTTGCTACTCATCTCAAGTATCTCCTTTAATAAGTCGGTAGCATTTGGTCTAGCATTTGGATACCTGTTTTTATGAAGGAAAGATTTCAGGGCCCTGTTCAATTGGTGTTCCCCAATCAGTTCGCTTAGCTCAACAAACACAATGGCGCCCTTTGAGTAGGCTAAATAGGTGTCGCCCGGAGCCACTTTAAGCAAGGATTTTTTTTCATGTAACCCCTTTTCGGTATCATAAATTTGTTGATGAATGGCCAAGCGTTCTCTCATTTTTTCTTTTCCGTACATCTTTTTATATATCATCATTTCGGTGTACATGGCCAAACTTTCCGTCAGCATGGAATAACCTTCTCTGTAGTCGGGCACAATTTGGTTGGTGCCCCACCAAAAATGGGCAATCTCATGACCTGCAAGTTCGTTCACTACGTCTTGATTGTTTCCAGCGCTGAGGTTGGCATTAAAAGTCATGTTTTCTGTAACAAAAATGGTTCCGGGATAAGCAGTCCCCGCAAAACCTTGTGTAAATGATGAGACCTCTGAAAAACTGATGGACGTGAAGGGGTAGGGACCAAAATTTTCCGTACAGTAGTCCAAGGTAAGTTTGGTGTTTTCTATAAGGTGCTCAACATTATTCTTGTGCAATGGATGATGATATACACTGATGTTGATGTTATTATGCTCAATACTTTTTATTTGATAGGCTCCAGAAGAAAATGCAAAACGGAAGGGAATGGATTTGGCGGTGTATTTATAATAATTCCTTCCATCAATCTGCCACTGTTTTCTCAACTCTCCGGTACCTACCGCGATTTGATTTTCCGGTGTGGAAATTTGCAAGGTAAGATCAATGGCATCATCCTTTTTTTCTTTGGGTGCTTCCAGCTTTCGTAATTCGGTAGATTTACCTAAACCATGTATTTTTCTTAATTGGACATCAGAAAGTTCCTTTGCCCCGTCATATCCAAATTTTGGAAAGTATCGGCTGATTCGTAAAAATGATCCATCCGCAACCACTGCATTAAAAGGATTGTGTCCATTGATGGCATGCCATTTATAGGAGATTTCAAAAATCAGTTTTGCGGAATCTTGTGGTTGAACAGGCTGCTTAAGCATCAACTCAGATAGGTGATTTTCAATTTTTATTTTTTCCTTTCCATATTCATAAACAAGGGATGTGATTTCCATTTCCTCGGGAACATTTATCAAAAGGGAATCGATTGGTTTGAGGTGCATGTTTTTTAGGACATATTCCCCTTTAATGGTATAGGATTGTTCATCTGGATATAAATCAATTTTAGTATTTACCTTTTTGATTGTCGGTTGATGTATGTTTTGATATTTCCTATACTTTTTTTCATATGACACCTGCTCTTTAACCAGTTCCTCTTTTCCCTTTTTTGGAATATGATTTTCTAAGTACCCCAACCCGCTTATGACCGCAAGGAATGTACAAATGGCTATACCAAAAATTTTAAACAATCTTTTGGAACGAAGCTTTATGAAATTGTAGAGCAAGAATATAACTCCAATCAATGAAAAGCCAAAGGCCAATCGCCAAAGGAAGGGATATAGGTATACACCATAGCCTAAAAAGTCGCTGTAAGCTCCTCGATATCCAGAGAAAAACCGGAACAACGAATTAGTTATGATACTTTTGGCGATTGGGGTGGCGAGAAGCAAAAAACATAATATTGAAACACCCAATGCTATGGATTTACCCTTGCTTATGGTATTTATAAAAAGTAAGAAAAGCGCAAAGAGCAACAAGGGCAGGGTGTTAAAAACGAATACACCAAAATAGGCTTCCCAATCGAAAACCGGGAACCGGAACACCAACTGAAAAACAATGGCTTCAATCAGCATAATTGCTGTGAGGAAAAATATCAGGAGCGCAATGCTTCCCATATGTCCGATACGCTTTTCAATTGCATAGTAGGTTGTTTTCTCAATTATGGAAAATCCGCTGGCCTTGCTTCTCCAAAAGATATCGTTCACAAAATAAACCAAGACCAAACCTCCCAAAGCATAAAAAGTGCTGTTAATGGTTTGCACTAAAAGACCAGAACTTGCATAGAGTTGCGGCAAGCGGATGCCTTTGTTGATATCATCGAACATTTCCACACCAACATAAAACAGCATGAGTATGGATATGGCCACAAAAGCAATGCTTTTGAATAAATAAATTGAATCAATCTTGATGAACGATAGTATTGCTTGCCATTTTGAAGTATTGCTGAATACTGTTGCCACGGCGGAATAGGGCTGTGGCATATAGCTTCGTTTTAAGCTACTTACCTGTTTTTTGGATTTCCTTTTAAATCGGGGTAGGAATGAAAAGGAACGCATCCCAAAATATGCTATGGCCAAGGATAAAAGTGTAAAAATCAACCTATTGATCAGCAGTAGATTGGAAAGCGGTACAATTTGATTGTTCCGTTGAAGGACATTAAGATCCTTGGCCTCAAAAAAGTATCCGGAAAGCCCAAATAAGTCTACAAGGGCAGAAATACGTTGTACCCCTATGGATTGCGGTAATGCTTGCGCCATAAAAGGGGCATTGGAAAACATTAGGGCGATCATGTACACCACATAGAGCAATACCCCCGAAATAGCTACCAATAATTTGTTTTTAAATCTTTGCGCAACAAAAAACAGGCTGCTGCACACCACCAATGCATTCACAGCTCCGAATATCAAAAACGGATAAAGAAAATGCCAGAGATCGAAGCCTGGGTTCATCTGGGTATCTGCAGCCAAATGAAGCCCGACCGTATAACCCGCAACCAAAATGAAAAAACCAAAAAGGGTAAATAGGTAAAACGAACAGAAACGCGCGAGAGCAAATACTTTCTTCTTGATAGGGGTGGAGAACACAATCAGACCATAGTTGGCATCTTGTTCTTTAAAAAGTAACGGAAAAGCTAAGATGGTTGCGATCAAAATAATGGTAAGGCTCAGTAGCCCGATCATAAACCCCACCGAATATGATGCATTGGCAGCAAGCTCATCACCCACCGAGATATTGAATTTAAAACCGGCCATGAATCCGACACCCACAAAAAGAAGCAGGGCAATGTATGATGCTTTTTGCAGTACAATGGTCTTTACATCGTTTAAGAAAATTGTTCTCACAGTGCCGTAGTGTTTAAATGGGTAAAATAGGCATGTTCCAAACTAGGCTCTGTGGGCATAAAACCAATGGGGCGGTCGTCGGCAAAAACGGTAACGTTCATAACACGTTCAACTAATCGCTTGGTTATGATCTGATGATCGAATTCCACTTTCTCCAACTCCTTTCGAGTAACCGCTTTGCTCCATAATTTACCATATAACTGATGTACATACGCTCTCGGCGACCCATGTGAAATCACCTGTCCTTTTTTAATAATGGCCATCTGTGAGCAAAGGTTTTTCACATCTTCCACCAAATGGGTAGATAGAATAATGATGATATCTTCGCTAATATCACTGAGCAATGTATTGAAGCGGTTTCTTTCCTCAGGATCCAATCCGGCGGTGGGTTCATCCACAATTATAATCTTAGGAGCTCCCAGCAATGCTTGTGCCACCCCAAAACGTTGTTTCATCCCACCGGAAAACGTATGTACATCTTTATTCCTAACATCGGTCAAATTCACTTTTTCCAATAAATTCATGATTTGCTCATGACGTTGTTTTTTGTTCTGCATCCCTTTTAGCTTGGCCAGATGTTCCAAGAGATGGTAAGCGGATACCTTGGAATAAACACCAAAGTATTGGGGCAAAAAGCCTAAATGTTTTTGAATTTCAAGCGGATTTTTAACTATGTCAACACCGTTGAAACTTATGCTTCCTTCCGTTGGTTTTTGCAGTCCAACAATGGTTTTCATTAAAGAGGATTTACCGGCGCCATTGGGTCCCAAGAGTCCGAATATTCCATTGTTGATCTCTAGATTTAAGTCAGTAAGCGCCTTGTAGCCATTGCTGTACACAAGGGATACATTATTGATTTTTAATGTATTCATGGTTTAAATATGTTGAAAGAACTATGCTACATAGTCAATGATATCTCCTGGTTTGCAGTCCAATGCTTTGCAGATGGCCTCGAGGGTTTCAAAACGGACACCTTTTGCCTTACCATTTTTAAGTATGGATAAATTAGCTGGGGTAATGCCAATTTCTTGGGCTAGATCCTTGCTTTTTATTTTTCGCTTGGCAAGCATTACATCAATATTTATAATAATGGGCATAGCTTAAATGTATAGGTCTTGTTCGTTTTGTAAGGAAAGGCCTTGATGGAATATTTCGGAAATAATAAAAATGAAGGTGCCCAACACTAAGTGTAAAGCTACAATCACAAATATTCCTTTTTCGATTTCAATAAAGAGCGATGAAAGAGCAACAAGAACTATAGGCCATATGATGTTGACCAAATAAAACCGTTTTAAATGTGCGATATTGGGATTCGTAAAAAGCTTATCCTGATAGAACACCCTAAATACATTGGAAAGTAGCCAAAAAAACAGCGTATAGGATAAAATAGGCAGCAAAAAAGCAAAGAGAAAATACGACCGGTTGTTGTCCAATATTAAAAAAGAAATATCGGTAAAAGGATAATTTATTATAGCCGTGGTATCGCTAGTTTGGATATTGATTTTGGTAATCCAAGCGAAAGTCCCGTAAAGCCCAATTACCAAATAGATCCAAGCAAGACTTCTTGTCAAAGCATATAATATCTTAGATATTAATTTTGTTTTTTTCATTATTGAAATACTGAAATATTTCTGCAAACTTATAATAAATTATCGTAAAACAATAATAAAATATCTTTTTATTAAATACTGTCTCTTAAAAAATGATTTTGAGGAGTTACTTTCCCAGGCCTATTTCATTTCTTGTAAATCAATGAGCCGGTTAATAGGGAATCTGTACTTATTTGAAAATTTCTTGATAAAACCCCGAGGTTGCTACTGTAACCATCCTCATCGTTTCGGAATACTTTACCCCTTAACGTTCCCCAATTAAAAATATAGTGGTCACCTTCTTTGTAAATTTTAATGGTGGGCCAATTTTCAGTATTTTTGAAGGTGCCAATTATCTTATCGTTTCCACTGTTGGCGACTAAAATTTCTGAAGCATCAGGATATTGAATCTCATTCTCTCTTTTGAAAGTTTTATCGAATGAAGTTTTTTCAACCTTTAAAATACTGTCTGAAGGCTGCTCATTGACGATATTGTAGGCATAATTTGCCATCAAATGTGGCAACAGGTATGCTCGGTTATCATTGGAAAAAGCAATGACCCCTACTTTTTTATCGGGCATAAATGAAATATGGAAACTTATCCCTGCCAATCCTCCAAAGCGAGTCAAAATCTTATTGTTCTGATATTTTGCAATGTCCCACCCCAAGCTATAACCAAATCGTTGATACGTGTAATATTTCTTGTCCTGAGGTGCAGTTGAGGTATGGAGCTCCTCCCATGAATCATCATCTAAAAGCGTTTTATCTTGATTAATGTTTGCGGCCAACCATTTTGACATATCATTTATGCTTGAAATAATTCCTCCAGAAGCGTGCATTGTGATATCTGATTTATAAAACCCTTTCTCAACGATTCCTCTTTCTTTGTTGATGGTTAATGATGGTCGAATGTTCTTTAAATCAAAATCACTGACATGGGCACTGGTATTTTTCATGTTTAAAGGAGAGAAGATGTGCTCCTCCATAAGTTTTTTCCAGTTCTTCCCTGTCACCTTTTCTGCAACCATTCCGGCAACAATAGGTCCTACGTTGGAATACCGATACCTGCCGGAGGGGTCAAATAGAAAATCAGTGTTCATATCATTGATCAACTCCTTATTCCCTCCGCTGTACCCTAAAAATGCTGTTTTCCAGGTCATTGAGGTACTGAATGTACCGTGGGTATGGTTTAAAAGATTTTTAATAGTGATGTTCTTGGTATCAATACTATCATTAAAATTAAGTTCTGGAAGATATTGATCAAGAGAATTGTCCAAGTCCAATGCACTGTCCTCCTCCAATATTTTAAGCAACGTCCCAGTAAAAGATTTTGTGCTGGACGCGATATAAATAGGAGCATCATTATCCAAAGAGGATTTTTTACCGACCAAAATTTCTCGATTCAATGCCAATGAATATGCCAATCCATTTTCATCGACCACAGCAAAGATGAAATCCCCGTACATCTCCTTTTCAAGGTAAATGTCTTTTACCTTATTTTCAAATTGTGTCGAAAACTCTGGGTTTTCTTTCCTGAAATTGTTCGTGTTTTCCGTGGTTACGCCTTTGCTTGTTCCACAGGAATACGTAATAAGTAATAGTGTTAATAAGAATAACAGTCTCATAATTTGATTAGTTTTTTGATGTAAAGGGTTTGACGAGTAAACTCCATGATGGGTTACACTTTTATTTTTACCCCAGGTTCCATCAAGAATGAACCGATTATTGAATTTCCTCGAACAGGAATTCTTTCGGTTTACGAACTTTTTTTCTGAATTGTGTATGGTCTTCTGCCGATCGATACCCTACCGGAGCGATTACTGCAGCATTTAGCCCTTTTTGATCAAGCCCAAGAATGGTGTTGAACTTCTCTTGCTCAAATCCTTCCATGGGACAAGAATCTATTTTAAGTGCTGCACATGCGGTCAACAGATTGGAAAGTGCCAAGTAGGTTTGTTTTTCCGACCAGTTTTGCCATGCTGCATCTGATTTTGCAGACAAGCTTTCCTTGATTAAATCGCCATAACCAGCTAGTTTCTCCAATGGGGTATCCTGAATTTTTGAAGTTGCTTCAATATATTTGTCTATATGTTCATTCTTTCTTTCCGTATAGTTGCAAAACACGAAAATATGGGAGGCATCGGTCAACTGGGCTTGGTTCCATGCCGCTTTCCTTAGTTGACTTTTCAATTCCTTGTTTTGAATGATTAAAACTTTGTACAGTTGTAGCCCGTAAGACGATACCGATAGCTGTACGGCCTCCTTTAGTTTCTGTAAATCATCCTCTTGGATTCCTTTGGATGCATCAAATTTTTTAGTGGCGTAGCGCCATTTCAAGTCTTGTAATAAATTCATTGTCTTCTGTTTTTAATTTATCTTATCTATTGTTTTTCACTAGCTCTTATTTATCAATAAGATGCCGATGGTCATCGCCAGCAACCCAAATACCTTTTTTATGACCATGGGTTCTTGGGGCAATCCAAACCATCCATAATGTCCTGCTACTGCCGAAAAAATCAGTTGTCCAAAGAGGCCCAAGGAAATCATGGTGGATATCCCTAGTTTGGGAATGGTATAGTAGTATAGTCCTATTCCGATAACACTGAAAAATGCTCCTGTAAACCATAAATGTTTTGGAATACTTAGTAGGAGTGCTGTTTTCGGAACGTTTTTGATACTAAGGATAACGGCCAGTAATGCGAACAGCATGCTGAAAAAGAAAGCTGTCAGCGATGCCAATAAAGGATTTTTGAGCTGAACACCAAGTTGTGCGTTCAATCCCCCTTGCATGGCCAAGAAAACGCCGCCGATAAAAGCCAATAAAATGTTGATATACTGGTTCATAAATTCATTTTTTGATATCACAAAATTATCGGGAAGCCTTTTGAGAAATCTTAAGGTACATTAAGAAACAAGAAGAGGTATAGTTCTAATTTTGATTTCTGGTTAACGGGCAATACCTGTTTTCTTAACCAAAGTCAATGAAAAAGATGCTACCACAAAATAGCTTTGTTTAATTATGAAGGATGTAAATAGTAAACATAAAGTCACTGGATTTCTGAGGATTCAAAACCTGATTATTTGTTTGATGTTGGTTTGCCCAATCGTGAATTTTGGTCAACCATCCAATAGGTTCAAGAATCAGATTGATGCATTGTTCATGGATTGGGAATTGGAAAACCATCCCGGTGGAGTAGTGGGGGTTATGCAATCTGATGAAGTTATTTATTTGAATTCCTTTGGAAACGCTAGCTTGGAATATAATGTTCCAACTACCGAGGCCACTTTGTTCAATATTGGGTCTATATCAAAACAATTTACGGCAATGGGTATTGTTTTACTGCAGGAAAGAGGATTATTGTCCATAGATGACCCTGTTCAAAAGTACTTCCCAGAGTTTCAGATTTTTAATAAATCCGTCACCATAAAACACGTACTGCAACATACGAGTGGTTTAAGGGATTTTCACGATTTGATGGCCCTTGCCGGTTGGCGGGGCGATGATTACAGGACCAATGCCGATGTTCTACGATTGGTTCGAAAGCAGACTGATTTGAATTTTGAACCTGGTGAACAATTTATGTATTCCAACACGGGATATGTTGTTTTGGCCAAAATCATTGAAAAAGTGACAAGGGAGGATTTCAAAATTTGGATGAAAAACAATGTTTTTGAGCCATTACAGATGCACAATACCTATGTGGAGGACAATTATCAGCGCATTGTCCCCAATAGGGCAACATCGTACTACCATAGCCACGATAGGGTGTTTGAAATGGCCCAAGGGTATTGGGCATATACAGGGGCAGGGAATATGTATTCCACCGTGGAGGACTTGTTGAAATGGTCCAATAATTTTTATAACCCTAAAGAAGGATGGGGGAGTTCGTTCGGAACGCTTCAAACTATGGGACAGTTGAACAATGGCACTTCAATTGATTATGGTTATGGAATATATGTGGACGAAAAGTTCGAAAAAAAACGTATCCAGCATGCGGGAGTAGTTGGGGGCTATCGAACCTTTTTAAGCATATATCCCGAAGAGGAATTGAGCATTGTTGTGCTGACCAATTTTTCGAATGCACCATTTGGGGAAAAGGCGGACGATATTGCTGGAATCTTATTTTCGAAAACTAGGAAAAAGAACAATCCATTTTCTAATTCCAATGTAGGGGAGAAGAAAAAAAATCAACCTAGCCCATTATTGGGTTTAACGGATTACACAGGTACATTTTATAGCCCTGAAATTGATACCCACTATACTTTTTATATAGCGGACAATAGTTTAAAATGTTCCCATGTACGGCATGGGGAATTTATAATGGAAGCTATTGGTAAGGATATGTTTAAGAGCACTTGGCCTTTGGGAACCATTAAAATGTCACGTAATCAAAAAGGAGAAATAGTCGGTCTCTATATATCCACAGGAAGGGTAAAAAACCTGTGGTTCAAAAAAATAAATTCATCATCAATCAATTAATATTATGAGAACAACAATCATCAAATGTTTGCTATGCATTCTTTGCTATACCATTGGGTATGGTCAAAACGATACCTTCATCATTCAAAATGTAAATGTTATCCCAATGCATCAAGAAGCGGTATGGGAAAATCAAACCGTAGTAATTGCTAATGGGAAAATCCTGAAAGTTGGCCCTTCAACCGATACTTTGGTTCGCGAATCGGCCAAAATAATTGACGGTACAGGAAAATATCTGATTCCTGGCTTAAGTGAAATGCATTATCACTGGCGTAACAAAGAAGGAGGAATAGCCCGTGACTTCAAATTGTTACTGGCCAATGGAGTTACCACAGTACGAAACATGGCGGAATACGATTGGCAGGACCATGTTGCGATACGGGATAGCATAAACAACGGACAATTAATGGGACCCAATTACTACACGGCTGGTCCTTACCTTCAATCGGGTGATTTAAAATCGAGTGCTGATGTACAGAAGACAATAGAACATCACCACCAAAAGGGATATGACTTTATAAAAATAGCTGATAACCTGCCCAAAGATATCTATCTAGAAGTTTTGGAAACGGCACAAGCATACAACATTCCGGTGATGGGGCATGCACAACGGGAGCTAGACTTAGAGTTTTCACTCCGAATGAAATCCATTGAACACGTAGAGGAGTTTGTGTATGTTTTCGATGACGAACAAAGAACTGATGATTTGTTCTTAACAAACGCTGTGGAACAAATCAAAAACAGCGGAATCGTGATTGCTCCCACCTTGGTGGTTTTTGATATGATCGTAAAGAGTTTGGACGACAAAAGTTTTTCCAAGCTTAGCAAAAAGAGCTCAGCTATATATATGCTATCCCGAGATTATGATTATTGGGCATCGGACGAAAATCCGTATAGAAAGAATCTAAAGGGTAAGGTAATCAACGGAAAGGATGCCTTGCTCTTACTTCAAGGCTATTTCGACTGGATGAAAAAATTTACAAAAATGTTGGCAGAAGCCGATGTTCCTATGATGACCGGAAGCGATACCTTTGGTTTTGTGGTTCCTGGATTTTCATTGCACGAGGAATTTCAATTTCTCCAAGAGGCAGGTTTATCTCCTTATGAAATACTCCATGCGAGTACTGTGGTGCCGGCCCGATATTTGGGCTCGATTGCCATGGAAGGCACTATTTCCGAAGGAAAAAATGCCAATATGGTCCTGTTGAACAAAAACCCATTGAAAGATATTAAAAACACCAAAGCCATTGAAGGTGTACTATTGAAAGGGGAGTGGTTGGATAGGAATCAATTGAATGAGCTTCTCAAGGAAGTGAAATCTTTTAACCAATAATTGAGACATTAAATAGAACAGTTAAAGAACAATATGAAAAATAATCCTTGTAAATAATCAAGGAATATTCCCTTTCAAACAAATTTTCATCCTTTTAGGACTAACCAACTTCCTTGTTACTAAGAAACTTTGTATATCGCAGTTTGGATAGAAAACAACATTAAAATCAATTATATAACACATGCCACATTTTGTATTGGACTGTTCAAATACGGTCATTAAATCGCAATCACCGGAATCTATAATGCAATTGGTCTACGATACCGCTGAATCCACAGGTTTGTTCGACCCACAGGATATTAAGGTAAGAATCAATCCTTTCGAACACTATATGGTCGGGAATGCAAAGGATGACTTTATCCATATTTTTGCAAATATTATGGAAGGTAGAACCACCGAACAAAAGGCCAATTTATCAAATCAAATTGTTTCGGAACTCAAGGTAATGTTTCCGGAAGTTCCAATTATCTCCATCAACATCAGGGATTTTGAGAAAGCCACTTACTGTAACAAAACAATGGTTTAAAAAAGATTCAATGTTAAAGAAAATAGCACTATTGGTATTAGTGGGAGGATTGTTTATCAACATGGGCAATGCTCAAAATAAGGCGACAGCGAATGTGGTGGGGTACAACCACCTCTTGGTTTCTGAAGTTTTGGGAGAAGCGCGGGAAGTGCAAATATATCTGCCTGAAGGTTACGAAGAATCAGAAAAAAAATATCCGGTGGTTTATGTGCTCGATGGTCAACGTTTCTTTTTACACGTAGTCAGCCTGAGCCAATCGTTCCAGCAATTTCAGTTGGCGCCCGAGTTTATCATTGTGGGAATCAAGAATTCGTATCCTGGTAGGTTTCAACATTTTGGAGAAGGAAAGGAAAATTTCAAAGGCTTCTTACAAGATGAATTGATGGCTTATGTAAACCAAAACTTTAGGACCAATGGTGAAAATCTGCTATTCGGTTGGGAATATGGAGGAAGCTTTGCTTTTCACATAATGAAGGACCGATCATTACTTTTTAATGCTTATTTGATTGCCAGCCCCTATCCCATTTTTGATGCTATTGATGATTTGGATACTTCTGCCCGCATGGATACACAACTGTATTTTTCGGTAAGCCCGGATGAATTTGATGTGCGGCACAGTACCGAAAAATTGAACGAGAAACTGGCATCAAACCCTATTGAGGGGCTTGAATGGAAGTATTTTGAGCTTGAACTTGAAGAACACCGCTCCACGGGATATCCAACTTTGTATCATGGCCTCCGCGACTACTTCAAATATTATCAGGAGTTTGAAACGAACAACCTGCAAAAGTTCATCAATGCAGGAGGTATGGAGTATGCCCTGAATCATGCTCAAGAAAGGGCAAAGCGTTATGGATTTGAACCTGAACTCTCGCTATGGTCGCGTTTTACCATTGTTCGCAGCGCCATGCGAGCCGATGATTTTGATCAGTTTGAAACTTTGTTGAATGCCCTGGACAAAAATGCTTTTATACCAGAGCTGATAGAAAATAGGGATTATGCTGTGTCCCAATTTGCTGCATTTTATGAAAAGAACAATCGTTTTCAGGAAGCCGTTGAATTGTATGATCTTTTGTTGAAAAAGTATCCGGATTCGGAAAGTCTATTGGCTAAAAAAAGGAATGCAACCCGAAAGTTAATTGAAAAGAAATAAAAAGGATGAAGTTAAATCATATCATTTTAAAGGCCATTTTATTTTATTGCGTCAATGCGGTTCAAGCGCATCAGATTCAAAATACTGTACCATCAAAATCATCGGCTTTTGCCCAACAAGAGGTGTTTCATTCAGAGATTTTGGAAGAGGATAGGACCATTAATATTTTCCTGCCGGAAAGTTTCCATGAGTCCTCTGAAAAACATACTTACCCGGTATTGCTCCTTTTGGAGGATGAGTTTTTTTTGATGACCTCAGGGGTTGTCAAGCACTTAAGTTCTGTAGAACGAATGCCCGAGACAATTGTAGTAAGCTTGGTGGATGGACCTATAATACCCAAACTTTATACCAATGGGAGTGATTTCTGGCCCAAGGACTGGAAACAATTACCGTTTGGAAAAAATCCAGAGCCATTCACTGCACATCTAAAACAAGAGCTCTTTCCTTATTTGAAGAAAAATTTTAGGGCAAACGACTTTAATATGATCATGGGGCTTTCAGGGACAGCGGTTTATGCTTTGCATGCCTTTGCCAAGGAGCCAAATTTATTTGATGCCCATATTGCCATTGCTTCAGGGGATATCCTTGGAATGGGGTATGAGGAAGGGGTAAGTTTAATCGATTATGTGATAAATGATTTTGAAAATGGTACGAACAAAACAGGTTATCTATATGTAACCTCAGCGGATTCTGATGGTAATGGCAATTCTCCAATGATAAAGGCCAATTTGGAAGAATTGGAAAAACGACTCTCCCCGTATCGCTCTGAAGATTTTCATTTTATTTCAAAAATATTTCCAAACGAAGGGCACTATGATGTGGCTTTACCGGCATTGGAGGAGGCACTTGGACTCATCTTTCCAAAGGAAAAGTGGTTTGCAAAATATAGGGATATCATAAATGGGCCGGGTAATGCCATGAAGAATATCGATGATCATTTTCAAAAACTTTCGGAGGAATATGGGTTTGAAATATTACCAAAAACAAAGCGTTGGAACAGCACGAACAGTTTAAGTCGCATTGGTGCCATTTTACTCAGGGAGGGAAGTACCTTAGAGGCTATCGAGGTTATCAAACGTTGGGTGTCATATCGCCCAAACTCAATAGATGCCCTAAACGAACTTGCCACTGCATATAAGGCCAATAGGGATTTTGAAAAAGCTGCTTCTGTAATGGAAAAAGTGGAAAAGTTGTCGAGCAAGGTCAATGTTGGATTCAAAGCTCATAAAGATTCCCTAAACTACGTATTGGAACAATACTATAAGTTAAACCTTAAGGTTTTTCAAGCCGACTCTACTCCAGAAGATGTTGACAACATCTTTGAAATGTTCACCGATGATTTCACCTATGTGCATCCCAAGTATGGAGGGGTGTATACAAGGGAAGACCTATATAACGGTTACATGCGCAACCAGAAAAATGGAGGTTATGATGGGAGTGTGATAGACATTAAAGTGGAAAACAACATTGTTGGTCTGAATGCCATCGCTGTCAGTAAACGTTTTATCAAAAGGGAAGAGGGCAAAATTGTGGAAGGCGATGCTCAAATGGCTCTTTTCGAATTTAAGGATGGAAAAATCTTTAGGATTTATGAGTATTGGTAGTTCCGAAATGAAATAATTAAAAAACAAACTGAAAAATCAAATCAATTAAAAGAATGTACTGTATGAGAGCTCTTCTATCGTTGTTATGTATTGTAATGGGAGTTTACTCCCTTCAATCACAACAGCAGACTGATTCGATAACCAAGGAATTGAAAAGGATACAAGAAAGCAGCAATCTTGTAGGCTTCGCCGTAGCTATTGTCAATAAAGATAGTATTGTTTACTCCAAAGGCTTTGGCTATTCGAACAAAGAGCAGCAGAAACCCTATACAACAAAAACCGTCCAACCTATTGCGTCCATTTCCAAGACGTTGCTCGGAGTGGCCTTAATGAAGGCGCAGGAAATGGGTTTACTGGATTTAGATGACCCCATCAATGATCATTTATCCTTTACCATACAGAACCCATTTTATCCAAATGAGCCCATAACCATTCGTCAACTGGCCAACCATACTTCAAGTATCCTTGACACAGAGCACTACAACAAGATTTATATTTTCAACGATAGTATACCTCCGTTTTATGAAAACCTACCCCAAAAATCTAAACTGGGGGTGAAACAAGAAGTTGACCTATTTAATAATAATCAAATGATGCCGGTGGCCAACTTTATTAAAAACCAGTATTGTACAGATGGAAAATGGTATACGTCAAATAGTTTTTCAAACACGGTTCCGGGGTCTACATATGATTACAGTAATATGGGAGCAAATATTGCAGCTTTTATTATTGCAGAGGTTAGCGATATGGAGTATACCAAATTTTTACAGAAGTATATTTTAAATCCAATACAAATGGATAACTCAGGTTGGGCATCCAAAGATCATCCGTTGGAAAATGCTTCCAAGCTATACTGGTATGGTAATCCCATTCCCCAATATGAGTTCATCACATATGGCGATGGCGGATTCATGACCAATATAGAGGACTTCAGTAAATATTTAATTGAGGTGATGAAGGGCTACAATGGGGAGAGTAATATTTTAAAGGCATCCAGCTACAAGGAAATGCTATCTCAACCGGTCTCAAAAGAATTCAAAAAGAATGTTTTTTGGACTATTGATGATGAAAAAATCGGGCATAGTGGAAATGATCCTGGTATTATTTCCCATGCATATTTTCTTAGAGAAGGAAGTCATGGTATTATTGTGTTTGTCAATACTTCAGAAGTAGAAAACGATATGATATCGGTAAGGGATATCTACCGCACACTGCTTAAACATATGTAATAGCCCTAACGAATCCTTTTAAACCCTACTTAAACATTTCATAGAAGAATCTTGGAAGTCAACTTTAAAACCAAAAGCAAATAAGAAATGGATATGGGCACATGTTTGCGATGCGAGTACGACCTTACTTCAATAAATCGTTTTTAACGTCCATATTGAACAATACTGTAATTTCCTCACAATACCCGTTCATTCGTTGTAGATTTTCTATAGCAGTTTTTGGTAATTTTTGTCTAGCAGTTTCCCAAGCTTTTTTATCAGGCCATTGCGCATAGGCAATATAGCTGCCCGTCTCATTTTTGTGGAGACGGGAGCCTAGACCCCCAGCATGTTGTATAAATGATTCTGTTACCATTTGCCACAGCGTCTCAAAGTCTTCTTCCTGACCTTGGATAACATCAAACTGATATATTACTGCATACATATTGGACCTATTTTATGGGTTTCATTAATCCCAGGAATTGTTTGTTGAGATGGCATGCTTGCCTGCTCCACTATAGAAAAAGGCAATACCCGCTACAATATAAATAAACAATAAATCCAGAGACCAACCTCCAAACGGGTTCAAGGTAAGTATGTTTTGAGTTTGGGCCATAAGTACCGCCAATAAACAATTAAATGACAAAATAAGCCCTGCCACACGGGTTCTGAAACCTATGAGGAGCATCAAGGGAGCGATTATTTCACCTACAAATACGCCATTGGCCAAAAACAAGGGTAATCCATAGGCTTCCAATAGGCTGCCTATAAATCCTGTACCGTTCTTAATCTTATCTATTCCATAAATGAGCATGGTAAAAGGAATGGCGATTCTGAATAAAAAAACAGCAATGTTTTTATTTCTTTTCATGTTGTATCCTTTTGATGTTAAAAATTATATTTTAAAAAAATGCCCGTGTTCGTCAATGTTTTTCGAGCGTTGTTGAACTGATCCAGATTTATGGCAAGCCCGGTTATGAGTTGTTTTTTACGAACACCAATTTTAAGTTGTTGGAGTCCTCTTGCATATCCATTGGCATTAATGTTACCTGTGGCAAGAAGATTTATATAACCCTGATGATTGTTTCCAAAAGATGGCAAATAACTGGCTACAATAGATTGTTCAAATGAAAATCCATCTTGATACGTACTGCCAGCCGAATAGGTAAAGTTGAATTGGTGCGATTGGGTAGTAAAGGATAATGACATGGTTCCAAAAGCACCGGGGTTTTTGATTCCTATTGCCGTGTTGGCTCTTATGTTTTTAGTAAGGGCATAGGAAATAGTATTTCTTATGAAATAAAGGTTGTTTAGATCGTTTCCGTATTCGGCATCAAAAAGGGTCAAATTGTCCACCGAAAGTTTTGGGTTGACCGAATACTTGATCAAATGTTTGTAGGTCAACGATCGGTTGCCAAATACAACATCTGGGGCGAAACTTAATTCTTGACCAATAACCAAGGTTGAAACGGACAAATAAAATAGAGTGAATAAAGATATCTTTCTCTTCATTGTTATAGATTTTACCGTGGCAAACCTATGAGCAAACAAATGGGGAATAATTAAGGTACCTTAAGAAAGAAACTGGTAGATACCTTTCAAAATCAAAAAGGGTATAATTTTCCTATCTTATTGAAAAACATATACCCTCTGAAAGCAATAAAATGGTTGATATTATATTAATGCAATGATAAGGAATAGCTCTCTAAAACCCCATGTGTTGTAAATCCCATTTTGGTATAAATCCGCTCTCCAGCCTGTGACGCGACTAGATAGACTTTTCTACTTTGGTTTTTAATTGCTTGATGAATCAAAAATTGGGTCATCTTTTTTCCGAGCCCCAAACCCCTATAACCTGCTTTTGTACCGATCATATGAATTCCGGAAACCCCATTTTTGTCCAAATACACTATACCACAACTTGGAAAAGCATTTTCATGTTTACCCAAGTAGAGCGTAAAGGATGGTTTGTTAATCAATGCACTTATGGTTGAAGGGCTAACCGGATAACCAAAAGATGCTGTGGCTACTTGGGCAAACAGTTCCGCTTCAAGTCGTGAACTTACCCTTATAAACTCAGATGCATCTGTGGGATTAAAATTGAATTCAGAAGTATCCAGGGCCATTGCTTTTACTTGGGACGTAGGACAAAAACCGTTGCGTTCCAGTTCGTTTTTAATCACATTGGCTTCATAAATGGCTAAGGAGTTTGGTAACTCTTGTAAACGAATTTTCTTCTGCAGTTCAGATAATTCCAATTCACTAATGTTTAAGTGAAATATTTTACTGGGCCAAGAGTTATCTGATGGATTCGTAAAGGAAAATCCATTTTCCGTTTTTAAGAATCCTCCATGTCTTCCAATTTGTTCCCAGAACTCGAATAAATGTTCAATGATTTTCTTGTTCATATCTTCTTTTTTATAAAAAACCTTTGTTTTTATATTGATTCACAGTTTTGTTTATGAACACCTCAATTTCTCTTTGTGTTCTATAACTCTCTATCGGTTGTTCTTTATAATTAAGAAGGGATTTGACCAATTGTTTCAAAGACTGCTCATCTTTTGATTTATTTGGGGTGTTTGTACGGGTGTCAAAATTTTGATAAAAGTCACCCAAGGAAAACTGACCTACGAGTTCGCCGCCCCATCGCTGAACCAATTTTGCCATTATCTCCAGATGAGAACTACCCCCGGTTTTCCCAGGTGATGTACTCAATAGCAGAACGGGCTTGTCGCCAAAAAAACGCTGGTCTATTCTAGAAAGCCAATCGATGTGGTTTTTTAAAAAAGCAGAGGGAAGTCCATTATGCTCTGGGGATGCCAAAATAAATCCATCTGCCGAAGTAAAGGTTTGGAAAAGTTCCTTAGTAGGTGCCGGAATACCTTTCTGTTCGGTTGACGGGCTATATATTGGAAGGCTATATTTTTTTAGGTCAAGATATTCTATACCGTTGTTCGAGAATTCTTTTACTATATAGTCTATCAATATTTGGTTGATGGAGTTAGGACTATTACTTCCTGTAAAAGCGATTATTTTTTTCATAATACACTGATTTGTGGGTCAGTGCAAACCTAGTATGGCAAACAATCATTAATCTTAAGGTGTATTAAGAAATGGATTTATTTTATCTTTTTTCGGAGGGCACTTAAAAATTCAGGAGTAATGCCCAAATAGGAAGCAATCATGTATTGTGGAACGCGTTGTTCAATGCTTCTATATTTTGATCGGAATTCCAAATAACGCTCTTCGGCCGATTTGCTCATGGAATTAATGGTGCGGTCTTGCAGGGCAACATAGGCTTTTTCAAACTTTAATCTGTAGAACCGTTCAATAGTAGGAACTTTTTCGTAAAGTTCATTAAGGGTGTCTCGGTGAATTTGAAGTACTGTTGTTGGTTCTAAAGCCTGTACAAATTGCTTGGCCGGGGTACAGGTCAAATAGCTGTATAGATCGTTTACCCACCAACCTTCAATACCAAATTGTACTATATGTTCTTTGGCCTCTTCATCCATATGGTAAGCACGCAAACATCCTTCGGCAATAAACCGCATGTGATTGGAAACTTCCCCGGCAAAAAGTAAAACTTCTTTCTTTTTGAGCTGAGTTTCCGAATAACTATCACATACGATGGATTCCTCCTCTTGGGTTAGTTCAATAGTTTCCTTTAAATGAGATAAGAGTTTATCCTTTGCATCCAAAATCTAGAAATTGATTTAGAAAATTAATAAAAGTTCATCAATGAAAGCTATTTGGAACATAGGAATCTTAATTTCATTCAGGTTTGTTTTTGGTTTTGAGGCGGTTATTAACCAAAGTCAATGAAAGGGGATATGTTTAAACCTAATTTTACCTAAATTTTGAAATACGAGAAAGGATTATGAATCTTAGGCAAGCATTTTTGGTATCGGGTATTGGTTACCTTTTGATATTTATTTCAGGGTTCTATGCAAATTTTGCCATATTGGAAACCATGGTGGTTCCCTCAAATGCCGAGGTAACCGTTTCTAATTTTTTGAAAGACCATTCGACCTTGGGGTGTGGTATTGTAGGGTTTTTGGCCATGCTTTTTTTTGATATAGTTCTGGTATTCTCCCTCTTTTTTGTGACTAAAAAAGTTAGCCGAAAATTATCTTTCGTAGCCTCTGGTTTTCGATTGCTCCATGCCATTTGCTTCGGAATTGCATTGATGTGTTTGGTTGAGGTTTATCGAATAACCGATGACTCAGTAGGATTAAATATGCAAAGCTTGCAAAATTTGGTTATGTCTTTATTACAAAGGTTTGATGAGATATGGACAATGGGACTTTTACTTTTTGGGGTTCATTTGACGCTTTTGGGCTATCTGTCCATTAAATCGGATATCATTCCAAAAAGTATAGGCTATTTGGTGCTATTGGCCGCTATTGGGTATGTGGTGAGTTGCTCAGCAAAGCTGGTTATGCCTAACCATACTGATTATGAACAAGGCCTGGAATTGCTGGTTGTACTGTTCGGAGTTGTAGGAGAGTTGTCGTTTACTGTTTGGTTACTGATAAAAGGGTTAAAAAAAGCGCAATAAAGTACCGATTAATATGTTACCGTTGTGCTATTCGCTTCCGAATACGACTTAATGACTCTGGTTTGACACCTAAATAACTTGCCAAATGGTATTGAGGTACACGTTGTAGCAAATCTGGTCGATTCTCCATAAGGTCTAGGTATCTTTTTTCCGGACTGGAAATCATGAACTGGGCCAATTTATCTTGATAAGCTCCAAGCTCTTCCTCAACAGAAACTCTGCAAATGGACTCAAATGCCGGTACTCGTTCAAAAAGCTCTTGTTCTTTGTCTCGGGATAGAATGGCTAGTCTGCAATCTTCTATGCATTCCAAATAATGATTTGAAGGTATTTTGAGATTGTAGCTTTGTAAGGAGGAAATGGCATCTTTTTCTATATAAAACTCGGTAGTCTTTTCTTCCCCATCGACCAAATAATACTTCCTCACCAGCCCTTGTATATTAAAGTAGGACTCGTTGGAGACCTGACCTTCACGCAACAAAATATGACCTTTTTCAAAGGTTTTGATGGGAATACATTCCGTAACAGCTTTGGCCTCTTCTTCATTAAGCTCCAAAGCTCCTTCCAGAAGTTGTACAATTTCACTTTTCAATTTAGAGTCTTTGATTCATACAAAATTAAGCTTTTACTTCACTTTGTTTTTTTACACCAAATAAAATGTCCAAAATATTGTAGGCCAAAGGGCAGGGCCTACGGTAGGTACAGTTCCGTCGGTCAAAGCTGCTTTTGCTTCTGGTGATTTTAGTACTACGAGCAGAACAGTGTAGAACGGATTAATTGCAATTTCACAGTATTCTAACAAATTGAATAATTGTTATAGAATCTTACCAGATTACTTTGGGTTTTAAAGGGCTTATCTTAACTTTAAAAACGTTTGATTGACACTGCATTTTTGCAAAAGGATTGTCCCGACCAGTTGCCAATTAGCAATCAATTTTTTGGATTTTGAAGGACCTCTAGGTACTTTCTCTCGCATTAAAAATTAAAGCGATTTAACACAATAAGATTAACTAAACAAACTAACATGAAATTAAAAACCATACGCTATTTATTCCTAATTGTAATAGGGACAAGTACTTTACACGCTCAAACAGAAGTCATTACCGGAGAAGATGTCGCTATTGCCGATACTGAATCAGGAAAAGTCCGAGGATTTATTCAAAACGGAATATACACTTACAAAGGGATACCTTACGCTACAGCGGAACGCTTTATGCCTGCGAAAAAAGTAGAACCATGGGATGGTGTGAGAAGCTCGACTATGTATGGCCCCGTAGCTCCTTTGATGACACCCACTACACAGGTTCAAGACGAAGCTGAATTTGTTTTTGACCATGATTGGGGCTATACAAGCGAAGACTGTCTTCGACTAAATATTTGGACCCCAAGTATTAATGACAATAAAAAAAGACCCGTACTTTTTTGGATTCATGGTGGTGGTTATACGGCTGGTTCCAGCCAGGAACTGCCATCCTACCACGGAGAAAATTTAAGTATTAAGGGTGATGTTGTTGTGGTTTCCATCAACCATAGATTGAATATTTTGGGCTTTTTGGATTTATCCGCTTATGGTGACAAATACAAAGAATCGGCCAATAATAGTATGTTGGATATTGTTGCTGCATTGGATTGGGTAAAAACCAATATTTCCAATTTTGGAGGTGACCCCAACAACGTTACCATTTTCGGTCAGTCCGGTGGAGGCGCTAAGGTCAATACGCTAATGGCCATGCCAAGGGCGGAAGGATTGTTTCATAAAGCCATCAATCAAAGTGGTTCATTTAGAGGTAGATTGACCAGAAAAGAGATTTCTCAGCAGATAACCGCTGAGGTGTTAAATCAACTTTCTCTATCTCCAAATCAGGTAGATAGTCTTCAAACCATTCCATTTGATAAACTAAGCGCAGCAGGTACAGCAGCTCTAGGTATAGTGGAAAAGAAAATGAGAGAAGACGGTAATGCACCTGTTGGCTTTGGTCTAAATTGGGGACCGAGTTTGGACGGTATTGTACTTCCGCACGATTTAATGTCCGATGAAGCATTCGAACTCTCAAAGAATATACCCTTAATGTTGGGGAGCACGAAAAATGAATTTACACCATTTATGAACGGACGCTTCTTCAAAGCATCGGAAGAAGAAGTGATGACTCATATTGAAGAAACTTACAAAGACAAGGCTAATGATTATGTAGCTGCCGTTAAAAAAGCTTATCCAAACGATACCAGACCTTCCGATTTACTGGATATAGATGCCATGTTTAGGCCAGGAGCGGTTTTCCAGGCAAACCAAAAATCGCAATTGGAGAGCGGTGCACCTGTATACATGTATATGTTTACATGGCAATCCCCTGTTTTTGATGGAAAATACAAAGCATTACATTGTATGGAACTTCCTTTTGTTTTCGATAATATAGAGCGTGCCAGACAGATGACAGGTGGAGGTCAAGAAGCCCATTTGCTAGCAGACAAGATGAGCGGTGCGTGGATCAATTTTGCCAAGACTGGTAATCCAAATCACGATGGTTTACCACAATGGCCACAATATAATCCAGAGTATACATCAACCATGTTTTTTGACAACTCCTGTGAAGTAAAACCGCAGCACGACAAAGAATTCTTGGCTCTGATGGCCGACATGTAAAAGCTAAGGATATTGCATAAAAATTATACAATGAAATTATTCCCGAAAATAGCTTTACCTCTGTTTAGGGCAAGTCTTCTTTTGGTCGGTTCCTGCAGTGAAGAAAACACAGAAGGGCAACCGATACTCAAAAATCAAGTTTTGAAACAGGCAATTTTTAATCCTTATCTGGTAGTTACGAATCCAACTATGCAAAGATATTTAGCAGTTGGCCCTCTAATGGTAAGGGAAATATGTTAACTTAACAATGTACTATACCCGCAAATACCAATGCCACCCTATATCTACCTATGGAGGTAGATCGAGAGGATTCCTTTAAAGTCATAAAAGGAGTTGAATATAAAGGGAATGAGCAGAAAAACGGTGTCATGGTAGGGAGATATGAACGTAATTCAGGTACATTTGAGTTTAAATCGTACAACGGAATTTTGACCGTGAGTACACCATAACCAAGAAAGCAATAGCCATAGCCAAAAAAACCTTAAATGAAAACTAAACATTTTTCACAGATCTTGGTGTTTTTATTAACACTCATGTTGTTTGCCAGTAAGACCAATGCACAATCCAAAAAAGAGAAGCCAAGAAACGTAATATTCATCTTAACAGATGACCATAGGTACGATTATATGGGCTTTACAGGAAAGGTACCGTGGTTGGAGACCCCTAATATGGACCGTTTGGCCTCGGAAGGTGCTTACCTTCCCAATGCATTTGTAACTACTTCTTTATGTTCGCCAAGTAGGGCCTCCATATTGACGGGACAGTTCTCCCACTCCCATACCATTGTGGATAATCAGGCACCCAATCCAGGGAACCTAACCTATTTCCCACAATACTTGCAAAAAGCTGGCTATCAAACCAGTTTTTTTGGAAAGTGGCACATGGGAAGCCATACTGATGAGCCCAGACCTGGTTTTGACCACTGGGAAAGCTTTTTTGGACAAGGCGTTTACTACAATCCACAGTTGAATATCAATGGGGAACGTATCCAGTATAAGGATTCTACCTATATCACCGATTTGTTGACGGAGCACGCTTTGGATTGGCTCAAAAATAGAGATGACGACAAACCCTTCTTTATGTATCTCTCACATAAGGCCGTACATGCTGAATTCCAACCAGCAAGACGACATAAAGGAAAATATGAAGGAAAAAAAATTGAACTCCCACCAACCTACGATCAGACCAAGACCGGTGCTTGGAGAGACCTAAAATGGCCCGAATGGGTTGCTGATCAACGAGTAAGCTGGCATGGAGTGGATTATATGTATCATAACAATATAGACATGCAAGAATTAGTGCAAGCTTATTGTGAGACACTTTTGGGTGTAGACGAAAGTGTTGGTGCCGTTTTGGAATATTTGGAATCCGAAGGATTGGATGATTCCACCATGATCATCTATATGGGTGATAATGGTTTCAGTTGGGGTGAACATGGATTGATAGATAAGCGACACTTCTACGAAGAATCTGTGAAAGTACCATTGTTGGTAAGATGTCCGGATTTATTTGCGGGAGGGATTATGCCACAAGCAATGGTTCAGAATATAGATGTAGCCCCTACCATTTTGGCTGAAGCAGGAGTAAAACAGCCCAAAGACATGCCCGGAGTTTCCTTTGTTCCTATTCTAACAGGGAAAAAACCTGATGGTGACAGAAATGAAGTATTTTATGAATACTATTGGGAAAATGATTTCCCCATGACCCCCACCATGTTTGGCATGCGTACGGATAAATATAAATACATCCGTTATCAAGGTATCTGGGACAGAAATGAACTTTATGACTTAGAAAATGATCCAAACGAAATGTATAATCTTATCGGTGATCCCTCAAAACAAGATACCATCAAAAATATGCTCGAATCACTCTATTCGTGGTTAGAGAATACAGGAGGTATGCAGATTCCATTAAAATCCACCAATAGACCGAGGTTTGGAGATTATAAGCATAAGGGGGAATATTGATTTTATAAAATAGACAGTACATACATCAACTACCAATTCAAATCGAGTAAGCACAGTTCTATTTTTTAGCTGTGCTTTTTTGTTGGTTTACAGCATCGGCTTTAAAATATCCCATACATTTTCAGCTACCAGTTTTTGCCCTTTTACGGTAGGGTGTATCCCATCTCCTTGGTTGAGTTCTGGGATTCCGGCTACATTGTTCAATAAAAAGGGAATCAATTTGATGTTTTCTGACGCAGCCAGTTCAGGAAATATGCTTTCAAATTTTGAAGTGTATTCAGGTCCCATGTTTGGGGGAATCCTCATGCCGGCAAGAATAATTTTTGCATCGGGCAATTTACTTTGAACAGTATCTACCATGCTTTGAAGGTTGGATTCGGTTTCCGTTAGCGGAACGCCTCGAAGTCCATCATTGGCACCCAACTCTATGATGATGATGTCGATACCATCTTCCAAAACCCATTCTAACCTATTCTTGCCACTAGCCGTAGTTTCCCCACTCAGCCCTGCATTGATAACAGTATAGTCCAAGCCTAGAGAGTCTATTTTTCCTTGGATAACAGCTGGGAAAGCTTGACTGACTTCCAATCCATACCCAGCAGTTAGGCTATCACCAAAAAACAGGATTTTTTTATTGGAGTCGGTGGTCTCAGGTACTGCTGTTTCTTCGGTAACCGATGTTTCCTCAACATCTTTTTTAGAGTTCTTCTCACCACAACCAAGTAGCGGCAAAGTCAAAAAATAACAAAACATTAACGGCAAAGAGAAGCTTGGGATTTTCTTGGTCATGATCAATTTTAGTATTTTGAGAGTTTTAACCAAAAGCGTGTTATGTCAAAGATATTAAAAGTTCAACACCTCTCTAAAACCTATCGAAGTGGTGAACATAATCTAAATGTACTCAACAATGTTTCGTTTGAAGTAGGAAGTGGTGAAAGTTTTGCGATTGTTGGCCCCTCAGGTAGTGGAAAAACCACTTTGTTGGGACTTTGCGCCGGATTGGACACTACAGATGAAGGCGAAATTTGGCTCTGTGGGCAGAATTTATTCGACTTGGATGAAGATGGAAGAGCACGCTTAAGAAACCAGAATGTTGGTTTTGTTTTTCAGGATTTTCAACTATTGCCAACGTTGACCGCGCTGGAGAACGTGATTGTTCCTTTGGAACTTCGTGGGGTTAAAAAAGCGACCGACCATGGAAAAGAGCTTTTGGCCAAGGTTGGACTGCAAGATAGAGCAGGACATTACCCTTCTCAATTATCGGGAGGCGAGCAGCAGCGTGTTGCCTTGGCACGTGCTTTTGCCAACCAACCTGCTATACTTTTTGCCGATGAGCCTACGGGAAATCTTGATGATGATACGGGTACCAAAATAGAAGATTTACTTTTTGAACTCAACAAAGAGCAAGGTACGGCACTTGTTATTGTGACCCATGATTTGGAGCTGGCCCAAAAAACAGATAAGAGTATTCGCTTAAGGTCTGGCAAAATCGAGGAAACTGTAGGGTAATTATGGGAAAGAACAACACTGGATTTTCTTGGCTGCTGAAAATGGCTTGGCGAGATGGAAAGGCAAGCTACGGCAAACTTTTATTATTTGTTTTCTCTATAACCTTGGGCGTGGCCGCTGTGGTCAGCGTTCATTCCTTTAGTAATTTATTGAAAGAAAATATTGCTTCACAGTCTAAAGCACTTTTAGGAGCTGATTATCTTATTGAAAGCGACAAACCGGTCAACGATGTGGTAATTGGTATTATGGATTCGTTGGGAGGGGCAGATGCCCAAGAGATTAACTTTCTGTCCATGGCAGCTTTTCCTGGGAATAATGGGACCAAGTTAATGGAAGTTAGGGGAGTGGAAGGCGGTTTTCCGTTTTACGGGGATTTGGAGACCACACCCGTTTCAGCGGCAAACGACTATAGAAATGGTGGTGCCTTAGTGGATGTTACTACTATGCTTCAGCTCAACCTAAAGATTGGAGATAGTATAAAATTGGGAGCAGTTACCCTTCCCATTGCAGGGGAGTTAGAAACGGTTCCCGGTAGCACATCGGTTTTTGGGGCCATTGCACCACCGGTGCTTATTCCATTTACATATATTGAAGCAACAGGTCTGGTCCAAACGGGAAGTCGCATTGAGTACAAATATTACTTCAAAGCGGATGAAAATGAGGATATGGTTCTTTTGGACAAGAAGGTCGCCTCTGTATTGGATGCTGAAGAGGCAGATTTGGATACCCATCTCTCCGAAGCAAGACGTTTGGGGCGACGGTACGAGAATTTTGGAAAATTCCTCAATCTGGTCGGTTTTATTGCGTTGCTACTGGGCTGTGTAGGTATTGCCAGTGGCATGGGCATCTATGTTCAGATGAAATTAAAATCCATTGCAGTGCTCAAATGCTTGGGTGCTTCAAAAAGGCAGAGCTACCTTATTTTCTTTATTCAAATAGCTTGTATGGGTATTGTTGGTGGATTATTGGGAACGGTAATCGGTTATCTACTGCAACAATTGTTTCCCATTTTATTGGGTGATTTACTACCCGTAGATGTTGATATTACTTTATCCCTTCAAAGTGTCTTACTTGGACTTTCATTAGGATTGGCTATGTCCATTTTATTTGCACTCTACCCACTAATGAAAACATTATATGTATCGCCCTTGCAGGCCTTGCGTGTGGTTCAGGAAACTAAATCCCGCTCAAAAAGGGCAACCACTGCTGTTGGATTGGGTATAGTGCTGTTTGTATTCAGTTTTTCATTTTGGTTGCTCGGTGATTTTATGCGCTCTCTGTTTTTTGTAGTAGGATTGTTGGTTGTCTTTTTGATTCTTACCGCAGTTGCAAGATTCTTTATGGCCATGTTGAAAAGATTTTTCCCGTATTCATGGAGTTTTATTGCTCGCCAGAGTTTGAAGAATTTGTTCAGACCACAAAATCAGACCTTGGTATTGGTATTGTCCATAGGAATTGGAACTTTTTTGATAAGCACCCTTTATTTTACCAAGGATATGCTTTTGGAAAAGGCAGCCATTGAGGATAGTGCCAACAGCACCAATATGATTTTAATGGATATACAGAATCCACAAATGGATG
The DNA here is from genome assembly GCF_003581615.1 of Flagellimonas lutimaris. Lineage (GTDB taxonomy): Bacteria > Bacteroidota > Bacteroidia > Flavobacteriales > Flavobacteriaceae > Flagellimonas > Flagellimonas lutimaris. The sequence goes on from NZ_QXFH01000077.1 coordinate 201,945, forward strand.
GTGTTTCCAATACGATTAAAGCTTCGGGCTATCCTGTAATCGATAAAATCCCAATTGTTACCATGCGGGTGGAAACCTTAAAAGATAGACATGTAGAGGATATTCGAAAAGATACCACATCGCAAGTGGGTAGATGGATATTGAATCATGAGTTTAGGGTGACCTATAGAGACAGTCTTATTGGTTCCGAACGAATTTTAGAAGGGGATTGGATAAGCAGTGTCGATGCAGATTCGGATGTCCCTATTTCCGTGAGCAGTGATTTTGCCAATATGGCCAAAGTGACCATCGGGGACCCAGTATCATTCAATGTGCAAGGAAGGATAATGAACACCGTTGTGCAAAGCATACGTGAAGTGGATTGGAGCAGGCTACAGCCTAATTTCTCCATTGTTTTTCCAGCTGGAGTGCTTGAAAATGCGCCACAGTTTGGGGTGATGACCACCAGAACTGCGGACGATCAAGGTTCTGCTCAATTACAGCAGCAACTGGTACGTCAATTTCCCAATGTTTCTATTCTGGATTTAAAAAGAATCCTAAGTCTTTTGGAAGATATTCTGGGAAAAATTGGATGGGTCATCAACTTTATGGCCTTCTTTAGCATTTTTGTTGGAGTAGCAGTACTAATGGGTGCTATCTATAGCAGTAAACACCAACGTGTAAAACAAGGTGCCCTATTAAGGACTTTGGGAGCCCAAGGCTCACAAATTTTAAAAATGATAGCTATTGAGTACGCCATTCTTGGATTTTTAGGGGCTTTTATGGGGGTGTTGCTCGCTGTTTTGGGAAGTTCCCTATTGGCTTATATGTTGTTTGAAACCACTTTTACTCCTTCATGGGTACCGTTCTTTATTATTCTTCCGGCAATAACGTTGTTGGTTTTTGCACTGGGCGTTGGAAACAGTATTGGGATTGTTAGAAACTCTCCACTATCTGTTTTGAAGAAGGAGAAGGAGTAAAGCTTAATACTTTTGCCAATATTTTTATGCTTTAAAATAATCTTGAAGTCGTCGGTGTTTGTTTTGAGAGTTTTGTTCTTTATTATGCTCATGTCTTAATAGAAGTAAATCCGATATCATTTTAGGAATAATTCAAAAAAATCTTCCCTAAATATTCTATTTAAAGATTTTTTTATAATTTGTTAACGTTTTTTGGTATTATTTCAATTGGTTTTTTATTTAATCAAGGAAATAAAAACAACTTTCCTTTTTAGAAATATCTCTTTTGGAGTTATTTCATGCATACGGCACTTTTTCGTTTAGAACGAAAACGGTTTCGCATTCCAATGTTGCGCAGCCATAAGTTTACAAATGAAGAGTTATATGGCTAAATTGACATAAACAAACGTGTTGTTTGCCACATACTTAAAAGAAAGGCGAAAAATGGACCAGAAAAGCTTTAATAATGAATCCTTCCTCATTGAGCAGCTAAAAAAAGGCTGCAAAGATGCTTATGGTCATTTGTTTAAACTGTACCATAGGGAGCTTTGTAATTATATGACCGCAATTTCTGGAGACCCAAAGATTGCAGAAGATATTGCTCAACAAACCTTTATCAAAATATGGGACAATAGGCAAAAACTTTTCGTATCCAAGAATAAGTTAAAAAGATATCTGTTCAAAGTTGCCTATAACCTATTTATTGATTCCCAGAGAAAAAAGAAAAAGGAATTTCAACTATTGGAAAACCTTAAACAGCAGGCCTATTTGGATATGGCCGATGCAGATACCTCTCTTTTTGAAGAGAGACTCAAAAAAGTAGAAAAGGAAATCGATAATCTGCCTGAGCAATGTAAAAAAGTCTTTATTATGAGCAAAAGAGAAGGACTTAAATACAGGGAAATTTCTGAACAACTTCACATTTCAATAAAAACCGTAGAGGTTCACATGGCCAAGGCCATGAAGCGTTTAAGAGCTCAATTGACCATTTTCTTTTAATGGCCATTCCATCCCTATCATCAAATTGGGCATATCAATAATTTGAGGTAAAAACAGCGTATTTCACACTTTAAATGTTAAAAAAATAAAACTATGTAAGGGTTTTTGGAAAATCCTACGTCTCTTTTAAAAGTGACAATATTTTTCAAATGACCAAAATTGATATCAGAAGAATAATTACCAGGTATATCAACCAAGAAGCTTCACAAGAAGAACTGGCCATTTTATACGAATGGGTTAAAAAAGAGAACAACAAGGAAGTGTTCAAAAAGTTGGTGCAAGCTGATTTTTTGGTCAACTATGAAGATAAATCATGGGAAAGCGAAGAAGCCTTTGAAAGTTTCTTGCATACTATCAAACAAAGGGAAACTTCAAAAGTAAAGCTGTTATACGCAGGCAATCAAATTTGGAAATACGCCGCCGTAATTACGATTATTGTCGGTTCATCTTTATTCTTTTTACTAAATCAGAGTCCTCAAATAGTTGTTCCAGTTGAGGTGGATTCAAATCAGATTACACTTCAATTGGACAATGGCGAGGTTTTAACCCTTGATCCAGAATCCGATGCCACGATCCAAAGTAAAAATGGAAGTACGGTAGTAACTCTGGCAAAAGGTGTTTTAACCCAGAAGGAAGCACGAATTAAAAAAGGTAAAGTACAAAACAATACTATTAGAGTGCCTTATGGCAAAAATCTATCGGTTACCTTACAAGATGGATCTGTTGTAATGCTGAACTCTGGGTCTAGCATGACTTACCCTTCAAGTTTTGCGGGTATGGATACTCGGGAGGTGCAACTAAAGGGAGAGGCGTTTTTTGAAGTTGCCAAAAACCCAAAAAAACCTTTTATAGTTAGAACAGAAACCATGTACACCCAAGTTTTTGGTACTGTTTTTAATGTTTCCGCATACGAAGAAGATGATACTACCGAAGTGGTTTTGGTTGAAGGTTCCGTAGGGGTTGGCAAATCAAATAAAGTAAATCCAGAAGCCTTACAAATGCTTGCTCCTTCACAGAAAGCTTCCAATATTATGGGAGGCGAAAAGGATTTTGTGGTGGAAGACGTAGATGTATCCTCATACATATCATGGACCAAAGGGATTTTGGCCTTCGAAAATGAATCCATGGGACAAATTATAAAAAGACTTCAGCGTCAATACAATATAAAGATTGTTAATCAGTACGAAGAATTGGATGAGCGAAGGTTTACGGGAATGTTCGATGAGGAAACCATAGATCATGTTCTTAAAACCATTCAGGCTCACACCCATTTTAGTTATGACAAAAAAGAAAATTTGATAACGATTAAAAAACCAAATAACGAATAGTGCCTATGATTTAAAAAACCATTAATACCAAAAAAACAATTACTAACTAACTAGACTAAATCAATTATGAAAAAAACCAAAACTATACGTGCCACGGCACCAAGGCTGGGGAAAAGACTACTGTATGGATTTTTCCTGCTCTTTATGCTCGGCCAGGTCAATGCTGCATCTTGTGCACAATATGATAAGGTGGCAATGAGCTTTGATGACACCAGATTGAGTGATGTATTCGAAACCATTACCGAATCAACGGGCTACAAATTTTTTTATGAAGCATCGGAGGTTGATATTGACCGAAAGGTAACGGTTAATGGCAACAACCTTTGTATTCAAGATTTTTTAAAGGAGGTTTTTCAAGATACAGATCTATCCTTTGAGATTATTGAAAGACAAATAGTAATCAAAAAGAAGAACAAAACACTTCCCAATTTAGTTCCACAAAAAAAGATTAATGCAGAGAATCCCCAATCTAATTTAACCGGGGTTGTACTGGATGAGGCAGGAATTCCTCTTGCCGGCGCTACTATTATTGCCAAAGGAACCAATGAGGGGACTACTACCGATTTTGATGGAAATTTTGAAATCACGATGCCTTCAGGGGTCTCGGTTATTCGAGTAACCTATATCGGTTTTAAGGCCAAAGAAGTTGATGTGGCCGGACAAACCTCGGTAACCATAACCTTGGAACAAGATGCAGCAGCTTTGGAAGAAGTAGTTGTTGTAGGATATGGTACTTTGGCAAAGAAAAAAGTAACCGGTTCTGTGGTTTCAATTACACCGGAGACAATAACCGAAGTTCCAGCATTAACTCCTGAAAGCGCCCTTATCGGCCAAGTGACAGGGGTTCAGGTACAAGAAGTTTCTGGGGAGCCGGGAGCCGCACCAAATATTCGTGTAAGGGGTTCGGGATCTATCTCCGCAGGAAATGACCCATTGTTTGTTGTGGACGGAATTCCAATTTCCCGTAACCTGACATCTTCAAGTCAATTAGGTGGTGTGGCAAATAGACGTGCAACATTTCAGCCACCAACAATTAACCCCCTGGCTACCTTAAATCCAAATGATATTGAATCGATTCAGGTTTTAAAGGATGCAAGTGCAGCGGCCATTTATGGTTCCCGAGGTGGTAATGGAGTTCTTTTGATAACCACAAAAAAGGGTTCAAATGGTGATGAAGGTGTTTTTTCCTTTGATTCTTTTGTGAGCATGCAATCTGTTGCCAACAAAATAGATTTAATGAATGCTCAAGAATTGATAGATTTCACCATAGATGCCAGAAACAATAACTACTTACAATCTGTAGATGGCGCATCCATAGATGATCCTATTGGCCCTGGAGATAGAGGTGATACCAATTTTGAGATTCCAGAATCTTTTCTGAACTGGGATGGAACGGACACTGATTGGCAAGATCTTATTTTTAAGACAGGAATAGTTCAGAGCTATAACTTTTCTTATGCCTCGCCAGTGAGGAACAAAACTAGCTTTTATGCATCCACAGGTTATTTTTCGCAAACAGGTGTAATTGACAAGGCAAAGTTTGAACGTTACTCGGTAATGTTGAACTTAAATTCTCAGTTAACTGAAAAATTGAACTTGGATTTAAGGTTGGCTCCAACCGTTACAGAAAATCAAAGAGTCCCTGCATCCTCTCCATATTTTGCACGTCCTCCTGGCATTGTGTATTCTGGATTGGTGCATTCACCAACAGTTAGTCCTTATAATGCGGATGGTACCATCAACCAGTTGAACAACCAATCCTATTTAGGTGGGGGTACAACTACGGCAAGTAACCCATTGGCAATTATCGAGGCTGTTGATGACCAGATTTTCCAATTTCAAACCAGAGGAAACCTTGCTTTAACGTATGATATTTTACCTGAGTTGAGCTTTAAAACTTTTGGAGGTGTCTATATTAACCTTTACAATCAAGATTTTTATAGATCAAATACGCTACTGTATAGAAATAATGCCAATGGTGATCCCTATGGGCAAGCGTCTTCATCCACAGAGACCAACTGGCTTTGGGAAAACACGCTTAATTGGAAAAAAGAGTTCGGTGACCATTATATAGATGCAGTCTTGGGTTACATGGCGCAAAAGGACAACTTAACGCTAAAACAAGTATTGGCCAATAATTATCCTGATGATCTTGTGCCGACCGTAAGTGGAGGACAAGTATTTGGAGGAACATCTGTTAAAGAACAATGGTCTTTATTGTCTTCTCTATTTAGAGTAAATTATAGTTTTAAGGACAAATATTTATTTACGGGAACATTCCGTACCGATAAATCCTCAAGATTTGGAAAAAACAACCAAACAGGATATTTTCCTTCCTTTTCTTTAGGATGGAGGTTGAACGAAGAAGAATTTTTGGTTGACTCAGAAACCATCTCCGAGCTTAAATTACGTGTTAGCTGGGGTCAAACCGGTAACTTCGAAATTCCAAATTATGGAGCCGTAGGTTTATTATCGCCACAGAACTATAACCTTGGAGGAAATCAAATCAATGGTCTTGTACAAAGTACAATTCCGAATCCTGACCTTACTTGGGAGAAATCCGAGCAGATTGATGCAGGTATAGAGTTAGGGCTGTTCAATAATAGAGTTTTCCTTTTGGCAGATTACTACGATACCAAAACAAAGGATTTATTGCTTAACGTGGCTATTTCTTCAGTTTCCGGGTTCGAGACCCAGCTAAGAAACCTTGGGGAAGTGCAAAACAGAGGTTTTGAACTTGCTTTGAGCACCAAAAACTTTGTAGGGGAGGACTTTACGTGGAATACAAATATTAATTTCTCCACCAACAAGAACGAAGTACTTTCTTTGAATGAAAGTAATGAGCCTATTTTTTCATCTGGTAGTGCCGGGGTAAGACACGTAACGCGTGTGGGTGACCCAATAGGTAGTTACTATGGTTATGTAACGGATGGTATCTATCAATCCCAAGAGGAAATTGATAACGCACCATTTGATACTCAGGCCCCTGACCCAGCCCCTGGAGATATCAGGTTTAAAGATGTAGATGGTGATGGAGAAATAACTCCGGACGATAGAACAGTTACGGGTAGTTATTTCCCTGATTTTACTTGGGGTGTCAATAACAGGTTAACTTATAAGAATATTGATTTTAGCTTTTTGATTCAAGGAGTAGAGGGAAATGAGATTCTTAACTTAACTTCAAGACACATGAAGAATGGTGAGGCCAACTTTAATTCTTATGCCATTTTCAACGAACGTTGGAGGTCTCCTTCAGAACCAGGAAATGGATACATTCCAAGAGCTGATAGGCAAACAGGAAACCATGGGAACAACAACAGGCCTTCTTCTTTTCAAGTGGAAGACGGATCCTATGTAAGATTAAGAAATTTGACCCTGGGTTACACCGTGCCGACCAATAACTTTTTTGGAAGTAAAATTCAGAAGCTTAGGTTCTATGTTACGGGAACAAACCTCTTCACTATTACCGATTATCTAGGGTACAACCCAGAGGTTAGTAGCATTACCACGAATAGTTTGACACCGGGAGAGGATTATGGAGCATTTCCATTGACCAAATCCTTCACCTTGGGGATAAACCTAAAATTCTAACCTAAAAAACGGAATAAAATGAAACGAATTCTATATATAATGCTATGCACAGCTCTATTTACTGGGTGTAGTGAAGACTTTACAGATCTCGCGCCTATTTCCAACAGAAATGAGGCAGATTTTTACAATACTCCCGAAGATTTCGAAGTGGCCATTAATGCCAGTTATGCCGGACTCCAAACTACAGGAGTATACGGAAGGGGATATTGGACCATGTTCGAGATGAGAAGCGATAATACCGATCAAGGTCCCGATGCAACGGGATTGGCGCGACAATACACCGAAATAAATGCTTTTACCGAGGATGCTCTCAACGAGCAGGTTACTTCTGCTTGGAGCGAGTCCTACAGGGTTATTGCCAATTGCAATGTGATTTTGGATCGTATTCCGGATGTTGAAATGGAGGCGTCGCTAAAGAATCAAGTATCAGGCGAAGCTTTGTTTATCCGTTCTTTGATGTACTACCATTTGGCAATCGGATTTGGGAATATCCCTTTACAACTTACATCCTTTAATTCGGGAGACGAACTTGTGCAGGTTGACGAAAATACGGTATTGCAACAATTGGTTACCGATTTAACAACAGCAGAGGAAAATCTTCCGGTGTCGTATACAGGAAGTGAGGTTGGAAAAGCTACAAAAGGAGCAGCAGCAACCTTGTTGGCCAAAGTATTATTGACACTTGGTGAAAATTCTGCTGCAGAAACTGTTCTCAGGAGAATCATAGCCAACTACGGGTATGAGTTGTTGCCTAGTTATGCCGATTTATGGGGTGTTGCTAATGAGAACAATGCTGAGTCCATTTTTGAAGTTCAGTATATCAGTGGAGGTATAGGTCAGGGAAGTCTTTTTACCAATGATTTTTCGCCAAGTACCGATTTGCAGACCGGTTCAGGTTTCGGAAGAAACCGGCCAACTGTTTCCATGTTGGAAGCCTATGAAGACGGGGATTTAAGATTTGAACCATCTATGGGAGCAACCTACATTGACCTTGAAGGAGAAGTGGTCGAAGCCAGACATGTAAGAAAATACCAGTCCGATTTAGCCATTGAGAACGATTCCGACATCAACTTTGTTGTATTTCGATACGCCGATGTTCTACTTATGTTGGCAGAGGCTTTAGGTGAAACACCCGAAAGTTATGATTTGATCAATGAGGTTAGAAACAGGGCTGGATTACCAGATATTGATGCTTCCACACTTGGTACTTTTGAAGATAAACTACTTCAGGAAAGAAGAGTTGAACTTGCTTTTGAAAATCACCGATGGCCAGACCTAAAACGATTTGGTGCGGTTAGTAAAGTTATCGAGGCAGAAGACTTTATAACCGGTACCAAGGAGTATTTCTTTATCCCACAAAGGGAGATGGACATCAACCCGAACTTTGTTCAGAACTAGGAGGTTCAATAATGATTTAACCAAATTTTGTTTTCATCCATTAAGTTAGTTTGATTGATAAGTGCAGTGCTCCCAAACCATGGATTACCTACTTATAACTATGGATGAATTGCTTAACGCAAATTGGATGAAAATATAATAATACTGTTGCTTCAATAGAGGTGACCAGAGATAGAATTGTAAAATTTTAATGAATTAAATATCAAATAGAAGAATGAGAAAGTTAATTATGGCCGTTTGTTTATGCTTTGCATTTACAACAATTCAGGCCCAACAGAAAAAAGTCTTGAATATTTTGGCCATAGGGGCACATCCAGATGACTGTGATTCCAAGTTTGGGGGAACGGCTGCCTTGTTTGCCAAAATGGGACACAATGTAAAATTCCTTGCGTTGACCAATGGAGATGCCGGGCATCATGAAATGGGTGGTGGCGTATTGGCCAAAAAGCGTAGACAAGAGGCCAAAGATGCTGCAAAAGCATTGGGTATAGCCGAATATGAAGTTTTGGATAATCACGATGGAGAATTGTTTCCAACCTTAAATGTCCGATTGGAAGTAATCCGAAGGATTCGGGATTGGAATGCGGATATTGTTTTGGGCCTTAGACCTAACGATTATCACCCAGATCATAGAAATGCCGGTTCAGTAGTACAGGATGCCGCTTATATGAACATTGTTCCTAATGTTGCTCCAGATACTCCACCACTAAAAAAGAATCCTGTGTTTCTGTATATGAGTGACCGTTTTAAAAAGCCTTACCCATTTCAGAAGGATATCGCGGTCATAGTTGATGATGTAATAGATACCAAAGTTAAAGGTTTGGCAGCCCACGATTCTCAAATGTTTGAGTGGTTGCCTTGGACCAATGGTGTGGATCTTTCTACAATCCCTACAGGTGAAACAGAAAGATTGGCATGGTTAAAAGATAAGTGGATGAACAGAAAACCAAATGCCAGCACTTTGGATGCTGTTAAAAAATGGTACCCAGGTGTGGACGTTTCAAAAGTAAAACAAGTGGAGTTCTTTGAAATATGTGAATACGGCAAGCAACCCACTGATGAGGAAATAAAAGAAATGTTCCCCATGTTGGGCTCTAAATAAACAAGAAAATAAACCACCCAGGTAGTATCCAAACATAAATAACCAATCAATTTAAAAATGGAGAATAGTAGGCCCACGACCAAGAGGTATATTCATATAATTGGGTTGGTAATGATCGTATTTTTTGTGATTTCGTTCATTACTAACATTCTGAATTCCATCATTGTAGATGTTAAGGATAGCTTTGACCTTAGCCTTACATTGACCGGATTATTGCCCTTTACTTTTTTTATTGCGTATGGCATAATGTCCATTCCTGCAGGATTTTTGTCCGAAAAATATAGTGAAAGGACATTACTTTCAGTTTCCTTTTTGGTCATGGCGCTTGCTTCCCTGGGTTTTGCATTGCTACCCCAGTATGGTGTTTTTAGCATAACCTTGTTCGTATTGGGCTGTTGTATGGCGGTACTTCAGGTAATTATAAATCCTATGTTGCGTGTGGCGGGAGGTGAAGAGCATTTCGCTTTTAACTCAGTACTCGCTCAATTGGTTTTTGGAGCAGCATCATTTTTAAGCCCTTATCTATATAAGTATTTGGTAAGTAAGAATAACACCAATGATTCTTTAGCTGAGATGTTGCGTGGATGGGTACCACAAGATTTACCTTGGGCATCATTATATATTGTGTTCGCGGTAATTTCTTTGGTATTGTTTTTCTACGTGTTTTTAACCAAATACCCCAAGTTTGAAAAGACCGAGGAAGAGAAAGCGGGAGACACCAGTTCTTATTGGGACCTTTTAAAGAATAAATGGACAATACTCTATTTCTTGGGGATCTTTTGTTATGTAGGAACAGAGCAAGGTGTGGGAAATTGGATTTCCCAGTTTTTGAGCCAATATCATGGTCTTGACCCTCAAACGGTAGGTGCGGACACGGTATCTTATTTCTGGGCCATGTTGACGGTGGGATGTTTGTTGGGCTTATTGCTATTAAAGTTTATGGACAGTCGAAAATTACTGATTTTGGCAACTTCCATAACCATAATCTGTCTTATACTGGCACTGACGGGATCTGCACAAATGGCTTTGATAGGTTTCCCTGCAGTAGGTTTCTTTATATCCGTTATGTATTCCATCATATTTTCTCTAGCACTTAATTCTGTTAAAGAACATCATGGTTCTTTATCAGGTATACTATGTACTGGTATAGCAGGAGGTGCTGTAATTCCATTTATAGTGGGAGGTTTGGGAGAATTAATGTCATTGAAATCAGGAATGTTCTTTTTAATGATTCCTTTGGCCTTTATCCTAACCATTGGGTTTTGGGCCAAACCATTGGTCAATAATAAGACCATAAGCTTAAAGAAGGACTAGTGGAAAAAGAAAACAGGACGGTTTTAGGGGTTGATGTAGGAGGTACCAAAATCAAAGCGGGAAGAGTTTTAGGAAAGAATGTGGCACAAAGCAGTCTTTCCAAAGTAAATCGCGATGATTCAGAGGAAACTTCCCTTTCAAAATTATTTAAGACCATTGACGAGGTAATGACGGACACAGTTGAAGCCATTGGAATAGGAGTTCCTGCTGTAGTTGACCCGGATTCCGGTGTTGTGTACGATGTGCAGAACATCCCTTCATGGAAAAAAGTCCCCTTAAAGGAGCTTGTACAAAAACAATTTGGTGTCCCGGTATATATAAACAACGATGCCAATTGTTTTGCGCTTGGCGAAAAACATTTTGGGAAGGCAAAGCAATTCTCTAATTGTGTGGCCTTGTCATTGGGTACGGGACTTGGGATGGGAATTCTAATAAATGATAAGGTGTACAATGGTGTTCTGTGTGGAGCCGGGGAAATAGGGATGCTACCCTATAAAGATGGAATTCTGGAACAATACACGGGAAGCTTCTTTTTTGAAGAGGAATATGGGGAGTCTGCGAAAGTGTTGTATCAAAAAGCTTTGGATAACGATAGTGAAGCATTGTCCGCTTTTAGGGAATACGGGGTGCATTTAGGAGAAGCCATTAGGGCCATTCTTTATTTATTTGCTCCTGAGGCCATCATACTTGGAGGGTCAATACGTAATGCCTATCCATTTTTTAAGGCTTCGTTGCAAGAGGCTCTCGACTCGTTTGCCTATCAAAAACAATTGGAAAATTTTAAAATAGAAACATCAGATTTGGTGGATTCACCCATTTTGGGTGCGGCTGCCCTATGTCTGTAAAATAATAACCTTACTATACAAATGAGAATAATAATAACAGTGCTACTAGCATGTTTTCTACTAAAATCTTGCTCTCAACCCATTGCTACAGGGAAACAGGTAAGCATTACCGTAGAGAACAATAAAAAGGGAGCTCCGATTACCCTGGGGATTCCTTTTCCAAAAGGAGAATTAAATTCCGTGGACCATTTGCGTTTACTAACATCCGACGGTACTGAAATACCATGCCAAACCACAGAGGTGAGCAATTGGGGGCCAACAGACGACAGTGTAAAATGGGTCTGGGTGTTCTTCTTTTCAGAAGAAACACAAGACTATATATTGGAGTATGGTGCGGGTGTTGTTCCAATGCTTCCAAAGGAAAAAGTCGTTTCCGCTAACAACATGAGGCCAAGAGGAGGAATCGATGTTAATACCGGACCACTATCTTTTTCCATCCATAAAAAAGGGAATGGCTTTTTGGATGAGGTTTTCCTGGACTCAAATAAGGATGGAGAGTTTACGGAGGAGGAACTCATTGGTACTTCACCAGAAAAGAACAGAGGTTCCTTTTTCGATCTTTTGGACGATTCAGGGATAGATGCATCCAAGGCAGTTATCAATGAAGTGTTCCGGGAAAAAGGATCAGGTCCCATGCATACTATTTTTCGGATAGAAGGAACATACACTTATAGCAGGGAGGACAATAACCTATCACCATTTACTATTTGGCTGCACGCTTATGCAGGTAAAAGTTACCTTAAGGTGTTGCATACCATGACCTATACAGGTATCCCTGACAAGCATAAGCGCCAAGAAGGGGAACATGCCAATATCGCAACGCAGAACAAGAAAATCATCTCGGAGAACACAGAGGACGACATGGGTTGGACACGGCCCAATGATCAAATTGCAGGCGTTGGACTTCAATTAAAATATCATTTGGACGACAACGTAAGTGTTTCAATGCCTATGTATGATGGGTCGTGGAAAAATGATAAAGCAAATACGGTAATGGAAGAAGTTGCCATAAATAGTGATGTACCCGTTAAACTTTTGCAAAAAGGACCTGAATATAGAAAAAGTACCAGTCTTAGGAGTCTGTATTTGAACAAATTCAAAAAGGATGATGACAATAAAGAGTCAGATCAAAAATTAAATTTTGAAGCCACGGTATCCAAAGGTGACGAGGATTTGGCTAAATCCCAGAGAGCAAAGGGCTGGCTTAATGTAACCGATGGAAAAAGGGGAGTGGGTATAGGAATCAAGAATTTTATGAAAGAATACCCAAAAGGTATAGAGGTCGATCCTGCCAGTAAAACCCTCTTGGGAAGCATTTGGCCAAAAGAAAACGGCCCAATGAGCTTTGCAAGACACAATACCGAACCGGATGGTGGAATGCTCGCTAACTTTGCCCAAGGAATCACCAAAACCACGGAGTTCATTTATTATTTCCACGACAATGATACCACAGAAGAAGTGGGAGAAAAAATGGAGTATATTACGGAAAGCCCAGTGGCACATGCCTCCCCCGAGTGGTATACGAGCTCCAAAGTATATGGTAACATGGCGCCTGCCTCCCAAGAACACCCAGAATTTGAAAACGCCCTGCAATACAGATATCAGTGGTGGGCCTACAACCAAAAGAACGAGCCGTGGTATGGTATTTTCGACTACGGAGACGGAAAAAGTTATTTCTTTAATGGTAAATGGGTGCAATGGACCAATAACGAGCCCACTGTGGATTTTATGCTGTGGACCAATTTTATGCGGACAGGAAACCCAAAATATTTCAAGTTGGCCCAAGCCATGAGTAGGCACACCATGGATGTGGACAATATCCATTGGCCTAAAAAGCGAACCTATTATGGTGAAATCAACGATGCTATCGATTTTTGGAACTACGAAGATGAACCGGAATCAACACCTTACCTTGGTATTGGAAGAAGACATGCCAATGAACACTGGTACGCACTTTTAAGTGCCCATGTTTGGATTCAAGGTTGGATAGCCGATTATTATTTGTCTGCCGACCACAGAGCACTGGAGGTCGCCAAAATGACCGGGGATACTTACATCAAACGCATTTGGGGAGATCATGATTTAAGAGGTAGAAGGTTATATCTATCCGTATTGAACCTGGTTGAGCTCTACGATGCCACCAAGCTTAAGAAGTACAAAGACGAATTGGATGAAAGGGTTGGTTTGATGTTGGAGTTCCAAGAACGTCAAGGGGGCAACTTAATATTGGATAGATATGGATACAGTCAAACCTATGTGGCACAAGGACTTTACAAGTACCAACAAATAACAGGTAATGAGGAAGTAAGAAAAGCACTGTTGAAGCATGCCAGATGGGTTAGGAAAGTCCCTCCATTGAACCATGAAATGGAATCTTATTTGGCAACTATTTATCCATTGTTGTTGGGCTACGAGATAAGTGGTGAAAAAATGTATTTAGATGAAGCCTTGGCAAGGGCAGAAGTTCTCAAAATTGGAGAATTGCCAAAAAAACCAGACGAATATGAATCCGCTGAGACCTATAGCGATGATCTTTTGGAAATTTCAAACCTACCAATGAGCAAGGGACGATTTACCAATTGGCAAACCAATCAAGGGATTCGTGTGTTTGGATGGACGCACGCCTATAATATTCCTTATTTGCTCTACTGGATGGATAAGGAAAATATCGACTAAATCTTGTAATCTTCGGAAGGGGATGGTGTAGCCTTAGGGCCATCATCCCTTTTTTATTTGCACTGACCAACTAATTAAACAACTATGTCGTACAAGAAATTTGGCTTTGTACTCGGACCTCTTCTATTTATTTTGATCCATTATTTTTTTAATGGGGAAGGCCTTTCGGATGAAGGGCGGGACATTTTGGCGGCAACGAGCTGGATAGGGGTTTGGTGGGTTTTTGAAGTGCTTCCCATTGCGGTTACCGCACTGCTTCCAATACTTTTGTTCCCTCTTTTGGATGCTGTTGCATTGGGAGATACTACTGCAAGTTATGGGCATAAGTATGTTTTTCTTTATTTAGGAGGTTTTATTTTGGCCATGGCCATTGAAAAGTGGAACCTTCATAAAAGAATAGCCCTTCAGATCATTAAAACAATTGGTACAGACATGTACACCATTGTTCTTGGATTTATGGTTGCCACTGCTTTTCTTTCTATGTGGATTTCCAATACCGCAACTACAGTTATGGTACTCCCAATGGCGATATCCATAGTCAAACAATTAAAGGATAATCCAGAAACGCCGGAAGATGAAAACAAGGTTTTTAGCAAATTATTAATGTTGGCCATTGCGTATGCTGCATCAATAGGTGGAATTGCAACCTTGATCGGAACACCTCCGAACTTGGTGTTTGCAGGATTTGTTCAAAAAACATATGGTGTGGATATTAGCTTTTGGCAATGGATGAAATTTGGACTTCCCGTATCATCCGTACTTCTTGTACTGGCCTGGTTGTATTTGACAAGAATTGCTTACCCTTTGGGAAAGGCACGTTTTCCTGGAGGAAAAAAAGAAATAAACAGACTATTGGCAGAACTGGGGCCTTTGGGAAGGGAAGAAAAATTGGTATTGCTTGTTTTTGTGCTTACCGCTTTTTGTTGGATAACAAGGTCATTTTTGCTACAAAAGTTCATTCCAAATATTGATGACACCATTATTGCCATAGGTTCGGCCATTATTCTATTCATAATTCCTGCAAACAGATCAGGTGACCCTATCATCAAATGGAAAGAAGCCGTGCAAATACCATGGGGCATCATATTGTTGTTTGGTGGAGGAATGGCCATAGCCAAGGGGTTTCAGGAGACAGGTTTGGCAAATTATCTTGGGGGACAAATGACCTTTTTTGAGGGCTTGCCCTTATTTGTGTTGCTGTTGTTGGTAATTACCTGTGTAAATTTTTTAACGGAAGTTACATCCAATTTGGCCACCACGGCCATGATGCTCCCTGTTCTGGCCCCATTAGCTTTAACGCTGGGTATAAACCCATATTTATTGATGGTGGCCTGTACCACTGCAGCTTCTTGCGCATTCATGCTTCCTGTGGCTACGCCACCAAATGCGGTAGTTTTTGGGTCTGGGTACTTGCGTATTCCCGATATGGTCCGTACAGGATTTTTAATGAACCTGTTGTCCATTGTAATTATGGCACTCGCAGTGTTCTTTATCTTGCCAAGCATATGGGGGTTTTAATAGGCTTTAACCCCCAATCAATAACATTCAATATAAACTTGGTGTTTTTTTGGCGGTAAATGAATTTTTTTTGATTTATTCGGAAAGCACTGTTCTAAAGCCCAAATGTTCCATTCCCGAATCTGGGCTGGTGGCCATTCGTGCAGAAATCCTATAGCTGGCACAGTAAGAAGCACTGCAAAGGAAAGAACCTCCTTTTATAACCTTTTCCTTAGCATAAGGATTACTGGAATTAAAAGCGCTTTTTGCACCTTTTGGATTTTTTGTCACTTCATCGATTGAGGCTAGTTCGTTGTAATAATTGGTATTGTACCAATCACCGGTCCATTCCCAAACGTTTCCGGCCATGTCATAAAGACCAAAGTTATTTTTTGGGTAGGTCATTACGGGTGCCCTCCGCTCATACCCATCTTCCATGGTATTGTTTACTGGAAATTCACCTTCCCAGGAATTGACATGGGAACTTAGCTGGGCAATATCATCTCCCCAAAAGAACTTGTCGCCCGTTTTTCCCGCTCGCGCTGCAAACTCCCATTCTGCTTCCGTAGGCAACCTGCGTCCGGCCCATTTACAATAAGCTTGTGCATCTTCTAAGGCAATATGCACCACTGGGTAGTCTTTTTTCCCTTCGATACCGCTATTAGGGCCATTGGGATGTTTCCAACTGGCTCCTATTTTCCATTCCCACCATTGGGAGTAATCATACAAGTTGGGAAGGCTGGACTTTGTCTTTTTGAACACAAGTGAGCCCGGTTGGAGGATGGAGTCGTGTGGTTTTGGGGTACCTTTTGGTAATTGTTTTTTAATTTCTTCCCAATCAATTTCACGCTCGGCCACAGTAATGTAACCGGTTTCATCCACAAATTTTGCAAATTCTGCATTGGTCACTTCATGAATATCCATGTAGAATCCATCAACATATACCTTATGAGCTGGTTTTTCGTGGGACATGGCCATGTTATCGTTAGCTACAGCACCTTGGATAAATTCACCACCAGGTATCCAGACCATTCCTTCGGGCGCTTCTTTTGGGATTTTATTGGATTGTATCTGTATGGCGATTTCAGTTTCGGTATTTGCCTCCGTGGATTCTTCTGAATTATCCACTTTGGACTTACAGCTAAAAATCAGGGTAAATAGCGAAAGATATATTATGGCCTTTGCTGTTTGCATTTTTTGAAATGATTGAACCGTTGTAAATAACGAATATAAAGATTTAGGCAAGTTTAGCCTCTATTCTTTTAAATTGGAGTTGATGTTTTTATTGAAAATATTTTTCGTTATTGATTTCAACAACTATAGCCCAAGTAAAATATTTGAATATCAAAGATATATTTCAAAAACATGGGCTTTTGGGTATAAATGCAGCAATAAAATAAACATAAAGGAATACCAATGTCCTAAAAGGTTCCGTATTTTAGTAATATGGCAATTAAGGAATTCCATATTACCAAATCATCTGGTGAACAGGTCAAGTTTTCTTTAGATAAGCTAAAGAGGTCCCTTCAACATAGTGGTGCCAGCGAAGATATGGTGCAAGAGATTGTAAAACGTGTCCAAGACGAACTTTATCCTGGCATTTCTACCCGAGAGATACATAACCGGGCCTTTGCTTTGCTAAAAAAGAAAAAGTCGATTTACGCTTCAAAGTACAAACTAAAAAAGGCTATTTACGAACTGGGACCGACCGGATTTCCCTTTGAACGACTTATTAGAGGTATTTTACACTATTCGGGTTATGAAACCAAAATAGGAGAAATGCTCCAGGGTAATTGTGTTTCACACGAAATCGATGTGATTGCCATCAAAAATGAGATCTTAAATGTTATTGAATGTAAATTCCATAGTGATGATGGTCTCAAATGTAATGTAAAGGTTCCTTTGTACATCAACTCAAGGTATAATGATGTCAAAGGTCCATTGAACTCACAAAAAGAAAGGAACTTTAAAGCCACTGAAGGTTGGGTGGTGACCAATACAAGATTCACCAATGATGCCCTTGAATATGGGAAATGTGCAGGGTTATATCTTTTGAGTTGGGATTATCCGCACGGTGATGGCCTTAAGGAGCGGATAGATAGGTTAAGACTCTATCCCATCACGGTATCTACACTATTGTCGAGCAGAGAGAAGCATTTTTTATTGGAAAGGGAAATCGTTCTTTGTAGACAATTGGAAAAAAATAGTTTTTTGCTTGACCATTTAGGGGTTTCCAATGGAAGGAAACAACGAATTCTCAAGGAAATGAAATCACTTTGCAACTCATAAAAAATCATGGAAAAACTTCAAGTTCATTTTTTGGGAGGGTCTGGCACAGTCACTGGCTCAAAGTTTTATTTGCATACCGCAGAAATCAAGATTTTGGTGGACTGTGGTTTGTTCCAAGGTGTAAAGGAGTTGCGCGAACAAAACTGGGAACGTCTACCCATAGATGTTTCAGAAATTGATTATGTATTACTTACCCATGGACATTTGGACCATTGTGGGTATTTGCCTCTTTTGGTTCGACAGGGTTTTCGTGGAAAAATTTTAGGAACACCACCTACTCTGGAAATTGCCAGAATCATTCTTGAAGATAGTGCTAAAATTCAGGAGGAAGAAGCTGATAAGGCCAATAAGGAAGAGTATAGCAAGCATCATCCAGCCTTGCCGTTGTACACGAAAGAAGATGCGGCGTTTACATTGAATTTTTTTGAACATGTAGAGGAGGGGAAGAAGGTTTCACTTTCTGATCGTTGTGATGCTACTTTTCTTTACAATGGACATATTATCGGTTCAACTTATATCGAGATTGATTTATTTGGCAAACGATTGGTTTTTTCCGGAGATGTGGGCAGACAGGTAGATGAATTGCTCGACCCTCCCAAACAACCTAAGTGGGCCGATTACTTATTTGTGGAAAGTACTTATGGAGACAGGCAACATCCAGATGAGGATGTAGGGCAGATTTTAACGAATCTGATAAAAGAAACCCTTTACAAGAAAGGCACTTTGATCATTCCTTCCTTTGCTGTGGAACGTTTGCAATCCCTAATGTACCAACTATGGAAACTCTACAAGAAAAACAGAATTCCTAACATCCCCATTTTTGTGGATAGTCCCATGGGAAACAATGTATTGGAAGTTTTTAAAAATTTTCCAAATTGGCACAAGCTAACTATTGAGGAGTACCATAACATGTGCAACCACATTACTTTGGTGAGTTCTTATGCCGAAACTTGGGAAACCATTGATGACCCGAGACCTAAAATTGTGATTGCTGGAAGTGGTATGGTTACAGGTGGACGTGTGCTTACCTATATTAAACAATTGGGGGATATGGAGACCACCTCGATTTTGATTGTAGGGTTCCAAGCAGAGGAAACCCGTGGTAGAAAGCTGCTCGAAGGAGCTACCGAGTTAAAGATTTATGGAAAATATGTGCCTATTAAGGCAAAGGTGAATCATTTGGAGAGTTTATCGGCCCACGCAGACCAAGGTGAATTGTTGACATGGATGGGCGCTATCAAAAACATTCCTGAAAAAGTGTTTTTGGTTCATGGAGAGAAAGATGCCATGGAAACTTATAAGGATAAAATTCATGAAAAACTTGGATGGAATTGTCACATTCCCATGATGCACGAAGTTGTTGAAATTTTACTGTAGGAATCGGACATTACAATTTGACTCCATAACTTAAGTCTCCTGCATCACCCAACCCAGGTATTATATAGCCCTTACTGGTAAGGTGTTCATCAACGGCAGCAATCCAGAGCTGTGTATCCTTGGGAAACACTTTTTCAACCTTTGCTATCCCAGATTTAGAACCGATTACGGATATAATGTGAATTTGTTTTGGTGTTCCATGGCTTTTGAGTGCATCAAGCACGTTTTCGAGTGTTTTTCCAGTGGCCAACATAGGATCCGTTAAAACCAATATTTTGTCATCGAGGGATGGAGCCGCAAAATATTTTACGATTACTTCGAAAGCATCATCATTGTTAGGGTGGTGTCGGTATGCAGAAATAAATGCATTTTCGGCTCCATCAAAATAACTTAAAATACCATGATGAAGGGGTAGACCAGCCCTAAGTACAGAACAAAGCACCAAATTGTCTGAACACAAAAAAGATTTCTTGGTTCCAAATGGTGTCTTGACTTCAGTTTCCTCATAATCCAGGGATTTACTTAATTCGTAGGCAAGTACCTCACCAATGCGTTCAATATTACGTCGAAAACGCATAGCGTCTTTTTGGATCTCTACATCCCTAATTTCCGAAATAAAAGTATTCAGTACGGAATTGGTCTGGTCAAACTGATGGATAATCATATTGTTATGAATTGATTCTTCTTAAAGGTAAATGTTGTTGGTAAGATATAAAAATGAAAGACCTTGATAGGAATAGTTGAACCGGACACTGATAAAGGTCATTGGAAAAAAAGAAGTTTTTTATCGAAATTTGAGAGAGTCATTCATTCTGATGAAATTGGAGTGATATAAGGTTTTATGAATTCAGAATTCTGTATCGACCTATGGATTTTATTGATTATTACAAAGTATTGGGGGTAGATAAAAAAGCTTCTACCGATCAAATTAAAAAGGCCTATCGTAAGCTTGCGAGAAAATATCATCCCGATCTGAACCCCAACGACAAGGAAGCCGAAAAAAACTTTAAACAGGTAAATGAGGCCAATGAGGTACTGTCGGATCCAGAGAAACGGAAAAAGTACGACGAATACGGAAAAGATTGGCAGCATGCCGAAGAGTTTGAGAAGGCCAAACGTTCAAGGGCGCAACAAGGGAGGCAAGGTGACTATTCTGGCTACACTTATAGCCACTCTGGAGGTTCTGCCCAAGATTTTTCCGATTTTTTTGAGTCCATGTTCGGGGGCGCATCCGGATTTGGCTCGCGAGGGCAAAAAGTCCGTTATAGGGGACAGGACTATAATGCCCAACTTCAGTTGTCCTTAATTGATGTGTACGCTACCCAAAAGCAGACCCTCACCGTTAATGGAAAGAATATAAGATTGACCATACCAGCGGGTATCGAGGATGGACAGACCATTAAAATAAAAGGGCACGGTGGGCCAGGAATTGAAGGCGGCCCTGCAGGCGATTTGTATATTACTTTTTCCATTGTGAACAATACCGCCTTTAAACGTGATGGTGCAAATTTGTATAAAACTGTTCAGGTTCCTTTGGTAAAAGCGGTGCTAGGGGGAGAAATACAAGTGGAGACCCTAACGGGGAAGGTTAAATTGAAAGTAGCGCCTGGAACCGATAATGGTACCAAGGTGAAGTTAAAAGGAAAAGGACTTCCAAAATATAAGAAAGAAGGCCAGTTTGGAGACCTTTACCTAACTTATATAGTTAAAATACCAAAGACCCTTACCAAAGAACAAAAGTCGCTATTTGAATCTTTAGCTAAGACCAATCTAGAATAAAAAGACATGAAAAAAGAAAACTACATATCCATAAAAACGTTTTGTGAACGTCATGGGGTTGGTGAATCTTTTGTTTACTCCATGTACGAGTATGAGATTTTGCAGGTGGAGCAGGAAAAAGATGATGGGATGCTTCATATTGAAGACCTTCCGCTACTGGAAAAAATGGTGCGTTTACATAATGAATTGGACATTAATCTTGAAGGATTACAGGCCATATATCATCTTTTAGGTCAGGTGGAAAGTTTACAACAAGAAGTGGCTTCCCTAAAAAGGAAATTGGACACATTGAAGTAAACAAATTCAGTTTTTAAATGCGTATTACTAACCTGCAGATATGACCAAGGTCATAGGAATAAAAACACCCAAAGGTTACTTTTAGGGAAAACGTAACAAATGAAAATGGTTCAAGGAATAGGAGTTTTGGGAACTTCCTTTCTATTTCAGAAGGAAAGCCATTTTGTTTTAACATTGGATGTCATGAAAAAAATATTGGTACCCGTCGATTTTTCGAAACATTCTGAATATGCCTTGGAAGTTGCCGCTAAAATAGCCAAGCAACATGAGGCTGGTATTATTCTGCTTCATATGATTGGTATTTCCGATTCTGTTTTGGCCAATTCAGAAATCGCTGAGGAAGCCGAAGCGAAATATTATTTAAAACTGGCTAAAGAAAAAATCAAGGAATTTACAGAAAAGGAATACCTCAAAGACATTTCTGTAGAGGCCATTATTCAAAATTATAAGGACTTTACCGAGGTGAACAATGTGGGGCAAGAACAAAATTGTGATCTGGTGGTAATGGGTTCCCATGGAACCAGTGGCTTAAGCGAACTTTTTGTTGGCTCAAACACGGAGAAGGTGGTTCGTACTTCAGACCTGCCCGTTATAGTGATTAAAAAGTCACACGATGATTTTTCTATTAAAAAAATAGTATTAGCCTGTGACTTGGACAAGGAAAGTATCCCCGTTTACATGAAGGCCGAAGCGTTTGCAAAATTATTCTCAGCCTCATTGGAAGTAGTATATATAAATACGTCCGGCGCAAACTTTATGGGATTTGACGACGTTGAGAAAAGAATGGAATCCTTTAAAAAAGAGTTGGGCAAAGAGATTAATGTAACCTTTTATAACCACCACAGTGTGGAACGCGGAATGCTAAACTATTGTTTTGAACACGATGCCGATTTATTGGTGATTCCAACCCATGGCAGAAAGGGCTTGGCACACTTTGTTGTGGGAAGTTTGGCCGAAAATGTATCCAACCACGCTAAAATACCGGTAATGACTATCAAGTTGTGATCATTTTTCAAAAAGCAACTGTAAGCGCCCCAATAAAATCAACTCCGATTTATTGCTGCCAGAAAATGAAGACGCAATCGCTCTGGATGTAGACATGGTCAAATTTTTGATTTCAGGAGTGAACAATATTTTGTGGTCCATGTAAAAAGCTTCAAATTCCTCATAAATCTCTTCGTTGTCTTTTTCATACTCCAATAGCCAGTCAAAAACAGAAATTATTTGGAAAGCGGCATCGGTTCCATATTCATCTTCAATATCATCCACTTCCAACCAATAATCCCGTACCACTTCATTCAGCTTTTCCATCTCTTTCATATGGACACTGTGGTCCGCCATCGCTATGGCGTAGAATAATTTGCCTAAATTTTGATAAAATTTCTTGCCAAGGTTTTTTTTGGATTCCAACATTTTCTTAAATTTTAACGCTCTAGGAATAAATATACTCATGTAAATAATTTCCCCCCATGATCTAAATCAGTAAATTTATTTACCGTTTTGGAACGATTCGAAAAAAGTAACGTACTTGGCATTTTATCGGAGGCAATCTCCGAAGGCATTCTTATTGTCAATGAGCAACAGAAAATTACCGCCAGTAATAGTGCGGCCAATAAAATGTTTGATTATGCTGATGGTGAACTTAACGGTGAACCATTGGAGGTTTTGCTCCCGGAGCGTTTCAGGAATAAGCATGATAATCTGTTTTCAACCTTTATGAGCCACGGCAAGGCGAGGCAGATGGGGCCAGAAGTAGATTTAGTGGGAATACGAAAAGGCGGTGAAGAGTTTCCTTTGGAAATAAGTCTCAATCCATTTAAACTACTTCGAAAAAAATATGTACTTGCCCTAATAAAGGATATTACCGAGAGGAAGAAAGCCGAACAGACCATAGATTACTGGTTTCAGATTTTTGATGAATCGCTCAACGAGATTTATGCGTTCGATGCAGAATCGTTCATCTTTATCAATGTGAACCATGGTGCGCAACATAATTTGGGTTATAACATGCAAGAGTTGAGCCAAATGTCGGTTATCAACATAAAACCAGAATTGACCACAGAAATAATGAAGCGATTAATCGCTCCATTACTATCAGCAAGAAAGGAAAAAGTAATTTTTGAAACAGTACATGAACGAAAAAATGGCACAAGGTACCCTGTTGAGGTTCACTTACAATTATCGTTCATTGGGAAACGAAAGGTATGCGTGGCCATAGTTTTGGACATCACCGAGCGTAAAAACTACACCCAACAATTGGAAAATACCGTAGAAGAGCGCACCCAACAATTGCAACAGGCACTTAAAGCGGAAAAAAAGCTCAATGAGTTAAAAACCAAATTTTTGTCATTGGTGTCCCATGAGTTTAAAACACCTCTGACCAGTATCTTGACCTCTACTTCTCTGCTAACAAAATATACGGAAACCGATCAGCAAGATAAAAGGAACAAGCACATTTCCACTATCAAGTCCAAAGTAAAGTATTTGGATAACATTCTTACTGATTTTTTATCCATAGAGCGCCTAGAGCTTGGGAAGGTAAACTATTCCATGTCTTCCTTTCCGTTGAGCAAATTAATCAACGAGGTGGTCTACGATTCCAACACCCTATTAAAAGAAGGACAGCGCATACGATACCCTGATAACATTGATGGGATAATGGTTGAATTTGATGAAAAAATAATGGGATTGGCACTTTCCAACCTTATGCACAATGCCATAAAATATTCCCCCGAAGATACCGATATAGAATTAAACGTATCTCTTGAAAAAGACCAGCTTAGAATTGATATTATCGATCATGGGTTTGGAATACCACCCGAGGATCAGCCCTTTATTTTTGATAGATATTTTAGGGCATCCAATGTACTTACTGTCCAAGGAACAGGTATTGGATTAAACATTGTTAGACAACATATGCATAACCTCAACGCCAATGTAACTTTTAAAAGTGAATTGGGAAAGGGTTCCATATTCACACTGTACATACCAATAAACAACAAGGAAAAAAATGAAGAAAATTTTACTGGTGGAGGATGACACCTCCCTGCGGGAGAATGTAGCCGAACTGTTGGAATTATCCAGTTTTAAGGTATGTTCGGCATCGAATGGAAAAATGGCAGTAGAAATGGCCAAAAAAGAACATCCAGACTTGGTACTTTGCGACATAATGATGCCAGAAATGGATGGTTACGAAGTATTGGAAGAACTCTCAATTTGCGAAACCACGCGTTACATCCCATTTATTTTTGTTTCCGCCAAAACGGAAAAACAAGATGTTAGAAAGGGAATGAATCTTGGAGCAGATGATTATTTGACAAAGCCTTTTGAAGAGGAAGAACTTTTGTCAGCCATCCAATGTCGTTTGAAAAAGGCAGAACATATGGAGGCTTTGCTGGCGGAACACCCCAAAAAAGTACATCAGGAGCACGAAATAAGGAATTTGAATGAGCTAAAAAACTTTTTTGATGACCATGGTCAGTTGTTTTCTTTTAAGAAAGACGAAACCATCTATTCCAAGGGAGATCATTCAAATATGGTGTATCTTATTTTAAAAGGAGTGATAAAAAGTTGTGGTTTAGATGAGGAAGGAAAGGAATTGATCACATCCATTTACGCTGAAGATGACTTTTTGGGCTTTACTTCGTTAACAGATCATCTACCATACAAGGAATATGCCGTTGCAATGGAAGACGTGGAGTTGGCCGGAATATCCAAGGAAAAGGTAAAAGGGATTTTAGAGGACAATAAAAGTGTTTCTTTGGAACTAATGGATATCATGGCAGGGGATTTGGAAAATATTAAAAAACAATTACTCCAAATGGCCTATAGTTCGGTCAGAAAAAAGACAGCCCAGACACTTTTGATGTATTGCAAAGCTATGAATAGGGATAAACAAGCTCCCTTGAAAATAGCACGAAGTGACTTGGCCGGAGTGGCGGGCATAGCAACAGAAAGTCTAATAAGAACTCTTTCTGATTTTAAACACGAAGGACTTATTACCATCGAAAACAGAAATATTTTGGTGCTAGATAGTGAAGCCTTGGAACAGGTCCATTAAGAAAAAATGCGTCATAAATATGGCAAGTGATATATATCATTCCTTTTTTTTTAATGAATGATAAACTTGCACTATCAATTTATGACAAATGAAGAATATTCTGGTCCCAACAGATTTTTCCGAAAATTCCATTCAGGCATTGAGGTATGCTCAGGTGCTGTTCAGCACTATGGAATGCAATTTTTATTTGCTGTATGTGGGCACATTGTTAGATACAAAAAATGATGCTGAAACTTTTCAGGAAACAGAAAATGAATCTAGTGAAAATACAAAAAAGAAGCTTACAGATTTAGTTAAGGAAACCCGGAAGCATAGCACAGAAGCGAATCACTTTTTCTTTGCTTTGCACGAGTACGGCTTTTTTATCCCTACCATAAAAAAACATATAGAGGAGCAAAACATTGACCTTATTGTGATGGGAACCAAGGGTGCTTCAGGTGTCAAGGAAAAAGTACTGGGAAGCAATGCCGGGGATGTTATTACCAAAGTGCAGTGCAATACCCTTGTTGTCCCCGTTAATGTGGATCTCTCAAGACCAAAAGAAATAGCCTTTCCTACAGATTTCAATATTTTCTATTCCCTACGGATTTTGCGCCCAATGGAAGAAATGGTGACTTTGGGCAAAGCGAAATTTAGGGTTATGAATGCCCTGAAAGATGGAGATCATCTTAATGAAGAACAGGAAACGAACAGGGAACACCTTTTGGACTTTATGGAGGATACATTTCCTGAAACGTACAGTTTTCATACCATTACAAATAAAAAAGTAAAGTCTGCCATACAGTGTTTTGTGGAGAGCAGAGATGTTGATATGATTGTTATGGTGGCAAAAAACCTAAATTTTATACAGCAAATATTATTCGATTCCATTGTAGAACAAATAAGTTTTCATACAAAAATCCCATTCTACGTAATCCACGAATAGCTTAGGTTTCTCATAGTTTTTGATTTCTCTCCACACTTTATATCACCATGAAATTTCTTCGGTATGTGATGTAAATCATAGTATAAAACATGTACTGTGAATAGCTTTGTTATTAGTAGGTTTTTAAATAAATAAGCCATGATGAAAGTAGTATTGCCCACCGATTTTTCCGAAAATGCATTTCATGCCATTTCATATGCAGTTAAATTATTAGAGGATTCCACGTGCATATTTTATCTGGTGCATGCGTATACTCCAGCTATTTATCGGGTAGATTATACACTGGGAAGTCCTGGACAATTGGGATTGCCAGATGATGAAAGATATAAGGCGGAAGAAGCTCTTGAAAAAACAAGAAAAAGAATAAAGACTCTGTTCAATGTATCAAAGCACACCTATGTGACACATGCGGCCTTCAATTCGCTGGGAGACGAAATCGAGTCTATTTCCCAAAAAGAAAACATAGACTTTATCGTAATGGGGACACAGGGGGCAACGGGTGCAAGGGAAATACTTTTTGGCTCCAACACGGTACATGTCATTCAAAAAGCAGGGATTCCAGTTCTGGCCGTTCCATCAGATTTTGAATACGAACCACCTAGCAATATTTTGTTCCCAACTGATTATGAGGTGGATTACAAAAAAGCCAATCTTGACTTTTTGCTCAAGTTTTCCAAATTGTGGCATTCCAAACTACATATCATGCATGTAACTACTCCAAGTGGACTGGATTTAGATCAAGCCAATCACAAAACGTATCTGGAAGGGTTGTTGTTGGAGCAAAATCATAAATTTTACGATTTACCGGATCAAGAGTTGATAGAGGCCATTAATGGATTTCAAAAGGAAACCCCAGTAGAAATGTTGGCCATGGTTAAAAACAAGCATTCATTTATTGAGCGTCTTTTTGTGGAGCCCGTAATTAAAAATATAGGTCTCCATACCAAAGTTCCATTTTTAGTACTTCCGTATAATCAATAAATAAAAGCGATGTCAAAGATTTTAGTACCCACCGATTTTTCAAACAATTCGTACAACGCGTTGTACTATGCAGCACGGTTGTTTCAAAACAAGGAATGCACATTTCATATTGTCAACGTATGTACGGGTGAAAATAATCCCGATAGGGAAAAGGCAAAAATAGAGTCGATGCAAGAGCTGGAGGCCTTGGTGCACCGTTTAGTAAGAGATGTTGGAGAGAATACGAAGCATGCCTTTAAAAAAGTTCCTTTGTGCTCGGATATGACAGTAGGTGTTGCCAAATATGCACAGAAGCACCAGATGGACCTAACCGTAATTGGAAATAAGGCAAAAGAAGAGATAAAGCATATATTGTTAGGTAACAATGCCATGCAATTAGTTCGGGAAATAACCAGTTGCCCCGTGCTTATCGTTCCTTTGGAAATCGACTTTAAGAAAGTGGATAAAATTGCATTTACGTCGAATTATGCAAATCCGATATCACATGATAATATTAAAACGTTACAGTTTTTCTGTAATGTAGCGGACAGTTTAATTGTACCTATGAGCATTGAGGAAAATAAAGATGCCGACCCAGAAGAAAAAAACAAAGCTAACTTTCTTGAGGCAATTGCTAAAAACAGCTCCAAAGAGGTTGAGCTACCTGTTTTTGATGGTAAGGTCAACACCATTTTGGAATTTGTAGATCTCTGGAATATTGATATGCTCTGTATGGTTTATTATCCGCATCATTTTTTCTTGGAGTTTATTGGTAAGGGAATTATCAAAGAGCTCAATACTAAATTGAACGTACCCTTTTTGATTTTGCCCAATACTCCAAATTGACCAAAATCATAGTATATCATTTGGAGGAAATATAACTTTCGTTAAAACAAAAACCGTCATGGACAAGAGAGTTTTGTTACCCACGGATTATTCAAAAAATGCATTGAACGCCATTAGATATGCATTGGAGCTATACAAAAATGTGAGGTGCGATTTTTACATTCTAAATGCCTTTCACATTTCAGGATATACTTTGGACAGCATGCGGGTGCCAGAATCTGGTGAGCCTTATTATGAAGCTGCGAAACAGGAATCGGAGGAAGGCATGGAAAAATTGATGCAAATGGTAAAACTGCATCCCCAAAATGATAAACACGAATTCCATACCATAACAACCTTCAATAGCTTAACAGGGGCTATAAGAAATGTAATCGATAAAAAGGATATCGACATCATTGTTATGGGGACCAAGGGAATCACAGAATCTAAAGCGCGGATATTCGGCACCAATACCGTCAATGTCATGGAGCAAATCAAAGAATGCCCAGTTATTGCCGTGCCCAACAATTATATGTTTAAAACACCAAGGGAGATTGTTTTCCCAACAGATTATAAAGCTCCTTTTAAGAAAAAGGAAATAGGGGACTTGATAGAAATATCAAAATTGTACGATGCAAGAATCAATGTAGTTCACATTGACAAGGACAAAGATGGAAAGCTGAGCAGAAAAGAAAACGCCAACAAAGAGTTGTTACAAGAAATTTTGCAGGGTACAGACTACGAAATGCATTTTTTGCCTGCTGATAAAATCAGCAGTGGAATCAATAAATTCATCGATAATCACGGGTGTGATATGGTAGCTTTCTTGAACAAAAAGCATTTGTTTTTTGGAAGTATACTATCAAACCCTTTGGTGAAAAAAATTGGGTACGAACCGAAAGTACCCATTTTAGAACTAAATGATAACTAAAAAAGAAGGAACAATGAAGCAAGTAGGAATATGGCTGGATAAACAAGAAGCCAACGGCGTAATATTAAACAATGGCAAGGAAAGTCTTTTTAACATTCCTTCAGAGCTGGATTTTTTCAACCCCAAGGGAGGATCAAGATCCAAAACCAAATGGGGTCCACAAGATGTGGTACAGGATAGCAAATATCTGGAACGGGAAAAACACCAATTGAAGGATTATTTTGAAAAGATTGCAGGACAGATTTCCGATGCGGACGAAATTGCCATTTTTGGACCAGCAGAAGCTCCGGAAAAATTTGTCGATGCGCTTAAAGAAAGACACCCGGGATTGGCGGCCAAGGTAAAAGCAACCAAAACAGCCGATAGTATGACCGAAAACCAGTTCAAGGCATTAGTAAAACAATCTTTTGGAATGGATGATCGGTATCCGGAGGCCACCTAATTTAAATCATCAAAATGATTTAGATCATTTCATAGTAACCGACCAAACCTTACATTCATTAGCAATTTAAAAAAATACCGTGATGATGGTAAGGGAGAGGAAAATTGAGGTAATGCACGATGAACTGCAAAACTGGAAATCCTATTTGCTGTTCATTGAGGATGAAATGGCCTTTATACAGGGGTTATTGGACTCCTATGTTTTTGAGCCAAGTACGCCCAACTTATTTGAACGGTTGGATACGTTCAAACAGCACTTCGATACTTCTAAAAAGAATAGAAAATCCTTAGCAGAATCCATAAGAAAACACGAGAATGGACTTGGTGGCATTTTCGAATGTGTGGAACATGAATGCGACAATCATTACTACGAAAAGCACCAGAACCTTAAGGATGAAATAACGGATTATATCAAGAACTACATCAACCTGAAAAAAGAGGTTTATGATTATGCAGGTTCGGTGCTTAAAAAGAAGAAGCCGTTGTACTGACTAGGCTGTGCTTTGCAGCGTAAAACATGGTCTTTGTCGGATTGTTACATATTATTCATTAATCAGTAAATTATATAGTTATGTCACTTGTAAAATTAGATGGAAAACGATTTCCATGGAACGAGAGTCTGATTGATTTTTTCAATCGAGATGCATTTGTTGATGATGACTTTTTCAATTTGGAAAAAACCCATCCATCAATGAATGTTAAAGAACATAAAGATGATTTTGAAATTGAGTTTGCCGCACCTGGATTTGAAAAAAAAGATTTCGAGATCACTATGAAAGATGATGTATTGGAGGTTTCTGCCCAAAAAAGTAAAGAAGAGACCGAAGAGGATGAAAACTTCACACGAAGGGAATTCAACTACAATGCATTTACACGAACCTTGCAATTGCCTACTTCTGTTGATCGATCAAAAGATGTTAAGGCAGTTTACGAAAATGGTATTCTTAAGCTAAAGGTCCTAAAAATGGAAGAAGCTAAGGAAGATCACAAAAAAGTTATCGAGGTAGTATAATTAAAATTTGCGGCAGATGTATGCCATCTGCCGCTTAATATATTACAGTGATGGAAACAAAATCAAACAAAAGAAAATTTAGAGAGTGGTTCAGTGCAGATGAGCTGCACGAAGAATCCAAAAAATGGTTCTCCGAATTAAGATTCGCCAAGGATGAGCAAAAGTTTCTCAACAGTATGGTGAAGGACTATACTTTGGACATTATTGATTCTGATATGTTCCAGACCGTTCAGCCTGTTGTGGAATCCTTGAACAAATCTGAAAAAGAGTTGGTAGATCTATTTAAAAAAGTACAGTTACACGAGAACCAGCTTCAGATTATGGTAGATGATGTGAACCAAGAAAAAATGGAGGAAGCATATTTGGATACCCATAATGACCTTGCTATGGAGGTGCAGGATTACTTTGAGACATATAGAGATTCCAAAACTAAAATCTTCGACATTGTATCCAACGTGATCAAGCGCAAAAAACAAAAAAGATTACTTAATTAAACTTTACTAGAAGCAAAAAACATGAAAGTACTGGTGTATAGCGCCAAGGATTTTGAGATAAAAAACTTGGAAAAATCAAACGGCAACAAACACAAAATTAAATTTGTGCCTGACGCCTTAAACCCCACTACGGCAGTTATGGCGGCAGGGTACGATGCCATTTCCATTTTTTCTAATGATGAAGCATCCTTGGTTGTATTGGAGATTCTTCAGGAGATGGGTGTAAAGTATATTACCCTACGATCTACAGGTTATAACAATGTAAGTGTTAAATCAGCTAAACGAATAGGGTTGAAAGTGGCCCATGCTCCTGAATATTCTCCGCACGCCATAGCGGAGCATGCCGTAGGACTTTTGTTGGCACTTAACCGAAAGTTGATTCAATCCAATGAACAAGTCCACCAGTACAACTTTTTGTTGGACGATTTAGTAGGCTTTGATCTAAATGGTAAGACTGTAGGTATATTTGGAACAGGAAGGATTGGCTCTATTTTGGTGAAACTATTTCATGCTTTTGGATGCAAGGTAGTGGCCAATGATGTGAAGCGGAACCAATATTTGGAAAACCATTACGATTTGGAATACCTTCCTTTGGAAGAACTATGCAGGAGGTCGGATGTTATCAGTATAAACACACCCCTTAATTACGAAACCCACCATATCTTTCAAGAGCCATTTTTCAAAGCAATGAAGAAGGATGCTATTTTGATCAATACGGCAAGAGGCGGTATTGTTAAAACGGACGATATCATTCAAGCGCTAAAACAAGGAGATATTGGGGGGTATGCCACCGATGTTTATGAGCACGAAAGAGGTGTTTTCTTTAAGGACAACAGTAAGAAAGGAATCCGAGATGAGCATCTCAAGGAATTGATTTCGTTACCGAATGTATTGTTAACTCCGCACCAAGCTTTTGCAACAAAAGAAGCTCTGGTAAGGATTGCGGAGACCACTATTTATAATCTTGATTGTTGGGAAGAGGGCAAAACATGTAAAAACGAACTGGGTTTCGAGACCATTATGTTATAAGAGGGGACTCAACAATTTCGCAAAGCCTTCAATTAGTTTTTTACCCCAGGGCCTTTCCTTATATTTCTCATAATCACTGAGGAGGATTGATTTTTCACAATCTTTCAAGAAATCAGATTTCATGTGCTTGCAAAGGGTGGCATCATAAACAAAAACTTGGGCCTCATAGTTTTGTTGAAGACTTCTGTTATCAAGATTTGCTGTGCCAATACTGGCAATTTCATCATCACAAAGCATTACTTTACTGTGCAAAAAGCCTTCTGCGTATAGGTATATTTTAATGCCGGCCTTAAGGTAGGACTCAAAATAGGCCCTAACACACCAGTCCACAAGTTTAATATCTGTAGTTGAAGACATTAAAATTCTAACATCCACACCACTCAATGCAGCCGTCATAAGGGCTTGTAATATGGCGTGGTTGGGAATAATGTATGGGTTAACGATATAGAGGTATTTTTCTGCACTGTTGATGATTGAAAAATAAACCTGCTCCATTACATCAAAATCGTCATCTGGTCCGCTGGGAACTATTTGAAGTGAGGTCCCAATTTTTGGCACCCTATAAACTTTGAATGAAGAGAAATCCACTTTATTCCCACTGGCAAGGTACCAATCGGTCATAAAGGTCCTGTTTAAAAAATCAACTGCTTCACCTTCAATTTTTAAATGGGTATCGTGCCATTTCCCCAAAGCTGGATCACCCTTCAGGTATTTGTCCGAAATATTTATTCCGCCCGTGAATCCAATTTTATTATCGATTACGATAATTTTTCTGTGGTTCCTATAGTTCAATGCGGATAGGAACCTACCAAACTTGAAGGGTAAAAATTGTGCCGTTTCCACCCCAATTTTTTTAAGCTTTTTGAGGTATTTTTTGCTTAGGGAATAGCTGCCAATACCATCGTAAAGAAGTCGGATAGTCACATTCTCGGCTATTTTGCGTTCAAAAACTTCTAAAAGTTTATCTGCCAAAAGTCCATCCTCAAAAATGTAGTATTGCAGGTGGATATGCTCTTTGGCCTCTTCCAGTGCATGAAAAATACTTTCAAAAGTGTTTTTTCCATCTTTCAATAAATCAAGATCATTATGGCAAGTAACTTGACATTTTGAAGTCTTGTTGATCAGCGATGTTATTTTTTGTTTGTTCCCAGAAATTTCTGGATGACAAGTTACATGCTCAAGTTTATTAATAGGGCCAAACTGATTTTTTAAGGAGAACATTTTGCTTTTTCTT
This sequence comes from Flagellimonas lutimaris, assembly GCF_003581615.1. GTDB lineage: Bacteria > Bacteroidota > Bacteroidia > Flavobacteriales > Flavobacteriaceae > Flagellimonas > Flagellimonas lutimaris. Next base: position 235,286 of record NZ_QXFH01000077.1, read on the forward strand.
CTGTTTCGTCCAAATAAAATATACAGAAGAAAACCACCCACGGGTATGGTAAAAATGGCCAACAGCCATGCCAAGGTTTTGCTTGGTCTAACTCCATTTAGCAACAAGCTTATCACCATAATCAAGGCAATAAGAATGTAGAGTGCGATAAGAATGGATATAAGCATTGTAATTTACTAGCTAGTGTTACAAATATAAACTACTTATGGTATGTTGGGAATGAGACATATCACTATCGGAATCAAAGCTTTTTTCACTTAAGTTTATAGGCTTAAACTACCAACCACAAATTTACTACAGATGCGAGCTATTGTTTATGAAAAATTCCAGGGACCGATTTCAATACAAAATATTGAAGATCCTTCTCCCAAAAGTCATGGTGTTGTGGTAAAGGTATCGGCTACGGGACTTTGTCGGAGTGATTGGCACGGTTGGATGGGGCACGACTCCGGTATAGAACTTCCCCATGTGCCCGGCCATGAGCTGGCCGGCATTGTAACGGAAGTCGGCAAAGATGTGAAGAATTTTAAAGTAGGGGATAGGGTTACGGTTCCTTTTGTATGCGGATGTGGGACTTGCCCAGAATGTAATTCTGGAAACCATCAAGTTTGCGACTACCAAACTCAACCTGGTTTTACCCATTGGGGCTCATTTGCGGAATATGTTGCCTTGGATCATGCCGACATTAATTTAGTTAAGATTCCAGAGGAAATCAGCGATGTAACCGCTGCTATTTTGGGTTGTAGGTTTATTACATCTTTTAGGGCCGTTGTTGATCAAGGAAAGGTACAGGGAGGACAGTTTGTTGCAGTTCATGGTTGCGGTGGCGTGGGCCTTTCTGCCATAATGATCGCCAATGCGTTAGGTGCAACGGTAATTGCTGTGGATATTGATGATGCTACCTTGAGTCTGGCAAAGTCATTAGGGGCAGCTGTAACCATAAACGGTTTAAAACATGAAAATTTGGTCGATGAGGTTAAAGCATTGACCAATGGGGGTGCCCATGTTTCCATAGATGGTCTGGGTAGTCAAATCACCTGTTTCAATTCAATAGCCAATCTTAGAAAACGGGGAAAACATATTCAGGTTGGCCTAATGACTGGAGACCATAAGCATCCACAAGTTCCCATGGATCAAGTTTTGGCAAACGAATTGGAGGTTTTGGGAAGTCATGGGATGCAAGCTTTTAGATATCCTGCGATGCTGGAGATGATTAAGGAGGGTAGACTTAAACCGGAAAAATTGGTAGAGCGTACCATATCCTTGGAGGAAGCTGCTCTGGAATTGCCCAAAATTGACCAATTTAAAAACAAGGGAGTCTTGGTTATAGATTCATTTTAAACAACAGCACCGAAACGATTATAAAATAAAAAAGCCCTTCTTAATAGAAGGGCGTATAGTCTAAATAAAATCGTTTATGTTTTCACCGAGGTCGTAGACTTGCACATTGTCACTAAAACTTTCAATGATGCTACTTCCTGCTGAACTGCGGTAACCTCCAGCACAATGCACGATAATAGGCTTGTTATTGGGTATTTGTGTTGAGGAAGCCCTTAAATCATTAAGAGGAATGGCCAGGGCACTTTCAAAATACTTTCCCTGATCCGTTTCACTTTGGTTGCGTATATCCACAATAGTATACTCATCTGGGTTGTTTTTAAAATGTGTCAAATCAAGTTTATCACTTTGTACAAGCCCAGTTTCATCCAGCGTCAAAACTAATTTCACTTGTTTTTCGTATCCAATTTTAGCAACCCTTTCCAATATTTTTTCCATATCATCCGGTTTATCGATAACCAGGCTAAAGGGTTCTTCTGGATTAACTATGGCTCCCAGCCAGGTTTCAAATTTAAAATTTTCTGAAACGGCCATAATATTGATGCTTCCTGGCAGATGTCCTTTTTTAAATTCGATTTCATCTCTTACATCCACAATTAATCCACTGATACTGGTATTTAATTGTAGAGGCACTTTCGCTATGGATGTTCTTAGGTTTTCTGCACCATGTCTATTGGTATCAACATCAAACCCAAAATAGGATGGGATAAATGGTTGACTGTCCAAAAGGGTATTTACAAATTCTTTTTTCGATTGTGGTTTAAAGGCCCAGTTGCCCATTCTTTCATTACCTAGGGTGCTGCTGTTGTCAGAACTCAGGTTTTTTCCACATAAGGACCCGGCCCCATGTGCAGGGTATACCAAGGCTCCATCGGGTAAATCCTTGAATTTATTTTGAATGGTATCGTACATCATTTCTGCCAGTTCTTGACGTTTTGCAGTCATATTACCAGCTTTTTCACGCAGATCAGGTCGTCCTACATCACCAATAAAAAGGGTATCACCTGTAAATAGTGCGGTTTTCCCTTCTTTTTCGGCAACAATGGTAATGCTGTCAGGAGAGTGTCCCGGAGTATTTAAGGCAGAAACCTTGATATCCCCGACCATAATACTTTGACCTTCATCAAAAGGCTCATATTCATAGTCGGCACCCAAATCTTTACTGTGATAAATAGGTGCTCCTGTTTCTTTATTTATTTGCAAATGGGAACTCACAAAATCAGCATGTGGATGGGTTTCAATAACCGCTATTATTTTTGCCTCATGTTCTTGTGCAAAGGCATAGTACTGCATAGGATTCCTTTCTGGATCTATAACGGCCATTTCACCATTGTCCACAATAGCATAGGAATAGTGGGCTAAAGGTTTATATTCAAACTGTTTTATTTCCATAAAATAGGGTTTAAAGGGCACCTTGGAATAAGGCGCCCTGTATTCAACAATGTTTTAAATTTCTTTCTTGGCCAAATACCAATCCACTTTTTCAAGTGTATCGTCTGCAAGTCTTTCATTAAGTTGATCTAGAGTCTTTGGAGGGGAAACGATGACTTTGTCTCCTTTTTTCCAATCCAAAGGCATGGCAACTTTATACTCATCCGAGGTTTGTAGTGCTTCCAAGGCTCTTAAGATTTCATCCATATTCCTACCTACGTTTAAAGGATAGTACATGATCAATCTGATTTTTTTAGCTGGATCGATAAAGAAAACAGCCCGTACTGCTGCAGTTTCACTTTCGTTGGGTTGAAGCATTCCGTACAATTTGGATACCTTCATGTCCAAATCTGCAATAATTGGGAAATCGAAGTATACACCCGTGTTTTCCCTTACATTTTGAACCCAACCCAAGTGGGCGTGGATACTGTCAATACTTAAACCAAGAAGTTCGGTATTTAAGGCATCAAATTCGCCCTTTCTTTGTGCGAACCCGCTCATTTCTGTCGTACAAACAGGAGTAAAATCCGCAGGATGGGAGAACATTACGGTCCATTTATCCTTCGCAAATTCCGATAATTTTATTTTCCCCTTTGTGGTTACTGCTTCAAAATCTGGAGCCATATCTCCAATTCGGGGCATTTGATTTACTTTTTCGTTTTCTGAATAAGAATTTTCCATAGTATTATAAGTTATATTTATTGATTTTTAATTCATGATAAAATTAACTTATAATAAAGATCTTTCCAGTAACGAATGTTACACTACGGGACTTTAACGGAGGTTTAACGCTTGCACAGGCTCTAATTCAATATACTATTTATTAAAGATAAAGTCAACCGCCATTTGCGCATGTAAATTGGTTGTAGCTAAGGTTGGAATGTCAACATCTTCTTGTTGTATCAGCAAAGGTAATTCTGTACAACCTAAAATTATTCCATCTGCACCTCTTGCCTTAAGCAATTCAATTTGTTGTATAAAAAAATGTTTGGCTGCATCAGAGAATGTTCCCTGTGTAAGTTCTTTGGACACATATTCATGCGCTTGGGGAACAAACTCTTCTTCGGGGATTATAGTTTCGATATCATAATTGTTCTTCAAGAATTTAGGAATAAAGCTTCCAGTCATTGTTGGCTTGTTACCCAAAAGGCCTAGTTTTTTTAATCCCAGTTTTTGCGCTTCTTTTCCTGTGGCATCTGCAATGTGCAGAATGGGAATATCAATTTTAGGTTGTACAAAATCATATACCATATGTGGGGTATTGGCACAAATAACGACGGCTTTGGCACCAGCTGCTTGAAGTTTTAAGGAAGTGTCCAAATACTTCGCGTTGATTTTCTCTTTGTTCTGTTCCCTCATCAATTCAATGTTGATACTATGTATGATCAAGGGAGGGTTTGCCCAATCACCGATTTTTTTTGAGGCCAATTGATTGATGAGTTTGTAGTATTCAATAGTGGAGTGCCAAGAAGTACCTCCAATCATTCCCAAAGTATTCATGCTTTTTGTCATTTTTTTAAAAAATTATCAATGATATTGTAACAATTTACAGAAAAGTGATACAAAAAAGATGAGGAGATGGTTTTTATTGAATAATGATGAATTAAAAAGAAAAAATCAACCCTTTCTTTTGTGAGTAGTTAAATAGAACCCTTCTTCTGGTATTTTAGGTTAAAATTAACATAAAGCTAAAAAAGCACTACTTAATTTTAAGAACCATGGATTTGAACAAATTAATCTTAATAGATACCTATCCTTTATTAACTCAAAGTAAAATCAAATAACTAACATATGAAAAGAAGAGATTTTGTACAGTACGCTGGTATGGGTGCAGGGGCCATGATGATGCCCTCGCTTCTTTTGGGGAACGATATTCCCGCAGAAGCGTTACTCGAACCAGGTATGGATACCGTACTTAAAAAGAAAATGGCCGACGTTGCCCTTAATACGGCAAAGTCCATGGGAGCTACCTATGCAGATGCCAGAATAGGAAGATATTTGAACCAATATGTATTCACTCGAGAGGATAAGGTTCAAAATGTAGTAAACACCGAATCGTTCGGAATTGGTATCCGAGTGATTGCCAACGGTACTTGGGGTTTTTCATCCACTAACGATGTAACCGAAGATGGTATTAAAAAGGCCACGCAACATGCTGTAGCCATTGCGAAGGCAAATTCCAAAATTCAAAAGGAACCCGTTGTTTTGGCCCCTGTTGAATCCTACGGAGAAGTTTCTTGGAAAACTCCAATAAAAAAGGACTTCAAAGAAGTACCTATCTCGGAAAAAGTTGATTTGCTTTTGAGTGCAAACGGGGCAGCCATGGAAAATGGAGCCAACTTTGTGAACTCCGCACTTTTTATGGTGAATGAACAGAAATATTTCGCCTCTACTGATGGTTCTTACATCGATCAAGATGTACACCGAATTTGGCCAACATTTAATGTTACAGCCATTGACCGTCAAGCTGGAAAATTCAAGAGTCGTCAGGCATTTAGCGCTCCAATGGGTATGGGTTATGAGTATATGGATGGTTTGGAATCCGAAAAGCTTTCAGGTCCAGAGGGTATTAAACTGTACAATAGAAGTTATGATATTGTAGAAGATGCTACCATGGCCGCTAAACAAGCCAAGCAGAAACTGACTGCAAAATCGGTTGAAGCTGGTAAGTATGACCTGGTTCTGGAACCAAATCACCTTGGTCTGACCATTCACGAGTCTGTAGGACATCCATTGGAATTGGACCGTGTACTTGGTTATGAGGCCAATTATGCAGGAACCAGTTTTGCAACAATGGATAAATGGGAATCCAAAAACTTTAATTACGGAAGTGATATCGTGAACATTGTTGCCGATAAAACACAAGTAGGATCTCTAGGCGCCGTGGGTTATGATGATGAAGGTGTGAAAACCAAAAAATGGGATTTGATAAGAAATGGAACCTTGGTAAACTATCAAGCTATTCGTGACCAAGTTCATATGATTGATCAAAATGAATCGCACGGATGCTGTTATGCCCAAAGTTGGGAAGATGTGCAGTTCCAGCGTATGCCCAATGTTTCTTTGGAACCAGGAAAGGAAAAATACTCCTTGCAAGATATGATCAAGGATGTGGACAAAGGAATATACATTCTAGGCCGTGGTTCTTACTCCATTGACCAACAACGTTACAACTTCCAGTTTGGTGGAACTTTGTTCTACGAAATTAAGGATGGTGAGATTGTAGGTATGCTCGACGACGTAGCTTATCAATCCAATACACAGGAATTCTGGAATTCTTGTGCAAAAATCTGTGATAAGGACGACTACAGGTTATTCGGTTCCTTCTTTGATGGTAAAGGGCAGCCTTCACAGGTAAGTGCCGTTTCTCACGGTAGTTCAACATCAAGATTTAATGGAATCAATGTAATTAATACAGGTAGGACCATTTAAGGTTTATTCAAATTAAATAATAAGACAATGGCTATATATACAAAAGAAGAAGCAAAAATGATTTTGGAAAAAGCTTTGAGTTTTTCCAAGGCCGATGCCTGCGAAATAAACCTCAGTGGAAGTAATAGTGGAAATATCCGGTACGCTAGAAATACGGTGTCTACAGCAGGGTATAGATCAACCCAAAGTTTGGTAGTGCAATCTAGTTTTGGTAAAAAAGTGGGTACAGCAACTATAGATGAATTTGATGATGCATCATTGGAAAAAGTAGTGCGAAGAGCAGAAGAACTTGCTCAGCTATCACCAGAGAATCCTGAATTTATGCCGCCTTTGGGACCTCAAGAATACGATGAGGCAATCACTTACAAAGAGGCTACGGCAAATGTAAGCCCCGAGTATAGAGCAGAAGTGGCCAACAGCAGTATTGTTCCCGCAGCGGCCAAAGATGTGACCGCAGCAGGTTTCTTGGACGATTCGGCCCAGTTTTCGGCTATGATTAATTCTAACGGCCTGTTCGCTTATAATAAATCCACCGATGTGGACTTTACTGTGACTATGCGTACCAACGATGGTACAGGTTCCGGTTGGGTGACAAGGGATTACAACGACATCTCCAAATTCGATGCTGACGAAGCATCAAAAACGGCGATAGATAAAGCGGTATTGTCCAAGGAGGCACGAGCGATTGAACCAGGTAAATACACAGTTATTTTGGAACCTGCAGCATCGGTTGGCCTATTGCGAAATATGTTCCGATCTTTTGATGCAAGGTCAGCAGATGAAGGAAGAAGTTTTATGTCAGCTGCAGATGGTGGTAATAAATTGGGACAGAAAATTGTGGATGAAAGGGTAAATATTTGGTCCGATCCTTTACATCCAGATGCCCCAACCTCTACCTGGAATGGAGCAGGACAACCTCTAAAGAAAACAAGCTGGATAGAAAATGGAGTCGTAAAAAACTTGGCGTACAGTCGTTATTGGGCAGAACAGAAAGGTGTGAACCCTGTTCCTTTCCCAAGCAACGGAATTATGGCCGGTGGAGACGAAAGCCTGGAGGATATGATCAAGGGAACCAAAAAAGGTATTTTGGTGACACGCTTTTGGTATATAAGAAGTGTGGATCCACAGACCTTATTGTACACAGGTTTGACCAGAGACGGAACTTTTTATATCGAAAACGGGCAAATTAAGTTCCCGGTTAAAAACTTCAGATTCAATGAGAGCCCGATTATCATGTTGAATAATTTGGAATCTCTAGGACAACAAGTACGCGTCAACGGTAACTTAATACCCTATATGAAGATTCGTGACTTTACGTTCACCAGTCTCTCAGACGCGGTATAAAAACAAGAATTGAAACAAACTGGTGGTCAGGTAATCCTTGACCGCCAGTTTTTATTTTGGTAACCATTTTAGCCTACGACCCGAATGGCATTGGATAACGAATTCTTTTTTACACGATTACAATACGAATCAGGAGATTGGGATGTTGATCAGCGTATGCCCTCAAATTTGCTGAATTCCTTGGTCGAGTATACCACCCTAAAAGTGGATACACAGGAGAAGATTATCACCCTGGCCAGCGACGATATTTTTAAAAGTCCATTTTGCTATATCTCGGGCCATAAGTTGGTTCAGTTTACCAAAAAGGAACGTGAAAATTTTGAAAAATATGTCCGTAACGGTGGGTTTATTTTTGCCGATGATTGTAATCACGATATTGACGGTCTTTTTGCCAAATCGTTCGAACGGCAAATGGAAGAAATCTTCGGTCCCGGTGAATTACAAAAGATTCCCAATGATCATGAAATCTATACCATTTTCTTTGAATTTGATGAGGGTCCGCCTACCACTTCACAAGAACTGAACGGTTGGGGAGATGACCTTGTGCACGATTATCTCAAGGCCATTGTGATAGATGGAAGAATTGGCGTGCTCTACAGCAACAAGGACTATGGCTGCGAATGGGATTACGATTTTAGAAATAAACGCTGGTACAAAATTGACAATACACGATTTGCGGTGAATATTGTCCTATATGCCTTAACCTCTTAACGATACTAATTTGGATAAAGAACTACAACAAATTGCAAGTGAAGTAGAAGGGCTTTCCGAAAAGCTGACCGCCCTTAAAAAAGAAATTGGAAAAGTGATTATTGGTCAAGAAGAAACCGTTTCCCAATTACTGATTACATTTCTTGCAGGTGGACACGCCTTGCTCGAAGGTGTTCCAGGATTGGCAAAAACTTTGATGATTCGCACACTTTCCAACGCCATCGATTTAAAATTTAAGCGGATTCAGTTTACGCCCGATTTAATGCCTTCTGATATTATAGGTACGGAAATTTTGGAAGAGGACCATTCCACGGGCAAAAAATTCTTCAAATTCAACAAAGGACCTATCTTTTCTAATATCATTTTGGCAGATGAGATTAACCGAACACCTCCAAAAACACAGGCAGCTCTTTTGGAAGCGATGCAAGAGTTTGAGGTAACCTATGGAGACAAAACATACCCTTTGGATAAACCTTTCTTTATTCTGGCCACGCAAAACCCTATTGAACAATCGGGAACCTTTGTATTGCCGGAAGCACAACAGGATAGATTCTTGCTGTACATCAAAATAGGATATCCAACAGATGAGGAGGAAACGCAAATTTTAAAAGCCACTACGGGAACCAAAAAAGCCCAATTGAATAAGGTGCTTTCTGGCGATGACATTGTAAGATTGCAACAACTGGTTCGAGAAGTTTCCATCAGCGATGGATTGATCCAATATGTGAGTGATGTAATTCGCGCCACTCGACCCGATACGACTTTGGTAGACTACGTTAAAAAATGGGTGGATTGGGGCGCAGGCCCTCGTGCAGGTCAGGCAATGATTTTGACTGCCAAAGCTAATGCACTCTTAGAGGGCAGATTGGCGGTTACGCTGGAAGATTTACAAACGGTTGCTTTGCCGGTATTGCGGCACCGGGTGCTGGTCAACTTTAGGGCCGATGCCGAAGGAATCACCTCGGATACGGTAACCATGGAAATATTAAAAGCAGTACAATTAAGGGATAAATAATGGCGAAAAGGGACTACCATGACCTTTTAAAACCTGAAGTCATCAATACCGTATCGGGCCTTAGCTTGATTTCGCGCATTGTGGTGGAAGGATATACCTCTGGTTTGCACCGGAGCAAGAGCGTGGGCCCCGGAATGGAATTCAGTCAATATCGGGGCTATGAACCTGGGGACGACCTGAGATTACTCGATTGGAAGATGTTGGCCCGTTCAGGTAGGTATTACATCAAACAATCCGAAGTGGAAAGTCACGTTACCGTCAAGTTTATTGTTGATGCGAGTGCTTCCATGGAGCACAAAGAAGACGGCATTTCCAAATTGGAATTTGCTAGGGTAATGGTCGCTTGTTTGTCTCATATGGCCCAAAAGCAAGGAGATTCTGTGGGACTTTTTGCACTCAATGAAGATGATTTTGTGAGCATTTATCCCAAAGCAGACCAAAAACACTTCAACCGATTGTTGCTCGAATTGTTGAAGATTTCCACAAAGGGGAAATGGCCCGAACTCCCTATTGCATCCAGAAGAATCCACAATAGGGGAGAAAAGGAGCTGGTGTTTTTCCTGACGGATATGTACGAAGATGTCTCCGAACTGTCCGATTTTGTAAAAAACCTGAAGACTGCCAAAAATGAGGTCGTCGTTCTTCAAATTATGTCTGGAAAAGAAATGGATTTTAATTATAAAAAGTCCGTCACTTTTGAAGATTTGGAAACTGGAGCCAAGGTCAAAGTAGATGTAAACAAAGCCAAAGTAGCCTATTTAAAAGCTTTGGATCAAAAAATAAATCAAACCAAAGAGCAATTGCTGTCCCAAGGGGTGCATTACCACCTTTTTAGAATGGATGATAACTTGGGCGAAGCATTGCAACTATTTTTAAAAGAACGAATACGATTAGTGTAAATGGTTTTTGCAAATCCGTCATATCTCTGGGCACTTTTGGGACTTTTGGTTCCCTTGGCCATCCATTTGTGGAGCAAAAAGGAGGCAAAGACCATAAAAATTGGAAGTATCCAGTTATTGGACGAATCCAATTCGCGGCAATCCAGCAGCATTCAATTAAATGAATGGTTACTACTATTGCTACGAATGTTTATTATTGCTTTGATTGTTTTATTGATGGCAGGCCCACAATGGCGTACCAAAGGCAATCAAAAACAAATTACTTACATAGTTGAGGCTTCCATTGCCAATGAAGCATCCATCAGCTCTGTTTTGGATAGCTTACAAGAGGATTCCCCCGTTTTTCTATTGAAAAATGGCTTTCCTGAGTGGGAAGATGATGCCGATTATCAATCGGACAAGGAACAGCCCAACTATTGGCAATTAGTGCAAAAAATGGATTCGTTGCGTTCGGATAGTATTGTAGTATTTACGAAGGCACTGATCAAAGGAGTCAAGTCGATGCGACCAAATACCCAAAAGAAAATCCATTGGGTGGTTATGGAACTTGAGGAAACACAAGATAGACCCTTGCTGGCTTTTAATCGTGAATCAGGAGTTGAATTGATAACTACTTCAAGCAACGGTAGAACAACAAAAATTTACAAAAAAGTATTGGATGAAGGTTTTAACATCAGTAACGATAGCCTTCGATTACTTTCGGAAGAACCACAAACAGTTCCATTGAAAACATTGGATACGCTTCAAATCAATTTGTACGTGGAGGAAGGTTTTGAGCGCGAAGGAAAATATATTGAGGCATCATTCAGCGCATTATCGACATTTTTGAAGCGTGAAATCGTTATTCACAAAGAAGATGAACCAACGAATAATCAAGCTGATTTGAATATTTGGTTGCACAATGAACCTAAGAATGATTCAGAAGGTAAATGGTTGGTTTATCAAGAAAATCCGTTGGCCAAACAATTAATTGCATCGGGACCTCGGGAAAATTTGTTTTATCTAACATCAAGATTGAACCCCAAAAACACGGTCGACCAACACTTGCCCGAACAGTTACTCCAAATTTTAGCGCTGGACAATGATTTAAAAGCTGTGGTGGCCAATGCAGATGCAAGACAATTGGACGAAGCTGAACTTAAACCCAATTATGTGGAACCAAAACGAAAAAGAGAGAGAGCCACTTTGCTTGATATTTCCCTCTGGGTATTCTACATTCTCGCGGGGCTGATGATTGTTGAACGTTTGATGTCAAACTATAAAAAACAATAATGGGAGCAGGGGCGATAAAGCAATTTCAAAAACGATGGCAGCAATCCAAATATTTGGAAGGATTGCTTTATGCTGTTGGATTTGGTGGTTTTCTATACCTGTCGACCCATAATATTTTCTATGGAATTCTTGGTTTGTTAGTGGCATTGGGAATTGCCTTTTGGTTTTTAAAACCTTGGAAAATAAGCTCAGAAAATGCTGTAGGTTATATTGATGCCCATGTACCCCAAGCAGGATTCAGTAGCGGACTATTATTATCGACTGGCAATGAGCTTTCCGACCTGTCCAAATTACAGCAATATCGAGTAGCCTCGCAATTGGAACCCGTTTTATCCAAATTGAGACCACCCCATAACTTGTTTAAGGCAACCCTTGCCATGTTTGGTCTAATCCTTATAGGACTTGCTGGTAGTTTTATGCTGACCAAGTTCGGAAATCCATCGGGAGGAAATTCATCAAATACCGAACAAATCACTTTTGCTCCCAAAGACAGTCTGTCCACTACTGTCGAGACCCCCCAATTGATAGAGACCAATATTGCTATTCAATACCCCTCTTATACGAGAAAAGGAACATCGAACACCACTAATCCAAATATTAAGGCGGTGGAAGGTTCTAGAATTATATGGAACCTTGAATTTGATGGAGATGTAAAAGAAGTGGAAATGGATTTGATGGGTGAACGCATTGGTTTTACAAAAACTCAAGAATCGTATCGGTTGACCAAGACCTTGGAAGCATCAGGATTTTACAGTTTTACCTTCAAAGATTTGGATGGGAATGACTATGTAAGCGATTTGTATTCTTTGGAAATGGTGACCGATGAACCACCAATGGTCCAAATTGAAGGGTTGGACAACTACACTTATTTTGAGTTTGATGATGACAAACGTTTGATGTTGATGACCAACATTTCTGATGATTTTGGAATTGATGATGCCTACATTATTGCAACAGTGAGTAAAGGTTCCGGTGAATCGGTTAAATTTCGAGAGGAAACCGTTCGTTTTGACAGGGCTATTCCCAAAGGGAATAAACGAATCCAATTGCAGCAGCCCTTGGATTTGGATGCCCTTAAAATGGACCCGGGGGATGAATTGTATTTTTATGTGGAGGCTTTGGATCAAAAGACGCCAACACCCAATATTGCACGTAGCGAAACCTATTTTGCCGTAATTCGAGATACCATAACAGATGAATTTACTGTAGAGGGCAACTTGGGCGTGGATTTAATGCCCGACTATTTTAGGAGCCAACGCCAATTGATTATCGATACCGAAAAACTCATTGCAGATAGACCCAACATTTCTGAAAAAGACTTCAAATTTAGGAGCAACGAATTGGGCTTTGACCAAAAGCAGTTACGCTTGAAGTATGGGCAGTTTATGGGAGACGAAACCGAAATGCAAGCGGCTCCCGGTCAAGTATCATCTACCGAAAATGAGGGAGACGATGATGACCATGCTGGTGAGGAAGGCGAGGAAGACCTTCTGGATGGATACAGCCACAAACACGACAGTGAAAACGAACACAATTTAGTGGAAGAACACGACCACGAAAGTGAAGCCCAGGAAGAAGAGGAGGACCCGTTGCACAATTATGTGCACAATCATTCGGACCCAGAAGCATCCACACTATTTGAAAAATCCTTGAAAGCAAAGCTTAGGGATGCATTGAGTATTATGTGGGACGCTGAGCTCCATTTACGACTTTATGAACCTGAGAAGTCATTACCCTATCAATATGATGCCCTCAAAATAATTCAGGATATAAAAAATAGTGCCCGAATTTATGTGCACCGTATTGGGTTTGACCCACCGCCCATTAAAGAAGAAAACAGATTGAGCGGGGATATCGAGGATATCGAAAATTATAACAAAAAGGAAGAATTTGAATACCAAATGTCTTTTGCTTCAACAAGAGAAGCTATAGCTCTTTTGGAACTCTTGACTCAAGATGAAAAACAGTTCAATAATGAGGATAGTGCACTCTTTGTGGCCGCAGGTAACGAATTGGCGCAAAAAGCCATTTCGGACCCGTTTACATATCTAAAAGTTTTGCAGGGCCTTCGTGACCTTGAAAAGGTAGCAAATAGAACCAAAGAGAATTATAAAGAGGTTCAAAAAAATCTTTTGGAAGTACTTCCCGAAGCGGAGGACAATCCGATGAAAAAGGCAGGATATCAAGACGAAATCAATTTGTTGTATCTAAAAGAATTGACCATTTATGAGTGATGGGTCGGTATTTATAAACCAGAATCTTTTGTGGCCAGTAATTTTGGTTGGTCTGGTGCTGTGGGGCGTTTTCATCTGGAAAGAATGGTCGCAGCGAAAGGAAAGAAGGTTTTGGGTTAAGCTTGTTGCGGCATTTTTAGCGATAGTTTCATTGGTAATGATAGTCGTAAGGCCAAGTACCTTGCAAAAATCGACCAGTGGAAAGGGCATTGTTCTCACCGAAGGGTATCGACCTGCCCAGTTGGATAGTTTAAAATCTATTTACAAGCGAATACAAATAGAAGAATATACCAAGGGAACACCATTGTCAATTTTGAAAGATGTGGATTCTTTATTTCTTTTAGGCCAAGGTTTGGCGCCTTTTGATGTATGGCGCTTACAAGATAAACCCATCGCCTTTATGGGAGGTAAGAAGATTGAAGGATGGACAACTATCTCTCATGAAAATAAAATTCCATTTAGAGAAAAACTACATCTAAATGCCAAACATTCCAATCCAAAAACTGGACATTGGGCAATTTTAGCTGATAATGGAGGGAACCCTTTGGATTCTGTGCCTTTTGAAGAGGTTGATGAACAACTGATTCAGTTAAATGCAAAACCTAAGGCAAGTGGACAGTTTATTTATCGTCTTTTGGAGAAAAATGATGAGGGCGAAATTATATCCAATGAACCGCTTCCCGTTCAAGTGGTGGATGGGAAGCCCTTAAAGATTTTGATGGTCAACACTTTTCCGACTTTTGAGACCAAATACCTAAAAAACTTCTTAACTGACAAGGGGCACCAGGTTATGGCACGCACACAACTTACCAAAGGTAAATACAAGTTCGAATATTTCAATGGGGCTTCAAACCCCATTTATGGTTTTACTGAGGAGAATTTAAAAGAATATGATCTATTGGTTATCGATACCGATTCCTATATAGCTCTCGGAAGAAGTTCAAAAGAAGCAATGGAGGAAGCAATGAGGATACATGGCCTAGGTGTATTTATCCAACCCAATGAGAGCTTGTTCAGACTGACTCAAAGGCTATCTCCGTTTCAGTTTAATCGGGATTTTATTACTGAAATCACCTTGGGAGTGCCTGTCCAAAGCGCACAGAAATATCCTTTTGAATTTAAAAATGATGTCCGAACTCAAAAAATTATGATTGATTCGGTGCAGGTAGCGGCTTATGTGCCGATGGAAAAGGGTAAAATAGGTGCCACGGTACTTCAAAATACCTATCAGTTGGTTTTGGATGGAAGCGAAGCGATGTATGCCAATATTTGGACACAAATCTTAAAGAGCATCACTAAAGAACAAGAGCAAAAAATCGCTTGGAAAGCGATTACAGAAACTCCAAGAATTAATGAGCCATTTGAATTTGAGGTTCGAACTTCCATGAATGGAATTGAGGTCGCCACCGACGAAGGAGTGCACATCCCTTTGATTCAAAATAGTTTGGTGCCCAGTAAGTGGAAAGGGGTTAAATACCCAAGAAAATCGGGATGGAATACCATAAAGGTTTCCAATGATACCGTTAGCAAGTTTTCATATTTTGTTTTTGATAAAAATCAGCGAAAGTCGATTACCCTTTCCGAAAGGTTGAAAACAAACTATTGGGAATTTGGAGCTCAAAAGGACTTTAAGCGCATAGCCTCTTCTTCACATAAGGAATTGGAGCCTATTTCCCCAATATGGTTTTATATGATACTGCTTTTGTTTTTGGGTTGGTTGTGGTTAGAGCCTAAATTGGACAATTGATGTTTTTAATTATTGTCCCTTTCTTTTTCTTCTCTCTTCTTTTTGCTCATGCCAACAATAAACAATAATCCCCCAACAGCCACAAGAACATTTCCCAATGGTTCAACGTTGTCCTTTAAGGTGGTTGAGAAAACAATTCCCAATGAGATTACCACTATTCCCATAAAAATGTATTTCCTGTACTCTTCTCTTTTTTTCATTTTGATTGTAGGTTTTTCTAGATTAACTATATTTTAATTCATATTGTATTTTAAAATTTTTGGTGACAACGGTTACTTTCTTTTGAAATGCCACAAATAGTTCAAATTATCCTTTTTTAAAATCAGTATGGTAGCTGCTGCAGCTATAAGCGTTGCAGGAAAAGCAGACCCAATCCCCAATGGTGCGATTGCAATAAAAAACAGAATGGCTCCCACACATGCAATTTGAACCACCAAACCTTTTAATGTTATACCTAGAGCAATTAGTCCCTGCCCAATCGATATTAAGGTAACCGTTGGAACAATATTGGACTTGAACCAATGGACTATAAAATTGTGGTACATTTCAAAAGGGGTGAAAGTGGCATAAATCAAATAATCATCTGGGGTTTTGTGGGCAGTGTTATAATTTAGCCAGCAAGCCCAGGCAAATACCATAAATAAAAGCAATCGGGTTAGTTTTGTCCATCGAAAAGCAGTTGCCAAAATAACTAGGGCGATACCATTGCTTATGGACCATGGGATAATATTTTCTTTTAAGAGTTCCATTCTTTTTTAAGAATTAGAGAGCACATTTATGAGACCTTCACATCCAGAATTCTTTAAAAACCTTGTATGCCCCCCGAGGTTATTAAATTGCTCATTTGTAATTTGGGAACACAAAATCCTTGCGTTGGTATATTGATAGAATGCATCCAAGGTTTCTTTTGCATATGGATTGTCCATTGATGATTTTTTAGCTACCTCATGGCACCATTTAAGGGATTTCATCCAGATAGCCGAAGCCAATGCACCACATGCAGCACCGCATAACCCAAGACCTCCTGCAAATCCTGCCACCATAATGGACTCCTCATCGCTGGCTCCCATTTTTTTTGCGACTTCGGTGGCACAGCTAAGACACTCTTTGGATGTTTCATCATTATTTTCAGATAGTCCTTCCATGGCAGATTTTACGGCTTCAGGAGCCCATTTTTCCGCTAGATTGAAGCAGTGTAAAAATCTACCGGTGAAAAAGTATTTGGCCATGCTGAGTTTACTGGAAAAATCACAATGCGTAATCTCACGGCAATTTATGGTCTGCTCTCGCTGTTTAAAAGAGTTCATTATTTTTTGGGTAGCATTTACGGCCACAGTAATGGCTTGTTTTTGATTTTTACATCTCCGATACGCTTCGGCACCCACGGCCAATGATGCCCCCCACAGCATACCGCATTGATGACCTTCTTGCATAATACCTCCTGCCAAAGAATCGGAGGCGCGTTCTTCGAGTTCCTTTAGATGGCCAAATTGCCGATTCAGAATATAGAAAAAGGTTCGAGAACACGTCTTTAACTCCCGAAAGACTTTTTTACCGTCATTGGGACCATCTCGCGTTATTGGTTTAGTAGGTTCCATTGGAATAGACTTTGAATTTCACCTAAAGAAGGTAATATGATTCAAAGTACTATCCTATGATATAGATTAGTTTAAAGGGAATATGAGAATCTTGAGCTTGATTGGAAACGCTTGGGCCAATTGCTTTACATTTTATTGGTTGCCTATTACTTGTAGCGTTTAGTTTTTATTATTTTAAAATTGATGTATTCCATTATTTTTCCACAAGCAAAAACAAATAATGCGATAATACAAGAAAAAATCAGCCCTGTAATAATTGAGAAATTCCTCCCAGTATCGGTGATTACCATACGCATTGCTTCTTTTTGTTCCGTTGTTATTTCATCCTGGGTAAAAAAACCATCTTCATTTAAGTCAAATTTTTGAAGGGCTAATTTGTAAGAGATATCTAAATATGCCGCTTCTCCAACAATGAGGAGATAAATTCCACAAAAAACAGTGACACTTATCCAAAACCATTTCCATTTTCCTTGTTTGAAAAGTATTTTTCTATTGACTACTGTAAAAACTAAAATCAGAATTGAAATTAGACTGGGAATTAATAAATGATATGGTAGACTTATTTCATTCATGTATTTAACATCGTACTTAATGACCACTTTAAATTAATAGTATTGTCCGATACAATAATCATTATTCCTATTTGTATCTCCAACTGGTCAAATCTGCACCTTGTGGAGCACTTTCGGCAATTCGCTTCATAATTTTTGGTACGTACATGGAGTTATATCGTAAACGACTGATGGCATTGGGCTGGTCAGGGTCTCCGTTCCAACAATGTTCTGCACGGTCGCCGTACAAAACTTCACCGTCATAATAAGGTTCGCTGGTGCTCTCTAAAAAGTCTTCCATTAAATACACGGCATTGTTCAAATAGTAATTGTCCATATCTCCACAGTAGATGTGGATTTTGCCTTTTAATTGGGGCCCTAATTTGTCCCAATCACGTTCCATAATATGCCGTAAATCGTAGTTTTCTTTCCAATATTCTGCTACTTCGTGGTCAATATCACCAGTCATTTTATCCCAAATCCGTACGGGGTAGCCATCATCTCCTTGAGGAGAGTACGTGGCTTCCCAAATATCCCATTGTTGCCCGGATCTGGATTTATCGCCCAATACCAACTCTAGGTGGTTCCCCTGCCGCAAGGTGGATTGAATATCTCCCAGATAATTTCGATGGGAGGGAACCTCCAATTGTTTGTGCTCCGAGTCATAGTAATAAGCATTTTCATCCTCATAGATATTGGTCAGGCAATAAGCCCTAAAATCGATAGGGTCGGGACAAGCGGCAAAGCAGCCATTGTATTCTTCCGGATATTTCACTTGTACGGCCAAGGCTTCCCAACCACCTGTTGAACCGCCATAAAGGAAACGCGACCATCCTTCACCAATACCCCGAAATTGTTTTTCAATTTCTGGAATCAGTTCGTAGGTGATGGCATCTCCGTAGGGCCCTTGGCTTGCTGAGTTGACGGCATAAGAGTCATCGTAATAGGGGGTAGGGTGTTGAATTTCTATAATCAGAAAGCGTGGGAAATCAGGTTCGTTCCATCTTTTGTAAAAATCATACGCTTCTTGTTGTTGTATAATATTATAGCCGTCCAGATCGAACCGTGCCGAATATTCAGGTTCCAAGTTTGGGTCGGGCGGCGTGGTGCGGAAACCTCCAAAATCGCTTGGAAAATGGCCATGGAAAACCATCAATGGATATTTGGCTTCTGGATGCTCATTAAAACCTTTGGGCAATAAAACATGAGCTCCCAAATACATATCCCTCCCGTAAAATTCTGATAATTTTTCCGATTTGATCTTAATGTGTTTAATCCACTCGGTATCCTCGGGCTCTGGAATTGGTGGGATTTCTTGATCCATGATAACAGATACATTTTGGATACCGTTTTCTCTAACAGATATTTTAAAAGGCTTGCTATATAGGTTCCCCGGTGAGGTGTTCCAATGCTGTCCTTCGCCATTGTCCATAGGAAGTTTTACAGTATGTCCTGTGGATAAATTAAAAGTTTCATACACGTGTAAAAGTGCCTGCACATTGTATTCTCCAGGAGGAACATCGGATAAACTGGGGTAGGGGTAGCCAAGAACGGTTTCATCAAATGCAATGGATTCGCCTGCCGACATGCCATTCACATTCATTCCAAAAATGAGTTGTGTGTTTAAACCATCATTGATTTGAAAACGTGGTTCCTTACTGTCATCCGTAGAAAGCATCAATAATAGGCGCCCATCTTTACTTTCGATACTTACAGCTTCATCAAAACTTACAGCAATGTTATATTTTGATTTTTCAACGGGATTACAGGAAATAAATAATAGAAAACAACTACAAAAAAGAATGGAGAGCTTGGTCATGGTGGTTGGGTTTTAGATGAAGAAGTTAATTCATTCTAATTACATACAAAAAATCCCCGGCTTTTATTTGATTAAAAACCAGGGATTAAAAAACAGAATGGTCAATTATTTACATTTAAGATATTGTTGCCTGTGCAGCTGCTACTCGGGCAATTGGCACCCTAAAGGGTGAACAACTCACATAGTTCATTCCTGCTTTGTGGCAAAAGGCAACTGAGCTAGGTTCACCACCATGTTCTCCACAGATACCGACCTTAAGGTCGGGTTTTGTTGTGCGGCCACGTTGAGTTCCCATTTCTACCAATTGGCCTACACCTTCTTGATCTAGTACTTCAAAAGGATCAGCTTTTAGAATACCTTTTTCAAGATATACGGGCAGGAATTTACCTGAATCGTCCCTAGAATATCCAAAGGTCATTTGTGTAAGGTCATTGGTTCCAAAAGAGAAGAAGTCGGCAATTTCAGCAATCTTGTCGGCAATCAAGGTAGCTCTTGGTATTTCGATCATGGTACCTACCGAATACGCTACGCTATCCTTACGTTTTTTGAAAACTTCTTGTGCTGTAGTATCGATTATCTCTTTTTGTTGTTTAAACTCTTCAACGGTACCAACTAAGGGAACCATAATTTCTGGTTTAACGGGAATACCATCCTTCTTGACCTTTAATGCAGCTTCCAAAATAGCTTGGGTCTGCATTTCAGTAATTTCAGGATAGGTATTTCCCAACCTACATCCTCTATGCCCCATCATTGGGTTAAACTCTTCCAGTTCAGCTACCTTGCTTTTTACTGAGGACAAGGAAATATGAAGGTCATCGGCAAGCTCTTTTTGGGTGGCTAACTGATGAGGTACGAACTCATGCAATGGTGGATCCAGTAATCTAACAGTAACAGGGTATCCTTCCATTGCTCTGAAAATTCCTTCAAAGTCGTTACGCTGCATGGGAAGTAGTTCTTTCAGAGCAAGTTTACGTCCCTTGATAGTATCGGCCAAAATCATTTCTCGCATGGCCTTGATACGGTCCACTTCGAAGAACATATGCTCGGTACGGGTTAAACCAATACCTTTTGCACCGAAATTGCGGGCAATCAGGGCATCTTTTGGTGTGTCGGCATTTGTTCGTACTTCCATAGTGGCATAATTGTCCGATAAATCCATCAATTCAGCAAATTCACCGCTCAATTCTGGTTCTTTTGTGCCAACCTTTCCTTCCAAGATGTTACCTGTAGAACCGTTAATGGAAATCCAATCACCTTCATGATATTCATGCCCATCAACTTTCAGGGTCCTTGTCTTGTAATTGATTTTTAAGGCACCTGCACCTGAAACGCAGCATTTACCAATTCCCCTAGCCACTACTGCTGCGTGGGAGGTCATACCTCCACGTGCGGTAACAATACCTTTGGCCACATTCATACCTTCCACGT
Source organism: Flagellimonas lutimaris (assembly GCF_003581615.1). GTDB lineage: Bacteria > Bacteroidota > Bacteroidia > Flavobacteriales > Flavobacteriaceae > Flagellimonas > Flagellimonas lutimaris. The sequence goes on from NZ_QXFH01000077.1 coordinate 256,105, forward strand.
CTTCGGGGGAAGTCTCAACCCTGATCAGAATACTGTTTTTAAATTTATCCGCTTCATCAGCAAAGAAAACAATCTGTCCAGTTGCTGCACCCGGTGATGCTGGTAAACCTTGAGCTATTACTTCGGCTTCATCCAAAGCATCGGGATCAAAGATGGGGTGTAAAAGTTCGTTCAGTTTATTGGGCTCTATACGCATTAGGGCCTTTTTCTCATCTATTAATCCTTCTTTAAGTAAATCCATTGCAATTTTTACCATTGCAGCACCGGTACGTTTACCATTACGAGTCTGCAAGATCCAGAGTTTACCTTGTTGAATGGTAAACTCCATATCCTGCATATCTTGGTAGTGTGTTTCCAGTTTATTTTGATACTCAAAAAGTTCCTTGTAAATATCGGGCATTAGTTCTTCCAACGACGGGTAGCTTTCTTTACGTTCTTCCTCCTCCACTCGGGCAAGTTTGGCCCAACGTTGAGAACCCAACAAAGTAATTTGCTGAGGTGTACGAACGCCAGCGACCACATCTTCCCCTTGGGCGTTGATGAGGTATTCCCCATTGAACACGTTTTCCCCGGTTCCAGCATCTCTGGTAAAGCATACTCCTGTTCCAGAATCTTCACCCATATTACCAAAAACCATAGCCTGGACATTTACAGCGGTACCCCAATCTTCAGGGTATCCATGCATTTTTCGGTAATAAATGGCACGATCACCGTTCCAACTGTCAAATACGGCTGCAATGGCTCCCCAGAGTTGGTCCCATGGATTTGTGGGGAACGGTTTGCCCGTTCTTTTTTTAACAATGTCCTTAAAGTCATAGACCAAATCTTGAAGATCCTGGACAGTAAATTCTGTGTCTTGCTCAATTCTTCGTTTATCCTTTAAATTATCAATGATTTCTTCAAAAGGGTCAAGGTCATCTTTGGACTCTGGTTTAAGGCCCATTACGACACTACTGTACATTTGGATAAAGCGTCGGTACGAGTCCCAAGCAAAACGTTCATTACCCGTCTTTTTAATTACCCCTTTAATGGACTCCTCGTTCAAACCAAGGTTTAGGACAGTATCCATCATCCCGGGCATGGAAACCCTTGCTCCAGAACGGACTGAAATCAGTAAAGGATTTTCATCATCCCCGAATACGGCCCCCATGGTTTCCTCGATACTGTTGATCGCACTACGAACTTCGGGCTCTATACGTTCTATAACCGATTCTCTGCCTTCTGCGTTGTATTGTGTGCAAACTTCTGTTGTTATTGTAAAGCCAGGGGGCACAGGAATACCAATACGGCTCATTTCGGCCAAGTTTGCTCCTTTACCACCAAGCAGTTCCTTCATGTCTCGTCCTCCATCAGCTTTTTTGTTGCCGAAAGAATATACGCTGAGTTGGTTTTCTGTAAGTGTTTCCATCTTTATATCTATTAAGAGATTGACAAATGCTAAAATCTGAATGTAAAATTAGAGGGTGCAGCTGGCTCATAACATGATAAAAATCAGTGTTTAAGGCGTTTTATATGTTTTGAGAGTAATTCTCACCAATGTTAATGCAACTAGGAAGTTTTTTGACTTCAAAATTGACGCTTTAAGTACAAAACCGATGAGATAGAGGGTTAAAAACCAATTGAATAGAAGATTTTTGTAACATTTGTTACTGAAAATCAGAAGCTTAGGAAAATACTGACATTTATCATCTTTTACGAATATTTCATATTAGAACTTTGTCCCCAACAAAACCAAAATACTATGCAATCACAATTTAAAAAAAGACCGTTCTCGATCAAGTCAGTCATTTTGTTGATGACATTCGGGTTGATTCCGATCGCACTTGCCGCACAGAGCTATCAAATTAGCAAAGGTGAGGGGGAAGTTATGGTTACAGGGACCTCTACCTTGCATGACTGGGAAGAAGTGGCAGAACAAAAATCAGGTTCTATCGCTTTGGACAACACAGGTGAACTCCCTAAAATCAAAACTTTAAAGTTTACTGTCGAAGCCGAAAGCCTTAAAAGCGGAAAGGGGGCTATGGACAAAAATACTTACAAAGCATTGAATACTAAAAAACACAAAGAAATCGTGTTTGTATTGAAAAATGTAAAAAGTGTATCTCCGGTAGTTTCTTCTTCCGATAAATATAAGGTTGTGGCCACTGGAGACCTAACCATTTCTGGCAATACAAATACAATCGATTTACCATTTAATCTAACCATTAATGGGGATAAGGTGCTGCTAAAAGGGAAAAAGGCTTTGAAAATGACCGATTACGGCGTTGAGCCTCCCAAAGCACTTTTAGGAACCATCACCACTGGTGATGAAATCGAGGTTCACTTTAATACAGTTTGGAAATAATTAACTTTAATACTCAACTAAATAAATCTACAATCATGAGAAAATATGTAAAACACGGATTACTCGTAGCTGCTTTTCTAGTTAGCCTATCGGGATTTACACAAAATCGTCAACTCGATAATTTCCGTTCACCGGACAAAAATGGAATCAATGTTTTTGAAGCACCAAAAGATACTGTCTCCACATTTGATGGGGTAAAAGTAAGAGTAGGTGGATCATCCACCCTTCAGTTTCAAGCATTAAATCATGACAACTCTGGAGCCGTGGAACTTATTCCAATCGGCGATAACTTTAACTTGGCGACTGCTAACTTGGATTTGGATGTGGCCTTGGCCAAAGGTGTTAGAATGCATCTGAGAACCTATTTATCTTCTCGTCACCATCCAGAGCCTTATGTAAAAGGAGGTTATTTCCAAGTGGATAATTTGGACTTCATAAGCCCTGGATTTTTGGAAGAAGCCATGAAGTATCTTACCATTAAAGTAGGACACATGGAAAACAACTATGGTGATACCCATTTTAGAAGAAGTGATAACTCCCAAGCCATGTACAATCCATTTGTTGGTAACTTGATCATGGATGCGTTTACCACTGAGGTCGGTGGTGAAGTTTACTTCAGAAAGAATGGATTCATCGGTATGTTCGGTCTTTCCAATGGTAAATTGAACCAAGCAGTTAGCAATCCAGATGCTACTGGAGCTTCCATTTTGGCCAAATTAGGTTATGATGGACAGGTGAATGAAGACTTGAGACTTAGAATTACAGGTTCTATGTACAGCACAAATAAATCGGGTAGAGTATACTTGTACAGTGCAGACCGAACAGGCTCCAGATATTATTTGGTGATGGAGGATACCGAAGCTAGGGCATCTAGTAACTTTAGATCAGGTAGATATAACCCTGGGTTTAATAACGAGATCACTGCCTTTATGATTAATCCATTTGTGAAATACAAAGGATTGGAATTCTTTGGAACCTTTGAGACATCATCCGGAAAAACCGATGCTGAGACCGATAATAGAACCGCTACACAGTTGGCCGGTGAATTGATCTACAGATTTGGAAATGATGAAAACTTCTACTTGGGAACTCGTTACAACACTGTTACATCTGACGATCCATCTGGATCAGAAATAACTATTGATAGATTCCAACTTGGTGGTGGTGTATTCTTGACCAAGAATATTTTGGCCAAAATAGAATATGTGAACCAACAATACGATGGATACGATACCACAAGCATCTTCCACGAAGGTGAATTTAAAGGAGTTTTGTTGGAAGCTGTTATCAGTTTCTAAAATATGATTGATGATTGATTAAGGCCTAGGGCAGGAATGTCCTAGGTCTTTAACCCTAAAAATATTATATTAGATACTCATGTTGTCCACAAGTCCACATATCACCAAAATTGTTTGGATTGTTTCTGCTCTTTTAATCGGGTTTGGTTTTACCGATCCGGAAAGGGAAACTAAAGTGCGTGTGGCTCCTGAGAGCGAGGTCGTGATTTCTGGAACAACGAACGTAAACGAATTTACCTGTAAATATAATCTAGAAGAACTGGAGCTGCCCATACGGTTGGCCTATGACGACAAAGCTGAGCAGATACAGTTCAGTAATGCGCAACTAAAGTTGGCCAACGATTGTTTCGATTGCGGTGGTAAGGCTATCAATAAGGATTTCAGGGAATTATTGCAGACTGAGGAGCACCCGCAAGTAGAACTCAGGTTATTATATGTTGATCCCCCACAGCCCGATAATCAAAAAATCGGTGTGGGTATGGAGATAAAAATAGCTGGCGTAGCCCGAAACTATGAAACCATATTATATTGTGAACAACAGGGCAATATTTGTGTTGATGGAACGATACCTTTAAAATTGACAGATTTTGGATTGGAGCCTCCCAGAAAAGTTTTGGGGATGATCAAGGTGCATGACGAAATACAAGTAAAAGTAGCTTTAAGCTTAAAAGAAATTTAAAAATTTAAGTACTCATTTATTTTGAAATCCGTTGCGATGTTTTTACATGCAGCGGATTTTTTTTTACATGAATCAGTAGGGTATTCTAACAATATCCATTAAAAATATTAATCGGGAAAGCATTATATTGTGAGACATTTAAACCGAAATTAACTACAAACAATAATGATGAACAGAATTCTATCAACAAAGGGCATTTTTACCTTGGCCTTTGCACTATTTACAATCACATTTTACGCACAAGATAACTTTGGCGGACTGGCACTTTATACGGTGAGGGACAATATGGGCGAGGATCCCAAAGCAACGCTACAAAAAGTAGCAGATGCTGGTTATTCTTACATTGAGGCTGCAGGTTATAACGAAGGGAAATTTTATGGCATGGAGCCACAAGAATTCAAGTCCTATTTGGAAAGCATTGGATTAACTCCTGTAAGTACACACATGGGAGGAGTAACTTTGGAAAATGCGGACCAACAGATAGCCGACACCAAGGCTGCCGGATTTGAATATTTTACTGTTCCCGTTCCACCAATGGGCATGTTTACCTTTGATCGTGAAAACCGTACCATGGGTATGAAAGGTACTATGAAAGAGTTTGCAGATATCCTTATGACTCTGGGTAAAAAATGTGAAGCAGCTGGATTGAAATTGTTATACCACAATCATGATTTTGAGTATAAGAACAATGAAGATGGAATTAAGCCAATTGAATATTTGTTGGATAACACAGACCCAAAATATGTAAACTTCCAAATGGACTTATATTGGGTAACCCGAGCAGGGGCCGACCCTGTTGCTTATTTTAAAAAATACCCAGGAAGATTCAAATCATGGCACGTAAAGGACATGGATGAAGAAGGAAAATTCGCCCCGGTAGGGGAGGGAACCATCGATTTTGCCAGAATCTTGAAGGAAAAGGAGACATCGGGCATGGAAAAATATTTTGTGGAACAAGATATGACCTGGGATAAAAAACCACTGGAAGTAATCAAAATCAGCCATAAAGGATTGAAAGAGATAGGCTTTAAATAAAAACTTGGGTAACCGATTTGATGCTCTCATCATAAAATTGATAAGAAATCAAAAAAATATTTTTTACAATCGGTTACATTAGTATCTTTGCACCCGCAAAGTTTGGTCGCGTAGCTCAGCTGGATAGAGCATCTGCCTTCTAAGCAGACGGTCGAAGGTTCGAATCCTTCCGCGATCACCGCCCGAAACCCCCAGTATTAATGGGGGTTTCTCTTTTTAAAGCACTCTTTTATACACTGTTTATTGCTTCAAATTCCGCTTAATTCCTTAGTTTAAAGGAATTATTTCCAATCAATTATAAACCGGAAAATTATTTTCTGGTTTCAATGCAAATAAATATATCTTAAATAGTAAATATAGCTGCAGATAAGTAGGTTGATTAATTCCAACCTTAATTATCTGATTTTGGATAGTTATTAGGAAGAAATTATAAAAACTCATCTTGGAATTAAAGTACTCACATAAACTAATCATTGATAATGTCGGTAGGTTTATTGATTTAACCGAGCTTGAAAAACAGAAGTATATTTCTTTGCTTGCCGAAGTGAAAGTAAAAAAGAAGACATTTTTGATGCAAGCTGGTGAAATAACCAAATACGAGTATTTTATCACCAAAGGTTGCTTGAAAGTATATACTTTGGACGAAGATGGTGTACCCCACATCTCTATGTTTGCCGTTGAAGATTATTGGACAGGGGACATGGCCAGTTTTATCACCAAAGAACCTTCGCGTTATTTCATTAAAGCCACAGAAGATTCAGAATTATTAGGTATTTCTAGAGCTAATTACGAGTTGCTTTTTAAAGAGATACCAAAATTCGAAAAGTTTTATCGCATACTCTATCAAAGGTCGCTCATAAATTACATAAGGCGTTCCAATTATGGGATATCCTTAACCGCAGAGGAAAGATATATCGAGTTCAAAAGGAAATACCCTAACATTATCAATAGAATTACCCAGAAAGACTTAGCGGCCTACATTGGCATTACACCAGAGTTCATGAGTAAAATCATCTCCAAAGTCAACCGAATGTAAAAGTCTTAAACTAGTTCATTTTTTTTCATGTGTTCCTCGCGGAATTTTGAAGCATGAAAAAAATAGTAATCATTATTCCACTATTAATTTTCGGATTTGCGAAGAACTCAAATGCGCAATTTACGCAAGTAGAACTGCTTTCGGGTTTTGATAAAACGGATTTTACATTGTATGCAGGTTATCCGATCAATGAGAAAAATAACCTCAGTATTGCAACCCTTGCCTTCTTTCAAAAATTCAATAAAAAAGAGAATGAGGGTTTTGATGAAGTAGGCGTTCAACCCACTTTATTTTGGAACATCAACAAGAGTGTTGCCATTGGTCCATCTATTTATTACAACAGTTTTGCTGGGTATTCAGAACGCCTGTCGGCAAAGCTCACACTAAAAAATTCACGCGTATTATTTGTAATTATTCCTACGGTTGCCCATTCCGAGAAAAAGAATGCTGGCTATGCCGAAGCGTTTGCACAGTTTCAGTTCAACTCACCTCTAAATGACAACGTATCCCTTTGGTTAAATGGGCAGTTTTTAACTGTCTGGGACAAGTTTAAAGCCCATTCCAGGAGTTTTCAGCAATTGCGTGCAGGTGTGTCGTTCAATGGGCACCAATTTGGTGTAGGTATGGACTTTGACCAGTATGGACTTGACCCAATAGAAAAATCATCTCTCGGTTTCTATTACCGAAAAACTTTATAAACAATTTAAAATCTAAAACAGTAATCATGAAAAAAATAATCACAATAGCAGGAAGCAATAGTCAAAAATCCATCAATAAAAGTTTGATCACCTATACCTCTGGTTTATTGGAAGATGTAGAAATTATTTCAATTGACTTAAACGATTATGTCCTCCCCATTTATGGTGTTGATTTTGAAACTGAAAATGGTATTCCAACTGCGGTCAAAAGACTGGATGAGTTGTTTAATACTGCCGATGGATTTATGGTATCTCTCGCAGAACATAATGGATCGTATGCAGCGGTATTCAAAAATACCATAGACTGGTTATCCCGTGTCAATATGAAAATATGGAAAGAAAAACCTATGCTGTTAATGGCTACTTCACCTGGAGGCCGAGGTGGAGCATCTGTACTGCAAGCTGCAAGTGCTTACTTCCCGTTTATGGGAGCCAGCATCACAGATACTTTTGCATTGCCCTCTTTCTATGATAATTTCAATAACGGGGAAATCAACGATGTTGATTTGAAAGAAGACATTCATTCCAAGGTCCACAAATTTCAAACAACGATCAAATCATAAACCAATCACCTGTAATTTGTCATTGAACGTAAAACTTTTGATGTAACAAAACAGGCTTTTATTCGTGTTTTTTATTCAATTCAAAACAATCAAAAAATGAAAAAAATTATTTTAAGTATCGTATTTATTTTACCTGTCATGCTTTTTTCTCAAACCAACGACATCAAGAAAAAAGTATTAATGGTAGTCAGCAGTTATGGAAAAGATATGGGGGAGGCAAGACCTGGTTACGAGTTTGATGAATTCTCCCAAGCCTATTTAATTTTTAAAAACAATAATCTATCCATAGATGTGGCGAGCCCAAAAGGCGGCAAGGTAGAAGCGGACAAATACAACAAGGACAAACCTTACAACAAAATACTTTTAGAGGATAAATATGCTCTCAGTTTGTTGGACCATACCAAAGCTACTGCCGATATAAATGCAGCGGACTATGATGCCATCTATATAGTTGGTGGCAAGGGTGCGATGTTTGATTTGCCCTATGACCCTGCTCTTCAGGATATCATTTCAAATTTGTACAATAAGGAAGGAGCCATTATTTCTTCTGTTTGTCATGGCCCTGCAGCCTTCGTTAATGTCAAAAATGGTGATGATTACATTATAAATAATGTGGAAATAACCAGTTTTTGCAACATTGAAGAGGAGCTTTTTGGGAAAAAATGGGTGAAGGAATTCCCTTTTAGTCTGGAAACTAAATTAGAATCAAGGGGAGCCATTTTTAAGCAAACTGATTTTATGCTCTCCAAAGTTGTTGTATCAGGCAAGTTTGTTACCGGTCAAAATCCCTTTTCAACCGCAAGATCGGCCGAAGCTGTTGTATCATCTTTAGGTCTTACACCTGTTAAAAGAGAATTGTACAACGATGAAAGGAGCGCTTACTTATTGCAGGACTTATTGGATAGAACAAAAACAATTGAATGGGCCGAAGCGGAGCTGGCCAAAAACAAAGCCAAATATGACATGCCATTGATAGCGGCCTACGGCTATTATAAAATTTTGGCTTCTAGCGAAAACAATGAGGAGTTATTGAAAGGTGTTGAATTGGTAGAGTTGACCTCGCCGTACTTTTTTAATGAAAACCTACAGCTTTTATTGGCCAAAAGTTATGCTTCATTGAATAAAGAAGAAAAAGCAAGGCATATCGCAAACGAATTGATTTCAAAAAATCTATTAAAAGAAGAATCAGAAAAGTTACTTGATGAATTAAAATGATATCAATTAACGGTAAAGATTCTAAAATTGTTCATACTGTGGAATTCACTAATATTTAAAAGAACCATATTATAAAAACTAAAATAATCGGGCTGTTCCAAATTGGTTCAGCCCATTTTATTTTTAAAAGGAAAATACACGCCAAAAACGGTTTAATATTTTATGGTTAATTTCTAGTCTACAAAGACAGAATACCATAAATGATCTATAATTTGTTTATTATCAAAGCATAAGCAAGGATAAACTTTGTAAACATAGTGGTCGGCCAGTTGAGTTCAAATCCTTCCGAGAGATTATATTTTTGAAGTCCTTTTACTTGTATATGTACGTTTTCACGAGAATCTATTTCGATTTCTCTCTTTTTCAATGAAATTTGTCTAATGACAGATAAGATATGATACGAAAAAATTGAGAAACCCGACTTTCTCTAATTTTAAAAGTCTCATTTGTAATATTAGGTCTTGAACAAAGGGATGGAAGTTCCAAAATTCTTTTTCTTCAGTTAATATACCTATATGCTCTCTCACAATAATAATTTTGAGAGGCCTGTTACCATCTTTGGAATATTCAATCAAGATTACCAGTATTCACCAAAGGCCTAAATTATAAATATCTTACAGAAGTTTAGATTCCTGTCCGATATCTTAATTTATTAATTCTTAATAATATTGTATTTTGTTTTAACGTTATTAACGATATTTTGAACCTAGATTGAGGTTTTTTCAATTAATTGAAAGCTACGTGATAGTCAAACAATCCCTTTTTAAAAAGACCCCCATTCCTCTAGCTGTTTTGGATACAAATTGTGTTTTTGTAGATTTTTCAGACAGTTGGTCAGCATATTTTGGTCAGACTGATGAAATGGTAGGGAAGCCATTTTTTGAATCTATGCCTAAGTTGCCAGAAGCCCTAAAATCTGACATGAGGTTTTGCTTGGAGCATGAGGGTTTTAAATCGGGTGAGGCTCGTATGGTTTTTGAAAATGGTGAAACCGTTTGGTACAATTGGAAAATTGAAAGCGTTAAGGATGAAAGTGACATCATAACCGGCATTATACTTGTTTTGGAAGATATCACCAATAAAAAACTTGAAGAAGAACTTTTGGTCAAGTCGCAACGTGTGGCACGGATTGGGGGATGGGAAGTTGATCTGGTAAATGATAAAATCTACTGGTCGCACATCACCAAAGAGATCCATGGGGTGGACGAAAATTATATTCCCAATCTGGCAGATGCCATTTCGTTTTATAAAGAGGGGTATAGCAGAACAACCATTTCAAAGCTTGTTAAGGAAGCGATGGAATATGGTAAGGCATGGGATACCGAGCTTCAAATTATTACGGCCCAAAATAAAGAGGTTTGGGTAAGGGCCATTGGGGAACCGGAAATGATCAATGGCAAATGCGTTAGGATAATAGGAACCTTTCAAGATATTGATAGACGGAAAAAGACTGAAATCGAATATAACAAGGTTAGTGATAGACTTGCCTTGGCAACTGATAAAGCCGGAATTGGAATTTGGGAATATGATATCAAAAGAAATGAACTCTTGTGGGATTCCAACATGTATAGCTTGTACGGAATCGAAGAATCTGATTTTAAAGGGGTTTTTGAAGCCTGGGAATCATGTGTTTTACCGGAAGATTTGGAAAGATCATCCAATGAAGTAAAAGATGCCATAGAAGGGAAAAAGAACTTTGATACTACCTTTAGGGTGAAATGGCCAAACGGTGATATTAGATGGATAAAGGCCGAAGCGACGGTTACGAGGGACAATAACGGAGAGGCAACTAAGATGATAGGTGCCAATGTGGACATTACCGAATTAAAAACCACAGAATTACAACTTGAAACCAGCGAAGAATCACTACAAGGAGCTTTTGAAAACTCATCGGTAGGTATGGCACTTGTTGCTTTGGATGGTAAGTTCATCAAAGTAAACCAAAGTCTTTGTGAAAGTCTTGGGTATAGTAACGAAGAATTGTTACAACTTACCTTTCAGGACATTACCCATCCAGATGATTTGGAAATTGATTTGGCCTTATTAGGTGAAGTTGTGGAAGGCAAGCGAAGTACCTATCAAATAGAGAAAAGATATTTTGATAAAGGTGGCCAATTAGTGTATATTTTACTTACGGTTACATCGGTCAAGAATTTTGATGGTACCTTATCTCATTTCATTTCCCAAATTGTAGATATTTCCCCCCGCATCAAAGCAGAGAAAAAATTAAAAAACCTACTCCAATTGACTACTAACCAGAATAGCAGTCTTTTGAATTTTGCCCATATCGTATCGCACAATTTGCGCTCAAATTCGGCCAATCTCACCATGATTTGTAAGTTTCTTTCAGAAGATGGATTAAAGCAAGAAGAGCAAAAAGAAATGATTGACATGCTTGGCAGGGCTTCAGACGGGCTGAATGAAACCATAACACACTTGAATGAAGTTGTGCAAGTAAAATTGGAAACTGGCAAAAAACTTAAGGAAGTACATGTGCGCAACACCTTTGATAAGATTTTGGAGGATGTAAATGCACTAATACTCGAGAATAAAATCAATGTAAATACCAATATTTCGGATACCTTTAAGGTAAAAGGGGTGCCTGCATATATTGAAAGCATTTTTTTGAATTTAACCACGAATGCCATTAAATATCGCGACCCTGAAAAGGAACCAACACTTACGATACAATCTTATATCGAAGATCAGTTTATAGTATTATCTGTAGAGGATAACGGAAAGGGTATTGATTTAGAAAGGTATGGAAAGAAAATTTTTGGTATGTACAAAACCTTTCATGGAAATAAAGATGCCAGGGGTATAGGCCTTTTTATTACAAAAAATCAGATTGAGTCCATGGGCGGTACCATTGAAGTTGAGAGCGAAGTTGGTGTTGGAACCAAGTTTAAGGTTAAGTTATTGAAAGTGTAGTAGCTTGTCAATAGCTTTTGCTCTAATCGAGAATTCTTGAAATTAATTGGAAGCCTATTGTGCTAATCTTAATCTCTTTCCCTCATAAGCCGCGATAAGGTCTCAGGCCTCATTGCTAAAAATGACGCTAAATATTTTTTGGGAATCCTATCAACAATTTGAGGTTTTTTGTGCTCCATAAAATAGTCCAACCGTTTGCTTGCATTGGGGATTCTCGCTAAATACACTCTTTGCTCTGCCAGTATATAATACTCCTCAAGGAGAATACGGTTTATTTGACGCATCTCTGGAAAGTGATCCCAGCAATATTTGTAGTCTTCGTATTCTAAGTAATCACAATAAGTTTTTTCCAGACTTTGTATATTTTCTTGGCTTTTTTCATTTCTAAAAAAGCCAGTAATGGAGCTGAAAACCTCATTTTCGGTGTCCACCCAAGTTGTGATCTCTGAAGAATCAATTTCAAAATACCCCCTAACCATACCTCTTTTAATAAAATATAGTCTGTCACATATTTCCCCTGCTTTACTGATCATTTCTTTTTTTTCGAAAGAGCAGGTCTTTATATTTTCAAATAGATATGATTTTAGACTTGGACTTAAGGGACAAATAGCATTGAGAAAGGGAATTATAAACAGATTTTTCTCAATATTTTCGCTATGAAGCATTTAAAATGTGATTTAGTTTGAAAAATTTGTTGGCAGGCTAAAAATAATACATTGTCCTTAAATTAAATCATGATTGGTTATAAAGTAGTGGAAACGTACGATTTATCATGTAAAGTGTAAATCGTAGTAATCCAAAATAAAAAAGCCTCCGGTTACAGAAGGCTTTTTAAATCTAAATGTTGGTATAATATTATTTGTATTCTTCAACCCGAGTGTCATCGATAACTCCTTTCCAATCAAGTCCAAAAGCAAAATCATAGGCATTTCCATCAGAATCGGTATAAGGTTCCATGTCCCGTGGCACATCTTCAAATTGGTCCTCAACCGTCATCATATCATTGGGCATTTGGAATGGTAATAAAGCTGAAGGTTCCACCTTACCAGAAATAATGTCCATTAATGCTTGGTCCTGAACACCCATTTGAACCAATATTGCATCCGCAGCTGGTTCAATTTCAGCAAATACCATGGGTTTGGCTATTCTAACAATGACAACTACAGGTTTATCGCCCATTTTTCTTTTGGTATCTGTTACCAAGGCCATATCCGAAATATTGGAGGCCGTAGTTGTTTTTCCTTTATAGGAACGGTTGGAAACATCTTCTTCCAAAGGACTTCCTGCCGCCAAACTGACTTCTCTTGCATTGGCAGCAGTATAGGTTCCATATTGTAAACTGATAGGAACATATCCGTTTCCTCCTTTTTCCTTGTCCGCAATATCGTAACCAACTCCACCATTTGGATTTTCTATGCCAACAAGTGCAAAATCAGCATTGTCGGGGTTATCCACAATTTCAAAATATTTGTTTACCACCTCCATGTTGAATGGATGTTCTGTGCGTTCCGGTGTTGCAACGCCAAACCAGTTTACAGCGGGGGCCACATATCGTTGTGGCACATAAACCTTTTTCTTGGCCTCTAATGGAAGGGTTTTTGCTTTGTTCTTCAGCATAACCACAGATTTAAGCTGCGCATTATATCCTGCTTCCATAAATTCTGAGTTACCCACAATTTTCTCTGTCTCTGCCACATCCAAATATGGATTTTCAAACAACCCGGTTCTAAAAATATTTTTCAATAAGCGAACGGCAGAGGTCTCAAAACGTGCTCTCATATATTCTTCACCATGTTCTTCAACCCCCATGTTATAAGCTTCGATAACGGGACCCATTTCGTTGTTGCCACCAAATTGGTCACAACCTGCTTCAATGATTTTGTAATGTCTTTCAGCAACACTCAAATTTTCAACCCCCCAAGGCTTCCCTCTAAACTCATATACATTTGGCGCATCGCGCGTAATGCCCCAATCTGTACAAACTACACCGTCGTAGCCGTATTTGCCACGTAGCAGGTCTGTAATCAGGTATTTGTTATAGGCATTGCCCACGTTTTCGTCATTTTCAGTGTCTTGATTGTATGAAATGGTGTAATAAGGCATAACTGCCGCTGCCATTTTTGTTGGTCCATCTAAATCAAAGGCACCCTCAGTAAAAGGCTTTAAATGGTCTTCTAGGTTTTTTCCAGGATAAACCGCATAGGCTCCATAGCCAAAATGGCCATCACGACCACCTTCTTCGGGCCCTCCTCCGGGCCAGTGCTTAACCATGGCGTTAACACTCTGGTTGCCCCAATCCCCATCTTCCGAGGCCTGGAATCCTTCCACGTAGGATTTGGCCATATCAGCAGCAAGTTTGGGATCTTCTCCCATAGTGCCATCAAAACGCGACCATCTTGGTTCTGTGGCCAAATCAATTTGTGGGGATAGTGCGGTTGCGATACCCAATGCCCGATATTCTTTAGATGCAATTTCTCCAAATTGTTGCATCAAAGATGGATCAAAGCTTGCTGCTAATCCCAATGTACTGGGCCACATTGAAATTTGTCCCCCGGCTCCCGCATTGAATTCTGCATAGGAATCACTTCCATGTCTAGGGTCAGAGCTTGTATTAATTGGTATACCCAGTCCAATGCCTTCTACCATGGCTTGGGCATTGTTGTTCCATTGCGCTGAAATTGCGGGCGATTCTACACTGGTGATCAATACATGTCTTAGATTATCCTCTTCAAGGAATTTCTTCTGTGCATCCGATAGGTCGCTTGGTTTAGCGCCACTTTCGACATAAGGTTTTCCATTATAAGTAACTGGTCCAAAAAAGCTGTTACCTCCTCCAGGAATAGATTGGTGAGCACTATATAACATTAAACCGGCGATTTGTTCGACACTCATTTTTGAGGCAAGGTCAGTGGCACGCTCTTCTGGTGTTAATCTCCAGTCCTCATAAGGATCCAAAGTGCCATTTTTATTGAGGTCTTTAAAGGCTAAACGATCTGCCGTTAAAATAGATATTTCGGAATCTGGACTATACCCTAAGGTTTTACCATTTTCATTGTGTACGAGGTTAAAATCCTCTTTAACTTCTTCTGTATACTTTGGGCTACAGCTAATAAAAAGTACTGTCGATAATAGGATGCCATAGTTAAGGCAATGTTTTAGCATTTGCATTTGGTCGGTTGTTTTAATTTTTGTGCTATTAATGAGTAAATAAAGGTAACATAACGTGTTGAATAATAAAAAAGGCCTTGTATTTCTACAAGGCCAAGAGTGCAAAAGAAAACGCTTAACTAAACTCAATTAAACTAACTAGCACCCTAAATCTTAAAAAACTATTCATCTGTAAGCGTTATTTTATTTTGATGGACACTTGGCAAAGATGTACGTTCATTCAATTTTTATGATTACTCGCTGGTAACGGGTCAGGGCGGGAAAACCAGTATCCGTACCTTCCACAATAACATGATATTTTTCTCCTATTTTGGCAGTTTCCGGTATTTGTACGGAAACCTTATTGGTATTCAACTCAATGCTTGCAGCACCATCTCCGGCTTCGACATAAGGCCAGACTTTAAAAGACACAGGATGTCCATCTATATCCTCCCCTGATAAATTTAAATCGATGATTTCACCTGGTTTGGCATGGATGGCATTTCCCTCTGACACTGAAATATTTGGAGGGTGATTCGCCTCATCAAAAGATTTTATGCACCAATCGGCTCGAGCAGCAAAATCAAGCTGCATTGGTTTTATCCAGCGGGTTTGCGCGTAACTCTTATCCATTTCACCGGTTTCTGGATTTAAATCCGAGGCGGCTTTACCATCTTCATAACGGTGCGGGTTTTCTTCAGATTGAACAAATCTACCACTCCAGCCTCCACGTGATGGATTCTCATAATTGTCCAGACCTACATCTACTAGGTGCAAGAATGCTGGAGAGTCACCTTCGGATATAAAATCGTATTTGGAAAAACTGCCACGTTCGGTATTCGCAATTTTTAAAATATCCCCTTCAAAATGGTTGGGGTCACCTTCCTGTTTTTGCCCATCTCCGTAGGAATAGTATTTTTTTAACAATGGACCGTGGTCATTTATAATGTTAGCCCCCATAAAACTACCTTCCAAATAAGGTTGTTGACTTTTGGGAACCACTTGTTTCCATGGATAGGCAAAACACCAAAATTGGTTGGCGTTGTAAAAAACACGGATTTTTGGCCAGTTGGGTCCAATATATTTTTTGTAGGTAGCATCTTGGTCCATGATGGTATAGATGATGGCTTTTTTTGATACCCCTTCTTTGATGCTTTCCCAATCTTTATGGTCGGAATAGTCTTCTTCAATGGATTTTAATGCTCTTGCAATTGTGTTTGTGCCGCCCCAGGCCTGAAGAAAAATTTCACGAGGGTCTTCGTCCAGTAATTTTTGGGCAATCCACGCCGAACCCTCCGTCCGATTGTCCATTTCTCCCTCAAAATCAATATTGCCAACCTTTACCATCGCCAATAGCTCTTTGGCGGTAGGATAGTTTTTGTCGTGTAGCAACAAGTTGGGATGCACCTTTTCATATTCGGCCAATACTTCTTGTATCCATGAGGTGCCTGGCCATCTCAACTCACTTCGTTCCCCATAAATATTTCGGGTCATTTCCATTTCAGATACCATGGTGGTTCCCTTTCCATCGCCTTTCCAATGCCACATGGAACTGGAGTATATTATACCTTCGGTATCAAATTCGTTAGTGTACATTAAAAATCGAATGAATGTATCCACATCGTCAATTTCTCCATCGGTGGTGATAATGGTACGTTTAATATCGTGTTGGGAGAATCCAAAAGTGATCATGAAAAGAAGAGGAAGTAAAAGGTTGATTTTTTTCATGGTTCTTACGATTGTCGGTTGAAAGTCAAGCATACTTTTCTAGTTATAATATGGATTCCGAAGGATGCTGCCATGGTCCGCGATATTTTCGTTTTAGTAGTGATGTGGCTTTGGAGTCATCCACAATGATTTGCTTTTGTGGATTGTAGACCAATGGCCGATTCAATCCCATGGAAAGATTGGCCATGATACAGCTTGCGGTGGAAATGTGCCCCTGTTCCACATCGGCAACTGGTTGTCTATCATTCTCAATAGAATCCAACAAATCCAACATATGACCACGGGTTGCCGGTGCGGTATGAAGTTCGATACCTTCTTCCTTTAAATCCTCTGGATATTGAGCACGTTCGTAAACTACCTCTCTTTTTATGGTTTTACCACCATTATTTGGAATAAACTCATATTGAAATACACTTCCTTTAAAGGTTCCTTTTTCACCATATATAAAAAATGCCCAAGGATATTCGGGATCGGTAGGGGTGCCCCAGCTTCGGTGTTGCCATACACAATTGAGCTCATCAAATTCAAAAATAGCGGTTTGTGTATCGGAAGTATTGGCAATAGAATCTTTTTGCACATAAATCCCACCAGTGGAACTAATTTTTTTAGGCCATCCGAGCCCCAACATCCAACGAACGGCATCCAACATATGGACGCACATATCTCCTACAATGCCATTTCCGTATTCCATAAAGGCACGCCATTTTCCATGCGGTAAGCCTATAAATGGTCTCAATGGAGCTGGGCCTGACCAAAAGTCGTAATCAAAATGATCAGGAACTTGTTGAACTGGCGGATTTGCATTCCATCGCATGTTGTAATAACAGCACATTTCCACGTGCGATATTTTGCCAAGCAATCCGGCATCAACAATATTTTTCTTGCCTTCAATTAAGTGGGGTGTGCTTCTACGCTGTGTACCTACTTGTACTTTTTTTCCAAGTTTTCGGGCCGTTGCCAGAATGGCTTCGCCCTCCAAAATATCAAGGCTAATGGGTTTTTGAAGGTAAAGATGGGCACCCGATTCCATGGATTCAATGGCTTGGAGTGCATGCCAATGGTCGGGTGAACCGATCAGAACAATATCCAAGTCTTTTTCAGCCAGCATTTTTCGATAGTCTTGATATAATCTTGGCTTCTTACGGGATTTTTGTCGTTGTGAAACTAAATTGGCCGCTTCTTCCAAATGCTTTTGGTCCACATCACAGAGTGATACGACTTCCACATGGGCTACTTGTATGAGTTTAAACAAATCACTTTTGCCATACCATCCACAGCCAATAAGTCCAACATTCCATTTTTTTTGGGAATAGACCAAATCTAGACCGTATGCACCAAACGATGAAAGAGCCAAGGCAGCCGTAGTACCTTTTAAAAACTTTCTTCGGTTGATATAAAATGGTGTGGATTTCATAAATCTAAAGACTCCACTTATTGCCTACTTCATCTAGGTTCAGACAACCATGGTAGGCTCCTGGAATAGGGTCGTAATTCAACACATTTTTCCCAATTTGCTCCGAGGTGAAATAGCCCCATAATGCGGTCGATTTTAATGAGCGATAGAAGCCTACCGGTTCTGGGTTTCCAATGGCTGTTCCCCAAACACTGCTTCCAAATTGACCGGAATTTTCCTCCGCTTTTTGGAGCGCTTTTATTTGGTCGGATTCAGACAGCGAGACAAAGGCATCTCCGTAATTGTTTCTGCAGTCATCATTGAATTTTTTGATTTCCTTTTGAACATTATTTTGTCCATTGGTATCGTACAAATAGGTATAGACCTTATCGATAAAAATGTCAACTTTTACATCCAAAGCCCCAGGAGTTTCTGTCCGCGGCAAAATCATATCCACTATTTTGGATACGAAGGCGGCTTCGTCCATGGTTAAAAATTGCGGTTGCCAATCAACTCTAGATTCGTTTTTACATGATTGCAGCAATGTGAGTAATGAAGGGCCAGCGACAGCAGCTGCTGCCATACTTCCCGTAAATTTTAAAGCTTTTCTCCGGTCCATGATCAAATGTTGAATTTTTTAAGTTCTTCTACTGCATAATTTGCAGCCCTTGCGGTAAGTGCCATATAGGTAAGTGAAGGATTTACACATGAGTTGGAAGTCATGCAGGCACCATCGGTCACAAATACATTTTTCACCGAATGTATTTGATTGGTACCGTTCAAAACTGATGTTTTTGGGTCGCGACCCATACGTGCCGTTCCCATTTCGTGAACACCGTAGCCTGGTTCGTGTTCATTATCAAAGCCAACTACATCTTTCACTCCAGCCTTTTCCAACATCTCCACCGCGTCTTCTTGAATTTGCTTGTTCTGGGCCAGTTCATTTTCCTTGTATTCACATTCGATGGATAGGGTAGGTTGCCCCCATTTATCGGTTACCTCCTTGTTGAGATATACCTTGTTATCGTGATAGGGAAGACACTCTGCAAAACCTGTAATGAAGAATTCCCAAGGCCCTGGTTTCATAATACTGTCTTTGTAATTGCCTCCAAATTCTTTGCGGTTGGCGGCTTCGCTATTGCCCATACGGTAACCTCCACCTTGATATCCAAATCCACGTAAAAATTTATCCGTTTTTGAGTTTTCATCAATGTTCCAATACCGTGGGATATAAATTCCGTTTGGCCGGCGTCCGCTGTAATATTTGTCATCAAAGCCTTCAACTTTTCCAAGGGCGCCAACGCGATACGTGTGATCCATTAAATTGTGCCCCAATTCCTCACTATCGTTGCCCATTCCATTTGGAAAACGGTGGGAGGTGGAATTCAATAGTATTTGTGTTGTACTCAAGGTAGAAGCGTTACAAAAAATGATTTTTGCTTTGTACTCAATAGCTTCATTGGTTTCGGCATCAATAATTCGTACCCCTGAAGCTTTGCCTTTTCCTTCATCGTACATAATGGACTGAACAATAGAATAGGGTCGGAAAGTAAGGTTCCCGGTGGCATTGGCTGCTGGAAGCGTCACTGCATTACTGCTGAAATATGCTGCGTATGGACACCCTCGACTACATCGATTACGATATTGGCATTGCCCTCTACCATTCAGTGGTTGGGTTAAATGCGCTACCCTCCCAATTATCATATGCCTTCCGGGAAAGTTGCTCTCAATTCGTTTTTTTACTTCTTTTTCCACACAGTTCAGTTCCATTGGGGGGAGGAAGTGACTATCGGGAAGCTGCGGTAATCCTAGCGCTTCGCCACTGATACCGGCAAATTTTTCTACGTAAGTGTACCATGGCTCCAAATCTTTGTAGCGTATGGGCCAATCTACTCCGTGGCCATCTTTGGCATTTGCCTCAAAATCCATCTCACTCCAGCGGTATGTCTGTTTGCCCCATAAAAGGGAGCGGCCACCCATTTGATGGCCACGTATCCAAAGGAAAGGTTTTACCTCGGTATAGGGGTTTTCCTCGTCGTTGGCATAAAAATGTTCTGTATCCTTACCAATAAACCCGGAGCGGATGGCCTTATAATGTTTTTTTTGTTCCTCGGGTGTTAATCCACCACGAAGTTCCATGTCCCACGGGTCAAGATTGGCCGTGGTGTAATCTTTTGGGTGTTCCACCATGGGTCCTCGCTCCAACACCAAGGTTTTCAATCCTTTTTCGCAGAGCTCTTTGGCTGCCCATCCACCGCTTATTCCCGAACCGATTACAATGGCATCATAAGTATATTTTGGATCGGCATCAATATTAAAGTTTGGCATTTTGGTATTTTGTTTTGTGTTTTACACTCTAATGGTTTTTGAAGACTAAAGTGTATCGATAAAGGGACTGTCTACGTATTTTCTATTTTATCCTTGTCAAAACTATAGAGATAAGGAGCTTTATTTGCAGCTCCAGTAAACAATTTTTCGTGTCTTTTTAAAATATCCATATTAAGTATTTTACGTTGGAATGTAGTACGCCGTAATTTTTTGTTCAGAATGGTTTCATGAACCTTTTGTAATTCCTTCATGGTGAACTTTTCAGGTAGAAGATTTATTCCGATAGGTTTTTTAAGAAGATCGGTTCTAATGACTTCCAAAGCTTTTTCTACGATTTTTTCATGATCCATCATTAGCGGGGGAAGGTTATTAATACTGTACCAATTTATAGAGTCGGAATATTTATTGGGTTTGGGCTTTACTTGGTTATAGTTAATAAGGGAATAGTATCCGATAGTGATAAATCTATCCAACATCCAATTATCTTCTTCTAACTCATAACCTAGTCCACGTGCAATTATTTTTGTTGGTTCGGGATCCGATCTTTTCAACATTCCAAAAGTGTGAAACTGCTCCAAATGTATTTTATTCAGTCCCGTACGTCTCTTAACCCCTTCTTTAACCGCATCGAGCAAATTTTTATCACGCCGAATGTAACCTCCAGGTAGTGCAAACATGCCCGAGTTTTGGTATTCAAGAACCAAAATTTTTAACTCCTCTCCAGTAAAACCAAAGATTACGGTATCAAAAGAGACGTTGGATAAATATTTATTTTTTGACGGCAACATATTATAAACATCGCAAAATTTATATCGAAAAAATACAAATATGAAAAAATTAAATCTTATTGTTCCAAAATGATACAATAAAAACTTAAATAAATAAGAATGCATTATTTCGCATAGCGATAGCTTTTACTAGTAAGATTCCGATTCTAAGTGTTTAAATAAACTGGTGGTTCTAGAATATTTAACACAGTTATCAAAAAATAACACTTTTAAAATCTTGACTGCAGCGGAAGATAAAACAGATACTAAATACAGGGACACGAACAGATAAAGATTAAGACGTTTGGATATAAAGTTGATGAATGCGATGAGAAACAATAAAATATCTAACAATATGACATTTTATTGTTGATTTTTTGGTGACCAATATTGGTTTTTTTAAACATATTAGTAACATAACCAAGCCACGCCCTTACATGGCTGAGAGTTTTTCAAAATATCAAATCAATATTTAAAGAGGGTAAATTTTAAATTTATTAATATATGGTGTTAAAATATTGCCAATTATAAAATTTTAACTATTATTGTTCCAGATTGAGACAATATGCACTGTCGAAATCAATGTATGTAACTAAACTAAATGAACTATTTATGAATCAAAGCAAAATTCAGATTTTGACAAGATTGGCTGATACGGTTAAGACCTTTCGGACATTTTATTTGTCAATGGTATTGATGTTGGTGGGTGGATCCACAATGGCCGCTACCCCAAATTTGGAGGATACAGCTCCTCCCTATCAAGTAACCATTACGGGTACTGTTTTGGATGACTTTGGAGCACCGTTACCAGGTACCAATGTTATTGTAAAGGGTACTACGAATGGTACGCAAACAGATTTTGATGGTAATTACACCATCACGGCTGCTTCCGACGCAACCTTGGTTTTTTCCTATGTTGGATTTAAAACAACGGAGATTCCTGTAAATGGGAACACTACTATTGATGTAACCATGGAAGAGGATGCGGCTGCCTTGGATGAGGTTGTGGTAACAGGATACGGTTCCCAAACAAGAGGAGAATTAACAGGTTCCGTGGCAACTGTTGATGTTTCGGAGGCCACAAAAACTCCGGTCGTGAACGCAGCGGAAGCTTTGCAAGGTAGGGTTTCGGGTGTGACCGTAACCAACAACGGTGCTCCAGGAGCGGCTCCAGTAGTACGAATCAGGGGTTTCGGTACTGGTAACAGTAACGACCCTCTTTATATTATTGATGGAGTGCAAACAGATGACCCAGGTATTTTGAACTCAATTAACCCTGCGGATATAGAGCAGTTGAACGTACTTAAGGATGGTGCTGCTGCTATTTATGGTGCAAGGGCATCCAACGGTGTTGTAATTGTAACGACCAAAGGTGGTGGTTATAATCTAGATTCTGCAAAAGTTTCGGTGGATGTATTAACAGGATTCTCTGTGGCAACCAACTTGCCAGATATGTTGAATCCTGAGCAACATGGGGAAATGCTTTGGCAAAGTATTCTAAACGATGGTGGAACTCCTTCACACCCGCAATATGGAGATGGGGCAAGTCCGGTAGTTCCTTCAACAATACAAGGTGTTCCTGTAACTATGAACGTTAGACCAGGAGGTACCAATTGGGTAGATGAAATTTATAGAAGTGCCATTACCCAGAATGCTTCGATTACTTTGGAAAATGGTAACGAAAAATCAAGATTTCTTTTCTCTGCAAACTACTTAAACCGTCAGGGTATTCAAATCCATACCGGTTTTAAAAGAGGGACTGTAAGATTGAACTCAGAGTTTAAAATCGGAGACAGAATTAGGGTAGGACAACACGCCAATATTTCCTTCGATCGAAGAGGTGGTGGTCAGTCATGGTTCAATTTTGCACAAAGAATGTCTCCTTTGGTTCCAGTATATGATACGGATGGAAACTTTGGTGGTAACTACAGTAACGATACAGGCCTATCCAACCCAAACAATCCGGTGGCGGAAGCTACTCGTCAAAAAAATGATTTTGCCAAGACCTTTAGGGTATTTGGTGATATCTACGCTACAGTGGATATTATGGATGGATTGCAATTTAAAACATCCTTTGGTGGTTCCATTAGAGCTTATAACGACAGACGTTTTAGGGCTTTGATTCCAGAATCATCTGAGCCTATTGCCACGAACACATTGAGAGAGGCCGATCAGGACAATTATGAATGGGTATGGACCAATACCTTGAATTATAATAAATCCTTCGGAGACCATAAAATCAATGCGTTGGTTGGTATTGAGGCTTTGGATAATCAGGCAAAAGGAAAAGAGATTACCAGAAACGACTATTTTTTCGAAACACCTGACTATTATTTGTTGAGCAATGGTGGTGGTGCACCAAACGTGGCTTATGCCTATGACAATGCAAATTCTTTGTTCTCTTTATTTGGAACGGTAAATTATGACTATGATGGTCGCTACTTGTTAACTGCCACTGTACGTCGTGATGAATCCTCTCGATTCGTTGGAGACAATAAGAGTGACATTTTCCCATCCTTTAGTGCTGGTTGGGTAGTAAGCAACGAATCCTTTTGGCCAACAGATTCTTTCGTTAGCCGATTGAAGTTGAAAGGTTCTTGGGGGCAATTGGGTAACCAAACACTTCCGGTGAATAACCCAACAATCAATATTTCTGTATTGAGCGAGCAATATGCCAATTATGTTTACACAGGTAACGGAGGCCCGTCACAGGGTGCGCTATTGTCTGCTGCGGGTAACCCTAATTTAAGATGGGAAACCAGTGAAACCACAAACTTTGGTGTAGAGCTTGGATTCTTCGACAACAGATTGAATGTTTCTGCAGAATATTTTAACATCAAAACAAAGGATTTGATCAATCAGGATGAGCAATTGTTCAGTTCTACAGCTATTGATGCGGCTGCACCATTCGTAAACCTTGGTTCCATTCAGAACAAGGGTGTGGATGCCACTTTAAGTTATAGAGATCAGACAGATTCCGGTTTTAGCTATGGAATTGACCTTAATATTTCCCATTACAAAAATGAAGTGGTCGATTTGATCAGTGCTTTCCAAACTGGTTTCGGTGGCTTCAGAACTACGGGTACCGTTACCAGAACACAAGAAGGGCAACCGCTTTCCTCTTTCTATGGTAGGGTAGTTGACGGTATTTTTGCTTCAGAAGCAGAAGTTTCAGCAGCTGCAGACCAAGGGTTTGGAACTCCTGCTGAAGGTGTCGGAAGATTCAGATACGCTGATTTGAACAATGACGGTGTAATCAATGATGACGATAGAACGTTCATTGGATCGCCTCACCCAGATTTCACTTATGGTATTAACTTGACAGCGGCCTACAAAGGATTTGATATGTCCGCTTTCTTCCAAGGATCTCAAGGGAATGATATTTTTAATAATGATAAGGTATACACCGATTTCCCAACATTCTTCAATGCCAACAGAAGTGTAAGGGTATTGGATTCTTGGACTCCTCAAAATACTGATGCTTCGTTGCCGGCATTGAGCCAGAGTATAACAAACAACGAAGGTGCTGCGAATTCTTTCTTTGTGGAAGATGGGTCTTATATGCGATTGAAGAACCTTCAAATAGGTTATACTTTCAATGAGGAGGTTGCCAGTTATTTAGGTATGGATAGTGTTCGATTATATCTTCAAGGAACCAACTTGTTCACTATTACCGGTTATGATGGAGTTGACCCTGAGCTACAACCTAGATTTGTTGATGGCCGTATTGACAACTTGACCATTGGTGTTTCGGATAACAACTATCCTTTAGCTGCAATTTATTCCTTTGGAGTTAATTTAAAATTTTAAAAAAATGAGAAAGAAAATATTATTTTCAACAATTTTGGCAGGTCTGTTGCTATGGGCCTGTAGTAAAGATTTCACGGAAAAGCCTGCAACAGGAGCACTTTCGGATGCAGCTTTGCAAAATGCTTTGGGTGTAGACCTAAAATTGACAGCGGCTTATTCCGCGATGGATGGAGAACGTATTAGTAGACAGGGAGAAGGTGTTGCTGCCGGTGGTGATAACTGGTGGGCTGATGTAGTTTCTGATGATGCCCACCGTGGAAGTACGGACGGTGACAACACTGCTCTTTTCCAGGTCGAAACTTTGGACTGGCAGACTGGTAATAGCTGGTTTTTAGGAAGATGGAGTGCACTTTATGGTGGAGTTAACCGCTGTAATGCCGTACTCGATTTGATCAACCAAATTGAGGAAGGGGATTTTACCCAGCAAGAGGGTGAGGCCTATTTCTTAAGAGGATATTACAACTTTGAACTTCAAAAATTTTACGGTAATCCACCTTTTATTTCAGTGGAGAACTTGGTAAATACAGAGTTCAATCAACCTAACCCTGGTCCAATTTGGGCACAAATCGAATCGGATTTTCAAACTGCTGTTGCAAATCTAGGGGATGATATTGTTGTAGGTAGAGCAAATGCTTGGGTAGCCAAAGCTTTTTTAGGAAAAGTTTATTTGTACCAAGGAAAATATGAGCAAGCCCTACCCTTGTTTAACGATGTGATCAATAACGGACCATATTCCTTGAACGAGGAGTTTGTTAACAATTTTAACCTTGCTGGTGAAAACGCATCAGAATCAATGTTTGCCATTCAGTTTGCAGCAGACGATGGACGTTCTTTTAACGGTAACGGAGCAGGTACCTTGAATTACCCAGGTGGGGGACCATTGGGCACTTGCTGTGGTTTTTACCAACCAACACAAGATTTAGCTAATGCTTATCAAACAGATGGTAGCGGATTGCCATTATTGGATTCCTATGCTGCAACTGATGTAGCCAATGATTATGGAATTACAAGTGAAGAGCCTTTCACTCCTCACACGGGACCACTTGATCCACGAATTGATTATACCATTGGTAGAAGAGGTATTGATTACAATGGTTTTGGTATAAATCCAGGTAAAGAGTGGATAAGGGCAACGTTTGCTGATATTTCTGGGCCTTATTTGCCTAAAAAGAACATGTATCAAGCGGACGAGGTGGATGCCCAACGCGGTACAGGTGGTTGGGGATCGGACTGGTCCGGTATCAACTATAACGTAATGCGTTTTGCAGATGTATTGTTGATGGCGGCAGAAGCAGCTGTGGAACAATCCAGTCCAAATTTGCCATTGGCATTGGAATATGTAAACCGTGTTCGTAATAGGGCCAAGAATATGACTTACGTAAAAACTGAAGATGGTTCTGCAGATGCAGCCAATTATCAAATTGAGCCTTATGCTTCTTTTGATAGCCAAGATTTTGCCCGCAAAGCTATCCGTTTTGAGCGTCGTTTGGAATTAGGTATGGAAGGACATAGATTGTTCGATTTGAGAAGATGGGGCAATGCTCAGGAAACCATCAACACCTATATTCAAAATGAAGCAGATGATTTTGATCAAGCAAGCTATGGTTCCAAGTTTGGAACGTACCAGCCTAAAAATGATTTATTCCCAATTCCTGTGAACGCAATCGACCAAAGTGGTGGCGTGTTGACTCAAAATCCAGGTTATTAGTAGTTTATTCTGAGTTAGTTAAATTCAAGTAAATAGGTTGCCAAAATTTGGCAACCTATTTTGATTATATCCTTTTCTTCATGGCCCCGAATTAATAAAGTACAACATTACATGAAGTATTTGTTATGGTGTCTTTACAATCAGAAATCAATTTTTTGATAAATAAATGATTAATTTTTAGCTAATACAGGATTCCTATTTTGTAGTAATAAAAACTCTTGGTACATTTTATTCTTTTATCAATCTGTAAATATCCTCAACCACAATGTTTAAACATTTCGTTTTAACTGCACTAGTTTCCATATTGGTGATTTCTTGCTCTGAAAAGCAGGAGGATACGCTTTTTTCCCAAGTTTCATCCAATCACTCTGGTATTACGTTTAACAATAAAATTGTTGAGACAGATAGTTTCAACATACTAACAAGTGAATACATCTTCAATGGTGGTGGGGTTGCTGTGGGTGATTTCAATAATGACAATAAACCAGACCTTTTCTTTACTGGAAATCAAGTAACCAATAAATTATACCTTAATCAAGGTGATTTTAAGTTCAAGGACGTGACTAATGCCTCTGGAGTTGCAGCAGCAGACAAGTGGAAAACAGGAGTTGCTGTAATTGATATAAATAATGACTCACTACTTGATATTTATATATGTGCCGCGATGTACGAAAGCCCAGAGGAAAAGGCCAACATACTTTATATAAATCAAGGTGTTGATGATGATGGAATTCCTGTTTTTAAAGAGATGGCCGAAGCATATGGGGTGGCGGATACCGGTAATAGTATGAATGCTGCCTTCATTGATTATGATAAAGACGGCTTTTTGGACTTATATGTGCTCAATAATGTGGATATACATATACTACCGGCAAATTACAGGGAAAAAATCACGGATGGGTCATCCATGAGCAACGATCATCTATATCTCAACAATGGCGACAACACCTTTACAGATGTCACCATAGAGGCAGGAATAACCATTGAAGGTTATGGACTTGGAGTGGCCATTTCCGATTTGAATTATGATAGTTGGCCAGATATTTATGTGAGCAACGATTATCTGAGCAACGACATTATGTATATCAATAATGGTGATGGCACCTTTACAGATAAAATAAGTCAATCTGTGAAGCACCAGAGCAAATTTTCTATGGGCAATGACATTGCCGACTTTAATAACGATGGTTATCTGGACATTGTTACCTTGGATATGCTTGGTGAAACCAATAACAGGTTAAAAACAACAGTTAAATCAACTAGGTATAACGATTATTATATGAATGATAAGTATGGTTACGATTATCAGTATATGCGTAACATGCTTCAAATGGGACAAGGTCCAAATATGCCATACAGTGAAATTGGGTTAATGGCGGGAATAGGCAAAACAGATTGGAGTTGGTCACCACTTTTTGTTGATGCCGACAACGACGGCAGAAAGGACTTGCTGATTACCAATGGCTTTCCTCGGGATATTACCGATCTCGATTTTGGTGAATTTAACTTCAATGTTCAAAAATATTTGAGTACGGCGCAAATTTTGGACTCTATTCCAGTTGTTAAAATACCCAACTATGCCTACCGTAATGAAGGGAATGGACAATTCAAGGATGTAGGTGAAGAATGGGGCTTGAGCATTCCATCCTTTTCCAATGGGGCCGCATTTGCAGATCTGGACAATGATGGCGATCTAGATTATGTGGTGAACAATATCAACGATGAAGCATTTGTTTTCCGGAACAATCTAGAAGTGAAAAAGAATGAGAATAAAAACTTTCTCAAACTGGACTTTAAAGGCCCAAAGTCCAATCAAGCTGGTTTGGGTACCAAGGTGGCCATACGTTTTAAAGATGGAACATTTCAATACTACGAACACCAGTTAAATAGAGGGTACTTGTCTACGGTGCACAATACGGCACATTTTGGCTTAGGCCCACAAAAACAAATTTCATCACTGGAAATTGTATGGCCAGATGGAAAATTTCAGATTTTGAAAGATATACAAAGCAATCAAATCTTAAGCGTTGATTATAGTGAAGCAACTTCCTTAAATGGTCAACAATTAGCATTTCCTTTGGCGCCTAAACAGACCAATCCTTTTTATGAGGAGATTTCGGAAAAAATAGGAGTCAATTTTGTGCACGAGGAGACGGATAAAATCGATTTTAATGTCCAACCTACCTTACCCCATAAATTAACACAAAGTGGTCCTCGCCTGGCAAAGGGAGACATTAATGGAGATGGTTATGAGGATTTCATTATTGGCAGTTCCTCTGGGTACTCACCCATGATTTTTGTTCAAGATTCCAAGGGCTCATTTACTGGCACACCTTTATTTGAGGACGAAGCATACAAAATGAGAGAAGAAACAAGTATTTCCCTTTTTGATTTGGACAATGATGGAGATTTGGATATCTACATGGTGGCAGGTAGCAACGAGTTTGATTTGGATTCTCCATATTACAAGGATTATTTGATGATAAATGAAGGAAATGGAAAATTTATCAAGGCTGTGGATAGAATGCCGGAAATTAATTCGAGTGGGTCTGTCGTTGAGGCCGAAGATTTTGATGGTGATGGTTACGTAGATCTTTTTGTTGGTGGTCGCACCCCTTTTTCACAATACCCCAAACCAGATAACTGCTATCTGTTGAAAAACGAAAAGGGTAAATTGGTCGATGTGACCGAAACATACAACAAAGCATTAAGGAACCTAGGTATGATCACAGATGCCAAATGGGCCGATTTGGACGATGACAATATGAAAGATCTTATTTTGGTCGGAGAATTTATGCCTGTAACCGTTTTCATGAATAAAAAAGATTCCTTTCAACAAATGGAACAAACGGGTATGCAACAACTTTCAGGTTGGTGGGAATGCGTGCTGGCACAGGACTTTGATGGAGACGGCGACGTGGATTTGATTGCCGGAAATTTAGGAAAGAATAACCTATATCAACCATCCCAAGATAGGCCCGTTACCATGTTGGCCAAAGACTTTGACAATAATGGAGCTGTGGATCCAGTATTGTTTGCCTATTTCAAAAGTGATTTTGAGGATTCTACCTTTAAACCGTATCCCGTTAATTTTTGGGGAGACCTTATGAGTCAAAGCCCTTTGTTTAGGAAAAAGTTTAATTATTTTCGAGAATATGCAGCCACTACCAAAAGTGAATTATTCACTGCCGAAGAACTTGAAGGAGTGGATGAGTTAATGGCCAATCATGATCAAACTACTTATTTTGAGAATAACGGAAATGGACAGTTTACGATGGGAACCCTTCCATGGCAAACACAATCAGCGCCCATAAAATGTATGATTACAACCAATGCAAGCGGTACTGCTTCCAACGATGTGCTGATGATAGGAAATGACTTTGGCAATGAAGTTTTCATCGGCAGGTACGATGCCTTCAACGGAGGTGTGCTTGTTGGCGACGAAAAGGGCGGATTTGAGTTCAAAAATGCTGAGGAAAGTGGGTTTAAAGTTACTGGTGATGCCAAAGACATGATTCAGGTGGAAAATGCCAATGGTGGCAGTCCCTACATTGTGGTAACTCAAAATAGAGGTAAGGCTTTGGTGTTTACCAAAACCGAATAATTCCTTACTTAAAAAAATTATTGCTGCATATCAAAGATTTCCGCAGCCTTTTTGGCAACATTGATTCTGATTTTGGATGGATTTGCTCTTCGATATGCAGCTTTTGTTTTAAATGCTAGAACGGTTTCAATGGCAGGGTATACGGTAATATTTTGTCCCATGGCTCCCTTTGCGGAATATGCGCCTTCAAAGCGTTCATCATCAACATTTTTCCATAACCACCACATGTAGCCATATCCGTAATTCACACCACTACCTTTAAATACGGGAACATTTTTGTTCAATTCTATATGAGTGGTTCTGGTTTTGAGCATTTCATCCACCCAAGATTCACTGATCACCTGCATGTCTTTCCATTTACCCTTGTTCAGCATTAACAAGCCCACCCGAGCCATGTCCCTGGTAGAAAACCACATGGGATAGGCCAAGTATTTGGAAATGGAAGTATTGCCTTGTTTATGCTGTGCGGAGCGGTCCCAATCTTGCATATGTAATGGATTGGCCAATTGTCGTTCCACTTCATCATAGATATTTGTGCCGGTTTCCTGTTCAAAGATGAAGCCTGCCACATTAAAATCCCAATTGCTGTACAGCCAATGGGAACCTGGTTCAACAGAGCCTCGTTCTGGTGCATATTCCTGCATTCCGCCAGGGTAGCCTTCGGGATGGTAGACCCCGGATCGAGCTGAAATAATATCTTTGACCGTTGCTTTTTCCTCTATGGGAAGAATTCCTTCCACATCATCAATTCCCAGTTCCTTGATGGTCTTGGTCAAATCAATGGTGCCATCTTCCACATATTGTCCGTAAAGCATGGACAGCACACTTTTTCGGCACGAAGCGATGTAGCTCAACTCTTCCAAATCACCAAAATCAAAAACCACTTTCCCCTTGTGTACGATCATTAGCCCAGTGATTTTTGTGCTGTCGATCAAGTATTCCCTAAAAACTTGGGATTTATCGTTTTGCCACGGTTTTGCTTCTTCTTCGTTGGCATCATGCCAGACCCTATCTGGGAATGTTTGTGCTCCCAAGCTTAGGGTGCAAAGCATTATAAGGATAAAAAATGGTCTCATAGTGGTTGATTTTTGTTATTCGGTTTTCGAAAACCAAAGGTTACGGACCCTCCCGTTGGATATCCAAACCCCTTTGATTTCTCCTTTCTCCCTTTTGATTTTTATGTAGGACAGCGGATAGTTTCCCTCTAGAAGGTCTTTCTTCTTTTGTTCAAGCCTAATTTTTCCATGTCGGATATGATGCGCGTAGAATTCACCTTCTTCGTAATGGATGGTATAAGCCGTTTCAATTTCGGGACTAAAATAGGTGCCAACATATTCGTTGGCCAAGGCTTTGGTCAATTCTTCTTCCTCAAATTTTGAAAATAGCATGGGTTTCCCACTTTCAGGATAAATGGTCATGGTCCCGTTTTCAAACTCGATTTTAGTATCATTTCCAGATTGAACGGCTACAAATTCATCATTTTGAATAGGTAAATAAGCGTTTCTACCAATGTATAGCGTATCTCCACCTGTGGTTAACATACGTTGGGAATAGGTTTCATCACCCCAATAAGTACCTGCATAGGATTCCATTTTCTTCTTGGAAACTTTTGCCACTTTCAAATCTTTGTTTGATGGAGTCTCTTCAAAAATGATTTCTGCAATTTGATTGGATTTTCCTCCAGCTCCTGAACTTGAAAAGTTGGTAATAACTGCAATACTGGTCTTTTCATTCGGAAAAACAGCAATATTGGATCTAAAGCCACCAATGGAACCGCCATGGCTTACTCGTTTTTTACCAAACAGCTTATCAACATTAACCCCAAAGGCATATTTATTAAAGCTACCATCATTGAGTGGGTCAAGGGTTTGCATGGTATCGAATGCTGCTTTCCACCCAGGTAATGGATCATAATAATTTTTCAAATATTTGAGCAGGTCATCCGTTGTGGTGTGCATGTTTCCAGACCCGACATAGCCCCAATATTCCACAGACCGAACAAAACCATCCAAAGTTTGGTTGTACGAAGTAGCGTTGTTAGGAACAATTCTGTCGTAATCAGGCCCAACATAGGTGTCGTTCATCCCTAAAGGGATGAAAACTTCTTCTTTCATATAATCCACAAAGGAGGTCTCCGTAATTTTTTCAATGATGTTGGCCAAGAACATAAAGCCTGTATTACAATACATATATTCCGAACCAGGTTCAAAATTGAGTTCACTTTGCTTGGCAATGATTCTATCCAGGTCTGCATTGGTCCTTGCATCATCACCGCGCCAACCAGCTAATCCGAACAGTGCATGAAGACTTCGTAATCCACTCGTGTGATGAAGCATATCTCTTATAGTGATCTCACTTCCAAAAGGCGCAAGCCCATCAATATATTTGTCTATCGTATCATCTATGGAAAGTTTGCCTGCCAAGTGCAGTTTTACAATGCCCAGCGCACTGAATTGTTTGGATACGGAGGCTATATTGAACCTAGTGCCAGTGCTGTTCGGTACCAAATATTCCATACTGGCCAAACCGTATGCCTTGGAGAATATCACATCATCTCCTTGCATTATGGCAATTGCTCCACCGGGATGATTGGGCTTGTTCCATTGCAAGAACAAACTATCAATGTTGGCCCATTGCTCTTCACTTATTTGAGCGCTTACCCAAGTGCAGAAAATAAAGACGAGCCCGAAAAGTAATTTTGGAAACAACTTCATGGTCACCTTATTTAGCTAGACCTGCTTGGGACAATGTGATCAACAAGGCCAATTGAATGGATTCGTCGTTTTCTTCGTCGTTTAAATACCATTCGTGCAAAGAATGCGCTCCGCCACCTTGACCGCCACGACCAATACATACGGATGGAATTCCTTTGGAAACAGGTATGTTGATGTTGGTTGACCCTCGTCCTAATTGGGGTGTCTCACCAAAAAGTTTGGTAGCTGCCATGGTTCTTTGAATCAAGGGGAGGGAAGCAGGTAATTCTCCTGATGGTCTATCTCCAATTTTAATGAGTTCGTAAGTTACTTCTCCACGTACACCACTGGCATTGTACTCAGAAATCGCTTTTTCCACGGATTCTTTGAAAATGATTTCGATTTCGTCAAGATTTTTTGGGTCAATGGCACGCATATCCACTTCCATCCAAGATTCAAACGGTATGGAGTTTACAGAGGTTCCGCCTCCAATTCTACCCACGTTGAAACTGGTTTTGGGGATGTTTCCAGAGGTATACTCCCAGGCTGCTTCTGAAAAAATGTCAATGGCTTTTCCCAAGGCGTGGTGCGGGTTGGCCAATCCAAAAGCACCCCAAGAATGGCCGCCTTGGCCTTTCACCATTAATTTATAGCGTTTGGATCCCAATCCGGCATTGCTGATTCTACCAAGACCGCCACCATCAATGGCAATCCAAGAATCGATATCCAATCCCGATTCGTTGAACATGTATTTCATGCCACGTAGGTCGCCCAAACCTTCTTCACCCACTGTGCCCACAATCAACAGGTCTTTTTCGGTTTTGATATCAGCTTTGTTCATAGCCTTGAGCATACTGATTAACATGGCCAAACCTCGGGTGTCATCACCAATACCTGGTGCTTTTAGGGTATCACCCACTTTTTTAACGGTAACATCGGTTCCTTCGGGGAAAACAACATCCAAATGGGCATCCACACCTACATAGCCCGATTCACCAGAGGTTCCTTTTCGCAACCCGATGACATTCCCAACTTTGTCTGTCCAAATACTGTCCACGCCAGCTCCTTCCAACATTTTGGCAAATACCTTACCTCTTTCATCTTCCATAAAAGGAGGAGCCAAAACTTCGGTCAAGGAAATAAGGTCTTCTGTAGTTTGGTCCATTTGTGCTTTGATATGGCCAAAGGCTTCCTTGACCTGTTTATTCTTGGCCAAGCGTTCCACTTCCTTCGTGTATTTTTTGTTGATTTCTGCACTTTCCTGGGCCAAAACTGCATTGGTGAAGAGGCCGGAAATTATCAAAATGCTTAGTGTAATATGTTTCATTCTCATGTTGTTGGTCTATTGTTTTCTTAATACTATTCCTGATTTTATATCCTTGAATTCACCGTTTTCAACTGCCAAACCTCCGTTCACGATTACAAATTCGATACCTTCGGAATATTGATGTGGTTTTTCAAAAGTGGCTTTGTCAATAACAGTTTCTGGATTAAAGATGGTAATATCTGCCCTTAATCCTTCTTTAATTAAACCGCGGTCAGATAAGTTAAGACTTTGCGCTGGTAAATAGGTCATTTTTCGAATAGCCTCGCTTAGTTCCAAGGTGTTTTTCTCCCGAACATATCGTCCAAGGACCCTTGGGAAGGTTCCATACCACCGAGGGTGCGGGTGACCCATGCCCGGTTCTACCAATCTACCGTCTGAACCTATCATGGTAAACGGATGTTTCATGATGCGTTCTACATCTTCTTCGGCCATGGCGTGGAAAACACAAGAGGCGCCACCGTTCAATTGCGCTTTAATGACCATATCGGCACCATTTTCCACCGATGGTTCCAAGTCGTTTTGTTCGCACCAGTATTTCAATGTTTTTCCTTCCAGTTCCGGCTGCCATTCAACCTTCGCAAACTGAACCCTGTCCAGATCGGAACCTCCCCGATCATTAAGGATATTGAAAACGATGCCATTTTTTATACTGTCTCTCAATACGGGGTCTGCAACGCGTTCCTCAAAGGCTTCTTGTCCGCCAGCTCTTGCCCAACTGGGAATTAAAACTGATATCCCAGTGTAACTCGCTGCATAGGGATATTGGTCCATTTTAATGTCAAGTCCTTTGGCCCTAGCGGAATCCACCATGGCGAGGGTTCGCGCACTTTTTCCCCACATAGGTTTTCCAATGGCTTTATGGTGAGTCAATACCACAGGAATATCGGCTTCTTCGGAAATTTGAATGGCTTCGGCAACGGCATCAAATAGCCCCAGACCTTCTTCTCTTAAGTGTGATGTATAAATACCGCCATAGTCTGAAGCTACTTTGGAAAGACTAATGACTTCGTCGACTTTGGAAAAGGCCCCAGGCAGATATTTTAAACCTGTTGAGATGCCAAAGGCACCATCTTTCATTGCACTGTCCACTTCAGCTTCCATGGCTTTGAGC
The DNA here is from genome assembly GCF_003581615.1 of Flagellimonas lutimaris. Lineage (GTDB taxonomy): Bacteria > Bacteroidota > Bacteroidia > Flavobacteriales > Flavobacteriaceae > Flagellimonas > Flagellimonas lutimaris. The sequence continues at coordinate 291,520 of NZ_QXFH01000077.1, forward strand.
TCTTCTGCTGTTGGTGCTCTATTTTCTAGCCCCATGATATTTCTTCGAATGGTGTTATGACCAACTAGATAAGCCACATTCATTCCAACACCTTTATTTTGGAGACTGTCCATGTAAGGTTTGAGCGGATAGGGTGAACTGCCATCGGGCCCGCCCAATGATGTGGTAACCCCTTGCCTAACATGGCTCTCGCAAGAGTTAAGTTCCATGATGGGCTCAATATGTGTGTGCATGTCAATAAAACCAGGTGAAACAGCTAATCCAGAAGCATCAATTATTTTGTTTGCTTTGGCATTGTCGAATTCTCCCAAGGCAACAATCATGGAGTCTTTGATGGCAATGTCGGTAACTATTGGGTCTCCACCTTTGCCATCGTAGACGTTGCCGTTTAAAATTAAGATGTCATAGGTATCTTGGTTACTACAGGAGAAAACCCATAGCAGGCATACTCCCAATAGTGTTTTAAAAAGTGTGTTGGAATTAGTTTTGGTCATAATTAAGTGGTTATTTATAAAGTAATATTGGCCGTGTTTATTTCTCTGAGTTGTGCAAATGCTTTTTGAAGCTTGATGGTGACTTTGCCGATTTCATCATTTTTATAAAAAGTACGGGAACCCAGTTGGGCGATAGAAGCCACTTGAGTAGTTGTGCCTGTAAAAAAGGCCTCGTCCATATGTTCAATTTCGTTTTCAGCAATGGGTTTCTCGTTTACAGGTATATCAAGGTCACTACAAAGTTTTAGTACAATCTTTCTTGTAATGCCGTTCAAGATATGTTCGTTGGCCGGATGGGTGAGAACAGTGCCATCTTTCACAAAAAAGATATTGGTGTGCGACCCTTCCGAAATGACACCATCTCTTACCAAAGCAGCTTCATTGGTATTTGCGTTCATTGCCGCTTCGTTGGTCATAATATTGCCCAACAATGAAGTGGATTTAATATCGCATCGATGCCATCTAAAATCAGGTTCCAAGATAGCCTTCATGTTCTTAGGATTTATGTGCGGAAGACTGAAGGGTAGGGCATACATCATCACGGTTGCAGGAACACCTTTTGGATACGAGTGTTTTCTAGGAGCTACTCCACGGGTTACTTGCATGTAAATCAAACAAGACTGGTCCGTCAAATTGGAAGCTTTAAGCAGTACTTCCAAATTATCATCGATTTCCTTGATATTATATTGGATTCCAATTTTATTCAGATTGTCTTGTAGTCTATCTAGGTGTGCCTTTTTATAGAAAAGACCATTTTCCAACTGCACCATTACTTCGTAAATACCATCTCCGAACAAAAAACCACGATCAAAAACTGATATTTTGGCGTCTTCAGCAGATACTATTTTACCATTTAAATAAACTTTTTTAGGAAAATTTCCTTTGGGCAACATGTAAGGTTGGTTTTAAGCAGAAAAACGCAATTTGCGCTTTAGGCAATCTTGTTGTGTGAAGGTAACTGTTATTTCTTAAAATTAAAATTCAGCGATAAAGTTTGGTCAGGCGATAAAATAATTTTGTGAAATTTTTGAAAAGCTTCGGCTCTTTTTGAGAAATTCATTCCCGTTAACAATAGATTTAGATGGTAAGTTTTAATTTTTGGGGAGTTTTAACGTACTTCACAAAAAAGAAAAAGCATGATCATTTTTGTTGATATGGACGAGGTAATTGCAGACGCCTACCAAGCCCATATAGATATTTATAACCAAGAATTCAACGCTCAAATAAAAGCAGAAGAATGCCATGGTAGGGAATTTTGGCAATGTGTGCCTCAAGAACATCAACAATCCATAAAGGACCATACAAGGCGAGATGGCTTTTTTCAGGATTTAAAAATAATTGAAGGTAGTCAGGAGGTACTAACGGAGTTGAGCAAAAAGCATGAGGTCTATATTGCTTCAGCTGCCATGGAGTTTCCACAATCGCTAAGGGAAAAATCGGATTGGCTGGATGAATTCTTTCCTTTTATTTCTTGGCAGAACCGAATCCTCTGTGGCAACAAGCATGTTTTAAAGGGTGATGTGCTCATAGACGACCGTAGCAAGAATCTTGGACCCTTTGATGGAAGGTCCATTATGTTCACCTCTCCACATAATATGAATGTTACCAGCTTTGAACGTGCCAATTCGTGGAAAGATATCGCCGATAAACTTTTGTAACTTGTGACCACAATGCAAAAGAATTTATCCAGATTTTTAGTTTTGGCCGGTTTGTTGCTCCTACAAGCATGTGCGGCTCAATCACATCTTGTCCAAGACGAGCTGGAAACAATTTCGAAAGAAAATTTAAAGTACTACCTCTATTACCCCGAGGATTATTTTGATTCAGAGGAAGATTTTGGACTATTGCTTTTCCTCCATGGTGGAGGAGAATCCGGTAGAAATATAGAGGAAATCAAGGATACGGGGCCACCCAAAATGTTGGCGGAAGGTAAACAATTTCCATTTTTGATTTTGGCCCCGCAAAACTCCCACGCAAAAAAATGGTGGAACACAGATGCCGTTGTCCAATTATTGGATTCCGTGGTTAATTCCAATAGAGTGGATAAAAATAGAATCTACCTGACTGGCTTGAGTAGGGGAGGAAGTGCCTCTTGGGAGTTGGCCACCCAATATCCGGACAAGTTCGCGGCCATGGCCGTGGTCTGTGGAATGACACCTTTACCTTATGCACATTGGATAGACCAAAATATGCCCATATGGGTTTTTCATGGCGATCAAGATGATGTGATTGATGTGGAAGAGTCCGATAAAATGGTCGAAAAGCTACGTGAAATGGGACGCGATGTCCGTTACACCAGATACCATGGTGTTGGTCATAATGCTTGGGGAAGGGCCTACACGACGGACTCTTTATACACATGGTTTGCCAATAAAAAACGAATGAATTAAGACAAATGAAATATTCAATCTTTCTTTTAGGGCTTCTCTTGATCACAAGTTGTCGACAAAAACCTAAAACGAATAAAAATCATGCAGTTCAAGCTGAAACCGAAATAATCCTGGATTCAGTTTCTAAAGACACAATAGTAAAAGAAGCGAAATCAGCTTTGAAAACATTTGAAAGCTTGGCCGATACCACTTTTGTTCGATTGGCTGATTTTTGCAAAGACTTCGCCTATGACATGCGCTACGCTACTGAAAATAATTTTTTAAAGGCTAAAGTGTATGATTGTGCTGAGTGCTATACCCGGGTAAAAACGGCAAAGGCACTGATTGAGGCGAATAAGGATTTTATGAAAAATGGGGTGAAAATCAAGTTTTTTGATTGCTATCGCCCCAACTCTGTCCAATATAAAATGTGGGAGATCGTACCTAACCCACAATACGTTGCCAATCCGGATAAAGGGTCTATTCATAACAAAGGAGGTGCCGTGGACATTACTTTGGTAGATATGGAAGGGAATGAACTTGATATGGGAACCGACTTTGACTACTTCGGTAAAAGGGCCTATCATGATAATATGGACTTGCCCCAAGAAATATTGGACAACCGAAAATTATTGAAAGAGACCATGGAAGCACATGGGTTCTGGTCTATCAGAACAGAATGGTGGCATTATAATCTTTCGGCAGCCTCCAACGATCGGGTGGCTAACTTTAAATGGGAATGTAACGACTGATCAAAAATTGATTCGCATGAACGCACAAATACAAACAACCTTTCTTTGCGTATTATTTTCAATGGTGCTATCTGCACAGGATACCATAATGCCGTTATGGCCGAAGGCCATTCCCAATCAAATGGAAACTTCTGAAAAGGAAGTGATAGAACATACTGATGATGGGATTGTTTGGATCACCAATGTCCAAAAACCAACCTTGGAAGTATACTTACCGGCACAAAGAAATGCCAACGGAAAAGCTGTGGTTATTTTTCCGGGAGGAGGATATTATGGCTTGGCCTATGATTGGGAAGGTACCGACATAGCAAAAGCTTTAAATGCAAAAGGGGTGGCAGGTATTGTTGTGAAATATCGTTTGCCAGGCTCCAAGTCAATTACCAAAAATAAAAATGTGGTCCCGCTTCAGGATGCACAGCGCGCCATAAGATTGGTAAAATCAAAAGCGGCTGAATGGAATCTTGATTCAGATAAAATTGGAATCATGGGATTTTCCGCCGGGGGGCATTTAGCATCTACCTTAGGAACACATTATAACGACCAAGTTTATAATCGACAGGATGATGCGGATGATTTATCGGCAAGGCCTGATTTTATGATTTTAATTTATCCTGTGATTACCCTTGGAGTTTCCAGTACCCATACAGGTTCCAGAGTTTCATTGGTGGGGGAGAACCCAACCGAAGATGCAGTTGTTTACCTGTCCAATGAAAAACATGTTACGGAGGCAACACCGCCTACTTTTTTATTGCATGCTATGGATGATGATGCGGTACCTGTGGAGAATACCACCTTGTTTTTTGATGCACTAAGAAAACACAACGTGCCTACCACCATGCACGTTTACCCTGAAGGAAGACATGGTTTTGCTTTGGCTTTGCATGATGATAAACTAAAAAACTGGACCAACCTGCTTTTTGATTGGCTTGAAACTTTGGATTAATCAACCACTTTTTCGCAATCTAGAACTAATAAGGAGTCGTTAATGGCCTTAGTGAAGAATACATAACGACTGCCCCCATCTTTGATTTTATGTTTTTTGCGAAGCTCCGCTACGGAGATCGGGAAATTCCGTGTCGTGATATTTGCTTTTGATAGGGAGATTGATTTCAATGATTTTTTGGAATAGGGGAGGATGTGTTGGACTTTAAATCTTCTACCTGGGAAATCAAGGATTTCCTCGGATGTATATAAATGTGAATGCGGGTGTAGCTTTTTTAAACCATATGCTTTCGCCACAGACTTAAAACCTCCGGATTTTAAAATAGCGGCATTGGGTTCGTATAAATAAGAAGCAGGTTCACCAAAATCTATGTTGATGTGCTGTTCCTTTTCCAATAAAAAGTCGAACTCATCATTTTGCTTTGGTTGTAAGTTGATGGTTTTTATTTCAATGCTTCCTTTGAATCCTTTTTCCAAAATAAAAAGAAGCTCCTTTACTTCATTTTGAACGGCCACTACATGAACCTCTTTTACAAAATTCAATTCTATAATCCCCATTTTAATATCCAAAAGTGGGGATGTTTTGACCAAGACGTTTTGTGCTTTTTCAAAAAGCAAAGGAAGATGTTCGGGTAAATTTGGCAGGCAGTCTTCTAATAAAAACACCTTCCCTTTTTTGTCATTTCTTCTTGATGGGTCAACAAAAACCCAATCAAAATTCGAGCTGGAGTTTTTTAAAAAATCAATGCCATTCACCGAAAAGCATTCAATGTTTGCTTGCCCTAAAATTTCGAAATTATGATGAGCAATTTCACTCAATTCCGGGTTAATTTCGCAATGCAAAACCGACTCCATTTTTTTGGAAAAAAAGTAGCTGTCAACACCAAATCCTCCCGTAAGGTCAATGAGTGATTTTCCGTCTACTATTTGAGCTTTGTATTGAGCGGTCAGTTCGGAACTGGTTTGTTCAATATTTAGTTTGTTGGGATAATAAATGTTGGGCGTGTTGAACCATGTGGGAAGCTTATCCTGACACTTTTTTTTAGCTTCAATCTGTTCCGCCAATTCCTTTTGGGCTATTCCTTCAAAAATAGGTTCACGCAATAAAACTGACATGATGTCAGATGATATTTTCTGAAATATAAAATCCTGTACACCAGTATTTAAAATAAGTTTATTCAAACTGATGCTATAAGTTTTTTGTCAATTTTTTTACAAAAGAATAATCTGCTAAAAATTCCTTTAAAATTACTTTTATGGCGGTATATCCTGGTACTGCGACCACCATACCTACTATACCGAACAACAACCCTGCGATGATGATAATCAAGAAGATTTCCAAGGGATGGGATTTTACACTTTTGGAAAAAATAAAAGGCTGTGAAAAGAAATTATCAATGAGTTGACCTATGGTCAATCCGATTAAAACATACATTGCTTTAGGCAAAATAACGGTGCTAAAATCAGCATCCAAAAAACTGGTCATTGTTAAGGTAATCATGGTTACCCCACCTATGATCGGGCCAATGTATGGAATGATGTTGAAGAGTGCACACAAGAACGCAATCACGATGGCATTTTCTACACCGACAATTAGGAGTGCAATAGTATAAATTACAAACAATATAAAAAGCTGAAGCAATATACCGGCAAAGTATCTGGAAAGTAAATTGTTGATCTTATCAATGGACTTTACCAAGTTACTTTCTTTGTTGTCTGGAACAAATGTCAAGATTCCATTTTGTAACAATTTACTGTCCTTTAAAAAGAAAAAGGAAATGAAGAGAACTGAAAAAAGACCGATACTGAAATTACTTAAAGCATTGACAAAAGAATTGAGGAAATTTGGTATGAATCCTAAATCCAATCCTTTAAGTACATTTTCCTCTATTTGGGATTCATCCAATAAATTATTGAAACTTCCTGTGGAGGCACCAAAATAGTCCAAGGTTTGTAAATAAAGTGTATTCAGGTCGCCTTTAAGAGCTTCTATGTCGAGTAAAGATAGATTTTTACTTTGCTCAGCAATTAACGGTATAAATAAGGCTAGAATCCCTAAAAAAATGCATAACATAAATACCATAGTGACCACTACTGCCAAGGTATTCGGAAATTTAAGCCTTCGCCGCAAGAACAGAACAATGGGTCTGCCCAATAAGGCTAAAACAGCGGCAATGGCCAAATAAGCCAATACAGACTGAATTTTATAAAAAAACCAACCCAAAAGCACCACGCCCACTATAATGGCGACGGCCCGAAGTATTCCGTTTGCTATTGTTTTTGCGTTCATCGATTAACTTTTAAAAGCGTATTCCACAATGTTGGCACCCATCTGCAATGCTTTTATTCGAACTTCTTCGGGGTCGTTGTGCACGGAGGGATCTTCCCAACCATCACCGAGATCACACTCATAAGTATATAGCAAAATAAGTCTTCCTTGGTTAAAAATGCCAAAGGCTTGAGGTCTTTTTCCATCATGCTCATGAATTTTGGGAAGTCCATCGGGGAATTCAAATTTTTGTGAAAAAATGGGATGATCTGAGCCCAATTCCTCCAATGGTTCATCCGGAAAAACTTTTTCCAACTCTCTTTTTAAATAGGGTTCCATGCCATAATTATCATCAATATGTAAAAAACCTCCGGATAAGAGATAGGTTCGTAAATTTTGCACCTCTTCATCAGTAAAAAAAACATTTCCGTGTCCGGTCATGTGCAAGAAAGGATATTTAAAAATGGAAACACTTCCAGCCTCTACGGTTTCTGGTTCAGGATTGATTTTAGTACCAATATTGGTGTTGCAAAACTGAATCAGATTGGGTAGTGCCGTAGGATTGGAGTACCAATCGCCACCGCCACCATATTTAAGAATTGCAATTTCCTGCGAAGTAGCCAGAGCCATCACAAAAAAAGTTAAAGTACATATTAACTTGGTAAGTTGTGCCATTTAAATACGAATAACTATACAATCAAAAGTACAGTATTCATGATTAAAAAGGCCATAATTCTCTCATTTACCTTTTTTGCTTTGTCTTTGTACACGCTATATACAGCGAACGAGGTAAAACCGGTAATTCAAGAAAACAAGAATCCAATTGTGTTGGAGCTTTTTACCTCACAAGGGTGTTCCAGCTGTCCCCCAGCTGATGTTCTTTTGGAACAGTTAAAGAATAAGTTTCCAAATGATGTAATCACATTGTCATACCATGTAGACTATTGGGATTATATAGGCTGGAAGGACCCTTTTTCCAATAAGGCCTATACCAAAAAGCAAAGGAAATATGGAAGAAAATTTGGTCAGCGAAACATTTATACGCCTGAAATGGTAATCAATGGTAAAGAACACTTTGTTGGCTCAAATAGCTCAATTCTATATTCAAAAATTAAAGAATATAGTACTGAGAATAGGGATAATCCTGTAGAAATTTGTGATTTAGAATTATCAAATGGGACAATATCTTTTTCCTATAATACCGTTGAAAATATAAGTAATGAATGGTTGAGGGCGGTATTGGTGGTCAATGAAAGAGAGACGCAAGTAAAAAGAGGTGAAAACAGAAATAGAACCTTAAAAAATAGCAATATTGTAGTTGCAGAAAAAATGATTGAATTGAATAGTTACGAAAAAGAATCTTTCTTAATGATACCAGATTTGGTCACAAACACTGATGACCTGACCCTTGTAGTGATCCTTGAAACCCAAAACCATGATATTATTGGTGCTTCACAAAAACGTATTGGACACTAACTATTGATTATAGCTACTGTTGTGCAGGCTACGATGGCCGCTGTTTCTGTGCGAAGGCGGTTTCTTCCCAAAGAAATGGGTATGTAACTTTTTTCTTTTGCCAGGTCAATTTCCGTTTTGGAAAAATCACCTTCCGGGCCTATCAGGATTGTGGCATCATTGTCCGCTATCACCTTTCTTTTTAACTCCATTTTTTCTCCATCTTGGCAATGGGCTATAAATTTAAAACCTGTAGAAATATCGTTTTCTAGGAATTCCTTGCAAGAAATAGGTGGATTAATTTGCGGTAAAACGGTTTGTAATGATTGCTTCATGGCAGATTGAAGCACTCGCTCCATTCTTTCCAGTTTGATGGTCTTTCTTTCTGAGTGATCACAAATAATAGGGGTAATCTCGTCTACACCTATTTCTGTGGCCTTCTCCAAGAACCATTCATATCGGTCGTTCATTTTTGTGGGGGCGACCACCATATGTAGTTTGTACCGTTTGGGTATAGATTTACGATTAGAAATGATACGTGCCTTGCACTTTTTTTGATTAGGCTCTAAAATTTCAGCCTCGAACAAATAACCTTTACCGTTGGTGATGTGCACAATATCTCCCTCAGATTTACGAAGCACCCTCACAATGTGCTTGCTTTCATCTGGTGGAAAAACAAATTGTTTGGCACTGTAGTCCAATTTGGGGTTGTAGAAAAGCTGCATAGCTATGGTTTAAATTAATTAGCCACCGATGGCGTAACGTGCTTTGGCAGCAATACTTTGATCTGTGAATTTGCCTCTTTCAAATTTTAGGTAACCCACAATGCCGATCATAGCTGCATTGTCCGTGCAATACTCAAATTTAGGAATAAAGGTTTGCCAGCCCAACTTTTCTTCTGCATCCTTGAGCCTACCTCTAATTCCGGAATTGGCAGCAACCCCACCTCCAATGGCAATTTGATTGATACCTGTCTGGTCAACAGCTAATTGTAGTTTGTCCATCAATATTTCCAATATGGTGAACTGCACCGAAGCGCAGATATCGTTCATATTTTGGGAAACAAAATCAGGATTTTTCTGGGTTTCGCGCTGCAAAAAGTATAGAATGCTGGTTTTTAATCCACTAAAACTAAAATTTAATCCATCAACTTTAGGTTTGGGAAACTGAAACGCATCGGGTTTGCCCAATTTTGCATATCTATCAATCAATGGGCCGCCAGGGTAGGGAAGTCCCATCAATTTTGCACTTTTATCAAACGCTTCACCTACGGCATCGTCCAAGGTTTCGCCCAAGACTTCCATAGAGAAATAATCCGAAACCTTTACAATTTGAGTATGCCCCCCGCTAATGGTCATTGCCAAAAAAGGAAATGTGGGAGCCGTTTGGTTTTCATCCTCAATAAAATGGGCTAAAATATGCGCCTCCATATGGTTTACCTCAATCAAAGGAATATCCAAACCTAATGCCAAGGACTTGGCAAAAGACGTTCCCACCAGCAAAGAACCCATAAGTCCGGGTCCTCTTGTAAAAGCTATGGCAGATAGTTGTTTTTTATCGATATTTGCCTTGGCCAAGGCTTGGTGCACCACGGGGACAATATTTTGTTGATGTGCCCTTGAAGCCAATTCTGGGACAACACCGCCATATTGCTTGTGAATTTCTTGTGTAGCTACAACATTGCTGAGTACTTTTGTATTGCAAAGCACGGCAGCAGAGGTGTCATCACAGGATGATTCAATCGCAAGAATATATTTTTTTCGATTTTCCACAGGTTTTGGAACAAAAATTGGTTGTCAAAGGTAAAACATAAAAGCCCTATCAAAAAACTTCGTAAAATACTGTTACGTTTCCTACTGGCCATTGTTCTCATTATAGTTTTGGGCTCTTTGGTTCTTTCCTTGCCCGTCGTGCAGACCAGATTGGGGAAATATGCAATGGATTCGTTGAACGAAGAGTTTGGGACCAACATTCAGATAGATAGAATAAGCATGTCCCTTTTTAACTTAAATGCCGGAATTAAAGGGGTTTATGTTGAGGATTACAAAAAAGATACGCTGATTTACATCCATAAACTATCCACTTCTATTTTAAACCTGCGTAATATGGCCAACAATAAGATGGAGTTTGGCGATATTGAGTTGGATGGTCTTACTTTTAATTTAAAGACCTATGAGGGGGAAACTGATACGAATTTGGATGTATTTGTGGCTAAACTGGATGACGGCAAACCACGTGACCCGGGAACCCCTCCATTTTTTATGTCTTCCGATGAGATTCAAATAAATAGCGGCAAATTTAGGTTGATTGATGAGAACTTGGAATCCCAAGAGGTATTGAATTTCTCTGAAATTGAAATTTTGGCGTACAATTTTCAGATTCTTGGCCCCGATGTTTCTCTGAAGATAAAGAACCTGTCCACCTTGGCGAAAAGGGGAATTCGCCTTAAAAATATGGCTACGGATTTTAAGTACACTAGGCAGCAAATGCGCTTTGATTCACTTTTGATAGATACCGAGCAATCCGAGTTAAAGGGGAATTTGGTGTTTAATTATGAGCGAGAGAATTTGGCCAATTTCGTTGATTTGGTAAACATCGATGCTGATTTCACAGATTCCTCCGTGGCTCTTAACGAAATCAATGCATTTTTTAATGAATTTGGGGAAGATAAAATAGTCAATTTTACTGGGAGTTTTAGTGGAGTCCTCAATCAACTACAAGTTGACGACCTATTCCTTTTTACCGACAATACAGGTATTCGAGGTGATTTTAGGTTCGATAATATGTTTAGTGAACAAGCCCCATTTGTATTAAAGGGAGAAATTGATAACCTAACCTCCAGCTATTATCAACTTAGAAGCATACTGCCCGATATTTTAGGCCGGAACATTCCGGAATCGGTTCAAAAATTGGGTCAATTTACAGTACGTGGAGATGCGGAAATCACGGAAACATCCATTGATGTTACCGTTAATTTGAATACCGCTGTTGGAGATAGTTACGTGGATTTACAAATGACCAATGTGCAAACCATTGAGGATGCCTCTTATATTGGTTTTATTTCCTTGATAGACTTTAATCTGGGGGAATTTATAGAGAACGAGGACTTGGGGTTAGCTTCCATGGATATGAATGTGGAAGGAAAGGGGTTCGTGGCCGAAAGTTTAAACACAGAGATTTCTGGAGACGTATACAAGTTTGAGTTCAATGATTATGAATACAACAAAATTAAAGTAACGGGAATACTAAGGAACCAACTTTTTGATGGTATTCTGTTATGTAACGATGACAACTTTAGGTTTGATTTTCAGGGATTGGCCAATTTTGGACAGCGAGAGAACAAATTCAATTTTGTAGCGGCAGTAGATTATGCAGACTTAAGGGAGTTGAACTTCATCAATGATAGCATTTCTATTTTTAAGGGACATATAGATATGGATATCGAGGGCAACAATCTCGATGACATGGCAGGTCAGCTTCAATTTTCCAATACTACTTATCAAAATATAAACGATACGTACTATTTTGAAGATTTCACTGTAAATTCTTCCTTTGACCAAGATACTATTAGAACCATTGAAATAAACTCCCCGGATATTATAACTGGGTATATGAGAGGGAATTTTAAGGTAAATGAATTGGGACAACTTGTTCAAAATTCGGTAGGTAGTATATATACCAATTATCAGCCTTTTGAAATCTCCGACGGACAATATTTGGACTTCAACTTTAAGATTTACAATAAAATTGTTGATGTTTTTGTACCAGAAATGGCCTTTGATGCCAATACTTTTATACGTGGGGCCATAGAGGCGGATGAAAGTGATTTTAAACTCACCTTTAAATCACCCAGTATTGAAGCTTTTGGTAACAGGTTCGATAATATTGAGTTGAAAATAGACAATAAGAATCCACTTTTCAACACCTTCGTTTCTGTGGAGGACATGTCCACTGTTTATTATGATATCAAGGATTTCAGTCTCATCAATACTACCTTGAAGGATACACTGTTTTTTAGAACAGAGTTTAAAGGAGGCAGCGAATACGATGACAGCTACAACCTTAACTTTTATCACACCTTTAACAAGAATAATAGGTCGGTCATTGGACTCAAAAAATCAGACGTAAGTTTTAAGGGGAACACTTGGGTGCTCAATAAAGATGGCAATAGTAAGAACAAAGTAATTTTCAATAGTTCGTTGGACAGTATCCGTATTGAGGATGTGGTGATGGACAACAACAACCAAGAACAGATTCGCCTAAGGGGAGAATTCGCCGATTCCACCTATAAGGATTTGGACCTTCAATTTAAATTGGTTTCCCTGAACAAAATTACTCCAGCCATAGATAGCCTAAAAATGAACGGGGAGGTGGACGGTTTTCTAAATATTTTACAAAAAGACGGAAAGTACTTGCCTACCTCAAGCCTTAAAGTCAAGAACTTTAGTGTCAACGAAATGCGAATGGGTGATTTGGAGGTTGGCATTTATGGGAATAACGACCTAACAGAGTTTGGGGTGAGTACGTGGTTGAACGATGATGGAAAGGAACGGATGAGCATTAATGGTAAGGTCACCAATATAAACAACAAGCAAGAGCTGGACCTAGTGGCGGATTTTTCCGATTTCGCATTGGAACCTTTCAGGCCATTGGGAGAGGACATTATATCCAACATAAGGGGCAAGGTTAGTGGAAATACGACCATCACCGGTGATGTAAAAAACCCTTCAATCAATGGTGTACTCAGTTTAAATGAAGCAGGAATAGGGATCCCATACCTTAATGTTGATTATGATTTTGCTCCGTATTCACAAGTTCGACTTTTTGACCAGACTTTTTATTTCGAAAATATAGAGTTGTCCGATGTGGAGGAAGGTACCACAGCGACTTTGGACGGTACCATTAGCCATACGGGTTTTGACGATTGGTATTTGGGCTTGGATGTAGATACCAAGAACGACCGTTTTATGATTTTGAACACGGAATTCGATGAAGAATCATTATACTATGGAACAGGATTCATTAATGGGACAGGGAGTATTTATGGCCCAATAGATGCTTTGACTATTTCTGTGGATGCCACTACAGCTGCAGGTTCTTCACTTAAAATACCTTTGAGCGATGTTACGAGTGTGGGGGATTACTCATTTATCAATTTTGTCGAAAAAGGTGGCTCAAACTCTTTTGAGCAGGAACGAGTATTGGATGATTATCAAGGACTGGAAATGGCTTTCGACCTTGCCGTTACACCAGAAGCAGAAGTTGAGATTGTAGTAGATCAGAGTACAGGTAGTTCCCTAAAGGGAACAGGTGAAGGTATTTTGCTTATCGAAATTAACACCAATGGTAAATTCAACATGTATGGGGAATTTGTGGCTGTTACTGGAGAGTACAATTTTAAATATGGCGGAGTTATAGATAAAAAGTTTAAGGTTCGCCCAGGAGGTACTATTCTATGGGAACGTGATCCATTGGCCGCACAATTAAATTTGGAGGCCGTATATTCTTTAAACGCCAACCCAGCACCCCTTTTGGACAATGCAGGTTATACCGGTAGAATACCAACTGAGGTCGTAGTTAGGTTGGATGGGGAACTGGAAAGCCCCAATATTAATTTCGATATAGATTTTCCTGGAACTAACTCCGTGGTGCAGTCCGAGCTGGAATACCGCTTACAGGACCCTACTATCAAAGAGCGAAATGCCTTTTTTCTTTTGGCACAAGGAACTTTTGTGAACCCACAGTCAGGTGGTATCAACCAACAGGCGGTCACTGGAAACCTGATTCAGACGGCCTCAGGTCTTTTCAATCAAATTTTATCGGGGAACAACGATAAACTAAACTTTGGACTATCTTATGAGCAAGGCTATAATGATCCTAATGCTGATATTGCTACGGAAGATAGGATTGGAGTTACCGTTTCCACACAGATATCAGACCGTATTTTGGTGAACGGTAGAGTAGGTGTTCCTGTTGGAGGGGTGTCGGAAACCGTAGTGGCCGGAGATGTTGAGGTCCAAATATTATTGAATGACCAGGGCACATTAAGTGCCAAAATCTTTAATAGGGAAAACCAGATACAACAATTTTTGGCAGAACGACAAGGTTACACACAAGGGGTTGGTCTATCTTATCAAGTAGATTTTAATAGCTTTAAGGAGTTGATGCAGAAGGTGTTCAACAAGCAAGGGAAATTGGAAGAAGAAAAAAAACCTTCACCTGGAAAACAACCTACACAAGTGATGGGAAAAGACAGTCTAATACGTTTTTCGGAAAAGCCCGTAAATCATCCATAAATCAATTTATTAGATTTTATATTTTTCAAGGTTTTTGGATAAATTTATTACGAAAACGTTTGAGAAAGTCCTTGAAAACAAATAAATTATTAAGATATTCAAAATTTGAATAAAGTTTCCTAGCTTTGATCTCTTAAAAATTTGAATGGCTTCAGAAATTAGAAAAATAGGGGTTTTTACATCCGGTGGAGACTCTCCTGGAATGAATGCCGCAATTCGTTCCGTTGTTCGTACTTGTGCCTATCTAAAAATAGAATGTGTAGGTATTTATAGAGGATACCAGGGGATGATCGAAGGTGATTTTAAGACGTTGGATGCCCGAAGCGTAAACAATATAATCAATAAGGGAGGTACAATTCTAAAATCTGCACGTTGCGATGATTTTAGGACAAAGGAAGGAAGAAAAAAAGCTTACGACCAATTAACCAAGGAAGGAATAGATGCCTTTGTTGTAATAGGTGGTAATGGAAGTTTTACCGGGGCACTTTTGTTCACTGAGGAATATGATTTTCCAGTAATTGGAATTCCTGGAACCATAGACAACGACATCTTGGGGTCGTCTTACACCCTTGGTTTTGATACTGCCATAAATACAGTTGTGGATGCCATTGACAAGATACGTGACACGGCAAGCTCCCACAACCGTTTGTTTTTTGTTGAAGTAATGGGTAGAGATGTTGGTCATATTGCTCTTAATGCCGGTGTAGGTGCAGGTGCAGAAGAGATTTTGATACCAGAACAAAACTTGGGACTGGAACGTTTGCTCGATTCCCTTAAGCGAAGTAAGGCCTCTGGAAAATCTTCCAGTATTGTAATTGTTGCGGAAGGAGATAAAACAGGTAAGAATGTTTTCGAACTAAAGGAATATGTGGAGGAGCACTTACCTATTTACGATGTTAGAGTTTCCGTGTTGGGACACATGCAACGTGGAGGTAACCCAACTTGTTTCGACCGTGTTCTTGCGAGTAGAATGGGGGTGAAGGCTGTTGAGAGCATTTTGGAAGGAAAATCAAATTTAATGGTAGGTATTAGAGATACCAAATTAGTGCTCACACCATTGGCGGAAGCCATAAAGGCACATACAGAAATTGACGAAGAACTCATTAGAGTTTCGGATATAATGACAACTTAAATTTAAACACAAAAAAGAAGAACATGTCAAATTTGAAAATAGGAATCAACGGATTCGGTAGAATTGGAAGGTTGGTATTCAGGGCAACCGTAAAAAGAGGTGATGTAGATGTTGTGGCAATCAACGATTTGTTGGATGTTGAGCACCTAGCCTACTTATTGAAATATGATTCGGTACACGGTAATTTTGACGGAACCGTAGAAGTTAAGGATGGTCACTTGGTAGTAAATGGAAATACGATCAGAATTACGGCTGAGCGCGATCCAAAAAACCTTAAATGGGATGAAGTAGGTGCTGAAATCGTTGCTGAATGTACAGGTATCTTCACTACTTTGGATATGGCACAGAGCCACATCGATGGTGGAGCCAAGAAAGTAGTAATCTCTGCTCCATCCAAAGACGCTCCAATGTTTGTAATGGGAGTAAACCACAAGGATGTAAAAGCAACCGATACTATTATCTCAAATGCTTCATGTACAACGAACTGTTTGGCTCCGATAGCCAAGGTGTTGGATGATGCCTTTGGTATTGATGAAGCTTTGATGACAACGGTGCACGCAACTACAGCTACACAGTTGACCGTTGATGGTCCATCCAAAAAAGATTACAGAGGTGGTAGAAGTGCCCTTTTGAACATCATCCCGGCTTCAACAGGTGCTGCGAAAGCGGTAACCAAAGTTATTCCTGCGTTGGAAGGTAAACTTACAGGTATGGCTTTTAGAGTCCCTACTGCAGATGTTTCTGTTGTGGATTTGACCGTTAAATTGGAAAAGGAGACTTCGTACGAAGGAATCAAAAAAGCAATGAAGGATGCTTCGGAAGGAGAACTTGCCGGTATTTTGGGATATACTGAAGAAGCTGTAGTCTCCCAAGATTTTGTGGGAGATGTTAGAACTTCTATTTTCGATGCAGGTGCTGGAATTGAGCTAAATTCCAAATTCTTTAAAGTGGTGTCTTGGTACGATAACGAGACCGGATACTCCAATAAGTTGATTGAATTGGCCCTGCACGCAGCAAGCCTATAATATTTTTTATCTCATAAATGTTTATCCTGAGGAGGGATTTCCCTCCTCAGGATTTCAATATAAAATCTCGACGTATGGTTTTGATTGTGGATAGTGGTGCCACTAAATCCGATTGGATTGCCCTGGATGAAAAAGGGGAGCAGTTGTTTGTAACCCAAACTTTGGGCCTTAGCCCCGAAGTGCTGACCAAAGAAGTTATAGAGGATAGGTTGGCCAATAACTTTGAACTTTCCAAAAACAAGGAACAAGTACGTCAATTATATTTCTACGGTGCCGGTTGCGGAACCGATAGGATGAAAAATTTTTTAAAAGCCATTTTCAAGGACTTCTTTCCAAACGCCAAAGCAGAGGTGAGGGAAGATACGTATGCTGCGATCTACTCCACCACTAAAATCGGCAGACAGGGTATTGTTTGTATCCTGGGAACAGGGTCCAATTGTAGTTATTATGATGGGCATCAGTTGATTCAAAAAGTGACCTCATTGGGATACATCCTTATGGATGATGGAAGTGGTAATTTCTTCGGAAGAAAATTGATTCGTGATTACTATTTCCATAAAATGCCACAGGATTTGGGGATGAAATTTGCTAAGGAATACGACCTTGATGCAGATGTTATCAAGGATCATCTTTACAAACAACCCAATCCAAACACCTATTTAGCGACTTTTGCGCGCTTCATTATAGAAAACAAAGAGCATCCTTATTGTAAAGGAGTAATAGAGAAAGGACTGCAACAGTTCGTGAACAATTATATCATGCAGTACGAGCTGGCCACCAAAGTTCCGGTTAGTTTCGTAGGGAGTATAGCACATTTCTTGCGAGATGAACTTACCGCCTGTATGGAGCGCAACGACTTGATTCTAGGCGTTATCCGTCGAAGACCTATTGAGGGTCTTGTGGAATTCCATCGGGAAACTATTTAACCGCGATCATAGATATTTCTACATTGACAAACTTCGGAAGATTGGCAACTTCTACGGTTTCTCTTGCTGGAGCCGTATCAGCGTCAAAATAACTCCCATACACCTCATTTATTTGAGCAAACTGGTGCATGTCCGCTATAAAAATAGAGGACTTGATCACGTGCTCAAAAGTCATTCCTGCTTCTTCAAGAATTGCTTTTAAATTCTCCATGGACTGTTTGGTTTCCTTTTTGATGTCTCCTTCAACAAGATTACCTGTTGCAGGGTCAATTGGAATTTGGCCAGAAATGTAAAGTGTGTCCTTTATAAGTACTGCTTGGTTATAAGGACCTATTGGCGCCGGAGCCTTCGAGGTATTGATTATTTTTTTCATTTGATGTTTTTATTTGTGTTGAAGGTATAAAATATCACTAGGATATTAACGCTGGCTTCTATTTTCCCATTTAATATCGCTTAATAGCGAACTCTTTATCCCAATAAAAAAATACCATCTCTCAAACCTGCCAAATGGAGTCCAGTCAAAGCTCAGTCTAAAGCTGCCTAGGTCACGTTTGAAAGCAAAACGGGTGTCTGTAAAACCTTTGTCCTTAAGGTCGTACCCCGAGTTGAAGCCAACTTCCCATTTGGGTGTAAGTTGAATATTCCCAGAGAACATTAAAGAGTGGTTAGTGATTTCGCTTTGCCTGTTATTGTTATTATAGGAGGCAACGTAAGTAAACCTAGCATCCCATGGTAATTTGTTATTATATATGGGTTGATCTTCGTTGTTGCTATTGTTCCTATTATTGCTCCCTCTGTTAAAACGAGAATTTGAACCTCGAACATCATTCATGGCAAACGGGTTGTCGCTAAAGTCGGATTGTTTTTCTTCGTTAGCTTTTTCTTTTGCCCCCCCTTTTTGGAACATTTCACTATTCAGTGAAAAACTGGTATTCACCCTAGCAGAGGTTAAACGCGCAATGCCCCCACCATTCTTTATGTTCAGGGTATTGATTCTTCTACCATTGTTGTCAATGGCGTAGGGGTCAAAAGTAGCAGCAAAATTAATGGGTAAATTTTTTATAATCTCGGTGGCTCCACTCATGCTAATAGGACTAAGTTGTAAGGAGTCGGCTTCGAGGTTGTAACTGGCATTAAACGAAAGGTTGCTTAAAATTTTCACCTTTCTTGGTTCCGTGGCGGTGGAGTCTTTATCCCTGACTTTTGCCTCTAGGGAGTTTTGTAAAGAGAAACTTAAGGAACTCCCTTTGTTTAAAGAGGGTCTACCATAAATGCTGGTCTCAAACGGAGTGTACTGTACTTCTTCCCCATCTTCATCTGTGTAAGATTCGTAAAACTGCTCAAATGAAGGGGTATAACTATAACTTATGGACGGTCGCATGACATGACGTAAGGCTTGAATTTTTTTATTCTCACCAAAATTCCATGTACCATACATTGTGGTACCGATACTCGTTCCAAGACTATATCGATTAAAACGATCAAAACCAGCGATAGTATCGGTCACCGTTTCTTGCGTTTCAGCATCGTACTGCCGCCTAATGGTTTCCATGGTCCAAACATCCTCGTAGTTACCACTTAAACTAACGCTTAAATATTTGGCCAATTTAAAGTTGGTTGCAATAGGAATTCTATGGCGAGCTCCAATTCTGGCTTCATCGAACATTCCGCTTTTAAAAAAGTTTTCCTCGGTAGTGGTTATACTATTCTGGGCATTTACATCATATTGAAAGTTGATGTTTTCAAAAATCCCCTTTTTTACTTCATCCCGTTTAACAAAAGGATAAATCCGTTCCATGCTGGCTTGGAAGGTTGGCAAGGACATATTGATTACCTGCGTCCTGGAGTTCTGAGTATGGCTAACAGTTAAACTCGTGTTGACAGACGGGTAGGCTGGAAATGTTTTAGAGTAGCTTATGGATGATGCAAAAGTGTTGGTCTGCGAATTATTTCGGTTTACTTGATTCAAAGAGTTAGTGTAATACTGGCTTGACCCTAAGTTAACAGAGGCTGAAAAGCGCGAATTAGGGCTGGCTTTGGGGTCTTGGGAGTGTGATATTCGAATATTATAATTACTGGTTCTACTGTAATCATCAAACCCTTTTTGACTGGTTACCAAGTTCTCGTAGCTAATGTTAACATTGCCATTGAATTTGTATCGCTTGGTGTAAATAGACCTTCCTTGTAAACCATAACTGCCGTTGGTATAGTAATCCCCGGTAATACTCAAATCCACATAATCACTTATGGGTAGATAATACCCCCCATTCTGTATGAAGTATCCTCTTCTTGGATCATTTCCAAAGGTTGGGAACAAAATTCCTGGAGCTCTTCCTCCCGTTAATGGAAAATAGGCAAAGGGTAAGGCAACCGGAGTGGGTACATCAACAATATACATATTGCTATACCCTGCTATTATTTTCTTTTTGGGAACAAACTTGGCCTTTCGGACCCTAATATAATAATCGGGATTAACCGTATCATTGGAGGTGGTAAGTTTACCTTCGCTCATAAAGTAAACCGAATCATTTTCCTTTTTGGTCTTTTGGGCATATACCTTCATGGCATCGCTTCCCAATTGTCCCAAACCTGCTTGTTGTTCTGTTCTGGAGTTCCAGATGAGTGCTTTCTGTGTATCAAAATTAAAACGTATGGAATCTGGACGTACCTCATTGTCCCCTTGTTTAAAAAAAGGTAACTGCGAATAATTACCTAAGGAATCTTTCATCCGACCGGCATAGACTTCGTTCTTTACATAATCCATTACAATAACACCAGCTTTGAGCTCTGTGTCCTGGTAATAAATTTCAGCTTCGTCGTACAAATAAATTTTATTGTCCTTTTGGCTGAGTTTTACGTAATCTTTTGCCTTGTATTCAATTTTATCCAATAGCAAAGGCTGTTTTTTTGGCACGGTATCTGTATCGACAGAATCAACCCTAATGGAGTCGTTCAAGATGTTGGGAGGCAATAATGGAGCGGTGATAGTATCTTTTGAAGCCTTTATGGGCAAAGGTGTAATTAGGTCTTCCTGAGCACTTAAGGTTGCTATGCCACAAAGAAGAACAAATAGGAAAAGTAAAAGATGTTTATTTGGTTGCAACGTGATAAATCCTATTTTTGTGCTAGACGGCCCAGTTTTGGGGTCAAACTTACATATATTTTTTGTTCTACTTATGGGGGATTACGATATTTTTAACCATTACAGAACACTATAATTACTCAGTTCTTATGAAGAAAAGTCGGTTTGCATTTTTAATTATTATTCTTCTGGTCCTTACTTTGACCTCTTTTAACAAAAATGATACCGGGGAATTTCCGAAAGATAAATTTGTTGTGGTCTTGGACGCAGGGCACGGTGGACATGATCCAGGGAACCTTGGTAATGGCTATTTAGAGAAGAACATAGCATTGGGTATTGTATTGAAGGCAGGAAAGGAATTGGAGAAAAACCCAAATGTAAAAGTGGTCTATACACGAGACGATGACACTTTTGTAGATCTTTTTGTCAGGGGGCAAATTGCCAATCAGGCTAACGCTGACCTTTTTGTATCCGTACATTGCGATTCCCATAATTCCGATGCACATGGTGCGGGTACCTTTGTGCTGGGTTTACACGCCAATCGACAAAATTTTGAAGTAGCAAAAAAGGAAAACTCTGTAATCTATTTGGAGGATAACTACGAACAACGTTATGCAGAGTATGACATCAACTCTCCAGAATCCATTATTGGATTGACGATAATGCAAGAGGAGTTTTTGGAGCAGAGCATTCAACTGGGAAAAAAGCTTCAGGACAACTTTACCAAAAAACTTAAAAGAAAGGACAGAAAGGTAAAGCAGGCAGGTTTTATAGTGCTTCATCAAACATTTATGCCAAGTGTTTTGGTAGAAACCGGATTTTTAACCAATAAAAATGAAGGTAGCTATCTGAATTCCCAAAAAGGGCAAAATGAAATGGGCGGAGCAATAGCGGATGCCGTGCTTGCTTATAAGGATGAAATAGGTTTTACGGTAGCCCCAGTGGCGGAAAACCCTAAAATTGAAGACACAGAAGTAGCTGTTGATATCAAAGAAGAGGCCCCTGTAGAAAATACAGTGGCAATAGAAGAGTCTCCCAAACAGGAACCTACCCAATCCAAAGAGGTTCAAGTGGCAAAAGAAAATAACAATAAAGAGCAAGGCGCCGGTTTGGTGTTCAAAGTGCAACTGATGGCCAGTGGAAAAAACATTGCGCTTACTGGCAGTAATTTTAATGGGTTGAACGAACTCTCCAAAGAACCGTACAAGAAGATGTTCCGATATATGTACGGCAGCGCAAGTACATATGAGGCTGCAAAAAAGTTGAAGGGACAGGCGGATGCCAAAGGATATACCACATCGTATATTGTTGCATACAAAAATGGGGTAAGGGTACCGATTACGGCAGCATTGAAGTAGAATCATTTCAAATGCACTCTTGTTATAATTATTCCTAAATTTGTTTAAACCATAAACCGAATCTTTTGAAACTATCCAGGGAAATCAAAACTGGGATTATCGTAGTCGCTGGAATTGTAGCCTTCATTTTTGGGCTTAGCTACTTAAAATCCTCTCCGCTTTTTGAAAACAACAAGACTTTTTATGCAGTTTATGATAATGTTGGGGGGTTACAACCAGGTACCCAGGTTTCCATAAATGGATACAATGTTGGCAATGTTACCAGTATAAAATTTAAGGACAGCTCGGGTAAATTGTTGGTTACCATATCCGTTAGCAATGAATTTGAATTTTCTAAAAACAGTATCGCAGAACTTTTTGATACAGGAATTATTGGAGGTAAAGGAGTTCAAATTGTCCCTGTTTTCGATAAAGCTCCAAGGGCTAAATCTGGTGATACACTACAATCAAAAATAAAACCGGGAATTACCGAATTGGTTCAACAAAAACTGACTCCATTGCAGTTAAAGGTGGAAGGTGCCGTTTCGAATGCGGACTCATTGCTGATGAACGTAAACCAAATATTGGACGACCCTACCAAAGAGCAGCTTAAAGAAACCATAGTTTCATTGAACGCGTTGGTGAAATCTTTTAAGGGAAGTGCAGATAATCTGAACGTTTTGTTGGACAACAATAAAATGCAATTGGATAGTTCCTTGAAAAATGTGAACTATATCACTTCCAACTTTTCTAAACTCTCCGATTCTCTGGTAAATTCTGATCTTGGCGGAACACTTACTGAGTTTCAAACTACGGTAAGCAAATTGAACGACATATTGGCTAAAATTGAAAGGGGAGAAGGATCATTGGGTAAATTGCATCAAGATGATGCCCTTTACAATAATTTGGCCGATGCATCAAAAGAATTAGATCTTTTGCTACAGGATTTTAGGCTAAACCCAAAGCGTTACGTCAATGTTTCGGTATTTGGCAAAAAGCAAAAAGAGTACACACTTCCTGAGAATGACCCAGCTGAAAAACAAGATTCTACCGAACAAAAAGAAAATCAATAAATGGAATATTTGCCCAATATCGTATTTGCCATAGCCCTTATTGTGGGTATTGGTTTTTTTGCCCGTAACGTAAAAAAGTTATCCAGGAACATTAAGCTTGGAAAAGATGTTGATGTGAGTGACAACAAACCCCAACGGTGGAAAAACATGGCCAAGATAGCCTTAGGACAAACCAAAATGGTGGTCAGGCCCATTGCTGGATTGATGCATATTATTGTTTATGTTGGCTTTATCATTATCAATATTGAGGTACTGGAAATTATACTTGATGGACTTTTAGGAACCCACAGATTGTTTTCACAACTTGGATCCCTTTATAATTTTTTGATTGGGTCATTTGAAATATTGGCACTTTTGGTAATTGTTGCAGTTATTGTTTTTTGGATTAGAAGAAACATCATACGGATACAAAGATTTATAAAACCTGAAATGAAAGGGTGGCCCAAAACCGATGGAAACATGATTCTATACATCGAATTGGTACTGATGACTTTGTTCCTAACTATGAACGCTGCGGATTTTCAACTTCAGCAATTGGGAGCGGACCACTATGTTGAGGCTGGGACATTCCCCGTGAGCCAGTTTATAGTTCCATTATTGGACAGCCTTTCAGAATCTTCATTGATTTTGGTGGAACGATCCGCGTGGTGGCTACATATTTTGGGCATACTAGCTTTTTTGAACTATCTCTACTATTCAAAACATTTACATATCCTTTTAGCCTTCCCGAACACATATTACGGAAAATTAAAACCACAGGGACAATTCAATAATCTGGAATCTGTTACTAATGAAGTTAAGTTGATGATGGACCCCGATGCAGATCCATTTGCAGCCCCTGCAGAGGATGATACTGCTGAGCCCGAAAAATTTGGCGCATCGGATGTCATGGATTTGAACTGGGTGCAATTGTTGAACGCATATACTTGTACGGAATGTGGACGTTGTACCTCAGAATGTCCGGCCAACCAGACAGGCAAAAAGCTTTCGCCAAGAAAAATCATGATGGATACCCGCGACCGATTGGAAGAAGTGGGTAAAAACATGGATGCCAACAAGGGAGAGTTTGTTCCCGATGGCAAGCAATTGTTGGACGATTATATCAGTAGAGAAGAACTTTGGGCATGTACCACCTGTAATGCGTGTGTGCAGGCTTGCCCGGTAAGTATAGATCCATTGTCCATTATTGTGGAAATGCGCAGGTATTTGGTGATGGAGCAATCGGCCGCACCAACAGAATTGAACAATATGATGTCCAACATCGAGAACAACGGAGCCCCTTGGCCTTATAATCAAATGGACCGATTAAATTGGGTGAACGAATAAATCTAGAATTATGAGCGAACAATTAAAGGTTAAAACCATGCAGGAGTTTATGGCTGAAGGCAAACAGCCAGAAATATTGTTTTGGGTTGGCTCTGCTGGTAGTTACGATGACCGGGCCAAAAAGATTTCTAGAGCATTTGTGAAGCTACTAAATAAAGCCGATGTTGATTTTGCGGTTTTGGGCACAGAAGAAAGTTCTACTGGAGATGTTGCAAAACGGGCCGGTAACGAGTTTTTGTTCCAAATGCAGGCCATGATGAACATTGAACTGTTGAATGGCTATGAAATTAAACGAATTGTAACCTGTGACCCACACTCCTTTAATACCCTTAAAAATGAGTATCCAAGTTTAGGAGGTAATTATGATGTGGTCCACCATACACAATATCTAAAAGAGCTTATAGATAATGGACGTCTGACCATTACAGGAGAAGGATATAAAGGAAAGCGTATTACGTTCCATGACCCTTGTTATTTAGGTCGTGCGAACTCTGTTTTTGATGCACCGAGAGAAGTGCTCTCCAAAACCAATGCGGAATTGGTGGAAATGAAACGACATAAAAAAACGGCTCTATGTTGTGGAGCAGGTGGAGCCCAAATGTTCAAAGAACCGGAAAAAGGTGATATGGACATTAACGTATTACGCACTAAAGATGCGTTGGAAACCAAACCAAATATTATTGCAACGGGTTGCCCGTATTGCAATACCATGATGACCGATGGCATTAAAGCACACGAAAAAGAAGATAGTGTTGCTGTTATGGATGTAGCCGAATTATTGGCAAACTCCCAAGGGCTATAAATTAAATATAAAATATCAGGTCGAGCGCAGTCGAGACCGAAACGGAGAAAAAACATGCTAGTAGATTTTAATGAATTGCCCGATCATTCACGAATTTGGGTTTATCAAGCCAATAGGAGTTTTACGGAAGAAGAGCAGAAGGGATTGGAGGAAAGTCTTACCGAGTTCCTAAAGGAATGGACAGCCCATGGTAGTGACCTTAATGCTGGGTTTGAAATGAAATATAAAAGATTTATCGTGATAGGCCTGGACCAGACCAATGTAAGTGCTTCGGGCTGTTCTATTGATGCCTCCGTGCACTTTGTTCAAAGTTTGGAGCAGAAGTACAATGTGGAATTATTGGATAGAATGAATGTATCCTTTAAGCAAGGAGAATACATCGCTTACAAACCGTTGAAAGATTTCAAGAAGCTAGCCAAGGCCAAATCAGTATCCCCAAATACTATTGTATTTAACAATTTGGTAGCCACCAAACAGGAATATTTAGAAAATTGGGAGGTTCCTGCTAGTGAAAGCTGGCACTCCAGATTTGTATAAATTATCTTAATTTTCGTGCATTCCTCGATGAAATGCAATATTTTTATCAGCAATAAGTTCAGGTCTTAGACAAGATATTTATGCGGATAAATCGCTACTTTCCCTTTTTCATACTGTTTTGTTTGCAAGCCATGGGGCAAATCAACCCATTGGTTGTTAAGGATTCTATTGCTCAAATGGCATGGGTGGAGAACCAATACGCAAACATGTCCCTACAGGAAAAAGTAGGGCAGTTGTTTATGGTCAGTGTTGCCTCCAACCAGAGCAAAACAGCAACCGATAGAATTAAAGACCTAGTAAAAGAGCAAGGTATTGGAGGCGTTATCTTTTTGGTTGGTGGACCTGTTCAACAAGCCCAATTGACCAATGAATATCAATCCGTATCCAAAATACCATTGTTAATCGGTTCCGATGCGGAATGGGGTATGGCCATGCGCCTGGACTCTACCTATGCATTTCCATGGAACATGACCTTGGGTGCAATTCAGGATAGTACTATTGTGGAAAAAGTAGGCTATCAAATTGGAAAACATGCCAAACGTCTTGGAGTACATATCAATTTTGCACCGGATTTGGATGTCAACAATAATCCAAAAAACCCCATCATTGGAAACCGTTCATTTGGAGAAGACCCCAAAAATGTGGCCCAAAAAGGAAGAGCTTTTGTGCGTGGTATGGAAAAAGCGGGTGTACTTTCCAGTGGAAAACACTTTCCTGGCCATGGAGATACAGCAACCGATTCACACAAATCCTTGCCAATAATCAATTCTTCCGTTGAACAATTGGATACCATAGAACTCTATCCGTTTAAAAAAGTAATGGAGAGTGGTTTAAGTTCCACTATGGTGGCACATTTGGATGTTCCCAGTTTGGAGCCAAGGGAGGGACATCCATCAACACTATCCAAAAATATTGTGACAGGAGTATTGCAAAACCAATTGGGTTTTGAAGGTTTGGTCATCACAGATGCCTTGAATATGAAGGCTGTTTCCGAGTTTGCTCCTGAAGGCAAAGTAGAGCTTGAAGCTTTTTTAGCTGGTAATGATATGCTTTTGATGCCCGAAAATGTGCTAAAAGCGAAAGAAACTATCGTTGATGCCTATAATAAGGGGACTATCACCGAGGAACGACTGGCTGAATCAGTTAAAAAAATATTGATGGCCAAATACAAAGCAGGGCTGTACAATTATCAGCCCGTGGATTTGCAAAATTTGTACGAAGACTTAAACGGTATCGAAAATGATGTGATTTATGAAGAGGCTATTGAAGGTGCCATCACGGTTGCAAAGAACAATTTTACTTTGATGCCCATCAAGAAATTGGACAATAAAAAAGTTGCCTATGTTCACTTTGGTGATGATTCTGGAGCCCCTTTTTTAAAAACACTGAATAAGTATTACAAAGTAACCCATATTCAAGCCAAAGATATTGCTCAATATAAAAAGGAACTAGCGAATTTCAATTTGGTTATCATTGGTTTCCATAAAGACAATTCAAGCCCTTGGAAAGGGTATAGATTCTCAAAAAACGAACTTTTTTGGTTGGAGGAAATTTCGCGTTTACGAACAAGTAACACCATTTTGGCTTTATTTGCTAGACCCTATGCCTTATTGGATGTTCTCAATTTTGATACTGTTGATGGGGTAGTAGTTGGCTATCAGAATAGTGAAATAGCACAGGAAAAGGTGGCCGAAGTTATTTTTGGAGCTATCGGAGCAACAGGAAAACTACCTGTATCAGCCCATGACGAATTACCAGAGGGCACAGGTGTAGATGTTAAACCGATACAACGTTTGGGCTATAGTATTCCGGAACGTGTAGGAATGAGCTCCGGAATGCTTGCCGAGGTGGACACGCTGGTGCAGCATGGGATGGATTCTTTGATGTTTCCAGGGGCGCAGGTATTGATTGCGAGAAGGGGAAAAGTAATTTACAACAAGAATTTTGGAAAGCCCACTTATCAATCCAAAGAGGATATTAAAGAAGAATCTATTTACGACCTTGCTTCTTTGACGAAGATTCTCTCCACCTTGCCCATGATCATGAAGATGGAAGAAGAAAGCAAAATTGCACTAAACGATACCTTTAAAGACCTGATTCCAGAATACGCGGACACCGACCTAAAGGATGTTTCAGTACTAAAGGCATTGTCCCATTACGGTCGTCTTCCCTCTTGGATAGCTTTTTATTTGGACACTTTGACCAAGGATAGAAAGCCATCATCCGAATTTTATAGAAAAAACCCTTCCGAGGCTTTTCCATATAAGGTAGCGGAACACTTATATCTCACCAGAACATTTAAGGATTCTATCTATAATAGAATTGGTAGGCAAAGCCTAAAATCCAATAGATATCGATACAGCGATGTAGGGTATTACGTGTTTAAAGAATATATTGAAAGTACTTATAGCAGACCTATTAATGAGTTGGTGGATGAGTTCCTTTATAAACCCATGGGGTTGCAACGAACCACATTTAACCCATTGAACAAATTCTCTGAAGAAGAGATAGTTCCTACCGAAGAAGACGACTATTTTAGATATCAGACGGTGCAGGGGTATGTCCACGATATGGGAGCAGCCATGCAAGGTGGAGTTGGAGGGCATGCAGGGCTTTTTAGTACGGCAAATGAGGTGGCTAAAATTATGCAAATGTATTTGCAGGGAGGTTATTATGGTGGCGAACGATTTTTTAATGCACGTACGGTCAAGAGATTCAATACATGCTATTTCTGTAACAAAAATGTAAGAAGGGGAGTTGGTTTTGATAAACCGCAATTAGAGGAGAAAGGGCCCACATGCGGATGTGTATCCAGAAATAGTTTTGGGCATAGTGGTTTTACCGGTACTTATACTTGGGCCGACCCCGATGCGGAAATTGTTTATGTCTTTTTATCCAACAGGACCTATCCGTCTGCGACCAATACGTTATTGATAAAATCCGGATTGCGAACACGGATTCAGCAGGCCATTTATGATTCCATTATTAATTAGGTAACGAATATTGCCTTAGATTTGTCTTATGAAAATAGCGATTGTGTGTTACCCAACGTTCGGCGGTAGTGGTGTTGTAGCTACTGAATTGGGTATTGCCCTTGCTGAGCGAGGTCACGAAGTACATTTTATCACTTACCGTCAACCTGTACGTTTGGAACTTTTGGGAAACAATATTCATTTTCATGAAGTGCACGTTCCCGAATATCCTTTGTTTCATTACCAGCCTTATGAGCTGGCACTTTCGAGTAAGTTGGTGGATACCATCAAACTTTATGATATTGAGCTTTTACACGTGCATTATGCCATTCCGCATGCTTATGCAGGGTATATGGCCAAAAAGATGTTACAGGAATATGGCATTTTTATTCCCATGATCACTACGCTTCATGGTACCGATATAACCTTGGTGGGCAAACATCCATTTTATAAGCCAGCAGTTACGTTCAGTATAAATAAATCTGACGTTGTGACTTCTGTTTCCGAAGCATTAAAAAATGAAACCTTAAAACTCTTCGATATTGAAAAGGAAATAGAGGTAATTCCCAACTTTATTGAAACCACTAAGTACAGTAATAATTACACCGATTGTCAACGCTCTATGATGGCCAAGGAGGATGAGCGTATCATTACACATATCAGTAATTTTAGAAAAGTAAAACGCATTCCTGATGTAATAAAAATATTCCATCGGATTCAGAAAGAGATTCCCGCTAAACTTATTATGGTGGGGGAAGGTCCAGAAAAGGAGAAAGCTGAAGATATGTGCGACGCCTTGGGAATAAAGGATAAAGTACTCTTCTTGGGCAACAGTAATGAGATTGATAGAATTCTTTGTTTTTCCGACTTGTTCCTTTTGCCTTCGGAAACCGAGAGTTTTGGTTTGGCTGCTTTGGAGGCCATGATTAACAAAGTTGCCGTTATTTCAAGTAATACAGGCGGTATTCCGGAAGTAAATATAGATGGAGTCTCGGGTTACTTGGCAGATGTGGGAGATGTGGAAACCATGGCAACAAAAGCCATTGAGATTTTAAAAGATGACAATACCTTGGAAAAGTTCAAAGAAAATGCATTTAATGTGGCATCCAAGTTTGATATTGTCCATATTTTGCCATTGTATGAGGATCTTTATGAGAAAGCTTTTAAATCCCGTTTTAAAAATACATTTTAACATTGAGGTCTCTTTTATTCATATCATTTGTTTGTTTGCTTTCATGCAAGGCACAAAAGGATGAACAATCCCTTGTAGGTGAAAAAATAGAAGATATGGAGTTGGTAGACCATGATGACTTCACCAATATAGAAGCCTTTGACACAAGAGTGATAAGGGA
Source organism: Flagellimonas lutimaris (assembly GCF_003581615.1). Lineage (GTDB taxonomy): Bacteria > Bacteroidota > Bacteroidia > Flavobacteriales > Flavobacteriaceae > Flagellimonas > Flagellimonas lutimaris. The sequence continues at coordinate 321,661 of NZ_QXFH01000077.1, forward strand.
CGGAAAATCATTACGGAAATTTTATGCCGAAATAAACAAAACCCGTAAACCAGGACTTCCTGTACCGATTATCGACTTTTCCAAAGAGACAGTGATTTTGGTGTGCTTGGGGGAGCAGCGAGGCAGAAAAACGCCTATGTTGTCAAAACTAAAAGAAACTGATAATGAGATTTCTATCGCTGTTGAAATAATCAAAGAAAAGCAACAAAAAGAATCAACTATTCAATCTATATACTTTCCATTTTATCTGTACAAAATGCCTTTGGTCGATAAAACCATCACTTTCCAAAAGATTGATAAATAGCGCTTTCAAAATCTTTTTTACTTCTTATCGAAAATTAACGCACTTGAAAGTGCAAAATTCTGTTTATTGAATGGTTGACCTAGCTTTGTAGTCGATAACCTCAAATCGATAAAAATGAACATTTCTAAACCGTTAATGATGGTCTTTGCGCTAATCTTTTCTGCTCTGACCTATGCCCAAGATGTTGAATTGACAAAAAAAGATAGTATAGTACAAAGTTACTGGCTTGTTACATTAGGAGCAAATGCTGTTGATGATTCTGGAGATGAATTTGGTGAACTTTTCGATTTTAAAGAAGGGTGGAACATGGTTCCTTACCCATCCAGAGTGAGTGTAGGGCGTTATTTTAAAAACGGTCTCGGACTAGAAGCTATTGGTTCCTATAACCGATATAAAGAAGGAAAGATTATTGATAATGTAGTTAATCCCGAAGATATAGATTATTGGGGCCTTGATTTTAGGGTGAGCTACGATTTGAACATGATTTTGGGTGAAACCGGCTTTTTTGACCCTTATATCGGAATTGGCGCTGGATATACCGATGCCAATAATCAGGGAAGGGGAACGTACAACGCAATCATAGGTTTTAGGACCTGGTTCTCTGATCATTGGGGGTTGGATTTCAATTCAACAGGAAAATGGGCCATGGATACCGAAAATGCTTCAAACCACATTCAACATGCACTCGGTGTAGCCTATAGGTTTGAGGTAGAGAAGGGACTTTCCAGAAAGGGAGAGGAGAAATTGGCTATGTTGGAAGAACTAGAAAAAGAACAACAGCGTATCCAAGACTCCATTACCGAGGTGGAGAAAGCCAAAAAATTGGCAGAACGTCTACAAAAAGAAAAGGAAGCTGCTGAACTAGCTGCTGCAGAGAAAGCAAAAAGAGAGGCGGAGGAAGCAAGAAGAGCTGCAATCCAAACTAAAATCAATGATTTGGGCAATGTTTACTTTAAGCTGAACTCCTCCTATTTGACCTCTAAAGATAAAGAGTTGTTAAATCAGTTGGTTGCCATAATGAAAGATGAATCAAACTTAATTATCAAAGTCACGGCACATACAGATTCAAGGGGCACTAAAAAATATAATCAATGGCTTTCGGAAAGAAGAGCTGAGCGTACTGTAGAATATGTAATTGCAAAAGGAATTTCTGAAAATAGGATGAGTCATGAAGCTTTTGGTGAAACCCAATTGGTAAACGATTGTGGGGACGGTGTCCGTTGCACAGAGGAACAGCACGCTAGGAATAGGAGATCGGAGTTTATTATTGAACAGTTTTGATTAACTAGCTTATTATCGATAAAAAAGTAATTTTAACGAGTATCTCGTCAAATATAAGATACAACCCATTATTTTGAAAATTGTTTTAATAACCAACATTAAAATCTTCCCCTCAAACTAAATATCGGTAATATGATCATACTTGGATTAAATTATTATTTCCACGATTCTACTGCATGTATCGTTAAAGATGGTGAACTTATTGTAGCTATCGAGGAGGAACGATTAAATAGAGATAAACATACCCAAGCATTTCCGCAAATGGCTATTGATCGATGCCTAAAGATAGCTGGGATATCTTATGATGATATTGATCATATAGCAGTTTCAATTAAACCTACTACACATTGGTTTAAAAAGCTTATTTATATTTTAAAAAGACCAAAATCGTTTTTGCCATTTTTTGGGCACCATGTCGTAAACGCCTATGCAAAGCAAAGAAGGTTTTGGCTTTGGTACAAAAATCATTGGAAAGAAAATCAAGATAGTCCCAAGGTGCATTTTATTGAACACCACTTAACTCATGTGGCAGGTTCTTTTTTTATTTCGCCCTATAAAGAGGCTGCTCTTTTAGGAATTGATGGGTCTGGAGAATGGGCAACTACATGGATGGGCTATGGAAAAGATAATTCTATTGAAAGGTTCCAAGAATCATTTTTTCCCAATTCATTTGGTTCTTTCTATGAAACTGTAACCCAATTTTGTGGGTTTAAACCCAATTATGATGAAGGTAAAACTATGGGACTAGCTCCCATGGGCGACTCTAATGTGTTTAAAAGTGAAGTAGAAAAAATATTGAAAGTTGATAGGAAAGGGAAGGTAAATGTAGACCTTAGCTATTTTAACTTTCAATATCTTGTAAAAAATACATATTCAAATAAATTTATAGAAGTTTTTGGGAAACCGAGGGATGGAAATGGACCGTTTGAGGATAGACATAAAAATGCTGCCGCCGCTTTTCAAAAAGTGCTAGAGGACCGTGTTCTTGAAATATGCAATATTTTGTATGAAAAAACAAAAGCAGATTATTTGGTAATTTCCGGAGGTGTTTCTTTAAATAGTGTTATGAATGGAAGGATTGTACGGGAAAGTAAATTTAAGGATGTATATGTAATGCCAGCCGCTGGAGACAATGGAACTGCGATTGGAGCAGCCTATTATCTGTATAACGGAATTTTAAATAAAAAACGAAATTTTGTTCATAACAATGCATATATAGGAACATCTTATAATAATGATGAAATAGAAAAAACAATCAAAGGGGCAAAGCTTAAGGCAAACTATGAAGAGAATATTTGCGAGAAAGCAGCGACTCTTCTTGCTGAAGGAAAAATTATTGGATGGTTTCAAGGTCCAATGGAAATCGGACCAAGAGCTTTGGGCAGCAGAAGTATTCTTGCAAACCCCGCATACCCAAATATGAAGGACAAGATTAATGCAGAAGTCAAGTTTAGGGAAGCCTATAGACCTTTTGCCCCTTCAGCTTTGGTGGAGAAATACAAGGACTTTTTTGATTTAGAGGTTGAAGCACCGTTTATGCTAAAGGTTTGTGATGTTCTTAAAGAGAAACAAAGTGTAATTCCTGCAGTTACCCATGTTGATGGCAGTGCCAGACTGCAAACTGTTAACCAGGAGTTGCATCCACGATACCATCAACTAATTTCCGAGTTTGAGAAAAAAACAGGTGTGCCCGTTGTATTAAATACCAGTTTCAACATACAGGGGGAACCTGTTGTTGAATCACCCCAACATGCTTTGCGCTGTTTTTATTCAACAGGTTTGGATGCGCTTTGTATTGGTAATTGGGTTTTGGAAAAGTAGATTGAAATAAAATCTAAAAATTACTTCAAACAATTCATTTGTAATTAACAAAAACGAAAATTTTCAATTTTGATAAATTATGTTGGTAATTAGAGATAGAGCGAATTGGAATTCAGTGGTTGAATGTTGTGAGCAATCTGATTTCTACCATACATACGATTATCATATGTTATCCAAAAATGAAGATGAAGAGCCGATTTTGATAAAGTATGAATATGGAAAGGTATTGATAGCCATTCCTTTGCTAATAAGAAAAATAGCGGGTACCCACTATAATGATGCAACCTCGGTATACGGCTATTGTGGACCAATCACCAATAAGAATGTCAATAGTGGATTTGACAACAAAGATTTTAAGCACAGGTTGAATGTGTTACTAAGGAAAAATAAGATTATTTCGGTGTTTTCCAGATTGCACCCTTTTATTTTAAACCAGAACTTGATTCTAAATGGAATCGGAAAAATCGTATCAAATGGGGATGTAGTGAACATTGATATAACCCAAAGTTTAGAATCTCAGAGACAACAGTATAATAGAAGACTTAAATCCTATGTTAACAAGGCCAAAACACTTTATAGGATAGAAAAGGGTAAGTGTGATAAAACTGTGGATTCATTTATTGAAATTTATTATGAAAATATGAAAAGGGTTGGAGCTAAACCTCATTACTTTTTTAAACGGGAGTATTTCATAAATTTTCTTAATAGCCCACAAATAAATGCTAACCTTATGTTGGCGATTGACAAGGAAACAGAGGAAATAGTGGGTGGGGCAATCTTCACAAAAACAAATGGAATCGTTCAATATCATTTATCCGGAGCCAAGGAAGAATATTTAAAAATTAACCCGATCAAATTTTTAATAGACTTTGTCAGAGTTCAATCAACGGAAGAAGGCAATCAGAAGTATTTTAATTTGGGCGGTGGTTTAGGAGGCAGCAATAATGACTCGCTATTTAGATTTAAATCTGGTTTTTCCAAAGACTTTAGAGATTTTAGTCTTTGGAAATATATAGTGGATGAAGATGAATATTGGAAATTGGTAAATGAAAGAATATATGATAAAGAACTAATTAAGGAAGAATATGGGGAATCTTCCTTCTTTCCATTATATCGTTTAGACGCTCCGAAACCTCCTAAAGCAATTATATAATGATTGACAACCCTTTCAATTCTGAAATCTTCAAGAATATTTGGCTTAAACATTTCAATGAGGGAAACGAACCATTTACTATTAAAAGTATTATCGGAGCAGATTTTTATAAGTCTCGATTTCCAGGGTTATGGGTTAATGTTGGAAGAACCCATACCAAAGGTGTTTATTACGAATTTGAAGAAAAAAATAAACGACTGAGTGGGAAAAGCTGTCTTATTTTTGACGTTCCAACATATTTTGATTGCCCAAGTACCAAAGGTGGCGGCAGAGCTGTGAAAAGAGTAAGACAGTACCCGGGCTTTTTAATTGAATTGGAGAAGTTTGCTGACTTAGCCGGCTTCATGAAAGAACAATTTGGTAAAAGCAGTAGGTATAAGCTTAAGAAATACCGGAAAAAACTGGAGCAGAGTTTTGATATTAATGTCAAAATGTACACCGGTAATATGGATAAGTCCGAATACGACCATATTTTTGATTGCTTTAGAGAACTATTGGAAAAACGATTTTCCGATAAGGAAGAGTATAATAACAATCTCGATGCGCAAGAATGGGGTTTCTTTAAGGAAGTTGTCTACCCAATGCTGCTAAATCAGCAAGCTGGTCTATTCGTTATATTTGATGATAAAAAACCAATTGCGGTAACTCTAAATTATTTTTCAAAAGATATCATATTTGATGCGATAACCGTGTTTGATATTGATTATTTCAAATTTCATCTGGGCTCGGTCAATATTATGTACCTTATTGATTGGGGTATTACAAATAGGTTTTCCATATTGGATTTTTCCAAGGGTTATTTTGATTATAAAACCCGATGGTGTACAAAAAAATATGATTTTGAATATCATTTGGTTTACGATAAAACTTCAATAAAGTCAACAACTATTGCCATTCTTTTACAAAAATATTTTCGGCTTAAACAATATTTGAGAGAAAAGGACATTAATAAACTTAAAAACCGGATTCATTTCTTGTTTTCAAAAAAAGAACCTCAAACAAAAAATCTTAGTCCGAATTACAATACTAAGTTTGAAGAATTTGATAATAAAGAACTTGAATTGGAACACATCCCTGAATATGGTCCGAAAATCAATAAAATAGTTTTTGAGTTTTTGTATTTGTTTGGGGAACGATCAAAAGAAGTTAAACTTTTTCGGGTATTAGAAGATGATAATTTATTGGTATTAAAAGGCAAGAATAACACCAAAATTATTGCTTTGAATGAAAAAGTTGAAAATATTTTAAAACCTTAATTGCAAGTGCAATTCAAATTGATATAACAAACTTCCATGCTCTTCAATTCTATTGATTTTGCTGTTTTTCTACCTATAGTCCTTACAATTTTCTGGATATTGAATCGATATGCAGGATTGGTCACCAGGAATTTTTTCTTGTTGATTGCCAGTTATATATTTTACGGTTGGTGGGATTACCGTTTTCTTTCTTTAATAGTTCTTTCAACGCTTGTTGATTATTTTGTTGGGAGGTATATGGGAAAGGTAATCGATGCAAAGTTGAGAAAAAGACTACTTTGGTTAAGCGTTTCTTTTAATCTAGGGCTTTTAGGATTCTTTAAATACTATAATTTTTTTGTTGATTCCTTTGTTGATTCCTTCTCTTTATTTGGAATTCAACTTGGACAGGTATGGACATTGGAGATTCTGCTGCCGGTAGGTATTTCTTTCTATACATTTCAAACCATGTCATACACCCTGGACATCTACCGTAAACAACTTGAGCCCACTAATGATTTCATATCCTTCGCAGCCTATGTAGCCTTCTTTCCTCAATTAGTGGCGGGACCCATTGAAAGAGCGTCCCATTTGTTGCCACAATTGATGAAAAAGGGCAAATTTACCTATGGTCAGGCTTCGGATGGATTAAAACTTATCTTATGGGGCTTGTTTAAAAAAATGGTGATTGCAGATTCGTTGGCACCAATAGTCGATGATATTTTTTCCAATTATTCCGAATATTCCGCACCAACACTTATTATGGGGGCAATATTTTTTGGTTTTCAAATTTATGGTGATTTTTCGGGATACTCAGATATAGCCATAGGTACTTCCAAGCTTTTTGGTGTGGAATTAATGTCAAACTTTAAGTTTCCATATTTCTCGAGAAACATTGGAGAATTTTGGAGGAGGTGGCACATCTCGCTCTCTTTATGGTTTCGGGACTATCTTTATATCCCTTTGGGAGGTTCCAAGAATGGGAAAACCCAAGCCTTAAGAAACATTTTTATTATTTTCTTAGTGAGCGGATTATGGCATGGTGCCAATTGGACATTTGTATTTTGGGGTTTGTTCAATGCGATTCTATTTGTGCCCTCGTTCCTTATGGGAAGTAACAGAAAATATGCCGATAAGGGTACTGCGGCCTTTGGTACCCCAATAAAGGATTATCTACAAATGCTCTTAACCTTTATATTGGTAACATTTGGATGGATTTTTTTTAGAAGTTCCAGTTTACAGGAAGCTTTTAAATACATCGGAGGAATTTTAGCCAAATGGAATTATGAACCATACTTTCATCCGCAAGGATATAGATTGATTGATTACTTTTTGATTATTGGAATATTTGTATGTTATGAATTTTTAATATCTGACAACGAACGTAAACCATTCAATTTTAAATCTCGCATTGTTCGATTCACCATTTATACACTTGTGGTATTTGGTATATTATTGTTTTATGATGATGGTGTAGATAGGTCCTTTATTTATTTTCAATTTTGATATGATAAAATTACTTGGAAAAATTCTGTTATATGGAGTTCTTGTTCTAATAGCCTTGGAAATCTTGGTTAGGGTTTTTCATTTATATCCCGAAGACCCTCCTAGGTTTATCGATGAATTAAATGTGGAGAAACGGGTTCCCGGATATACGGGTTACAGCGTAACAGGTAATAGAAGGCAGAACTTTTCAGAGTTTAGGATAAACAAACAAGGTTTTAATTCTTACCGCAATTTTAATCCAAGCGAATCAAAAAATGAACTCGCTCTAATTGGGGATTCATTTATTCAGGGTTTTCATGAAGAATATGATCAATCTATAGGCAAAAAAATAGATCAGAAGGTAGACGGACTTGAAGTTTACGAATATGGTTATGCTGGATGGGATATGGCCGATCAATTGCACCTTATCAACGCTTATAAGCAAGATTTTGAGAAAATTGACCATATTGTTATCTATATGGATTATCCTTCCGATTTCCATAGAGCAACATACGAACCCAATTATAAAAGAATCAAACTGTTAAATTCAACTGTATTTAAGTTAAGGAATAACATCAAGTTGTTTTATTATGCTTCAGAAATAGGAATGCTCGATTCGGTAAAGAGATTTGTTTCCGGAAAAACCAAGGATTCTGACAATGAAGCGGAAGAAGATATAGTGGATAGCAACGAAAAAGATGAAGCTGCGGGAACTTATATTTCTAATTTTGATAGCTTGTTAAAGTTATACCCGATTGAAAAGAACAAAACAAGTTTTCTATTGGATTTTAGGACAACCCCTAAAGAGTTTTTATCCTATTGCAGAGAAAACAATATTAAAGTAATTGATTTTGGAAAACTATTTGAAAAATCTAAGGTTCCTGTCACCCTAATTTATGATCAGCATTGGAATACGCACGGTAGAAGTTTGGTTGCTAAGAGTATAGTAAAAAGCTTGTATCCACATCAGGAACATTAAGGTTAAAGTAAAATACTGGTTATATAATCTTATTAATCTTATTGTTCACAAAATTGGGATTATAAGAAACTAACACACTTGTTGTTTATCAAGAGGTACTGTTTGTACCCTTTTGAAGATTCTTTTTATACGTTGCGAAATCTACCATATGGGAGTTTGGATCTACAACAATATCTTCCTGTTTAATAACTTTAAAAAAAGTCATTTTTAAAATTTTAAAATCAAGTGCCAATGATTTGTTTTTAACATACTCAATATCTTTTGCCATTCGTTTATCCCATGTTAAATGGTTTCTTCCAGATACTTGTGCTAATCCTGTAATGCCAGGCCTAACAGAGTGTCTCAATTTTTCCTCATCGGAATAATAGGGTAAATAATAATCCAATAGTGGTCGTGGTCCAACGAAGCTCATATCCCCTTTAATTATATTCACAAGTTGTGGTAATTCATCTATTGACAACTTTCTAACAATTTTACCAAGTTTTGTCAAGCGATCTTTGTCGGGTAAAAGGTTTCCGTCATGATCTTTTTTGCTGTTCATTGTTTTGAGTTTTACAATTTTGAAAAGCTTTTCATGCAGTCCGGGTCGTTTTTGGAGAAAAAATGGGCTCTCCTTAAAAGAGACAAATAAGGCAATTGATGTGATAATGATTACGGGGGATGATATAATAAGTAAAGACAAGGCAAAAACGAAATCCAGAAGCCTTTTTATAAACTTGTACATTGTAAGGTTATTATACTTTGACACCCAAAGTAGTTAATTGGAATTTTTGATTAAAAATATTTCAATTTTATGATGCTATTGAAAAAATTCGATTTAATACCCCACTATCGGATAAACATGAAAACATTAATTGCTTTCGTAATTCTTAAATGAGTCTTTATAACCAATTATCCTTTGAAGATGACATATTAAAAAACTCAGTATTGTTTTGCTGCTTTAATGGTTTCAAAGAAAATAAATTACTTGAGTTTTTCAACCATGGCACTAAATTTCTCACATAGAATGGACTTGTCATACATGTTTTCCGCAAGTTTTCTTGAATTTTCACCAAATTCATCACTTATTTTCTCATTTTCCTTTAAAAACATGATGCCTTCAGCTAATTCTAGTGGTTTGGTCGGGTCTACATATATACCACAACGGTGTTCTTCTACCATTTGCTTTGTCCATCCCGGAGAATTTACAATAATGGGTTTTCCTGCCGAAAGGGAATCAAATAATTTATTTGGTGAGTTTGTAGTTAAAATGGGTAAGTTGGTAAATGTGACAAGGGATACATCAGATATGTTTACAATTTCGGAAAGGCGGTCCATAGGCATTTTTCCATAAAACTTAGTGTTTTGAATATTTTCTTCTTCACACCTTTTCTTCAAAAGTGATTCCATGTAACCCCAACCAAAGAACATGAATTCAACATTATGCTCAGTTCCAAGTAGTTTTATGCCATCAAGTATATAATCCATACCGTTGGCCAATCCCATAGCCCCAAAATAGATTACTTTAAAAGAATCTTTTTTTAAGCCTAATTCCTTTATAACCGATTCGTTTTTTTTTCGCGGCCAAAATTTATCAATTTTAGACATGTTGGGTATCATACTTACCTTATTTTCGGGAATGCCGGTTTTTATTACACCATCGAACATCCCTGGTGAAAGTGCAACTATGTGCTTGGCGTTTTGGTAAATCTTTTTTTCAAACAGGCGCAATAGTTTTATGGCAAACTTATTTTTTATCCCTCCCATCTGGATTGGTACTTCTGGCCAAAGATCTCTTACTTCAAAAATATATGGGATTCCTCTTAGTTTTTTTGCAACTAAGGCAGGAAATCCAACGGTTAATGGTGTTGAGGTAGCAATTACCAAGTCGAAGCCCTTGCTTTTTATTACATACCATGAGGATAGTAGCATAAACCTTAAAAATGCAATTATTCTTTTAAATACACCCATTTTATTGTCATAAGGGATGTTCAAGTATATAACATTGATTCCATCAATGGTCTCCCTTTTTTTATTTAGACTTGCCCTATTGGTTGTCAGCATGGTAACATTGTGTCCCTTTTTTTTCAACTCTTGGCTGATCCAATAGGATCTTGTGCCACCAGCTTCACTTGGTGTTACAAAATATTGGTGGATATATAGAATATTCATTTTTTGTAAAAATAATGGTCTGAAATGTATAAGATTAACGACTGGTCATGGTTGCTACATAAATTTTAGGAAAAAGGACTTTAACCCAACCTACGATAAAGAAAAAAGGATATCGGACTGGAAAAAACTTTCTCATGAATCGCAACCTAGATTTAAAGGCAATACCTGTGGGGCTATATAGGTAGTCTATTCGCTCTTTCAAGCTCTTTTTATCAAAGTTGTGGTACATACCTTTATGGTCATTTGTACAATATCCACAATATTGAGTAGCAACCAGTACTGGCATTCCTTTCTTCTTACTCTTGAGAGTGTAATCAAAATCAGCTGCACCATGGGCGTAGCCATCGGACAGAATCCCCACCTTTTCAACTACATTTTTACTGACCATCATAATGTTGGCATTACCCAAATCACATTCATGAATATTGCCGTCGGGTTTTATTTTGGAAAATGTATATTTTAATTTACTGATTATTACAGCGCCACCATAACTTATTTCTTGAGTTTCGGAATCTTTGGTTGACCCTACATAAACACCTCCCATTCCATATTTGTCTAAACATTTATGATGTGTATCGAAAATCACATCAAAAAAATCATCAAACAAAATTGTATCATCATTCAACAAAAGATAAAAGTCAAAGTCTTTTTTTATGGCTTCTTTCCATGAATTAATCATTCCATTTGCCCAAAAAAGATTTCCATCACCCTTAAGAATTACTGTGTCTGGAAATTGACTTGCAACAGCTTCCGATGTTCCGTCTGTAGATCCATCGTCAGTTAAATAAACGGTGACATCTATTTTTTGATTTGAAGCTTGGGTGGCTGTCTTAAGAGATTTAAGGGAGCTTAGGGTCTTTTCTTTTCTATTGTGGCATGTTAGTAGCACAGCAATTCGATACATGTCTTTGTAGTTATGTTGATTGGGGTTATACACACAAAATTATAGGATACAAAATTATGTCATAATACTGCTAAGGGGAATAAAAATCGATGTATAACTAAATTATGCGCCCAGCGAAGAAAGAAATTTTATTCAGATCTGATTATGCATACCCTACATATTGTATTAAAAATAAAAATATAATAAAAAGGGAGGGAATATTGTTATGGTATTTGATTGTAATTATTTTTTAATGAAACAACATGAGAAAATTCGATATTTGACAAGAATTAGTTAGCCTTACAATTCTGAATTTATGAGGTCATATTAATTCAGAATGAATAGTATTGAATATAGTTGATTATTAATTTGAACAATAATGCTAATCAACAGAACATGATTTCATTAATGATAAATTTTTCTAACATCCATTAAAAATGCAAAAAGAAGCAAAAAAAGAATTTCTAGGTAAGCTTTATATTCTTTTTAAGAGATCTGATAAAACTTATGCGAGTTATATACAGAACAATAAGCAATTTTTATTTGCCAAAATACTTAAAAAATGCAATGACAATATATTACAACTTTTGGTTGAAAATAGTCACTTACTATCGGATGAGCTAATAAAGGATTCTATGGAACTAATTTTTCATTTGGACATATGGATTGAAAAGTGGAACTATTTTGAAATTAAGCAAAAGCCTAAAATTGAAGATAGTTTTGTTTTTGAAAATGAGCATACATTTCCACACAATGCTGTACAAAATTTAAAGGAGGAGTTTCTGGCAATACGAAGTGCTGGAGGATTGTAACTAAAAACTCTTCATTGTAAAAGCTCAGAACAAATTATTTTTTAAGATAAAAACGCTTTTCGTCAAGTATAATGAAAACCGGATAATCGGGATGGTGAAAGGATCGAATCCTCTTGGCAATTTCTTTTTTATCCATGTCAAATTTAATTTCCCTGTGCTCCTCAACTTCTTTGAGCTTTCTTTTTTTCTCCGACCATTTTACGCCTTCGTTTTCTTTTATTTTTTGATGAACATACTCATTTCCAAAAGCGGAGAGATTTAAAATTAAATCTGTTAATTGATTATATAATTTTTGATGTGTAGTTTTTAAGACATTTTCCAATGTTTGTGATTGTAATAATGGGAATGTTTCATAATCAATGATTTTGCCACTATCCACTTTTTCTTCCATTAAATGTGTAGTAACTCCAAAATAATTCTCTTCATTATAAAAAGCAAAATTAATGCACCCGGAGCCTGGATAAGCAGGGGGGCCTGGATGTAAATTTATAGCAAAGTATTTTGGCTTTTCAATCAGTTGTTTTGGCAAGATAAACCAACTTCTAAAACATATTATGTAGTCACACTCAAATAACTCAATGTCTTTGGGAAGTTTTCCGCCTTTTCCTTGGTTAAATACTACTTTAAGGGTATAGCCTAAATCTAGCATTAGGTTTATTCCCATTTTGGAAAATTCACAGTTTTCCCTGCAAAAAAACAGTATCGTCTTATTATTCGGTGTTTTTGGTTGAAAGTCTTGAACCATATTTTTTGAATGGATAAAGTAAGTGTTGGGTATTTAAGTAGCTACAGGTTTTTTATTTGAGAAAACCCATAAAAATTGTTAATTATTATAAAGATATAATTGAGCCAATATAATCAAAAAAAGACTAAAGGTCCTAAATGAAAGCCTTAACAAGAAGTCGATAATCTTCACTTTATCTCTTAAATAAAGTGCCGACAAATTAGTTTGGGCAATAACATTTTTATTTTGATAGTCAGGCAAAATTGAGATATCATACATTTCTCTACCTTTAATATAATTGATTTTATCTGGTTGAAATTATAATTAAAGTGTTTAGAAGGGAATAAAAATCGATGTATAACTAATTTATGCGCTTAAGGTATGACCTATAGTGTAATTTACAAATTTGATAATTGTTAGAGCCAATAATATAAGAGGTAATTTATGGCTTGATTACTGTGGCGGTTTTTAAGTTCTATAAAGCTTAAATCCAGAAAAAATGACACTATACTTTTACCTAATCGACATTTAAAATTCAACTGAAAAAAGGGTGCTTTTATCGTTTTTTAAACTATCGAGACTATATTATTGAGCTCATTGGTTAAGTTTGTCAAAACTTTTTTAAATGAGTAATAAGACAATACTGCACCTCAACTCATATTACATAGACAATCATCTTTACTCTCAATTGTATTCTAAGTTAGACGCTTTTATAAACCAAAAAGTATACATTCCTATTAAACTGAACAGGAAACCTGAGAATATAGTCGACCTTGATAATACTAAGTTGTTTTTTGATAAGCAGATAAAACCTTTTCATAAATACAATTATTTCGGCAAGATCAATTTTTTGTACAAAAGACTTATTAATCAGGGATTACATACCAATATTGATTTTGTACATGCCCATAACTTATTCACAGATGGCGCTTTGGCCTATAAGATCAATAAGTCATTCAAAGTGCCATACATTGTAACCGTGAGGTTAACTGACATTACATTGCAGTATAAATATATGTATCATAGAAGGGCAAGTATCAACAAAGTTCTTAAAAATGCGGAAAGAATTATATTTATTTCTCCAATTTATAGAAATAGACTTTTCTCCATGATGCCCAAGAAACTAGTTAAGAAGCTTGCAAAAAAAACGCTGATTATTCCAAACGGCATTAATGACATTTGGTTAAACAACCCTTTTCCTGAAAGAAGCAATGCGCAACGAAAAATGGTGAACTTAATTTATGTTGGGCAAATAATGAAATTAAAAAACATTAAGGAACTTATTGCCGCCATTGATCTTTTGAATAATAAAGGAGAATCCATAAAGTATAATTTGAATGTAGTTGGAGGTCAAAATCATAATGAACCAGAGTACTTTCAAGAATTTCTTAAGTTGGTCGACAGCTATGATTGGTTAGAATATAAAGGTAAAATCAAGGATGCATCCAAACTGATGGAGCTTTATAGAAATGCTGATGTTTTTACCATGCCATCAAAACCTGAATTATTTGGACTTGTGTACATAGAGGCGCTGTCTCAAGGTTTACCTATAATATATTCTAAAGGGGAAGGAATCGACGGTTTTTTTGAAGAGCTACCTGTTGGGCAATCCGTTGATCCAAAAAATATTGAATCGATAGCGGAGGGTATAGAGCAAGTTGCCAGCACAAATTATAAAGGCCTTAATAAAGCTATTTTACCATTCGATTGGAACAACCTCATAAAAGAGTATTTGAAATTCTACCACCAAGATGAATAAAATTGAAAAATTTGTTTACGATACGTTAAAGCATAATCCTAAGATAAAAATCAAGGTCAGGAACCTATATCAATCTTTTTATGATGCACTGCCGAATAAAAAGGATTATTCTTTAAACCCTATACAAGCTAAAGAAGGTTATTTTTTTGGGTTTCACGACGTATCACCCTTTTCCTATGACGATACTAAAATACTTGCCAACAAACTGACCATACCCCTAAGGATGCCAAATAAAAAAGATGCCCTAGAAGTTGGTTATTTTGATATAAAAAACGGAAAGTTTGGAGAGTATACAAAAATAGGGGAATCTAGAGCTTGGAATTATCATAAAGGTTGTAGGCTACAATGGGCAGGAGAGAATCATGTTATTTTCAACGATGCAGAAGGAGGGAAATTAGTTTCGCGGTTATACAATATAAAAAAAGGAACCACCAAAACAATTCCGTTTCCAATTGATACGGCTTCACAATGTGGAAAGTTTGCTACTTCATTCAGCTACGGTAGACTGGAAATGACTATGCCTGGTTACGGATATGACTATGAAGATGAGTCTTTTAAAGATATAAAGATTACAGAGGAGACAGGACTCTTTATCGGGAGCTTGGAAGATGGAACCCGAGAATTAGTGGTTAATTTACAAGAACTGAACGATAAAGGGGGGGTGGCACAATATTTTATTGAAGATGCACATCAATATGTTACACATTCATTGTTCTCGCCAGACGGTAGGTATGTTTCCTTTCTGTATCGTGCCACTGTTGTAGAGGATATCATGAAACGATGGACTCAATTGGTTGTTTATGACCGTGAGACCAAAAAACTCCATTTTAGTCCAACCAATGAGATGGTGTCTCACTATGTGTGGAACAGCAAAAATCAGATTATAGCCTATAGCAGAATAGGGGAAAAGGATAGTCATGTGTTATTTGAAGAACCTACTTTGCAGAAACATAGGAGAGTTGCCTACCCTCAATTAAACTCTGATGGTCATCAAAGTTTTATATCCGACAACATTTTTGTGACCGACACCTATCCGGACAAGCACAGGGTGGCAAAATTGTATAAGGTAGGTATTGAAAGTAATGAGGTCACCTTATTGGCTTCGGTTAATTCTTTCAAGAAATTCCAATCCAGGCCTTATAAACATTGGTGTTGTGATTTGCATCCTAGAATGAACCGTAAAGGCGACATGGTCTGTTTTGATTCCGTTCATACAGGTGAGCGGGCATTGTGTGCAATGGAAGTTTAAATCAAGTAATATTCTAAAAAGCCCCCTTTACAGAGCTACCTTCTATTCAAAGTCATTGTGGTTTGTCTAAAATGTTAATCGGAGGTATACTCCATTACCTGTTTATTTCTGTATTCGTTAATGAAACCTTGTGTGAGGCAAAAGAATATGAAAAGTTGAAACAAAGGGGAGTCGAAAACAGGCTCTACAAAAAACTGCAGAAAAATTATAATATTGAAAATCAATATTGTAGCATTTAAGAAAAAAGCATCTTTGTTGACTTTTAAGGCTTTGATAATGTTTTTTAATGAAAAGAAAGTAAATATTGTGATTAAAAACATAGATATTACAGTTCCAGTTCTAGCTGTATCAAGCCACATATTATGGGAATAGCCAAATTCATTGATAGACCATCCAAAGGGTTTTTTAAAAAGGTTTTCAATTGATTTTGACCATAGCTCGGTTCTTCCACCCGCACTTCCTGCATTGTCACTTTCTTGTAAACGTCTTCCCAAAGATGAAAGATACTCTGCATCTAAATCAATGCTTATATAATTGACCCCCAGGAATATTAAGATTGCCAATACCGCTATGAATTTAAGGTTTGATATCGCATTTTGACTCTTTAAACGATAGGTGATTCCAACAAAAACACCTATAATGGCCAATACAATTTGTGTGCGGCTCCCCAGTCTAAATATACAGAGGAGGGATATAATAAAAATGATGATTAGAAGTAGTTTGGACCAAAGCGATAGGTTTTTCTTTGATACTATCAATAACCCTGGAATAGACATATTAAATACGAAATAAGCCCCCATGGCGGTGGCCAATCTTTCCCTACCACTCCAAAAGTCTCCTATTGTTCTGCCAACTTGAACAAACCCTCCTTCAATTATATTAAAACCTACAGATAAAATAGCAGTTACCGAATAAATAATACCTATAAAAATTAATATTTGGGCCAACACCTTGGAATCCATCTTTTTTGGCACCATTCTTTTCCCTAACAGATAAAAAGTATGAGGAGAAGTGGCATATATAATCAACCATTGATTGCCTTGGTTCATATCCAAAAAGTAAAATGAAGCATAAACTAAAGAGAAGATTAAAAGAATAAAATAGGTTTTGTCCAAGGTTTTAAAAGAGAATCCTTTTCCAAAATAGGCAAAAACGAAAAGTAAATACCCGATTACAAATCCCTTATCATACGGATTCAAAAGGTATAGTATGATTAGTGTGAAAGGGATTATACCTATTAACTTTATTGTTTTAAGCAATGAATCGTTCATTGAATTATTGGTTTTATCAAGGTAAAGAAGAATTAATATTAAAGTATTAATAGTCAATAATTTAACTTGAATAAAAATCTATCGAAATGGCGGTTGGGTCAATAACTTTATGGATGTTTAATTTAGCAATTTCACCAATTTCATTTAAAAAATCAATTCAATGGCCAGTGTTTTTTAATTGATTGTTATTTCGGAACTTATTCGTAAATGTACTTTTTTATAATGGTTGAAAATCTCACATAATTTTAAAAAGTGAGAAGATTTTTCTAATTAAGTGCCTACAGTAGTTCCAAACAACCTGTAAAGCATTTTTTGGAGAAATATACTTATGATTATAGATTATGGCACGTGTTGCATCTTTTTTATGAATGTTTTTAGCATCAGACTCTGTATCATAAAGAAATAACTCATTACCTGGCATCTTAAAAAATATATTGGCATCAATAGGTTTTATTGATTTAGAAAACGATTGAACAATCTTATAATCTAAAATTTTAGATGTCAACAGGTACTTGCGATGGATATCCTTGTTTCCGTATAAATCAATAGTGATATCCTCTCTTTTTAGGTTCAACTGCTGATGTAGTAGCATATTTTCGTAAAATGCATCATAAACGCTAATACTCCGATTTAGTTTAGAAAAATTATAATCTTTTTTAACAGAACATAAGACTGGAACTTGGTATATGGTACTGTCGCTTAGCATATGAGTACCTGCATCACTGAAATTAGTTGATAGAGCAACCCTAGGGTATAAGAAGAATTTGTCTTTGGAAATTAGATAGGCTATATAATATTTCAACCAAGACTTTTCGGACCACCTGCGCACATAATTCGGGACTTCAACATTGTTATCTAAATTATGACCAAGGTCATACCACGCCTTAAAACCTTTCCACTGATTGGCACTCCAAGCCTGACCCCAAGATGAGGCATATTGTAAATACCAGTTGTCAAAGCCATCCTCCAAAGGAGAAAAATTCTCCTTGGAATGAACATTTAACTGTTGGTTATACAGAGAGATACCTCCGATTTTGTCATCTGATTCACAAAATTTAAGTGCACTTATAGTGTAATTATAAAAGTTGGGAGATACTAGCAAATCATCTTCTAATATTATGACTGAGCCATATTCTTGACTAAGATCGCCACATTTTATAATGTGCTTTCTTAAGCCCAAGTTTTCTTCATGGTATACCACGGTTTTTTTTCCATGTTCCCAAGAAAAGTCATTTGCTATTTCCAGAACATGGTTATTATTGTCAGCAAAATCTATGCTAATGATAAGTTCTATATTGGAATTAGGGTAGTTCGCTTTTTTCAATGAATTAAGTAGCCTAGCTAAAGATTTTTCACGATCGTAGGCCACAACAACAATTGGAGTATTGAAATTCATTTGTTGAATTAATTGATGTTTCTAAATAGGAATTTGAGTAATGTTTGGACAATTGAACTAGCCATGGTTTAACAAATACCATTGATATAGCTTCTGAATCCCTGTTTTTAAATCCACTTTATGTTTCCAACCAAGCGATTTCAATTTACTTACATCGGTCAATTTCTTAAGGGTTCCATCGGGTTTCTCAGTATTAAACATCAATTCACCCTCGTACCCCACAATATCTTTAACCAGATATGCCAAATCTTTGATTGAGATATCTTCACCTGTTCCTATGTTAATATGGGTGTTTCTTATCTCTTTGGAATTCTTTGGAAAGGTATCTGTAAAGTCACGGTTTTCCATCAAAAAAACACAGGCATCCGCCATGTCCTCGCTCCATAAAAATTCTCTCATGGGGTTTCCGCTACCCCATATTTCAACAGCTGTTTTTGTAATGCCAAAATTATTGAGGTGAGTTTCTGCTTCTTGAATATCGGTTAAATTCAAATCTGCCAACAAATCATTTTTCAAGCCTGAAGACCATAATTTCCCTAAATACATTTTTCGAATCAGCGCTGGCAGCACATGGGATTTTTCCAAGTCAAAATTATCATTGGGACCATATAGGTTGGTTGGCATGACGGAAATAAAATTGGTTCCATACTGCAAATTATAGCTTTCACACATCTTTATACCTGCAATTTTCGCTATGGCATAGGGTTCATTGGTATATTCAAGAATACCAGTGAGCAGGTAATCCTCTTTCATCGGCTGAGGACAGGTTTTTGGATAGATACAGGTGCTGCCCAAAAACAATAGTTTCTTAACTCCATTTAAATAGGACTGATGAATGACATTGTTCTGTATCATCAGATTTTCATAAATAAAATCAGCTCGGTAGGTATTGTTTGCAACGATTCCTCCAACTTTTGCCGCAGCCAAAATAACGTACTCCGGTTTTTCATCTGAAAAGAACTGAGCTACTTCATCACCATTTGTCAAATCAAGTTCGGAGTGGGTTTTATGGACAATGTTATGGTACCCTTTACTTTTTAAGTTTTGTACAATTGCGCTTCCCACCAGACCTCGATGTCCAGCTACATATATTTTAGAACTCTTCTTCATTTATTCAAAATAGTTGAGAACTTTGTACCCTCCTTTTTTTAAATATTGATCTTTTTGCATCAATATCAAATCGCTTTGCATCATATCCTTGATCAAACCGTTCAGGTCATATTCAGGTACCCAGCCCAATTTGTTCTTAGCTTTGGATGGATCACCTATCAATAGGTCAACTTCCGTGGGTCTAAAATATGTAGAATCCACAGCAAGCACTTCCTTACCTATTTCCAATTGGTAGTCTGGATTATTACAAGCCTTTACATATGCTTTTTCATCAACTCCTTTTCCTTTAAACTCAAGTTCAATACCAACTTCTGCAAAGCTCATTCGAACAAAATCCCTAACGGGTGTGGTTTTGCCCGTTGCAATTACCCAATCCTCGGGTTCATCTGCTTGAAGAATCATCCACATCATTCTTACATAATCCTTTGCATGTCCCCAGTCTCTTTGAGCATCAAGATTTCCAAGGTATAATTTGTCCTGCAACCCCAAAGCAATCCTGGAGGTAGCACGAGTAATCTTTCTTGTCACAAATGTTTCTCCTCGTACAGGAGATTCATGATTAAACAAAATTCCATTACAAGCATACATATTATATGCCTCACGGTAGTTTACGGTAATCCAATAGGCATACATTTTGGCTACAGCATAAGGACTTCGAGGATAAAAAGGAGTGGTTTCCGATTGAGGTACCTCTTGGACTTTTCCATAGAGCTCCGATGTGGATGCTTGATATACCCTGGTCTTGTTGGTCAGACCCAAAAGTCGAACAGCTTCCAATACCCTCAAAGTTCCCAAACCATCGGCATTACCAGTATATTCGGGAGTTTCAAAGGAAACCTGAACATGGCTCATAGCCGCTAAGTTATAAATTTCATCAGGCTGTATTTCTTGAATTATACGAATTAAATTCGTGCTATCTGTCATATCGCCATAATGCAAGATGAAATTACGATTTTCAAGATGCGGGTCTTGATACAAGTGATCTATTCGATCCGTGTTAAATAGTGATGAACGCCTTTTAAGACCGTGTACTATGTAGCCTTTTTTTAATAAAAATTCGCTCAAATATGCTCCGTCTTGGCCTGTGACGCCTGTAATTAATGCTGTTTTTGCCACTTTTTAAATTTTATTTACAAATATGTTTTTTTAATCAATACTGATTGTATTTATTCTACAAATGGTGTAATTCTTGGTTGGATTACCTACTTTGGCAAGGCTTTTTAAAGGTTAATGGATTTTTTTAGTGCTAAATCTTATTTTGGCGGGATCATAGTAATAAACCCCTTGATATATTGCTGTAATCAGAATTGATTTAAATGGTTCTGTTTGGTTTAGCATAGAACACATTTCTATTAGTTGTTTCATGGGCAAAGTTAATTTTTTTTGTTTAAAGTCTAGGGTATTTTACTTATTCAGCTGTATTGTAATTCCAACTTATCTCCGTAATATTTTATTGAAAAAACTTATAAAGAGTAATGATTGAATCATCATATAGAAAGATTCACGTGTTTTGGAAAAAAAAGCGGGAGCCAAAACTGATGCTACAAACTGAGATATTAAAGTAGCATAAGCAGCACCGGCAATGCCCAACTTAGGAATCATTATAATATTCAATATAATATTTGTTATCATCCCGAAACCCAAACATATGGTTTGATAAACCTGTAAATTTTCGCTTATAAACCACCTACGATTTGCTACTCCTAAGAAAACAAAAACGCCTGCCCATATATGTATTTTTAAAACGAATGCAGTTTGATCAAAATCAGAACCATACAAAAATTGAATTCCCCAATCTGCGAATAACAGCACTGGAATAATAACGGCAATTCCTAAAAATACCATCAAATCGTATAAATTGCTCAAACGTTCCTTATATAGTTCAATACTTTTTGTCTTGGCATTTAATATTGCGGGAAAAACTGAGGTGCAAATAATCATTGGAATAAAATACCATGCCTCACTTAACCGAACAGCCGCGGCATATTGTCCCACTGCAGCATTGCTAATTAATTCTTTTATCATTATTTGATCGATTTTCATATAAATCGAAATAACAATGCCACTAAGTATCAAAGGCCATGAATCTTTTAAAAGAGCTTTTGCGGTAGCTCTTTTGAATGTCCATTTTTTTAATCGATTGCTTGATTTTATATAATAATAAATTTGCCCCAATGCTAAGAAGAGAGTGTCAAAGACCAAAATGTAAACAAAGAAAATAAGTGAAGCCTGTTGCCATATACCATAAATTTTGAGCAGAGAAGAAATAGTGATACCCAAAAATGCGGGAATGGCATTGAACTTACTTTTTACTTGACTATTAAAAAAACTGGTTATTACGTTAAAACTGTGCAGAAAAGTTGTAAATCCAACTATTAAAATAATTTTATTGGTCAATGGTTTGTTATTGTTCAATAAAACAAAACAAATCAAGGATACCATAATAAAGCAAGAACCAAAAGTTTGCAACCAAAATGAAGTACCCATTAATTCATAATGCTTTTCTTTTGATTTTAATAATTCTCTCACCAAAATATCTGTTAGTCCTAAAGAGGAAAAGGCAGTAAATAAACCAACAAAACTCTGGGCATAACTAAAAGTTCCAAAATCCTCTGGTCCCAGATAGCGAGTCACCATTACACCCACTGTTAATGCAATTGCCAGGCGGAATATCCTTTCCCCCATTAACCATGAGGTGTTTTTAAAATACTTGATGAATCCAGATTTGTTCTTCAGAAGTCTTGACTTTGAGGTGTTTGGTTGCAATTGAATAAAAGGTTTTTGTTATGGATTGAAAAAACAAAACATAAGTGAATTTTTTTCATGAGGCATTTTAAAATTTTCAAAAGTTGATACGTACTTAACGATTTTCACGTGTATCTCCCTTTTTGATATATTAAATAATATACAATTAGTGTTTGCCTACTTCTTTGGTGTTCAGTATGCTAATTATTAACCTTTTTTGATAGAAAAAATTGTAACAATAAGGTAAATTCAAAAAAATGTTTTTAAAAAAAATCAATATTGACCAACGCCCATCTCTATCTTATTTTTTTACTTTCTTTTGGACCTCAATCTACAAAAATACTTAAACCCAAAAATCCCGATACAAATTTATATCGGGATTTTTGGGTTATTATAAAATTACACTGATTTAAAAAAAGAAAGATTTATTCTCTGATTTTAACAAATGCATTAATTCACTGTAATCGGCGTAGATTCATCACCCATACTATTTTGAATTAAAACACCTGAATTTCCAGTCACGCTTATTGCGCCAGTCCCAACACGACCAGTTAGATTACAATCTATTACAGTATTTGTTGAATCAAAATCACCATTATAGCCAGGTTGACCAGTTTGAATAAAATTAGAGGTGTAATCTCCAGTATAGTTTACATTTACATTTTCAAAACTCAAATTCTTCATATTAACACCTAAACTTCTAAAGGCGCCTCCAAACAAACTCCCTGCGTCGTATGTTTGATTAATGTTTATGGACACGTCCTTAAAGGAGTAACTTTCACTATTTCCTGTAAACCCTAGCATACGGAAAACACCATAATGACCATTTAAATATCTATCTACATCAAAATCAATAGCTACATTTTCAAAGATAAAACCACCATTAACTGGAGCATAAACGGTAGGTAACCTTACAATCAAGTTTTTTAATGCGTTGTTTCTAAAAATAACTGTGTTGCTCAAGTCTCCTTCATATAAACCATCTTGAACGTCTGTTGAACCAAAAGTGACCATCCTGTATAAGCTAATATGGTCGGCTTCAAAAATATTGTTTTCTATCAAACAATTTGTTGCATCATGAATACCAAAGGCGGCATTCTCTGCTTCCCCTACAATTTTAACCGTGTTTCCTGTTACATTTACATTTTGTATGTTTTGTCCTTGATGCAGTGTGAAAACCTGAATTTGAGCAGCTTGTGCGTTTCGAAACATTGGTGCAGTGGACTTGCTTTCAAAATAATTATTAGTGATGTCAACATTACTTAAATTAACTTTTAGGGCTCTGCGTTCAGATCCAATAAAATTGTTGTTATCAATTACCCAGCTTTGTCCATTGCTTGCATGTTGGTATGTTCCTGCATATCCATATGTATGAGTGTTTGAAAAAGCTTCAGCGTCATCACCATAAATGTTGCTAAAGGTGTTGCCTCTGTATACATGCTGGCCCGTATTTGCCGTGGCTACGGTGCAATATATTCCTTTGGCAAAACCATAAGGTACATTGGCAATCTTTCCATCAGAAGCAGCGCCAATATTAGCTATTGTGCTATTAAGAATTTGTCCACCTTTGAAATTATTCTCCACTTCAATAAGAAAAGCCATTCCCCTTGCTCGTGCTCCAGGAGGGGCAAAATAATTGTGAATGTTTACATTTTGAAAATCGTATGAAGCAACCCCTCTAAGATAAAAACATCTGCTAGCTATGTCTTGACCATCAAATTCACCATTAGTAATTTTTAAGTCAATATCCCTAATTTGAAAAAGATATTGTTTGGCACATATTCCATCATTTGAGTGACAAAGGTTAGATTCACTAGTTGTTCTGACAGTCGAATTGTTCATGTCCCAGTCAAACGTACCATTCCTCATATGAATCGTAGATTCTTCATTTTTAATATAAACCGAACCTGTTTGACCTATGGCATATTCTACTTGCATCATTAGGGTAACCAAAGCATTGTCATCCGCAATTGAATCTGAACCGTCTGCACCGAATATTTCCGGGCTTAACCTAGACTTGTTATATACGCCATTAAATGTTGTACTACTTGTGAATAACTGTTTGAAGGTATTTACAATAAAAGCACCATTTAAATTAACGTTACTACCATTTATGACTCCTCCTGCTGATTCAATAGTCAGGTTTGAAGCAAAAGTACAATTGCTACAATCAAAGGAAGTTTCAATAACCGCCTTATGGTTTGCATATGCAGGGTCGCTTATTTCTGCTGAAGATTTAGGATAAAAGGTTCCTATGATTTCATTTGGTTTACTAACAAATGGGTCGGGAACCGTTGAGGATTGATTATTGGAACTTTGACTGTTATCATTTGAACTGGAATCGTTATCTGAGTTTATATCATCCTGAGGTTGCTCAACTGCTGGTTCGTCTTCTTCAATCACATATTCATCAAATAAATCACTATCCTTGGAACAGGAAAGAAAAAAAATAAAGATGCAAGAAATGATTGTTGAAATCATTCGATTATTAATGGGGTTAATCATAAGGTAAGATTTTTTTAAAAATGTGGGGCAATCTTTTAAAATTTTAAAATTC
The DNA here is from genome assembly GCF_003581615.1 of Flagellimonas lutimaris. GTDB lineage: Bacteria > Bacteroidota > Bacteroidia > Flavobacteriales > Flavobacteriaceae > Flagellimonas > Flagellimonas lutimaris. The sequence goes on from NZ_QXFH01000077.1 coordinate 346,576, forward strand.
AAAAAAATCGTTTAAATGCTTATTTTTTAGGTTTAAATGCATATCCAACGACAACAAACTTACGGATGTATCTAATTTTTAGACGTTTCAACGATCTATTTTTCGATGAAATGCACGATTTTAACATATATTAAAATAATGATTGATCAAAAAAGCTCACTATTAGGTAATCAATATTTTGGATCTTTATTATGTATGGGTTGTTATTTTAAAGAAAAAGTGAGTCCGAGAAATGGCACTTTTTATGGTAGTGAAACGGCAAAGTTTTGAAGAAGTTATTTTTTAGTTTACCGGAGATTCCAAAAATTATCCATGCATGTAAGAAAACTTGAACCCGTTAAAGCAATTTATCGTTAACCAAATAAATAGTAAGATCTGATATTGCGGAACCGAACTGTTAGGAGTGGTTCAAAGGTTCAAATGAGTAGGTATAATAAAAAAAGAGCCTCACAAGGAGGCTCCGACAATGGTTTTGAGTATTTTTTGATATAACATGAACTATTCTACTTTAAAATAATTGAACTATTGTTTTTTTTAGAAAAGTAATAATTCGAATTTTTTTAAAAGCAATAATTTATTGGATGGACAGCTTAAAGTTTTCTATCGGCATAATCCAGAACACCCTTAACATCATAAATAAGAGATTTCTCGTGCTTATTGTTGTTTAGATCAAGGCTTAAAAATTCTTTATGTGAGACACAGAGTACAATAACATCATAATGGCATTTGGGTAGTTTGTTCAATAAATTAAGATTATATTCTCTTTGAACTTCTTCCTTTGATGCCCAAGGGTCATATATATCAACATTTATTCCATAACTAATGAGGTTGTTAATTACGTCAACAGCTTTTGTATTTCTAACATCAGGACAGTTTTCCTTGAAAGTAATTCCCAAAGCAAGTACGGAACTATTCTTCACCTTCATATCGTTTTGAACCATTAATTTAACCACTTCAGAAGCTACGTAATTACCCATGCCATCATTCATACGTCTACCGGCCAATATTATTTCCGGATGGTAACCAAAAGCTTGTGCTTTCTGAGCAAGATAGTATGGGTCAACGCCAATGCAATGTCCCCCAACGAGGCCAGGTTTAAAGGGAAGAAAGTTCCACTTAGTGCCAGCCGCCTTTAAAACCTCATTGGTATCAACATCCATAAGGTTGAAAATTTTCGCAAGTTCATTTACAAAAGCGATATTAATGTCTCGTTGAGAGTTTTCAATTACCTTAGCTGCTTCGGCAACTTTAATGGTTGGAGCCAAGTGTGTTCCGGCTGATATTACAGAGGCATATAGTTCATCTACTTTTTTACCGGTTTTTGGGGTAGAACCAGATGTTACTTTTAGTATTTTATCTACAGTATGTTCTTTGTCACCGGGATTAATTCTTTCTGGTGAATACCCTACATAAAAATCTTTATTAAAAATTAAACCGCTAACTTTTTCAAGTACAGGGACACATTCTTCTTCTGTAGCACCAGGATAAACCGTCGATTCATAAATTACAATGTCTCCTTTTTTCAAGACTTTCCCAACAGTCTCACTTGCCTTGTACAGTGGAGTGAGTATTGGTCGGTTTGTTGCGTCAACAGGTGTAGGCACTGTAATGATGAAATAATTACAACCTAATAAATCATCCAGATTGTTTGAACAATAAAGACCTTTTTCTTCAGATGGGTTTTCCTTTAAGACTGACTGCAAAACTTCGTCTTCTACCTCTAAGGTGCTATCCGTACCTGATTGTAGTTCCTGGATCCGCTCTCGATTTATATCAAAACCTACAATGGAATATTTTGTTGCAAACAATCTGGCCAATGGTAGCCCTACATATCCAAGGCCGATAACAGCAATTTTTGTTTCCATATCAGATTTTAAAGTTTAGTTTTTTTTCCAATCTGATGATATTCAAACCCCATAGCATTTAGTTTTAAATCATTATATTGGTTTCTACCATCGAAAATTACGGGGCTTTTCAGCTGTTTTTTGAGTTCACCAAAATCAGGAGCTCTAAACTCCTTCCATTCTGTTAATAAAATCATTGCATTGGCATTTTCCAACGCGGCATATTTAGCTGCAAAGTAATTCACATTGGGCGTACCCTTTAGATAAAAATGTTCTGCTTCCTCCATTGCTTTTGGGTCATAGGCATTAACGGTCGCCCCTCTTTTTGTTAGTTCTTTAATGATGTATATGGCAGGAGCTTCGCGCATATCATCTGTCCCTGGTTTAAAAGCTAGGCCCCAAACGGCAAATGTTTTATCACTTAAATCTTCTCCATATTTGGCAATCACTTTTTTTGCAATCACAAATTTTTGTTCATCATTAACATCTTCAACGGATTTTACGAGTCTTGGAGAATAACCATGCTCTTCTGCTGTTTTCTTTAGTGCCTTTACATCTTTTGGAAAACAAGAACCACCATACCCACTACCCGGGTAAATAAAACTATACCCTATACGGCTATCGGAACCTATACCAATTCTTACTTTGTTGACATCTGCATCAACTAACTCACAGATATTGGCTATCTCATTCATAAAGGAAATTTTTGTAGCCAACATTGCATTGGCTACATACTTTGTCATTTCGGCTGACCTCACATCCATAGTTATCAAGCGATCCATGCTACTCCTAAAAAAGGGAGAATAAAGCGAGCGCATAATTGTTGTGGCAGCTTCATCATCAGAACCGATAACCACTCGGTCTGGCTTCATAAAATCATTAATGGCATCACCTTCTTTAAGAAATTCAGGATTTGATACGACATGAAATTCTATATCGGAATTTCTTTTTTTCAATTCACCATTTATTGTAGCCCTAACTTTGTCTGCCGTACCAACGGGAACGGTAGACTTATCTACAACAATCAAAGGAGTTGTCATGTATTTCCCTATGTCGGCTGCTACTTGTAGTACATATTTAAGGTCGGCAGAACCGTCTTCTCCCATAGGAGTACCCACAGCAATAAAAGCGACATCGCAATTTTCTAAATTTTTGCTAATATCTGTACTGAACAAAAGTGTTTTGTTCTCAATATTACGTTGAACCATAGCCTCTAGTCCAGGTTCATATATAGGGATAATTCCCTGTTCAAGATTTTCTATTTTTTTGGCATCAACGTCAATACATGTTACCGTATTTCCCATTTCCGCGAAACAGGTCCCGCTTACCAAACCAACATATCCTGTTCCAATAACAGTTAATTTCATTTGATTGTCCTTTTATTTTTAGATTTTATTTTAAGTTTTCGTAATACCATGCAATGGCATTTTTCAACCCTTCGTCAATGCCGTATTCGGGTTGATAGTCCAAAAGGCTTTTTGCACGTTCCACAGATGCCAATGAGTGAGGTACGTCCCCCGGTCTTACTGGGCCATAGTTAACCTCGGTATCGGCTATTTTTGGATCATATACACTTAAGTGTTTTTTTAGTGAAGAAACTAATTCGTTTAAAGTGGTTCGTTCCCCAAAAGCCACATTATAAACTTTATTGACAGCCTCTTTATTTTTGCTTTTAATAGCAAGAATGTTCATTTGTACAACATTATCTATATAGGTGAAGTCTCTGGAATATGTTCCATCTCCGTTGATTACTGGAGATTCGTGGTTGATCAATTGCATAACGAATTTCGGTATTACGGCAGCATACGCTCCATTTGGGTCTTGTCTGCGACCAAAAACATTAAAATACCTTAGACCAATAGTTTCTAAATTATAGGTTTTTGAAAATATTTCGGCATATAGTTCATTTACATATTTTGTTATGGCATAAGGGGAGAGGGGTTTGCCAATTTCATCCTCAACCTTTGGAAGTTTTTTTGAATCCCCATAGGTTGAAGAGCTTGCAGCATATACAAAACGTTTTACTTCTGCATCACGCGAGGCGACCAACATGTTTAAAAAACCACTTACATTCACTTCGTTGCTGGTAATAGGGTCGTTCAAAGATCTTGGAACAGAACCTAAGGCAGCTTGGTGAAGCACAAAATCAACGCCACTAACTGCCTTGTGGCATATTTCCAATTCTCTAATATCTCCTTCGATAAAAGTGAATTTTTCGTGGTCTAAAAGGTGTTCTATATTTGATTTTTTCCCAGTCGCAAGATTGTCAAGACAAGTTACCTTGTTACCATTGCCAACCAACCAATCACATAAATTGCTGCCAATAAAGCCTGCTCCGCCTGTTACTAATACATGAGAATTCCGATTAAAAGAAAGATCGCTTAATTTCATAGTTAGGTTTTGGAGTGCAAATATTGGAAAACAATTTTAATAAAAATGAAAAATTATACAACGTTCATGAATATCCGATAAAGTGCTGTTGATCTATAATTTTACCTGAGCACTAAACATTGTAAAATTCCCTATACCAATCAATAAAAGCATCAACCCCTTCTTGGATTGTAGTGTTGGGGCTATAACCGTAATCCTTTATTAATGGATCAACGTTGGCCCAAGTCCTCTCCACATCACCGGGTTGCATACCCATCATATTCTTTTGTGCTTTAACCTGTAGCTTTTGCTCTATAGCCTCAATAAAATCTATAAGTTTCACTGAGTTGTTATTTCCAATATTATAGACTTTATACAATGGTTTTGAGTCATACTGTTTAGTGTAATTATCTTCCACAATCCTAACCACACCTTCAGTAATATCATCGATATATGTAAAATCCCTTTCCATTTTACCTCGGTTGAAGACATTTATTGGTTGATTATTTAATATGGCCTTTGTAAATAGAAACATAGCCATATCGGGTCTACCCCAAGGACCATATACTGTAAAGAAGCGCAAACCAGTTGTTTTAAAACCATAGAGGTGGCTATAGGTGTGTGCCATTAACTCGTTGCTTTTTTTGGAAGCAGCATATAAGCTTATTGGATGGTCAACAGAGTCGGATGTTTCAAAGGGTACTTTTTTGTTGAGCCCATAAACACTAGAACTACTTGCGTATACCAAATGTTTTACATTGTTATGTCTACATCCTTCCAAAATATTTAAAAAACCTACAATATTACTATCTATATAGGCCGATGGATTCTCTAGGCTATATCTTACACCTGCCTGAGCGGCTAGGTTACAAACCACATCGAATTGCTCATCTTGGAACAACGCCAACAAGCTTTCTTTATCGGACAAATCCAACCTTACAAACCTAAACCCATGAGAATTGGAACTACTGGATAGTTTGTTGAATATTGATGCATTAGCTTCTGCTACACCAAGCATACCCAGCCTGGCATACTTCAATGAAGTGTCATAATAATTGTTGATATTGTCCAGACCTAAAACTTCATGCCCATGACTCAACAGTGACTTGCAAACGTGAAACCCTATAAATCCAGCTGCACCGGTAACTAAAATTTTCATAGTATTAACTGAGGTTTAATTTTTTGTTTTCTAACTTATTTAAAGTCAGAGTTCTAAATCCAACGAAAAAATCATTATGATAGTATCAAAGAGTAAAGTAAGTATTTATGTGATTACTTTTTCAAACAAACTTAAGGTTTAAATTATTCTTATTGCTTATTTCAATAAAATAGCCTCAATACGCATTTAATCGATTTTTTTTTGTCTTTGGCGAATAGTAGCTTAAAATGATTAAACAGCCCAATTTTCCTATTACTTTTACTAACGAGAAACAGAATTTCTCATCCTACTTATATCAACCCAAAACTGAAATGGAAACCACAGTACTTAAAAAAATTTGGTTGTCACCCCCACATATGGGAGGAAGCGAGGAAACTTACGTTAAGGAAGCCTTTGATACCAATTGGATAGCTCCGTTGGGCCCTAATGTTCAGCAATTTGAAAAATCTATTGAGGATTATGTTGGTAACAATACCTATGCAGCTTGTTTAAGTTCTGGAACTGGAGCAATACATTTAGGACTCGAACTCTTAGGGGTTAGCCATGGAGACGAGGTAATATGCCAAAGCTTTACTTTTGCAGCATCCGCTAATCCCATCACTTATTTGGGAGCGGAGCCCATATTTGTTGACAGTGAAAGGGAAACTTGGAATATTTCACCTGTACTTCTGGAAAAAGCCATAAAAGATAGATTGGCAAAAGGAATTAAACCTAAGGCAATTGTTGCGGTACATTTATATGGAATGCCATATAAGGTCGATGAAGTCCATGCAATCGCGAGAAACTATGATATTCCTGTGATAGAAGATAGTGCTGAGGCATTGGGCAGTTCTTATCGAGGTTTTAATTGTGGGAGCTTTGGTGATTTTGGGATTTTATCATTTAACGGAAACAAAATTATAACTACCTCTGGAGGCGGTGCTTTGCTATGTAAGTTCCAAAGTACAAAAGAAAAAGCTGTTTTTCTTGCTACTCAAGCTAGGGATAATGCACCACACTATCAACATTCCCGTATCGGATATAATTATCGAATGAGCAATGTTTTGGCTGGAATAGGACGAGGACAAATGGAAGTTCTTACCGATAGAGTGGAGGCAAGGCGTAGTAACTTCGAATTCTATAAAGAACATTTGTCAAGTTTACCCGAAATTACATTCATCAATGAACCTGAAGGGAGTTATTCCAACAGATGGTTGACCTGTGTGTTGACTCCTTCTTTTGATATAAGGGAGAAAATACGAATTGCTCTGGAGAACGAAAATATCGAATCAAGACCTTTATGGAAGCCCATGCATTTGCAGCCAGTGTTTGAAAAAAATGTTTCCTTTGTAAATGGTGTTAGTGAAGACCTTTTTGAAAGAGGTCTGTGCTTGCCAAGTGGTTCCAGTCTAGAAACTGGAGACTTGGAAAGAATTTGTGGAATCATTAAAAACCTACTAAAATGATCAAAGAATTCTTTTTTAGAACAGGTAAACGTTATGCTTCAAAATGGACGGTCCTTTTAATAGACCTTTGTATTGTCTCGTTTTCCTTCATCTTAGCTTACTTTATTAGGTTTAATCTTAGTTTTGATTTTGATGTCCAACGCCTTTGGGCCCAGCTTCCGGTTGTTGTTTTATTGTTTTTGGCTGCGTTTTTAATTTCTGGTAGTTATAAAGGGGTTGTAAGACACACCGGTATTAAAGATGTTTATGCAATTTTTAATGCAGTATGTTTGGCCAGTATAGGTGCGATTGCTGTCGTTTTGACCAATAGATATATGGATTTGGTCGATGGATTTACAATTCCGTTGTCCATTATCATTATTAATAGTTTGTTAACCTTTATAACTCTTGCGGCATCTCGGTATGTGTTTAAAATCGTTTACGAGAGTATAATGAAAAGTGGCCAGGCGCCATCAAAAAATCTGATTATCTACGGTGCTGGCGAATCAGGGATAATTACATACAATACATTGACCAATCATTCCAAAATGGGAGCAAAGGTTATTGGATTTGTGGATAATAACCATCAAAAAGTAGGTAAGCAAATTAACGGGGTCAAAGTATATGACAAATCTATCCTTACGGAAGAGTTTGTTAAATTTCACAATATATCGGAGGTTATCTTTTCCATTCAGACCATCAATCCTAAACAGTTAAGGACTTTGGTCAATGAAATTGTTGATCTTCCTGTTAATGTTAAAATTGTCCCTCCTGTCGAGGACTGGATCAATGGGGAGCTAAAGGTATCGCAGATCAAGCGAGTTCAGATTGAAGATTTATTGGACAGGCCGCCAATTGAGATCAGGAACAGCAAGGTGATGAAAGACTTTGATGATAAGGTAATTATGGTTACCGGTGGAGCTGGGTCTATTGGAAGTGAATTGGTAAAACAGATTTGCAAGTACAATTACCGTTCTTTAATTATAATCGACCAAGCAGAATCTGCAATCTACGACCTTCAGCAAGAATTGAAGCAGGCTGGTTTTTTCAACTTTGTTCCTATTGTCAGTGATATCAGGGATAAAAATAAAATGCGTGTCCTATTCGAACAATATAAGCCTGATAGGATATTTCATGCAGCTGCATACAAGCATGTTCCCCTTATGGAACAGAATCCTTATGAAGCGGTAAAAATTAATGTCGCAGGTACTAAGACCATAGTAGATCTCGCCGCTGAATATGAAGTGGAAAAGTTTGTTTTCGTTTCTACGGACAAGGCGGTTAACCCGACTAATATAATGGGAGCTACCAAGCGTATTGCCGAAATGTATATTAGTTGTAGACAACAAGAAGGGAAAACCAAATTTATTACTACCCGATTTGGAAATGTTTTAGGGTCGAATGGATCGGTTATACCATTATTTAGAAAACAAATTGAAAAAGGAGGCCCGCTTACCGTGACACATAAGGATATCACAAGGTATTTCATGACGATTCCCGAAGCTTCGCAATTGGTATTGGAAGCGGGTGCAATGGGCAAAGGTGGAGAGATATTTATATTCGACATGGGAGAATCGGTCAAGATTATGGATTTGGCCAAGAATATGATTCGACTTTCTGGATTGCACTTCCCAAATGATATAGATATAAAAATTACAGGTCTGAGGCCAGGTGAAAAATTATATGAAGAGCTTTTGGCCAATGGTGAAAATACGCTTCCTACATACCATGATAAAATCATGATCAGTAAAGTAAGGGAAATCAATTATCCAAAAGTACGAACCATGATTGATGAACTTTGTATATCTAACCTTTTCTTCAAGGACAATGTAGTCCAATTGATGAAAAACATTGTTCCAGAATATATTTCCAATAATTCAGATTTTTGTAAATTGGATAAAAAGAATCCGATAAAGGGAGTAAAAAAATCTCTTGAAGTTGGACACCCTCAACTCAACAACTAAAAATGTACATTTCCATGCACCAAAAAATTAAATTGGCATGTTGCACAGCCATCACATGTCTAATTATTTCCTGCTCACCATCTAAAGATGTGGTCTACTTTCAAGATGCCAGCCAGTTTGAAACGTTGGTCGATGACAATACTTTCACTACCAAGTTCAAAGTGGATGATTTGGTCAGCATACATGTTTCAACCCTTGACCCAGAAGCTAGTGCACCATTCAATTTATTTAGAGGATTGGAGGAAGGGGTGGCTATGCGACCAGAGCAGGTTAATTATTTAGTAGATAAAAATGGTGAAATTGATTTTCCTGTAATTGGAAAAGTGAAGATTGAAGGACTCTCTCCAAGTGAGACAAGAGAACTTTTAAAAGATAAGCTAAAAGATTATTTAAAAGACCCAATAATTAATATTCGGATAAGGAATTTTACAGTAACAGTTCTAGGGGCGGTTAATCGACCTGGTACTTACCCAATAAATGGTGAGCAGATAACTATTTTGGAAGCTTTAGGTTATGCTGGTGATATAAGTATTAAAGGAAGAAGAGATAATGTAATGGTAATTAGAGATTTTGACGGAACCAAGGTCTATAATAGAATCGACTTGAATCAGAAAGGTGCCCTTAAATCCCCAGTTTATTATTTAACACAGAACGATGTTGTATATGTTGAACCTAACAAATCAGGTAAATCACAATCCAGTTTGGACCAAAGAGCTTCAATAGCAATTTCTATTATTTCAACATTGATTACTTCTACGGTGATCTTTTTGACTAGAAATTAAATTCGTTTTCCCCAAAAAGTTTTTAAATGAACAAAACAGGACTTACCAGTTCAAATAGCGAATTGGATTTTAAAGAAAAATTATCTACTTATCTTAAGAAATGGAAATGGTTTGCGCTAAGTGCTTTTATTGCTGTCATTTTGGCGCATATATATTTAAGATATGCAGTACCCGAATATATGGCTTCGGCCAAGATTCAAATCTTGGAAGAAAGCGGTGCTACTTCTGAATTAAGTGTTCTCGAAGACCTAAATATTTTTTCAGGAGGTAAAACTAAAATTGATGATGAAATTGATATTCTTAATGCTAGATCCAATTATATAAACCTTGTTAAAGAACTTAAACTTAATGTCAGATATTTTGTTACTGGGAATATTAAGAGCAAGGAACTTTATGGGGAAGATCAACACCCATTCAACTTAAGTTTCATAGCACCTGATTCTTTGGCAAATAAGCTTGAGCATGAGTTTTTTGTGGATGTAATTTCAGAAAGTAATTTTGGATATTCAGTTGAGCAGGATGATGCGATAGACAGATATACATTTGGGTCAAAGCTAGAAACTGAAATAGGAGATATTATTTTAACACCCAATAATATTCTTGAAAAATATATTGGACAGAGAATACATGTCGTAGTAAGTCCAATATATATAGTCGCAGATAGATATAGGGAGGCTATGCTCATAACTGCAGCAGACAGCAAATTCTCGAACATAATTGATATTTCTTTAACCGATCGAGTACAGAAAAGAGCGATAGATATTATAAATGCCCTAGTTGAAATAAACAATGTTAATGCTGTCCGAGATAAAAAGGAGGTTGCCGACCGTACAACAAAGTTTATAAATGACAGAATAGGTGAAATCTACAACAGTTTATCAAGCGCTGATGAAACTGCCGAGAACTTTAAATCCAGTAGGGGTATTACTGATTTAGGTTCTCAGGCGAATGTTACATTTGAGCAAAGTACCATTGGTGAGCAGCAACTTCAAGATGCTAGTATCCAGTTGAATATAGCCAATTCAATGAAGGATTTGATTGCCGATCAAGAGGGCTATGATATTATCCCAACTAACGTGGGAATATCTGACCCAAGTATTACAAATGCTGCATCTCAATATAACGAATTGGTTGCCCAGAGGAAAAGGTTACTTGAGAGTTCTAATGAAAAAAATCCGGTCATTGTTAAATTAGATCAGCAATTGGAAATTCTAAAAAGAGGAATGCAATCTAGTTTAAACAATGTTACTAACAACCTTAATTTACAGGTAAATAGCTTGAGTAAGCAGCTATCCCAAATTAATTCAAGAATTTACGCAGCGCCTGGTAATGAACGTGCTTTAAGAGATATTACAAGAAAACAGCAAACTACGGAATCCTTATACCTTTATCTTTTACAAAAACGAGAAGAATCTCAGATAACATTTGCATCAGCTTCTCCAAAGTCAAAAATAGTTGATTCTGCATACGGGTCTTTTCAACCTGTTTCACCTAAAAGTAAATTGGTTTATTTGGCCTCTTTAATTTTGGGCCTAATAATTCCCTTTTCAATAATATACTTAAAGGAGCTATTAGATGATAAAGTTCATAACAAACTGGACTTGGAAAAGATCGCAGGAGATATTCCTGTTATTGTAGAAGTTCCAAGGTTAGGTAAGAAAGATAATAGATTGGTGAAAAAAGAAGATAGGTCTGTATTGGCCGAATCCCTTAGAATACTTCGGACTAATTTGAATTATATTCAGAGATCTCATAAATCCACTCCTAGCAATGTAATATTCATTACTTCAAGTGTTCCAGGGGAAGGAAAAACATTTATATCTTCAAACCTTGCGGCCATCTATGCAAACACTGGTAAAAAGGTGTTACTTATTGGTGCGGATATCAGGAACCCAAAATTGTATGATTTTTTCGCGACCGACGACATGATTCAGGCTGACAAAATGAAGCCAAGAAGAAGCACCAAGGATGGTTTAACGGAATACTTGGTTAATTCTAATTTAAACATTAAGGATATAACAGTTCCAGCCCAGGTCAATGAAAATCCCATTGATATTATCTTTTCAGGAAAAATACCACCTAACCCCACAGAATTATTAATGAAGGATAGGATGGCTGAACTGTTTAAAAAGGTATCTGAACTCTATGATTATGTGATTGTTGACACAGCGCCACTTATGGTTGTAACAGATACATTATTAATTAGTGAATATGCAAGCCAAATTTTATATGTGGTAAAAGCAGGAGGTACAGAGAAAAAAGTTCTAAACTTCCCCGTTAAGCTTAAAGCGGAGGGAAAACTCAAAGGCCTGTCTTTTGTTGTAAACAATGTAAAACAAGCCAATTTGGGTTACGGTGGAAAATACGGATATGGCTACGGGAAATCCGTTAAAAAGTGGTGGAAATTCGCTTGATCAATAAAAAGTCTGAATTGTATTTTCAATTACAGGAAGTAATCTGTTCAAGACCTTTTTGGAAAGTTTGATTTCTTTTAATAATCCAAGTTGTCTACTATTATGAACGTCAGTACCCACAAAATCTATTAAGCCGCCTTTTAATAGCTTTTCAGCTACCTTTTGCACATCTGAACCATAAGATTCTGAGGTTAAGGAAAGCAAGTTGAGCTGGAATAAAATACCATTCGACCTCATGGAAGGATACTTACTGTACTTGCCATGGTAGTACATATATCGCTCTGGATGTGCCAGGATCGGAAAATATTTGTGTTTTGCAATTTTATCAACGGCAAGATCAAAATTGAAAGAGGGTTGTAGGTAGGACATTTCAATCAACAGATACTCTTCTTTCAAAGGCATTACTTGCTTTTCCTCCAAAATGTTTTCAAAGTTGTCATCAATCATGTGTTCCGCTGCACAATTAACAGTAATGTTGGACAGACTTTGTTTCCCCAACTCCATTAAAAGTTGTTGGTGAGCGTTTTTTATTGTTTTGGGAGTATTATCATAATGATTATGCATGATATGGGGAGTACATCTAAAGTTAGTTACCCCAAACTCGGAAAAGCCATGAATCAACGCCATGGAATCTTCCACAGTATTGGCACCATCATCGATACCTGGTATTATATGGTTGTGAATATCCACTAGACCATGCAAGTAATCGGCCAAATAAATTTTCTTTTGAAAAAAACTGAACATGCATAAAATTTGGACTGTAAAGATAATGGATCTGCAAGCTCATTCAATATGATAAAGGTCAAATAAAAGAAAGCGAAATGATCATAACAAAAAAACCGGCCTATAAGAGGCCGGTTCGATAGATTCACTACTAATGTATTTTCTAACTAAACTCAAGAGCAAAGTTAAGCCTTAATTCAATCCATATAGATTAACAAAAGGTCAAAAAGGTTAATGAAAGATTAATAGGGGTAACCAATAGGTAAATAGCTGACGAATTTTTGTTTATTTAGCGGTATGCTGACCAAGAGAAACCTGTATGTTGTTGTTTTTGTAATTGCCGTAATAGGCCTTTTGGTAGTGCAGTATCAATATTTAAGGGTAGGATTGGGCCTTGCAAAAGCACAATTTTCAGACAAAATAGATAAAGCAAGAGAAAACATCAATAGTGAATTATCCGAGGTAAACTCCTTAACCTATACCTTGGGAAATGCTATCAGAAAAGATACATCCGAGGTCAACATAGGGTTGGATAGCCTCGAGAAAGCTTCCCAATACTATTTAAATGATTATATCTCTTATCAATTGAATGTTTCCGGTATAGATGCACCTTTTTCTTACACCCTGTATTCTCGTGACTCCATAACTTATTTGAATTCTGTACAACCACACCTCAAGGCGGAGGATAATTTGACCTATCCAATACAAATCGAAGGATATCTGCCCGAATTGCTACAAAAGGAAATCATTTTAGAAATAGGCTTTGAAGACTTAAATAATTATTTTCTAGGTCAATTAAGAGGGTTGATAATTCCGGGGTTACTGTTTCTATTACTTATTATTATTGTAGTAGTCTGGGTGCTAAAATCGTTTTACCTGCAACGAAGCATTATTACAACAACAAACGATTTTATAAACAACCTAACACACGAACTCAAGACCCCTGTTTTTTCTATTGGTTTGGCCAGTAAGATTTTGGAAGAAGACCTCCCTGATAATAAAAAAGCAGTCGTGGAGCTAATCCGTACAGAGATAGATAGACTAAAGAAGCATATTGATAAAGTACTGGAGTTGGCCAGTATGGAATCCGGTAAAAAACTGTTACAGTTTCAGATAATTGATTTTAAACCTGATTTAAAGCGAATTTGTGAGGGTTTTGCTTTGTTGGCCGAATATGAGACCATCAAATTTGATTATGAGCTAGGGGAGGGGCCATATTACATTCGGGCAGAAAGGTTCCATTTGGAAAATGTAGTGGGTAACCTTTTGGAAAATGCACGGAAGTATTCTGATGACCCTAAGATCCAACTAACGGCATATGCCCATAAGGGAAAGTTGTTCATCACTATCTCGGATAATGGACAGGGTATTGCCAAAGAGGACATCAAAAAAATATTCAGCAAATATTATAGGGTTAAGAATGGAGATGTACACAAAGTAAAAGGCTACGGATTGGGCTTATATTACGTACAAAAAATTATTAAAATGCACCGTGGAAAAATTTCGGTGGAAAGCGAACTGGGAAAAGGAACTAAATTCATCCTATCCCTTAAATTGACCAAGAATGGATAAGATATATAAATTGCTTTTGGTGGAGGATGATAATGCTTTAGGGTATCTGCTATCCGAGTATTTGGGAATGAAGGGGTTTGCCATTACTTGGGCCAAAGACGCCGCTGAAGGACTTCTCAAAACAAAAACTAATGTATTCGACCTAGCCATTTTGGATGTAATGCTTCCGGACATGGACGGATTTGAACTCTCACAGAAAATAAAGAGCATAAACCCGGAATTACCTTTTATTTTTCTAACGGCCCGTTCACTAAAAATAGATGTTCTAAAAGGATTTTCTTTAGGAGCTGTGGATTATCTTAAAAAACCCATTGACGAAGAAGAACTCGTCGTGCGCATCAATGCGTTATTGGCCAGATTGGTGAATACCGAAGAGCAAGAGACCCGAGTTTCTCAATATGAAATAGGGGATTATATCCTCAATATGGACAATTTTGAACTCAATTATAAAGGGCAACATATAAAATTGACAGGTAAGGAGTTTGACCTTTTGGCCCTTTTGGCCAAAAACAAAAATCAACTTTGCACGCACAAGGAAATATTGACCACCGTTTGGGATAAAAATGATTATTTCAACAAAAAAAGTCTCAATGTCTTTATCTCGCATTTACGAAAACACCTTGGCCAAGACCCTAAACTCGGCATTGTTAATGTGAGTCGTCGGGGTTTTATGCTTAGAGTAGAAGAAGAATAGACTAAAATGTTATGGCTTGATTTTTGTAGTATTTAGGAAAATCCGGTTACCCATTTGTTTTTATGTTCAAGTTTTTTAAAAATAGTTCCCCTGACCCCTCGTTGCATCAATTGGACCATCTTTACGGTCAAACAATATGCAACTGTCCCTTACATGAGAAGATTTCCTATTGCCAAAGACTTATTGAAAGTTCTAAATACAATCTGTCGCAATCATGCCCTAAAAAGGATTGCAATCATTTTAAGAGCTTAATTGAAGCTGCGGATGCTGAATTAAAAAAGCTAAAATCTGACCTGCCCAATTAATTTTGTTGGATTTCTTAATCTAATATGAGCCCATACCTGCTTTGAAGATAATTGCTTTTTTGTTTATCCTTATCTAAATGTCAACTTCAAAATTATAATTACGCCATTTACTTGTAACAAATTTAAAAATCTGCGACTGTTTTCTAGAATTTATACCCGTAATGGGTAAATCATTAGAAATTTAAATACTATTCATGAAAAAAATTGTTTTAGCTATTGTCTGCACTATAGCTGCAGGTTCTTATGGTCAAAAAATTATTACTTCCAAAAGCAATCCAATTGATAATTTTACCTTGGTTGATGAAAAATATTCCTTTAGCTGGTATATAGTTCAAGATTCAATAAAGCGAAAAATGGGGGAGGTTGATACAGAAATACAGGTTAAAGGAGATGAAATTAATTTTATCGTCAACGTAAAAATGCCTCAAGCTACTTCACCTTGGGTAGACACTACTATTGTAAAAACAAAGAATTTTGAGCCTATTTACCACTCATCCTTCAATCAAAATAGGGATATGGTGCTGAAATATGGTAGGAAATTGAAAGGATATTATTTGGATAAAAAAGTGAAAGAAAAAAGAGTTGTAAATGAAGATTTACCCTCCTCAATTTTTGATAGCAGCAGCTACCCTCAGTTAATTCGTTGGCTTACTTATAAAGATGGTTTTAGTGCTAAAATATCCATTTTTGATTACAACCCAAATGCGAAAATTGGGGCGTTATATGCAACTATAAATAGTGTGTTAACGGAGAAGATGCAGGTTAATGGAATTAGTGTAGAAGTATGGAAATTAAATGTTACCGATGACATTAGTGACAATCAGGTGATTAATACTTATTACATAAGTAAAAATTCAAGAAAAATACTAAAACATGTAATTGATATGAATGGTAGAAAAATGGTCATGGAGCGAGAAACTCCTTAGTTAAAAACCTCTGATTCATTTAAGAAAGCATTCTAAAAAGAGTAATTTTAGGACTCAAAAAATCTCAAGAATGAAAAAATCTATCCTAACCCTAATCCTATTTTCAATTTGTATCAATGTATTTGCCACAGAAACCAAACTTATGGTTAGGGCAAAAGCTAAAGATGCCAAGTTTGTTGGTAGTTCTCTGGGAGGTGCCCATGTAATAATTAGAAACACCTTGAACGGGGAAATTCTTGCAGAAGGAAACACAGTCGGAAGTACGGGCAACACTAATCTTATTATGAAAAGTGCCCATGAACGTTACACCCAACTCTCCGATGATAAAACTGCTGGATTTTTGGCAGTTGTAGATATTGACGTACCCACTTTTGTCCGAGTGGAAGTATTTTCTCCTATCAACAAAAAAAATGCACAGGTACATGCAAGCACCGAACTATGGCTAATCCCCGGAAAGGATATTTTGGGCGATGGCGTTGTGGTTGAAATTTCCGGTTTTGTAATCGATATCCTAAAACCAAACACACATCAATACATCGCATTGGAATCTGTTCCGAAATCCGGTTTGCAGATTGAAGCCAATATTGTGATGATGTGCGGTTGTCCCATACAAAAGGACGGTATTTGGGACTCCAATCTTATGGAGGTAAAGGCCATGGTGCATAAGGATGGTGAATCTTTTGGCGAAGTAACATTGGATAATCCAAAACAAAATACTTTTGAAGGGAGATTACAAATAACCGAAGCCGGATATTATCAAATTACCGTGTATGCCTATAATTCCAAAACAGGTAATACGGGGGTTGAAAAAATCAATTATATCATTAGGGAGTAGAACTCACTTCATGTAGGTCTTAAAATCAATTTTGATTGATTGGGTTGTGGAAAATTGGTACCTTTTACAGCTCCAAACCCAACCCACTTGTTATGAAAAAGAACATTGTGTTCTCCCTGTTTTTATTGATACTTGGTTCAGCCTGTGATTCAAAACCCAAAGTAGATTTATTGGAGGAAGGTATTCCTCTAAAAATGGCAAAATTTAGGAAACAGCAGGTTTCCAATGTGGTATATACTTTATCTTTTGATATTCCTTCGGAAAAAGAGGAGCCAATACCTTCTCGATTACAGCTAGATGTGGAAATCAATGATCTTTCACAACCGCTTTACCTTGATTTTAATGCAGAGGCTTCTTTACTGAAAACTATTCAGGTGAATGGTGAAGAGCAGGAGGTCAATCATCAAAAGGAACACATAATAATTTCGGAAAATCTTCAAAAAGGGCCAAATACCATCCAAATAGCTTTTGATGCAGGAGAACTGTCATTAAACCGAAACGACGATTATTTATATACACTTTTAGTGCCCGATAGGGCAAGTACCTTGTTTCCATGTTTTGACCAACCCAATATAAAAGCACATTATGTGTTGGATATTACCGCCCCAAAAGATTGGGAAGTATTATGTGGCGCCCCAGTGGAAAAAGCCTCAAATAAAAATGGCAAAACCCATTATCAGTTCGGAAAAAGTGACCCAATGAGCACATATTTGTTCTCCATGGTTGCAGGAAAATTTGAATCTGTGACAGAAAACCCTGGTGTATTTGATATGAAGCTGCTATACCGTGAAACGGATTCGACTAAAATAGATTATAGCCTTCCCGTTATTTTTGATTTGCACCAAAAATCCATAGATTTTTTAAAGGATTATACCCAATACGAGTTTCCTTTTCAAAAATTGGATTATGCGGCCATACCAGGTTTTCAATATGGAGGAATGGAGCACGTAGGGGCCATTCAATATCGGCAATCGTCCATTTTTTTGGATGAGAGTGCTACGGAAAGAAGACGTATGGGAAGTGCAAAGCTTATTGCCCATGAAACTTCCCACATGTGGTTTGGAGATATGGTGACCATGGACTGGTTCAAAGATGTATGGATGAAAGAGGTCTTCGCCAATTTTATGGCGGATAAAATCATTAATCCAACGTTTCCTGATATCAATCACAGATTGCAATTTATGATTTCTCATTTTCGAGGAGCTTATGGGGAGGACAGGACAAGGGGAACCAATCCTATTCGCCAACATTTGGATAATTTGAAGAATGCTGGCAGTCTGTATGGTGGAATTATTTATAACAAAGCCCCGATTATGATGCGCCAATTGGAAGCAACGATAGGAGAGAAGGCGTTTCGGGACGGAATAAGAGAATATATTTCTGCCTATGCCTACGGAAATGCAACTTGGACCGATTTGGTCAATATTTTGGATAAGCGCACCCCAAAAGATTTAAAAAAATGGAGTGAAGTATGGGTGAACCAATCCGGCAGACCCATTTTGGAAGAAAAATTAGATTATACAAACGGAAAAATAACAAACTTTACTATCTCCCAACATGCCGAAGATGGAAGTGACAAACTATGGCCACAATCTTTCGAAGTGACACTGGTTTATCCGGACAATACCCGAACTATTCCAGTTACCATTTCTGAAAGTAGTGTAGAAGTAGATTTAGCTGTAGGATTGCCAAAGCCAGAAGCTATAATCTATAATTCCAATGCCTTTGGGTACGGAGTCTTTCCTTTGGCCCCGTCGGATTTACCCATAATCCCAGCTTTAAAAGATGAGGTGGCACGTGGTTATGCCTATCTCAATACCTACGAGAACGTATTGTCCGGGAATATTTTACCAACAAAGGCTTTTGACCTATATATAGAAAGTGTTTCAGAAGAAAAGAACGAATTGGTACAAGGGATGATCTGTGGACAGGTAAGCAGGATATTTTGGAGTTTTTTGGATGAGGAGCAACGAATAGAAAAACAAGCTTTGGTAGAAAGTATGCTCTGGAAGGAACTCCTTGATGATGGTTATGAACCCAATATCAAAAAGAACATATTTGGACTTTGGAAAGGACTGGCATATTCCAACGCCGCCAAAGAAAAGCTTTATAGTATTTGGAACAAGAGCATCGAAATTCCTGACTTAAAGCTGAATCAGGATGATTATACCGATATGGCTATGTCCCTTTCTTTGTTTGAGCACCCTAAATCGGAAACGATATTGGAACAAGCAAAAGCGCAATTGAAAAATCCGGATAAGGTGAAACGTTTTGAATTTTTGTTACCAGCGTTTTCATCTGATGAATCTGTAAGGGATGCCTTTTTTGAATCGTTCAAGGAAGCCAATAACCGGGAGAAAGAGTCATGGGTTGTCACAGCTTGTGGTTATTTGAATCACCCGCTTCGTCAACAAACGGCAATTAAGCACGTGCCTATGGCCTTGGATTTACTCGAAGAAATACAAAAAACGGGAGATATCTTTTTCCCAAAGAGATGGCTTTCATCCACAGTGGGGCAGTATCAATCCAAGGAAGCTTTAGAGCATGTTGAAAAATACCTAAAAGACCATCCAAATGTTAATTCTTCCTTAAAAGGAAAACTACTTCAAGCAACGGATAATTTGTATCGTTTTGTAAATCAGGAGTAAAGAGAATTTTTTTTTGGTATTGTGTAACTTTAGTTACAGCATAATGATTATAAATAACTGATTTACAGTGTTTTGATGACGAAAGTCATTGGATTCCTAGAACAGTGATTATACCTTGGTTCCAATAAATATTTAAATACGAGTACCATGAAAAAGATTTTAATGTTGGTGTTCGTTGTTCTTGGAACAGTGACACTAATGGCACAGGACAGGGATAGGGACAGAGTCCAAGATCCCGATCAAGATCGAGACCGTTTAATGCTGGTTGATGGCGATGTACTTCAAATTCGCGATCGTGACCAAATTCGTTTGCAAGACCCCATTGCACTAAACGATGGAACGGTTGTAAATCCAAACGGAACCTATTTTACCCGAGATCAAGACAGACTAAGGCTAAGAGATGGCGAGTGTTTGGATAGTGATGGAATAAAGTACCGTAATGAGTATCAGTATCGTTACAAAGTGATGCAATCCGACAAAGGACTTACCGATGCCCAGATTCAGCAACGTAACCAAAACAGATTTCAATTGATGCTCATTGATGGTGAAATCTATCAAATTAGAACACAGTCACAAAATAGATTGCAACAGCGACTTGAACTTGCAGATGGAACCACGGTTAATCCAGATGGTACCTATATGAATCAAAATCGTCAGCAATTAAGGCTTCAAGACGGCGAATGTTTGAATTTGAATGGTGAAAAGTTCACAAACATGTACAAGCATCGTAAAATGATGGTCAACAAGAATATGAAGTCCATCAAAAACATGAAGTCTAAAAAATCCATGAACAAGGCTGCCCTTAAGAAAAAAAAGGGAGTCATGTGATGGTACTGTATTAAGGGCTTGACCACCATTTGGTTGAGCCCTTATGTTTCATCTGTAAATGATTTATCATGAAACGGTATTTACTCTTAAGCGTAATATTATGTTTGGGTACCATGGCAGGGGCATTTGC
Organism: Flagellimonas lutimaris; assembly: GCF_003581615.1. GTDB lineage: Bacteria > Bacteroidota > Bacteroidia > Flavobacteriales > Flavobacteriaceae > Flagellimonas > Flagellimonas lutimaris. Next base: position 367,194 of record NZ_QXFH01000077.1, read on the forward strand.
CCAAAAGACCACTAAGGAAAAGGCCAATAAGGAAGATTCTTATGTTTTGATGGATGTAAGTTATATGAACGATGCGGTATTTATGGGTAGGCGAGATTCCATTACCGCTCCGTACCTATTACCTTCCATAGGATATTATGACAAGTCAGGATTGTTCATTGATGCAACTGTATCGTATCTAACCAGTTCCGATGAGCAACGCGTTGACCTTTTTTATTTAACTGGAGGGTATTTGTTTGATTCTGATAATTGGAGCGGAGGTGTTTCGGGAACGGCTTATTTTTACAATGAAGATAGTTACAATGTACAATCCGAGGTGGTGGCGGATATTACTGGTTTGATTAGTTACGATTTTGAATTGCTGGAACTATCGGTTTATGCCAGTGCCTATTTTAATAAGAATAGTTCACCCGACATATTTTTAGGTCTTATGGCCGATCATACCTTTAGGGCATTTAACGATCATTTGTTGTTTGCCCCTCGATTTTCGGTTTATGCAGGATCCCAATATTTTTATGAAGAATACTACACTACCAGTAGATTGGGCAACAGAAAGAGTGGGACTAATGGACAGGGTAGTGGTTCGGGAGGGTCTGTAGATTCAGGAACCGAGGTTACGACCGTGCAAATTGCCGAAGCATCTGAATTCAATATACTAAACATGGAATTGGGTTTTCCCATGCAATATCATTTCGGTCAATTTATTTTGTCGTTTACACCTACTTGGGCATTCCCCCAAACCCCTGCAACCCTTACTACAGACACGGGCACATTTGAAGAGGATTTGGAGAATGTATTTTATTGGTCGGTAGGCTTAAGCTACTGGTTCAATACAAATAAGAAGAAGTAATCTTCTATTTTCTTTTGGGCAAATACAATTTAAAGGTTTTGCCCGTGGTGTTTATTTTATCCAAGTGACCCATAAATGATTTGTCCTTCATTAAAAAATGAACATGTACAAAACCATCGGTATGTGTAAAAACTCCTTGGTGGTGTTCCGAATAAAAACCAATGAACTCACCTTTGGTATTTTCAAAAGAGAATTTTTGTGATTTTACACCTTTACGATAGCCTTCTACTTCAGGTAAGCGAGGAGTGACAATATGAGCTGTTAATGCATCAAACTCACCTTTTATCTTAAATGCGAAAGCTTGATTTAGGTCATATCCGTTTTCTTTGGCAATGGATGCTACTTTTTCTTGAATATCATGAACGCTATTAAAATCTCCTTCAATTTTAAAGATATTCCATTTACGAACATTGGAATACACAAAGAATGGGGAACGGATATCCCAATCTTTTCCAACTACGTACTTTCCATCGATAAAGGCTGAGGCAAAATAGGGTTTGCCATCCACCACCGTAATTTCTCCCTTCATTTTATTGTAAGGGCCATACCGTACAAATGGTTTTTTGGAGATATGGTATCCAACCAAATGTTAAGGTCATAAGTATTTCCCATATCCTTCATGGCTCCAGTAGAATGGGTTTTTGGCAATTGTGCGCTTAACTGAATCACAAATAAAGAAGCCGTAATCGTAAGTAGAAAATTTTTAAAAGTCATTTTAAGTTATAGAATTAGGTTAAAAAGATAGCCCGAAACAATGATACATAGCATCACTACTCCGAAGAATATCCCGATTAATTTAATGGTCATTACTTTTTTAAGAAGCATGGCTTCTGGAAGCGATAAGCCCACAACCCCCATCATAAATGCAATTGCTGTTCCCAAGGGAATCCCTTTATCTACCAAAACCTGAACAATGGGCAATATTCCGGAAGCATTGGAATACATGGGTACAGCTAAAATAGTGGCTATGGGAACCGCAAAAAGATTGTTTTTAGCCATATATTTTTCAAAAAAGCCTTCTGGAATATAGCCGTGCATAAGTCCACCTATGGCTATACCGATAATCACATAGGGTAAGACTCCTTTCAATATTTTCAAGGCTTCGTCCCAAATAATGGGCAATCGTTGTTTAAATGATTGTTTTTCTTCTTCAAACCTTTTTTGATCTCTTTGTGCATTGGCCAATACCTCTTTTACCCATGGCGTAAGAAACTTTTCCAACTTCAACTTTTGAAGTATCAATCCAGATATGGTTCCCAATAATACACCGCTCAATACATATAAAATTGTTGTTTTTACTCCAAAAAGTCCCACAAAAAGACCAATGGCCACCTCGTTCACCAAAGGTGATGTCACCAAAAAAGCAAAAGTGACTCCCAAAGGAATACCTCCTCTTACAAAACCAATAAATAGGGGTACGGAAGAGCAAGAACAAAATGGAGTGACTACACCAAACAGGCTTGCCATAAAATATTCGGTTCCATACAGTTTATTCCTGGAAAGATAATTTTTTACTCGATCTATGGGGAAATAGCTGTTGATAATCCCCATTAAGAACACGACGGTAAATAGCAACAGCAATATTTTGATACTGTCATAGATAAAGAAGTCCAAGGCCTTGGCTAAATGGTCTTCAGGGTTCATCCCAAAAACGTCATATACCAACCATTGGGCCATATGTTCGAGCCAATCAAACAAGGGGTTTAATTTTTACGGATCCAGATATGTTACACACCTGCTTAATTGTATTGTAAATAGTGCCAAACTTTTCTAAGTTTTTTTGTAAGAGCTTGGCATTTAAGTTTGAATCCTGACTATGTATTGTCAATTCATAAAAGATATCGTCCATTCGTGGCGGCCCATCAAGCCTTTGTGCCTTAATGTTTATGTGTGCTTTTAAGTAATCAAATTTTAAAAGGGAAGAAAAGCGTTCCACATTTTTTAAGATACATGCGGCCAACGACCCAAGGAACAATTCTGCTGGATTGGCTAAATCATTCTCAGTTTTGGTAGTTGTTCCAAATTCAAAAATTGAGTTTTTTATGGATAATGTGCCACTGTTTCCCGCAACGGACATTGCTTCTATCTGGTAGCTCATGGGTCGTCTTTTTAATTTTGAAGCCAAGTTGTTAGTTCGGTCTTGGAAGGTATTCGCCCTTTGGCTACAACATCACCATCTATAACCAAGGCAGGAGTCATCATTACATCAAATTTCATGATTTCTGCTATATCCTCGACTTTATCTATGGTGGCATCGATTTGGTTTTGATCTACAACATCTTTAACAACATTGGTAAGTTTTTGACATTTGGGACAACCAGTTCCCAAGATTTGAATGGAATGTTTCATCGTTCTTTGGTTTGCTTTGATAGTAATTATCAGATTCAATCGTAAATTTACGATGATATAAAAAGGAATACTGTGATATTTGTCACATAGGAAGTTAATGGTAAAAAACTTGACTAGTGACAGCTATTTCAAACTGTAAAATTTAGTATCTCAATAAAAACCCATACATCTTGATTCATTCGTTTTGAGACAAGAGTTGGCTTGAGAATGGAATAAAAAAAAGGGTACGTTTTACATTTACTTGTTATAAAGTAATGTTCATTCCAAGTACTCTTTTAGGCATTCAATTTTGGACGAGTTCCTTAATCGGGCCAAAGCTTTTAACTTTATTTGTCTTACCCTTTCGGTTGTCAAATCTAAATTAAGGGCAATTTGTTCCAAACCCATTGTATCATTGGTGCCAATGCCAAAGTACATTTTAATGATATATGCTTCACGATAGTTTAGTATTTCCAAAATATCATTTAGTTCTAATTTTAATGAACCTTTGAGTAAGTTTTGCTCTGGACCGATGGTGTCATCTGAGCGCATGATATCGTGCAAATTGAAACCTTCCTCTCCAACTTTTAACGATTCATCCATGGAAATTGGCCAAGAAGAATGTTTTAAACAAAGCCGAATCTCTGATAGTGATGAATCTATTAATTCAGATATTTCCTCTGCTGTGGGAGGTCTTTGGTTAACTTGTTCGAAATGGGAAGAAGCTTGGTTAATTTTATTGATGACATTTATTTTGTTCAGAGGTAACCTAACCATTCTTGATTTTTCGGATAGTGCCTGTATGATGCCTTGACGTATCCACCAAACGGCATAGGAAATAAACTTAAAGCCACGGGTTTCATCAAATTTTGTGGCTGCTTTAACCAATCCAAGGTTCCCTTCATTAATAAGGTCGTGAAGATTCATCCCTCTCGACTGGTATTGTTTGGCAACCGAAACAACAAACCTCAAATTGGCGGATACTAATTTCTCCAGTGCAGGAATATCCCCATTTCTGATTCGAATCGCTAATTCGACCTCTTCTTGTTCCGTAATCATTGGGATACGGCTTATATCACTAAGATATAGGGTAAGGGAAGGGGTATCCCTTTTGGTAATCTGTTTTGATATGGATAGAGGTCTCATAGTATTTCTTTTTCATTAGGTCTTTGTCCTTACATAAATGAGGTTTCCATTACCCTTGGGATTTTTTCTGGAACCTATTTCTATTTGATCTAAGGACTTGACCATGGGTGTCAATTTTCGGAATCCATAATTCCTTGAATCAAAATTGGGATGCTTTTTTTGGAGCAACGTACCAACTTCGCCTAAGAATGCCCAGCCCTCTTCATCCTCCACGTCTGCAATGGTGGTAAGAATCAAGTCAATTACCTTAGGGGTGATTTTGTCAATCTTATTTTTATCATTCTTCTGCAGGGTGTTGGATTCACCTAATTGGGGTTTATGGAGTATTTCTAGGTAAATGAATTTATCACAGGAAACTATAAATGGGTCTGGGGTTTTTCTTTCCCCAATACCAAATACGGTCATTCCAGCTTCTCTTAGGCGTATGGCAAGTCTTGTAAAGTCACTATCACTGGATACTAAGGCAAAACCATTTACCTTTCCAGAATAGAGGATGTCCATAGCATCTATTATCATGGCACTATCCGTAGAGTTTTTGCCTGTGGTGTACCCATATTGTTGAACTGGGGTAATGGCATTTTTAAGAAGAACATCTTTCCATTTTACCAAACTTGGTTTAGTCCAGTCCCCGTAAATTCTCTTAATGCTAGGGTTGCCATATTTTGCAATCTCCTCCAACATCTCTTTGACATATTTGGAGGGAATATTATCACCATCGATTAAGACGGCAAGGTTTAAATCTTTATCCATAAAATCACTCTTCGTTCCTTTTCAAGTACTCATTTTTGTAGACAGCCTTTGCAATAAGCTCTCTTTTTTCCTTGGATTTTTTGGTAAATTCTTGATTGTTCCTAATGTTTTTTAGTTGTTTAGTGTTTCGAACTTTATTTCTATATCTTTTCAAAGCTCTTTCTATGTTCTCACCTGGAACCAATTTAATTTTAAGCATATCTAATTTTTAATGTATTATTTTGAATACGGCCACAGAACAATACTTTTTTAAGCACGGTCCTTTTCCAAGAAATATGAAGATTTCTTGACCAGTATAATTTTAGACTTTGGCCTCACTGGCCTTTGATGAGGTTATTGTTTCAAGCAAAAAATACCAAGAAGCGGCTCTGGATAATTGGAAATATGCAATGGAGAGCTATCTTTTTATTTAAGGATTGGAGCAATCGTTGTCCCTAATACACAATGGAATGTAAAGGAAAGGATTTAAATTGAGAGTAAACCTGTTTGCGCTGTTTATTTTGAAGGAACACCCTCCATTTACTTTTGAAAGGAAACCAATTGGCGTTCGTTGTTTGATTACTTTCCGATACAGAAATTGGAAAAAATATTGCCCAATAAATCGTCTGTGGTCACACTTCCTGTGATTTCTCCCAAATGATAGAGTGCTTGACGAATATCAATGGCCATCAAGTCGCTGGACAGTTCCATATCCAAGCCTTCTTTTACCTTTTGAATTTCCTCCAAAGCTTTTAACAAGGCATCGTAGTGTCTACTATTGGTAATTATGGTAGTGTCCCCGCTTAATGCCCCTGAATCTACCAACGAAAGAAGCTTTTCCTCTAGTTCGGAAATACCCGTTTTAAACTTTGCTGAAAGGAAAAGTACATTGGGTATTTCTGATGCTATCTTTTCTTTTTGCTTTGGATTTAAGAGATCCATTTTATTGCAGATGGAAAGCAACTGTTTATTAGGGTATCGCTTTTGAATTTGTTCCAATTCAGATTTGTCAAAATCCATTCCGTCGAATAGGTAAATAATGAGCCGGGCCTTTTCAATTTTTTCAAAGGTACGCTCAATGCCTATTTTTTCTACCACATCCACCGTTTCACGGATTCCTGCGGTATCAATAAACCTAAAACCGATACCTTTTATACTAATATGGTCCTCGACCGTATCTCTGGTAGTTCCTGCAATTTCACTCACAATCGCTCTTTCTTCATTGAGCAAAACATTCAGTAAGGTTGATTTCCCAACGTTTGGTTGCCCTACAATAGCTACGGGAATTCCATTTTTGATGACGTTGCCAAGGGCGAAGGAGTCAATCAGTTTTTTAAGGACGTTGCTGATTTTGGTAAGTAATTCGTTGAACTGGGTTCTGTCCGCAAATTCTACGTCTTCTTGGGAAAAATCGAGTTCCAGTTCAATAAGCGAAGCAAAATTAAGCAGTTCTTGTCTTAGTTCTTGGATTTCGTTACTGAACCCACCGCGCATTTGTTGCATGGCGATGTCGTGGGCTGCCTCACTATCGCTAGCAATTAAGTCGGCCACAGCTTCCGCCTGACTGAGATCCATTTTCCCATTTAAAAAGGCTCTAAGGGTAAACTCTCCGGCAGATGCAGCACGGCAACCATTCCTCAGCAACAATTGAATAATTTGCTGTTGGATAAAAGGGGAGCCGTGACAAGAAATCTCCACCACATTTTCACCCGTGTAGGAATGGGGCCCTTTAAAAATGGACACCAACGCCTCATCCAGAATTTTACCACCATCAACAATATTTCCCAAATGGATAGTATGGCTTTTCTGTTTCACTAATTTTTTATCTTTAATGGACTTGAACAACTTATCCACCAAGGTAATGGCATCTGGTCCTGAAGCGCGGATTACCGCAATAGCCCCTGTTCCAGAAGGGGTTGCCAAGGCTACGATGTTATCTGTGTACGACATGGGTGCAAAAGTACAAATTAGCTGGTGTTTGTAACATTTTTAGTGATTTGTATACTAATAAGTTAAATCATCAAAATCAATCAAAAATGGAAGTTATAAATCAAAAAGCAGTAAGAACGGACAACACTTTGTTGGCCGTGACGCATCTTACACAACTTTTGTCGTATGTAACAGGTTTTGGAAGCCTTATTGTTCCCTTGATAATTTGGCTATCATCAAAAGATAAGGTGCAGGGAATGGACGAGCATGGAAAGGCTATTATAAATTTTCAAATTAGTCTGATACTTTACATCATTATCAGCATTCCTGCCATTTTACTTTTGGGCTTGGGTATATTGGGCTTGATAGGAGTAGGGATCATTGGGTTTATATTACCTATCGTTAACGCGGTCAAGGCTGCAAACGGCGAATCTCCGTCGCATTTTATGACGATAAGATTTTTAAGATAGGATATTAAAAATAAGTTTTGGTACTATTCAGATCTAACCATCTGTTCTTATATACTTTTTTAGGTCTTCTAAGTTTTTTTTCCACAAATATTATTACCAAAGAGTACTTGATAAACAACCCCCAGCTAATTAAAAAGGCCAATATTTTTTTAAATAATTTATCTTTTGGATAAAAGACTTTTGTATCATAGTAAAATACGGCGTTCGAAAATTTAATCTTATAATTTATATTACCCCAACCAGTATCCAACAACTTATAATTATTTAAAAAACACCATTCTATTTGATTAACAAACATTAGTTTTCCTAAACTATATTTGTAATAGGACTGGTCAAAAGAAGAAATAGCTGCTTTAAGGATATTGTTGTGAGTGTATCCTAAAGAAATTGCTATTGGGTTATTATTAGCGTATAGGACAAAAAGAGCAGCATTTTTGGATAGAATCAACTTATAACAAGATTTTACGTAGAAGTTCCATTTAGTCAAGGCCGTATGCTTATGAGTCCTTCCTTCAAATCTTTTAAGAATATATTCCTTTAAGGTCTTAAATAAAAGATGATAATTGTCTTTATTTATATCTCCATGATACACTTTTAAGTGAATACTATAATCTCGATGTAGTCTTTGTCTATCTTGTCGTAAGTTTTTATATGTTTTCTTTCCCAAGACATCTTTTAAGTAGTCTATAGCGGATAATGAATTTGAAAAATCCATAGCGTATCCCAAACGATAGGACTTTGAATAAAAATCATAACCATTCTTTAGAGTCATTTTTCTTCTACCTACATATGGCATCACATAATTGACAATCTGAACTTCATTCGTTTCAGCATCGTTATCCACAAAATAAGATTTTGGAACATTTTTGATTTCTTTATAATAGAAGGGCACTTTATTTTTTTCAAAAAAACAAAAAGCAAAATTATGGTAGTTTACACCTAGTTTTTTCATTTGAAATGGTATCCTAATTAGGTAAATAAACAAAAGGGGGCAAACAAATGGAAATTTGCGCCCCCTGATTTTTAATTATTCAATAAATATTTTATGATTTAATCATATTGAAAATAAGTAGCCCAGTTATTACCAGGGAAATCACAACCGTCTGCCCAAGCTGTTTCCTCACATGTGTTACAATCTAAAGGAGTTGGAATAATTAATGGTTGTACTCCTTCTGAAATTAAAATAACACCTGTTACATTGCCACATTCAGGATTAAAATCAGTTCCATTTTCTTGAGCGAGTGCTACCAACTCATCAACATGGCCAGAGGTAAATGTGCCCAGATTACATTCTGCACAGGATTCATCCTCAATATCATCCAATAGTTTCCAAATGGCAAACTGGAGATCTCCATAGGTATAAGCTTCGCCACTAGATACACTGGGCTCGCCGACAATATTTTGATTCAACAACCAATTCACTAAGTCAAAATTCTCGGGATATTCAAAGGCACTATCAGGAAGTTCTTCATTTAAAGCATAAACATCGGCAGTATAACAATTGCTTAACTGTATAGGAGAATCATTATCGATACACCAAGCTCCATAAGATCCAGCTAGAGAGCCTTCACCTATTGTAATATTAAGATATGCGTCAGGGCCTTGATTTACGGTACAAAATTCCAGGGTTTCCGGAAGATTCGCTACTATGGTCTCAACTGAACTTGAAACACATTCCACAACCGCATGAGCTGCTATATATGGTCCTTTTTCGATAGGAACTTCATAAGTAACGGTTTTTTCACAGGCAAATTCGTCTGAATATTCGAAATTACCATTTTTAGGATTTCCGGCATTGGTAATAGGAAACTCTTCGGGAGAATTCACAACAGATAGGTGAGTCTCAGTAATACACCATTCATCATTTGTGATTTCATAGGTAATTAAATAATTGCCCCCTATTTCAGAAACTGTTACTTTACCTACTTCAATGTTTTGTCCTGCATAAAGAATAGCTTCCGACGTAAGGCATTCTTCAGAAAAATCAAACTCAACAGAGTTATTTTTTATTTTACCTTTTCCTGCTGTGGCCTCCAAGTTTTCTCCTGAAGGCTCCACCTCACAGGCAAAAAAAGTGAACGCGAATATCGCAAAAAGGGCTAGTGTTAATTTTTTCATGTTCAATAGTTTAAGGTTTAAATCTTATTCTATCGAAACTATACAAAATAGACTTCCTTAAACGATTTCGCCGATGAAGGAATAGATTACTCGATTAATTGCAGGATTGCATATTAATACCCTGATTACGAATGGTTTATTTGTGGGAATTGTCCTAACTGTTCAACATAACGGGCATCACCAACATTGTTACGTGCTCACCTTCATCCAGTCCGTCGATAGGAGTGAGGATTCCCGCTCTGTTTGGTAAGCTCATTTCCAATGAAACTTCATCAGAGGACAAATTGTTCAACATTTCCAATAAGAATCTAGAGTTGAAACCAATTTGCATATCGTCTCCTTGATAGGAACACGAAAGTCTTTCTTCAGCTTTATTACTGTAATCCACATCTTCTGCAGAAATATTCAATTCAGCTCCAGCAACTTTTAAACGTATCTGGTGCGTGGTCTTATTGGAGAAAATAGAAACCCGACGAACAGAACTCTGGAACTGGTTTCTGGCAATCGTTAATTTGTTTGGATTTTCTTTTGGAATCACCGCTTCGTAGTTCGGGTATTTTCCGTCAATCAAACGACAAACCAATTCAGTATTATCAAAATAAAACTTGGCATTACTGTCATTGTATTCGATAGTCACTTCAGATTCTGAACCTGCCAAAATACCTTTTAAAAGAGTTAATGGTTTTTTAGGCATAATGAATTCTGCCACCTCGGAAGCTGAAACATCCTGACGTTGATATTTTACCAGTTTGTGGGCATCTGTGGCCACAAAAGTTAAATTCTCTGGAGAGAACTGGAAAAACACTCCGCTCATTACTGGGCGAAGGTCATCGTTACCTGCAGCGAATATAGTTTTGTTGATGGCGGTTGCCAAAATATCCCCCAATAGAGTAGTGGAACTCGGATTGGATACTTCTACCGCTTTAGGGAATTCTGCTCCATCCGCATATGCCAATGCATATTTACCGTGGTTGGAACTAATTTCCACCGTATTGTTATCCTCAACAACAAAAGTCAAAGGTTGTTCCGGAAATGTTTTCAAAGTATCCAAAAGCAAACGAGCAGGAACTGCGATAGTGCCTTCGGAATCGGAATCCACTTCCAAAACCGTACTCATGGTAGTTTCTAAGTCCGATGCGGAAACCGTTAGTTTACTTTCTTTAAGATCGAACAAAAAATTGTCCAGGATGGGCAAGGTGTTGCTATTGTTGATAACTCCCCCCAAAACCTGAAGCTGTTTCAATAAATATGTACTGGATACAATAAACTTCATCAACGAAATACTTTAGTATAGTTGCTTTTTTAGCAATTTCCCCTTTTTAAGGGCATTTAAAATCAATAAAAACAAATATATCCCAAATGGATTTAGCAGAGAAACAAATTTATCAACAGTTAAGCGGTGAACTTGCGCTTTCTGTAGTAGCTGAAAAACAGGCCAAACAACAAGGTTAAAACTACTGGAAATCCAATGTTTACAAGCTGCCACTTGGTTTTTTGTTTTGCTATTTTTTTGACATCCAAGAGCGGGATGGAAACTTTCTTGTTTCGAATGTTAATAAGCCCCGTATTGTCCAAGAGGTAATTTGTGCTATTTACCAAGAATTCCTTGTTGCCATAGAAGCTGTTCGTCCATTTATCATAACCCAATTCCAAGGGTCTGCCATTTCGTAATTGGTTCTTGATGACATCGCCATCGGAAATCACGATCATTTTGTTTTCAGGACCTTCTTCCAAGGTATTTTGGAGCTTGAGTGGCTTCACCCTGTTTTTGTACATTGAGGTAAAATTCCCTTCAATCAAAACCGCCAAGGGCAGATTTCCATTAGTATAAGTTTCCCGGTCGGGTTGCTGGTTGATCATATCCAAACTCACCACTCTAGGGATTCCATCAGTCTTCGAAAGTGGCGAACTCTGCAACAAAATGGTCTTCCGATAATCGTTTTCCAATACATCCATTGGACTGGTAAATTGTAAACGAACCGACTCAATATTCGTGTTGATAGGATGGTTGTTCTGAGAAAAAACCATCGGGTAATACAACCACGGAAGCGGATTGTATTGGGAATCGTTTCCTTCGCCAGAAGCCAAAACAATTTGAGTAAAATATAGGTCGTTTACCAAAACGGGATTGATTCTAACCCCATATTTAAAAAATAAATCCTTCAAGTTAAGGTCTCTTGGAACAGCAATCGCCTCGCCACCGCCCGCATAAATGCTGTCCATTTCCATATTCACCTGGTCTACCATCCAAATGGATTTACCACCCTGAACAATATATTGGTCCATTATATATTTTTCTTGGTCGGTAAACGCCTCTGTTGGCTTCGCAATGATGGCCAAATCAAACCCTTTGAGTTGATTTAATACGTTTTGTGAATTGGTAGCCACCGAATCCAACGTAATGGCACCTATGTTGTAATAATCCCGAATAGTGGTGAGATAATCGGCGATAAAAATATCATCCAACTCGCCATTTCCTTTGATAACGGCAACGCTCTTTTTTTCTTCGATGCTCAATTTGGTAAAAGCATCCGCAAAGGCGTACTCTAATTGCTGAACCGAGTTGTTGATACGATCCTCAGCCTTAGAGCCCAATTTGTTTTTAAGTAATGGCACTTTTACGGTTTGGTCGTTAAAATTGACCATAGCCCAAGGGAAAACCAGTTCGTTGGATACTTTTCCATTTTCTTCAACGGTTACATTGGCGGGCTGTAATCCCAAGGCTTGCAACTGAGCAACAGTTTCTTGTGGATTTTCGCTATCCTCCAAAGGGTCCACCAAATTATATTTGATGTTGCTGTTCTTCGATGCAAAGGATTCCAACAACTGAATGGTTTCAGCTTTCAACTTGGAAAACTCCGCAGGAATGTTCCCATCTAGCAACACATCAACGATAACGGGTGTTTCAAATTTTTGGGCCACTTCAACGGCGGGTTCGGAGAGTGTATAGCGTTTATCTTCGGTAAGGTCGAATCGGGTGTAGACAAAACTGGCCAATAGGTTGATGATTACCACGGCCACAATCACTTTTACTATGGATACAAAAAACTTCCCCATTACCTTGACAATTGTTTTAAACGTTGAAAAGTGAGATATAAAAACAAAAGAGTTAAGGAGATAAAATAGACCAAATCTCGAGTATCTATCACACCTCTTGCAATGCTTTCAAAATGTGATTGTGCTCCCAATGCTTGAATCGTTTGTTGCGTTTCTCCGTTCGAAAACAAAGAAGAAGCGGCATCAAACCCATTAAAAATCAAGAAACAAACCAAAATCCCCACCAAAAAGGCGATAATTTGATTATCCGATAGGGTAGAAGCAAATATTCCGATGGAGGTATAACAAGCCATCAAAAACAATAATCCAAAGTAAGAGCCCAGCACTACGCCAAGGTCATAATTGCCTTCTACCATTCCCAATCCTGAGATAGCAAAAACATACACTATGGTGGGAATAACAGCGATAACACACAAAAGAAAGGCGCCCCAAAATTTTCCAAGGACCAATTTCCAAATAGAGATAGGCTTTATCAACAGCAATTCCAACGTGCCCATTTTTCGTTCTTCCGAAAAACTCTTCATCGTAATGGCAGGCACCAAAAAGATAAAAACCCAGGGAGCCAACAAAAAGAAGTTGCTCAAATCGGCAAAGCCGTAATCAAAAATGTTGTATTCGCCCTTGAACACCCACAGAAAAAGTCCGTTGAGAAGTAAAAACGAACCCACGATTAAATAACCGATGGGCGATGTAAAAAAGGACCGTACCTCTCTCTTAAAAATTGCGAACATTAAGATGGGTTTGTTGATTGAATTTTATGAACACTCCAAGCTTCGGGTTTATCGGAGAACAATTTTTTGGTATTGCCCCAAACCTCTTTAAAGAAATCCGAGTTTCTATAATTATCCAGATGGGCCTCCGTATCCCAAAAACTATAGGTGAAAAATATGTTGGGATTCGTAATGTCTTGATACAACTCTACCATATTACATCCTTCAAAAGACAAGATGCCGTTTTTAGATTCTTCAAAGATTCGCTCAAAACTAGCAATATTTTCGGGTTTAAAAGTCAGTTTTACAATGCGTATCAACATTTAGAGGAAATTTATGGTTACGGTGTCCCTGTAATTTAGTCCAAGTAGGGAGGAAGCACCTCCAACGGAATTTAGGTCACTTTTATAAATCGCAAGTTCTATGTAGCCTGCTGAATTGAATAGGGCCAAGGCATCTCCAGGGCCTTTGCGCTGGTTTCGCTCTAAATTATAGTTAATGATGCCGTTATAGCTTTGCTGCACCTGCCGTATTTTGGTGGTTCTCGCGATAATTTCAAAATCTCGTCCGCTTCGGTAAGCTTCGAACAGGCTTTTCTGAATGTTGGTAACTACATTTCCGTAGTTATCAATATAAATTACATTGCCAGATATACTCTTGCCTTCGTTGGTTATCCGTGGTTCAAAATCGCGCAGCTCTTTCAAACGCTCCAAAGGTCTGCCGATAACCTCCAGTTTACCGCCGCGAGCAATGTGGCAGGCCACTTGAACGAATATATTGAGCACGGGAAAAGCACTGGGTTCTGCATTCGGCAAATTGATTTCCACCACTTTTTCGGGCTGCACCTCAGAAGTTATCAAGGAAATGACACCGCTATTGGCACTCACAAAATAATGACCGTCCACCTGAACCACAATATGCTCATTTTCTGGCGAAATTTCCGAGTCCACCCCCACTATATGCACTGTTCCCTTTGGGAACGAGCGGTACACGTTTCTGAGGATATAAGCGCATTCTTGGATATTGAAAGGACTGATGGCGTGCGAAATATCAACAACGGAAATATCGGGGAGATTTCCCAGTATTGCCCCTTTCACAGCACCCACATAGTGATCCTTATATCCAAAATCGGTAGTTAAGGTTATGATTGGCATACAATACTGTTGATATGTTTTTCCGCGTTCAAATTGATTTTTAGTTAAGTTTGTTTGTAAAATTAGTCAAAAAAGAAAGAATAAAATTCTTCAAAAACAACTGTAACACCTCACATTTTTTGAACGAACTTGTAATAGAACTTACGGAGATTAGCCCACAAGAATTTTTTGGGCAACAAAATGCCAACATTGAGCTACTGAAAAAATACTTTCCCAAGCTTAAGATTGTAGCTAGGGGCAATAAGATAAAGGTATTTGGAGACGAAGAACTTTTGGAAGAGTTCGATAAGCGCTTTGATGAGCTCACAGGACAGTTTGCCAAGTACAATAAGCTCGATGAAAACATGATCGAGCGGATACTAACTAGCACAAGCAAAGCTGACTATACTTCTTCCTCTAGTAGCGGTGACGTTTTGGTGCATGGTGTAAGTGGTAGGTTGATCAAGGCCCAGACCGCCAATCAAAGACGAATGGTGGATGCCACCAAAGTTGATGATATGGTCTTTGCCATTGGCCCAGCTGGAACGGGAAAAACATATACGGGAGTTGCTTTGGCCGTAAAAGCATTAAAAGAAAAACAGGTAAGACGGATTATTTTGACCCGTCCTGCGGTGGAAGCAGGGGAGAACCTAGGGTTTCTTCCGGGGGATCTTAAGGAAAAGCTAGATCCATATATGCAGCCCTTATACGATGCCCTTCGGGATATGATTCCTTCAGAAAAGTTGGAAAAATATATTGAGGATGGGACTATACAGATAGCTCCTATGGCTTTTATGCGTGGTCGTACCTTGGACAATGCCTTTGTGATTTTGGATGAGGCCCAGAACACTACCCATGCTCAAATGAAAATGTTCTTGACCCGTATGGGGAAAAATGCCAAGTTTTTGTTGACGGGAGACCCAGGGCAGATTGATTTGCCGCGAAGGGTGATATCAGGTCTTAAGGAAGCATTGCTTATTTTGAAGAATGTGGATGGCATCAGCATCATTTATTTAGATGATAAAGATGTAATCCGACACAAATTGGTGAAAAAAGTAATTGATGCCTATCAAAACATCGAGCACCAGAATCAATTCTAGAAACAATTATGGGAATGAATACGCTGATGTCCACGGATTTTAACTTTCCTGGGCAAAAATCTGTTTATAAAGGAAAAGTAAGAGAGGTTTATACCTTAGAAAATGATGTTTTGGTGATGGTTGCCACGGACCGTTTGTCTGCTTTTGATGTGGTGATGCCCAAAGGAATTCCGTACAAGGGTCAAATATTGAATCAAATTGCGACCAAAATGATGGAGGCAACCGCAGACATAGTTCCTAACTGGTTGATGGCCACTCCAGACCCCAACGTAGCAGTGGGAAAAGCTTGCGAACCTTTTAAAGTGGAAATGGTGATTCGAGGATATATGTCCGGTCATGCTGCCCGTGAATACAAAGCAGGGAAAAGATTGCTCTGTGGTGTTCAGATGCCCGAGGGAATGAAGGAGAATGATAAATTTCCGGAACCTATCATAACACCAGCCACAAAAGCAGAAAAAGGAGATCACGACGAGGATATTTCCAAAGAAGATATTTTAAGGCGAGGCATCGTTTCCAAAGAAGATTACGAGGTGTTGGAAAAATATACCCGAGCCCTTTTCCAAAGGGGAACTGAAATAGCAGCGGAGCGAGGGCTTATTTTGGTGGATACGAAGTACGAATTCGGTAAAACCAAGGACGGGGAAATCGTATTGATTGATGAGATTCACACTCCAGATTCATCTAGGTATTTTTATGCTGATGGATACAAGGAGCGCCAAGAAAAGGCTGAGCCACAAAAACAACTCTCCAAGGAGTTTGTGAGACAATGGCTCATTTCTAATGGATTTCAAGGTTTGGAAGGTCAGTCCGTTCCCGAAATGTCAGATGAGTACATTGAGTCGGTTTCTAATCGTTATATAGAACTCTATGAAAATATTACTGGAGATACTTTTGTGAAAGCAGATGTTACTAATCTTCAAGAACGCATCTTAACTAATGTAAAGGCATATTTGTCAAAATAGCCACCGCATACTTGTTATTTAACCAATATATAAAAGGGAATTCTGTGAATTCCCTTTTTTTATTGTCCAAACGGTAATAAACCTTAAAACTAAATTGATATATTGAGATGGCATAATCTAATTAACTAAACAAACCACCAAACTATGTCTGAAAAACAAAAAAAGGCCACCGCCTATTGGAGGGAGAATCTTAAATATTTGGTTATTCTCTTGACCATCTGGTTCCTGGTCTCCTATGGAGCAGGCATCGTCTTCAAAGATGCATTGAACAATATTCGAATAGGCGGATTTAAACTAGGATTTTGGTTCGCACAACAAGGTTCCATCTACGTTTTTGTCATTCTTATTTTTGTATACGTACGTCTAATGAACAAATTGGACAAGAAATACGGCTACGAGGAGGAATAAATCAACCAACTGAATAAAACCACAACTAATGAGTGATGTACAAATTTGGACTTATGTGTTGGTCGCATTGTCCTTTGGTCTATATATAGGAATTGCCATCTGGTCTAGAGCCGGTTCAACCAAAGAATTTTATGTAGCTGGTGGAGGAGTTTCCCCATTGGCAAATGGAATGGCTACGGCAGCCGATTGGATGTCGGCCGCTTCTTTTATCTCCATGGCGGGAATCATATCCTTTGCCGGGTATGATGGCGCCGTATATTTAATGGGATGGACAGGCGGCTATGTGCTTTTGGCGCTGCTATTGGCACCTTACCTTAGAAAGTTCGGAAAATTTACAGTGCCCGATTTTATTGGGGAACGCTACTATTCTAAAACAGCTCGAGTTGTGGCGGTTATTTGCGCCCTAATTGTTTCGTTCACTTATGTGGCAGGGCAAATGAGGGGCGTGGGTATCGTCTTTTCAAGATATTTGGAAGTAGATATCAACACAGGAGTTGTCATCGGTATGGTGATTGTTTTGTTCTATGCCGTATTGGGAGGTATGAAGGGAATCACCTATACACAAGTCGCCCAATATTGTGTGTTGATATTCGCTTTTATGGTGCCTGCTATATTTATTTCCATTCAGATGACGGGCAACCCAATTCCACAACTTGGATTTGGGGATACCTTGTCCGATGGTTCAGGAACTTATCTTTTGGATAAATTGGATGGACTTTCTACCGAACTTGGTTTTGCAGCCTATACGGATGGTTCAAAAAGTACGATTGATGTCTTTGCCATTACCTTGGCATTGATGGTGGGTACCGCAGGTTTGCCCCACGTAATTGTACGTTTTTTTACGGTAAGACGTGTGCGTGATGCCAGAAAATCGGCAGGATTGGCCTTGTTGTTTATCGCCATCTTGTATACCACGGCACCAGCCGTAGCCGTATTTGCCAGAACCAATCTTATTGAAACGGTTAGTGGGAAAGAGTACGATAATATGCCCGAATGGTTCAGCCGTTGGGAAAAAACAGGACTCATTGCCCATGAAGATAAAAACGGTGATGGGAAAATTCAATATGTGGCCGCACCGGAAATAAACGAGTTGACCGTTGACCGGGATATTATGGTACTGGCCAATCCGGAGATTGCCGATTTACCAGCATGGGTCATCGGTTTGATTGCAGCCGGAGGATTGGCCGCAGCTTTGTCGACAGCCGCGGGATTATTACTGGTGATTTCTTCTTCGGTTTCCCATGATTTAATCAAGAACGTACTTAAACCAGACCTCTCAGAAAAGCAAGAACTTTGGGCTGCCCGAATTTCTGCAGCGTTAGCTGTTGTTGTTGCCGGATACTTTGGAATCAATCCGCCCGGTTTTGTGGCTGCGGTAGTTGCTTTGGCCTTTGGCCTTGCAGCAGCATCGTTCTTTCCAGCCATTATTTTGGGGATTTTCTATAAGAAAATGAATAGCAAAGGAGCCATATCGGGAATGATTGTAGGT
Source organism: Flagellimonas lutimaris (assembly GCF_003581615.1). Taxonomy (GTDB): domain Bacteria; phylum Bacteroidota; class Bacteroidia; order Flavobacteriales; family Flavobacteriaceae; genus Flagellimonas; species Flagellimonas lutimaris. The sequence goes on from NZ_QXFH01000077.1 coordinate 385,623, forward strand.
CTTTGCCTGATGCTTTTCTACATGCTGAAATTTAAGTTTGGAATTTTTGACGGCGGAAAGGAAGCTGTCGGAAACCTTCAAGAAAGTTGGTGGTTTGGTATTTCGCCAGAAGGTTTTGGAACCGTAGCGATGCTTGTCAACTTTATTGTGGCCATTGTGGTGAATCAATTTACAGCTGAACCACCTGAAGAAGTGCAGGAAATTGTTGAAAATATTCGTGTCCCCAACCAAGCTGGCAAAGCATCTGAACATTAAAATGACTGTGAAATGGCTTTCTTTTTCCTTATTTTTAAAGCATCATAAAATTTAATTACACATAATGAGTAACTACCACATAAAACACTTGGAGGAGTATTTTCAGGTGTATCGAAAATCCGTGAGAAACCCCGAGGGATTTTGGGAAGAAGTTGCCGAAGAGCACTTCCACTGGCGTAAAAAATGGGATTCCGTCTTGGAATGGGATTTTAGCAAACCTGAGATAAGTTGGTTCAAAGGCGCCAAGTTGAATATTACTGAAAACTGTATCGACCGTCATCTTAGAATTAGAGGTGATAAAACCGCAATTCTTTTTGAACCGAACGACCCAAAGGAAGAGGCAGAGCATATTACATATAATCAGCTTCATGTGCGTGTTTGTAGGTATGCCAATGTTTTAAAAAATAAAGGTGTCAAAAAAGGGGACAGGGTAGTAATTTATTTACCCATGATCCCAGATTTGGCCATAGCATTATTGGCCTGTGCCCGTATCGGGGCAATTCATTCCGTTGTGTTTGCTGGGTTTTCATCAACTGCTTTGGCAACAAGAATCAACGATTGTGGAGCTAAAATGGTACTTACGTCGGATGGTTCTTTCCGAGGAACCAAGGTAATAGATCTAAAAGCCATTGTGGATGAAGCCTTGGATAGCTGCCCTGATGTAGAAACCGTTTTGGTCACCAAACGTACAGGAGGTGATGTTACCATGAAAGAAGGTCGTGATGTATGGGTTCAACCGCTGTTGGACAAAGCATACTTGGACTGTGCACCTGAGATTATGGATGCTGAAGACCCTTTGTTCATCCTTTATACTTCTGGTTCTACCGGACGCCCCAAAGGAATGGTGCATACAACAGGAGGATACATGGTTTATACCGCATATACATTTAAAAATGTATTCCAGTACAAAGAAGAGGATGTATATTGGTGTACGGCCGATATCGGCTGGATTACAGGACACTCTTACATTGTATACGGCCCCTTGGCCAATGGTGCTACCACAGTAATGTTCGAGGGTGTTCCTTCATATCCTGACTTTGGGAGGTTTTGGGATGTGGTGCAAAAACATAAAGTTAACCAGTTTTATACTGCCCCAACTGCAATTAGAGCTTTGGCCAAGGAAAATTTGGATTTTGTTGCGGAGTACGACCTTTCAAGCTTAAAAGTTTTGGGAACAGTAGGAGAGCCTATCAATGAGGAGGCATGGCACTGGTACAACGACCATGTAGGAGAAAAGAAATGTCCTATTGTAGATACTTGGTGGCAAACGGAAACAGGGGGAATCTTAATTTCACCAATTCCGTTTTCTACCCCAACAAAACCGACCTATGCTACTTTGCCCATGCCAGGGATTCAACCTGCCCTTATGGATGAAAATGGTAAGGAAATCAAGGGTAATCAAGTTGATGGAAGATTGTGCATCAAATATCCATGGCCATCCATTGCCAGAACTATTTGGGGAAATCACCAACGATATAAGGATACCTATTTCTCTGCTTTTGAAGGAAAATATTTTACAGGAGATGGAGCCCTTAGGGATGAGGTAGGTTATTACCGAATTACGGGTAGGGTAGATGATGTGATTATCGTTTCCGGGCATAATTTGGGAACAGCACCTATAGAAGATGCTATTAACGAACACCCAGCAGTAGCTGAATCGGCAATTGTTGGTTTCCCTCACGATATCAAAGGAAATGCATTGTACGGGTATATTATCTTGAAGGAAACGGGTGAGGACCGTAATCGTGATAATCTCAAAAAGGAAATCAATCAATTAATTACAGACCATATTGGACCCATTGCCAAATTGGATAAGATTCAGTTTACCGAAGGATTGCCAAAAACACGAAGTGGTAAGATTATGAGAAGAATTCTCAGAAAAATTGCCTCTAAGGATACCAGCAACCTAGGGGATACGTCAACTTTGTTGAACCCAGAAATTGTAGAATCCATTATGAAAGAAAGCCTTTAGTAGCTTTTGGTGAATAAATATACTAGGACCTCTTTATCTAAGGAGGTCCTTTAATTTATTGGGTTTTAATTTTTCTACTATTCTCAAGAAAGCAATGGCGGTAATAAAAGCATCGCCCAATGCCGTGTGTCTGTCCTTGCAAGAGATACTAAACTTTTTAGCCAAATCATCCAAAGAGTATCGTTCTTTTCTTTGCACTACAGTAGAAATCAACAAGGTTCTAACATAAAGGGATTCGGTGTCCAACGTTTTATTCTTCAATTTGGGCAATCCATTTCTTTTTAAAGCGGCATTGATCATGTTCACATCGAACATCACATGGTGCCCAACAAGGATGTGGTTTTTCGCATAAGCCAGAAACTGTTTCAAAGCTTTGAGCTCAGAGATGCTGTCCCTTTTACTTTTCTTCAGAATTCCATGGATTTCTGCACTATCTTTATTGTAATGTTCCTGTTTAATATAGACTTCAAAGTTATCTTTAACCACAATATTGTTGTCCATTAGTTTGAGTGCGCCAATACACAACATCCGATCTTTGGTGATGCTAAACCCCGTGGTTTCTGTATCCAATACAACAAAGGTATTCTCGCGAATATCCTCCGGAAGCTTTTCCTTGAAATAGGCCTCATACTCCCGCCAAAAATCGGGAAGCTCCAATTTTATCTTGCTAGAGAACGGCCACATTAGCGCAACAGATTTTTTACTTGGAACCTTACTTCAATCAAAGATTGTATATCCTTCACCGTCTTAAAGGTTCGTTTAAGTTTAATTTTCTCCTCCTTGTTCAATTGATCCAAGGCAATATACCTACCCGAATCGTTGTGCAGTAAACCCTGTCTAGTCCTAAATTTGAGCAATGCCTTGCTAGCGTAGGAACAAGCAAGATATAGTTCTTTATTATTGGGTTCCAGCTCCGCCAGTTTTTCGTAGCGCTCCGCAGTATTGTTTATGGATTTGATGGAATGCGAAAGTATAAGCACCCTAGCCGCATCGATAATAGGCATTAAGGCACGGAGTTTTAAGTCAAAAAAGTCCTTGTGCTCTCCATCTTGCTCTACTAAAAAGTCTCTAAAGAATCCTGATGGTGAGGGGTTTTGTAAGGCCCCGCTCGCTAAATGGGTGAAAAATTGCGGGTAGTGGTTGGCATGATCGAAAATGCTATGGGAAAGCTCATCTGCCAGAGCTTTCTCTCCATAGGTTACATTGTAATCAAAAAAGATGGATGATAAAAGAATTTCTTCGGGTCCGGGATTGTGAATCCAATGTGCTGTAACGCTTTTCCATTCGCTTAAACTATGGCACCAAGAGCGATTGGAAGCCATCATATCCGCAGGACAATACTCAAAACCGATGGTGTTCAGCATTTTGGAAATTCGTTCACCCAGTTTTAAAAAGTAGCTTTTGGTCGCTTCCAATTGCTCCTCGGAAACATCTTCAAAAATGATTGCATTGTCCTGATCGGTATTTAGCAATTGTTCCCCACGACCTTGACTTCCCATGCTGAGCCAGGTAAATTTTACAGGAGGTTCTTTCTCCATTTTGGATAATGCAATTTGTATAACCTGTTTGGTAGAAGCATCATTGAGTTCCGAAATAATTTTGGATACAAGTCCCAGGGGAATGTTTTGATCCAAATAATCTCGTAACAGTTTCATGGTACCATGTCGAATCCCTCGTAGTCTCTTCGCGTCTGTAGCTCTTTTAATTGCCCTTAGAAGAACTGCAGGATTGTTTCCAACTGCCACCATGATATCATGCTTAGAAAGGATTCCGACAGCCCGCGTATCCGTTGTTCCATCTTCCGTAAGAACCAAGTGACTGATATTACTTTTCATCATGGCCATTTGCGACTGTGCCAAAGTCAGTTCTTTGGGATAAGTGATAATGGGAGATGACATTATGGTTTTAGCTAAGCCTGTGATAGGAAATAGTCCTGTCGCAACTTTTTTTCTGAGATCTTTATCGGTTATAATGCCTACGGGCATACCATCTTTCTCTACCAATATGCAACTCACATTGTGTTTTGTCATTTTATTGGCGATTGTCTTGATTTTCGAACCTTCTTTACAAGTAATGAGGTCCGTGGAATATTTAATGGGCTGAAGATCCAATATTTTGTTGGTGGAATATTGATTTTCCTCTTTATTGGTGCCGTATAATTTTCCTCTGTGCTTAATGGAGTAGGGGTTCCCGGTATTGGAAGCGAAACTTTCGATTAGAAAATTTCCGATGCGTTTGTTCTCTAAAGCCAAAGGCTTAAAATCTTTGATGGGAATGGCGTAAAGTATGGTCTCCTCATACGCCTTGGCCTCTAATTTATAGTTTTCGTGCGCCAATAAAGGCCTAAGGCCAAACACATCACCTTCATCACAGATATCCAGTATTTGGGTTGAACCTTCTTTTGATAAGGCTATGGCTCCTTTATTAACCACATAGAAATGCTCATGCGGGTTCTCGTTTTCGGAAAAAACAATGGTATTGGTCTCCTTGTGGATGATCACCACTTCGATAGACAATTGTTCCAGCTGTTTCTCCTCCATAGTGCTAAATGGAGGATAGTTTTTTAAAAAGTCGGCAATGCGTTCGGAAATGGTATTCTTCATGGCAACCTAAATTTAAGGGTAAATCCCATGAATACATTGCATAAAATAAAAAAAGACCGCTTATTAAAGCCAGTTTTGATTACTGATTGAAGAAATAGACCATCTATGTAGCGTACTTATTAAAGACATAGAATTGTTTAAGTAATCAGGTGACAAAAACAATTGATGCAAAACACTTTTACTTACTTCCCATTACTTGCTTTATTATAAGCCCGTATCATGAGTATCGCCCAAATAGCAACGAGTATAATAACAACTACCGAAAACCATAAAACGATATCATTTGCTGTCATTGTCCACAAGTTTTAAGTAAATCATAACGCCTAAAAGGGTAGGTGCCCAAAGGCCTATAAATATGCCATGTTCTGGGTCGCCATTAAGAAATAAGTATTCTGCTACAAAAATGATCAGCGCACACAAAGTCAACATCAACAAATTGGCGGTTCCTAATTTTTTGAAGTAATTCATTCGAAGGTTGGTTTAAATCCTTGAAGTTAGGAAAAAAACTATACCCTTAAAACTAAAAAAGCCATTCAACTGAAATACAACTAAATAACCTACTTATTGTTTTTTTGAACTTATTCCATCTCTATTCTATCCGCTCTAGAAGTTGGCTCTGAAATTACAAGAAACTCCAAATTCACTTTTTCCTCATTTCGTATTTGGTGCACCGTTTGGGGTTCAATATGAATCCCTTCCCGTTCCAAAACCCTTACTGTCCCATTTTTTAATTCAAATACCGCTTCACCTTTCAAAATGTAAAAAAATTGTTGGGCGATGGTATGATAATGCTTTGCCTCACTAGTATTGGGAGGCATCATTTCTTCAATAATACTTAGTCTATCATCTTTCAATAAATGCCAGCCATCACAATTGGCTCCCCATTTATAATGTTCAGCATTTCCTCGATTTTTCTTCATCGTTATTTGATCTTTGGATTTATGTTCACTGGACTACATCGCAAAAGTCTTTGTGATAAAAACTATGAATAGTTGGGTCCCATTGACCAATTGAGGTTAAGGGTTGATAATGTGGCATGACATTATGTATTGTTGGCGTATGATGCTTATCTTTTACCAATCGAATATATTGATATTCTAAGAAATAAATTTTACACATATTATCGATACTCAAACCAAACAATATGTATTATTCGAATAAGGATATTAGGGAAATGGACAAGGTTGCCCGGCTTAAAATAATCAATTCCATAACTGGGATTAAGCCTGCCAATCTGATTGGAACCATAGACAATGATAAGCTGACCAATTTGGCGGTTTTCAGCTCTGTGGTTCATTTGGGCAGCCAACCTCCTTTATTGGGCTTTATTGCAAGGCCAAAGACGGAAGATTCGGGTCATACACTTCGCAATATCGAGCAAAAAGGCGAGTACACCATAAACCATATCCATCCAGAATTCATTGCCCAGGCCCATTACACCTCGGCAAAATTTGACAAAAACATATCAGAGTTTGACCGGTGCGGGTTCTCGGAAGAATATATAGGTGACTTCGATGCACCTTTTGTAAAGGAAAGTTCGGTTAAAATGGGACTGCGTTTGAAAGAAATGGTTCCCATTCCTTTGAACGGAACAACATTGGTGATTGGCGAAATAGCCCATTTGGTTTTGCCAGATTTTGCCTATGAGAGCGACGATATCAACTTGGAGCAACTACAAAGTACTGGTATTTCCGGACTCAATAGCTACTACAAATTAGTGAAAGTAGCCCAACACCCCTATGTGAGGGTGGAAGAGGTGCCTGATTTTAACAAATGAGATTGACATAACCCTATGGTCTTGTCTGGCAGTATTGGTGCGAATGGAAGGATGCGCCACTCGCTTATTTTATGAGCTCATTGTGTTGGTAATTGTTTATTTGAACTTTTCTGTAAACATGAAATTTGTGATAAATCAAATGTTGGTTTATGGTGAAACGGAAATTGTATTAGTCAACTGGTTTTGATTTTTTGTGAGGTTCCAAATATGAAGTAGAGAATTGCACCCAATAGATTTGTGAATAGTATCACCAAAATCCATACTATTTTATTATTCTTTGTAAAATCATTTCTAATAACATCTATCAGTGCTATAATTGGGATTAAAAACCCACATAATATTAGCATTATTTGCCAAGGCCCAATCATTCCAAGTTGGATCATCTTTTTATGTTTTTTATAATAATCGTTGTTTGAACTTTAGTCAAATGTAGGAAATTTCCAATGAATAAGAATTTCCTTTTCGGTGAAAAGAGAAATGAAAATGGTCAGAAAGTTTTTTTAATAGAAGGGTGATAAACGTCTAAATCGTAAACCAATTAATTACACGGAAAAAGTAAACAACTCTCAGGGTAGCCCCATGAAAATTAATCAGTGTTTTCAATTTTTCGGGCACTCCCTTCAAAGTCTAATTTCACTGCTTTAAAATGCCAACTTGGACAAACAATATTTGATTATAATTTGTAAATAATATAGGCTACTTTGAAATATCAAGCATAAAAAAAGTCATTCAACTGAAATACAGCTAAATGACTTTGTTTTTAGTAGCGAGAGAGGGACTTGAACCCTCGGCCTCCGGGTTATGAATCCGACGCTCTAACCAGCTGAGCTACCTCGCCATGATTTTGCTAAGCGGGTGCAAATATATGTTTAAATTTTCGCTGAATCAAAATTCATTATTAATTTATTATTTGACATTTATTTTTATATCTTCCCAAACTATACTAAAGTTGAAAAACGATTTAAAGAACACGACAATGAGTGATAAGGTTAAATTTGAACTGGAGTTTGTGATCCACTCTTCACCTCAGTTGCTTTACCAATATATTTCCACACCTTCCGGACTATCTGAATGGTATGCAGACAATGTTAATTCACGTGGAGAAATGTTTACATTTATATGGGATGGTGCAGAAGAACAGGCTAAAATGCTTAAGCGCAAGAGTGATGAGTTTGTAAAGTTGGCATGGGAAGAAAATGAGGATGATTCCTTTTTTGAAATGCGTATTATTGTTGACGAGATAACCAAAGATGTGTCTCTATTTATAACAGATTTTGCCGAGGAGGATGAGGTGGACGAAGCTAAAATGCTTTGGGAAAACCAAGTCTCGGACCTTAAACAGGTTCTTGGATCTACCTAGACCAATTCTCAACTAAACCGTATCTTTGGTCCCGATAAAAATTGGGACTTTTTTATGGTCAATTATAACGGAGAAATTTTAGCGGAGGATAAATCGATTTTCACCCATAGCAATAGGGCATTTAAGTATGGAGATGCTCTTTTTGAAACAGTTCGCTATGTCAATGGCACTCTATTTTTTTGGGAAGACCATTACTTTAGGTTGATGGCCTCCATGCGAATACTACGTATGGAAATCCCCATGGATTTTACCCTGGAGTTTTTAGAGGAGGAAATCAAAAACACAATAAAATCCAACGGACTGGAAAATGGTGCCGTTCGGGTTCGTTTAACGGTTTTTAGGAATGAAGGAGGATTTTACACGCCGGCCAACAACGAAGTTTCCTACGTTATTGAGACTAGCCCCATGGAATCTCCTTTTTTTATTCTGAATGAAGGGAAATACGAAGTGGAATTGTTCAAAGATTTTTATGTGAACAAGGACATGCTCTCCAATCTTAAATCCACGAACAAAATACTGAATGTTGTTGCAGGAGTTTATGCTGAAGAAAACGGCTATGCCAATTGTCTGCTGGTAAACACGGATAAAAAGGTAGTCGAGGCCATCAACGGAAACCTGTTTTTAGTGAAGGGCAATGAGGTAAAAACGCCGCCTTTGAGTGATGGCTGTTTGGACGGCATTATCCGAAAAAACCTTATGAAAATTATTGCAGGCTCTGAAGAACTTGATTTAGTAGAAGAATCCATATCGCCTTTTGAACTTCAAAAAGCTGACGAATTGTTCATTACCAATTCCATAGTAGGCATACAACCCATTAGTAAATACAGGAAAAAAGAATTTGATACCAAAGTATCCAAGAGCTTGGTAGGAAAATTAAATGCTAAGGCTAGAATAGGGTAGTTTAGTTCAACGAAGGGTTTTCGGGCGCATTCGACCATAAAAGGTAATCTCCACCCAATTCCACCATCTTTTCTTTCCAGAAAGCATTAGCGGCTTTTTCTAGAATATTACTTTCATATTCATTGGGGAGAACTACCCAAGACTTGGAAGAAAGTTCTTGATCTAACTGGCTCGTGCCCCATCCAGAATAGCCTAAAAAGAAGCGAATATCCTGTTCGGTAATGGTGCCATTGTTGATAAGTTCAATGGTTTTATCAAAATTTCCTCCCCAAAAAATACCATCAGAAATTTCAACGCTGTTTTCAATAAGGTCGGGTACTTTATGGATAAAGTAAAGATTGTCTTGCTCTACCGGCCCTCCATTAAATACTTGAAAAGGGATGGAAATATCTGAAACAAGGTCGCAAATGGTATAGTCCAATGGTTTATTTAAAATAAAGCCTACCGAACCTTCATCATTATGTTCAGCAATAAGCACCACCGACCTATTGAAAGAAACGTCACCGGTCAGTGAAGGTTCTGCAACGAGCAAATTTCCTTTTTTTGGCTTTTGAGTTACCATTTACATGTGTTTCTTACATTTAAATTTAACATATTATTTAACATATACAAAAAACAGAAACTATATCAACTAAAAAAGCACTCCTAAAAGGAGTGCTTTCATATATTAAATAAATAATTGATTAGTTTACTGCACCGCTCAATTCAGCGCCTGCTTTGAACTTTACAACGTTCTTAGCGGCAATCTTAATGGTAGCACCAGTTTGTGGATTTCTACCTTCTCTAGCGCTTCTTCTAGAAACTGACCAAGAGCCAAAACCTACCAAGGAAACTCTGTCTCCTTTTTTAAGCGTTCCTTCTACATTTCCCAAGAAAGATTCCAATGCTTTTTTTGCTGCTGCTTTCGTGATGCCAGCATCAGCTGCCATAGCATCGATTAATTCTGTTTTGTTCATAATGGAATTAAATTAATTGTTGTTAATATAATTTTAATGCTAAACAAATTTATATGGATTTGCCACTCACGCAAGTAAAACAAAGGGAAATAGGGGTTTTTGTTGATAACTTGAAACGTTTGTTGATAAAGTCGGAAAAAAATGACAAATTTTCCCAGCCCAATCATAGCAAGGCTTTAGCGAAGATGGGCTTCTTTGTCCAGATTTAACCCATTTAAAACCTCGTTGACCTGCATTCTCCTTTTCCCTGGAAGTTGCAATTCCAACAGTGAAATATAGCCATCTTTTACCGCAACTTTAAGTGATTTTTTCTCCACCACCAGTCTTCCAACGTTGTAGTGATGTTCGGCCTGTTCCATTTCTGTTTTAAAAATCTTCATTTGGTCGGCCTTTCCATCATTTACCAATTGGGTCCAAGCACCAGGATAAGGACTCAGTCCTCGAATATGATTATAAATGTCTTCCATGGAAGCATTCCAATGGATTCGGCAAGTATTCTTATGGATTTTTGGAGCGGGCTTAAGTTCCAAACTTTCATCCTGAGGTAGTCGTGTAACGGTTCCAGCTTCAATCTGTTTGCAAGTTTCCACCACTAAATCGGCACCAAGCTCCATCAATCTATCGTGCAAAGTACCTGCACTGTCATCAGGCAATATTTTTTCTGTTTTTTGAAGTACAATACTTCCCGTGTCAATTTTTTCATCAATAAAAAAGGTAGTGACACCCGTTTCCGATTCCCCATTGATTATTGCCCAATTGATGGGTGCTGCTCCACGATATTGGGGCAGGAGGGAAGCATGAAGATTAAAAGTACCATATTCGGGCATTTGCCAAACCACTTTTGGCAACATTCGGAAAGCTACCACCACCTGCAAGTTGGCATCAAGACTTTTCAATTCTTCAAGAAAGGCTTCATCCTTTAGGTTGGCAGGTTGCAACACCTTTAAATTTTGTTGTATAGCATATTGTTTCACTGCGGATTCCTGAACCTTGCGACCGCGACCTGCAGGTCTATCGGGTGCAGTGATGACGCCGACCACTTCGAAACCGGCTTCCAAAATCTTTGTTAGGGTTCCCACGGCAAAATCCGGAGTGCCCATAAATACAACGCGTAGGGAATTATTTTTTGATGTACTCATTCTTAAAATTTAGGGAAACCAAATCGTTTTCAAGTAGTCTTTCCAGTGTTTGTAAAAGCTCTTTTTCATTGGCCCCCATTTCTTTTTCCAATTGTCGGGAAGTGCGTGGGCGGATTTCCAACAGTTCCAAGACCCTTTTCTCCAAATCATATGGGGAAGCCAGTTTCTCTTTCTTGGTGCAAATATCGCATGTACCGCACTTTTCTGCAGTCTTTTCACCAAAATAATTGAGTAAATAAATGCTGCGACACACCTTTTTATTGGAAATATAACCCAGCATCGTGGCCATATTGTTTTGTTTTACCTGATTAAAATCCTTAATTTTTTTGGCAAACAGGTTAATGGTATGATCATCTTCACGGGGAACCAAAAAGGTAATCTCCAAGTCACTGGTATTATTTTGATATTCCGCAATGTTATCGTCCGTGAGTTGCTCTAGAATTTGTTTTAATCGTTCTTCGCTAGTCCCTGTTTTTTTGGACAGCATATACAGGTTGATTTTGGTCTCATACTCGGTAATGCCTCCATATGTGCGTAAAATGGTTTGGATTATCGGTGCCGTTTTCCTGTTTTTGTCTAGATAGTTAAATATTTCTGATTTAGAGGCCACAAATTGAAGTGTGGTTTTTTCCTTAAAGTTTTCGGAAAGTGATAAAACAGAATTCTGATCCAGAATACGGATGGCATTAAAGGTCATGTTCGGATTAAACGCATACTGTTTACAAAATTCGTTGAATTTAAATGCCAACGGTTCCGAAATTAACTCCCCATACGATATTTGGAAATAATTATTGAGTTTGGAATATACATTTTTGACGAAGGCCACATCTGGTAAACTGGACAAGAATTGTTGTTTGGCCTTGTCCTCATCTTCTTTTGAGGTTATTATAATTGCCGTAGAAGGTTTTCCGTCCCGCCCTGCTCTTCCCGCTTCTTGAAAGTAGCTTTCCAAACTATCTGGTATTTGATAATGGACGACCAAACGAACATCGGGTTTGTCCACACCCATACCAAAAGCGTTGGTGGCTACCATAACCCTTACTTTACCACTTAACCAAAGGTTAAGTTTATCCTCTTTATCGGATTTAGAAATGCCTCCATGAAAAAATGCAGCAGAAATACCATTCTTGATTAAGAAGTTGGCCAACGATATGGACATTTTTCTGGAACGAACATACACAATAGCACTTCCAGGAACCTTGTCCATATATTTTTTAATCTGATATAATTTGTCCTCGGAATGCTTCACCCTAAAATTGATGTTGAAACGGGAGAATGAGTCCTTGAAAATATTTACTGGGTCCAATTCCAAGTTCTCTACAATATCATCTACCACACGAGGGGTTGCCGTCGCCGTCAAAGCAATTATCGGTGTGTCTGGAATCAACTCTTTTAAGATGGAACATTCAAGATATGCGGGTCTAAAATCGTTTCCCCATTGCGAAATACAATGTGCCTCGTCTATGGCAATAAGGTTCACGTTCATTTGCTGGATGCGCTCCTTTACAATGGTTTGCTGCAGACGTTCAGGAGATAGATATAAAAACTTGTAGTTGCCATACAGGCAATTGTCCAAAAGATTGTTTAATTCGTCTGGAGGAATGCCGCCCGTCAATGCAATAGCTTTTATATTTCTCTTTCTGAGTTGAGCTACTTGGTCTTGAATGAGAGCCACCAAAGGCGATACCACAATGCAGATGCCCTCCATGGCTATGCTTGGTACCTGGTAGCAGATAGATTTACCACCACCTGTTGGCATCAACGCCAAAACGTCCTTTCCGGATAGTACGTTATCAATAATTTCCTTTTGGGATCCCCTGAAATTATCATGGCCCCAAAATTGTTTTAAAATGCTTGTGGTGTCTTTATGCACTATAATTCATTAAGTGTTTCCAAAATAAAATCAATCCGATTTAGGACTGCATCTTTTGGCACTTCGATGGGGTTATAGCCAAATTGAGTGTATGTTTTCATCAAGGAATGATGGATGCTTTCAGCTTCCTCAAAGGTTTCCATTCTTTCATTATCGGAAACATAGATTTCTTTCCAAGGAGGAACAATAAAAACGGAATCGTATCTATGGTTCTCACAATGTGAAATAAAGTATTGATCATAGGTCTGACCGAAAAAGTCCATATAAGCAAGAACATCAGGTATACCTCGGTCAAAAAAACTTATGGGTACATTTGTTTTTAGAGACTGTTTATAATGTGCTGTTCTCCCTTGAAGCAAATCTTTGTTGAACTTCATGGCATCATCAACAAAAACCAAGGGATTGGAAATGTATTCTTCAGACTGCCCTTCTTGTTTTGCCTTGGAAGTCATATCCCGAATAATTTCATGAAAGCAATGGAAACCTTTGCTTTCCAATCCATTTACAATGGATGTTTTGCCCGTACCGGGTGCTCCTGTAATAACTACTTTGTTCTTGCCCAAAGACCTTAAATTATTAGTACAAAGTAATGAAATAGCCCCAAGGAAAAAAAATTGGTAGGTAAGCCATATATTTGTAAAAAAATGCGGCATGGATAAAAAGGATACAGAGGAGTTCTATTCAAAGCTTAGGGAAAAATTATTGGAGACCACAAATTGGCCCTCCAACTACCTCTATAAATTTATAGTACCCACAGACGAAGAGCGCATTGCACAGATTCATGGAATTTTTGATAACACAGGTGCTGTTATCGAATCTAAAAAATCCAAAAAGGGAACTTATACCAGCCTGTCGATCATGGTTCACTTAAAAGACCCTGATGAAGTGATCCTTAAATACAAGGAAGTTTCCGTAGTAGAAGGGGTAATTTCCCTGTAAGCCCATTGTTTGCGATAATTTTATTAATTTGCAGGCATTATCAGAGTTACTTTCCAATAATCAAGTTTCTAAATACATTAATTTGAACGAAGTATACAACTTAGAATACAATACAGAGCGTCCAAAACTTTTTATACCAGAGTATGGCCGTCATTTTCAAAAAATGGTCGACCATGCTGTTGCCATTGAGGACAGAGATGAGCGCAATAAAGTGGCAAAGTCCATTATTAGCGTTATGGGTAACCTACAGCCCCATTTAAGGGATGTGCCGGATTTTCAACATAAATTATGGGACCAATTGTTTATTATGGCCGATTTTAAATTGGACGTAGATTCACCGTTCCCCATTACATCTAAAGAAGTTTTGCAACAACGCCCTGAACCTTTGGATTATCCACAGAACCATCCGAAGTATCGTTTTTATGGGAACAATATCAAGCGAATGATAGATGTAGCTGTTAAATGGGAAGAGGGAGATATGAGGTCTGGTTTGGAATATGCCATCGCCAACCACATGAAAAAGTGTTACTTGGTATGGAACAAAGATACCGTTGAGGACTCTGTAATATTTAATCACTTGAAAGAACTTAGTGATGGACAAATAGATTTGGCCCAGAGTGATGAGAGTTTAACGGATAGTGGACAGTTTCTGAAAAACAAACCAAGTAGGTCCAATACCAACCGAGGTAAAAAAGGGCAAAGAAGTCGCAAGAAAAGATATTAAATTCCAAAGGAATAAATGGGTACATTTCGAATAGAGGGTGGACACCAATTACATGGAGAGATCACCCCCCAAGGAGCAAAGAATGAAGCACTACAAATTCTTTGTGCCGTATTGCTTTCAGAAGAAAAAATTACCATAAACAATATACCTGACATCGTCGATGTCAATAAATTAATTGCCCTCCTTGAAGATTTGGGAGTAAAAATCCAAAAGAAAGGGAAGGGTTCCTATACGTTCAAGGCAGACGATGTTAATCTGGATTATCTTCAATCTGCAAAGTTTAAAGAAGATGGTAGGGGACTTAGAGGTTCCATTATGTTGGTAGGACCTTTGTTGGCAAGATTTGGAAAAGGATACATTCCCAAACCTGGAGGTGATAAAATTGGTAGAAGAAGGTTAGATACTCATTTCGAAGGATTCATTAAACTTGGTGCGCAGTTCCGTTATAACAAAGAAGAATACTTCTACGGTGTAGAAGCCGATAAACTGACCGGAACCTACATGCTTTTGGATGAAGCATCGGTTACTGGTACAGCAAATATTTTGATGGCTGCGGTTTTGGCCGAAGGTACCACCACGATCTACAATGCCGCTTGTGAACCTTATTTGCAACAATTGTGTAAAATGTTGAATCGAATGGGAGCCAAAATCTCAGGAATCGGTTCAAACCTATTGAAGATTGAAGGTGTGGATTCTCTAGGAGGCACCGAGCATACCATGTTACCCGATATGATCGAGATTGGTAGCTGGATTGGATTGGCTGCCATGACTCAAAGTGAGCTTACCATTAAAAATGTAAGTTGGGATGATTTAGGTCAGATTCCGACCGTGTTTAGAAAGTTAGGAATTACGTTGGAAAGGAAGGGTGATGACATCTTTATTCCAAAACACGAAGAAGGATACGAAATCCAGAATTTTATTGACGGCTCTATATTGACCATAGCTGATGCACCTTGGCCGGGACTGACTCCTGATTTGTTGAGCATTATATTGGTAATGGCAACCCAAGCTAGGGGAGAAGTGCTGATTCATCAAAAAATGTTTGAAAGCCGTTTGTTCTTTGTGGACAAACTTATCGATATGGGGGCAAAGATTATACTTTGTGACCCGCACCGTGCAACTGTTATCGGACACGACTTTAAATCAACACTAAAGGCCACGACTATGGTATCTCCAGATATTAGAGCAGGGGTATCTCTATTAATTGCAGCGCTTTCTGCCAAGGGAACTTCCACCATTCATAATATTGAACAGATTGATCGTGGTTATGAAAACATTGATGAGCGCCTGCGTGCTATCGGGGCCAATATTGTGAGGGTTTAACCCCAATTTATTTTTCGACCAAAGTACCATCTGGATACAATGCAAAACGTCCTTTGTCATTATCATGAACATGGTCAGGATGAGGCCAAGGCCATCCACCAAATTGGGTTAAACGGTACTCTTCCATCACTTTTTGGATTTCCGCTTGGGTGTTCATCACAAAAGGGCCGTATTTGGCAACCGGTTCTCCAATAGGTTTACCTTGCAACAACATAAAGTGCCCTATTTCCGAATCGATTTTAATGTTGATATCTTGGGTCGGATCTAAAACGATGCCAAAATTGGGATTGATTTTTTTGTCACCGATATGGATTTCATCGCCATCGTAAAAATATAAAACACGGTTTACTTCTGAAGAGCTTGCTTTGGGCAGTACATATTCCGAACCTGCTTCCACATGAATATTCCATACAGCCACTTCGTTTTCGGAGTTAGCGGCCCAAGAATCGGGAGCAGGGTCAATCGGGGCCACATTTTTATAGCTGCCCGCCACTACTTTTATTTTTGCATTTTCTTCTTCTATTATTGGAATATCTTCGTTCCACATCATTTTAAAATGGGGATCTACATATTTACCCGCTTTGGGTAGGTTTAACCAGATTTGAAATAACTCCAAGGTATTTTCCTCATCATCTTTTAACAATGGAAACATTTCGGAGTGCTGCACACCTCTACCGGCAGTCATCCATTGCACATCGCCAAGACCAAATCTGCCCGCAGCTCCTAAAGAATCGGAATGATCGCAAAACCCTTTGTTTACAATGGTGATGGTTTCAAAGCCACAATGGGGATGCGATGGAAATCCAGGGATGGTCTGTCCGTGGTACATGCGCCATTTTTCGTTGGGGTTGAAATCACTTCCCAAATTTCTGCCTTTAAGTAAAGATTCATCGGGTCCCATTTCACCATTTCCCTTTGGAAAGTGATCTAAGTGGTAAACACTAAACAAAAATGGATCTAAAGTTTGCCAAGGTGTGCTTAAAGGAAAGGTTTGTAAAACGGGATTTTTCATTGTACAATTTATTTTGATATGTGTTGTATTAGATCAAAAAGCCTGCTCTTGGCAGGCTTTTCAATCAAACAATAATTAAAATTATTTACCAGGAATTGGTGGTGGACCATCAATCATGGCCTCATATTTAACATCACCTTTTCTGGTTTTATATTCTTTTTTTACTTTTTCGACCAATTTTGGATCATCAAAAAGGTCCAACATGGTCATGCCCATTGCTTTAGAAGCATAGATCATTCCTTTATGGCCAATACTCATTCCACCACATGCAACAACAGCCCATGAGTGCCACGGAGTGTCTTTTGGAGCAACGGTTACACCAAGGTTAATGTTCGGTACGTTCCAGCTAACATCGCCAACATCGGTAGAGCCACCTCCCGGAAGTTTCTCGGTTTCCTTTAGCGGATGTACTTTACCATCCATACCCACTTGAGGCTTTCCTGTAGCTTCCTGAATAGCTTTGCCATAGGCTTCCTCTTCTTCAGTATAGGTTATGGGACCCAAAAGTTCCAAATTGTTTTGCATGATTTTACCGCCCTCTCGGTTTACCAAAGTTTCGTAAATACCTGAAATCAATGAGTATTTATAATCTACATTGGCCATGATTGCAGCACCTTCTGCCATCGCCTTGACTCGTTCAAAAGTGGGAAGCATGACATCTCTCTTGGGGTCACGTACGCGAACCCATAAGCGAGCGTAATCGGGAACCACGTTAACCACTTGTCCTCCATCTTGAATGTGGTAATGAATACGCGATGTTGGTCTAATATGTTCCCTATAATAATTGATACCCGTAGTGTACAATTCCAAAGCATCCGAAGCACTTCGGCCGTTCCAAGGATCTGCCGACGCATGTGCTGCCTGGCCATAGAATTCTACCATAAAATCTACCAAGGCCAATCCGCTTTGCACATCGGCTTCAATTTCCGCGGATGGGTGCCAGCTTACATTTACATCAACATCGTCCCAAAGTCCAGCTTCTACCATCCAAACTTTTCCAAAGAACTTTTCTTCCGCAGGGGTTCCAAAGAATTTTACGGTTCCTTTAATATTTCCGGCTTCAATTTGCTCTTTAATGGCGATGGCGGCACCTAAACTGGCAGCACCGAACATGTTGTGGCCACAACCGTGACCTGGTTCACCCTCAATTCTAGGGTCTTTAGTGGGGACTGTATTTTGAGAAAGCCCTGGAAGTGCATCAAACTCGCCCAATACACTGATTACAGGTTTCCCTGAACCATATGTGGCAACGAAAGCTGTTGGAATATTGGCTACGCCTCGGGTAACGGTCATTCCATTTTCCTCGGCATAATCTGCAAGCAAGTCTGCTGAAATGGACTCTTCAAATGCAGTCTCTGCCAGTGCCCAAATGGAATCACTGATTTTAATAAGGTTTTCCTTGTGCTTTTCTACCGAAGCGACGACGGCTTTTTTGTCCTTGGTCATCTTCTGGGCCGATAAGTTCATCGATATCAATCCCAAAAGGAGTAAGGTTGAAAGTTTCTTCATTTTAAAGGTTTTGAGTTAGTTACATTCCGTTGATTTTGCCCAGCTTCTTTTGTAAAATACCAAACCCATCAACAGAAACTAAAATTAACGAAAATGCTTCAACTTACCGCTTCTTTGTACACTTTTAAGCATCGTTCGCGGGCCATTTTGTGGTCTACCATGGGTTCTGGATAACTTAATTCTTGCAAGTCGGGCACCCATGTATTGATGTATTCTTTGTTTTTATCAAACTTTTTGATCTGTGTAGTTGGGTTAAATATTCTAAAATAAGGGGCAGCATCCACACCGCTGCCTGCGGCCCATTGCCAGTTACCGACGTTGCTGGACATTTCGTAATCCAGAAGCTTTTCGGCAAAGTAGGCTTCCCCCCAACGCCAATCAATTAATAAATGCTTGCAAAGAAAACTAGCTACCAGCATGCGAACCCGATTGTGCATATAGCCTGTTTCGTTCAGTTCGCGCATTCCGGCATCCACCAATGGATAGCCCGTTTGCCCAGTTTTCCATTTTTCGAATTCTTCTTCATTGTTACGCCACTCAATTCTATCATATTTAGAGCGGAAAGCTTTGTTTACGGTATGAGGAAAATGCCAAAGAATCTGCATAAAGAATTCCCGCCATATCAATTCGTTCCAAAAGGTTTCATTCTTCTCATCAATGGCTTTCTTTACCATTTTCCGGATGGAAACCGTACCAAACCGTAAATGTGGACCCAATCGGGATGTGCCTTTTTCTTTGGCAGGGTAGTCCCGTGTATCCTCATATTTTTGAATGAGGTTGGGTGTCACAGTGAAATCGGGAACTTTGATGGAAGATTTTTCGAACCCCATATCCTCCAAAGAAATCTGTGGCAAAGATTTAGACTGATATAGGTTTTTACTTAAATCATTTAGCGTATCATACGTTACCAAATGGATGGAAGGATTAAAGTTTTCTTTCCACTTTCGCATGTATGGCGTGTAAACCACATAGGGGTCACCATCATCCTTAACCACTTCTTCTTTTTCAAAAATCACCTGATCTTTGAAGGTGTTGAACTGGATATCGTTTTCCTCTAAAAATTCCTTTATTTGACCATCACGTTTTTTAGCATAGGGTTCATAATCGTGGTTAATGTAGACAGCTTCAATGTTGTAATCCTCCATCAATTTTTTGAAGACTGCTTTTGGTGAATCATGAAACTGAGCAAGACTACTATCGTAATTCGTACTTAGTTGATTGCTTATTTTTTGAGTCTGTTCATGAATAAAACTGACCCTTGCATCATTTTTGGACAGGTTATCCAGGATTTCTGGATCAAATATGAAAATGGGAAGCACAGGGACATCTTTCTGAAGTGCCTGATAAAACCCGACATTGTCATCCAATCTTAAATCACGTCTGAACCAAAAAAGTATGACATCGTCTTTCATGAATTCACATTTAAACTAGACATTCCACCATCGACCCCGATAACCTGACCGGTAATCCATGAATTAACAGAATCCAACAAAAAGATGGCCATATTGGCAATATCTTTGGCATTACCCACCCTCTTCATTGGGTGTCTTTCGGACATCATCTCTTTTTTCTTGTCGTTGCTCAACAACCGCTCGGACAATGGGGTGTCCACCAAACTAGGGGCAATAACATTTACCCTCACCTTTGGTGCATATTCCGCTGCTAGTGCTCGGGCAAATCCTTCGATAGCCCCTTTTGCTGCCGAAACGCTGGTATGGAAAGGCATTCCTGTTCCAACGGCAACTGTGCTAAAAAACACCATACTGGAACCATCGTTCATTCTGTTGATGATAGATTTAACCGTTTTCGCCAAAGCGATAAAGTTGATTTCCATATCGTTTTGAATGGT
Organism: Flagellimonas lutimaris; assembly: GCF_003581615.1. GTDB lineage: Bacteria > Bacteroidota > Bacteroidia > Flavobacteriales > Flavobacteriaceae > Flagellimonas > Flagellimonas lutimaris. The sequence continues at coordinate 405,814 of NZ_QXFH01000077.1, forward strand.
ATCAACGCCCATAGTTTTAAAAGGTTTCAGGTTGATGCTTCCTGGACAGTACACAAAGCCATCCAGTTTTTCTGGGATAGCTTTCTCTGATATGTCATCGGTTAAAACATCAAAAGGAATATGGGTTACATCCAAATTTGAAAGTTCTTCGTTACTTCGGCTGGCGACATATACATTGTTCTCCATGGATAGCTTTTCGGCCATTTCCAATCCAATGCCATAGGAGCCTCCAATCAATAAAATATTCTTTTCCATTTTATATCTTTCTTATGCTTAAATAGTTTTCTTTTCCATCCACCGTACCAAACAATTCTGCTAGTTTGTTCTCGCGAAACTGAAAAATCTTTTGCAATTGTTTTTTCACTAAAATGGGATGGGTCAGTTGACCTAAAAACCCAAACGGTAATTTATAGTCGATAACATCCTCCATTTCCACACCTTCGGCAACTTCTTTTATAAAATGTTTGTGGTGCCAAAGGGAGTAGGGGCCAAAACGCTGCTCATCCACAAAATATTCACCTTCTTTAACATGGGATATTTCGGTGACCCATTTGGTGGAAACAAAAGGAAATGGTTTTACGATATACTGGATTATCTGGCCTTGAAACATGGGTCTATCCGCTCCTGTCAAAATGTGGAAACCCATGTGTTTTGGCGTTATAACAGCAAGATTTTTTGGGTCTGACAGGAAATCCCAGGCTTCCTTTTTACTTATAGGAAATACTTGCTTTGACTTTAATTGATAGAGTTGCATCCAATTGATTTTAAACAAAGATAATAGTAAAATGTTTAATAAAAATAATAAACAGTTAAACAAAAATTAAATCATGGGTATTTATTTCCTATTTTTGTTTTAAGGTTTAATTAACAAATAGAGCATCGCTTTGTCTTAATTTTGCTTTGCTAAACAATTAATACATACAACAACTATGAAAAAATTTGCACTCTTACTATTTATGGTATCATTGTGTTTTTCTTTGGAAGCACAGATACAGACGCCAGCGCCTAGTCCATTTTCCACTTTGGAACAAAAAGTTGGATTGACAGATGTTACGGTTAAATACTCACGCCCGGCCATGCGAGGGAGAACAATATTTGGAGATTTGGTCCCTTATGGTGCTATTTGGAGAACTGGTGCCAATCAAAATACGGTAATCACTTTTAGTGATGATGTAACGGTTAAAGGAAAAGAGCTTAAAGCTGGTAGCTATGCCATTTACACAAGACCAAATGAGGCTGTTTGGGAAGTTTTCTTTTACACTACTACTGATAATTGGGGAAACCCGCAAGAATGGGATGCATCTAAAGTTGCAGCAACGGTAAAAGTTGAAACCATGGATATTCCGATGCCAATTGAGTCATTCACAATAACTATTGATGACCTCCATAACAACGGGGCAGCCTTAGGTATTATGTGGGAGAACACTTATGTAGGAGTTGATTTTGTGGTTCCTACGGTTGATAAAGCAATGAAGAGCATTCAAGAAACCATGGCCAACAAAGAAGATCTCAAAGCCAATGACTATTTTGCCGCAGGTTCTTATTATTTCTCTGAGGGAGTGAATATGGAGCAGGCCAAGGAATGGGTGGACAAAGCCGTTGAAATGGATGGGGGCAAAGCGTATTGGATGATGCGTACACAATCCTTGATCTATGCGAAAATGGGTGACAAAAAAGCTGCCATCGAAGCTGCTAAAAAATCTATGGCCGCTGCCCAAGCCGCAGGTAATCAAGATTATGTAAAAATGAACAAAGATTCCCTAAAAGAATGGGCTAAAATGTAATAACATTTATCTTAAATAATAGAAAGACCCACTGTACGGTGGGTTTTTTTATTTCTCGATTTCAACAGCTGAGTTACCTAAGAAATTATCAAACATTTGGGTAATGGTGGCCAAAACGATAACCAAAACACACCCAAAGGCATTTAACCATAAGTAAGACATCCAATCAAAATACCAGCCAATAATCACAATGACTTGGGTGACAATGGCCGCTACAAAAACAGCATTCCCCTTTACAAATTTGAAGAAAAAGGCCAATAGAAATATACCGAGTACATTTCCATAGAAAATGGAACCAATAATATTGACCAATTGAATCAAATTATCAAAAAGATTGGCCACATTCGCAATAATAATGGCAATAATCCCCCATAGTAGGGTAAAGGCCTTGGTGGCCTTTAAATAATGTTCTTGAGTATGTTCTTTTTTGACATTTCGTTTATATAGGTCCAAAGCGGTAATGGTACCTAAAGCATTGAGCTCCGATGCTGTAGACGACATAGCTGCGGAAAGAATAACCGCCAATAAAAGACCAATCAGCCCCATGGGCAAATTATTTAAAATAAAATGAATAAATACATAATCCTTGTCGTTGGTTTCCACCGTATTATCTGCTTGGGAAATTAAATTTTTGGCGATTTCCCGGTTCTCACTTTCCTTTTCGTTGATTTTAATAATATCCTGCTTCGCCTGCTCTATGGCATTGTACTCCTTCAACTCAAGGGCAGCTGAGAAAGAATGTTGGGCTATTCTTTTTTCTTTCTCCAATTCCTTGTGGTCCGTTTCAAGCGCTTGGTAGTCATTTGCATATTCTGATTGCATAACGGCTTCGGTTGCTGCAGGATTAAAGTTAAGAGGGGATGAGTTATACTGATAAAAAACAAATACCATAGTCCCCACCAAAAGAATGAAGAACTGCATCGGTATTTTAAAAACCCCATTAAAAATCAATGCCCATTGGCTTTCGCGCACAGACCTTCCGGATAAATAACGTTGCACTTGACTTTGGTCAGTTCCAAAATAGGCCAAGGCCAAAAAGAAACCTCCTGTGATACCGCTCCAAAAGGTGTATCTGTTATTAGTATCAAAGGAAAAATCGAGAATATTAAGCTTATTATTGGCCCCAGCTATTTTTAGTGCTTTACCAAAAGAAAGGTCGGTAGGTAGGGCGCCCATGATAAAGAAAAATGCAAAGAACATCCCCAACATAATGATGAACATCTGCTGTTTTTGGGTCATGCTAACCGCTTTGGTACCGCCCGATACGGTGTAAATGATTACAAGAATCCCAATAATTACGTTTAAAGTCCTTAAGTCCCATCCCAATACGGCAGAAAGGATTATAGAAGGGGCAAAAATTGTGATACCAGCCGCAAGACCACGTTGCACTAAGAATAAAAGGGCAGTTAGTGTCCGTGTTTTCAAATCAAAACGGCCTTCAAGCATTTCGTAAGCCGTGAAAACCTTTAATTTTTTGTAGATGGGAATAAATACAAGGCAAATCACAATCATCGCCAAGGGAAGTCCAAAATAGAATTGAACAAACCCCATTCCATCGTGAAAAGCTTGTCCCGGTGTGGATAAAAAGGTAATGGCACTTGCTTGAGTGGCCATTACGGATAGACCTATGGTCCACCATTTTACATTGTCCCCACCTCGAACATAGTCGTCCACATTATTGTTGCCACGAGTTTTCCAAACACCGTATGCAACGATGAAGAGTAGGGTACTACCAAGAATAATCCAATCAAGTAATGCCATTCAGGATTCTAATTGTTTAATATCATGATGAGGTAAAAAACTAAAATATATATGGCATTTAAAAGGATTACTATGCTGTATTCCTTTTTCCATTCGAATTTGGTATCCATATTATCCTTTGACATTGCTATCTTTTTTTACTTCATCTTTTCCTACGGAAAGCATATTGGCAAAGAGCTTGTATGCTCCCGAAACACCAACGGGCAATTCCCTGAAAAAGCTTAAACCTGTGTAAATATAATGACCTTCTCCATAAGGTGCCACAATAAGACTACCTTGTTTCTCTGTTTCTCCTTCATCTTTCATAGATAGAATGGGAGTAAACTCTCCACTCCATTTGCTTGGAAAGTAAAGTCCCCGTTCCTGTACCCATCCATCAAAATCTTTTTTTGTGATGGGGTTCGGGAAATTGACGAGGGAATTGTTGGGTGCCAATATTTCTATCTCTGCGTTTTCATCCGTTACTCGATCCCTTGAAAGTGTCACATTGTAAGGAGCAATATTTTTAAATTGACTGGCCCATCTTCCAGCAGTATTATATTGCACAATCATGGTGCCGCCTTTTTCTACATAGTCGAACAACACAGGTTGTTTAAACTTTAGGGCGTCCACCACATTGTATGCTCTAATTCCTATCACCACGGCATCGTATTTATCCAAATCACCATTTTGAATATCATTTGGATCTACAATATGAACTTGGTAACCGATTTGTTCTAAGCTTTCTGGCACCATATCACCAGCTCCCATGATATAAGCAATGTGCTCCCCAGACTTTTTAATATTCATCCGAACCACTTTAGCTTCTGATGGAAGTAGAACAGATTGTTTTGGAATATGGTCGTAATTTATCTCCACAAGTTCTTTGCCATATACTTTGTTGCCCGAAGTGATTTTGGGTTCAATTTTTCCTTCACTTTCTCTATTGGGAGGAGTAACATTAAATGTTACTGAGATTTCTTCATTTTTCTGGGCAATGGAAAAAGGAATGCTAGATGGCGAAACTACCCAACCTGATGGATGATTCAACTCAACAGAACCAGAGACATCATTTTTCCCAGCTCTTATTTTCACCTGTACTTCTTTGGTATCGGCATTAGCAAAAATCAAAACCTTTTCATCGATTTTGGAGGTTACTTCGGGTAAAATGGCAAAAGGCTCGTACAATTCTCCTTTATCCGGTTTGGAATAACGATGTACTACAGATTTTTCAAAAGGAATTTCAACACCATCAATAACCAATGTAAAAACAGCTTTAAATGCACTTGGTGTTTCAGGCTTTCCAATCAAACTTTGGTTGTTCACAGTATACGTCCCCAAAGTTCCAGGCTTGTTTAACCAATAGGGACTGGTATAAGAAATGTCTTGGGGAACTGTAAAACTTAGCTCGAAATTTTCTCTTTGGTTATCACCTAAAACTTTATTGGGCGTTAGTTTTACATCTACACCAACAATATCAATCTCCTTTAAAGTGACACTAGGAGCCGTCCTATTAATGGTTTCAATATTGATGGTAGCTTTGCTGCCAGGTGTGGCTGAAGAACTAGCTGAACTGGCTTCTAAATACAATCCTGCCGAAGCTAAAATTATTTTCTTCAATTCTTCCGACTTCAGTGTTCTCCAATGCTCATCTTCAACCTTTTGCAACAGTTGATATGCCTTTACAAGCTCGGGGATATGTTTTGACGGGTTCTGGAAATCGAAATTCTCTTCAACCTTATATAAAATATCACCAACGGCTTTACCTCCCTGAACTCGGGACCAAGTCGTATTGATGCCCTCAAAAACATCATTTTCTTTGGGCATGTCGCCTTTGAGCAATTCAATATACTCGTTCGAGGAACCTCTATCGGTTAATCTGCCAAATCCTTGGCACAAATGCTGACTACGTGCCAGAGCGGCAATTTCGTTGTTGGACAGTCCCAGTTCTGGATAATAGGTGCCTACATCTAGCCGAACCATACCAGATTTGTCAACTTTTTCAAATGCTTCTTGACTACCGTATTGCCACCACGAAGTATTATAGAAAATTCGTTTAGGTTGCCAAGGTGTTGTCCATTCCAATTGTTCCGGATAAACTTCGGGGTTATTGGTGAGGTCAAAGGCCTCCACACTCAAAATAGCGGAGGAAGTATGGTGACCATGTGTGGTCCCAGGGGTTCTGTGATTAAAACGGTTGATGATCACATCTGGTTTAATATTTCGTATCGCCCAAACCACATCGGCCAGAACTTTCTCTTTGTCCCAAATTTTTAAAGTTTCGTTTGGATGCTTGGAAAATCCAAAGTCGATTGCACGGGTAAAGCGTTGTTCACCGCCATCCATATGCCTTGCGGCCAAAAGTTCTTGTGTACGCAATACCCCTAAAAGCTCTGCTAGTTCAGAACCAATCAAATTTTGTCCACCGTCGCCTCTTGTCATCGATAAATAAACCGTCCTTGCTTTTTCGTGGTTGGAGAGATAGGATATCAGGCTTGTATTTTCATCATCGGGATGTGCTGCAACGTAGAGTGCCGTTCCCAAAAAATTCAATTTTTGGATTTCATGAAACAGTTCGGCAGAGGTAAGCTTATCTGGTTTTTGGGCAAACGAGTTTGTGAAAAAAAGTGATGTAATGGAGAAAAACACCCAAAAATACTTCATAGTTGGTCGTTTAGTGGTTAATTCAAATATAGGTAGTTTGCATTCAGTCTTCGGCTTATTTAGAAGAGTTTTAACATAGCAATTTATTGTTGTTATAAACCTAAACTATCTCTTAAAATTTCATTTTTGTTGTCATTTTGACCCCAATATGCTGTTTTTAAGGTTTTAATTTTTGATGCAGATGTCATCATTGATTTTGCATTTGGACCAAATCCACTTTTAAATTCTTCTGTCCAACTTTCAATGGAGTACGGGAAGTCTGAAGTAAAGTTAATGGTCAACGTACGTTCCAGTTCTGGATAATATAAGGAGTAATTGATTATCCCATCTTTTGATGAAATACTTCCTTTAGCTTGATAGGCTTTCAATTCTTGATGTCTTAAACGGAGAAATTCCAATGAGGGAATTAAAGAAATATCACCCAAAGGAAGATTATCTGGATTAACACGGATTTTGTTCCAGATTTCATTTTCCAATATTGTTTTTTCCATAGAAAAGGCTTGGTCGGCCTCACCTTCAAAATAAGAGTGTGACGTAAACTCAAATTTTTCACGATTGTTGAGTTGTGAATATACATGCCCACACCATTCCTGTACAGATAAGCTAGTCTTGATGGCATGTTGATTATCATAAACTGGATAAAAAGTGCTACTCATTATGGAGTAGGGATATATCCCCGTCAAAAACTTTTTGGTGGCATTGAGTTTTAAAACTGATATGTTTTCAGGGTTGCTCCCGTTCGCCTTTACTTGCTCCTTCAGCAAAAAGGGTTCCGTAACGTAAATTAACACAGCATTGCCATCGCGAAGTTCCCCATACCGGGCCTGTTCCAACTTGTATGAGGTTATTTCCGCATCACCGGCATACCAGTATTTCTTAAAATCTTCAGATAACGGTTTTTTGGGTGATTGTGTTACTGTTTCTGAATGTGTGTTCTCTGTGTTTGTCTTTCTAGTCTTTTCTTGTTTACACCCTGTTATAAACAATATCAGGGATAACAGTAAGAATCTGAGGAAAGTGGAAAATGAAGGTTTCATAAGCGCATTTTTTCGAAGTTATAGGTATAGTCGGATTGTATCAATATACTTAACTTTTTGTAATGAAAGGAAAAATGTAGTTTTGCAAAATATTTCGGAAGTTAAACTTTTTTGGTATGCAACAGATTGAGTTAATGGCGCCTGCGGGTAATTTCGAATCCTTACAAGCAGCATTGGAAAATGGTGCGGACTCGGTATATTTTGGTGTGGAACAGTTGAACATGAGGGCAAGGGCCACTATGAACTTTACCTTGGACGACCTTCCCGAGATTGCCAAGCGATGCAACGCAAAAGGGGTGAGGACATATCTTACTCTTAACACTATTATTTACGACCACGATCTTTCCATTGTCAAAACCTTGTTGAAGAAAGCCAAAGAAGTTGGTTTGACGGCCATTATTGCCATGGACCAAGCTGTAATTGCTTCTGCAAGGGAATTGGGATTAGAGGTGCATATTTCAACCCAAATCAATGTAACCAATATTGAAACGGTAAAATTTTATGCCATGTTTGCCGATACCATGGTGTTGAGTCGGGAGTTGAGTTTGCGTCAGGTAAAAAAGATTACCGAACAGATAGAAAAGGAACAGATCAAAGGGCCATCTGGTCGTTTAGTGGAGATTGAGGTGTTTGGCCATGGAGCTTTGTGCATGGCCGTTTCGGGCAAATGTTATATGAGCTTACATTCCTACAACTCATCTGCAAACAGAGGGGCTTGCAAACAAAACTGCCGAAAAAAGTACACGGTAATTGACCAAGAAACTGGTTTTGAAATGGAACTGGATAATGAGTACATTATGTCCCCAAAAGATTTGTGTACCATCGATTTTTTGGACCAAGTAGCTGATGCAGGAATCAAAGTTCTAAAGATTGAGGGTAGGGGGCGCGCTCCCGAATATGTTGCCAAGGTGATTAAATGTTACCGTCAGGCCTTGGATAGTTTATATGAGGGCAATTATGACAAGGAAAAAGTGATTTCTTGGATGCAAGAACTGGAGAAAGTGTATAATCGAGGATTTTGGAGTGGGTACTATTTAGGTCAAAAATTAGGGGAATGGAGTAAAATCCCTGGTTCTTCCGCTACGCAAAAGAAAGTTTATATTGGAAAGGGCGCTCATTTTTTCCCAAAGAGTAATATCGGCGAGTTTACCATTGAAGCTTATGACATTTCAATAGGAGATACCATTTTGGTGACAGGCCCGACCACAGGAGCCAAAGAAATGAAGGTGACCGAAATGTTAGTGAACGATGCGAAACTTTCAACCGCAAAAAAGGGAGATTCTGTTACCATTCCTTTGAATTTTAGAATTCGGCTTTCGGACAAATTGTACAAAATCGTTGAAAATAAGGTCGAGGCTTAATGGTTGTTGTTACACTTCAGCGTGAAAAATGTATTGGATGTAACTATTGTGTGGAGATGGCGCCAGATCAGTTTGCCATGTCCAAAAAAGATGGTAAGTCCGTTCTGCTACATTCCCAGAACAAAAAGGGATTTCATACCATTAAATCACACGACGAAGGGATTTATGATAGTTGCGAACAAGCTTCCAAAGCCTGTCCCGTCAAAATTATTTCGGTAAAAAGAACTTGACTACAACTCCATCAGTGTTTTATAGACCAAATGGGTTGGGAGCCCAACTACATTGGTGTACGAACCTTGAATTTCAGAAATTCCAATCATCCCGATCCATTCCTGAATCCCATAGGCACCTGCCTTATCAAAGGGTCGGCAAGTATCGATGTAATAGTTGATTTCGTCATCCGTGAAATCTTTTAGTTTCACTTTGGTGATGCTGCTCACTGTTTTTTGATTCTCTTTCGTAGTAAAACAAACGGAGGTAATCACCTCGTGCCAATCGCCAGATAAGGTCCTAAGCATTTTAAAGGCTTCCCCTTTGTCGGCAGCTTTGGCCAAGGAAGTTTTGTTGTGCCAAACCACAGTGTCCGAAGTGATCACAATATGGTTGGATTCCAATTCTTCTTTGAAGGGTGTCGCTTTTAACTGTGCCAAATATTCTGATATTTCCAGACCTTGCAGTTCTTCGGGATAGATTTCTTCCACTGATTTTGGACGAATTTCAAAGTCAAGGCCCAACTCTTCCAAGAACATTTTTCGTCTTGGCGAACCTGAACCAAGAATAATATTTTTATCCGAAAGCTTTTCTTTGAGTGGGTTTTTAGTCATTCTTAGCGCTAAAATTATCGTTCCAGTCCCCGCGAACCTTTAAAACCTGTTCAATAATATCACGAACACAACCATCGCCGCCATTTTTATGGGAAACATAGTCCGAAATAGCTTTTACCTCAGGCACCGCATTTTGTGGAGAAGTGGCCAGTGCAACCATTTTCATCGGGGGTATATCGGGTACATCATCACCCATATAAACAACAGTTTCAGGGTCAATACCATGAATATCCAAGTACTCTTCCAAAGGTTCTTCCTTGTGGTGGGCACCCATATAAAAATCAGTTACCCCGAGACCTTTTAAGCGCTCTTTCACCCCTTCATTGGTGCCCCCTGTGATAATACATACGTTATACCCTTTTTTTATGGCAGTTTTGAGGGCGTAACCGTCTTTAACACTCATTTTTCGTAGAAGTTCACCGTCGGTAGTAATCAATACCGTTCCGTCTGTAAAAACACCATCAACATCAAAAACAAAGGTTGTAATACTGCTTAAAAGCTCTTTATAATTCTTCTTCATGGGCTTGTTTTATGGCTTGACTCAATAATTTATAGAGTGTAATATGTTCTTCGTTGTTCAAAAGTTCCTGATGGCTTTCCATGCTTTTTATATCATTTCGGCATGCTGGACCCGTTTGTGCTTCCTTTGGTGACATGGTCCGAACCTTCTCGGCAGTTTCCAAAATCAAAGGCTTCAACAAATCAAAAGAGAGTCCCTCTTCCAAACAAAGTTCTTCGCCAACACCATAAAGGTAATTGGTGAAGTTGTTCACAAAAACGGCTGCAAGATGCAATTTTTTTCGCTGTTCCGAGTCAATATGATGCACGTTTTGCGAAATGGAACCAGCCAACTTTCGCAAGGTTTCCAATGATTCTTTTTCTTCTGCTTCAATACAAATGGGGATGGAACTAAAATCCACCGTTTTACCTTTGGTAAAGGTTTGCAGCGGATAAAAAACACCGCTGTTTTCGGGCTTTATTGCATTTAAATCCGTAGCTCCCGAGGTATGGACTACAACACCTTTTTTGTTCGCTAAATAATTGGACACTTCTGCAATGGCATCATCTTTTACTACAATCAGATACACATCAGCATCTAAAATTGCATTAAAATCGTTAGAGGTGTGTACTTTTTCAGAAAACTGCTGTAATTCTTCCCGATTTCGTCCCACAATTTGCACCACATCAACATTATCAGCTTTTGAAAAAGCCGAGTAGAGGTGTTTGGCCAGGTTTCCAGTTCCTAAAATCACAATATTGACCATACCCAAAACTACAAATTTAGGGTTGATGCAGGGTAGTAAGAATTAACAAATCTGTTAGATTTTTATGCCAGAAGAAAACACGTAAGTTCTAAAAAGGCCGTATTTTTGCGAGCCGAAAGTAGACCGAATTTCCATGATCGATATTCTTAAGAAAACGCTTTTTTCCACAAGACTTATGGCTGTTCTTTTTTTGGTTTTTGCCGCGGCAATGGCCATTGGAACCTTTGTGGAGAGCTGGTACAGTACAGAAACCGCACGTATTTATATTTACAACACCACATGGTTTGAAGTTATCATGGTCTTTTTTGTGATTAATTTTTTTGGAAATATTTACAGATATCGTCTTTTGACATGGAAAAAATGGCCTGTACTTATTCTTCACCTTTCTTGGATTTTGATTATCGTAGGTGCTTTTGTCACCCGATACATCAGTTACGAGGGGATGATGCCTATTCGAGAGGGCGCAACGGAAAAAATATTTTATTCGGATAAAACCTATTTAACCGCTTTTGTGGATGGTGATATCAACGGGGAAACCAAACGAAGAATTTTGGAGGATGATATTTTGGTAACGCCCGAAGGTAAACGCTCTAGCTTGCCTTGGAAATCCGATTTCAATGGACAGCCTTTTTCCATCAGTTATGTGGATTTTATCAAAGGCGCAGAAAAGGGGTTGATTCCAGATGAAAATGGAAAGGAATACTTGCAAATCGTGGAAGCTGGCAATGGACAGCGCCATGAACATTATCTGGAAAACGGAAAAATAGCCAGTGTCCACAATATTCTTTTTGCACTGAACAATGAAACCGACGGGGCTGTCAACATTTTTTATGACGAAGAAAACGGTTACCGTATAGAATCTCCGTTTGAGGGTAACTTTATGCGAATGGCGGACCAATTCCAAGGCGAAGTGGCCAGTGATAGCATTCAACCTTTGCAATTACGTTCACTCTATACTATGGGAGGCATGCAGTTTGTGGTGCCCGAGCCTTTGGTTAAAGGGAGATATGGCATTGTTAAAGTACCCGATGAGGAAATTACCAAGGTTACCCAAGATGCTTTGATTGTTTCTATTTCTGCGAATGGAGAAACCAAAGAAGTAAAATTGCTAGGAAGCAAAGGAACCTCGAATTTTTCGGATAAAATTAATGTGGGCGGCTTGGATTTTTCACTGAGTTATGGATCTAAAGTGTACGAACTTCCCTTTTCCATTGAGTTGAACGATTTTATTGCGGAAAAATATCCGGGTACTGAAGTAGGCTATGCCTCATTTATGAGTAAGGTAACGGTACATGATGACCGACCTTTTGATTACGATATTTTTATGAACCATGTTTTGGATCACCAAGGATACCGATTTTTCCAATCGAGTTTTGATCCAGATGAAAAGGGTACGGTACTTTCCGTAAACCACGATTGGTGGGGAACTTGGATAACTTATATCGGTTATTTTCTGCTCTATATTGGTTTGATGGGTATTATGTTCTTTGGTAAAACTAGATTTAGGGATTTGCAGGAGATGCTCGAAAAAATAAAGGCCAAGAAAGCCGCATTGACCACTATCGCGATTTTATTTGCTTTCGTATCGGCAAACGCACAGGAAACCCACGAACATGCTTCTGTACCGACACAAGCTCAAATTGACTCAGTTATTCATGCTACAACAGTAGCCAAGGAACATGCAGAAAAATTTGGTGCTTTGGTCATTCAGGATGAAGGTGGACGAATGAAACCTGTGAACACTTTCGCTTCAGAGCTACTAAGAAAGTTGAGTGGTGATGACGAGTACAAAGACCTTTCCGCCAATCAAGTTTTCCTTTCCATGATGCTGAACCCAGGGGTTTGGTATACTACCGATATAATTGCTTTGGGCAAAAAGGAGAATGATAGTATCCGTAAGGTAATTGGAGTTCCCGAAGGAACCGAGTTTGTAAAAGCTACCGACTTTTTCGATTCAAAAGGTTCTTATAAACTAAGACCTTATCTGGAGAAAGCAACTTCCACGAACAATCCATCCAACTTTGAAAAGGACTTTAAAAAAGTAGGGGAGCGGTTGAGTTTGTTGGATATCGCTCTTAGCGGGCAAATTGTGAAGATATTTCCGTTGTTGAACGATGAGAACAACAAATGGATTTCTGCCGTGGAATACCGTTCCGGACAATATCAAGTGCAAGATTCTTTGTATTCCAATTTTATAAGGAATGCGATGCCTTATTATTTAAACTCGCTACAACAATCCATTGCTACAGGGGATTATTCTCAACCAGACAGAATGTTGGAAGCATTCCAGCAAAACCAAAAGAATCATGGTGAAGAAGTATTACCATCAGAAAACAAAATAAAGACCGAGATAATCTACAACAAGCTGGATTTGTTCAACCGTTTGTACAAGTATTATGCAATGGTAGGTGTCCTATTGTTCTTTGTACTCATTGCCAAAATATTTAAGGAGCGGAAGTTTTTGGATGCGTTTGCCTATTTGTTGAAAGGGACCATCATTTTGTTCTTTATTTGGCATACCATTGGTTTGATATTGCGCTGGTACATTTCTGGCCACGCACCTTGGAGTGATGCCTACGAAAGTATTTTATATGTAGGATGGGCGACCATGGGTATTGGTTTGGCATTGGGTCGGAAAAGTGAATTGACTATCGCAGCAAGTGCATTTGTAACGGCTATGTTATTGTGGATAGCTCACCAAAGCTGGGTGGATCCAGCCATTGCTAATTTGGTTCCTGTGTTGGATAGCTATTGGTTGATGATTCACGTGGCGGTAATCGTAGGTAGTTATGGTCCTTTAACAGTGGGAATGATCTTGGGTGTGGTTTCATTGTTATTAATGATACTTACTACCGAGAAGAACAAAAAACGGATGGACCTTGCTATTAAAGAGCTTACGGTTATCAATGAACTGGCATTGACGGCTGGGTTGGTGATGCTTACCATAGGTAACTTTTTGGGAGGCCAATGGGCCAACGAGAGTTGGGGTCGTTACTGGGGATGGGACCCCAAGGAAACTTGGGCATTAATTTCCATTATGATTTATGCCTTTGTACTGCACATGCGTTTGGTTCCAGGGCTACGCGGAAAATGGATTTACAATTTCGCTAGCATTGTCGCCTTTGCCAGTATTATGATGACTTATTTTGGGGTAAACTTCTACTTGGCAGGCTTGCACAGTTATGCAAGTGGAGACCAAGTAATAACCCCAAGCTTTGTATGGTATACGGTACTTGGGGTCTTTATTTTAGGGGGAATAAGTTTTTGGCGCTACAAAGTGCATTACGCCAAAAAATAGACTATTCTTCCATTAAAAGTTTCATGATTTCTTCGGCAGCCACCTTACCTTTTTCTTTTAGGAAAGGTCTTGAAGTGTTATCGCCCAACTCAAATACAATGGCAGGCATTCCGTGGTGCACGTAAAAGTATTTACTGGAAACCATGGTTGGGTCAATTTCATCGGAAGCGCTAATGTTGGTTTTCTTTTGAGGTAACCTTTCACTGATATGCTCTATCCAATCAAAAATTATTTTTCCTTTTTCACCTGTCACAGTGGTATCAATAGGGTAGTAAATATCATCCCAAGTCGAGTGGAAGTCAGCTCCGAAAACAAACTCATAATCCTTGTCCTTTTCTACTAGGAAATCACGAACATTTCTAGTTTCAGGCTGATTAAAGTTTTGCCAGTCCCTGTTCAGGTCAATACCGCCCATATTATGTCGCCAATGCCCGTTGTCTGCTCCATCAGGATTCATCAATGGCACTACAAAAATAGAATGTTCTTGTCTAAATTCTTGAGCAAGTTCCGAATCACCTGAAATGGTTTCAATAAAGGATTTCATGGCTAAAAACCCTGTAACTTCTGGCGGATGCTGTCTGGAAATGATCATCAAGCCCTTTTTAGCTTCTTTATTTTCATTGATTTCCATCAAGTGCATGGTTCTCTTCTCTTTGGAAAGACCAATAGGATAGTTTACTACATATGGTTTTTGGCTTAAGGAATCCACCCATTCTTTCACCACCGAAGAGGTGTAAAGTTCCTGCGCAGTAATCCATGTTGGATTTTCGTTTACACTTATGGTAAGTTCTGCAAATTCTGGTGCAGCTTTTATTCCAAAATCACCTTCTCCAGGATTAATGGCCTTAAAATTGATGCTGTCGATAGGTTTAAAATTTCTACCATCAGTGCTGATTTTCGGATAGTATCTGCTTCTGGAATCTTGATAATTAAGCTGAACCGTAATTTCTTTTTCCTCTGAAGACCAAACTTGAAAGGCATACCAAGGACTAACATTTATGGGCGTATTTTCGGCCGTCACCCAAATGGTATAATGGTCATCGCCGTCGTAGGCTACTCCATTCAAACGGGCACCTTCAAACTTATTGGAAAAAAAAGTGGTACTATCATTAAAGGCCCAAATCCCTTTCCATTGTTTTTGAATAGGCTTGTCTACCGTTGGTACAACAGGACTTTTTCCTTGACCTTGATAACCCGATTTTTTTTCGGTTTCAGCAGTTTCAGGATTCTTTTTACAGGATGATGTGAGCACCATGGAAAACAGTATTCCAATGGTAATCAAACTTTTAATACGCATGGTTTTTGAATTATTTTGAGTTGGTTTGGTTACGAAGGTAGGAACTACGAACGAAGTAGTAAATAAAAAATTATCAATATTATATCGGTTTTTTTTGCATATTTGCATCATCATGAAGTTATAAGAATTATGTACACGATAGATGTCACCATTGGCTTGGAGCCAATCAAGTAACCGAAATACTTCTCGGTTCAGCTGACATTTCAACACTTTTCTCACACATAATTCTTTGATAATGAATCATCAACATACACATACATTTAAAAAATTCATTAAATATTTCTGGATAGCTATTTCTGGTAAGGAAACAGAATATACTACAGGTAGCATTCGTAAGGCTATTTTCATGCTTTCCATCCCCATGATCTTGGAAATGCTTATGGAATCCATTTTCGCCTTGGTGGACATAGCTTATGTTTCCAAGGTAAGCGTTAATGCTGTTGCCACTATTGGGCTAACTGAATCGGTTATTACTTTGGTATATGCCTTGGCCATTGGGTTAAGTATGGCCGCCACTGCCGTTGTTGCCCGTAGAATTGGCGAAAAAGACGTTGATGGTGCCCGAATCGCAGCGGTCCAAGCCATTAGTTTGGGAGTTGTAATTTCTGTTTTAATAGGAATAATTGGAATCATTTACGCCAAGGATATTTTGGCCTTAATGGGCGGAGAACGGGATTTGATTGCAGAAGGCTACGGCTATACCCAATTTTTGATTGGGGGTAATATTACCGTGGTGCTGTTATTCTTGATCAATGCCATTTTTCGTGGTGCTGGGAATGCATCTATTGCCATGTGGGCCTTGGTGCTTTCCAATGGACTCAATATTATTTTGGATCCTATGTTCATCTTTGGCTTCGGCCCCATTCCAGAATTTGGAGTTATGGGTGCAGCGATTGCCACCAATATTGGTAGAGGAACTGCAGTAATTTTTCAATTGGGGATTCTGTTCTTTGGTTGGGGCAAGATAAAATTGATGGCCAAAGATTTGGTACTGAACCTAAAGGTAATGATCAATTTGATTAAGGTTTCTTTGGGTGGAATCGCCCAATTTTTGATTGGCACTTCCAGTTGGATTTTCCTTATGCGTATCATGTCGGAATTTGGTAGCGAAGTATTGGCAGGCTACACCATTGCCATTCGGGTAATGATGTTCACCTTGATGCCATCTTGGGGGATGAGCAATGCCGCAGCTACCTTGGTTGGTCAAAACCTTGGAGCCAAACAACCCGACAGGGCAGCTATTTCGGTATGGAAAACGGGGAAATACAATGCTATATTTATGGGAATTGTTTCCTTGGCTTATCTATTCTTTGCCAAAAGTATTATTACTTGGTTCAATGCAACCCCTGCCGTGGTTAAAAGTGGTGCACTTTGTCTTCAGGTTATTGCCGCAGGGTATATTTTTTATGCTTACGGAATGGTGGTAAGTCAGGCATTTAATGGAGCAGGGGATACCCGAACACCTACAAAGATTAATTTAATCTCTTTTTGGATGTTCCAACTGCCAATAGCCTACGTTTCGGCCATAGTTTTGGGTTGGGGTGAAATAGGTGTATTTATGGCCATTACGTTGGCTGAAGTTTTGTTGGCGGTATTGGCCATTGTTTGGTTTAAAAAAGGCAAATGGAAGAAAGTCCAAGTATGATGGGTTTCGTATCTTTATCCTAAAGAAGAAGCATCATGAATAACGATAAAAAAGGACTGAATACTATTTGTACCCACGTAGGGGAGTTGGAGGATAATGAGTTTAAAGGAGCTGTTTCTCCATTGTATATGAGCACCTCCTACCAATTCGAAGACGTAGATGTAAAAAGGTATCCTAGATACTTCAATACGCCCAACCAAGAAGCGTTGTGCAAAAAACTGGCGGCCTTGGAACATACCGAGGCTGCTATGATTTTTGGCAGTGGTATGGCTGCTATCAGTACGGCATTGATGGCTTTTCTCCAAGCGGGAGACCATATCGTGCTGCAACAGACCATTTATGGTGGAACCTATCATTTTGCCGTAAGCCAATTTGAACGGTTTGGGATTGAATATTCCTTTACTAATGGGTGGGAAGTGGAAGATTTCGAGAAAGAAATCAAACCCAACACTAAAGTGTTGTATTTGGAAACGCCATCCAACCCTTTGTTGACAATTACCGATGTAAAAGGAGTGGCCGATTTGGCCAAAAAGAAAGGAATCTTATCTATGATCGACAATACCTTTGCGAGTCCTGTCAACCAAAACCCAATTGATCTTGGTATTGATGTGGTGGTGCACAGTGCAACTAAATATATGGGAGGTCACTCCGACATTTGTGCCGGTGTGGTTGCAGCATCAAAAGAGCATATGGATAAGGTATGGCAAACAGGGATTTGTTTTGGGGGGAGTTTGAGCGATTACACGGTTTGGCTTTTGGAAAGAAGTTTAAAAACCATGGTAATCCGGGTGAAGGCGCAAAATGAGAATGCGATGAAGATGGCTACATATCTTAATCAAAATAAAGATGTGGATAATGTGTATTATCCTGGTCTGGAAAGTCATCCCGGTCATGAGTTGGCCAAATCTCAGATGTCAGGTTTTGGAGGTATGTTGTCGTTTGAATTGACGCCAGAAATAGATGCGTCCTTATTTTTTAAGGAATTAAAATTGATAAAACCTTCCATGAGTTTGGCAGGTATAGAAAGTACAATGCTTTCGCCTACACAAACCTCGCACGCGTTGATGAGTCCAGAAGATAGGGCAAAGCAAGGGATAAAAGATTCATTGATTCGTTTTTCCTTGGGTATTGAAGAGACAGAAGATTTAATAGCAGATATTGAACAGGCGATAGCCAAAGTAAAATCCATGACCGTTACGGTTTAAAAGTATATGAAATTAGACATTTTAGTATTCGGCGCACATCCAGATGATGCCGAACTTGGGGCAGGTGCCACCATTGCAAAGGAAGTTTCCAAAGGAAAAAAAGTAGGGATTGTGGATTTGACCCGTGGGGAGCTCGGAACACGTGGCTCTGCGGAAATTAGAGATAAAGAAGCAGCAAAGGCCGCTGAAATTTTGGGAGTTGCTGTTCGAGAGAACATGGAGTTTGCCGATGGTTTCTTTGTGAACGATAAAGAACATCAACTAGAACTCATCAAAATAATTCGAAAATACAAACCAGAAATTGTATTGTGCAATGCCATTGATGATCGCCATATTGATCATGCAAGAGGAAGTAAATTGGTAAGTGATGCCTGCTTTTTGAGCGGTTTGATAAAAATCGATACTAAAATGGATGGAGACGATGCATGGCAAGATGCATGGCGCCCTAAATTAGTGTATCATTATATCCAGTGGAAAAGCTTGGAACCCGATTTTATTGTGGATGTAACTGGATTTATTGAGAAGAAAACTGAAGCCATTATGGCTTACAGTTCCCAGTTTTATGATCCTAATAGTGACGAACCTGAAACTCCTATCAGCAGCAAAAACTTTACGGATAGCGTAAATTATCGTGCCAGAGATTTAGGTAGAATTATTGGGGTAGAACACGCCGAAGGATTTACAGTAGAACGCTACCTAGGTGTGGATAGCTTAGAGAATTTAATCTGATCAAGAAGCTTTTTGGTACCTGTTTAAAGCCTTAGGTACGGTAAAGAAGAAGGTAGTTCCTTTGCGCGGAACACTTTCCACCCATATTTCACCTTTGTTTTTATGCACCATTTCCTTACAAAGGGACAGACCAAGGCCTGTACCTTTTTCGTTGTTGGTACCGTATGTTGTAACGTTAGAGGAATCTTTAAAAATGGTACGCTGCATTTCAGCGGTCATACCAATACCAGTGTCTCGGATTGATATTTGCCACATACCTGATTTTTCCTCGGCATCAATGGTAATAAGGCCATTCTCAGGGGTAAATTTAATTGCGTTGCTAAGAAGGTTTCGGACAACGATATCAATTTGATGGTTATCTGCCCATATCCTTGGGTTATCCGGAAGTTGATTGATTATTTTTAAGGACTTACTATTGGCAATTTCAGATAATAATTGGATGTTGTTCACCACAAGGTTGGACAAGGAAACACGTTTTGGTTTGGTTACAACCCCATTGAGCTGGTTCATGCCCCAAGACAAAAGGTTGTTAAGGGTAAAGGATATATTTTCTACATCAGTTTTTAGTTTGGGAATAAAAGAGACCAACTCCTTTGTGGTAATCTCACCATCGGTAAACATCTTAAGGATTCCTTGTAATCCTCCTATAGGTCCTCTAAGGTCATGACCGATAATGGAAAAAAGTTTGGTGTTTGTCTTATTTATTTCATGCAACTGAGCTTCCCTTTGGGTAACCGCAAGTGATTTTTCCTTGAGCTCCTTGTTCAATTTTTTCTGGATGTTCTCACTTCTTCGAATCACAAAGGTTATAATACTAAGGATGAGAAGAATGATTACAGAAAAATAGATATAGTTCCGTTGCTTGGCAAGTGCTGCCTTGTTGGACTCAATAAGCTCCTGTTTTTCCTGTTCGTATTGTAATTTTGTCTCTAGAAGGGATAAACTTTGCTTGTTTTTATCCTTAAACAAAGAATCGGACAAACTTTTAAAAGTTTCCAGATAAGCCAATGCTTCGGCATCATCGCCATTTTTCTTGTACACCTTGTACAAAGTTTCGGAACAATCGATTTGACCTTGTATTGATTTAATCTTTTTGGAAAGGGTAAGACCCTTTTTGGCATAGTTTAAGGAAAGACTATCTTTTTCCAGTCCAAAATATACCTTGGCCATACCGTTCATTAATTGAATTTTTATCCTATCGTCTTCTATTTGATGCTTAAAAAGCATATTGCTCTGATCATACCAATAAAGTGCCCATTTATATTTTCCTTGATCAAGGTAAATATCTCCTTTCACCTCATATGCATAGGCAAGCCAATCGTAAATTTTATTCTTTTCAAAAGTGTTTATGCTTCTATTGATGTTGAACATCGCATTTTTAAAATCTTTGGCGTCCTTATAGAGAGAGGCCATATTGCTCTGCGTTTCAGCATCGATTACTTCGTCTCCCATTCTCCGGTTAATTTTTTGAACCGTATCATAGAACATCAGGGCATTTTTAAAATCCTTTTGGTCTGCATATAGACCTGCAATGTTCTCGTTAAGTATGGAGAGCATTTCTTGGTTATCAATTTTTTTGGCCAAATCGATTCCCTTAAGGTTTAGGTTTAGGGCTTCGGCATAGTTTCCTTCAAAACTATAGTTTTGAGCCAGAGCGTTTATAATGGATATTTCGGAGTCCAAGTCATCAATTTCGGTAGCAAGTTCAAGGGCCTTCTCGAACATTGGCATTGATTTATCTCGGTTACCTTTGTTGTAATAATAATTGCCTAGGGCATCCAGAGCTCTTATTTTACCATGAGTATAGTCGATATCCTTACTATATTTAAGTGCTCTTTCTGCAATGGAGTAAAGACTGTCGGTATCCAAATAACGATAGGAGAAAGCCAATCGGGTCAATAAGTTTATGTGTGTGGTATCTTTGGGGTTAAATCTATTTGTGGATTCCAAACGCTGCAGCTTATAGGACAAACTATCATGTTGACTAAAAGATTGCGCATTAACAGGAAAGGACATAAAAAGCATAGACGCACATATGACCAATCCGATGAATGGTTTCTTTGCAGAGTCTATGAAGTTTTTTTCTGACAACAATTGGTTGAAAATTATGTGTTGTAAAACTACTTTTACACTACCTTTTAAGAAATTATTTGTTGTGAAACACCCAAAAATGTGTGTTTGGTCTTAAAAACGTGCATTTTATCGGTAAATTGTACTGCCTACCTTTTAAACTTATTGCCAGCGAATTAAAAGTTGGGATTTGATGAAGACATTTAGTGTGTGATAATAAATTGATGGAATTTGAAAAATATTTTGGTTGAATCATTACAAAAAAGTATTTTTGCATCCGCTTTAAATGGTGGTTGTAGCTCAGTTGGTTAGAGCATCGGTTTGTGGTACCGAGGGTCGCGGGTTCGAATCCCGTCTTCCACCCTTAAGTTTGTAAAATCCCAAGTCTTATGGTTTGGGATTTTTTTTGTTTTTGTATTTCTGTCAATGAATTTTTCCTCATTCGTCAATTGAAACAGGCCATCCGTCAATTCAGACAAGAATTACATTTCTTTTCGAGTACTTTTCCAACAAACAACTAATACGTTTCTCTTCCCCCAGAAAAAAGGTAATTCTTTATGTTCAAAAGGTTAATACTATTTTGCCTGTTGACTCTGCAAACATTTCAGTCAGTTAAGGCAAGTATTTCAAAAGAAACAGATTCATTATTAAATAAAAAGACTGTTAGTCGGGTTTTTGATGGGTTAGGCGATAACTCACCAAATTATTTTTCAATTTCTTCCCATGCAATAAGTGAATTTGACCAAAACTATATCAATAGAAATTTTTCTAGGGATACCATCACAAATGAGCAAGTAGGTATAGCCCAAACGGTTTTTGAAAAACTGGAAGAAACTCAAAATTATATAGACCTCATTTCATCAAAAGACTTTGCAATCTTACCAATAGGTGTTAAAAAGAAGATAGGGACTATTACCTATACCATGGCCATTAATAAGGCTAAGATAATGCCTGAATATACTGAGGTTACGGCATTTGTGCACATCCGTATACCGCAATCAGAGAATGATGGAACTCCAATAGAATTATTTTTTGGTGCGGACAACATAAAAATATCCCATCAAGGAGGAATATATGGCGATGCCAATTTGGTTTTATTGGGAGATATAGGCATTCCAATTAATGGAGGTAATGGATTAGTGGCATTAAAGGGAGGCTTTGATTTGGAGACCTTGGGAAAAGGCAAGGCCTTTAAACTGGATGGTGGGATATCATCCAACGGTATTTTTTATAATTCCAACCAAGAGATGGGGCGGGAACCTTTCACTTATTTTTTACAGGGCAACCTTAATATCTCCTTCTATCAATTTAGTATGCCCATCAGTTACAGTTATTCCAATCAAGGGGAACAGTTGAACTACAATTTGCCATTTAATATTAATCGATTGAGCCTACACCCCAAATACAAGTGGGTACAAGGTCATGCAGGAAGTGTTGCCATGAGTTTTTCTCCCTATACCTTGAACGGACATCAATTTACCGGCGGTGGGGTAGAGCTGACCCCCAATGGTCCTTGGAAGGTAAGCGTTATGGCCGGCAGAATGTTAAAGGCCACCGAATTTGATGGGGACGAACAGACCATTCCGGCTTTTCAACGTATGGGCTATGGGGTAAAAGTGGGGTATGAGCAAGAGAAGTACAGTGCTGGAGTCATAGCATTTTATGCCAAAGACGATATCAACTCCATTGCACCGGTTCCTGATGAGCAAGAAATAGCACCAAAGGAGAATTTGGTGCTGAGTCTGGAGGGGTCGTATAAACTATTGAGTAATTTACAGCTCAATGCAACTTATGCCACATCCGGTATGACCCAAGATTTAAGAGCTGAAGTATTGGATTCGAGGCCATCGAATTTGGCCGGACTATTTTTGGAGGATAGAATTTCTACCGAATATTTTGATGCTTTCCGTGCAGGATTGGACTATAGTTTTGATAAATCCACCTTGGGAGTCGCCTACGAACGTATTGCTCCAGGGTACGAAACGCTTGGGGCTTATTTTTTTAACAACGATTTCGAGAACATTACGGTAAACTCCAGTACGGTTTTGTTCGATAACAAATTAAATCTAGCATTCAATATTGGATATCAAAGAGATAATCTTAAAAACCAAAAAGAGCGTTCCATGAATAGGACCGTAGGTTCTTTAAACGCTACATATAATGCTTCAGAATTATTGACGATAACAGGCTCGTATTCCAACTTTACCACTTTTACCAATGCCAGGGTAGATCAGTTTGAAGTAATCAACGATGACAACTTATTGGATGACCAATATGATGTTTTGGATTATAAACAATTATCACAAAATGCCAACATTAATATCAATTACATTCTTTCCAAAAAGGAGGATTTACAGCAAAATATCAATATAAACTATGCTTTGGCGGATGTATCCAATGCAGAAGATGGCGTGGTCAGGATTGGCAATGCCTCCACGTTTCATAACGGTAATGTTTCCTATACCATGGGATTGCCCAATAAAAATGTAAACATTACCACAGCACTCAATTGAACACTTAATACTGTGGGCATGGAAAACTCATCAACTTGGGGGCCTACTTTGAATGTCAATAACAAGTTTTTGGAGAATACGTTGAATACCAATTTTGGTGCATCCTACAATACCAGCAATTCAAAAACGGCTAGAACTAGTGTAACCAACCTAAGAGCAAACCTTTCTTATGTGTTTAAAGAGAAACACAATTTCCATTTGAATGTTATTCAGTTGTTCAAAAGTTTGTCTACGGGTAAAAGGAATGAACTCACCGTTACTTTTGGGCACAGTTATAGTTTTTAAAATAAAAAAAGCTTTTATTTATAAGGGCTTTATATTTTTTACGAATAAGATTTATTAATCCGCCGCTTTATCTACCAACAATCTACTTGGTCTGTTTGCTATTTCCCATGCCGTATGGAAAATAAGTCTTGAGCGGTTTTCCAAGAGATCATAGTTTATTTTGTCGGGAGTATCGCCTGGTCGGTGATAGTCCGCATGGGTACCGTTGAAATAGAATATGATTGGAATATTGTTTTTCGCAAAGTTGTAGTGATCACTTCTATAATAAAAACGGTTAGGGTCGTTCTCATCATTATAGGTGTAATCAAACTCAATGTTCGTGTACTTTTTATTTACTTCTTCCGACAGATTGTGTAATTCAGTGCTCAATTTATCAGAACCAATGAGGTATAAATAATTTCTGGCGCCAGTATAATTTGGATCTATTCGACCAATCATGTCAATGTTAAGGTTGGCCACGGTGTTTTCCAAAGGAACTACTGGGTCAACATCGGTATAGTACCTCGACCCCAAAAGACCTTTTTCCTCACCTGTTACATGTAAAAAAACCATTGAACGTTTTGGACCATTACCCTCATCAGCGGCTTTTTTAAAGGCTTGGGCAATCTCCAATAAGGCTACGGTACCCGAACCATCGTCGTCTGCCCCATTGTTTATTTGTCCATCGGCAGTAACTCCAATATGGTCCAAATGTGAAGAGATTATTACGTATTCTTCTGGTTTTTCCGTTCCTTCAATAAATGCAACCACATTTTCCGAGTTTATTTCATCATTGCCACTGGTAATATCCATCTTAATATCTGTTGTGATGGGTTTGGGTACGTGATCTTCCTCAATATCCCCTTTCAGGGTTTTGGCGGCGGCATCGTTCAAATAGATCAGTATATCATCACTATTGTCGGAAGCCAATTGCATTCTTCCACTTTTGTTGTTTTTCATAAACTGGAAATAGCCCTGAAACCTTGGAAAACTCAACATATCGTAATACAAGATTCCTTTGGCTCCTTTAGAATGGGCAATATCACTCTTTTTACCAATGGCTTCGGATGCATTGCTCCAAACGGACTTTTCCATATTCCCGGAAATTTCATACATGCCATTTTCATTCACGGGCTCTCCGGCTTTTATCAATACAAACTTTCCCGTAACATCGATACCCGAATAATCGGAGTAATCACCATCTTCAATCCCATAACCGGCATACACTATATTGGTGTAGTTTCCCTTTGCTGCGGAGAATGTAAGTATGTCTTCTCCCAATTCAAAAGTTGTATTGTTTATGCTCATGGTGCCCTCGGGAACCTTGGAAACTTCTAATGGAACTTTTTGAAAATAATTGCCGTTGGATTGGGCAGGTGGCACGTCCAACGATTCGTAGTGGGCCTTTATATATTCAACGGCCTTTTTTTGTCCAGGAGTCCCTGTTTCCCTTCCTTCGAATTCGTCCGAAGCATAGGTATATAAATGTTCTTTTAGGTCTTCCTGTGTAATCGTTTCCGCATAGGCCACTGGACTTGCCATTGGCTTGGGCTGTGGTGCCTCAGAAACGGTCTTCTGAGAAGAATTACAGGCTAAGGCTAGGCCCAAGACCAATAAGGATAGTTTTTTCATTCGTCTGTATATTTTCAAAATCTTCCAAAAATAGTCAAAAGTTTGATAAAGAAATCCCTATGTGCCAATTAACATTTTCCCACCCTTTATGTATCTTGGCGCTTCATTTAATGAATACCACAAACTTGTATTTATGGGCAAGAACAAAAGTGTGATTGTAGTCGGGGGTGGAATTGTGGGACTTTCCACAGCCTATTTTTTGAAGAAGGCAGGACACAGGGTAACCGTGTTGGACAAATCGGACATTACTTCGGGAGCTTCATTTGTAAATGCAGGATACCTTACCCCGAGCCATATTGTTTCCTTGGCTTCACCTGGTATGATTACACAGGGATTGAAATACATGTTCAATTCTTCCAGTCCATTTTATATGAGACCACGGTTAGACCTAGACTTTATCAAGTGGGCTTGGTATTTTAAAAAATCCTCTACCAAAGCTAAAGTAAAACAGGCTATGCCCGTGATTAGGGATATCAATCTTTTGAGTAGGGAACTGTATGAAGGCATACAAGCTTCTGGCGATTTGGGAAAGTTTCAAATTGGAGATAAAGGCTTATTGATGATGTTCCAGTCCAATGAAGCCCGCGACCATGAAATGGAAGTTGTGGAGAAGGCAAAAAAGTTGGGATTAGGTGGCAGGTTGCTCACCAAGGATGAATTGAAGAACCTTGAACCAAATGTGGAAATCAATGCTGAAGGTTCCATTCTTTGGGAATGTGACCGGCATACCACTCCTCCACAGATTATGAAAAGAATGTTGGAATATCTAGTTGAACATGGTGTCGATATTCATAAAAATGAAGCAGTAACGGATGCATCTGTTTCCGAAGGAAAGATAACAGAAGTAAAAACAAATAAGGCAACTTACAAAGCGGATGAAGTTGTTTTTGCTGCGGGTTCATGGACCTCAGATTTATCTAAAAAATTGAATTTAAAATTACCATTGCAAGCAGGTAAGGGATATAGAATCAATATGGAAAAGCCTACAAATATTACCATGCCTGCCATTTTAATGGAAAAAAAGATTGCCGTCACCCCAATGGAAGGATTCACTCGTTTTGCAGGCACCATGGAATTTTCTGGAATAAATCATACGATCCGAAAGGAAAGGGTAGAGGCCATTGCAAAGGGAGTCGAAGGGTACTACAAAGGCCTCCAAATACCCGAAGAAGCCAAAAGCAATGCGAAATGTGGATTAAGACCGGTTTCGCCCGATGGACTTCCTTACATAGGCAGACCCAAAAACATTGATAATTTGACCATTGCTACCGGGCATGCCATGATGGGATGGAGCATGGGACCTGCAACAGGTAAATTGGTCACAGAAATTATTTCTGGTGATAAAACCTCGATGGACATTTCACCTTTTGACCCCCAACGTAGATTTTAGGACATTTCTTGCTGATTGTGGCAGGATATATGCGGTTTAGATTTTTCAGTTGCGTTTTTAACGAGTAATTTTACCGCATGAAAAAACACTACACCATATTATTACTTTTTTCATTCTTCCAGATTCTTGGAATATGGTCTCAAGAGGTACAAATCTTTACTGTAGAGGATTTTGACCTTAAAGGACGGGTTGAGTCATGTTTGGTTTCTGCGGACTATGGCAAGGAATTATTCGAATTTAATAAGGATGGTGTGTTGACCAAGACTGTTACCCAATACAATGATAACGACCAAGACATCACTTACTATAAATACAATAATGGTGAACTGGTAGAAAAACGTATGGAAAGTTATAAGAATAATGTCTTGGATGAATCCACTTCCATGGCCAACTTTTACGAAGTGGATACGATTCCGAACAGAAAAGTTATTGAGAAGATAGTTTCTTATGATAAACAGTTTTTAGAGCAAGAACAATATTATTATGATGATGAAGGAAAGTTGGTTCGGATTATATCATCCAATGGTGATGGAGTAGATGAAACCACTTTTGAATATTCAGAAATAAAGAATGAACATACGGTAAGTACATTTACCAATGGAATTTTACAAAAATCTGTTAGGACTTCTACTAAAAAAGGTCCCAATGATACTCAAAAGGTGGTACTTACCAAGGAGTATATTGATGGTGAACCCAACACAGCCCTTGAAGAAGTTTTTAATAGCATGGGTAATTTGGTAACCAGCGAAGACTTTTTATACGATATGGTCGAAAAGGAATTTGTTTCGCAGAAAAAACGTTTTTATCACTATACGGATGGGTTTTTGAGCAAAGTGGTAAAGAAAACGATAAATACAGAATCTGCGGACAAGTATATTTTTCAATTTGATAGCCATGATCCAAGTAATTGGGTAAAACAAATTGTTGCTCCCAGTAATACTTACATCACCAGAACTATCAAATATTACGAAGAAGAAGCACCTAAGGAGGAAACCACCAATTAAGCGGAAGCTAAATTAAGTTATTGATAATTTGCGGTTTAACTTCATGTCCACCATTAAAGGTAATGGTCTCTGCTAGGCCATGAAATAATTTATCTATTTTGATTTTTTCACCTTTTAATCGGTCCGGTGTTAGGTATTCATCTTGGTCACCATAAATGATTTTTATCTCAGTGGCGTTTTGGTCCAAAAACTCAAAATCCTCAGCAGTAAGTTCATTGGGAATCCCACCTGCATATAGTGCAATCAATTTACATTCCGTCTTTTTTCTTGCCAACCAGCGAGTAGCTACAGATACCCCTTGTGAAAATCCAAAAAGGACGAGGTTTACATTTCCCGGAAGATTTTCAGCCTCAAGAACAGCATCAATATAATTGAGGACGTTTTTTACTTCGGTAGCGGTGTTCTCCTTGGTCAACCAACTTGCACCAACATATTTGTATTCGTTCTTTAGATAATACTTGGATGGAGCTTGAGGAACAATAATGTAATTTTCCTCAGCATTCAAACCATTAAAGTACTTAACAAAATACCGGCTTAGGTATCCGATACCATGAAAAACCAACCAGACATTTTTGGTTTTCGCACCTAATTCGTTCTGCGTCAGGTATGTATTTTCGGTGGTGTAGGTTACCGTCTTTTCTTTGTTGGACATGATTGATAGGGCTTTGTTAGATATTGCAAAAGCTTTGTGTAATTTTACAAAAAAGTAGAGGGATGAACGAACACAAAGAGAAGATTCTATCAGTTTGTAATCAGATTTGCAAAGGAACCCTAATGGAGACATTGGACATCACCTATATTGATGTTGGCGAAAACTTCCTCTTGGCCAAAATGCCTGTTACACCAAAGGTGCATCAGCCTGATGGAGTACTCCATGGAGGTGCCTCGGTGGCGTTGGCCGAAAGTGTGGGCAGTGCCGCATCCTTTATTTTCCTGGATGCAAAAGAGTTCGTTGTTCGTGGAATCGAGATTGCGGCCAACCATGTGCGGTCCATTAAAGAAGGATTTGTTTATGCAAGGGCATCCATTCTTCATAAAGGACGAACTACCCAGCTTTGGGAAATAAAAATTACAGACGAGGAGGGTAATCTGATTTCCAATTGTAAACTGACAACCATTGCGCTACCCAGAAACTAAAACACTGCAGGAGATTTTGGATAGGGCAAAAGATTGTTATGACAGTGGTTTGCCCTTTGTGGTATATCGAAAACCTAATGAAACGGATGTATTTGGTGTTTTTCAGTCCAACGATGAACTAAGGTCCTCCAAAGATTTTACTGAAAAAGGATTTGTGTTTGCTCCCTTTAATGATGACAATCAAGTTGTTTTGCTTCAACCCGATGAGGTTTGGGAAGGAAAATATCAAACAGAAAAATCGGAAGCTATAAAAGACATTAATTTGGATGAATCAGGCAAGGAGGTACACATCGAATTGGTGAAAAAAGGAATTCAAGAGATTGAAACGGGTAGACTTCAAAAAGTAGTGCTTTCCAGAAAAATACAAGTGCGCATTACAAAACCGCCCTTCAAAATATTTAAAACATTACTAAGTAAATACCCCAATGCCTTTGCATATTTTATTCATCACCCAAAAGTTGGAACATGGTGCGGTGCCACACCAGAAACCTTGGTAAAGGTAAAGGACAAAAAATTGAAGACCATGTCCTTGGCTGCTACCTTGCCCTTTATTGAAGATGAAACCCCTAAATGGGGCAACAAGGAAATTGAGGAGCAACAAATGGTATCGGAGTATATCGGGGATAAATTGGCCCATACCATGGAACGTTTGGAAATTGACGAAGCGGAATCGGTAAGGGCAGGCAACCTTTGGCATTTACGTTCAGAGGTACGTGGTACTATGTTGCCTAACCTAAAGGTTAGCGAAGTTGTCCGAGCTTTGCATCCTACTCCCGCTGTATGTGGAATCCCTACGGATGAAGCTCAGAAATTCATTCATAAGAACGAAAACTATAAAAGAACATTTTATACAGGATTTTTGGGCGAATTGAATCTACGTTCCCAAGGAGAGCTCTCCTTGTTCGTAAATTTAAGGTGCATGGAATTACAGGGCGATACGGCTTCCATTTTTGTGGGAGGGGGAATTACGGAGGCCTCCGACCCCGAAAGCGAATGGATTGAGACCCAAAACAAAAGCAAAACCATGCTGGGTATTCTGTAAAATGATGCCGTACATTATAGCAATTTACTATCCAGATGATGTATTTTTGTAGTCCATGATGTACTCAGATATACCTTCTGCGCAAACCTTGGTATTGTATTTCAAATCAAGGGGAGTTAAAAATATTGTTATCTCGCCAGGGTCTAGAAATGCCCCATTGACCATCGGTTTTACCAAAAACACCTTCTTTAGTTGTTACAGCATTGTAGATGAGCGCTGTGCTGCTTTTTTTGCCATGGGTATGGCTCAGCATTTGCAGGAACCAGTGGCGGTGCTTTGCTCTTCTGGTAGCGCCATGTTGAATTTTTACCCGGCGGTAGCTGAAGCTTTTTATAGTGATATTCCCTTGATTGTGGTTTCTGCGGATAGGCCCAGTTATCGAATTGATATTGGAGATGGACAGACCATCCGACAAGAAAATGTACTGGAAAAGCACATTGGCTATTCTGCTAATTTGAAACAAGATGTTTCTCACGTAACAAATACCATTTCAAAATATGGTAAGTCGCTGTTGAATGAAAGTCAAGAGGAAATTCAAAAATATAATGAAGGAGAAGTAACCAAAGCACTTGCAGTGGCTTTTGATGAAAAATACCCCGTTCACATCAACGTCCCGTTTGAAGAACCTTTGTATGGTAGGGTAGAAGTGCCATCAGTACAGATTAAAGATTTCGAGAAAAGCTTGAAAGAAGATACATCAAGTGAGGAAAATTGGGAAGAATTAGCCAATGTTTGGAATAATAGTCCGCGTAAAATGGTTTTGGTGGGGGTGAATCAGCCGAATACAATTGAAACAAAGGTTTTGGAAGCTTTGGCGAGAGACCCCAATACTTTGTTGTTTACAGAGACAACATCCAACTTGCACCATCCTGAATTTTTTGAGAGCATAGATAGTATTATTGCCCCCATTGAAAAATCAGAGAATAGCGATGAACTTTTCAAAAAATTACAACCTGAGCTTTTGGTGACTTTTGGAGGTTTGATTGTTTCAAAAAAAATAAAAGCCTTTCTGCGCGAGTACAAGCCAAAACAGCACTGGCATGTGGACATTAAAAAAGCAAACGATACTTTTTATTGCTTGACGAAACATATCAAAATCAGTCCCAACCGGTTTTTCACAAACATGGGGGAAAATGGTTCGGGCGAAAGTGATTTCAAGGCATTTTGGGAGAACAAAAAGGAGAAGTATGAAGAAAAACGAGGGGCTTATCTTCAGAAAATCCCATTTTCCGATTTTGTTGCTTTTGACCAAATCATAAAAAAAATACCCAAAGGGTATCAAGTACATTTGGCAAATAGTTCAACGGTTAGGTATGCACAACTTTTTCCTATGGATGAGTCGTTAAAAGTGTTCTGTAACCGAGGTACAAGTGGTATAGACGGGACGACATCAACGGCCGTGGGTAGCTCTATTTACAGCAAAGAACCAACATTGCTTCTAACGGGCGACCTAAGTTTTTTTTATGATAGTAATGCGTTGTGGAACACATATATACGTCCTGATTTTAGAATTATCCTTATCAATAATTCTGGCGGGGGAATCTTTAGAATACTACCAGGGAAAGAGGATACAAAAGAGTTTGAGACCTTTTTTGAGACGAGTCACGAATTATCTGCTAAACACTTGGCAGATATGTACGGTTTTGAGCATATCAGTGCCGAAAATGAAGCTGAACTGGAAGAATCTCTCCAAGGATTCTATTTAAAATCTACGAAACCTAAAATCATGGAAGTCGCCACACCACGGGTTTTAAACAATAAAATTTTGCTTGGGTACTTCGATTTCATATCTTAGAACTTTAGCTATAAGTCAAACAAGAACACTAACAAAATTATGAGTAAAAGAGACGAATTAATAGAAAAGTACGCCGAGGACATCAAAAGTAAATTTGGTCAAACGCCAGACATCGATTTGTTGACCAAAGTGGCCATAGGCTTGGGACCGGCCATTTATAATTTGGATGCCTCAAAAGTTTCTGGTTCCGATGAGAAGGAATTGGAAACCGTAAAGAACAATTTTTTGATCAAAAAATTAGGTTTGGCAGAAACACCAGCTTTGATGGAATCCATTAATAGCGTTATAGATGCTTATGGAAAGTCTGAAAAGAACAAACACCGTGCGGTCATTTATTATATGTTGGCCAAACACTTTGGAAAAGAATCGGTTTATAATTAGGATTACGACAACGCCAAGGAAGCTGCTCTTGATTTAGGGGCAGCTTTTTTTATACCCATAATTTACAGCTACCTTTGCCAAATGATAGAATTGGGAAACTACAATACCCTTAAGGTGTTAAGAAGCACTAGCATAGGACTTTTTTTGGGAGATGATGAGGGCACGGAAATACTATTGCCAAACAAATATGTGCCCGAAGATTTTGAAATAGACCAAGACATGAAAGTGTTTTGTTATTTGGACAATGCCGAACGACCCATTTCCACAACTTTAAAACCCAAGCTAATCCGTAATGGTTTTGCTTATCTGGAAGTGGTCGAAGTTGGAGCATACGGTGCTTTTTTGGATTGGGGTCTGGAAAAACACTTGCTTGTTCCCTTTAGGGAACAGTCAGAAAGAATGGAAGACGGGAACAAGTATATTGTTCATTGTTACATGGACGAGGAAAGCATGCGTCTTACAGGGTCGAGTAGGGTAGATAAGTTTCTTTCAAATGAAAGTTTGGATTATAATCAAAATGACCTAGTGAATCTTTTGGTATATCGTAAAACCCCATTAGGTTGGGAGGTTATTGTGGATAACATGCACAAAGGACTCATTTTTGATAGTGATATTTTTAAGCCTGTTTCCGTTGGAGATGAGTTAAAAGGATACGTGAAAAATGTTAGGGATGATAAAAAAATAGATATATCTCTACAGCCAATTGGTGCCAAAATGTTGGAACCAACCGCAAAAATGATATTGGATAAATTGGAGGAAAACAATGGATTTTTACCTCTTCACGATAAATCATCTCCAGAGGACATCAAAAAGACATTGCACCTCAGTAAAAAGGCTTTTAAAAAAGGGGTTGGAATTTTATATCGCCAACGTAAAATCAACATTCAAGATGATGGAATTCACTTAATTTAATTAAAAGAATCCAACGAGACCAGATTATTTGAAGCTTTACAGGCGTAAAGTTTTTTTCTTTCTGCAAAAACTCTATTTTTGTATAGATTCAGATTAACTTATTGGTTGTTATGTTTTTAGCATAGCATTTAATTATAACCCCTTCACAATATGCCTTTTATTGAAGAAAGCGATTTGTTGGACCTTCATAAGGATATAGATAAGGCCCAGATTATCAACGAAAGACTTCTAGACCAAATAAAATACAAGAATAAAGACCTTCGTAAAATAAAACTGCAACGGAATATTCTTTTGGGTTTTGTCGGACTTTTTGTGATAGGCACTTTGGCCATTACTTCCTTTACGGCGGGGCTAAGCAGTAAGCAATCTTTTGAAAACCAAAGTAATGTTTTATATTCTTTGGATAGCTTGCAAGTAATTAAAGCTCGGATTGATAATCTTAAAAGTCAAAACGAAGAGCTCAGTTTGGTGAAAGAATTTTACTTGGCCAAAGAGTTTTTGAACAAGGAGAAAATATATTCTGTTCAAGTAAAGTCTTTTGTAGAAAACAACGTAACCTTGGCTTCCGAGGCACTGACTAATACTCTCTTTGTGAAAACCAATCCTTTTTATGCGTATTCCATTGGTAATTTTGAAACTCTGGAAGAAGCGCAGAAATTTAGAAAACAATTGGTTCAAATGGGTTTTAATGATGCATTTGTCGCCTCCTACAAAGATGGTCAAAGAGTTAAAATAGAAGATCCGTATTAATCTTGGGAAATACAAAGGCTTGGATACAAGCTGCTAGACTTCGTACACTTCCTCTTTCTTTATCGGGAATTATTGTTGGTACTGCATTGGCCATTTTAGAAGGTCGGTTTGAGATGCATATATTTATACTGGCCCTCTTGACCACGGTTGGTTTTCAGGTCACCTCTAACTTTGCCAACGACTACGGCGACGGGGTTAAAGGAACCGACAATGAAGACCGAATAGGCCCGGCAAGGGCACTACAAAGTGGTTCCATCACCCGAAAATCGCTCAAAACAGGAATTATTATCTCTATTCTTATCAGTATGGCGGTTGCCTTGACTCTTATTTACTTAGCTTTTGGCCAAGAGAACCTTACCTATATACTTGTTTTTTTTGTTCTTGGTCTTTTAAGTATCTGGGCGGCCATAAAATATACCGTAGGTTCCAACGCATATGGTTACAGGGGTATGGGGGACCTTTTCGTATTCCTTTTCTTTGGATTGTTAGGTGTTCTAGGAAGTATGTTTTTATATACGAAAACTCTTGGATGGACTTCGCTTTTGCCTGCAATTTCCATTGGGCTTTTATGTGTAGCAGTGCTAAACCTGAATAACTTGCGCGATATGGTTTCCGACAAAAAGCATGGTAAGATTACCATGGTTGTGTCTCTGGGGTTTGAAAACGGAAAGCGATATCATTTCCTTTTGATTTTCGGAGCATTGATTTGCTTTTCATTGTTTGTTTGGATAGAAAGTTTTGACTGGAGATATTCATTTTTTATGTTGGCATTTGTGCCATTATTAATTCATTTGAGAAAAGTAATGATGACCAAAAACCCAGCCAGTTTAGATCCAGAACTTAAGAAAGTAGCGTTGAGTACCTTTTTGTTAGCTATTTTATTCTTCATTTCAGTCAATATTTTTTTGTAAATTTGATTAACAACCAAATAAACTTTAAGGAACTTGGAACATCCGATAAAAATTTTAATCGTAGAGGATAATGTTATCATCGCAGATGATATGCAATCCATGCTAGAGGAAATCGGCTATGAAATTGTTGACAATGTCATAGTGTACGAACAGGCAGTTGATGTATTAAAAAACAACCATGTTGATTTGGTGTTGATTGATATTATCTTGGCATCCGACAAAACAGGTATCGATCTCGGTAAGCATATTCGTGAAACATACAACATACCTTTCATATTTGTCACTTCCAACTCGGACCGTGCTACCGTTGAAAATGCAAAAACGGTAAAGCCAGACGGTTATTTGGTAAAACCTTTTGAACAGCAAGACCTCTATACATCGATAGAAATAGCTCTTTCCAATTTTAACTATGCTAAAAAAGGAGTCGGTAAAATGGAAGACCAAGAAGCTGCAGATGAGATAACCTCCAACTCTGTATTAAAGGATTCTATCTTTGTAAAGAAGCAACATCTTTATTACCGGATTCAATTTACCGACATCCAATTTATAAAAGCGGATAATGTTTATTTGGAGGTAAATACGGTGGACAAAAAGTTTTTGGTTCGGTCGCCATTGAAGGATTATTTGGAAAAACTGCCAAAGAACAAATTCTATAGGGCCCATAAATCATACATTGTAAATGTAGACCATATCGATGCCATCAATTCTAAAGATATTATGATCAACAATAATCTTATCCCTATATCCAAGGACTTTAAGGAGTTTATTCTTTCATCAATGAACAGTTAATGTTCCCTCAATTTAAAGAATATTATAAGGTGCCCAATGGGCACTTTTTTTTGTGAATATTATAATTGTAAGATAACCACAACTTTTAAAGAGTTCACAACAATATTTTTCTTCACACTTTCAATACCCATACTTTAGTAGTGTAATAATTCAGAAAGTAATTTTTTCATTTTCATATAGTGTTCTCGTAAAAGGGTCTTGTTGTAAAAAGCAGGGCCTTTTTCAATTTGATACGCTTTGTGCCGCTTGGTTTATTCCATGAAAAGCATAAAACATCGATAAAATGCTTCTTCACATACAAACTTTATCTTTTCACAACAGAAAATAACACTTTCACAACAATAGTGATCAACTCTTTCCTTTGGGATTTAATTTTGTAACCAAACTAACGTTCTTTATATACCCCATACATTGAATTTCAGTTAACTGTTTTATTTTTTGAATTCAATTGGTTATCGGGGCAATAAAGGAAAAAAGGGCACGATAATAATATAGGGCAACGCAAAGCGTGGTCACTGTATCAATTAAATTAATGGGACGTTACGTAAGACTTTTATTTACCACGATATATTTTGTTTTTCTTTCCACAACAACGGCACAGACTATTGATGGAGATGAGGAAAGTGTCCTGAAAGAATTTCAGGATACCGACCAACCCGCTCAGCGGTTCCAGGTCTTTTTCAATTCTTTGGACCGGTACAATGTGAATTCTGCCTATGATTGGTTGGATACCATCAAAATCTATCTGGCCAATGCCGAAAAAACGGAGGATACCATTGCATCCCGTCTCTACCAAATAATGCAAGCGCAGGTTTATAATGATTTGGGTGAATACGACAAGAGTACCGTCCTCGCCAAGGAATTGATGGATACCAAGGATTCCTTTGATGTAGCATACCAAAAGGTAATACTCGACGTACTCGACAATAACTATGCTAACCTTCAATTGTATGATAAGCAAATAGAAGTACGTGAAGAAAAGCGTGAACTGGGTATTACCGAAAACATTGCTTTCTATGATATCTATAGCAATTTAGGGCTATACAGGGAAGCTTGGCAACAATATGCCCAAGAGGTAAAACCCACCATAGCTGACAACGATTCCTATGGTTTGGCCAAGTACCACACTAAAATGGGCAACTACCTTCGATTGGACGACTCCGCTCCAACTGCCCTTAAAGAATTGAACAAAGCCAAAGGCTACTTGAACGTTTACCTTAACGATGTATCCATTCAAAACAGTGAAAGCGACATCTTTGAAGCCGAATTGCTCAAGGCCAGAATAGATGGCGGTATTGCCAAATGTCATGTGGAATTGGGTGAGTATGAGACGGCCATCCCCTTGTTGGAAGAAAGCATCGAAGTCTTAAAAACATCCGCCAGCAATGCAGACCAAAGCGAAGTGGTGGAAAACTCCCTGTTTTTAGCCGAAGCCAATCTACAGGAAGATGCTTTCTCAAAAGCAAAAACAATACTTGATCAGGAGTTTGACAACATCAATGTTTTTCAAACCATAAAAAGGAACAGCCTATTGGCAGCCTATTACGATAAAATAGAAAGTTACAAGAATGCAGCAGCGTACTACAAACGCAATGAAAGGATTGAAGACTCCTTGGCAGAAAAGCAATCGACCATAATAAAACAGCAATTGGTAACCATTGTTGCCAATAAGAATTTGGAGAATTCACAAAGGCTCATAGACGAGCAAAAGAGGATCAACGAATTAGCCCGGAGCGAGATGAAAGCCAAGGACGAACGAATCAATTTGGTGTTCATTTCTTTGATATTTACCCTTTTAGGTTTTGCAGGGTTGGTGTATGCCTACCTTAAAAGTATCAAAAATCAGCGTTTGATCGCGGAGCAAAAACATATCATTGAAAATTCACTTGTAGAAAAAGACTCATTGCTTAAAGAGATACACCACAGGGTAAAGAACAATCTCCAGATGGTATCCAGTTTATTGAGCCTACAAACAAAAAATACCCGGAGTAAAGCAGCAATTGAAGCATTGGAGGAAGGAAAGAGTAGGGTAAAGGCCATGGCCTTGATACATCAAAAATTATATCAGAACGATGA
Organism: Flagellimonas lutimaris; assembly: GCF_003581615.1. Lineage (GTDB taxonomy): Bacteria > Bacteroidota > Bacteroidia > Flavobacteriales > Flavobacteriaceae > Flagellimonas > Flagellimonas lutimaris. The sequence continues at coordinate 443,329 of NZ_QXFH01000077.1, forward strand.
TCTTTCGGTGATAGAAATGCAAGGCTATATCGAAAGTTTGATTAATAGCGTACAATCCGTTTACAAAAAAGGAGGTCACAATATTAGCATTACCATCGATGCAGAAGGCACCGAGTTGGACATTGATCGTGCCATTCCATTTGGTTTGATATTGAACGAACTCGTATCCAATTCATTTAAATATGCCTTTCCTGAGAATGATGATGACGGTAAGATATATATCCATTTGCGTAAAAACGGAGACCAAGGCTATTTTGAATACACCGATAATGGCATAGGACTTCCAGAAGATACCGATGAGCGTGCACACTCGTCCATGGGTATTCGCCTCATCAATCGTTTGGTAAACCAGTTACAATCCAAATTAAATGTGGATAGGCAAGTTGAAGGGGTGCGTTTTTGGTTCAACTTTAGTTGATATTACCGTACCTGGCTTTTCAATACCATTTTGTGCAGTAGTTTGGGGAAAAATCTTTTTAAGTAAACTCCCTTCACTTCTTTTCCTCCAACATATACCTCAAATTTGTCTTTTTCAATGGCGGAAATCATTTTTTTTGCTGCCAGTTCAGGGGTAATTCCGTTTTGCGTGGCAACATCATCATCTTTTTGAGGTGAGCCATCAGCAGTTAATGCATTTTTGGCCACATTGGTCTGTACAAAGCCGGGGCAAACCATCGTAACCTTCACGCCGTCTTTTTCATGCTCCATTCGCATCACATCAAAAAAACCATGCAGGGCATGCTTGGCCCCGCAATAACCAGAACGGTAAGGCGAACCAAATTTGCCCATTAAGCTGGTCACTGTTACAAAATGGCCATACTTATTGGCGATAAAATGTGGTAAAATAGCTTTGGAGAGTGCCACGGTACCCAAATAATTGATATCCATGAGCTGCTCATAAACTTCCAATTTGGTGTCTTTGATCAAGGAACGTTGACTAATCCCAGCATTGTTAACCAAAATATCCACCTTACCATAAAAGGAAATGGCTTTTTGAGCCAGATTCTCCATCTCTTCATGGTTTTTGAGGTCTAAGGGTAGAATGGAAATATTCTCAGGGCTTTCACACAACTCTTTTACTTTCATAAGCTCGTCTTTACGCCTTGATGAAATAATCAAATTACAAGAATATGAACTCAGTGTTATGACCAAACTTTTACCTATTCCCGAAGAAGCTCCGGTTACCCAAATGGTTTTTCCATTGATACTTGACATAAGTGCTGTTTTAGATTTAAAATATACTTAAATTTGGTATACTTCATGAAAGCAAGCTATAAAAAGTATACCCTTAATTTTAAAGTCCCCAGCGGTACCTCGCGTGGAATCATGACCCAAAAAGAAACCTGGTACATCATCATTAACGATGGTGGTGCATTTGGAATAGGGGAGTGTGGAATTTTAAGGGGATTGAGTGTGGACGATGTGACAGATTACGAACAACAATTGGCATGGGTATGTGATAATATTCAATTGGGAAAGGATGAAATGTTGAATCATTTAAGGCATTACCCATCCATTCAATTTGGTGTAGAGCAAGCTTTTTTGTCGTTACAATCCAAAAATCCGTTTGAACTCTTCTCTTCGGGTTTCACCCAAAAGGAATCGCCGATACCCATAAATGGACTTATATGGATGGGAGACGAGACTTATATGCTCAAACAATTGGAACAAAAGCTGAAAGACGGTTTTAGGTGCATTAAAATGAAGATAGGTGCCATCGATTTTGAAAAAGAAACCTCTATTCTTAAAGCGATTCGGGATAATTTTTCACCAGAGGAAATAGAACTACGTGTGGATGCAAATGGAGCTTTTTTACCAACAGAAGCAATGGGAAAACTGGAAAGGTTATCCACATTTAAGATACATTCCATTGAGCAACCCATAAAAGCAGGCCAATGGGAAGAAATGACCAAACTCTGCGAAAAAACACCACTTCCAATTGCTTTGGATGAGGAATTAATCGGAGTTTTTGATGTAACAGAAAAGGCGAAACTGCTACAAACAATTCAACCTCAATATATAATATTGAAGCCGAGTTTGGTAGGCGGGATAAAAGGTAGCCGAGAATGGATAGCACTAGCTGAAAAACAAAATATTGGATGGTGGATAACAAGTGCTCTGGAGAGTAATATTGGATTAAATGCAATAGCACAGTTCACGTATGCTTTGAACACAACAATGCCACAAGGTTTGGGAACCGGTAGTCTGTTCACCAATAATATTGGAAGCCCTTTGCAAGTGGCCGAGGGTAAACTTTTCTACAGACAATCAAATGTCTGGGATATGGATTTAATACAAGAAATATGTACATAGAACAAGGATATAAGGGGAACGAAGGTCTCTGGAAGTATTTGGTACTACCAGTAGGTTTTATAGGTTTTATGATTTGGAATTATATCGTGACCATAAACTCCGCAGTAAGCGTTGACGAACTCACACAAAAGATTATTGATCAGTTTGGAACCAATTTGGTGTTGATTATGTTACTGGCACCATTGGTAGTTGGTTTTTTTGTGGTTTTGGGCTGGACGTTGTTGGTCCATCAACAATCCATCACCTCTTTGACCACCTCACGAAAAAAAATTGACTGGAAACGAATCATATACGCATTTGTGCTTTGGGGCGGTGTTACCATTTTGCTTACGGGAATCGATATCTATTTTTCACCTGAGAAGTATGAACTTAATTTTAATCTTATAAAATTTATTCCACTGGCTATTATAGCCATATTACTGATTCCACTCCAGACTAGCTTTGAAGAATATCTGTTTAGGGGCCACATGATGCAGGGAATTGGACTCATGGCCAAAAACAGATGGGTTCCATTGGTATTCACTTCCACCTTATTTGGTTTGATGCATGCTGCGAACCCTGAAGTGGAAAAGCTAGGTTTTGGAATCATGATTTATTACATCGGTACAGGATTCTTTCTAGGAATTTTGACTTTGATGGATGAAGGCTTGGAATTGGCTCTTGGATTCCATGCAGCCAATAATTTGATAACGGCCTTGTTGGTCACTTCGGATTGGACGGCATTTCAAACGGATTCAATCTTTAAAGACATATCACAACCTGTATTGGGCTGGGATGTACTGATTCCCGTATTTGTGGTTTATCCTATCTTATTGTTTGTTTTCTCAAAAAAATATGGCTGGAAAAACTGGAAAGATCGACTTTTTGGAAAAGTGTTGACCAAAGAAGAATTTGTAGCATTGACCGATGGAGCATCCGACTTGGCATAAAATACATTCAGAGTTTAGATTAAACGATATTCCGGATAGTTTTGAAAATCTTTCTCAAATAGGCGAAGACCTCGTTGAAAAGGGAAAACCTTTTCAAAAATCAATTGGAGATTTTTTATTGGACTGGGCTTCAGGCGAGACAACAATTAAAGTCCATACTTCAGGATCTACAGGAAGGCCTAAAACCATAGTGCTTAAAAAGGAGCATATGGTCAATTCTGCCTTGGCAACGGGCGAATACTTTGGGCTAAAACCGAAGCAAAAAGTACTCTTGTGCCTGCCATGCACTGGAATAGCTGGCAAAATGATGTTGGTCCGAGCCATGGTGCTGGGCTTGCAATTGGATTATGTGGAACCCTCATCAACTCCTTTGGCCAACACTAAAAAAACCTACGATTTTGTGGCCATGGTGCCCTTACAAGTTCAAAATTCTTTGAGCGATTTATTTAGGGTTAAAAAACTAATAATAGGCGGAGCACCCGTAGACCCAGTTTTACGTAGCCAGCTTGCCAAGCTACAGGTAGAGGCGTATGAAACGTATGGTATGACAGAGACCATTACACACATTGCCGTAAAAAGAATAGCTGAAGATTCAACTAACTATTTTGAAACCCTCCCCAGTGTTTCCGTATCTCAAGACGACAGGGATTGCCTTGTAATCGATGCACCTAAAATTTCAGAAGAGAAAGTGGTCACCAACGATTTAGTGGAATTAGAAAATGATACTGAATTTAAATGGCTAGGACGGTACGATTCCATTATCAATTCGGGAGGCATTAAATTGGTCCCTGAAAAGATTGAGAATAAATTATCCTCTCTGATAAAGCAACGCTTTTTTGTCGCTGGAACTCCTGATGAGACCTTAGGACAACAATTGGTGTTGGTTGTTGAGGGGGAACCAATCAATGAACAAGAATTACTTCAAGATATTAAAAGCTTAAAAGATATTTCAAAATACGAAGTGCCCAAGAAAGTTTACTTTGTAAAATTGTTCAAGGAAACATCAACCAATAAGGTGAATCGAAAAAAAACATTACAACAAGTTATCTAAGTTTTGTACATTAAAATTTCAAAAAATCAACCATGCGAAAAACCATCAAGCTAGCACTGTTACTTTTACCTTTTATTGCCATTTCCCAACAAATACTCCCCGAAGTTGAACGCGCTAGGGTAGTAGACGAAATTCTTGAAGAACGTTTCAATAATTTACTTCCAAAATTAATGGATGATGCAGGATTGGACATGTGGGTGTTGATATCTAGAGAATACAACGAAGATCCTGTGCTCCGAACCATGCTGCCAGCGAAATGGTTAAATGCACGAAGAAGAACCATACTTCTTTTTTATAGGGACAAGGATAAAAATACCATAGAAAAACTAGCTGTTGCCAGATACAATATAGGCAAGAGTATCATCTCGGCTTGGGACAAGGAAAAAGAACCAAATCAGTGGAAAAGATTGATACAGTTGATTGAGGAGCGAAACCCAGATAAAATTGGTTTGAATTTTTCTAAAGATCACAACGTTGCCGATGGTCTTGATAAAACAGATTATGACGAGTTCATGGCTAATCTTCCCAAAAAATATCAAACCAAAGTAGTATCTGCAGAACAATTGGCGGTGCGATGGATTGAGACGCGTACGCCTAGGGAAATGACGATTTTTAACCAGTTAACGGATATTACCCACGATATTATCGAAGAAGCCTTTTCGGAAAAAGTGATTACCCCGGGAATCACCACCACAACCGAAGTAGAGTGGTGGATGCGTCAAAAAGTAACAGATTTAGGTTTGGAGACTTGGTTTCACCCTACCGTAGATGTACAAAGAACCAGTGAGGAGCTGGTCGGACATCTCTATTCTTTTTCAGGAAGACCAGATGATGAAGTAATTCAACGTGGTGATTTGTTGCATTGTGATTTTGGAATTACCTATTTGCGTTTGAATACCGACTGTCAAGAATTGGCCTACGTGCTACAACCGGAAGAAACCGAAGCACCATCTTTTTTGGTAAATGCTTTGTACGATGGCAACCGAGTACAAGACTTTCTCACCCAGAACATGGTTGAAGGAAGGGTAGGTAACGATATTTTGGCAAAAGCATTGCAAGATGCAAAAGATGCTGGGCTAAAACCAGCCATTTATACACATCCCCTTGGGACTTATGGGCACTCCGCAGGGACTACGATTGGTATGTGGGATTCGCAAGATGGTGTTATGAAGGATGATGGTGAAAATTATCCTTTAAACCCAAATACTGCTTATGCCATTGAACTGAATGCAACGGTGAACATTCCGGAATGGAACAGGGACATTAGGATTATGTTGGAGGAACCTGGTTTTTTTGGTGAAGATGGCTTCAGGTATATCAATGGCAGACAAACCGAATTATTGCTTATTCCAAGACCAAAATCACATTTAGGGAACTGATTATTTTTTTTGTAAATTTAGTAATCGCCTAATTTTCAATTTGCTATGAGATTACTATTTTTTACAGGATTATTCCTATTGTTTTCTGGTTTGACCCATGGTCAAAAAACGATTACCGGTCGTGTTACCGACGGTAAATTACCCTTGTCCAATGTCCAGATCGCCAATTTGGCTTCGGGCAGTAAAACGACCTCGGATGCAGAGGGCCAATATAAAATTATGGCCAAACCGAGGGAAGAACTTCAATACACTTATATGGGTATGGATACCATAACTATTATGGTAGAAGATGTTACCCGAATACTTAATGTAAAAATGAACATTAGGGTAGAAGAATTGGATGAGGTAACTGTATCCAAATCCATTTTAAAAGGACAAAAGGAAATGAAATTGGAATATGATTCCAATCCAAATATTATAAAATCAGCTTTTGGTTTTATGGATAAGGAAACCTCAGTCTTTTCAATGAGAATTCTCGATGAGGAAGAATTAAATCAAGAACTCAACTTAAGTTTGGCCATTCAAGGTCAATTTGCTGGAGTAAAATCATACTGCAGCCCAAAGGGTGAACTTATTGTATCCATGAGAGGGCTTCAAAGTATAAATTTCCCAAGAAAAGCGGTTTTTGATGTGGATGGCATGGTTTTAAGTAAAGTGGATTGCTTTCAGTTCGTTGGAAATATAAAAAGGATGGCTTTTATTCCTTCATTGATCGCGACCTCTCTTTATGGTACCATTGGTTTAGGGGGCGTTGTTGTAATCAATACCAAAACAGGAACTATTACCCCTAGGGAGAACGGTAAACCTTATGATCGCGCAAAGCTCCGCAATAACTTTGTAGAGGAAGGTGATGTTGCCGAAAATATAACTGAGCAGACGTTGCCCAATTATTCGAAACAGCTTCGTCAAAGTAACTCGTTGGCAGAAGCAAAAACCATTTACAATACCAATAGAGCTGCCTATGGCAGTCATCCACATTTTCTTTTGGACTCCTATGCATATTTTTATGAACAACAAGGAGAAGAGGACTTTGCCAATGAAATTATGGAGGAGTTTATTGATGCAATGGATAAAAACCCAGTATTGTTAAAAGCGCTGGCCTATACCTTAGAAAGTGAGGAAAGATACGATAGGGCCCATGACATCTATAAAAAAATATATTGGTTACGTCCAGATTATGCTCAAAGCTTTATTGATATGGCCAATAGCTATCGTAACGTTGGCGAGCCAAAATCGGCCACTACTTTGTACGCCAGACATGCCTATCTTCAGGATGAGGGAATGCTACCAATCGATAGTATGGAATTGGGCATTATCATGAAGCGAGAGATCAAGAACTTGTTCAAATTGGAGAACAGTACACTAAAGATTAAAAACAGGAAGAAATACGAGGAAGATGACTTTTCCACAAGATTGGTATTTGAATGGAACGATTCCGAAGCGGAATTCGACCTGCAGTTTGTAAATCCGGATAACCAATATTTCAACTGGAAGCATACTTTGGCAGAAATGCCTGAACGAATCAGGTCCGAAAAGAAATTCGGTTATTCTATGGCCGATTTTATCTTAGATGACGAGTTGCCTGGTATCTGGAAGGTAAATGCCACTTATCACGGAAACAAACAATTAACGCCATCCTATGTTAAAGTAACTATCTACCGGAATTATGGTAGCAAGTTGCAAAGCAAGGAAATAAAGGTATATCGGTTGGGAACAAAAGGTGCCAACCAGCATTTGTTTGATTTTAACCTAACCTCAAGGGTGGCTCAAAGTAAGTAGAAGTTACACTTGTAGTACGCCCATATTAAACTTTTTCTCAATAGGTGCGTGGTTCGCTGCCTCTATCCCCATAGAAATCCATTTACGGGTATCCAGTGGATCAATTATGCCATCTGTCCAAAGTCGAGCTGCGGCATAGTAGGGTGATATTTGGTCATCATACCGCTGTTTTATTTGGTCAAAAAGTTCTTTTTCCTTTTCAGCATCAACGGGTTTGCCACTTTTTTCCAAGCTAGCCTTCTCAATCTGCATAAGGACTTTAGCCGCTGAATTTCCGCTCATCACCGCAAGTTCGGCACTTGGCCAAGCCACAATCAATCTGGGGTCATAGGCCTTACCGCACATGGCGTAATTACCAGCACCGTAGCTATTACCTATTACAATGGTAAATTTTGGCACCACTGAATTACTCACGGCGTTCACCATTTTAGCACCATCTTTTATAATACCTCCGTGCTCACTTTTACTACCTACCATAAAACCGGTAACGTCCTGCAAAAACACCAAGGGGATTTTCTTTTGATTGCAATTTGCAATAAATCGGGTAGCCTTGTCCGCGGAATCAGAATAAATTACCCCGCCAAATTGCATTTCACCTTTTTTGGTCTTGACCACCTTTCTTTGGTTGGCCACAATGCCCACGGCCCAACCATCAATTCTGGCATATCCCGTTAAAATGGTTTTGCCATAGCCTTCCTTGTATTGTTCAAATTCAGAATCGTCCACCAAGCGTTTTATGATTTCTAGCATATCGTATTGGTCACTTCTGGATGCGGGTAAAATACCGTAGATGTCTTCTGGGATTTCAGCAGGTTTTTTAGCTTCTACGCGATTATATCCTGCTTTATCAAAATCACCTATTTTATCAACGATATTCTTTATTTTATTAAGAGCATCTTTATCATCTTTGGCCTTGTAGTCGGTTACCCCGCTAATTTCCGAATGGGTTGTTGCTCCACCCAAGGTTTCGTTGTCAATACTTTCACCAATAGCAGCTTTTACCAAATAGCTTCCTGCCAAAAATATGCTTCCCGTTTTGTCCACGATCAAAGCTTCGTCACTCATGATAGGCAAGTAAGCACCACCGGCTACACAACTTCCCATAACAGCGGCAATTTGGGTGATTCCCATGCTACTCATTACGGCATTGTTTCTGAAAATACGTCCAAAATGTTCTTTATCGGGAAATATTTCATCCTGCATGGGCAAATACACCCCTGCGCTGTCCACCAAATAAATAATCGGAAGATTGTTCTCAATGGAAATTTCTTGTGCCCGTAGATTTTTCTTTCCGGTTATAGGGAACCATGCACCCGCTTTTACGGTAGCATCATTTGCCACAACAACGCATTGTTTGCCCTTTACATACCCTACCTTTACAACTACGCCGCCAGATGGACATCCACCGTGCTCTTCGTACATATCTTCGCCAGCAAAAGCGCCTATTTCAATGGATTGGGCGCCATCATCTAGTAAATAATCAATGCGTTCCCGTGCGGTCATCTTGCCTTTGGCATGATGTTTTTCAATACGTTTTTTTCCACCACCGAGCTTCACTTTGGCCAGTCTGCGCTTTAAATCGGAAAGTTTTAGTTTATTATGGTCTTCGTTCTTGTTGAAGTTTATGTCCATTCTAATGTAAATTCGTTTCTTTGGTTAAAGATAAGGAGTTATAATCATTACTTTTGAAGTATATGGAAACCAAAATACGATGGGGCATTGTTGGCCCGGGAAACATAGCTAGAAAATTTGTGTCAGATTTACTGTTGGTTGATGATGCGGAAGTCACGGCTGTGGCGTCACGATCAATGGAACGGGCTAAGGAATTTGCCGATGAATACGGAGTAAAACATACTTTTGGAGATTATGATGTATTGTTCCAATCTGGAAAAGTGGATGTGGTGTATATAGCTACGCCTCATAATTTTCATAAAGATTTGTCCGTAAAAGCACTTGAAAACGGTATTGGGGTTTTGTGTGAAAAACCGATGGGCGTCAATAGGCCAGAGGTGGTTGAACAGGTAAATACATCCAAGAAGCACAATGCATTTTTGATGGAGGCCATGTGGTCTAGATTTAATCCCTCCATCCAGAAAGTAAAACAGTTGGTTGATGCTGGGGATATTGGGGAACTCAAATACCTATATGCAGATTTTGCATTTTACGGTTTAGACAAAGGTTTGGACTCTAGATTATTGAATCCCAATTTAGCTTCGGGCAGTATATTGGATATAGGTATTTACCCCATTTTTCTATCTTATTTGTTGTTGGGTATGCCAGATGAGATTATGGCAACTTCTAAGTTTCATGAGAATGGTACGGAACTCCAAACCAGTATGATTTTTGACTATGAAAGCGCCCAGTCCGTATTGTACAGTGGGCTTACCAGTAACTCCAGAATGGAAGCCGAAATATCCGGTACCGAGGGAGAATTGTTTTTGAACCCAAGATGGCACCATGCCGATGGATATACTTTGGTCAAAGATGAGCAAACCAATAAGTTTGAGCTGCCATTGACAGGGTTTGGTTATTATCACGAAATTTTGGAGGTTCATAAATGTTTGAAGGAGCATAAAATTGAGAGTGACCTTTGGTCGCATCAAAATAGCTTGGATTTATCAGAGTTATTGGACACGGTTAGGGAAATATGCGGTATAAGCTTTCCTTTTGAAACATAATCCTTAATAATAACTTTACATTATCTCTATTTTTACGATATTTGAAATTCTTCAGAAATATATATAATGGGAATGAATAAGAACACGGTGCTGGCCTATGCCACATGGATTATGATTTTGGTAGGTTTGGGAATGATTGCACTTGGAGCTTTTAAATATGATGAAGTAGCAGGATGGGGCTTTGCTGCTGTTGGAATTGGATTTTTTGCCGTAGCATGGGTGTTTAATGCCCTAAAAGGTAGAGTATAGCCTCTTTTTCAAAAACAATTTAATTTATAGTAGATGTCAGACGATAAAAAAGTCATTTTTTCAATGTCTGGGGTTACCAAGACCTTTAAAACGGCCAATACCCCGGTACTCAAAAATATTTACCTAAGCTTTTTCTATGGGGCTAAAATTGGAATTTTGGGTCTCAATGGTTCGGGTAAGTCCACCTTGCTGAAAATAATTGCGGGTGTAGATAAAAACTATCAAGGGGATGTTGTTTTTTCGCCCGGGTATTCTGTAGGTTATTTAGAGCAAGAGCCTCAATTGGATGAAGATAAAACCGTTCTGGAAGTAGTAAAGGAAGGCGTAGCCGAGACCGTAGCCATTTTAGATGAGTATAATAAAATCAACGATATGTTTGGTCTGCCCGAAGTGTATGAGGATGCGGACAAGATGCAAAAGTTGATGGACAAACAAGCAGCGCTCCAAGATAAAATAGATGCCTCTAACGCTTGGGAACTCGATACAAAACTGGAGATTGCGATGGATGCCCTTCGTACTCCAGAATCCGATAAAAAAATAAGTGTGCTTTCCGGTGGGGAACGCAGAAGGGTGGCATTATGTCGTTTGTTGTTGAAAGAACCCGATGTGCTTTTATTGGATGAGCCTACCAACCACTTGGATGCTGAATCCGTACATTGGCTGGAACACCATTTGGCACAATATAAAGGAACGGTGATTGCGGTAACGCACGACCGCTACTTTTTGGATAATGTGGCTGGGTGGATTTTGGAACTGGACCGTGGGGAAGGAATTCCTTGGAAAGGAAACTACTCGAGCTGGTTGGACCAAAAGGCGAAACGTTTGGAGCAAGAGAGTAAACAAGCGTCCAAGCGTCAAAAAACGTTGGAACGAGAGTTGGATTGGGTTCGACAAGGTGCCAAAGGTAGACAGGCGAAGCAAAAAGCCCGTTTAAAGAATTACGATAAACTTCTGAGCCAAGATCAAAAACAGATGGAGGAGAAGTTGGAGATTTACATCCCCAATGGACCGCGTTTGGGAACCAATGTGATTGAGGCCAAGGACGTAAGCAAAGCTTTTGGAGACAAATTGCTGTACGAAAACTTGAACTTTAATTTGCCACAGGCAGGGATTGTCGGCATTATTGGACCGAACGGTGCTGGTAAGACGACAATTTTTAAAATGATCATGGGAGAGGAAACTCCCGATAAAGGTGAGTTTATTGTTGGTGATACGGCTAAATTGGCTTACGTTGATCAGTCGCACTCCAATATTGATCCTGAAAAATCCATTTGGGAAAACTTTAGTGACAGCCAAGAATTGATCATGATGGGAGGGAAGCAAGTGAATTCCCGTGCCTATCTAAGTCGATTTAATTTTTCGGGCAGTGAGCAGAACAAAAAAGTGAATATGCTTTCAGGTGGAGAACGTAACCGCCTGCATTTGGCAATGACCTTAAAAGAAGAGGGTAACGTGCTGCTTTTGGATGAGCCTACCAACGATCTGGATGTGAATACGCTCCGTGCCTTGGAAGAAGGTTTGGAAAACTTTGCAGGTTGTGCAGTGATTATTTCCCACGACAGATGGTTCTTGGATAGAATCTGTACGCACATCCTTGCCTTTGAAGGCGATTCTCAGGTATATTTCTTTGAAGGTTCTTTCTCTGATTACGAGGAGAACAAAAAGAAACGCTTGGGAACGGATATCATGCCCAAGCGTATCAAGTACAAAAAATTGATTCGTTGATGGAGAAAATATTATTCCCCTCCTAAATTTTTGATTCCTTCCTCCAATATTTTTTTGGCTTTCTCCAAATAGGCTTTTTGGTGTGCTGACAAACTATTGGGGTCTTGATTGTTGTTTATAGGAGTTGAGCCAATCGAATTGGATAATTCTATCAATTGTTCAATAGCTTGCTCTGCTGATTGGAGTTTATCATCGGCATGTTTTTCAAACACCTTGATCATTTCCAATTCCATGGAGTTTACAGATTCCGTTTCAGTTTCCTCTGCTACAGGGTTTTCTTCATAAGAAGTGGTCATTTCTACCGTGGCTTCAGTAGTTGTAGAAGTGCCAAGTGTACATTGATCAATAATAGTGATCAATTCATTGATTTCACCTATGGCCTTTTTGGTAAAGAACCTACCAGCTTCCCAGTCGGCGGGCTTTATTGCTTGTTCCAAGGTTTCCATTGCGTCCAAGGTTTTGTTCTTGGCTTTTTCGCAACTGCACTCGGCCATATAAGTTTCTGATTTTTCCAGAGCTGTTAGAGCCCTTTCAGCATAATACATCTGATGCTCAAAGTTAGTGGCTTCCATGGCTTTTTTACCATGGCTTAGGGCGTAGGTCACTTTAGCGTAAAAATTATCACATTGATTTGAATAGGTAGCTTGGACGGCAAAAAATATTGCCAAGACTACTAAAACATGGGATTTGGGAGCCATATTCAAGTTTTTTGGTTATTAAGTTTGTTCTTCTAACGATGAAATCGTGTTATTATTTCACAGATTTAATAATCTTCGTTGGGATACCAATCCAGTTGAACCACTTCAATGCTGGAATCCCCTTCGTTTACAATTGTTTTGAATTTTTCAACATCACTGACCTCTGGTCTTCCTCTAAAATGATATGGATACACTTGCTTTGGTTTAAATTCCAATACAGCATCGGCAGCACTCTCAACGGTCATAGTGTAAGGCAGGTTCATGCAAATGAAAGCTTTGTCAATATTTTCAAGCGAACGCATCTCAGGAATATCTTCGGTATCTCCAGAAAAATAAATTCGTTCATTACCAAAAGTAAACACGTAACCATTTCCTCTTCCTTTAGTGTGAAAATCTTTAGCCTCTTCACGCAAGTTGTACATGGGGATGGCTTTTACGGAAAAACCAGCTATTTCTTTAGTCTCGCCATTTTTCATTGTGGTGGTCTTGGAAGATAATTCTTCAGGCATTTGAATAGCTACTGCTTCTGGAGCTATGATTTTTACTCCTTCCAAGTCCAATTCATTTAATGTATCGGTATTATAATGATCACCATGTTCATCAGTAATAAAGATAATGTCCGGTGATTTTTGACCCTCAAAAGCGGCTTTACCGCCAACAGGATCAATATATATGGTATTGCCGTCCCATTCAATTACAGCTGTGGCATGTTCAATGGGAATTATTTCGGCTGGAGCAGGAGCTTCTACTTCAATTTTGGTTTCCATCTCCGCAGTTTCTTCTTGTTTTTCCTTTTTCTCTTTACAAGAAGCAAAGAGCAATAGTAATGCGCTGACAGTAAGAATGATATTTTTTTTCATGGGTTACTTGTTTTTATATCCTTTTAAAAATAAGGGATAAAAGACAGAATCATAATTTTTTATCAAGAATATTTTTCATCCAAATAATCCAAATAGAAACCTGATGCGTATATAAACCAAACACGATTGATTAAAAACCTTAAACGAGAATCAATTAAAACAAAAAGTTATGACTGAAACAAAAAATAACAATAACGGATTGAAAGTAATTGCCGGTCTGTTGGGTGTAGTTCTTTTAGGAACCATTATTTACACTGTGAGTCTTTACCAAGATAAAAAACAAACAACAGAAGCTCTTACACAAGAGAAAGAATTGGTTGTTGAGGATTTGAACAACTTGAAGTCTGAATACGACAAAGCTATTTTGGAAAGCAATGCCACCAATGAAGAGTTGGTTGCAGCTAGAGACAACATTGCAAAGTATATCGATTCTGTAAGCAGCATGAAAGCTGATATTGCTACACTTTCACGTTACAGAAGACAAGTAAGTGTTCTTAAAAAAGAAAGAGAAGAATTATTGAAGCAAGTAGATTCCTTGACACAATCCAACAGTTTGTTGGCCATGCAAAGAGACAGTACTTTTGCTGAATTGGAACAACAAACTGTTTTCAACGATTCTTTGATTATCCAGAACACTCAATTGGCTGATGCCGTTGAAAAAGGTTCTGCTCTTAACCTAAACACTATCAGTGTTGATGCCATTAAAGAAAGAAACAGTGGTAAATTGGTTTCAACTTCTAGAGCTAGAGCTACCGATAAATTTAAAGTTTGTTTTACTATTGCCGATAACGTAATTGCTGAAGCTGGTGACAGAGAATTCTATATCGAAGTTCTTGGTCCACAAGGTAATGTCTTAGGTGAAAGTTTGACAAAAACTACGGAAGAAGGAAGCTCTCTTACTTATAGTAAAGGAACTAACTTCTACTACGAAAACGATGCTTTGGATGTATGCGATTACATAAACAAACCAAGTGGAGATTTCCAGAAAGGAAACTATATGGTAAATGTTTATGACAGCAAATTGAAATTGTTGGGTACTTCCAGCTTCGAATTGAAATAAGAAACACACACTATCACCATAATACAAGGCCCATCCAATTTTGGATGGGCCTTTTTATGTTCTCTAAGTTTAAACCCTTATTTAAGGCTACCAACCATATCCTCTGGTTTCACCCACTCATCATATTCTTCGGGGGTCACATAACCAAGATTAACGGCCTCTTCCCTAAGTGTAGTACCGTTTTTATGTGCTGTATTGGCAATCTCTGCAGCTTTGTAATACCCTATTTTGGTATTTAAAGCGGTAACCAACATCAATGAGTTGTTCAATAAAGTATTAATGATTTCATGATTTGGTTCTATGCCAGAAGCACAGTTCACATCAAAACTCACGCACGCATCACCGATCAATTGGGCCGATTGTAAAATGTTGGCCGCCATTACTGGCTTAAATACGTTTAGCTCGTAATGACCTTGCGTTCCACCCACACTAATCGCAACATCGTTACCCATAACCTGTGCACAAACCATGGTCAGTGCTTCACATTGGGTAGGGTTTACTTTTCCAGGCATAATGGAGCTTCCTGGTTCGTTGGCCGGGATTATAATTTCACCAATTCCCGAGCGTGGACCAGAAGCCATCATACGGATATCGTTCGCAATTTTGTTCAAAGAAACAGCCAATTGTTTCAAGGCACCATGGCTTTCTACAATGGCATCGTGTGCTGCCAGTGCTTCAAACTTGTTTTCTGCGGTTACAAAAGGCTTACCGGTAAATTCAGCAATATATTTTGCAACAAGAACATCATATCCTTTTGGCGTATTTAAACCAGTACCTACGGCAGTACCGCCCAAGGCAAGTTCGCTCAAGTGTGCCAAGGTATTCTTTAGTGCCTTCAAACCATGGTCCAATTGCGAAACATAACCAGAAAACTCCTGTCCCAAGGTGAGGGGAGTGGCATCCATTAGGTGAGTTCTACCAATTTTGACCACATCCTTAAACCCCTTGGATTTTTTATCCAAAGTATTTTTGAGCTGTTCTACCCCCGGAATGGTAACCTCAACTATTTTTTTATAAGCCGCGATATGCATTCCTGTTGGAAAGGTATCGTTGGAGGATTGGCTCTTGTTTACATCGTCATTGGGCTGGATGGTTTTTTCACCTTCACCAATCTTTTTCCCAGCAATTTCATGCGCACGGTTGGCAATTACCTCATTTACGTTCATGTTGCTTTGGGTGCCGGAACCCGTTTGCCAAATGACCAGTGGAAATTGATCATCGTGTTTGCCATCAAGAATTTCATCACAAACTTGGGCAATTAAATCTCTTTTTTCTAGACTTAGCACACCTAGTTCTTGATTGGCATAGGCTGCGGCCTTTTTTAAATAGGCAAACCCGTAAACCACATCCAAAGGCATGGATGCAGGGGCACCAATTTTAAAGTTATTGCGGGAACGTTCGGTCTGGGCTCCCCAATATTTATCGGCAGGTACTTTTACCTCGCCCATGGTATCTTTTTCAATCCTAAAACTCATAGTTTAAAATTTTGTCTTACAAAGGTAGGATATAGGCCATTTATATGGTAGTTGATTGGAATAAATACACTTTTTTTTGCTCATCTATTTGTTTTTTTTGATTAGAAGAAAGTATCTTTGTTAAAACAAAAGGATTAAAGATGTTCGATTTTGACCAATATTTAGGTTTTTTAGCTTTTCTAACAATTTTAACAATCGGTTTTTGGTTGATGATATTCTTGTTGACCTTTGTAGTACCTTATTGGTTGATTGGTAACCTAAGGGAAATGTTTAAAGAGAGAAAAGAGGCCAAACAGGCCCAACTAGAAGAATAAAAAAAGAAGCCATTCGGCTTCTTTTTGTTTTTTAGTCAACACCAAACTAAAGAACTGTTTATACTGAAACAGTTTCTTATCGTTTCAATTTAAAACATAAAAAAAAAGGAAGCCGAATGGCTTCCTTTTTTCATTGTATAGAGGTTGGTTGGTTTCTGTTTCTAGATTACTACCCTTAATATTGTCCTTCGTCATCATCTCCACCACCTTGTCTTCCGCCTCGCTGACGTTGCTCCTTAGGTTGGTTAAATCGATATATAAAAGATAAGTTAACCTGTCTTTGCCTCCATTGGAACTCACTGTCCGATGTAAAAGTAGGTGTTTGTGTAAATGATCGGCGTTTTCTTGAGTTGAACAAGTCACTAACATTTAATGAAAGTGTGGCCTTGTCGTCAAACAGATCTTTACTTACTGCTAGGTTTAAAGAGAATATCGGGTCCGATTCTGTTTGTGCATTTTGCCTAGGCCCAATATAAAAGGAGTTGGCCTGTAGCTCTATTTTTCCAGGTAATGTAAACTTGGAGCTCAAACGGGTAAAATAGCTTGAGTTGGTCGTTCCATAATCAACACCATTGAATGATCCGTCCGAGGAGAAAGTAAAGAAGTTAAAACTTCCGTTCATTCGCCACCATTTAGCAGGACTATAAATTATTCCAGCCTCCGCACCAATACGTTCGTTAGTAGACAAGTTGATGGGAACCCTTCGGATAATCTGGATACCATCTGAAGTAAATTGACCGGTATTTTCTGTAATAAATTCAAAAGATTGTGTTTCTCGTTGATAGTAAACAGAAGAGGTGAATGTTATCTTTTTCCATCTTTTCATGTAACCAAGGTCAAATGCATTGGCAAAGGCAGGGTCCAAATCTGGATTTCCCTGAAAAACGTTGGTTCTACTGGATCTAGATGGGAATGGGTTAATAAACCAACCCCTAGGCCTGTTTATTCTCCTGTTATAACCAAGAGAAATATTTTGGGTTTTCGAAATTTCGTAAACCAAATTCACGGTTGGGAAAAGTCCTAAATAGTTCTTATCAAAGTTAAGATCAACATCTTCACCTACAAGTTCTTCCAAGGCCTGACTATCAATACTGGCATCTACTTCACCTCTTAACTCAGTATTTTCCAAACGTAAACCAAGTAGAACGGAAAACTTGCCGTATTTGTTACCGTATTGGGTGTAAAGGGCATTTACATTTTCGTGATACGTAAATATGTTGGTGAGGTCTTGATTGGTAATGAAATTACCCGTTCCTTGATCAAGAGTGTCCAACTGGTAATCGTTTACTTCTTTTTTAAAGGTACCACGATAGCCCGCTTCAAATTGCGCATCACCCATAGGCAATACGTAATCAATCTGGGCCAAAATGTCATCTTGTTTTTGCTTCTCGTAAATATTTTCCAGAGCAATTAGACTGTCAGTTGGAATGGAGCGGTCTTCTCGGATTTCCGTCAATACATCTTCATTATCATAGGAATACTGAAAATCTGCGGTCAATTTTTGTCCGTTGTCATCAATGTTATTGGTGTAATTAAAAGAGAATTGCCGGCTATTGTCTTTCTCAGCTTGGTCTTCTGTTCTAAATGTTCTACTGTTAAGGCTTCCATCAGAAAATCGTTGGTTATCATTTTCTGTCAAATCGTTCTCATCTGACCATCTATAGAAGAAACTACCTGTAATGGACGATTTTTCTGTTAAGAAATACTCCATTCCCAAGTTTATGTTGAAACCATCGTCATTTCGACTAATATCCCTGTCTTCGTAAATTCTATCAAATTCACTTTGTTCGGACAGATAGGTATTATCATTGTAACCACCTCCTGGAGATTCTCTGTGAAAATAACCTAGAGTGTTAAATATATTGAACTTCTCAGTTCTGATATTAAAGTTGGTAGTGGCCCGAGCATTAAAAGGGATTCCTCCCGTAAGATTAACGGAACCGTTGACCCCCAAAGTTTTCTCTTTTTTGAGTACAATATTCAAAATACCTGCCGTTCCTTCAGCATCATAACGAGCAGAAGGACTGGTGATCACCTCTACCTTTTCAATAGCATCGGCTGGTAGTTGCTGTAGTACATCGGTTGAACCAAAACCAGCCAAAGCGGATGGCTTACCATTAATAAGGATACGAACATTATCATTACCTCTTAAACTTATACCTCCTTCTACATCAACGGAAACAGATGGTATGTTGCCCAATGCATCACTTACGTTACCGCCACTCGTGGTAATATCTTTTCCAATATTGTATACTTTTTTATCCAACCGTACCTCTACAGTGGTTTTTTCACCGACGACCTCAACCTCTGCGAGCTGGGCAACATCTGGCGATAAGGTAATGGAACCTAGGTTTGTGTTTGAGTTATAGGTTTGCCCTTTTAGCGAATAAGTTTTGTAAGATATATATTCAACACTGATATTATAGGTTCCAGGACCTGCCTCTACTTCAAAATTACCCGAGATATCTGTTATTCCTCCGGTAACTTGGTCTGGGTTTTCGGCATTCTGCAATACAAATGTGGCATATTCCAGAGGTTGTCCAGAATCTGAATCTATTACCTTTCCCGAAATTTTAATAGGTCTTTGTCTTTGTTGGGCTATACCTTGAAAAGTGGACAAGGTTAAAAGTAGTATAGGAATGATAATCCTTTGCATAGTTTGATTTTTACTATGCAAAAATTGTTTGAAAAAAAGAGGGCATAAAATATTTACCCCTCAACAACATATTTGATCCTGCGAATGACCTTAAAGAATTGTTAATCCCTGCTTTTCTTTTTCTTCTTCTTCTTTTTCTTCTTGGCCTTGAATCGATTTTCTTGGAGTTCCATAAAGGCTTCATATTTATCCTCGGGAAGACCTGCCTTTAATTCTGCGTCTTGACGCCTTTTTATTTTTTCAACCTCCTCTTTCATTTTAAGAGGTTCCAACTCCAATATTTGAAGTTCTATTCGTTGCTGTACAGATTGAACAAGAGTAGTTCTTACAATGGCCTCTTCAAAAGGGTCTAAACCTAATGCTTCCGTGATAGAAGGCATTTGTCCGTCCACAAGTTCCTCGGCGGTAGGAGGAGTTTCGTCTTTTTGAGTTTCCACAGGACCTGCTTGCGGAATTGCGCTCCGACCTCTACCGTACATACTACGTCTGCCGTAGGGTGATCCATAACCGTATTGTGCAGACAGGTCGTTAAAGGCCAAAACACCAATTAGTAAGGTAATATAGAACAGGGTTTGCGTACTTTTCATGGGATAAAGATACTATTTAGGTTTAATTTATGCTTGGAACCTATGTTAAATGTAATTGGATATCAGGATTATAGCAATTTGGAAATATTTTCTGGAGGCCTGCCCACGACAGCCTTTTTCCCATTGACAACAATGGGCCGTTCTATCAATTTTGGGTTTTCGGCCATAGCGGTAATCACCTCATCATCCGATAAGGTTTTACCTTTAAACTTCTCTTTCCAGATGGCTTCGGTCTTTCGAACCAAATCAATTGGAGAAATCCCCAAATACTCAATTATTGTTTGCAATTCTTCCTTGCTAGGAACATCATCCAAGTATTTTACAACTTCGAACTCTTTTCCAGATTTTTCAAGAATGGCCAATCCTTCTCTGGATTTTCTGCATCGTGGATTATGGTATATTTTAATCATGATTCTTTTGTTATTCCTGTTCTTCTTTTTGCCCCATCATCATTAAATAGGCTTTTAAAAAGGCATCCAAGTCTCCGTCCATTACGGCATCCACATTGCCGGTTTCTTCTCCTGTGCGCACATCTTTGACCAATTTATAGGGATGCATCACGTAGTTACGAATTTGTGACCCCCACTCAATCTTCATTTTTGAGGATTCAATTTCGGCTCGAGCCTCTTGTTTTTTACGAAGCTCTATTTCGTACAACTGAGATTTCAACATTTTCATGGCCGTAGCCCTGTTATCGTGCTGTGAACGTGAATCTGAACACGAGATTTGAATTCCAGTAGGTTTATGCACTAATTGAACTTTGGTTTCCACTTTGTTCACATTTTGCCCTCCAGCACCACTGGAACGTGCTGTAGTAATTTCAATATCTGATGGGTTTACTTCAATTTCAATACTGTCGTCCACCAGTGGATACACATAAACGGAAGCAAAGGAAGTATGTCTTTTAGCGTTACTGTCAAAAGGGGAGATGCGCACCAAACGATGTACCCCATTTTCACCTTTGAGCCATCCAAAGGCATATTCACCTTCAATTTCCAATGTAACGGTCTTGATTCCGGCTACATCCCCTGCCTGGTAGTTGAGTTCTTTAATTTTATAGCCGTTCTTTTCGGCCCACATCATATACATACGCATAAGCATGGAGGCCCAATCGCAGCTTTCCGTACCACCAGCTCCTGCCGTAATTTGCAGTACGGCTGTAAGTTCGTCACCTTCGTCCGAAAGCATATTGCGGAACTCCAGTTTTTCAATGGCCAATTGGGATTTGTCAAACTGTTTGGTGACTTCTTCTTCGGAAACCTCACCAGCTTGTTGAAATTCCATAAGCACCTCAAGGTCGCCAATCAATGTTTTGGCTTCCTCAAAATCTTCTACCCAGTTCTTTTTGGATTTAATAGACTGCATTTGTTTTTGGGCTTCTTGCGGATTATCCCAAAAACCTGGAGCGAGGGTTTTTTCTTCCTCGTTTTCTATTTCAATAAGTTTGGCATCAATGTCAAAGATACCTCCTTAACGCACCAAGGCGCTCAATAAGATCTTTCTGCTGATCTGTGGTTACCATGTATTCTATTTTGAGGTAAAAATAAGTTTCTTTCTGCACATGACCTTGCGTTAGATGGAATACTATTTATAAAATCAAAATATTAGATAGAGGGTAGAAAAAAACGAAATACATAAAAATTTTGATTCAATTTCATCAAATTTTCACTTATTGATACATATGATTTTTTGACAGGGATATTTAAAATGATTTCCATATTTTTAAGCTCAATATTTCAACCAGGTTATGAAGAACACTACTACGCTCATCGCTTTATTTTATTTTGTGTGCACCTCCTTAGGGGCACAAACCTTTGAAAAGGCAAAAGACTTTCAAAAATTCAATGGTTTTTTCAATTTTTATTATGATGATTCCAGCGACAAAATCTACCTTCAGGTAGATGACCTGGAAACAGATTTTTTATATGTCTATTCCCTTAGCAGCGGAATAGGAAGCAACGATATTGGTCTTGACCGAGGACAATTGGGTAATGAACAGGTTGTGTATTTCAAAAAAGCAGGGAAAAAACTGCTTTTGGTTCAGCCCAATCAAAAATTTAGGGCCATCACCGATAACGAATTGGAAAGAAAATCTGTAGAGCAGGCCTTTGCAAAATCTATTTTGGAGGGTTTCGAAATTGTCGAAGAATCCAAGGGAAGTTACCTTATAGATTTTACCGATTTTTTAATGCGAGATGCCCATGGGGTTTCCAATAGATTAAAAAGAGCTAAGCAAGGCTCCTATAGCCTGGACAAGTCGAAAAGTGCTTTGGCCTTTGACCGCACCAAAGCTTTCCCAAAAAATGTAGAGTTTGATGTAGCCCTTACCTTTAAGGGGGACCCACAGGGTGCTTGGATTCGTTCTGTAGCACCAACGGCTAGTTTGGTCACTGTAGCACAGCACCATTCATTGATCGAACTTCCTGACGATAATTTTGAGAAGCGACTTTTTGATACGCGCAGTGGAGGCTACCCTTTTTCTTATTTTGATTACGCAACTCCTGTCCAAGAATCGTTGGTAAAAAGATTTATTAGAAGGCACCGTTTAGAAAAGAAAGACCCGAACGCCGAAGTAAGCGAAGCAGTAGAACCAATTATATATTATTTGGATAACGGTACTCCAGAACCAGTGCGTTCTGCTTTGTTGGACGGAGGTAAATGGTGGAACCAAGCCTTTGAAGCTGCAGGATACAAAAATGCATTCCAAATGAAAATGCTTCCAGATGATGCTGACCCTCTAGATGTTCGTTACAATGTGGTGCAATGGGTACACCGTTCCACAAGAGGATGGAGCTATGGAGCTAGTGTTGTTGACCCACGAACAGGAGAAATTCTGAAAGGCCATGTTAGTTTGGGAAGTCTTCGCATCCGTCAAGATTTTATGATTGCTCAAGCATTAATGAACAAACCATTTGAAGAAAGAGACGATAATTATGAGCCAATGTTGGAATTGGCCTTGGCGAGAATCCGTCAACTTTCCGCACACGAAATCGGACATACACTTGGTTTCACACATAATTTTGCAGCTAGCACCAACAATAGAGCTTCCGTAATGGATTACCCTCACCCACAGTTTGAGTTGGAAGGTGGTGAAATCAAATTTGATAATGCTTATGATACAGGAATTGGGGAATGGGACAAGGTTATTGTTGCCTTTGCATATTCCGATTTTCCCAGTAATACCGATGAAGAAGAGGCCTTGAATGCTATTTTAAAGAAAGCCCAAGACGATGGACTACGTTACATATCCGATCAAGATGCCCGTCCAAAAGGAGGTGCACATGCATTGGCTCACTTGTGGGATAATGGGAAAAATGCTGGTCAAGAGTTGGAAAGTATGTTAGAGATACGAGAAAAGGCCATCGAGAATTTTTCAGTAGATAATATTAGAAGTGGTGAGGCTTATTCAGTTTTGGAAGATGTTTTTGTACCACTTTATTTCTTCCACAGATATCAAACCGAAGCCGTTTCCAAAGTAATAGGAGGTTTGGATTACAATTATGCTGTTAAAGATGGAGGTCAAACGCCTGTTAAACCCATAAATGAAACTATTCAGGAAGCAGCTATGGAATCAATCCTTAAAACATTGGATGCTGAAGTTATTGCTGTTCCCAAGGATAAATTGGACCTTTTTCCTCCGAGAGCGATTGGTTTTGGTCGTTCCAGGGAATCTTTTAAAGGAAGAACAGGCGTGAGTTTTGATGCACTTTCCGTTGCTGAGACTGCTGCAGATATGACATTGGAATTATTGCTGCATCCAGAACGTGCATCACGATTGATTCAGCAAAAGAGCTTGGATAAAGGACAAATGGGGTTACAAGAAGTATTGGATGAAACCATAAAAGGTACTTTTGACTTGTCTCACCGTGATGCTTACGAAGAAGAAGTGCAGAATACTATCAATTTTAGAGTGCTTTATCATATTATGAACTTGGCAGCTCATGATGATGTACACCCACAAGTAAATGCCATTGCCAATGAAGCTTTGAACAATTTAAAGACAAAATTGCTGAGTAATGGCAAAAACGCTATTTCTGCCGAAATGGTAAAAAGAATTGATGCTTTCATGAAAAAGCCTTCTGAATTTAAACTGATTCCAGTTTCCAAAATACCGGATGGGTCGCCCATTGGTATGGACTGCATGGACTAAATTATTTTATGGAAATAAACTTAATAAGTGACACCGTCACAAGGCCTTCAGCAGGAATGTTGGAGGCCATGATGAATGCTAAAGTAGGGGACGATGTTTTTAAAAACGACCCTACTGTAAACGAATTAGAATCCAAGGTAGCTGAATATTTTGGCATGGAAGCAGCACTGTTTTTCCCCAGTGGCACCATGACCAACCAAACTGCGATAAAAATCCACACCCAACCTGGAGACCAGTTGATTTGTGATAAATATGCACACGTCTACAATTACGAAGGGGGAGGAGTTAGCTTCAACAGTGGGGTGTCTTGTAAATTGGTCGACGGTGACCGCGGAATGATGACGGCCGAACAGGTCGAAGCATCCATCAACCCACCCGATTTTTACCATAGCCCATTAACCTCATTGGTTTGTATAGAAAACACTACGAACAAAGGAGGGGGAGCCTGTTGGGATTTTGAGGAATTGAAAAAAATCCGAAAAGTCTGTGACGAGCACAATCTAAAATATCATTTGGATGGTGCCCGACTTTGGAACGCTTTGGTAAAAAAGGGGGAGGACCCAAAAGCTTACGGAAAGTTGTTTGATACCATCAGCGTATGTTTAAGTAAAGGTATGGGATGCCCTGTGGGTTCCGTTTTGGTTGGAAGTAAAGATGATATTGACAAAGCCTTGCGCATCCGTAAAATTTTTGGAGGCGGTATGCGTCAATCGGGATATTTGGCTGCAGCAGGCATCTACGCCTTTGAAAATAATGTAGAACGATTGGCGGAAGATCACAAAAAAGCGGACGAAATAGGGGAGGTGCTCCAATCTTTGGATTTCATTAAAAAAGTGGAGCCGATTGAGACCAATATCATCATTTTTGAAATTGATGAATCCAAATTGTCATCTGAGGCATTTTTGGAGCAATTGACCAAAAATCAAGTATCCATCATTGGGATGGGACAAGGAAAATTGCGCATCGTCACCCATTTGGATTATACCGATGGCATGCACCAGCATTTCTTAAAAGTCTTGAAAAGTATAGGATGATTGTCACTTCGAGCGGAGTCGAGAAGTGTATTAGGGGTCTCGACTGCGCTCGACCTGACATTTATTATTTCATAAATGCATCCATTCCAGGAATGTTCGGCATGCCCTCTTTGGCCACGGCTGCTAATTCAGCTTCATTTACTTTGCTCGCTTTTTCAATGGCCTTGTTCAGTGTCAGTACTAGATAATCTTCCAATTGCTCTTTATCTTCCAATAGCGAATCATCAATGGAAATAGACTTTATTTCGCGGTTAGCGGTAAGTGTCACTTTCAAGAATCCGTCGGTAGACTCTTCATCAATCATCACGGTATTTAAACGCTCCTTTGTGGCTTCCACTTTCTTTTGGGTTTCTTTAATTTTACCCATCATTCCCATAAGATCTCCAAACATAATTTTCTTTATTTAACAAGTGTATTGTCAAAAGTAGTAATTTGGTTAAAACACTGACCCATGAAACAAACTATTTCAAGAACTCATATTCTGGTTTTATGCCTTATTTTTGCGACCGCTTGCAAAAACAACAAAGACGAATCCATGAGTATAGCTCCCCCGGTAGCACCCAAACATCCGACCCAACTCGAGAAGCACGGTGATGTTAGAATCGATGATTATTATTGGATGAACAATAGGGAGGACCAGCAAGTCCTTGATTATTTGAATGCCGAGAACGAGTACTATCAAAAAATGACCGCCCATACCAAAAAGTTTCAAGAGGAGCTTTTTAAGGAAATGAAAGGAAGGATCAAGGAAGATGACTCCTCTGTTCCCTATAAATTGGATGGATATTGGTATATCACCCGATATGAGGAGGGTAAGGAGTATCCTATTTATTCCAGAAAGAAGGAAAGCTTGGATGCCGAGGATGAATTGTTGTTTGATTGCAACGAAATGGCCAAAGACCATGAGTTTTTTAACTTGCGTGGTGTTTCTATCAGTCCAGATAATACTATGGCTTCCTTTGGAACGGATACCATTTCTAGAAGGCAGTATAATATTCAGGTAAAAAACTTGAAATCAGGAGAAATCTATCCTGATATTATTGAAAATACTACAGGGAGCTCTGTTTGGACCAACGATAACAAAACGCTGTTCTACTCCAAAAAAGACCCGGTTACCTTACGTTCCGATAAAATTTTTAAGCATGTTCTGGGAACTTCTTCGGAAGATGATGAATTGATTTTTCATGAAAAAGATTCTACCTATAACACCTTTGTTTACAAGACAAAATCCAGAAAATATATCGTAATCGGTTCTGGCAGCACATTGACATCTGAATATAGAATTTTGAATGCGGATGATTCCGATGGAGAGTTTAAAGTATTTTCTCCGCGAGAAAAAGGAGTAGAATATGGCATCTCTCATTTTGAAGGTGATTTTTATGTTTTGACAAATAAAGACGGTGCAACCAACTTTAAGTTGATGAAAACTGATGAGAACAATACATCATCTGAACATTGGGAGGAGTTTATTCCGCATCAAGAAGATGTTTTATTGGAAGATGTAGAGATTTTTAGGGATTATTATGTGGTTACAGAACGTAATAATGGTCTCAACCAGATGAAGATTGCCAAATGGGACGGTTCCGATAGTTATTATTTGCCTTTTGATAGTGAAACCTATGTTGCAGGACCCTCCGTTAACCTTGATTTTGAAACTAAGGTTCTTCGTTACTATTACAACGAAATGGGATCTCCATTCGCTATTATCGATTTTGATATGGAGACCAAGACTAAAACCATAAAGAAGGAGCAAGAAGTTTTAGGAGGTAAGTTTGACAAGAACAATTACAAGACCGAACGTCTATGGGCCACAGCCAGGGATGGTAAAAAAGTACCAATTTCAGTAATCTACCACAAAGACACTCCTTTGGATGGAACCAGTCCGTTGTTGCAATACGGATACGGTTCTTACGGTGCCACCATCGACCCTTATTTTTCATCTATACGATTGAGTTTGTTGGATAGAGGATTTATATACGCCATTGCCCATGTTCGAGGAGGTGAATATTTGGGTAGACCTTGGTATGAAGATGGTAAATTGTTCAAAAAGAAAAATACGTTCACCGATTTCATCGACATTTCTCAATATTTGATTGATGAAAAATATACCAGTCCAGAGCATTTATATGCCATGGGCGGTTCTGCGGGAGGTCTTTTGATGGGAGCCGTCATTAACATGGCACCAGAACTGTATCATGGAGTTATTGCGGGAGTACCCTTTGTAGATGTGGTCACTACCATGCTGGATGACACCATTCCGTTGACCACCGGAGAATATGATGAATGGGGGAATCCAAACGAAAAGAAATATTACGATTACATTAAATCCTATTCCCCTTACGACAATGTTGAAGCCATGGAATACCCCAATATGTACGTGTCCACAGGCTTGCACGATTCTCAAGTGCAATACTGGGAACCCGCTAAGTGGGTGGCAAAGTTGAGGGAGTATAAAACCGATGATAACCTATTGTTTTTGGATACCAACATGGATGCGGGACACGGAGGAGCGTCGGGCAGATTTGAGGCTTTAAAGGAAACAGCAAAGGAATATGCCTTCATTTTAGACCTTGAAGGAAAAGCTTTTTAAAAATAAAATGTTACATTTGCACGGAATAATTTTCTTATTTGCGTAAGAAATTTTCCTACCTAATACCAGTTATGAAGAAACAGATAAATGCGCACAGCAATATCCTAGACCTAATTGGAAATACCCCCTTAGTTGAGCTAAACAGAATTACCGCCCCACTTACTGGAAATTTCTATGCTAAACTGGAATGCTTTAACCCTGGACATTCCTCAAAAGACAGAATTGCAATTCATATTATTGAGGAAGCCGAGCGTAAAGGTATTCTTAAGCCGGGTAGTACCATTATTGAGACCACATCTGGCAATACAGGCTTTAGCCTTGCCATGGTGAGTATTGTTAAGGGATACAAATGTATTTTGGCTGTAAGTTCAAAATCATCCCCAGACAAGATAGATATGTTACGTTCCATGGGAGCCAAAGTTTATGTTTGTCCGGCCCATGTCAGTGCAGATGACCCACGTTCTTATTATGAAGTGGCCAAACAATTGCATAGCGAAACACCTAACTCCATTTACATCAACCAATATTTTAACGAGCTCAATATTGATGCTCACTATTCCAGTACCGGACCAGAAATCTGGGAGCAGACCAATGGTCAGATTACCCATTTGGTAGCTTGTAGTGGAACAGGAGGAACTATATCAGGTATTGCTCGTTATCTTAAAGAGCAAAACCCAAACATTAAAGTATTGGGTGTTGATGCTTATGGTTCTGTATTGAAAAAATATCACGAAACCGGAGAGTTTGATCACAATGAGGTATATCCATACCGAATTGAAGGATTAGGTAAAAACTTAATCCCAGACGCTACCGATTTCAATAGTATCGACAGATATATCAAAGTAACTGATGGCGAAAGTGCCCATATGGCTCGTAAATTGGCCCATACCGAAGGTATTTTTGCTGGTTACACCAGTGGTGCAGCTACTCAGGCATTGTATCAATTGAACACGGAAGGGGAGTTTACAGAAGATAGTAATGTTGTTGTGGTATTCCCAGACCACGGTTCAAGGTACATGAGTAAAGTATACAGCAACGAATGGATGGAAAACCAAGGCTTTTTCGACATTCAGGATGCTGAAGTACCTGAAGAAATCAATTATATTAAATAAACCAATACCCTATAACACCTCAAGAACGGCAATGTTTTTCATTGTCGTTTTTTTTTTATGTACATATTTCGTTATGCAAGGTTCATAAAAATCTATACTTTTGCATTTGAATTAAATTTAAGGTAGATGAGAGATTTATTCGATAGAATCATTGAGAACAAAGGGCCTTTAGGAAAATGGGCCTCACAAGCTGAGGGTTATTTTGTTTTTCCAAAACTGGAAGGACCTATTTCCAACAGAATGAAGTTTCAAGGGAAAGACGTAATAACGTGGAGTATCAATGACTATCTTGGGCTCGCCAACCTACCTGAAATCAAAAAAGTGGATGGAGAAGCCGCATTGGAGCACGGAGCTGCCTATCCAATGGGAGCTCGAATGATGAGTGGTCACACCGATTTCCACGAACAATTACAGAACGAACTGGCAGAGTTCGTTAATAAAGATGCCGCTTATTTATTAAATTTTGGATACCAAGGATTTATGTCCGTAATAGACGCTTTGGTAGCAAAAGATGATATTATTGTTTACGACGTAGATTGTCATGCCTGTATTATCGACGGTGTTCGCCTGCACATGGGTAAACGTTTTACCTTTAAGCACAACGACCCCGAAAGTTTGGAAAAAAACTTGGAGCGCGCCACTAAACTGGCCAATGAAACTGGAGGAGGAATATTAGTGATTTCCGAGGGTGTTTTTGGTATGCGTGGAGAGCAAGGAATCTTGAAAGAAATCGTAGACCTTAAAAAGAAATTCCAGTTTAGACTTTTGGTAGATGATGCTCACGGATTTGGAACACTTGGTAAAACAGGTGCAGGAGCAGGAGAGGAGCAAGGCGTGCAAGACGAAATTGATGTGTATTTGGCCACTTTTGCCAAATCAATGGCAGGTATTGGAGCATTTGTAGCTGCTGATAAAGAAATTATCGAATATTTGAAGTACAACCTCCGTTCTCAAATGTTCGCCAAGTCTTTGCCGATGGTATACGTAAAAGGAGCACTTAAGCGACTTGATATGCTACGCACCATGCCCGAACTTAAAGCTAAGCTTTGGGAGAACGTGGACGCGCTTCAAAATGGACTAAAGGAAAGAGGTTTTGATATAGGAACCACAACGAGTTGTGTAACGCCTGTTTATTTGAATGGTAGTATTCCCGAAGCAATGGCCTTGGTAAAGGATTTACGCGAAAATCACGGAATTTTCTGTTCCATTGTAGTATATCCTGTAATCCCGAAAGGATTGATACTACTACGTTTAATTCCGACGGCAACACATACTATGGAGGATATTGCTGAAACTTTGGATGCATTCTCCGCAATTAGGGAACGATTGGAAAACGGCACCTATAAAAGATTGTCTGCTGCTGTGGCTGCGGCAATGGGAGAGTAGAACAAAACATTAATTATTTTTTGGTAAAGGGATAGTTAAAAAGCTTTATTGGCATCTTATGCAATTATTGCATGAACAATGACACAATCAATGTTGTACACCATCTTTTTGTAGTTTCGATGCTATTTGGAATCTCGTATCTTCTGCCTTATTCAGAATATCACTAATATATTCCCTAAAGACGATTTGATTTGGATGTCCATGAATATGTCTACTCTCAAAATTCGAATTGGACAAGTACAGAGCAGGTTTATTCCAATTTATGGACTTCCAATTCAATTTCTATCATTAACTATGGCAAAGCCAATTCTTTAACACCTAACCATGAACCTGTTGGGAATTGTTTGGTATAGATTTCATTTCGATATACAGAATGCTCTAGGAAAGTAGGCATATCGGTGGTGAAAATATTTTCGACCACTACATCATCAAACGTGCACCCAAAATGAGTCAGTATTTTTTCCAAATCCATATAACAATTTTTTATTTGTTGAGCTAAATCACCTAAAGCTATAGGATTACCTTCATCATCCATACTTACAGCTCCAGAAATTTTGATGTCGTTACCAATTTTTACGGCATGCGAGTATCCATAAGCTGTTTCGATTTCTGGTCGCAGCAAAAAATATTCAGGTTGTTCTGCTTCAACCATAATTTCATCTTCAACTTCTTTGGATTCTTCTTTCTACTGCTGTTTACAACTTATAGAAGTAAAAGTGAGCGAGCAGAGTGCTATTATAATTAAGAATAATTTGCTCATGAGGTTGATTGGTTTTTTCATAATGGTATTTGTTAAAAATAGTTATGGCGGTTTTATTGGATGAACAAGGCGGTATATTTGAAAAGAAAGTTATTTTCTACTGGATAGGATGGAAGTAATGATAAGCCCAATGCCCAGCCCGGCAATCATGGAGCCTACAAATGCCAAAACGGCGCCAGAACCAAGAAAAAAGAAACCTACGCCAAGTCCCAAAAGGATACCTCCTCCAATTGCCCATGTACTTTTGTCATCTTTATTCTCTGCCATTTTGAATAATTTTCTGGATTATTTGAAGTAAATTAATGAAAATCAGTAAATAAATAAGGAATGGCAAGAATTATATATTTAGATATATGATGATTGCTTATTTAAACACGGGTGAGCATGTTTGGTTTTGAACAACAGGTAAACTTCAACCCTTTAGTATTCATAAACTCTTTACATAAGTGCGCCTACGCTTTATAACCTTGGGGTCAAAATGCTTCCACATTTGATGTATGGCAAGATTATCCTCTAGTTCGGGAGTTCTAATACAATTGACCACCCCACGTTTTTTAAAGGTATGGTGGAACTCGTTAAAAATAATGGAGGTCACCCCTTTGTTTTGATATTTTGGATGAATACCGATCAAGTAGAAAATGGCATCCTTGCTATTTTTTCGGGCATTAAGCAAATGGAAAATTCCAAATGGGAACAATTTGCCTTTTGCTTTTTGTAATGCTTCTGAAAAAGAAGGCATAACAATGGCAAAAGCCACCAAATTATCATCCGAATCCACTACAAATTTGATGTACTCCGGATTTATAAAACTGATATATTTTTTCTTGAAATATTCTTTTTGGATATCGGTTATCTTTACAAAAGAAGATAGCTTGGCATAGGACTCATTAAAGAGGTCGAACATTTTATCCACCCAAGGCATAATGTCAGCACTCTTTTCAAAATTCATTTCTCGGAGACCATAGCGTTTTTTGATCAACAAGTTCGCCTTGGCAAACAATTTTGGATCTGCATTGGCAGCTGGAAATTTACTTTCAAGGTATTCCTTTTCCTTGGTGAAACTATGTTTTTCGTAATGTGACTGGTAATAGGGGTGATTGTACCAAGTTATCATACTTCCAATATGATCAAAACCCTCGATAAGTACACCTACTTTGTCTAAATTGGAAAAGCCCACAGGACCTTCCATATATTCCAATTGGTTTTCCATACCTATTTCTTGGACTTTGTCCAACAAGGCTTTGGATACTTCAAGATCGTCTACAAAATCGAACCAACCAAAACGCATTTTTTTTAGGCCTTGTTCTTTAACTTCCAACCAATTGATAATGGCAGCCACGCGCCCCACGATTTTACCGTCCTTGTAGGCCAAAAAGAATTGCGCCTCTGCTGTTTTAAAAACGGGGTTTTCATCCTTGTCAAAAGAAGCCATTTCATCTTTGATGATGGGAGGCACCCAATACGGGGAATCTTTATAGAGCGAAAAAGGGAATTTTACGAAACGCTTAAGGTCGGATTTGGACTGAACTTGTTTAACGGAAACCATAGTTGCAAATTAATGCCCAATATTAGGAATATTACTTGCAGTAGAAAAATGAAGTTTGACTAAAAGATAAAAATCTCCTCGTGTACCTTAATTTTTTTTCCGTTTTTTTGATTTACGCTTGTTGGCGTTCTTTTTAATTTTTCCGTTCATGCCCGATTGTTGCTCATTGATGGGGATAAGTTCATCCTTATGAAAATCCAAACGGTAAGAAAAGCCAAGCACCACAAAAATACGGGATGGGTCGTTTTTAAACCCGGAGCCTAAATGAAAATCTGCCTGAAAATTCGGATTGATCAAGCGTGCCACACCGGTTCGTAGAATGATGTCGGAATAGCGGTCACCAGAAATTCCCTGACCTTCAAAGAAAACGCTCCATCGTGGATCACGAAAAGCATGGGTAACGGATAGGGCATAGCGCCATTCTGGAAAATCAGTGGTAATCCGGTCGTAGGCTATGTTGGAAATCAAAACAAACCTAGGGGAGAGTCTACTTTGTGTTTGGATGCCCCCTCGGTAGGAGATGGTGGGTTCACCAGGGTAAAATGGATTATCTCCAAGAACAAAATTGGCTCCTCCATATACGGAGATGGCAGGTATCAAATTTTTCCATTGGAATACATTGTTGGCTCTCCAACTGTATAAGTTCGGCTTGCTTCGCTCAGGGTCCTTATAGGGATCAAAAAACAAATATTTTAAACCGACTCGGTTTCTGGAAAAATTGGTCAGTTTGCCCTCAATTCCTAAATCGGGATACGTAATGTTTTGTGTAATAAAGGAACCTTCGGCAATAACTTCCAATTCTTCAAAAAGTAAACCGTATCTAAAAGCATAATCGGCTCCAAAAATGTTGGAGTCCGAGTTTAAATCGGCATTGTCCTGCTGTTCGTACAACATTCCAATTTCGGCCTGTACCACATTTTTGCCCACCGCGTAGGCACTGGCCGCACGTCCAGGTCGGTTGGAATTAATAACATCGGTATATTGGGCTAAAATAAATGTTGGGGTTAGAACGAAAAGAAATAATAACTTTTTGATCATGGAAATGTCCATATAACTGGGTTTTTAATACTATTTTAAGATACGTTTGATGAGTTTACGGGACTAACAGTGTAAATTTGATACAATAACTAAGGTTATATGGTTTTATTACAAACGATTTTAATTGTCATATTAGTATACTACGGCCTCAAATTACTTTTGAAGTGGTTGGCGCCGAAGCTCTTGAATTATGCAGTTAAAAAAACAAGCGAGCGTTTTGGGCAACAGTTCGGAAACCCTCAAGATTTTGATAACGCACAAAAGAAGGAAGGGGAGACCACAATTACCAAAAAACCGTTCCGAAAATCCAATCCCTCAAAAAAAGTTGGAGAATACATAGATTTTGAGGAAATTGATTAATATTTGCGGAATCAAAACCTATCCATGAATCTTTCTCCAAAAGCCATTATCACCCATATTAGTGTTATCGGTTTGTTTATCCTTGCTTCGTTGGTCTACTTTTACCCAGTTTTGCAAGGAAAAGCCATTTATCAGTCGGACATTGCCCAGTACAAGGGAATGGCTCATGAACGCGATTCTTATAAGGATGTTACAGGCGAGGAATCGTATTGGACCAACAGCGCTTTTGGTGGAATGCCTACCTATCAATTAGGGGCCAATTATCCGCATAACTATGTAAAGGAATTGGACCGTTTGATTCGGTTTTTACCCAGACCTGCAGATTATCTTTTTCTCTATTTTATAGGGTTTTATATACTATTGCTATGCCTTAAGGTTGATTTTCGGTTGGCCGCGTTGGGAGCGTTGGCCTTCGGGTTCTCCACCTACCTGATTATTATTCTTGGGGTGGGACACAACGCTAAAGCACACGCTTTGGGCTATATCCCGATGGTTTTGGGAGGGATAGTGCTCGTTTTTCGAAAAAAATACATTTTAGGATTTATACTGACCGCTTTGGCGATGGCGCTGGAAATTAGCGCCAACCACTACCAAATGACATATTATTTTATGCTTTTGGTACTAGTGATGGGCTTGGTGTACCTGATTTATGCCATTAAGGAAAAAGAACTGAAACACTTTTTTGCTTCGGTCGGAATTTTGATTTTGGCCGTAGTGCTGTCCATTTTTACCAATGCCACAAGCTTAATGGCGACTAAGGAGTACGCTGATTGGAGTACTCGTGGAAAATCGGAAATCACCGTAAACCCTGATGGAAGTGATAAAGCGGTTTCCACAGGTTTGGACTATGATTACATTACCCAATACAGCTACGGAATCGCCGAATCGTTGAACCTGTTTGCGCCACGTTTGTTCGGTGGTTCGGGCGGTGAAGATTTAGGCAAGGATTCCAAAGCATATGAATATTTAACCAATCAAGGATTAACACCGACCAAGGCTATAGAGTTTTCAAGCAGTTTGCCTCTGTATTGGGGAGACCAGCCGATTGTGGCGGCTCCTGCCTACGTAGGTGCTATTGTTTTCTTTTTGTTTCTGCTAGGTGCATTTCTGATCGATGGCAAAAAGAAATGGTGGTTGTTGTCAGGCGCTGTTTTATCGCTCTTGCTTTCGTGGGGCAAAAACTTTCCGCTGCTCACCAATTTTATGATTGATTACTTTCCGATGTACAACAAATTCAGGGCCGTATCCTCCATTCAAGTGGTTTTGGAGCTCTGTTTACCGGTGCTTGGAATTTTAGGAATACGCGAATTGTTTAAGTCATCTGTAGAACAAAAAGAAAAGCTCAAAGCGTTAAAGCTAAGCTTCTTTGTTTCCGTAGGACTTGGCATCTTTATTTTCTTGCTGAAAGGGTTCTTTGATTTTGAAGGCCTCCGGGATGAAACCTATCGCGGGTATTTTGGCGATGAACTGATGACCATGATCCAACGTGACCGTGAAGCAGTTTACATCAGCGACACCATTCGTTCGTTAATTTATGTGGCTTTGGCGGCTGCGGCATTATGGTTCTTTATCAAAGATAAAATCAATAAGAATATTTTGGTCTTTGCCTTGGGCGCGCTTATCCTCTTTGATTTGGTAGGCGTGGACCTCAGGTATGTGAACGAGAATGATTTTGTTCGTCAGCGTCAGGTAAATCAACCATTTCAAGCCAATCAGCTTGACCAAATGATTATGCAGGACGATTCCATATACCGAGTTTTTGCCCCTCAAGAGGGAATAAACGGGGCACGGACTTCGTACTTCCATAAATCCATTGGTGGGTACCATGCCGCTAAGCCTAGAGCGCTTCAAAATTTATTCGAATACCATTTGTATCGGAACAACCTGCAGGTGTTGAACATGTTGAATGTAAAGTACATTATTCAACAAGATGAGGAAGGGAACAGTTTCCCTGGGGTAAATCCTGATGCCAATGGGAACGCTTGGTTTGTAAATCAATTGTTGCCAGTTTCTTCAGCCAATGAGGAAATCCTGAAATTAAAAGACTTTAATTCAAAAACACAGGCGGTGGTGAATACCCAAGAATATCCCGAATTGACCAAGCTTCGGTATTCGGTGGATTCCGTGGCGAGCATTGATTTAGTGGATTACCGTCCCGATTATTTAAAATACAGCTCCCAAAACCCCAATGATGGTTTTGCGGTGTTCTCCGAAATGCACTATCCATCCGGTTGGAATGTTTTTATCGATGGCGAACCACAAGAACATTACAAAGTGGACTATGCTTTGCGTGGTATGAAGGTTCCTGCTGGACAACATGAAATTGAGTTCAAGTTTGAGCCCGAAGTGGTGGAAACAGGAAGCCAAATAACCTTGGCTGCCAATATTCTCTTAGGGTTAATGATTATTGGTGGATTGGGCTTCACCCTGTTCTCTAGAAAAAAGGAAACATCCTAATGCGAAAAATCTTGGTCATAGCGTACTATTGGCCTCCAGCAGGGGGACCAGGGGTACAGCGTTGGCTCAAGTTTGTAAAATATCTCCCTGAATTTGGTATTGAACCCATTGTGTATGTTCCTGAAAATCCGAGCTATCCTATTGTAGATGAAAAATTTGTTCGGGAAGTACCGGATTCCATCAAAATAGTAAAGCAACCGATTAGAGAACCTTATGGCTGGGCTTCGCTGCTTTCCAAAAAGAAAACCAAAACCATTAGTTCGGGGATTATCAAGGAGAAAGACCCATCATTTATAGAAAAAGTGCTGTTGTGGATTCGTGGAAACCTATTTATCCCCGATGCCCGAAAACTATGGGTTAAACCTTCCATTTCGTATTTGGCAAAGGTGATTGCAGACGAGGGTATCGAAACCATCATCACCACAGGGCCACCCCACAGTTTACATTTGATAGGTCTCGGCCTTAAAAAGAAATACAACATTGATTGGATTGCCGATTTCCGGGATCCTTGGACATCCATAGGTTACCACAAAAAGCTAAGGTTGACCGAATATGCCAGACTAAAACACAAAGCTTTGGAAAAAGGAGTGCTTCTTAGGGCGGATAAGATTGTAGTTACCAGCAATACCACCAAAACAGAGTTTGAAGCCATCACTCCAAAACCAATAAAGGTGATTACCAATGGTTTTGATGATGATTTACCAACTGTTAAATTGGATTCTAAGTTTACGATTTCTCATATTGGCTCGTTGCTGACAGGAAGGAATCCTTTAGGATTTTGGCAGGCTTTGCAAGAATTGATTTCTGAAAACCACGCTTTTAAGAATGCGATTAAAATCCAATTGGCTGGTGTAGTAGGGGAAGAGGTGCTGCAATCAATCAAAGACTATGGACTTACGGATTATGTAAAGCAGTTGGGCTATCTGTCCCACGATAGAGTTTTGGAAATCCAACAGAAATCTCAGTTGCTTTTGTTGTTGGAGATTGATTCCGAAGAGACAAAAGGCATTATCCCCGGTAAATTATTTGAATACTTGAATGCCAAGCGTCCCATTTTGGCGATTGGACCCAAAGGATGGGAAGCGGGAGCGATGGTGGAGCAGCACAAAGCAGGAAATACCTGTTTGCATGATAATATTCCGGCATTAAAAAATGTACTTTTGGAAGCGTTTCATCACTATGAAAAAGGCACCTTGGTTTGTAATTCCGAAGGGGTGAAGCAGTACCACAGAAAAGCATTAACAGAATCTTTGGCTAAATTTATCTAATGGGCGTTGTTCTTAAACAATCCATACAAAATACAGCGGTAACGTATTTGGGTTTCTTTTTTGGAGCAATCAATACATTGTTTCTTTACACCAAGATTCTTCCTGATCAATATTATGGTCTTGTTACTTTTATATTGGCTTCGGGGGCTATTCTAATGCCTTTGATGGCCTTTGGAGTTCACAACACTATGGTGAAATATTATAGTAACCATCAAGATTCTGAAAAAGATGGATTTTTCACGCTAATGCTATTGATTCCATTGCTGGGAATACTACCCATGACATTAGTGGGACTGATTTGGTATAACCCCATCGGCGATTGGGTGTCCCAAGTAAATCCTATGGTGAAGGATTACCTCTGGTATGTATTTTTTGTGGGCTTGGCGATGGGCTATTTTGAAGTATTCTATTCTTGGACCAAGATTCATTTAAAGTCCGTTTTTGGGAATTTTATGAAAGAAGTTTTTGCGAGGATAGGGGTTTCTATTCTACTTTTACTTTTTTATTTTGATGTAATTACGTTGGACATTTTCTTTAAATGTTTGGTAGGGCTATATCTGTTGCGGACCGTTATCATAAAAATTTATGCATTCAGTCTAAGGATGCCCAAATTCGATTTTAACTTTCCGCCTCATACTAAAGAAATCCTTTCCTATTCCTTCCTCATCATTTTAGGAGGCTCCGCAGCCCTTATTTTATTGGAAATAGACAAGGTGATGTTGAATCAGTTTATCAGTATTGAGAACGTGGCTTATTATGGGGTGTCGGTCTATATTGCTACAGTAATTATTGTACCGTCCCGTGCAATGCATCAGATTACCTATCCATTAACTGCGGAACTGTTGAACACCAATAATGATGCTGGCCTGTATAAATTGTACAAAAAGACTTCTTTGACGTTATTTATTGCCTCGGGAATATTGTTTGTGCTCATTATCCTTAATCTAAACGATTTGTATTTGATGCTTCCCGAAAATTATAGAAATGGTTTTACCATAGTATTCTTGATTGGTTTGGCCAAGGTGATGGATTCGCTGTTGGGGAACATCAATTCCATTTTATACAATTCAAAGTATTACCGAACCGTATTGGTATTTGGAGTTTGTTTGGCTGCACTGACAATTCTCCTTAATTATTTATTGATTCCGAAATTAGGGTTGGAAGGGGCTGCTTTGGCTAGTTTTGTTTCTATTTTCATTTTCAATCTGGTGAAGCTGATTTTTGTTAGGATGAAGTTTGGGATTTTACCTTTTTCTTCGGCTACTTTTAAGGTATTTGCTACGCTAATAATGTTGGCCGTACTGTTTGATTTGTTGCAGTTTCAATTTCATCCCATCATCAATATTGGCTTAAAGTCATTGCTCATCGTTGTCATGTACGTGGGGATTCTGTACCGCTTCAATATTTCTGAGGATGTGACTGGCTTCTTGTCTAAATGGCTCAAAAAAAATACCCCGTAGCGAATAAATTCAACTACGGGGTAAACAACTAACCAACCTAAAAAAAACTATTTAATTATTTCTTCTGGAAGCACCTCTTGAGCTGCTTGTTCTAGCACTACTCTTTCTGTTGCCAGAGCTTCTGCTCACACTTGGCCTAGAAGTAGTTTTTCTACTCACAGAACTTTTTTTAACACTTGGTCTAGAGCTTCTGGAAACGGCTTTCCTTGAAGAAGAGTTTCCTCTACTTACCACAGACCTACTTGGTGTTCTCGATGTGGTCTTCGGTTTTCTGTATGTACTTTTAGCCGAACGTTTTACGGTTCTTCCGTTTGTACTAGAGGTTACTTTTCTGGAATTCGTGCTTCTACTGGTAACCGCACGATTTCCTTTGTTGTTGGAAGCCATTGTTCTTCCAGATCTTGATACATTATTTGACTTCCTATAATTATTACTTCTTGAATCTCTTGAAGCTACTTTCTGTCTGCTCACATTATTACCCGAGCGGTTTGATACAGCTCTTCCTTTTCTAGAAGAATTTTGTGCTATTCTTTTATTGCTTCTGCCATAATCCGCTCTTCTGTTATTAGTGTTACGTACAGCAACTCTTCTGTCATTTCTATAGATTTTGTCTCTTCTATATCTATTATCATCTCTATAAACTCTACCTAATCTTGCATAAGCACGTCTTGTGTTATAACGGTAGGGTGCATAGTACGTGTATCTAATAGGTCTATAATACCTTCTATATGGTCTTGCATACACATTACAGAATCCTACTGCAGGTCTTGCAAAATATCTATGGAAAGGTCTGTACACATATCTTCTATTGTAAATATTGATATATCCCGTGTAGTGACTGAAAACACCTCCATTATAGTAAATGTTCAATCCTCCGACTCTACGAACTCTACCATTGTTATACCAGACATCTACGTTTCCAATTTGTGAAACACGTCCGTAGTAATCATAATAAATAGGAGTGTTCTCTACTTGAATCACAGCACCATAATCATCGTACTGAACAAATGGATTGTAATTATATCCTGAGTTAAAGGTGATTCCAACGTTTCCTATTCTGGCTCCAACGCCTACATTTACCCTGTTGTCTATGTAGAAATCGAACTCACCATCTGGATAAACCGAGAAGGTTACTCCATCTTCCACAAAAATGAAAGAATTTCCATATCGGTAATTGGTGGCTGTAGCCACTGTGCTGGTTGTTTCTGCTTGGATACTCGGTATTCCAAAAAGAACGGCTGCTATAATGAGTACTAACTTTTTCATACTACAAGGTTTTAAGTTCTAGATGCAACTATTTACATCCACCCTGTAATAAGCAATCAGCGTGCCAAAAAATATAACACGCTGATTATTAGTATAAAAAAACTAAAAAGAAATGTTTATTTAATGATAAACATGGATCTTCGGTTTAATTGGTGTGCTTCTTCTGAACAATTTACACCATTAGAACAGTTATTGATGAGCTGCGATTCTCCATATCCTTTGGAGGATAATCTTTTTCGGTCAATACCCTTATCCACCAGCCATTCAAGTGTTGACTTGGCCCTTCTTTCGGATAGTTGCATATTGTACTCGTCATTACCTCTGGAATCGGTATGGGATTCTATATGGATGTTCAATTGTGGATATTGCTTCATTGCCTGTAATATTTTGGCCAATTCCACTTCTGCATCAGGTCGGATGTTGTGTTTATCAAAATCAAAGTATATAGGTTGAAGGTCCAATCTACAGCCCAAATCGTTTACAGGACAATCGGGTGGAGTAAGGGCAAGGTCTACCTGTAGCATCATAGAACCTTCTGGAGTCATCACCAATTGTTCTTGCGGTTCATACTCTTTCTCATCATTGGATGCCCTTACTATATATTGGTTTTCACAATTAATATTTTTCTCAAACTCATAATTACCATTGGCATTTGTGACTTGTTGAGAAATTACTTCGTTGTTTTCATCTATTAAATATACAAGTGAGCCATCCAAAGGATTCCCTGTATTAGAGTCGGTAATAGCACCATAGATAACAAGGTTACAGTTTTCAGTTATTAGATAGATATCATCCGAGCTACTACCATTATTACCATCTCTATTGGAGGATAAGTATCCTATTTTTTCTTGCTCTTTTACAATAAACCCAAAATCATCTTGATTTGAATTGATTGGCAGTCCCAGATTAATTATTTCCTTATGATCCAAATCATTGTCCGAAACTTTAAATATATCCAATCCACCGAGACCCACGTGGCCATCACTTGAAAAGAACAAAGTGTTATTATCGCTTATGAAAGGAAAAGTTTCTCGCTCCTCGGTATTGATTTCGCTGCCCATGTTTATAGGTGTTCCATAGGAGCCATTTTTATGAATGTCTACATACCAAATATCTGATAGGCCAATGGTACCTTCCATATTTGAAGAGAAATACAAACGTGTTTCCTCTTGATTCAAAGCGGGATGTGCAACAGAATAGGAATCATCGTTGAAAGGCAGTTCCTGTACATTATTCCAGGTTCCATCATCGTTTTTTGTGGCTTTGTATATTTTTAAACTGACCAATCTTTTTTTACCTCTTTTCTTTTTGCCATCTATATAATTGTTTCGAGTAAAGTAAACGGTTTGTCCATCTTTAGTAAATACTGCGGAAGATTCATGGTAGGGGGAATTGATGTCGCCCTTTAAGGATTTTACATTGGATAAATTTCCGTCTTCGCCAATCTCAGCTTCAAAAAGATCTAAATAGGGGAGACCGTTCCAATCATGAACCTTACTGCCCTCAGTATTTATGGATGAAGAGGCAAATACGATTTTATCTCCATAAAAGGATGGTCCAAAATCGGACCCTGACATCTCAGATGTAATATTGGTTACCTTGAATTTTTCGTTTTGGGAGTTGGTAAGGTCTTCAAATGATTGCCAGTTGCTAAGTTGGTTGTTTGCTAGATTGGAAGGAGAAGATGCCTTAAATTTCTCCATCATAGCCTTGGATTTTTCATATTGACCAACACTCTTAAGCGTTTGTGCTGAACGGAAATAATATTCTGGTTTTACCTGATTAGGATAGTTGTTTACGAGTTTTTCATACCACTTGTTCGCTTCGGTATATTCACTGTTAAAATAGTAGGTGTCTCCCAATTTCTCGAATACTTGAGCGGATTCATAGCCATCTTTGACTACACTCAAATATATTTTTCGTGCATCTATATAATCGTAGCTATCGAATTCCTCGTTGGCTTTTTTGACTTTATTTTCTTGTGCATATATACTTCCGACCAATAAAAAGACGGAAAATATACTTATAAATATTCTTCTCTTCATGATGATTTTTTTTTAAAAGAATCTTGGGGTTACTATCCTGTCCGATTTATTGAAAATGTCAAAGCGAAGAAATACTTCGTAAGAGCCATCGCTATATTTTTCGATGTCGGTGGATTGATAATCATAGGCGAAACCTGCAAAAAAGTTTGGTGATATTTGGAATCCTGCCAAGGCGCTAATGGAGGCGCTCCAACGATAAGATGCACCAAGGGTAAATTTTTCATTGATTAAGAAGTTGGCGGAAAGGTCCCATTGTAAGGGAGAACCACTAACATATTTCAACAAGGTAGCAGGTTTGAATTTCAAATGTTCATTCAAATCAAACACATAACCCGTGATAAAGTAATAATGCAAACGCTCTATGGCAATACTCTCGGTATTTTGATTATTCAATGAGCTTTCATCAAAATGTTTTGTATTTAAAAAATTTGGAACGGATATACCGGCATAGAATTTATTAGTATTAAGGTATAGTCCTGCGCCAATTTGGGGTTGTAGTTTATTGTCTATGTTGTTTTGGAAATTGGGGTCATTTGGATTAAAAATGTTCAATTTGTTGTAATCTACATCCAACATATCCAAACCAGCCTTTAATCCCATGGATAGTTTTTTGGAATAGGAGAGATTCACGGAATACGAATAGTCCACCACTACATTGGATTCCGTTGCTGGACCAATTTTGTCATAAACAATGGAAAGGCCAAGACCCATATTATCATATAGTCCAATAGGGGAGTTTACGGTAAAAGTTCCTGTTTCTGGTGATCCTTCCAAGTTTACCCACTGTTTTCTACCTAATAGACCAAAGCTTAATACTTCCCTATTGCCAGCGTAGGCGGGGTTTACGACTTGGGTATTGTACATATATTGTGTGTACTGTGAATCCTGTTGTGCCGATATTG
Source organism: Flagellimonas lutimaris (assembly GCF_003581615.1). Classification (GTDB taxonomy): domain Bacteria; phylum Bacteroidota; class Bacteroidia; order Flavobacteriales; family Flavobacteriaceae; genus Flagellimonas; species Flagellimonas lutimaris. The sequence continues at coordinate 486,456 of NZ_QXFH01000077.1, forward strand.
TACATATGACGGATAGAAACACTAATGCGAATAGGCAACAGTTTCTATATGTTTTAAGATTTATCATCTTTGTTTTAAATTCTTGGTTCTTGATTAGTTTACTGTTTGGTTGAATTAGTCTCTATTGATATAGAGGTATCCAGAATAACTTTCTTTACCAGGATTATCTTCCCCAGTAAAGGTTAATATGTAGAAATAGGTCCCGCTAGGAAGTTCTCTTTCTTTTTGTAGTGTAGCTCTTCCTTCGGAAATACCATAGAATAGATTGCCTCCTTGGCCATAATTGTTGATGCTGTAGACTTGAACCCCCCAGCGATTTAAAATTTTAACATTATTATCCGGGTAGTTTTCAATACCCTCAATACGGAAAAAATCATTAATACCATCCCCATTTGGAGTAATTCCATTGAAAATTTCAAAGCCAATATCTCCACCAGAAAATTCACATAAACTGGATACATTTATTGATGTTATATCATTTTCTAGATAGCTATTATCATCAGAATTATCGAAAACAGCGTCTGCAGAATCCTCCAAATCTGCGGTTACTGTAGCTTGGTTATCTACAAATATTCCGTCAATATCTTCCTGTGTAAGATTGTACGTTGCTGTATAGATCCATTCTTCTCCTGGCTGTAGAATATTATCCACGGTTTCAATACTTTCCACTGGTCCATTTATTGCCCCCCCGAGGAGTTCGTCATTCAGGATTACATTGTCCAGATTAATACTTCCTGTATTGGTTACACTAAAGTTATAGTCGATGCTATCATCGCAGCCATCAAAATCATTATCTATACTTACCCCAGTTTTTATAACTGCAATTCCAAATAAGAGTGTTCCGTTGCCTCCATCTCCTGGACATGCATCATTGGGTACCGGCGTTCTTGTAGGATCGTTTTCTAAGTTGTTGTCATTATCAGAGAAATCAGCCACTTGATTATCTGTACCAACAGGTTCTGCGAATACCGTTGCTTGGTTAATTACAGAACCATTGATAATATCCTGTTCGGTAATGGGGTAGAGCGCAATGAACGTCCAGACCTCACCAATTTGTAAGATGCCATTCTCCTCCATACTTTCGGATGCAGGCCCTGGAATATTTCCACCCAATAAATCGTCTTCAAGAGATACCTGATCAAAATCTGTATCGCCTAGATTGGTTAGGGTAAAGGTGTATCGGATACTCTCAATACAGCCATCACCATTCACATCTACAGCTATTCCCTCTTTGATCAACCCTATACTTGCAGAACCTTCGGTACAAGCATCATTAGGCACTTCTGTTCTGGTTGGACCATCTTCATTTAGATTTATATCATGTGAAAGGTCTGATACGGAAATTCCAGTATTCACTATTTCTCCGTTTACTATTGCTTGATTAACTACAATGGTATTGTCAATATCCTCCTGTGTTATGGCATAAATCGCTTGATAGGTCCATGTTTCTCCTACGGATAGGATTCCATCGTTGCCGTTATCGGTGCCATCCAAGGGGCCAGGTACTGCTCCATCGAGCAGTTGATCCTCCAGGGTAATTTCGTCAATGTCAACACCTCCTGTATTTGTAAGGGTAAACGTATAAAGTATGCTCTCGATGCAACCATCCCCGTCAATGTCAACAACTTCGCCCACTTTTATCAGTCCCATATCTGCAGATCCATCGGTACAGGCATCATCGGGTACCGGCGTTCTGGTCGGACCGTCCTCATCTAAATTGGCATCGTGTGAAAGGTCAGATACGGAAATTTCAGTATCCACAATTTCCCCATTTACTTTAGCTTGATTGACAACAGCAGCATTATCGATATCTACTTGGGTAATTGCATAAATTGCTTCATAGGTCCAAGTTTCTCCAACGGATAGAATACCATCGTTGTTGATATCCGTACCATCAAGAGGACCAGGTACTTCTCCTCCGAGCAACTCGTCCTCCAAAGTTATCTCATCAATATCCACATCTCCTGTATTTGTAAGGGTAAATGAATATAGGATACTATCCATACAACCATCGCCATCTATATCTACCACAATGCCTTGCTTGATGAGTCCCATGGTAGCTGAACCTTCAGTACAGGCATCATTTGGAACAGGTGTCCGTGTAGGACCATCCTCAGCTAAATTGGCATCATGTGAAAGGTCGGAAATCACAATTCCAGTATTAACGATTTCGCCATTTACTTCTGCTTGATTAATTACAGCAGCATTATCGATATCTTGTTGTGTTATGGCATATATAGCTTCATAGGTCCAAGTTTCACCAGTAGATAAGATACCATCATTATTGATATCTGAGCCATCTATGGGACCTGGCACCTCACCCCCCAAGAGATTATCCTCCAAGGTTATTTCATCTATATCCGCCCCGCCAGTATTGGTAAGGGTAAATGTATATAGGATACTATCGATGCACCCGTCACCGTCAATATCAATTACATTACCGACTTTGATCAACCCTATATCGGCCGAACCTTCTGTGCATGCATCATTTGGAACCGGGGTCCTAGTGGGGCCATCTTCATCGAGATTGGCATCATGGGAAAGGTCGAACACAGCAGTTTCGGAACCTACTATTTTTCCGTTTACTATAGCCTGATTAATAACTGTGGCATTATCAATATCTTCTTGAGTGATTGCATATATAGCTTCGTAAGTCCATGTCTCTCCTACGGAAAGTATGCCGTCATTGTTAGTGTCGGTTCCCTCTACGGGTCCTGGAACTTCCCCGCCAAGGAGTTCATCCTCCAGTACAATTTCGTCAATATCCACCGTTCCCGAATTGGTAAGCGTAAAGTTGTATAGAATACTCTCAACGCATCCATCCCCATCAATATCAACAACTTCACCTACTTTGATTAGACCAATGTCAGCACCCAAACAGAAGGATAAATCTACAACCGTTGGGTCATCTTCCAAGGTACTGTTATTGTCCGATAGATCTTGTACGGTTTCACCTGGCAGTCCTTGAACATTTGCGGTTACGGTTGCTTGGTTTATAAATTGTCCAGCATTGATATCATCTTGTGTAGTATTATATGCTGCGGAATAAATCCATGCTTCATTTAGATCTAGGAACCCATCATTGTTAGCATCTCCTGAAATTGGCCCCGCAATATCGCCACCAAGCAATGGGTCGTTAAGAACCACATTCTCTAGAATTTCTGGCCCTTCATTGGTTACCGTAAACTCGTAAAGGATAAGGTTACATCCTGGACCTGCTTCTATATCTTCAAGAGCTACACCGGTTTTGACCACTGCAATTCTAGGTTGACAGCTCGATAAATCTATTACGGTTTCATCATTTTCCAAAACACTGTCGTCATCAGATAGATCTTGAACAGTTGCTCCAGGCTGTCCTTGGATATCAGCAGTTACCGTTGCTTGGTTGACGACTTGACCATTTGTAATATCCGTATTGGTTATAACATAAACTGCCGTATACAACCAAGTCTCGTTGGGATCTAGAAAAGTATTATTGTTGATATCACCAGAGTTGGGTCCAGGTAGATTATTACCCAATAATGGATCATCCAGTTCGACATTCTCTAATATTGTTGATCCTTGGTTGGCTACCTCAAATGAATATAAAACCAAGTTACATCCAGGTCCAGCATCGATACCTGCAATAGCAACGCCAGTTTTAATTAAGGAAATGCCACCTTGGCAAGAGGTTAAATCGGTTACTGTTGGTTCATCTTCGAAGAAACTGTCGTTATCGGATAGATCACTTACCGTAACTCCGGGTTGGCCTTGCACATCAGCTTCTACATTGGCTTGATTCACAAATTGACCATTATCGATGTCTATTTGCTGAATATTATATTGGTATGTAATCTCCCATGTTTCTCCGATTTCCAATAATGAATTATTGTTAACATCTCCAGAAATGGATTCAGCTATGATACCTCCCAAAGCTGGATCTGTTAAAACTACATTTTCCAAAATCTCTCCACTGGTACTCTGATTCACTATTTGAAAGTTGAACCTGATAGTACTACAATCTGGACTTACTGTTCCTATTTTTATAAGCGCTATGCCTGGTGCAAACAGATTGTTTTCAAAAAAAATGACTTTCTCATTATTTGATACAATTTTGTTGTCAGAACTCAAAATGTCTTCAGAGCTACTTGCTAAGCCATGATAAAAAGTACATAAGACAAAAATGGGCATAATGACGCCCAAAATTGATTTCTTGATTAAGTTTGAAAGGGTAGTTTTATTCATGTTAATTTTTTTAGGTCCAATTGCATGAAAAATGATTGTAGGTTTATAGGATTTTTACACAAATAATCCTTGAAAATATATATGAACAACATTAAAATATTCTGTGAGCCAGTATTTTATGTTGGTAATATAAATTGTATTTTGGGTCCAAATATCTACCTAAATGGCAGTTTATAATGGAGTGAATTGATGAAAGGGCAGGTAGAATTGACGTAGAGTAGATATTAATTCACGAATGATTTTATCGGGAAAGAAAAAAAGTAAGGTTTTTGACTTTTGTTTGAAGTATAGGTAGGAAAATATACACCTATTCTTAAGAGATAAGTGTAATTAAATTAGAATCAACTATGAGTTAATTCATTTTTGGCTTTTTTCTTTTGATGATAATTTAAAGAGTGCCCTTCAAGTATTTTGCAGTATAGGATTCCTTATTTTGGATAATCTCTTCGGGAGTTCCTTCAACCACCAAATTACCCCCTTTTTCACCACCTTCCGGACCAAGGTCTATGATGTAATCGGCACATTTTACGAGTTCCATGTTGTGCTCTATCACAATTACGGAATGTCCTTTGTCAATTAGCTCATCAAAAGACTTAAGCAATTTTTTAATATCATGGAAGTGAAGACCCGTGGTAGGTTCATCAAAGATGAACAGGGCTTTTTCTTTGGTATGTCCTTTAACCAAGAACGAAGCCAATTTTATACGTTGTGCTTCACCGCCAGAAAGGGTAGAGGAGGACTGACCCAGAGCCACGTATCCCAGGCCAACATCTTGCAAGGGTTTTAGCTTGGTAACAATTTTATCTTGTTTGTGGGCTGAAAAGTGCTCGATGGCATCATCAATGGTCATATTAAGGATGTCGTCAATGTTCTTTCCTTCAAATTGGACCTCCAAAATTTCTTTTTTGAATCGTTTGCCACCACAGGCATCGCATTCCAAATGTACATCGGCCATAAATTGCATTTCTACCGTAATTTCACCTTCGCCTTTACATTTTTCGCAACGCCCACCATCTACATTAAAAGAAAAATGCTTGGCTTTATATCCTCTTAGCTTACTCAATTTTTGAGATGCAAACAGACTACGAATATCATCGTATGCTTTTATATAGGTCACGGGGTTGGATCGTGAAGAACGACCAATGGGGTTTTGATCCACGAATTCCACATGTTTGATGTGGGCATATTTTCCTTCCATCGCCGAGAACTGACCGGCCTTTTCTCCATACCCTCCCGTTTCTTTTAATATGGTGGGGTAAAGTATTTTCCTGACCAAAGTACTTTTTCCACTTCCTGACACGCCTGTAACCACAGTAAGTACATTTAGTGGGAAAGTGACATCAATATTTTTAAGATTGTTTTCTCTTGCTCCTTTTATTTGTATGTAATGTTTGGAATTTCTACGTTCGTTGGGAACAGGAATTTCCATAGTACCATTAAGATAGGAAGCTGTTAAGGAGTCTGATTTGAGGATGGCTTCCCAATCTCCGGCGGCCACAACATTACCACCAAGGGTTCCTGCTTCGGGACCAATATCGATGATTTCATCAGCGGCTTTCATGATATCTTCATCATGTTCCACTACAATTACTGTATTGCCCAAATCACGAAGTGATTTCAGCACCTCAATCAGATTCTCGGTATCTCTGGGGTGTAATCCAATACTGGGTTCATCCAAAATATACATAGACCCCACCAAACTACTTCCCAAGGATGTTGCCAAATTGATTCGTTGACTTTCCCCTCCAGAAAGGGTGTTGGATTTTCTATTTAAGGTGAGGTAGCTCAAACCAACCTTGTCCAAAAAGTCCAAACGCGTAGTAATTTCCTTTAGTAATCTTTTTGAAACTGCAGAGTCGTGTTCGGAAAGTTGAAGTGCCTCAAAAAATGGCATTAATTGATTGATTGGCAATTCAATCAAATCGGAAATGGATTTTCCTCCTACCTTTACATAATCTGCTTCTTTACGTAGACGTTTTCCTTTACATATGGAACATCTTGTTTTTCCACGATAACGGGACAGCATAACCCTGTTCTGGATTTTATAACTCTTTTCTTCCAGTTGTTCAAAAAACTTATGGATACCGATAAAATGTTCGTTCCCTTCCCATACCAATTGTTTTTGTTCTTCTGAAAGTTCAAACCAAGGTTTGTGAATTGGGAAATCGAATTTGTATGCAGAGTTCACCAATTGATCTCTGTACCACCCCATACTTTCACCGCGCCACGGAAAAATAGCATTTTCATAGACGGATAATGCGGTGTTGGGAATCACCAAGTCTTCATCAATACCGATAACATCTCCGTAACCTTCACATTTGGGACAGGCACCGTAAGGGTTGTTGAAACTGAAAAGATGCACGTTGGGCTCCAAAAATTTCATTCCATCCAGTTCAAACTGGTTGCTAAAAGTTTTGATATCCCCGGTTTGAAGATTTTCGATGGTACATTGACCCTTTCCTTCAAAAAAGGCATTGTCAACTGCATTGGCCAAACGATTATAAAAATCCTCATCATCCTTTACAATGATACGATCTACGACCAAATCAAACTCCCTTCCGATATCTTCAGGAGCTTGATCAATTCGGATAACCTCACCTTTATATTTTATACGAGCATAACCTTGTTTGGAAAAAAGCTCCAAAGATTTTAAAGGTTCTCGTTCTTCGGTAATAGTGATAGGAGCCAATAACAAGAGTTTATCCCTTTCATTAAGTCCTTTTATATAATTAATGACATCGGTTACGGTATGCTTCTTTACTTCTTTACCGGAAATAGGGGATAGGGTCTTTCCAATTCTCGCATACAACAACTTTAGGTAGTCATATATTTCGGTAGTGGTCCCCACCGTGGAACGAGGATTGGTAGAGTTTACTTTTTGTTCTATGGCAATCGCAGGGGCTATACCTTTTATATAATCCACTTTGGGTTTGTCCAGTTTCCCTAAAAACTGTCGGGCATAAGAAGAGAGGCTCTCCACGTATCTGCGCTGTCCTTCCGCGTATAAAGTGTCAAAAGCTAAGCTAGACTTTCCAGAACCCGATAATCCAGTGATTACCACCAGTTTATTTCTTGGGATAACAACATCAATATTTTTAAGGTTATGCAGTTTGGCACCTTTAATAATAATATTCTGCTTGGGGTCTACGTTTATATTGATTGCCATTTGTTAAAATTAGGGTCTCAAAGATACGATACACCACACTTAATACGTATATTGTAACAGTTAACATATAAAAATCGTCAACTCACAACATAGATTTTAGGTCGCCTCCCTATTTATCTATATTTGAAGTGTAATTAAAATCCTGATAGGCCTATACAGAATAATTACTTTTTAAAGATTAAAAACTGAATAACTAAAGTCTTTCTTAGAAAGGGAGGGCTTTGATTTTAACCCAAAAAAAGTAATTTGTATGGAACAACTACAGATTAAAGACTCGATTTTAGTAAAGAACTACATTGACGGAGACGAAAAGGCTCTTGAAATTCTTATCAACAGGCACAACCAAAGAATCACCAGCTTTATTTACAGCAAAGTTTTGGACAGAGATGTTGCAGAGGACATCTTCCAAGACACTTTTATCAAGGTAATCAAAACCTTGAAAAAAGGAAAGTATAGCGAAGAGGGTAAATTTTTACCTTGGGTGATGCGAATTGCTCACAACTTGGTGATAGACCATTTTCGCAAAAACAAAAGAATGCCCAAATTTGAGGGTAGTGATGACTTCAACATCTTTTCTGTAATTAAAGACGAAAAGTTGAATGCTGAAAAGCAAATTATTAAAGATCAAATAGAAAGCGACTTAACGCTCTTAATTGATGAATTGCCAGATGATCAAAAAGAAGTGTTGATCATGCGCATATACAAGGATATGAGCTTTAAGGAAATATCCGAAAATACGGATGTTAGCATCAATACAGCCTTGGGAAGGATGCGATATGCCCTTATAAACCTTAGAAAAATAGTTGAGCGTAAAAATATCGTTTTAACGAATTAATCGAGCATTACGTCGAAACCTGCAATATTTCCAATCTAGCGCCGTTATACTATGGAAACAATTACTTACGCTAGAATATGGAAAACATTTACTCTGAAGAACAAAAATCCGTAAAAACGGTAAAAGCGAGTCAGAAAACAGTTGATTTCTTACTTAGCTTTTCAAAATCGATTCATGTAGTTGACTACAAAAAACACCAGTTTGAAGTAACATTGAATTAATTTAAGGATCAAACTGACGAAAAGAGCCGCAATTAGCGGCTCTTTTTGTTTTTATAGTATTCGTTGATCACTGATTTTCTTCCAATAGTCTTGGTTATAATATCTTTTTCTAGGTCCCAACCCCTTGCTGGCGAGTACTCTCGACCATACCAAATAATTTGAAGATGTAATCGATTCCAAATTTCTTTTGGGAACAATCGTTTGGCATCACGTTCCGTCTGTACCACATTTTTTCCATTGCTGAAACCCCATCTATACATTAGTCTATGAATGTGTGTATCAACTGGAAAAGCAGGAATTCCAAAAGCCTGTGAAACCACTACACTAGCAGTTTTATGCCCAACTGCCGGTAATTCTTCAAGTAGTGCAATGTCTCTAGGTACTTCACCATTATACTTCTCAATCAAAATTTTTGAAAGTCCATAAATTCCCTTCGATTTCATAGGGGAGAGGCCCACGGGTTTAATAATTTCCCGAATCTCTTCCTCCGAAAGCTTCACCATATCATAGGGATTATCCGCTTTATCAAATAACAACGGGGTAATCTGGTTTACACGAACATCCGTACTTTGGGCAGACAACAATACCGCTATTAATAATGTATAAGGGTCTTTGTGATCCAAGGGGATGGGTATTGTAGGATATAGTTTATCCAAGGTTTTGATGGTGAAATCAACCTTTTCTTGTTTGGTCATATTTGTTTAACTTTGTTAATGTAAATATTAAACAATTAATTCAAGAGCAACGCACATGAATATGTTAAAAGTAGGAGATAAAGTACCTGATTTTTCAGCAAAAGACCAAGACGGCAACACAATTAATCTAAGCGATTATAAAGGAAAAAAACTAGTAGTCTTTTTCTATCCAAAAGCAAATACACCAGGTTGCACAGCGGAGGCCTGTAATTTGAGAGATAATTACAAGGAATTGCAGGACCAAGGCTTTGAACTTTTGGGTATAAGTGCCGATTCAGAAAAGAAGCAATCCAATTTTAAGAACAAATACGAGTTTCCTTTTCCGTTATTGGCGGATGAAGACCATACGGTAATCAACACCTTTGGTGTTTGGGGGCCCAAAAAATTCATGGGGAAGGAATACGATGGAATTCACCGAACCACTTTTGTGATTGATGGAGATGGGGTTGTAGAAAATGTAATCGAAAAAGTAAAAACCAAAGACCACGCCGCTCAAATATTGGCGTAAAACTATTATGTTGTCATTCTGAAGGAGCAATGCAGCTGAAGAATCTATTTTCCCATTTTAACGTGCAGATTAGATTCTTCGCTATGCTCAGAACGACACAATCGGGAGTAGTATAATTTAATAATAAAAAAGGCGCTGATTTAGCGCCTTTTTTATTATTCTTTTTTCTCCAGAACCTTTTTAGTGAACAAGTTCTTCTCTTTTATAATCTCTGCAATACCTTCTGGCAGTTCGTTTTCCCACCCTTCATCTTTATTAATGATTTTCTTGAGCACATTTCTCGAGAAAATATGAAGTACTTCCGGATCGTAGTCAATAATATCCATTACCTTACCATTGTACTTAAAGAATTTGTACAATTCCTTCATTCTAGGGTGCACCTTAACGTTATTACTGGTAAGTATTTGTCCGGTTTCTGTGTCTTTCATCGGGTATAGATAAACCTTCAAATCTTTAAAGAATAGTTTTCCGAATGCCTCCAGAATACCACCACTTAGGTGACGATAGTATTTTTCATCAAATACGTCTACCAAGTTATTGACACCCATGGTCAAGCCAATCTTAGCCTTGGTGTAATTGTGAAAGTATTCTACCAATTTATAATACTCTTGGAACTTGGATATCAGTACCGTGTGGCCCAATGAACACAACAATTCAGCTCGGTCCATAAAGTCCTGCTCATCAATTTCGCCAGAAGCCTTAAGGTTGGACAGTGTTATCTCAAAAACTACAATGGTATTCTCGTATTCGACCGTCTGTTCCCGAACAAATATATCGTAGGACTTTTGGAACATGTCCATATTTACCTTGGTAACTGGCCTAAAACTACCCCGAAGCGCCAAAATACTCTTTTTATAAAGTACTGCAGCAGGAAGCAAGTTGTTTCCGTCAGGACCGAACATTACAGCATCTGTCATGTCGTTTTTAATAAGCTGAAGACTCATCAAACGATTATCTACATCCGCAAAATTAGGTCCCGTAAAATTGATCATATCAATCTCTAAAGTATCTTGGTCGATATGATCGTACAGATATTTTAAAAGTTTTCTTGGCTTATGGAACTTGAAAAATGCACCATAAATCAAGTTTACCCCAAGAATTCCTAAAGTTTCTTGCTGTAATCTGGCTTCATTTTGTTTAAAACGAATATGAAGTACAATTTCATCGTATTCCTTCTGGTCGGGATCCAATTGAAAACGAAGACCAACCCAACCATGTCCCTTGTATCGTTTGGAAAAATCTATGGTGGCCACGGTATTGGCATAACTAAAGAACAAATAATCAGGATTACTATCCCTACTGATTCGCTCTTCGACCAACCGCATTTCGTGGTCCAACATCTTTTTTAATCGGGATTGGGTAACATAGCGCCCATCTTCCTCAATACCATAAATGGCATCACTAAAAGATTTATCGTAAGCACTCATCGCCTTTGCAATGGTACCAGAAGCACCACCAGCCCTAAAAAAGTGTCTGGCAGTTTCTTGTCCTGCGCCAATCTCGGCAAAGGTTCCATAAATATCTTGGTTCAAATTGATCCTAAGGGTTTTCGCCTTTATGGAAGGAATATTTTCAAAAGCATTTTCTTTGCTTGGTACGCTAGGCATATCCTAATTTTTAAAGTACAGCAAAGTTACACTCTTCAATCAATCTATTAAATAAATAAGTTATAATTTTGGATATAATGGATGATAAGATGACCATTACTTTTTTGGGTACGGGAACTTCGCAGGGAATACCAGTAATTGGAAGTAACCACCCCGTTTGTCTGAGCAAAGATCCAAAAGACAAAAGACTACGTGTTTCCGTATTGATTTCATGGAAGAATTACAACTACGTAATTGATTGTGGCCCTGATTTTAGACAACAAATGCTTACGAATCCCATTGATAAGTTGGATGGTATTTTATTTACACACGAGCATGCGGATCACACAGCAGGAATTGATGATATTCGCCCGTTTTTCTTTAGGCAAGGAGATATTCCCATTTATGCGCACCCAAGGGTTCTTGATTCCCTTAAAAGGCGTTTTGACTATATTTTTGCTGATGAAGACCGTTATCCTGGAGCACCTGCCGTACAGGTTTTTGAACTTGTAAAGGGTCAGAATATTACTCTTGGAGATTTGGACGTGGTTCCTATTGAAGCATTTCACAATCGACTACAAGTTTTTGGATATCGATTTGGTGAGTTTGTGTATATGACGGATGTAAAAAGGGTAGATAAAGACGAAATAAAAAAAATGAAAGGTGCCAAGGTCTTGGTAGTTAATGCGCTACGGATAGAACCACACCATTCCCATTTTAATTTGGAAGAAGCTTTAGAGTTTGCTGAAGAAGTAGGGGCAGAGCAGACCTATTTCACCCATATTAGTGCTTTGTTGGGATTTCATGAAGAAGTGGAAAAAAGTCTTCCCAAAAACATACATTTGGCCTACGATAACCTACAATTAAAAATATAAACTCCATGAAGAGTAGAATTTTTCTATACCTATTTGTTTTTGCAGCGCTATTGGCTCTTTTTCAATTTGTAACAGGGAACAATATGCAAAAAGCATTGACCACAGACGTAAATCAATTGCAAACTGAGGTGGAAGAACTCAAGGATTCCTTACAAACGATGCATCTTAAAGTATTGGATATGCAGTATTTTACTTTGGAAAATAACGATGATGCTCTAGCATATTATGAGCATTTGAATTTAGAAAACCCATCACTCTACATTCAAGATAAGTTATTGGAAACCAATGAACAAAAAGGAGACAACCCTTTGATTCCTTACGAAGGGATGGAAAGTGATTTCAAAATTAATAAAATCAAGGTGCTTAACCATAAATGGATTTTAGCGGATTTCTCCGATGGAAAATATTGGGGAGACCTCATTATAAAATATGAGCTCAAAGATGATTTAAGTGTGGATTTCACCTTGGCCGAACATTTGCTGTATGCTCCTCAGGATTATTAGTTTTACGTCACCCTGAACTCGTTTCAGGGTCTCAGATTGTTGGATGAGATTCCGTGTCAAGCACGGAATGACAAACAAAAATCAAATATGCTCCTCCAACCACTTTTTAAAGGAAAAGAAGTTTTGTTGGGAAACGCCATGCCCAACAGGGAATTCTTGATACGTAGTCGGAATGTCCAATTTTTTTAGGAACTCAGGAGCTCTTTGGGCCCATTCCAAAGGAATTACCTGGTCCACTTGCCCGTGTGACGCATAGAAATTTAAACAACTGTGGTCTTTTTCCGTATAATCTTCCTGCAAAATATTTTCATTGATGTATCCGCTCAGCGCAATTACATTCTTTATTTTATTAGGGTAGGATAACGCAACCGCATAGCTTAGAATGGTACCTTGGCTAAAACCTAAAAGGGTGATATTGTCCTTGTCCAGATCGTACGCATCAATCGCCTCATCAATAAAGGCGATAATTTTATCCCTAGACTCTTTCGCCTGTTCATCGTCGCTCCATTTCCCTTGTTCTGCATCAAAATTTATGGCATACCAAGCATGTCCAAAAGGTTCAAGGTCATAAGTTGCTTTTACGGAAAAAACCATTAATTCTTCCGGTAGTTCCGGTGCAAAGGAAAAAAGGTCCTCCTCATTGCTACCATAACCATGGAACATAAAAAGTGCAGGGGTTTTACCAGATTTTATTGAGGATGGTCGTAGTAAATATGTTAAGGATAAAGGTTTTAGGGGCATTATTTTAATTTATGATATGAATGTGAACCATTTCTGAAAGTATTTACCCAAAACAGGTAATGGTTTGGTCGCTTCATTTAAAACTTGCAGAAAACCATACACCCAAATAATAAGGTAAAAAATGTAGATTGGAACTGATAGGTAAACAAAACCAGTGTACGTTAATAAAATAGCCAACGCATGAAAAAGAATATGGATTCCGAAAGCTTGCCGAATATGAAAACGGGCAAAGGCGTTCTTGGGTTCAATATTCATGGTGATGGCTATCAAACAGCCTATAATGGTAATGTATGCTACAATTGCGGTGGTTTTTCCGGGGTTGGAATTACTCATCATAGTGTGCTTTGGTCATTGTTTATGATTCCATATACTTTTCCTTTTAATTCGGAGCCTAGGAACATACTATTTTTTGATGTAGAAAGTATATCCGTTGTCTCAAAGGTGTACTCTCCATCAGGATTGAAAAGGGTTAAACATGCTTTGGAACCTTCTTTAAGTTCAGGGGTTTCAACTTGGTATCGAGAACGACCTTTTGTCAAAAAAGAGACGGTCTCTTCCAGCTCAAAAATAGTATTCAATGCTCCAAAAGCCGACTCCAAACCAATGCTACCACTTTTTGCATTGTCGAATTCCACACGTTTGTGCTCAATATCCATGGGTATATGGTCCGAGGTTACAAAATCTATGGTTCCATTTTTCAATCCTTTGATCAATGCCTTACTATCGGATTTTGTCCGTAGCGGAGGAGATACCTTAAAATAGGTGTCAAAATCCTTAAGGGTTTCATCCGAAAAAAAGAGATTATGAACCGCAACACTACAGGTAACATCCAATTCTTTTTTCTTGGCCTCGGCGATAAGCTTTACCGAACCAGCAGAAGAAATGGTAGGTATATGTAGTTTACCACCCGTATATTCCAAAATAAAAAGATCGCGTGCTATTTGCAATTCCTCTGAAAGTGCAGGAATTCCCTTGAGTCCCAATTTTGTTGACACTTCTCCTTCATGTGCAACCCCATTTCCTTTAATGTTACCATCCTGTGGAAAAGAATAGACCAGTCCATCAAAATTTTGGGCGTATAGCAAGGCTATTTTTAGCAGATTTGGATTGGAAATCTGTTTTTTGAAATCGAAGAATGCTACGGCTCCTGCATTTTTCATATCAAAAAGCTCCGCAAGGTCAACACCATCTGCATTCTTGGTCAATGTACCTAGAGGATAAATTTTCGTTACTTTACCTAGTCCACGCTCTTTTAAAAATACCACATCGGAACTTGTATCAGGTACAGGATTAGTATTAGGATTGAGTATAATATCGGTAAATCCACTTTTGCCAGCTGTAAACAATCCGTTGGCAATGGTTTCTCGTTCTTCAAAACCGGGTTCACCAAAACTTACGCTGCTATCGAACCATCCGAGAGAAACGTGCAAGTTTTTTTTGTCCAGCACTTTTATGTTGGAAGGAGCTTCCACAGCGGCGCCAATTTTTTCAATAATTCCTTTTTTGATAAGGATATCACGCTTTTTCAAGTGAAGTTCCTTGTTCTCTGGGCATATAATTTTTGCAGACTTCAGCAGAATGTTCATGTAACAAATTTTTGAATGATAACCTCTATAAGCGCCAGAAGCAACGCTAAAATAACAAACCATTTCCAAAAAGCGGTTATGTTGCTCTCCGCTTTCAGATATTCGAACAGCTCCGGAATGGAATCCATAGTGTTTATATTTTCCAATGCTCCGATATCCAGATATTTGAGTTGACTTTCCGTTCTAGGGTAATTAAAACTGATATTTTGTAAAGCTTGTTCGTTCTGCAGAATCGAATAAATACCGTCTTCAGTCGGGTTTTGGTCAAAAGCTACCCTTAACCGATTTGGAAAAGTCTGCTGAAGTGGAATAAACTCATATCCTTCTTTGGACACCTTTAAAATATCATCATTGCCAATTTGAGCGGAAATATCCACAGTGGTTGCCTCACCCAGGGTTTGATGGGGCTTCGGTATCTGCAAACTGGATTGAACCATATTATAGAATGTCGGCACAATCAATGGAGAGTTTATGAAGTTGGAATTTTCCAATGTCAATGGAACCGTAAAAACGTATAGCCCATCATCACCGGATAAAAAGGAGTCGCCACCATCCATGGACAATGCCGTTGGCAGATTGGTCTGTATTCTAAAATGTTCTTTTACTGATGGATATTGAAAATTGGTCACTTCCTGCTCAAAAACGTTGCGGTACAACGGATGGTCGAATGTTATATTGGTTAATTGTACATTCAATGCGATTTTTTCTAAAAAATCGGTGGCCGATATACTAGATAATAACGTATTGTATGATGAGATATCACTATTGATGGCGGGAACTATAATTAAAGTTCCTCCATCTTTTTTAAAAGTGCGCAGTATATTTTGTAAGCTGTTTGGAATTGTAGTTAAATTATCCAGAATCACCACATTTTGATTGCCCAAATTACTGTAATCCAGTTGATTTAGGGCATATTTCTGAAATTCAAACTCATCACCACGGAACAATCGGTTCAAATAATCACTGTCCGACTCACTGACCGCTAAAATCTTTATCTTCTCTTTGGAATTGATGTTGAAATAGAACTTATTGTCATACCCCAAGGCATTATCGATAATACTCAATCGTCCATTCAGTTGCTCATTTGCGGGAATGGTAAATTTGACTTCCGCATTCCCGTTTGATTTAAATTTTGCTGCTGTTTTGGCAATCAATTGATCATCGTTATATAATGAAATGGGTAATGCTTCATCCTCATTTCCGCCGGACAGAAATACTTGAAGTGTTGCCTGTTCATTCAATCCATCTTCCACAAAAACGGAATCAATGGATACATTTAGAATTTCTCTTGGCTGCATCGGAACAAAGTGGGCGGACAACGTGGAGTCCATCGAATTGTTACCAGAAGCTAATCTTTCTTGAAAGTCCGAAACCACAATTAGGTTTTTAACCGTGCTATTATTTTGAGAAAACAAGCTATTCGCCTTTAAGCCAATTTCGTTCAAATTAAGTTGCTTATAGGAGTAGGGGAGCGAGAGCAACGAATTTTGAATATCTTCAATTCTAACATTAGAAAATGTTTTCTCATTTGTGAACAGACTAAATTTAGTTTCAACATCAATATTCTTAATGAAATCCTGAACTGCTTTTTCCAAAAGTGAAATACCGTTATTCTTGGCTTGCATACTGAAGGAATCGTCCAAATAGACCACAGTTTCCTTTTCCTGAAGCGCCGTAGTGGCAGAAGTGAAGGGTTGTGCAAAGGCAGTGATGATGGCAGCTAGGAGTAAAAGTCGCGTAAACAAAAGCAGCCATTTTTTAAGAGAATTACTTTTTCTGGATTCCGAAACAACCTTTTGTAGCATGGCCACATTGGTAAACGGAGTTTTCTTGAAACGGCGTAGTTGAAATAAATGAATAAGAATAGGAATGATTAGAAGAAAAAGTGCCCAAAGAATTTCTGGATGTTTAAACTGCATTCCCAATATTGCTTGATCAAAGATAGGCATTAAAACATTCTGATTTCAAACTTCATTTATCAATTGTTAATGAGCAATCAACCTTTGTCATTCTGAGCAACGCGAAGAATCTTTTTTAACCAGAATTTCACAAGTGTCCCGAATATTATTATTTGTCATTCTTAGCAAAACGAAGAATCCCCTTTCTGAAAACATAGTCAAAACCTAGCAAAAAAAGAAGTAGTCCTCCATTGGTGACTGCCGTAATTCGGAAAAATATGCCCTGATTTCTTTTTGCGCATCTTCATTGGCCACAGTGATAATACTTTGTGGGTCGTCCAGATTCTGCAAGGCTTCAAAATGGACAAGTTCTTTGCCATAGATACTTTTGCCAATTTTTTTAGGATTGTCACAAAGCCAAACAAAATCCAATCCTTGTTTTTTTAACCCTTTTGCAATCTTCTTTCCCTTAAATCCAGCACCCCAAATCACTAATGGTCGGTTTGTATCGTGATTTAACTTTAAAAAATAATGGAGCTTAATGTCCAAAAAATAATTTTGGGCATAATGTTCGTGGGTGCGCGATGTGCGGGTATCATAATCCCGCCAAAGGTGCAACACTTGATCGCAAGGGATAATTTGAAACCCATGCTCATAAAATCTAAAAGTAAGATCATAATCTTCGGGATAGCGTTGGGGTTCAAAACCTTCACAATCCTCAAAATTTTCACGATGGACCATCCAGCAAGGGGAAGGGATGACACATTCCTTGTAAATTTCATCAAAATTATGTCCAGAGGACGTCAATCGGTTCAACCATTGCTCATACCGCTCATAACCGTTACTGATGCCGCGGTTGGAGAAATATTTCACTTGTCCAACGGCAACATGCCCCTTCCCGTTTTCATTTAATGAATTTATCATGACCTCTAATCGATTTGGCTTCATGATATCGTCTGAATCCATTCGTGTGACAAAGTCACCATTGCTATTTGCATAACCGGTTTGAAGTGCAGTAATAATACCCGAGCCCTTATTTGGAAAGACTTTTATACGTTCATCTTTTTGGGAATAGGAGGAAAGAAGCTCATAACTTTCATCGGAAGAATGGTCGTTCACGGCCAAGACTTCCCAATGACCATAGGTTTGATTCACAATGGAATCCAAACATTCGGGAAGAAAATGTGCAGTGTTTTTAAAAGGGATTATGATGCTAACCTTACCGTTTTGCATGCTGCAAGGTAACTAATTCATGAGAAGTAATTTTAAGTAAATGGAAGCAAATCGGGCTCCAAATAGATTGTTTTTGCTTTTGGGTCAGAAATTACTTCTTTGCCATAATGTAGAGACAGCAATTCTTTGAAGGAGGTAATCAGTCTGGGATATTCAATTATAAATTCTTCAAAGGTGGTAGCAGTTGATTTTTGCCTAAAATGATGCACCACTTTTACGGAAGCTACGGTAAGAGTGACATGATATTTAGTGCCATCGCCATGGAACTGGTCAAAGTTTTGAATGCCTTGACACGTTTTATCAATAGCTAATGACTCATCGTATTGTATTAAATAAATCCATGCCAAACGAAGATGGGCCTCGTGGGTAAAGAGGTTCGGGGGAAAACCTCTACTTTCAAAAGCATGTATAAATTCCTTGTCAGTGTATTGCGAATGATGATGGGGACGTTGCATTTCCAAATTGGGTCTAGTACAGGACATGTGCTTATTTTATTGATTTTTATTGATGTCCTTAAAAGTTAACATATCCCATACTCTTTTGGATGCTCCGTTATAAAATCCAGTTTCATGCTCGTACCTTTTTGGGTTATTAAATGTTCCAAAAATAATATCGAACAAAGAAATATCGGAATAATTGTAAGCATGAATTCCTTTGGCATGGTGCACAGTATGCGCTTCGGGACGTTGCACAATGTATCCTATCCATGTGGGTGTGCTGATGTTGGCATGCTGAAAAATAGCTAAAAAAGTAGTAATCAATATAAAAAGCGTTGCTGCTTGTGCCGTAAATCCTGCTACAACAACTAAACAAAGGCTTCCCAATAAGCTGAAACCAATCATATCCATTGGACTAAAATAAAACGCTCCGTAACTATCCATGCGTTCCGCACTATGATGCATTTGGTGGAAAATTTTCCAGAGTGTATCATTTTTATGCATGGCGTAATGCCATATATACAGGCCAAACTCATAAATCATAACCGCTACAAACGCACCTCCAAAAGTACCCAGAGCAGTAAGGTCAAAAATTTGGTAATCTACCAAATACGTATCCCATACTAAAGGAAAATAAGTGGACAAGTAAAAGAATACGGCGAAGGATGCAAGCCCTCGAAGTTTCCAGTTCTTAACTTTAGGGAGCTCTCTTGCGGGAAAAAATGTTTCCCATAAAATCAATAAGGCATACATACCTAAAATAATTAATGAAACGGGATCTATTAACACATCCCATGGGTTAGGTAAACTTTTTAAAATCTCTAGCATTTGTTTAATGTTTTTAGATTGCTTAACCTTTATGCAGAAGTTTTTACCTTACAATGTAAGTTGCCCCATAAGTTTTTCTAAAAAGTCCAATCGTGACAAACTTCGGGTTTGTAGCTACAATAGCTCCCAGTTCTTATGGAGTTGGATAAATGTTTGCCCAACTGTGGATGTACTTTTTCAATTTTTTTAATGATATTTCTAATACGCCAAGTAACAGCAGCCCTCGATTTTTCTATGGACGAACCGGTCTTTCTTGTTTTATTGGCTATACCAACAGTTTGAGATAGTTGATTTACTAAAGCCTCCAATTCTTCCCTGTGCTGTTGCGCTTTTTCATTTAACCCCATTTCTTCCGCATCACTAATTTCAATTTGCAATGCCTGAATTTTTTGTTTGTATTCTGATTTGGCCTTGTGGTCAATCATATCAGTGCCTCCTGCCAACAAAACAGCACCCATAAGTTCCGTGCAGTGGAATTCCTCTTCGGGTTTTTGCAACAATTTATAAATGTCGTGCAAGCCCTTCGAATCTTTAATAGTGATGTTTTTGCTCTTGTATTTTAACTCCCAAAATTCACCTTGATTTATGAATGCCCCTTTTGAAACTGAATTAGCACTTTGTTTTAAGGGTTTGATTTTTCCCCCTTGATTGTCCAACATAAAATTCCAAAAAGGCTCCAGTTTTGTATGGCCTTTATACGGATTTATAACTTTATGCCATTCTACGGCTTCCAAGTCTGTGGGCTCTTTTCCTTTATTGATGTTTACTTTGAAAATTGATACGTACTTTTTCCAATAATCACGCATTTTATCATACTCACCTAAATGATAGCAGGTGGCGGCGAGAAATGCTGTTAAATCTACCCATATACCAAGGTTGGAAATTTTTTCACCTAATTCCAGCGCTTTTTCATAATCTCCTTTTTCAAAATAAATAAGTAAACCGGATAATAAATAGGCTTCTGGTTGTAAAGGATTAAGGTTTCTGGCCTTATCGTAAAATTGCTCTGCTTCTTCCAAATATTCTAAATACACAAAACAATTGGATATCAGAATTAGATTATCAGCATCACTAGGATTCATCCGAAGTGATTTTCGAAGGACATGCTCAGATTTTTGATAATCGCCCAAGTACAGAAACGACCGCCCCAAAACGGACAGTGAAACGTAATCGTTTTCATCCAGTTCAATTGCTTTTAATGCATAATCATGTGCTCCTTTTTGACTGAGTTCCCAACGATCCCACAACTGACAACTCCACTCATTAAAATACGTAAGCGAGATTCCGGTATATGCTCTGGCAAATGAAGGGTTAATTTTTAAAGCTGATTCGAAATATTCACGGGCCCTTAAATCACTTGCGATAGTACCTTTTTTAACTTCTTCCATTCCCATGAGCCAATTTTCGTAAGCGGCCAGTTCCACAGATTCCTTTTTGTAGGAATAGGAGAGGAGGTCGTGCTGAATTTGAATTTGTAGCACGCTCACAATTTGTTGGGTAATGGTATCTTGAGTATTTAGGAGGGTTTCCAAGGTTTCATCATGGTTTCCTGCAAAAATCACTTTGTTGTCCTTGGTCCTTATTAATTGTACATTGATTCTGAAACCGGTTTCTGTAGATCTAAAACTTCCGGTGATAAGATAATCCGCACCTAATTGAGCAATCGATTTAGCATCATAAATATCTTTAATGCCAAGACTAGAGTATTGTGAGATGACGGATAGGCCAATGAATTTTGAAAAATTTACAATAAGGTCATCCGTAAACCCTCTAATTATTGGGCTTATATTTTCCGTTCGACCAATAATTTGAAAGGGTAAAACAGCAATTGTAGTCTCCCTATTGTCAGTAAGATTCACTTTGGTTTGATTGATGAGACCAATATACAAAAGATACCAACGATGCTCAGACTCGATGTATCAAATCATAAAATATATGTGCAAGATGCCTTAATAAACTATAAAATGAAGTTACCTATTTAAAATATAATGTAAGCATTATTGATTTAGCGCTTTGCCTATGCTTTCAACCACCATTTTTTCCATGACCTCGTATCCTTTTTTGGTGACATGTACTTCGTCCGTGGTCAATTCAGATGGAAGTCCGTTTCTATCATCGGTCATTTCAGAGAAATAATCCAAGTACATTACTCCTTGGGCTTCTGTCATATTCTTGAGCAGGCTGTTAAGCTTTGGAATTTTGATATTGGGTTGCAAACCTGGTCTCCAAGGGTAATCGTAGGCGGGGAGTACTGAACAAACAATCGGTTTAATACCATTTGCTTTTGCCAATTCTACCATAGAAAGGATATTATCATGTATTTGCTCAAGCGTCATTGGACCTGTATTACCTGCAATATCGTTGGTTCCAGCTAAAATAACCACCACTTTTGGATTTAGATTAATCACGTCTTGACGGAAACGTAGTAACATCTGTGGTGTGGTCTGTCCTCCGATTCCGCGATTCACATAAGGATGTTCTTTAAAAAACTCTGGGTGGGTTCCTATCCACATTTCGGTAATGGAATTGCCCATAAAAACGACCCGATTTTCTTCTTCCGAAGGGGCGGGGAGTTCAGCATTGGCATTTTTATATTTTTCCAAATTGGGCCAATCTTGGGCTTTAATTTTGGAAGTAATCGTCAATCCTAAGAACGAAAGCATAAGACAGAGTATGGTTTGTTTTTTCATTATGTGCAGTTTAGCTAAAAATAGGGAATTTCAATCAAAATGACTTCAATAAAAAAAGCGGTATGAATCAAAAGAAACATACCGCTTAATGATTTGTTGTTTGATGAATCAATTAGTATTTCGCGCTCTTCCCTTTGGCTTGGGTTCTTAAAATAAACGCTCTAATATCTTCATTGGCTGATTTTAAGTCTTCATTTCTCAAATACATCATGTGACCAGAACGGTATCCCTTAAACTCGAAACGGTCTTTCATTCTACCGCTTGGGTCTACTTGTGACATGGTGTACTTGGCCGCAAAATAGGTGCAAGCACCATCATAATAACCGGATTGTACCAAAACATTCAAGTATGGATTTTGCGCCATAGCTTGACGTAGATTGTCCCTAACATTATCATCGCTGTCGTCCCATGGGCGAACAGGGCCGAACATGTTATACTTGATATCCGTTTTAAAATCAAGCTCCTCTTGCAAATAATAGTTTATCGCAGGAGTAAAACTGTGCAACCAAGAGGTTAGCTCAGGGGAATAATCTGGTCGGGTACCCGCCAAGGTTTTGTCAATTCCCAAATAACGGCTATCTAAACGTCCGATAGTGTATCCCCCTTTTTCTCTTAGAAGCGCTTTCCAAAAGAATTGCGTAGGCACATCCAGGTTATGGTCAATGATATCTTTTGATTTCAAGCCTGAATAACGGGCCATTTTATCCGCAATCGCTTTACGTTCAGATTCAGGTATAAAACCACCTTTGGCAATGGCTGGTAACAATTCATTAATCGTGAATTCTTCAACTTCTGGTAAAACTTCCAATAGGTCCTTGCTTTGCAAATCTGATGGTAAAGCTTTGTGGTGCCATGCAGCTGCTGCATAATAAGGCATGTTCAAGGCACTGGAAACAGGGTCATTGTCACGGAATACCTTGTAATCGGCAGGAGAAACCATGATCACACCGTTCAAATACATCCATTGTTGATTTTGAAGCGCTAACGAAAGCCCCATTACGCGGGTACCTCCATAGCTTTCACCAACAATATATTTAGGGGAGTTCCAGCGGTTGTTTCTAGAAACGAAAGTGTTTAGCCATTCGGCCAAATATTTGGTGTCGGCATTGATACCGAAGAATTTTTTACGGTCCACTTCTTTTCCTGTTTCGGGAATAGTGCGCGAATAACCTGTATTTACTGGGTTTACGTACACAATATCAGTTACGTCCAACACAGAATATGGATTTTCCTTAACGCCGTAAGGCTGTACGGGATACCCCTCATCATCAATTTTAAGGATTCTTGGGCCTGTGTAGGCCAAGTGCATCCAAACGGAACCAGAACCTGGACCACCGTTAAAGGAAATCAATAAAGGTCTGGATGACCTATCTTTTACACCGTTCTTGGTATAGTACGTATAATGCAAGGATGCAATCGGTTCTCCCAATTCGTCCCAAACGGGTTGTGTTCCGGTAGTTGCGGTGTAATCAATTCGTGAGCCATTGATGGTCACTGCATGTTGGGTTGTAATTGTAGTGTCAACAGGTAATTTACGTTTTTGAGCAAAGGCCAGAGTAGAGCATAGCGCAATGCCTAACAGTAAGAGTTTTTTCATTTTTATTTGGTTGAATTAGTCTAGTCTATAAAAATACATATTTTGAAAGTTCTTACCTTGTTAAAAGAATTGTAAATCCTATAATCG
The DNA here is from genome assembly GCF_003581615.1 of Flagellimonas lutimaris. Lineage (GTDB taxonomy): Bacteria > Bacteroidota > Bacteroidia > Flavobacteriales > Flavobacteriaceae > Flagellimonas > Flagellimonas lutimaris. Next base: position 510,166 of record NZ_QXFH01000077.1, read on the forward strand.
AGACTAGATTCAGGTATAATTCTTATTTTTAAAAGCACTCACTAAATCTATATCTCATGAAAAGTCTTACCCGAAGAAATTTTAATAGCCTAACCGCAAAAGGAATAGGAGGAGCCGCCTTATTATCGTCATCACCATTTGCCTGTGCCATGGGGGGCAATCAGGGTAAAAAGAAATTAGGCATTGCCTTAGTGGGACTGGGAAGTTATAGCACGTACCAGTTGGCTCCTGCTTTGCAAGATACCCAACATTGCTATTTGGCTGGAATTGTGACTGGAACCCCTCAAAAGGAGAAGGCTTGGGCGGATAAATATGGAATCCCTGAAAAGAACATCTACAATTATCAAAATTTTGATGATATCGCCAACAACGAGGATATTGATGTGGTATATGTGGTGCTACCCAACAGTATGCATGCGGAGTTTTGTGTTCGAGCGGCAAAAGCGGGCAAGCATGTAATCTGTGAAAAACCCATGGGCATTAGTGTGGCCGAGTGCGACGCCATTATTAATGCGTGCAAAGAAGCTGGGGTAAAACTCGGTATGGGCTATCGTTTGCATTCCGAACCTTATACGCAGCAGGTTAAGGAATATGTGAAAGAAAAAACATTTGGTGATATCTTATTCGTATCTGCCGATGCTGCTTATCGTTCTACGGGCAACCCGGACCAATGGCGATTGAACAAGAAGCTATCTGGTGGTGGTGCCTTAATGAATATGGGTGTATATGCCGTGCAAAGTACCATTTATGGTACAGGGGAAAATCCAATTTCTGTTTCTGCGCAGGAATTTAGCACTCGACCAGATTATTTTAAGGACACAGACGAAACCATTACGGCCCAATTTAAATTCCCAAGTGGGGCAGTGGGGAATATTTCCACCTCACATAATTTTAATGCGAATGCGATGTATGTTTCGGGGTCTTCGGGATGGTTTCAATTGCAACCCGCTAATAATTATGGCCCGTTGAGTGGTGAAACCTCAAGAGGAGATACCATTAAATTCCCGCACGAGAGCCAACAAAAACTACAAATGGACGATTTTGCAAAGCATGTATTGTTTAATGAGCCCAATTTAGCCCCTGGTGAAATGGGCAAACGTGATATGATGATTGTGGAAGCCATCTACAAATCAATTGCGAACGGAGGTGAGACCATTGCCTTGGATTTTGAACCTGGTTATGGGTTTGGAGGGTAATTATCAAATCAAGGTTTTAGAGGAATTGTCCAGATATTTTTATTCAAATCAACGGTTCCTCCCATTTCTTCGGTAATCACACGATCGATAATGGTCAGTCCTTTTTCTACCATATTTTCAAAAGTGTCGATACCGTCTTCAGGGAAATTTTGTCTGGTTCTGTGAATGTTGTATGTATTGGAAAAATTCCTTCCAAAAGCTTCCTCCACGCCATTTTTCCCTATCATAAAACCCAACAAACCACCCCAGGTCGCAGTTGGATTATCAGAATCCCAGCCTGTTAAAGTTCCAATTTTTATGGTTTGTTTGATGTCTCCTTTACCATAAAACAAGCTTACCAAACTTGCTGCATAATTGATGCCTGCCGCAAAACAACCATTGCAATACAAACCTTTGGAAGTTATATCGTAACCATCCATTTGGTTCACCTGATATCTTACATAAATGGAATCCCGTGTTTGCTCCCAAGGAATACCAGAATTGTACAGTTTTTTGGTATAATCAAACATTTTGGCCGGGTAGGAATCGTTTGGAAGCACCTCTCTTGCTTGGTTGGCCATCCAATGGATTTGCTCCTCCATTGTTTTCTCTTTATCCACGAAAGAAGCCAAGGAGTGCATAGCAACATAAAACTTTGATATATCTTCAGACTCTTCCCTAGCAGTAGTTTTAATGGGCAAAGTGGCCATTTTCAGCGCTATGTCCGGTCTGGCAGGGGCATACAAGCCAAATATTTCGGTTGTTAGTTGAGCATCAATCATTTCAAAATGCTCATTGTTTTTGGGGTTTCCTGTCTCTGGAGGCAAAAATCCCTCTTTCATCAAATCAAATGCTTTTTGGTTGGATACCCACAAGAAGTTTTCTTCTTCAGATTTGATGTGTTTTAACCATCCATCACGTATCTGTTTTGGCGATAGCATACTGGTTTTGTTGGTAAAAAGAAGATGCTGGTAGATATATTCGATATCCGTATCATCGTCTGAGCCCCAAATCTCCGTTGAATCTCTAAATACAAAATCAATGGTAGGGGAAAGATCACTTGGAACTCCTTCACCCCAAATGCTAGGCTGATCGGGTTGGCCCCAATCTTCGCGAGTATAAAAATCTCCAGTTTTAATTTCCCCGATATTCCCAATTTTATCCATTTCCGTCACCAACCCTGTCCAATTGGCAATACATTGTCCCAACCAAAAACCATATAATTGGTTATGGTAATCATCCCGAGATATGTTAATGTGAGTAACTCCTTCTTGGTTGGAGATTTCTTTTGTGTCTTTCTTATTGGCATCCGTCCTGCAACCGATTAAGGCAAGCAGGCAAAATAGCATAAGATAAATTTTCATTAGTGATGAATAAATTAATTGTTTAACCAAGATAGCGGATTTCCCCTTCATTAAAATGAAAAAAGGTAAGAGTTTGAACTAAAACCTTTCAAAAACTCCCAGCCCAAATAGTGCAAAATCATATTTTACGGGGTCGGTGGCATCCAGTTTTCGGAGGTTTTTGTCCAGTTCTTTTAACGCCTTGGCATCATTTTGTTTGCGTTTGAGCAACTTTAGTTTACGAGCTACGTTTCCTGAGTGTACATCCAACGGGCAGGAGAGTTTGGCAGGTTCAATGTTTTTCCAAAGTCCAAAATCCACTCCTGTCGTGTTGTCGCGAACCATCCAACGTAAAAACATATTAATCCGCTTGGCAGCAGAACCTTTGTTGGGGTCGGAAACGTGTTTTTGGGTGCGGGTTTGATGCGGTAGTTCAAAAAATACTTCTTTGAATTTGGAAATGGCAAGTTGCATGGAATCCTTGGCTTGGTACTTGGTAAAAACAGCTTCCAAACCACCATGATTTTTATATATGTTCTGCAAACTGGTTACAAAGTAACCAAGATCAATCCCATTAAAGGTACGGTGCACAAAAGTGGAGAGTTTTTCCAGATTGTCCTCGGTGTGGTGCATTACAAAATCGTAAGGTGTATCGCCCATCAAACTCATCAATTTTCTTGAATTGTTGATAATGCTCTTGCGATTCCCCCAAGCAATGGTGGCCGTTAAAAATGCACTGATTTCGATATCTTCTTTCTGGGTAAATTGGTGAGGAATCTGTATGGGGTCATCCTCCAAAAATTTGGGGTGGTTATACTCCAATACTTTGGCGTCCAAAAATTCTTTGAGTTCTGCTTTGGTCATATCAGTCTTTGGAAACGATCAAACCATCCACCATAGTCAGCTTACGGTCAGCCATATCGGCCAATTCAAGGTTGTGTGTCACCAAAACAAAGGTCTGCCCAAATTCATCACGCAGTTGAAAAAACAGTTTGTGTAAATTGTCCGCACTTTCGGAATCCAAGTTTCCGCTCGGCTCATCCGCCAAAACCACAGAAGGATTGTTCATTAAGGAACGGGCTACGGCAACACGTTGCTGTTCACCTCCAGAGAGGGCATTGGGTTTATGATCGTAACGGTCTTTCAACCCTAAAAAGTCCAACAATTCCTTGGCACGCTTTTCAGCCTCAGCTTTCGGAGTTTTTTTGATGAATGCAGGAATACATACATTCTCCAAAGCCGTAAACTCTGGCAACAATTGATGAAACTGGAATATAAATCCGATATGTTCGTTTCGGAACTGCGCCAAACTCTTATCGTTGAGCTGGTTTACATCGGTATCATTGATTATAAGTGTGCTTTCGCCTTTATTGGTTGGGGTATCCAAGGTTCCTAGAATCTGCAACAAAGTGGTTTTTCCTGCGCCTGAGGCACCAACAATGGAAACCACTTCGCCTTTTTTTATTTCTAGATCAACTCCTTGTAAAACCTTGAGGTCTCCGTAACTTTTTTGAATATTTGTGGCCTTTATCATAAATACAACTTCGCTGGTCGAAGATAATCATTACAGTTGTATCGCAAAGATGGGGGTTTTGACACGAATTCCACAAATTTTCACTAAGTATCCATGTGTCATTTTGTGCAAAATGAAGAATCTCAGGAATAAGTATAAATAAGTTTGATGCTGTAATTTCGACCAAGCTACCTATAAATATTTGTTAGAAATAGTTTTCCTAATCAAATATTGTTTAACTTTGAATTGAAATGAATAAACAAAATAATTCGGAATTGGAAACGGCAATTTTTGCCGGAGGTTGTTTTTGGTGCACAGAAGCTGTATTTCAACGGCTAAATGGGGTAGAGGAAGTAGTTTCCGGCTATACTGGCGGAAATATAAAAAACCCGGCTTACAGAGAAATATGTACCGGACGTACGGGACATGCTGAGGGTATTAAAATTACTTTTGATACCACCAAAATATCGTATGCCGAATTATTGGAAGTGTTTTTTGCCACGCACGACCCTACAACATTGAACCGACAGGGTAACGATGTGGGTACACAATACCGAAGTGAGATATTTTATAGCTCTTCTGATCAAAAACAATTAGCTGAGGATTTCATTAAACTTTTAGAGAAAGAGAATATATTTGAATCTCCCATTGTAACTGCCGTTTCCGAAGCCAAGCCATTTTATGTGGCCGAGGAAGAGCATCACGATTATTACAACGAACACAGGCAACAACCGTATTGTCAAATCATAATTGATCCTAAGATCAAAAAACTAAACAACTATTTTTCAAAAAAGCTAAAGCATGGCTCCCTATAGAAACCTCGAAGAGTACAATATTGAAATTACCAATGAGGTAAAAGATCATTTTTCAAAAATTGTCGATGACATCGGTGAAGATGTGACTCGAGAGGGATTGCTGAAAACTCCAGAACGTGCTGCAAAAGCTATGCTTTTTCTTACCCAAGGCTATAAACAGGATGCCGAAGAAATTCTTAAAGGGGCTATGTTCGAAGAAAGTTATGATGACATGGTCATTATTAAAGATATTGAACTGTATTCTCTTTGTGAGCATCATATGCTTCCCTTTTTCGGAAAAGCACACGTGGCGTATATTCCAAACGGACATATTGTAGGTTTGAGCAAAATTCCACGTGTAGTGGACGTATTTGCCCGTAGATTACAGGTACAAGAACGATTGACTCATGATATTTTGGAATGTATCAATAGAACATTGAAACCCAAAGGTGTTGCTGTTGTAATAGAGGCCTCTCACATGTGCATGATGATGCGCGGTGTACAAAAACAAAACTCTGTTACCACAACCTCAGGCTTTAGAGGACAGTTTGAGAAAATCGAGACCCGAAACGAGTTTTTAAAGCTTATCAGCGCTGATTTGTCGTAAACCACTTTTCCAATTAAGCGGGAATTGCTATTTTTCCCATATGGCAGAAGAAAAAGACAATAAATATCGTAACCTTTTTTTGGGTTTACTGTTTGATGCCATTGGGATGTTATCCTTTGTTATTCCGGGCATAGGCGAGTTTTCCGATGTAATCTGGGCACCTCTTGCGGGATGGCTCATGACCAGACTTTATAAAGGTAGGGTAGGGCAGGCTGCCGGTCTCATTACTTTTACAGAGGAATTGGTCCCTGGTCTGGATGTAATTCCTACGTTTACCCTTACTTGGATTTATACCTATCTTTTGCACAAGAAAAAAGGTCAATCTGCATTAGATTGACCTCTACTTTTTTATTGAACTCCCAATTCTTTATAAAGGCACACTCAAATTGAAAGAAATATTTCTTCCTATGTTGGCTATGCCATCCGCTTTTAATCTGGATAAGTGGGAGATATAATTCTTGTCAAAAAGGTTATTTCCAGTAATGGAGTACCCAACTTTTTGATTAAAGATTTTCATATCACCACCTACACCTACGTTAAAAAGGTTATATCTAGGGGTCTTTGTTTCAAAATCGGCCACTTTGTTTTGATCAAAAAAGGTTTGAAGCGTTAAAAATGCATAGCATCTATAATCTTGGTTTCTTTTATTCCACTCTACACGAAAAGTATTGGTCCAACGGTTGGCCGGAATCAATGGTAGGTTAGAATTATCCTCCAGCTCACCAAAAACAATGTCGTAACTACTTTCCAAATGGAGCCAATCTATGGGATGGGGATGTAAGTGGAATCCAAATTCACCTCCATACAAAATCGCATTTTGCTGTTGGAAGTCATAAATTGGATCCAATTCCCGGAATTCTCCAGTTGGTTCCAAATAGATATAGTCATTTACAATATTGTAGAAAGTATTGACATAAGCTTCAATGTGCTTGTTTCCATACTCTAAAGCCAAATCTATCTGGAAGTTTTGCTCACTATCCAAATCAGGGTTTCCAATTTCCACTCGGTTGGCACCACTGTGCAATCCATTCGAGGTCAATTCAGATAAATTTGGTGCTCTAAAACCTGTTGCAAGGTTTAAACGGCCCATAATGTTTTGCGTTAGGTCCATTCGATATCCTACCGCAGCGTTAAAACTATTAAAGTCTTTACTCAAAGTAGGGATATATTCTTCGTCTCCTTGGATACCACTTTCTTCTCCATTTATAGATCTTAAATCGTAACGTAAACCAATTTGAAGGTCACTCTTGTCAAAATGTATATGCGAAGTGGCCAAAATTCCAAAATCATTGGTAATGGCGTCGGGAACCAATATTTCTTCACCAAAGTTTTCATTTTTTTGATGCATACCCTGTATACCAAATATGGTGGTCATTTTCCCCCATTGAGGGTTAAATTGAAGGTTATAATTGAAGGTGCTCAATCGCATGTCCAATGCAGCTCCTTCTTCCTCTTCCATATGCTCTTCGCCTTCATGTTCATCGTGGTGATGTTCTTCAAACTCTTTTCTATTGTTAACCGTATAACCAAAAGTGGCCTCTATACTGGATTTTTTAAGAAAGAGGTTGTTTTTAGAACTCAAAATATGGGTGGAAAGCTCTTGATAGGGCTCCAAAGGATTACGATCATTGTTCTGAACCCCAATCTCTTCAGGAATTCCAAGCTCTGAAGCATTGTAGTTATACCGAAGCTCCGTTTTAAATTTAGAAGCTTGGTACGCTAACCCTGTTTTTAAATCGGCCTCGTTGAACCTGGAATTGGTAACGCTAGTTCCGTCTCCAGTTTCATAATCTGCATTGGAGGCGTAGGCGCCACGCACCAAAAATTTTAATTTATCTCCAGAGGTCTTAAAGCCGGCATTGGCATTATAACCTAGGGTATTGGTGAAATACCTCATATTCACATCACCTGATGTTTCGCCAGATTGTTCAAATTTTTCTGGATTAAGGTACAAAACACCTCCTAACGCATCGGAACCGTACAATAACGAGGCAGGTCCTTTTATAACTTCAACACTTGAAATACCGGCATCGTTGAGTCCCAATCCATGTTCGCCGCCATATTGTTGGTTCTCCAAACGAACACCTTGTGTATACACCAAGACACGGTTAAAGCTCAAACCACGGATAACTGGCTTTCCAATCCCAACTCCTGTTGAGACCGAAGAAACACCGGGTATGTTCGTTATTCCTTCGGACAGTGTAATGCCTCCTTGTTGTTTTAGTTCTTCCATGGATTTTTGTTCCACCTTCATTACGTTCTCTCGCTGTAATTTGTGGAAGGGGGTTGAAAGAACCACCTCGTCCATCTCTATGGCAGAAGGAGTCATTTGATAATCAAATTTATTGCTGCCTAAATTGATTTCTAACGAAGTGGAGTACGTTTCAAACCCAATATAAGAGATGACAAGTTTATAGGTGCCTTCTGGCAAGTTTTTCAGTGTATAGTTTCCATTTTCGTCAGTTACCGCACCATTTTCCAATTGTGGGATATATACGGAGACTTGATCTAACGGTTCACTGCTTTCAGCGTCTATAATCTTACCTGATAATGTATTCTGAGAATATGTTAAAAAGGGAATCAATGCCAAAAGCATTGAAATATAAAATTGTTTCATTGTAAAAAATAAATGGTTTAAAAAAGCTTAAATCAATCGGTAATTGCTATGAAACAGATGGGGGACCCCGTAAAGCTCGAAAAGAAACTTCTTTGGGTTTATAAATAAATGTGTAGATGGAAGTTGTATACCTTATCTCTGGTATTTCAACCGGAATGTAAGTAAAAGAAGAATTGAAAAGTACTTTGTTAGCGAGGGTAAAATCATGAAAGTCACAATCTAGATTGCCGTCGTGTATATGATTCGTACCATACGCAATGCATTGTTCCTCTTGGCTGTGCTCATATAAAGCATGTCCCAACTTTATTATGGAAGGGGCCAAAATTGCCACTGCCATCAAAAGGGAAGCCAATATTAAAATACGTTTGTGGAGGTTGGTAATCATATTTCACAAAATTAACCAAGGTACTTGGTCTTATTGTGTTAAAAAAACTATAAACTATGAAAAGAATGCGCCCAACCCTAAACGTTTCAGCATTTTTTTCTCAAAATTCCAGAAGAATTCATATTGCCCGAACAACCAGCCTATAAAAACAAGTAGGATTTGATAGATGGGAAAAATCAATAGAATCCGGAGGGTCCAATAGACATAACCTGGAACATTTTCATTGTCCAGTCCAATCCAATGCACCAGTGGACCGGCCAACTTTCCAGCAGCACTTCCAGTTATGGCAAAAACAATAAAAATGGCGATCATTTCCCATTTGTAATCCACTTTCCATTTGTCTTCCACTTTTTTGAAACACCAAATAAAAAATTTTATCAATAAAAAATATAGTGCGACCGTACCACCAATGGTGAAAATCCATTCAAATATGGTATTGTTGAGGTCAAAAAAGTGTAAAAAGCTTCTAGATATGGCGTAGGAAGTAAATAAAACCAATAGTGCACCCAAAATAGGAAAGATGATTTGCCAGTTTTTTTGGATTTCCCAGCGCTGTTTTAGTTTTTGCATTGTTCAACTTTAATCGATGCAAAAATAACATATTAAATCCTTGGGATAAAAGGACCTAAGCGTTGATTGTATTTTCTTTGAAAGTAAATGAAGTAATTGTAGAGTTTATAATTGACCTCATAACCATAATCAATACTGGGGTCATAATTGATTTGCATTTCGTATAAATTGGGATTGAATCTGTTAGGCTGTAATACTCTCTGGTTCCAAGTAGTGACCATAATAATATTTCTATTTTCCAGGAATGATTGTGAATAGTATCCTTCCGGTCTTGCAATGGAATTTAACCAGGTATAAAAACCAGGTTCAATGATGATAATTTCATATTCGGTTTCATCATCCGAAATTTCTACGGGTTCATCATCGTTTGATTGGAACACTTCCTTTTCTTCGTTGGTTACGTCCAAGGTCGTTTTTTGTGAAGTGCAAGAAATTAGGACAACACAAAGTGTTAGGCAAAACAAGACTGGATTAAATAGTTTCTTTTTCATAATATTAAAATACAAAAAAAGCCACTTGTATACTCAAGTGGCTCTGTTAAATATGGTTAGTTTGATAATTTATTTTCCGAAAAGTCCGCCTAGCATTCCGCCCAGGCCACTCTTTTTCTGACCTCCGCCATTTAATACCATTCCGGCCAAATCATCAATAACACTACCATCGCCATCACTATCCAAAAAGTTTTCAACTAAGGATTGTTGTTTGGCTGCTGCTTTATTGCCGCCCATTAGCCCACCTAACAAGCCGTTAAGTCCATCTGGGCTGCTCACGTTTTGTTGTCTTGTTTGTTTTCCCAAATAGCCTAAAAGGATTGGGGCCGCAATTTTTAATATTTGAGCAATTGAACCTGCGTCGATTCCCGATTTGGAACTTAACGCATTTTCAACTTGGGGTTGTTTAGCTCCTAGTACATGACTAAGTATTCCTGCTCCGTCCTGCATTACATTTTGGTCTACGCCTCCTCCAAAAAGGCCACCTAAATCATCCAAGATTCCTCCATCGTGTTTGGAAGATAGGGCGTCCATTAGACCCTGTGCCCCTCCCGGAGTGGATGCATTTTTTTTCATGGCCCCCATTAATAAGGGCATGGCCATGCTTAAAACTTCTGCTGTTTTATTTTCTGGCTGTCCTGTTTGTCCAGCGACACCACTGACCAACTGTTTTCCCATTGGGCTGTTGATCAAATCTAATAATCCTGACATTGTGTTAGTGTTAAGGTTAAAAGGACAATGTACGAAAAAGTAGGTTTTGAATGATTGTTTACATTAAGAATACCCATCACTTTAGTGATTTGATAACCTTCTGGGCCAATTCTACTCCAATGCGCTCTTGTGCTTCGATGGTTGAACCACCCACATGAGGGCTTAGTGAAATTTTGGGATTCATCAATATTTTGATTTCTGGATTGGGTTCTGATTCATAGACATCCAGGCCAGCAAAGGATAGATGATCTGTATCCAAAGCATCGACCAAGGCCACTTCATCCAAAACTCCACCTCGCGATGTGTTGATGATACCAGCTCCTGGCTTCATTAGTCCGAGTTCTTTTTTACCGATTATATATTTCTCTTGGGATGGTACATGCAGACTCACAAAATCTGAATTAACTAGTACTTCCTTTAAATTGCTACTTTGTAATTTAAAATCAATGGATTGTCCATCAAAAAAGGAAAGCGTCAAAGTAGCCTCTTTTGCATGATGATCGGTGAACATGACTTCCATACCTAAGGCGAGTGCCATTTTAGCTGTTGCTTGACCAATTCTTCCAAAACCAACAATTCCCAAAGTTTTTCCACGAAGTTCAACACCCCCAGCATAGCTCTTCTTAAGTTGTTTAAACTGGGCGTCACCTTCCAATGGCATATTTCGATTTGAGTCGTGCAGAAACCGAGCGCCGTTGAGCAAGTGTGCGAAAACAAGTTCCGCTACTGATTCTGAAGATGCTTCGGGGGTATTGAATACATCGATTCCTTTGGATTCGGCATATTTTACATCAATATTGTCCAAACCAACACCACCGCGTCCAATCAATTTTAAGTTTGGGCAGTCATCAATTAACTTTTTGTCAACTTTGGTAGCGCTACGCACCAAAAGCCCTTCTATCTTATTTTTATTGATATAGTTTGCCAATTGCTCTTGGGCAACCCTTGTATTTATGACCTTGAAACCTTGCGTTTCGAGCAACTCTATTCCTGATTGTGCTAAGCCATCATTCGCTAAAATCTTTGCCATGAAAATTATCCTTTCTTTTCCAATTCGCTCATAATGTCCACCAAAACCCCCACACTTTCCAAAGGAAGTGCATTGTACATGGAAGCCCGATAACCCCCAACGGATCTATGCCCGTTTATGCCATTAATTCCTGCCTCTTTGCACATTTCGTCAAATACATCTTTTAATTCATCATCGGTGATGTTAAAAGTGGCATTCATATTGGAGCGATCTTCTTTGGCAGCAAAACCAGAGAAAATAGGATTGAGTTCAATTTCAGAATAAATTAAGTTCGCTTTGCGCTCGTTGATTTCTTCGATAGCTGCAATTCCGCCTAAATCCTTCAACCATTGCATCGTCAGCATGGAAACGTATACTGCAAAAACAGGAGGGGTATTGAACATGCTGTCCTTAGCAATGTGAACGGAATAATCCATCATGGATGGAATTTTTCTAGAAACTTTACCTAGTATATCTTCCTTAACCACCACAAGGGTCGTTCCTGCGGGTCCCATGTTCTTTTGTGCGCCTGCATAGATTAAATCAAATTGTGAAAAATCCAATTGGCGGGAAAAGATATCTGAACTCATATCACAGACCAAAGGCACATCGGTTTTAGGAAATTCCTTGAACTGTGTTCCGTAAATAGTATTGTTGGAGGTAAGGTGTAGATAATCCAAATCCGAAGGGATTTCAAAACCTTTTGGGATATACTTAAAGTTATCTTCCTGAGAGGAAGCTACTTCCACAATATCACCAAACAAGCGAGCTTCCTTAATGGCTTTTTGACTCCATGTTCCCGTGTTCACATACCCCGCTTTTTTATCCAACAGGTTAAAGGCCGTCATTAAAAATTGCATGCTCGCACCACCCTGGAGGAACAAAGCTTGATACCCTTTACCCTCAAGTCCCAAAAGCTCTAGGGCCAACGAGCGAGCTTTTTCCATAATGGCGACAAACTCTTTGCTGCGGTGGGATATTTCTATAAGTGAAAGACCAATACCATCCAGTTCCTGAACGGCCTCGGAGGCCTTTAGCATTACCTCTGCGGGTAAAATGCATGGGCCTGCGCTAAAATTATGCTTTTTCATTTCCTTGGTTTAAGGGGTAAAGGTCTTAAAAATTGTTGGATCTATAAACCATTACGAAGGTTAGGTTTTTCTTAAAGTTTCAACAGGAATTCCATAGTGTCAATTCCATCTGCGTAGTCTTTTAAACTAGGCTTTTGGGTTTCTCCAAAATTGACTTTGTTTTCTATTGTTCCGCTAGAGACGATACATTGAATTTGTTCTTCAAGTGCTTCCAATTCTTTTCTCAAACTTGATTCATCATCATAATGTGAATAAAACAATGCAGAGATAGGGGAGGTGAGGGCTTCGTCTTCCTTTAACACCAAGAACCCATTATCCAAAATTTTGAATTCACTCATCAAATAAACTGCTTTGTTGTAATCGTAGTTGTTGGCGTATTTATGCTGATGAATAATGTCATTGTAATCATACAATGCTTTGAACAATGTATCAAAATCATAGTCTTTTGGCACATAGATTTTGGATACATTGCGGCAACCTAAACCATAATACCTAAATATATCCTCACCGAGTGCTTTTAGTTCTTCTTCGGCTTCATTTCCGGTAAGCACGGCAACCGAATTTCTGTTTTTTCGAATGATGTTGGGTTTATTGCCAAAATAGTATTCAAAATAGCGACTTGTATTGTTGCTTCCCGTTGCGATAACAGCATCGAAATTCTCCATTTTTCCATCTATAAATTCGATTTTATCAGCGAGTGAAGGCTCCTGCTGAATCAAATATTTTGATAGAAAGGGCAAAAGAACCTTGTCGTTGGAAGATAACTTGGCCAGCACCTTGTTTCCTGAAAGCAATACGCATAGAAAGTCATGAAACCCAACCAATGGGATATTTCCTGCCATTACAATACCTACCGTTTTTGGCTCAATATCCTTATTAAAGGTATAGTTGGACAACCATTCCTTGAGATTTTCTTCTGTGAGCAAATCGCCCCATTGCTGAAGAGAAAATAAAATGTTATCCTCGGTAAACCAGCCGTTGTGGTGTCCTGCCCGCGCAATAATTTCCTTCAAACCGGAATCCACTTCAACGTTCTCGGAATAACATTTATCACAAAAATCCGTTAGGTATTTTCCAAGTTTAACAAAAGCATCTATGGTATTTGTATCTGGTGCCATTAAATTTGTACACTAATTTACTAGGGTTTATTTTTGTCAAAAGTAAGCATGCTGATAAGAATCAGCCCAAAAGGAAAAGAAAATTATGGCAATTATTATAACTGATGAGTGCATAAATTGTGGTGCTTGCGAGCCAGAATGCCCTAACACAGCAATTTATGAAGGTGCAGATGAATGGAGATATAGTGATGGAACTTCGCTGAACGGCAATGTGGTTTTGCCTAACGGCAAGGAGGTAAATGCAGATGAAGTTCAAGAACCTGTTAGCGATGAGCTTTATTATATTGTTCCAGACAAATGCACGGAGTGTCAAGGATTTCACGAAGAACCCCAATGTGCGGCCGTATGCCCTGTTGATTGTTGTGTTCCCGATGAAGATCACGAAGAAACTGAAGACGAACTATTGGGCAAGCAAAAGTTTATGCACCCTGATGGTTAAGCAATAAAAAACATTTAATTTAGCCCGAATCTTAAATGGTTCGGGTTTTTTTATGCGAGAAAAAGAGAAAGCATACAACGGTATTTGGAAACAGGCGGGATGCATATTGTCCCTGATAGCCATTTTCGGCATCATTGCTTTGGTTATTATAGGCCTTTATTTATTGATTCAAGGCTTTTAGTCCCAGTACCAAAACTTCAACTTATATTTGCAGCCTTAAATCAGTTTTCAATAATCAAAATCCAATAAATGATTTAGGGTGAAACCAAAATTGTTGAGGGTGAAGGAGTACAAAACACTTGAATTCTGATGTCTAAAATCTGAAATCTAATATCTAATAGCTAGCGAATGAAAGCCGGTATTGTAGGATTACCCAACGTAGGAAAATCAACCCTTTTTAACTGTTTGTCCAATGCAAAGGCACAAAGTGCCAACTTCCCTTTTTGTACCATTGAACCCAATATTGGTGTGGTGAACGTACCTGACCAACGTTTGGAGAAATTGGAGGAATTGGTAAATCCGGAGCGTGTTCTTCCAGCTACTGTAGAGATTGTTGATATTGCCGGTTTGGTAAAAGGTGCCAGTAAAGGTGAGGGACTTGGTAACCAGTTTCTGGGAAATATCCGAGAAACCGATGCTATTCTCCACGTACTTCGCTGTTTTGATAATGATAACGTAGTGCACGTTGATGGTTCTGTGGACCCAATCAGGGACAAGGAAACTATTGATATGGAATTGCAGCTAAAAGATTTAGAGAGCGTTGAGAAAAAGCTCGATAAGGTAAAACGTGCTGCCAAAACAGGTAATAAGGAAGCACAGAAAGAAGAGGCGGTATTATCCGCACTTAAAGAAGGTTTGGAAGCCGGAAAATCCGTTAGAGCTATTGAAGTTAGTGAAGATGGCCGTGAAGAATTCGTGAAACCACTACAATTGATTACGGATAAACCCGTAATGTACGTTTGCAATGTGGACGAAGGAGCTGCTGTTGATGGGAATGCATACGTGGAAAAAGTAAAAGAGGCTGTTGCAAACGAAAATGCCGAGGTTATCTTTTTGGCAGTGGGTACTGAAGCTGATATTACCGAACTGGAATCCTATGAAGAGCGCCAAATGTTCTTGGAAGACATTGGACTTTCAGAACCAGGTTCCGCCAAATTGATTCGTGGCGCATATAAATTACTTGACTTGGAAACCTATTTTACTGCTGGTGTCAAGGAAGTTCGTGCTTGGACCATTCCTGTTGGTGCAACTGCTCCGCAAGCCGCAGGCGTTATCCATACCGATTTTGAAAAAGGCTTTATCCGAGCCGAAGTCATTGCTTATGACGATTACGTAAAATACGGCAGTGAAGCCAAGGTAAAAGAGGCTGGTCGTATGCGTGTAGAGGGTAAAGAATACATTGTTAAGGACGGTGATGTGATGCACTTTAGGTTCAATGTATAATCACTGGGCATTGTAATCCATACTATTTGTGGTTTTCCAATTTCTGGACATAAAATAGCTTTGCTATATGTCCAGTAAAAGTTTGGGGATTTTATACGGAGTTTTGGGAGTGGTACTATTCTCCTCAAAAGCTGTGATGGTGAAATTAGCTTACCGTTACGATGTGGACACACTAGATTTACTATTGTTTCGGATGTTATTCTCCCTACCGTTCTATATTTTCATCCTCTTTTTAATTCGGAAAAAGACAGCTAAGGCAAAAATTGCCCCAACAGATTACGCTTGGCTGTTCCTGTTTGGATTTGTGGGCTACTATTTAGCCAGTTATTTCGATTTTTTAGGATTGAATTATATTAAAGCGGGATTAGAGCGAATCATACTTTTTGTGTACCCTACTATTGTCGTATTTCTTACCTGGTTGATTTTCAGGAAAAAGATTACCCAAGTGCAGTTTATTGCCATTCTTGTAACCTACGTGGGGGTACTGATTACTTTTTGGGACGAATTGGACGTTGCCGGAAATAAAGTATTGCTGGGAGGATTCTTGGTATTGTTGAGTGCCATCACCTATGCCTCCTATTTGGTAGGTAGTGGTTGGCTGATTCCCAAATTCGGAGTACTTCGATTTACCTGCTACGCGATGATTGCGTCCACTAGCTGTATTGTGATGCATTATTTGGTAGCGGGCAACTGGGACTATGCGAATTATCCTTGGCCCGTCTATGCGTACGGTTTGGCTATGGCTATCTTTGCCACATTGATTCCATCCTTTTTGGTTTCAGCAGCAATCGAAAGGCTGGGAGCTAGCAATTTTTCAATTTTGGGAAGCTTGGGACCCATTTCCACTATTTTGCTCGCCTTTGTGTTTTTGGACGAAAAACTTACATATTGGCAGCTTGTTGGAATGCTGGTTGTTATTTTTGGAGTGACTTATCTGTCAATCCAAGGCAAAAAGCGAGCTAAAGGCTGATATATATTAACAATTATTGTTTTCTATTGTTGATTACTTTCTACCGTACACCCTTTTATTTTTGCTCCTAAATTTTATATTGCAATGATTAACCCTTAACTAATGGCAGACACCCAATATACTGAAGATAATATTCGTTCGCTGGATTGGAAGGAGCATATTCGTATGCGTCCTGGGATGTACATTGGAAAATTGGGCGACGGTTCCTCTGCAGATGATGGCATCTATATTCTCCTAAAAGAAGTAATCGATAACTGTATCGATGAATTTGTGATGGGAGCAGGGAAGACCATCGAAATCAACATCAAGGAAAATAAGGTACATGTTCGCGATTATGGTCGTGGCATTCCATTGGGAAAAGTGGTGGACGTTGTTTCCAAAATGAATACCGGTGGTAAGTACGATACCCGGGCCTTTAAAAAATCTGTTGGATTGAACGGGGTGGGCACCAAGGCCGTTAATGCGCTTTCTACTTATTTTAGGGTTGAATCCAATCGGGATGGGCAATCCAAGTCTGCTGAATTTGAAACAGGGAACTTGGTAAACGAAGAACTTTTGGAAGAATCATCCAGAAGAAAAGGGACCAAGGTTAGTTTTATACCGGATGAGTCCATCTTCAAAAAATATAAATACCGTAGCGAGTATGTGGAACGAATGCTCAAAAACTATGTCTACCTAAATCCAGGCTTAACTATCGTTTTCAATGGAGAAAAGTTCCATTCCGAAAATGGATTAAAGGACTTATTGGAAGACAACAACAACCAAGAAGATTTTCTTTATCCCATCATCCACCTAAAAGGTGATGATATTGAGGTTGCCATGACCCACAGCAAAACTCAATACAGCGAGGAATATCATTCTTTCGTAAATGGACAACATACCACGCAGGGTGGTACGCACCAATCTGCATTTAGGGAAGCCATCGTGAAAACTGTCCGTGATTTTTACGGAAAAAATTATGATGCATCAGATATTCGAAAGTCAATCATATCTGCGGTTTCCATCAAAGTAATGGAGCCTGTTTTTGAAAGCCAGACCAAAACCAAGTTGGGCTCAACCGATATGGGTGGTAAATTGCCAACCGTTCGTACGTATATAAACGATTTTATAGGTACATATTTAGATAACTATCTGCATAAAAATCCGCAGACAGCAGAAGCACTTCAAAAGAAAATTGTACAAGCAGAGAAAGAACGTAAAGAGCTTTCAGGAATTCGAAAACTGGCTCGGGAACGTGCAAAAAAAGCAAGTCTCCACAATAAAAAACTTCGTGACTGCCGTGTACATTTACAGGATATGAAGAAGGACCGAAGACTGGAAACTACACTTTTTATTACGGAGGGAGATTCTGCATCTGGTTCCATAACCAAATCCAGGGATGTGAATACACAAGCGGTATTTAGCCTTCGAGGTAAACCGTTGAACTCCTACGGCATGTCCAAAAAGATTGTGTACGAGAACGAAGAATTCAATCTTTTGCAGGCAGCACTCAACATTGAGGATTCCATGGAAGACCTTAGGTACAACAATATTGTAATAGCAACCGATGCCGATGTGGATGGAATGCATATTCGTTTATTGTTAATTACCTTCTTTTTGCAATTTTTCCCGGAATTGATCAAAGAGAACCATTTATATATTCTTCAAACTCCGTTGTTTAGGGTGCGCAATAAAAAGGAAACTATTTATTGTTATAGTGACGAAGAACGAAGAAATGCCATTCAAAAACTTACCGGAAAACCAGAAATAACCCGATTTAAGGGATTGGGTGAAATTTCTCCGGATGAATTCAAACATTTTATTGGTGATGATATTCGTCTTGAACCTGTGATGCTGGACAAGGCCATGAGCATTGATGCCCTTTTAAAGTTTTATATGGGGAAAAATACGCCGGATAGGCAGGAATTCATTATCAAAAACCTTAAAGTAGAGCTTGACCTAGTAGAAGAAAACCAACTGCAACCCAAATAAATGCTACCTTTCTAAATGGAAGAGAACGAAGAACTGAACGATGAAAGTTTAGATAACCAAGATGAGTCCCAAGATAGCCTGGTAAAAGTAACCGGGATGTACAAGGATTGGTTTTTGGATTACGCTTCCTATGTAATTTTGGAGCGTGCCGTACCCGCCATCGAAGATGGCTTTAAGCCTGTGCAGCGCAGAATTATGCACTCGTTAAAAGAACTTGATGATGGGCGTTACAACAAAGTGGCCAATGTAGTGGGGCACACCATGCAATATCACCCTCACGGTGATGCCAGTATTGCTGATGCCATGGTGCAAATTGGACAAAAAGACCTTCTTATTGATACCCAGGGTAACTGGGGAAATATTTTAACGGGGGACGGAGCAGCGGCCTCACGATATATCGAAGCGCGGCTATCCAAGTTTGCCCTTGAGGTTGTATACAGCCCAAAAATTACGGAATGGCAACTTTCGTATGATGGTAGAAAAAAAGAGCCTGTAAATCTACCCGTAAAATTTCCGTTATTACTTGCGCAAGGGGCGGAGGGAATTGCAGTAGGGCTCTCTACTAAAATTCTTCCTCACAATTTTAATGAGTTGATAGACGCTTCCATAAAACATTTAAAAGGAAAGCGATTTACCATTTATCCAGACTTTCCAACTGCAGGTATCATTGATGTGACCAATTACAACGATGGTATGCGCGGTGGAAAAATCAGGGTAAGGGCCAAAATATCCACTTTGGACAAGAACACTCTGGTCATTAACGAAATACCATACGGCACCAACACCTCCTCTTTAATTGACTCCATCTTAAAGGCTAACGATAAGGGGAAAATCAAAGTAAAAAAGATAGAGGACAACACAGCTGCCGAAGTAGAGATTTTAGTGCATTTGCCCAACGGAATTTCTCCTGACAAAACCATTGACGCACTTTATGCCTTTACAGCTTGCGAATCTTCTATATCCCCATTAGGATGCGTGATTGAAGATAATAAGCCATTATTTATTGGTGTCAAAGAGATGCTTGAAAGGTCCACAGATAATACCGTAGAGCTACTTAAAGCAGAACTTGAAATACAATTGGAAGAACTAGAGGAACAATGGCATTTCTCTTCTTTGGAACGTATTTTTATAGAGAACAGGATTTACCGTGAAATTGAGGAAGAGGAAACTTGGGAAGGTGTAATCGATGCTATCGATAAAGGTCTGAAGCCTCATATTTCTCATCTAAAAAGAGAGGTGACCAGAGAAGATATCATTCGGTTGACCGAAATCCGAATTAAGCGTATTTCAAAGTTTGATTTAGACAAGGCGCAACAACTTATTGAAAGTTTAGAAGATAGGATTGCGGAAACAAAGCATCATTTGGAGCATTTGGTGGATTATGCCATCGCTTATTTCAAGGAACTTAAAAAGAAATATGGTGCTGGTCGGGAGCGAAAATCAGAAATAAGAATTTTTGATGACATCGAAGCGACTAAAGTCGTTATCCGAAATACTAAACTCTATGTAAACCGCGAAGAAGGATTTATTGGAACATCCCTTAAACGAGATGAATATGTCACTGACTGCAGTGACATTGACGATATTATTGTCTTTACCCAAAAAGGGGAGATGATGGTGACCAAGGTGGATTCCAAGGTTTTTGTGGGCAAAAACATTATACACGTGGCTGTCTTTAAAAAGAAGGACAAGCGCACCACCTATAATATGATTTACAAACTTATGAAAGGTGGGCCCAGCTACGTTAAGAGATTCAATGTGACCAGTATGACCCGGGATAAGATATATCAACTAGCCGGAGACAAAGCTTCTTCAGAAGTGTTGTACTTTTCTGCCAATCCAAATGGTGAGGCCGAAGTCGTCACGGTGATGTTGCGTCAATCGGGAAGCATTAAAAAACTGAAATGGGACTTGGATTTTTCCGATGTTCTAATAAAGGGGAGAGGTTCCAAAGGAAATTTAGTAACCAAATATGCTGTAAAACGAATCGAACTGAAAGAGAAAGGTGTGTCCACTTTAAAGCCCAGGAAAATTTGGTTTGATGATGTGGTAAGTAGATTAAACGTTGATGGTAGAGGGGAGCTGCTGGGAGAATTTAAAGGCGATGATTTACTTCTGGTAATAGACCAGAAGGGTATCGTAAAAACTATTCCGCCAGATTTGCTTACTCGATTTAATGATGACATGGTCGTGCTTGAAAAGTGGAATCCTGAGAAACCAATTTCTGTAGTACATTATGTTGGTGATAAAGAGCGTTTCTACCTAAAAAGATTCTTGATAGAGAATCCAAATAAAGAAGAGGTTGTTATTGCAGACGACACAAAATCCTATTTGGAACTAGTATCCACAGATTGGCGGCCTAGATTAGAAATAGAATTCGTTAAGCCGCGGGGCAAGGACCCCAAACCCAATCAAGAAGTAGATGTAGAAGAATTTATTGCTGTAAAAGGAATAAAAGCTCTTGGGAATCAGCTTACTCCGGAAAAAGTTAAAAATATCAATGTTTTAGATTCCTTACCCTACGAGGAGCCCGAAGAACAAAAAGCAGAGGACATCGAAGTAGTGGACGAGGAGCAAATAGAAAGTGATGATAATGATATAGGAACAAAGAATGATAGTTCTGACCAAACTACTTTGTTTTAATGCTTTTTATGTCTAATTTTCGCCACGACACATACCTAAAGCCTACTACTTAAATTTTCTTTATGGATTTTACAAACCCCCTGGTATATGGCGTGCCAGTATTTATCGCCTTTATCTTGTTAGAATTAGCGTACAGTAAAACTCACGACGACGACCAACTTTATAATTGGAAAGATTTGGCCGCGAGCAGTTTTATGGGTATCGGATCTGCAATATTGGGCCCCCTGTTTAAGGTAGCCTTTGCCATACTTCTTTTTGAAGGAACTTATGAACTTTTTAATCCTGTAGTAGACGGGGTTAGAACCAACTTTTTGGGTTACGAATCCTTTGGATATGCTTGGTATGTTTGGATTATTTGTCAATTGGCTGATGATTTCACTTATTATTGGTTCCATAGAGCTAACCACGAGGTACGCATCTTGTGGGCTGCCCACATAGTACATCACTCCTCGGACAATTTTAATTTAGGTACCGCCATCAGAAACGGATGGTTCACTATTTTATACAAACCTTTCTTTTATATATGGATGCCAGCCATTGGTTTCCCGCCAGAAATGGTGTTGGTATGCTTGGGCATAGAGGCACTATGGCAGTTTCAATTGCACACCGTTTATGTTCCTAAACTTGGCTTTATAGAAAAGTTTATGAACACCCACACCATGCACCAAGTACACCACGCCCAAAATGTGGAGTATTTGGACAAGAACCATGGTGGTTTCTTAAACATTTTCGATAAGATGTTTGGAACTTGGAAAGAACTAGATGATAACATCGATGTAAAATACGGCGTTATCCATGCTCCTGAATCGTACAACCCCGTGGTTATACTTACACACGAATTCAAGGATATTTGGAACGATGTAAAAAAGTCTAAAAAGCTTTCCCATAAACTAATGTACATATTTGGACCTCCCGGTTGGAGCCATGACGGAAGCACATTAACGGTGAAGCAACAACAGCGATTATTTAAAAAGCAAAAGGAGTCCACTCCAGAATTGGCCTACCAAAGACCCAATTAATGCTCATCTAGGGAATGACCTTTTTCCTCTTGAGTGTTTTTTTGCATTCTAAGGTTAAGGAATTCCACCATTAAGGAGAAAGCAATTGCGAAATAAAGGTATCCTTTTGGAATAGCCCCAACTTCGTTGCCAAACACTTCCAAATGAGATAAGTGTGCCGATTCTGCAATCAGCATAAAACCGATCAAAATCAAAAAGGATAATCCCAAAACCTGAATAGAAGGGTGGCGATTGACAAATTCGCCTACGGGATTTGCAAACAACATCATTATCAATACGGATATCACAACTGCGGTTACCATTAAAACCAAGGCATCTGTTGGGTTAGGGGAGATTCCATTGGTCATACCTATAGCAGTAAGGATAGAATCAAAGGAAAAAACAATATTGATTACGGTTATTTGAACAATAGCATTCATCAAAGATGATGAGCGCGACTTTGTCACTTCTCGTTCATCATGGCCACGGTCTTCTATTTTTTCGTGTATTTCTCTGGTGCTTTTATAGAGCAAAAAAAGACCTCCAGCAAATAATATTAGAGCCTGCCAACTTATACCGCCAGTCAACCATGACTCATTGAAGACTAAAAACGGTTTCTTCATTTTGGTGAGCCAGGTGAGTCCGAACAGTAAAACAATCCGAAGCAACATTGCCAATACAAGTCCAATGTTTGTCGCCTTTCTTCTATCTTTTTTTTCTAATTTACCTGCTGCAATGGAAATAAAGATAATATTGTCTATACCCAATACGATTTCCAAAAAAGTAAGGGTAAGCAATGCCATCCAGGCATCTGGACTTGCGAAAATATCAAACATGGTCAGTCTATTTTATGGGCAGTTCCTTTAAATTTCTTATTCTCCCCAACAACATTGTATTCAAAAGTATAGGAAGAATCTGTTGTGGTCAAAATTTTTATGTGAATAGGTTTCTCCTCCGCCTTGTTCTTGGGATTTAAATTTTTAAGCACATACTCGCAATCATTGATCCACCGAATAGATGAAGAATCTACTTTTCCTTCGTACTTATCAACTTCTATATCCAAAGTTCTGCGGAATATGGTTTCTTTTTCCTCGCCGTTAATTGTGGCCTTAAAGGAAAATGCACCAGTTTTAAAGTCTTCACAATTCCGTTGTGGAGGTTGGCCGCAAGCAAAAAAGAATAGAATAATCGCGAAAGAAAGAAGGTTTTTTGTCATAACCACAAAGTAACGGAAAGTACACGAAAGGGTCAATCCTTTTTAGGATTGAATGTTTTAAAAGTGCCGTCCTCATAGAACAATACTATTTTAAAGGGTTCCATAGATACATTACCTT
The DNA here is from genome assembly GCF_003581615.1 of Flagellimonas lutimaris. GTDB lineage: Bacteria > Bacteroidota > Bacteroidia > Flavobacteriales > Flavobacteriaceae > Flagellimonas > Flagellimonas lutimaris. The sequence continues at coordinate 533,388 of NZ_QXFH01000077.1, forward strand.
TTTTTCCAATCTCTGGCAGACTATTTATTTGAAGACCCTCCTCTGTTTGCTTTTCAATTGCCTTTGAGATTTCCGGGGTCTCTTTTCTAATTTCTGTGCGCGCCTCCCTTGGAAAGCCACCTTCTCCCTTCAACAACCAATATAAATCTACTTCGGGGTAGGTGTTTACCAATTTCATAACAAAATCCAAACTCGGCTTATTTCTCCCATTCAATAAATGGGATATGCTTGAGCGCTGTACGCCAATCTCATCAGCAAAAGTGGAAACAGATAATTCCAAATGATCAATGACGGTCTGTATTCGAGTTACAATTTCTTTGTTCACAAATGTAAATTTATATCTATCTAAGATAGTAGAATAAGAGCAGAAATAATAAAAAACTTGTAATACTACTATATTTTAGTTTTAGTAAAAGACGAAATAAACACATATATATAATTGAAATACTGAATTATAAAGTATTATAATTTGATACAATTTATATTGTTGACAAATGTATAGTTCAGCACCTAATACTGGTTACAAATGTATATTCTATGATAATGAAACAGGTTACAAATGTAAATTAAAGCTTGGTTACTTTTGTAAACTTTAATTAATCACTTCATGGTTGACCATTCATTATATAAGGAGAAATCTATTCAAGGTAGATATATTAATATGGAGGCTATACAGCCTTGTTTCTCTAAAGTTTCTTGCCCGATTACTCACATTGGGTATTCAGTTGAAGGTATTGGTATAAATGCTTTTAGATTAGGTAAGGGTGGAAAAAAGGTGCTTATGTGGTCCCAAATGCATGGGAACGAATCCACTACAACAAAAGCAGTTTGGGACCTGGTCAATTTTTTACAATCGGATGACTCTTTGGCCCAAAACATTTTAAGGGAATGTAGTTTAATGATTGTCCCTATGCTAAACCCAGATGGAGCCCGTATCTATACACGTGAGAATTTTAATAAAGTGGATTTAAACAGGGATGCAAAGGATTTAACGCAACCTGAAAGCATAGCATTAAGAAACTTATTTGAATCGTTCCATCCAGATTTTTGTTTTAATCTTCATGATCAACGAACACTTTTTAGTGCCGGAAAAGCAAACAAATCGGCGACAGTATCATTTTTGTCGCCTGCAAGTAACCAAGAGCGGCATATAACACCGACCAGGGAAGTAGCTATGAAATTGATCGTAGGTATGAATGCAATGCTACAAAAACATATCCCCAGCCAGGTAGGAAGATACGATGATGGTTTTAATGACAACTGCATTGGCGATACATTTCAGATGCTTAACGTTCCAACTATTTTGTTTGAATCTGGGCACTATCCAAAAGATTATGAAAGAGAAAAAACCAGAGAACTTATTTTTCTTTCAATAATTGAGGCACTAAAAATCATTACCAACAACGAGATTGACACCTATAAGACAGGAGATTATTTTTCAATTCCAGGGAATCAGAAGTTATTTTTTGATGTAATAATCAGAAATCCAGAATTGGTCAACCCTGAAATTGAACCAGGCCAAAAGGTCGGAATCAGATATAAAGAAGTTTTGGACGTGGATAAAATTATTTTTAAGCCCGAAATCGCAGAAATTGGATTGCTTGAGGGGTTTTACGGACACCAAACAATAGAATGTATTGATACCAAGGATTTTGGCTTTGCTTCCTCTGAAAAGGAGATTCTCGATTTATTGTTAAAAACCAAGAAATAAAAGTCAAATTATCGTGTGTTCTTGCATTTTATTTAAAAAAGAACCATTTTAATTACGTAAATTTTCTTTTTTAACTACTTTTGCTGCAAAATTCAATGTAATGAACAAAGTTAAGCTAGACGAGATAGATCACCAGATATTGGACATGTTAATTGATAATACCCGTACACCTTTTACGGATATTGCAAAGAAGTTGCTGATTTCAGCAGGTACGGTCCATGTAAGAGTCAAAAAAATGGAAGAGTCCGGAATCATAAAAGGTTCTTCCCTTACTTTAGATTATGTAAAACTGGGGTACTCTTTTATTGCATATGTTGGAATATTTTTGGAGAAAACACACCAAACCAAGTTTGTACTCGAAAGACTTAGTCAGATACCATATGTAACCGTGGCTCACATTACGACCGGAAAGTTCAATATTTTCTGTAAAATAAGGGCCAAGGATACAACGCATGCAAAAAACATCATTTTTAAAATAGATGATATTGAAGGTATCAGCAGGACCGAAACCATGATTTCCTTAGAGGAGAGCATCAACGATAAAAGGCGTTTGATGCATACCATCTTCAACGAGCTATAATCCCTTTTACATATATGTTAGTTTCAGAACTGCCTTCCTCTGAATATAATCCATTTTACCAGACCTATGTTATGGCTCTAGGTAATGTTGGTTTGATTGAAGAGCTAAAAATCGGTAAATCCAATTTTTTATCACTTTTTGAAAAAATTTCAGAGGAAAAACTGGGTTTTGCCTATGAAGAAGGTAAATGGACTTTAGCAGAAGCAATTGTGCATACCATCGACACGGAAAGAATTTTTCAGTACCGTGCACTTTGTATTGCTAGAAATGACAAAACTCCATTTCCTGGCTTTGACCAAGATGCCTATGTACCATATTCCAATGCTTCCAATAGAACAAAAAAGGATTTAATCGAAGAATATAAAGCAGTAAGGGACTCCACAATATCACTTTTTAATTCGTTTGACGACGAATCTATTAAAAGAATTGGCACGGCCAGCGGTTCAAAAATGAGTGTAAGGGCACTGGGGTTCATCATTAGTGGACATCAAGCACACCATATTCGAATTATTGAAGAAAGATATTTGTCTTAAATCAATATTGATGGTCTTCATCAACATCGTTTGAAGCAGTTTCCATTCCTTCGAAAGAATCCCCTTCAAATTCGGAAGCCACTAAATCTTTGTCGAGTTCCTTTTCGATGGTTTCCTCAAAATTGGCTATAAAATTGGAAAGGCTCTTACTTATTTTCACCAAGTAGATCGTATCGGCTGTTTTTACCTCTACTGCCTCAATTACCTCTCCATTTGGCTTTCTTATGGTTATGATGTCATCGTCACCATAACCGTCTGGATAGGAATCAATTAACATGGACGCTACTTTATGGTCCAATTTTTTGTAGTCTATCAAAATTCGTTTCATAATGGTTAGTTATTAATTACATTCCTAAACTAGGAATTTTTGAATTTGATGGACCCAAAGAGTTGCAAACGTAAAAAATAAGTATGTGAAGTGCCTATTCCTTGTAGTAAGCAAAAGCTTTTTGGAACAATTCTTCTGGAACTTCAATATCGATGACTGCCTCGCCAATAGCCTGTAGCAGTACAAAATTTACATTGCCGTGGGAATTCTTCTTGTCATATTTCAACAATTGAAGAATGGAATCAATGTCTTCGTCGGTAAAATCTACTTTATCAAAAAACCTCAAAAAGCTTTTTTTGATTTCATCCAATGATAATTTGGAAAGTCCACGGAGTTCGTGGGACAAATACCCCTCCAGAATCATCCCAATGGCTATGGCTTCGCCATGCAATAATGTTTTCCTATCATGGTTCTCCAAGCAATAAGATTCTATAGCATGCCCCAAAGTGTGGCCAAAATTTAAAATCTTGCGCAATCCTTGTTCTGTAGGATCTTGTAAAACCACTTCGTTCTTAATGGCAATAGATCTCTGAATACATGACGCATCGGTAAAATTGCTTTTTTTGATTAAGTCTTGCCAATAGACTTCGTCCTGTATAAGACCGTGCTTTAACATCTCGGCATATCCACTTTTTATTTGACGTGGGTCAAGGGTTTTTAAGAATTCTGGAAAAATCAATACCATCTGAGGCTGGTTGATTACTCCAATTTGATTTTTCAAAGAACCGAGGTCCACACCTGTTTTCCCACCAATGGAGGCATCGACCATGGCAAGCAGGGTGGTGGGGATATTGATAAAATCTATCCCTCTTTTAAAAGTAGATGCTACAAATCCCCCCATATCGGTAAGTACACCTCCGCCGAGGTTGATGAGCAGACTTTTTCGATCACCATCCAAATTGGAAAGATCTTCCCAAATTTGTAAACAAGTTTGAATGTGCTTGTTTTCTTCCCCGGACTGAATTTCTAAGATAGAATCGACGGGGCCATCAAAAATTTCTTTTAAAACGGGCAAACAATATTTCTTGGTGTTTTCATCCACCAAAAGAAATATTTTGGAATATGTTCTATTGGCAACATGTTGGTTAAGAGCAGCTTTTGCCAATTCGTTAATATGTACCTCGTAAGACTGTGATTTAACCGAATCCATAATTTTGTTTACACTGCTAAATAAAGATTATTTTTATATATATGGTTCTAGATTCCGTACTTATATTTGAATCTTTAATGGATTATAATTAATGCGACCAAATTTTGAGAATACTGCAATAGCTTTTGAGCTAAAAACGGACTCCCAGTTGGAGCGAGCCTATTTTCTTTTTAAAATGATTTCTAACGAACCTTTGGTTCGTATCGGTACTGCGGTGACCAATTTTGCCATTAAGGCACACCTCCCTGTTGAGGGTTTGATCCGGGCTACTGTATTTGACCATTTTTGTGGTGGTGTCAGCGAAAAAGATTGTTTGCCAATTATTGACAATATGTTCGGTAATGGGGTTTGCTCCATTTTAGATTATTCAGCAGAAGGCAAAGAGGTGGACAACCAGTTTGATTTTGCCATGGAAAAAACCTTGGAGATTCTGGACTTTGTCAAGGAAAAAGATGCTATGCCTTTTGCCGTATTCAAACCTACCGGTTTTGGGCGTTTTAAACTATTTGAGAAGGTCACTGCCGGCAGTGAATTAAACGAAAAGGAAGAGGCAGAGTGGGGCAGGATTGTAAACCGATTTGATAAAGTCTGTCAAAAGGCCTATGATTTGGATGTTGCTTTATTGATAGATGCGGAAGAAAGCTGGATGCAGGATGCTGCGGACGATTTGATCCTTGATCTTATGCGCAAATATAACAAGCAAAAGGCCGTGGTGTTCAACACCTTTCAAATGTATCGTTGGGATCGCCTCGATTATATGAAAAAGCTATATAAAATAGCGGTGGATGAAGGCTTTCATATCGGAGCGAAAATAGTCCGCGGTGCCTATATGGAAAAAGAGAACGAAAGGGCCAATGAAAAAGGCTATGAAAGCCCAATTTGCAAATCCAAGCGAGAAACCGATGAGAATTTTGATGCTGCTATCGATTTTATGATGGAGCATTTGGAGCGTTTTATCATTTTCGCCGGTACGCATAATGAGCAGAGCAGTCTCAAACTGGTCGACCTGATGAAAAAACAGGACATCACGACCAACGATGAACGGATTTGGTTTGGCCAATTATTTGGCATGAGCGACCATATCACCTACAACTTGGCGGCAGAAGGATATAATTCGGTAAAATATGTGCCCTATGGGCCAGTACGTGATGTAATGCCTTATTTAATCAGAAGAGCTGAGGAAAACACCTCGGTAGCTGGTCAAACGTCGCGGGAACTTGCCTTGATCACAAAAGAACGGAAGCGGAGGAAATTATCGGATTAATCCAGAAAAGTGACTCCTTCCACCGTCACTTGATTTTTACAATTCTTAGCCTTTAGCTCTAATTCTTCACCATTATATTCATGGGAGATAAAATACGTTTTACAAGGTTCGGACTTGGTATCACTCTTTCCAAAATCCACATCGCCATCCTGTAAAAAGGCCTGAATCATAAGTGTGTCTTGGTATTGCTCGGGTAGCGATTCCGAGAAAGTCAAAGGTTTGGAACGCATATCCTTGAGCACCCTACAATTCGGGAAATAGCAAAAATCTATACCTTCTTCGCCAGATTTTTTCTTCAAAATAAAAACCAAAAAAATCAATCCTATGGATAGTCCAACCAAGTACCATCCCAATCGTTTCAAAAATGCCATCTACATTAAAAAATAAGAAAGTTAATATCGTTATAGTTTAGCCCAAACCAATCGCCAACGGATTTGTTGGTCAAAATACCATGGTACATATAAAGTCCATTGCGCAAGCCTTTATCAAACCGAAGTGAATGTTCCAAGCCGCCTTCTTCTCCAATTTTTAATAAATAAGGAGTAAAAATATTACTGATGGAAATGGATGATGTTCTAGGGTACCTAGATGGAATATTGGGAACTCCATAATGGACAACTCCATATTTTTCAAAGGTTGGTTTTCGGTGTGTGGTTACCTCCGATGTTTCAAAACAGCCTCCCATATCAATACTCACATCAATGATCACAGCTCCTTTTTTCATGTTCTCTACCATGGAACTGGATACAACTACGGGTGAACGGTCCTTTCCTCGTGTTGCCCCAATGGCCACATCACAACGTTTTAGGGACTTTAATAAATTCTTGGGCTGTACGGTCGATGTGTAAAGGGTTTGGTTCAGGTTTGTTTGGAGATCCCTTAATTTACTAATGGAATTATCAAAAACCTTGACATTAGCACCCAACCCAAGGGCTGACCGTGCAGCAAACTGGCCTACAGTACCAGCTCCAATAATCACAACTTCAACAGGGGGCACCCCGCTAATATTTCCAAACATCAATCCATTACCGGTATTGGGGTTGGACATAAGCTCGGAGGCAATCAAAATGGAGGAGATTCCGGCAATTTCACTTAGTGAGCGCACCGCTGGATAATTACCATCTTCATCCCTAATGTATTCAAAGGCAATGGCCGTGAGCCTTTTTTTGGCCATGATTTCAAAATATTCCTTGTTCTGGGTCTTGATCTGCAATGCAGAAATTATAATGGTCTGCGGATTCAGTAAATCTATTTCCGAAAGGGTAGGGGGCTCTACTTTTAAAATTATAGGACAGGAAAATACTTTTTTGGTATCTCTTGTAATCTCAGCTCCAGCATTGGTATAATCAATATCGGAAAAATTTGCTCCTTCGCCTGCTCCAGACTCCAATAATACCCGGTGTCCGTTTGCTGTAATGGCGTTAACGGCGTCTGGGGTAAGGCACACCCGTTTTTCTTGGTATTGATTCTCTTTTGGAATACCTATAAAGAGTTCTCCCTTTTGTTTGACAACCTCTAAAGTTTCTTCTTGCGGAAGTAATTGCTGTTTGCTAAATGGAGAGGAAGCTTGGCTCATAAAAAGTAAATCTATTTACTATACCATAAGGTATTCGAGCAAATTTACATTTTTTTTGAAGCAGTCTTCTTGCGTTGTTCCAATTTCTCGCGTTCCTTACGTAATTCTTCTTTTTCTTTTAGGATTTGAAGTTCTGTATCCATAGCCTCTAAGTCGATACCATGCACATGTTTATCAACCAATTTTACCCTTATAAAATACACTACGGGTATAACCACCATGGTTACGGCAATGACATACAGGATTTCGTTTTCGTCGATTCGTTCACTATTGGAATAATTCAAGACCGTGTACAATTGGAAGCTGTACATAGCGATTGGAATCAATATGGCATGGTACCACCAGTTTTTTGAAGTTACGAACCATATTACTAGTAGAAGTAAAGGGATTAATTTGTTCAAATAATAATAGAAAGCTAAGCTAACATCATCATCAAACCCATTATCCGTAAACTCAATACCTAAAAAGGTCCAAGTCTTGGCTCCGACGGGCAAATATTTATAACCATAAAATAGTATTGGAGAAATAGCAATAAAAAGTGCTATCACTCCCTCGATTACAAACTTTTTCCTAATTCTAGTTTTGTCCTTCATTGTTGTAGATAACTAGAAAAATGAAAGATTATTGTAAAAAAATAATCCCTTCTAAAAAAAAGGGATTATCGTAACGGTTTGGAAAAAGATTACTAAAGTTTCTTTAGCTGATCTTTTCTAATGCTAGTTGTTTGATCTTTGTCAATTTTAACAACGCTGGTCGAAACAGCAGTCATTGCCAAAAATGCAACAGCTAGCAACCCAAAAAAAACTTTCTTAGTGTTCATCGTAAAAGAGTTTTTGGTTAATAAATGAATTCATTCTCAGAACAAATGTAGGAAAATATTTCAACCTACCATGCCTTTTATCGATAAAATTGGTTTTTTAACGCAAAAAACTTACAGTTTATCGAAATCGGCTTGCTCTGCGCAATAATATGTCTGAAGATAGAGCGATTGTGTTTTAAGAAACATTTAACTCGATTGAACGAGTGCTTTCCTCGATAAAGTGCAAGAATACCCCCACAGCATCTTCAGGCAAAAGAGATGAAATTTTTTCTGGCCATTCTATAAATAGCCATGCATCAGAATTCAAATAATCTTCAAAACCCATATCCAAAGCCTCCATTTCATCATTTAGTCTATAAAAATCAAAATGATAGGCGAGGGGATTGTTATTTTCATCCGAATATTCATTTACCAAACCAAAAGTTGGACTGTTTGCCTCATCTACAGCACCAAGTTCTTTTACTAAAGCTTTAACCAAAGTGGTTTTACCGACGCCCATATCACCATATAAACAAAGGACTTTGTTGGGTGAATTCCTGATTACTTCTTTGGCTACATCTTGAATTTGGCTTAATTGAAAGTTTCGTTTCAAAATAAATTTATTTAGGGTCCAAAACTACAAAAGGAACAACCATTTCTTCCAATGAAACACCGCCATGTTGATATGTGTTCCTATAATAACTTACATAGTAGTTGTAGTTGTTTGGGTAAGCAAAAAAGAGGTCGTTCTTGGCAAAAATGTAGCTGCTACTCAGATTAATGTTTGGCAAGTGAATTTCTTGCGGATTTTTAGTGGCCAATACATCTTTATCTTGATAAGTAAGGCTTCTACCAGTCTTATAACGAAGATTTAAGCTGGTTTCGCGGTCACCAATCACTTTTGAGGGTTGTTTTACATTGATGGTACCATGATCCGTGGTCAAAATCAATTTCATGCCAAGCTCTTGCGCTTGCTGGATAATTTCCAACAAGGGTGAATTTTTAAACCAACTTAGTGTAAGTGAACGATAGGCCTTGTCATTGGAAGCGAGTTCCTTTACTACCTCCATTTCTGTTTTTGAATGGGAAAGCATATCTACAAAATTGTAGACAACCACGGTGAGGTCGTTATCTTTTTGTGATCTGAAGTTTTGTGCCAGTTGCTTCCCTTGTTTTAGATTACTTATTTTATGGTATTCCCAATTGAGGTTAAGCCCCAATCGTTTCAACTGTTCTCCTAAAAACTCGGATTCAAAAAGGTTTTTCCCGCCTTCATCCGTATCGTTTTTCCACCAATCCGGATACCGTTTCTCCATTTCGGAAGGCATCAAGCCAGAAAACAGGGCATTACGGGCATATTGCGTTGCTGTTGGGAGTATGCTGAAATATGCACACTCCTGTTTCTTTTTAAAATGAACCGATAAAGTTTTTTCGAATGCCAACCATTGATCATATCTTAAATTATCAATCACAACCAATAGGGTTTTGTTACCTTCCAACTCAGGTTGAATCTTACTCTTAAATAGGGTGTGCGACATTACTGGAGCATCGCCGTCATGGAACCAAGTCTTGTAGTTTTTATCCACAAACTTTCCGAACTGGGAATTGGCCTCCACCTTTTGAGATTCCAGTATTTCGAACATACCGGAATCTTCGATTTGCTCCAATTCCAACTCCCAGTAAATCAGTTTTTTGTAGAGTTCAACCCACTCTTCGCAGGTATTTACCATAGAAAGGTCCATGGCTATTTTCCTGAATTCCTGTTGATAATTGGCCGTGGTTTTTTCTGATACTAAGCGAGAATTGTCCAAACTCTTTTTTAAGGATAAAAGAATTTGATTCGGGTTTACAGGTTTTATGAGATAGTCTGCGATTTTGGAGCCGATTGCTTCATCCATAATGTATTCTTCTTCACTTTTGGTAATCATTACCACAGGAATGGAACCGTCATATTTCTTTATTTCAGTTAGTGTCTCCAAGCCGGAAAGGCCAGGCATATTTTCATCCAAAAAAACAATATCAAAAAAAGCTTCTTTGATTTCTTCAATGGCATCTTGGCCACTCTGGCTCGTGATTACTTTATAGCCTTTACTTTCCAGAAATAATATGTGAGGTTTTAAAAGGTCTATCTCATCATCGACCCAAAGAATTGTTATCTTGTTCATATAGTAGTTATCTTTGTGGGAATTAAAACAAAAACTCTTGGTAAAAACCAATAAGCTTAATGTTTTCAACGATCCAATTTACGGTTTTATTGGAACTCCCAACGAACTAATTTTTAGTCTGATCTCGCACCCTTACTTTCAAAGGTTGAGGCGGATATCCCAAATGGGGCTTTCCTATTTAGTGTATCCAGGGGCGCACCATACTCGATTCCATCATGCACTTGGTAGCATGCATTTAATGACCAAGGCCATTCAGGTTTTAAAATTAAAAAATGTAGAAATTACCGAAGAGGAGGAGAAAGGTTTATTGTGTGCCATTTTGCTTCACGATATAGGCCACGGGCCGTTTTCCCATGCCTTGGAAGGTTTTGTAGCCAAAGAAATTAGTCATGAGCAGATTTCCCTCCGTTTTATGATGGAGTTGAACAAAGAATTCGAAGGGCAGCTGGATACTGCCATTGCCGTTTTTCAAGGAGATTACCCTAAACCTTTTTTAAATCAACTGGTCTCCAGCCAGTTGGATATGGACCGCTTGGACTACCTTAAAAGAGATAGTTTTTACTCTGGCGTTACCGAAGGAAACATCAATTCTGAAAGACTTATCTCTATGCTGAATGTAGTAGAAGGTAATTTAGTGGTAGAGGAGAAGGCGATTTATGCGGTAGAAAAGTTTTTGATGGCCCGTAGATTTATGTATTGGCAAGTGTATTTGCATAAAACAGGATTGGTGGCCGAGCAGTTATTGATTAGGATTATGCAACGTGCGAGACTGCTCTTAAGTCAGGGCGAAGAATTAAATGGAAGTCAACCCTTATTATTTTTTCTGAAGAACAACGGAACTTTATCATTTAATGCCGACGTTTTAAAAACTTTTGCCGAACTTGACGATATTGATGTTCTTGGCGCCTTGAAAAGTTGGCAATTCCATAATGATTTTGTGCTTTCCAAATTGTGCAAAATGTTACTGGACAGAAGACTTTTGCACGTAAAGGTTAAAAAGAGCCCCATAACTCCAGAAAAAATCAAAGAGAAGATAGATTGGATCATCAAAAAGCATGACCTTTCGGTTGAGGAAGCTTCCAATTTTGTTTTTCAGGGAGAAATATCCAACAAGGCTTACAGTAAAGATGAAGCCATTCAAATTTTAAAGAAGAACGGAAAAATTTCAGATGTTTTAAAGGAGTCGGACCAGCTTAGCCTAAAAGCGCTGGCGAAAACCGTTACCAAATATTATAGCTGCTATCCAAAGAAAGCCGTTTAACAAATTTTGTTACTTTTGCACCAATGAAATTTACAGCTACCCAAATTGCCGGAATCTTAGAAGGGGAAGTTGAGGGGAATCCTCAAATTGCTGTCCATAAACTATCTAAGATAGAGGAAGGCGAAAAAGGGTCGTTGACCTTTCTTGCCAATCCAAAATATACATCCTACATATACTCTACAAAAGCATCCATTACCATAGTTAATAAGGATTTTGTTCCAGAACAATCAATTTCCACTACCTTGATCAAGGTAGATGATGCTTATAAATCGTTTTCCAAATTATTGGAATATTACAATCAGGTAAAAAACAACAAGGTAGGTATTGAAAGTCCTTGCTATGTTTCTGAAAGCGCCAACTATGGAGAAGATTTTTACCTTGGTGCTTTTGCCTATTTGGGAAACAATGTGACCATTGGTAACAATGTGAAAGTTTATCCGAATGCATACGTGGGAGATAATGTAACCATAGGGGATAATGTAGTTGTATTTGCAGGGGCCAAAATCTATTCCGAAACTATTATAGGAAACAACTGTGTTATTCACGGAGGAGCTATTATTGGGGCAGACGGATTTGGTTTTACACCAAATTCTAATGGGGAATACAGTAAAGTACCCCAGACTGGTAATGTTATTATTGAAGATAATGTGGATATTGGTGCCGGTACAACCATAGACCGTGCCACCTTAGGTTCCACCATATTGAGAAAAGGAGTGAAGTTGGATAATCAAATCCAAATAGCACACAATGTTGAAATTGGCGAACATACTGCAATTGCTGCCCAAACCGGTGTTGCTGGATCCACTAAAATTGGAAAAAATTGTTTGATTGGTGGTCAAGTGGGTATCGTAGGACACATCACTATTGGTGATAGGGTTCGTATTCAAGCCCAATCGGGTATCGGAAGAAATGTAAAAGATGATGAAGTGCTACAAGGTTCACCGGCATTGAACTATGGGGACTTCAACAAATCATATGTACACTTTAAGAATTTGCCAAAATTGGCAAATCAAATCTCCAACATAGAAAAAAAAGTTGAAGGTGAGTAAAACAAGTAACAAACAACGCACTATAGCGAAAAAAGTAACGCTACAAGGTGTAGGACTGCATACAGGGGAAAATGTAACCATGAGTTTTCTGCCCGCTGATGAAAACCACGGTTTTGCGTTTAAGAGAATAGATTTAGAGGGAGAACCCATAATTGAGGCAGATGCCAATTATGTGGTGAATACCCAACGTGGTACCAATTTGGAAAAAAACGGAGTCAAAATTCATACTTCGGAGCATGTACTTGCTGCCTTGGTTGGATTGGATATCGACAACGTTTTAATTGAATTGGATGCTCCGGAACCTCCTATTATGGATGGTTCTTCCAAGTTTTTTGTCGAAGCTTTGGAAGAAGCGGGTATTGTTGAGCAGGAGCAAGAACGTGAAGAATATGTGGTAAAAGATGTTGTTTCCTATAAAGATGAAACCACAGGAAGTGAGATTACCATTATTCCTGCGGATGAATACCAAGTGACCACTATGGTGGATTTTGGAACCAAAGTTTTGGGCACACAGAATGCCACTTTGGAAAAAATGTCCGATTTTAAAGAACAGATTTCCGATTCACGTACATTCAGTTTTCTTCATGAACTTGAAATGTTGTTGGAAAATGGACTGATCAAGGGCGGAGACCTCAATAATGCCATTGTATATGTGGACAAGGAAATATCGGAATCCACAATGAAAAAATTGGAAAAGGCCTTCAATAAAGAGAAGCTTTCCGTAAAGCCCAATGGTATTTTAGATAACCTTACCTTGCATCATCCCAATGAAGCTGCCAGGCACAAGTTGCTGGATGTAATCGGAGATTTGGCTTTGGCCGGAACCCGAATCCGAGGAAAGGTGATTGCGAACAAGCCTGGACATTTTGTTAATACCCAATTCGCTAAAAAATTGTCCAAAATCATCAAAATAGAAAAAAGGAACAAAGTTCCCAGCTATGATTTGAACCAAGAGCCATTAATGGACGTCAATGAAATCATGGCCAGATTACCACACCGTCCTCCATTTTTATTGGTAGATAAAATTCTTGAACTTTCCGACACCCATGTTGTAGGGGTCAAAAACGTGACCATGAACGAACCATTTTTCGTGGGTCACTTTCCAGGGGCACCTGTAATGCCCGGAGTTTTACAGGTAGAAGCAATGGCCCAGACAGGAGGAATACTTGTTTTGAGTACTGTTCCCGATCCAGAAAACTACCTGACTTTCTTTATGAAGATTGATAAAGTAAAGTTCAAACAACAAGTAGTTCCTGGGGATACTTTAATATTTAAATGCGATTTGATTTCACCCATACGGAGGGGAATATGCCACATGCAAGCTTATGCATACGCCAATGGAAAATTGGTTTCCGAAGCTGAGCTTATGGCACAGATCGTAAAAACAAAAAATACAGATTCGTAGATGAACCAACCATTAGCATATGTACATCCAGGGGCCAAAATTGCCAAAAATGTGGTAATTGAACCCTTTACTACTATACACAATAATGTAACTATTGGAGAAGGGACTTGGATTGGTTCCAATGTTACCATTATGGAAGGAGCCCGAATCGGAAAAAACTGCAGCATTTTCCCGGGGGCTGTAATTTCTGCAATGCCTCAGGACCTTAAGTACCAAGGAGAAGATACAACGGTAGAAATTGGAGATAATACAACGATTCGAGAATGTGCAACTATAAATAAAGGTACTTCTGACAGAATGAAAACAGTTATTGGGAACAATTGTTTGATTATGGCCTATTGTCATGTTGCACACGATTGTTTTGTAGGTGATGGCTGTATTTTCAGTAATAATTCCACATTAGCGGGACATGTGACCATTGGGCAGAATGTTGTTTTGGCCGGAATGGTTGCTGTACATCAGTTTGTATCTATTGGAAACCACGCTTTTGTAACAGGTGGTTCCTTGGTTCGTAAAGATGTACCTCCATATGTAAAAGCAGCAAGAGAACCTTTATCATACGTTGGAATCAATTCCATTGGATTGCGTAGAAGAGGATTTGATTCCGATAAAATCAGGGAGATTCAAAACATCTACCGTTTACTGTATCAAAGAAATTATAACAATTCTCAAGCGGCATCCATCATAGAAGCTGAAATGGAAGCAACCCCGGAAAGGGATGAAATTCTCCAGTTCATTAGGGATTCGCAACGTGGAATTATGAAAGGATATTTCAGTTCAAACTAAATTTATGGCAAGTACTTCAGATATAAGAAAAGGATTGTGCATCAAGTACAACAACGATATTTATAAGATTATAGAGTTTCTTCACGTAAAACCGGGTAAGGGACCTGCTTTTGTGCGTACCAAGCTAAAAAGCGTGACCACCGGTAAAGTGGTGGACAATACGTTTTCTGCAGGACACAAGATTGAAGATGTACGTGTAGAAACACGTTCGTACCAATTTTTATACAATGATGGGGAAACCTATCACTTCATGAACACGGATGATTACACCCAGATTGCTTTGCAAAAAGATGCTCTCGATGCTTCTGATTTGCTAAAAGAAAGCGAAGTGGTGACCATTATTTTTAATGCTGAGGACAATAATCCGCTCTCCGTTGAAATGCCTGCAAGTGTTGTATTGGAAGTGACCCACACAGAACCTGGAGTAAAAGGAAACACGGCAACCAACGCCACAAAACCTGCAACGGTTGAAACTGGAGCAACCATCAATGTGCCACTTTTTATCAACGAAGGTGACAAAATAAAGATTGATACAGAGAAAGCAGCATATATGGAACGTGCCAAAGAGTAGCCTGAATGAAATTCCCTAAAACCTATACACTTAAAGAAATATCGGAGCTTATTGATGCCGACTTTGTGGGAGATGAAAGTTTCCCCATTTTGGGTATGAATGAAATCCACGTAGTGGAAGAAGGTGATATCGTTTTTGTGGACCATCCCAAATATTACGATAAAGCCCTGCAATCTAAAGCAACAGTTGTTCTCATCAACAAAAAAGTGGATTTTCCAGAGGGCAAAGCCCTACTTATTTCTGATGACCCATTTAGAGATTTTAATAAATTGACAGGCCATTTCAAACCCTTTGAAAGTGCTGCATCATCTATTGCCGAATCTGCTGAAATAGGAAAGGGAACTATAATTCAACCCAGCGTTTTTATTGGGAACCGCGTAAAAATTGGTAAAAACTGTGTGATTCACCCTAACGTAACCATTTATGATGGATGTATCATTGGGGATAATGTAACCATCCACGCGGGAACTGTTTTGGGAGCCGAAGCTTTCTACTATAAAAATAGGCCAGAAGGATTTGACAAATTACTTTCAGGAGGAAACGTTGTGATTGAAAACAATGTGGACATTGGTGCTGGATGTACGATTGACCGAGGAGTAACGGGTTCAACCACCATTAAAGAAGGTTCCAAATTGGACAACCAGATTCAAGTTGGGCACGATACTGTTATCGGAAAAAAATGTTTGATAGCATCCCATGTAGGAATTGCGGGTTGTTGCATTATTGAGGACGAAGTGACCCTATGGGGACAGGTAGGCATCACAAGCGGAGCCACCATTGGTAAAAAAGCGGTGATTTTGGCTCAATCAGGTATTTCAAAATCACTTGAGGGAGGCAAAACCTATTTTGGTTACCCAGCTGAGGAAGCTCGGGAAAAACTAAAACAAATCGCATCCATCAAAAGGATTCCAGAAATCTTGCAAAAACTAAAAAAGATTTAAGAAATCAATAGATAAAAACTTTAGTAAACCATATTTTTGTATCTCTACATTAAGTTAAATATATGAGCGTCTTAGTAAACAAGGATTCAAACATAATTGTACAAGGATTTACCGGTAGTGAAGGAACCTTCCATGCCGAACAAATGATTGAATACGGAACCAACGTGGTTGGTGGTGTAACCCCCGGAAAAGGTGGTCAAGAACATTTGGGAAAACCAGTTTTCAACACAGTGGAAGACGCTGTAAAAGAAGTTGGTGCCGATACCACTATAATTTTTGTTCCGCCTGCATTTGCTGCGGATGCCATTATGGAAGCTGCTGATGCAGGAATCAAAGTAATCATCACGATTACCGAAGGTATTCCCGTAGCGGATATGGTAAAAGCCAACGATTACATCAAGAATATGGACTGCACATTGATCGGTCCAAACTGTCCAGGTGTAATTACGCCAGGTGAAGCAAAAGTTGGTATTATGCCAGGATTTGTTTTCAAAAAAGGAAAAGTAGGTATCGTTTCCAAATCAGGAACACTTACTTACGAAGCGGCCGACCAAGTTGTGCGTCAAGGATTGGGAATCACCACGGCCATTGGTATTGGAGGTGACCCCATTATCGGAACCACAACAAAACAAGCTGTTGAGCTTTTAATCAACGACCCAGAAACTGAATGTGTTGTAATGATCGGTGAGATTGGTGGCCAGTTGGAAGCCGAAGCGGCAAAATGGTATAAAGAAAGTGGCAGCAAAAAACCAGTTGTTGGTTTTATTGCTGGTGAAACTGCTCCAGCAGGACGTACCATGGGACACGCTGGTGCCATTGTAGGTGGTAGTGACGATACAGCCCAAGCCAAGAAAAAAATTATGCGCGATTGTGGTATCCACGTTGTGGATTCACCTGCCGAAATTGGCGTAAAAGTGAAAGAAGTGGTTGGGTAACCAACCGTTAAAACCATACTAAATCCCGTTTTATGCGGGATTTTTTTTCGTCTAAACATAAAACAAAAACTATATTTGGTTAATAACCATTCAAACACAATCATTGTATGAAACTTTTGGAAGGGAAAAACGTAATCATAACAGGAGCCAGTAGGGGAATTGGAAAAGGAATTGCCGAAGTATTTGCAAAACACGGTGCCAATGTGGCTTTTACCTATAGTTCCAGTGAAGGTCCAGCCTTGGAATTGGAAAAAGAATTGACCGAAATGGGCATAAAAGCGAAGGCCTATAAAAGTAATGCCGCAAGTTTTGAAGAATCTGAAGCCCTTGTGGCCAAAGTTTTGGAGGATTTTGATGGCAGAATTGATGTATTGATCAATAATGCCGGTATCACCAAGGACAACTTGTTGATGCGAATGGGTGAGGATGATTTTGATAAAGTAATCGAAATCAATCTAAAATCTGTATTCAATATGACCAAAGCCGTTCAGCGGACCATGTTGAAGCAGCGTAAAGGGTCCATTATCAATATGAGTAGTGTGGTTGGTGTAAAAGGTAATGCTGGACAAACCAACTACGCAGCTTCCAAAGCAGGTATGATTGGTTTTACCAAATCCGTTGCATTGGAATTGGGATCTAGAAACATTCGCTGCAATGCGATTGCCCCAGGGTTTATTGAAACTGAAATGACCGAAAAATTGGACGAGAAAACGGTTCAAGGTTGGAGAGAAGGAATTCCATTAAAGCGTGGTGGAAGCCCGGAAGATGTGGCCAATGCCTGTGTATTTTTGGCGTCGGACCTATCTGGCTACGTAACAGGACAGGTATTGAACGTTGATGGTGGAATGTTAACCTAAATGAATGGAGTTGAGCACGGTACTTCTTATTTTATTAGCAGTTGCTGCCGCGCTTATCTTGGTCTATTTTCAGTACTTCTATAAAAACCCGAGAAAAGGTTCACTTAGGATAATATTGGCCGCATTAAGGTTTGTCACCTTGTTTAGCGGCCTTTTGCTTTTGATAAACCCAAAGTTTATAAGCAAGGATTATTTTGTTGAAAAAGCAAACCTGATCCTGTTGGTGGATAATTCCACTTCAATGGAAGAGGCTACTTCTAAAGCAGAAATTTCCCAAGCGATTGTGCAACTCAAACAGGACCAAGCTTTAAATAAAAGGTTTACCATCCATCAATATGGATTTGGGAATACAATAACCACAACGGACTCACTTAGTTTTAATAAAGGAAACACCGATATTTCCAACGCACTTTCTACTTTGAATGATGTCTTTGTAAACGGAAACAATGCTATTGTTTTGTTTTCAGATGGTAATCAAACTTTGGGGAGGGACTACGAATATATCAGCTTAAATGAAAATACCACGGTAAACCCCGTAGTAGTGGGCGACACTACGCAGTATGAAGACATTTCCATTGGACTAATCAATGTGAACAAATTTGCTTTTTTACGCAATAGCTTTCCTATTGAGACTTCCATTCGATATCTAGGTTCCAGACCTGTTTCAAGTACAGTCACTATTTCCATTAACGGAAGTAGGGTACATCAGGAGCGAGTCAATCTCAATAGCATAAAGAACAGTATAACCCTAAATACTTTGGTTGAAGCCCAAAGCGTAGGCGTCAAAACCATCAAAATTGAGGTGAATCCGCTAGAAAATGAGCGAAATACAGCGAATAACTCCAAAGAGACCGCCATTGAGGTAATTGATGAGAAAACCAATGTGACCGTAGTTTCTGATATCCTACATCCAGACATTGGTGCCTTAAAAAAATCTATCGAATCGAACGAACAACGTTCCGTTACCTTGGTAAAACCACATGCCAGTCAGTCTGCTTTTGAGAAATCTGACCTTATAATTCTCTATCAACCTAATCGAAATTTTAGGAGTGTTTACGAGTTTCTGGAAAATTCAGGAGCTAATTACTTTACAATTACAGGAAGCAAAACAGATTGGAACTTTTTAAATAGGGCACAAGAGAGTTTTACGGTTTCCGGAAGCAGACAACCAGAAGATATTTTACCGGTTTTAAACAATGCCTTTGGCTTATTTGGTCTTGGAGCGTTTTCTGTAAATGGATTTCCACCATTACAGGGAACACTTGGGGATATTCAACTCAACAGGGATAATGAAATATTGATGTTTCAACAATTACAAGGCATCAGTTTGGATAAACCCTTGTTCACAATTCTCACAGAAGGTAATACAAAAGAAGCCGTGCTTTTTGGAGAAGATGTTTGGCGCTGGCGGGCTCAAGTGTATCGTGACGATCAAAGTTTTCAAAAATTTGATGATTTCATCGGCAATTTAATGGTATACTTGGGTTCTAACAGGCAGCGCAACCGGTTGGAGTTGGATTATGAGTTGGTTTTTGACAATGCTAGTATGGCCAAAATCAGAGCTTCGTATTTTGATGAAAGCTATCAATTTGATGCCAATGCCAACATTTCCATAAAGATAGAAGGTAAAGACAATGATTTTTCCAGAGTTTCGCCCGTACTTTTAAAAGGTTCGTTTTACGAAGTTGATTTAAGTGATTTGGAAGCTGGAGAATATAATTTTACCGTAACCGTTCAAGGCGAAAACCTGAATCGGTCTGGGACATTCAGAATTTTGGATTTCAATCCAGAAAAGCAATTGATTTCCGCCAACTATAAAAAAATGGAGCGATTGGCCCAACAAAATAGGGGTGAACTTTACTATTTAGATGGAGTTGAAACTCTACAAAGTAACTTAGCTTCGTCTCAAGAATTTCTTCCTGTTCAAAAGAGCAGGGATAATGTTGTATCTTTAATAGATTTCCGTATTTTACTCGGACTGATAGTGCTTTCCTTAGCATTGGAATGGTTTATCAGAAAATATAATGGATTAATATAAATCAAAATACAAATGGATAAATTACCAAAGATTGCGTTGCCAGCATTGGCAGCGATTATTTTCTTAATTATTATTATTTCAAAATCAGCTATCACCATAGGATCAGGGGAGGCCGGTGTACTTTATAAGACCTTTGGAGGTGGTGTAGTTACCGATGAGGCCCCATTGGGTGAAGGGTTTCATTTAGTGGCTCCATGGAACAAAGTCTTTATTTATGAAGTCAGACAACAGGAAGTCTTCGAAAAAATGCAAGTACTTTCCTCCAATGGATTGGAAATTAAGCTTGATGCTTCTGCATGGTTTCAACCAGAATATGAATCCTTGGGAAAACTGCATCAAGAAAAAAGTGAGCTGTACAAGGACCGTATCCTTCTTCCGGCAATACGCTCGGCTGCACGTAGTGTTGTGGGCAGATATACACCTGAGCAATTATATTCCAGCAAAAGGGACGCCATCCAACAAGAAATTTTTGAAGAAACAAGGAACATTGTGGGTGATCAATATATTCAATTGAACCAAATTCTTGTTAGGGATGTTACACTGCCTCCGACCATCAAGGAAGCCATTGAACGTAAACTGAAACAAGAGCAAGAATCCTTGGAGTACGAATTTAGATTGATTACCGCCGAGAAAGAAGCTCAAAAAGTTCGTATTGAAGCACAAGGTAAGGCGGATGCCAATAAAATATTGAGCGCTTCGCTTACCGATAAGATATTGCAGGACAAAGGTATAGATGCCACCTTAAAGTTAGCGGAATCACCAAATGCTAAAGTTGTGGTGGTAGGTTCAGGCGATGATGGATTGCCATTAATTTTGGGAAATAACTAATTTTCCCTTTTTTGATATAAAAATATATTCTATTTTTGAACCATCATGAGAAACAAAAACACACATCATCATTTTTATACTTGCCCTCAAGCGAGATAGAAATGTATTGTTGTTTTTAAAATATATTCTAACCCGTTTGAGAAATCAAACGGGTTTATTTTTTGTACCCCTTTGGTTTTTCAGACAAAACGATTGAAAAATGACAAAAATTAGAATTGCTGTTCAAAAAAGTGGCCGTTTAAACGAGGATTCCCTTAGAATTTTAAAAGACTGCGGTATTTCCATCGATAACGGAAAAGACCAGTTAAAAGCGACCTCCCGAAATTTTCCTTTGGAAGTGTTTTATCTAAGAAATGGTGACATTCCCCAATATCTGCGCGATGGAGTAGTGGACATCGCCATTATCGGGGAAAATGTACTTATTGAAAAAGGAAAAGATATTTCCATTGCGGAGCGATTGGGTTTTTCAAAATGCCGTGTATCCTTGGCAGTTCCAAAAAATGAGACTTACAATTCCATCAAGGATTTTGAAGGCAAAAAAATAGCAACGTCCTACCCAAATACGGTCAAGGGCTACTTGGCATCCAAAGGAGTAACAGCAGATTTGCACATCATCAATGGGTCTGTGGAAATCGCTCCCAACATTGGCTTGGCTTACGGTATTTGTGATATTGTGTCCAGTGGAAGTACCCTTTTCAAAAACAACTTGAAAGAAGTTGAGGTGATGCTGAAAAGTGAAGCTGTACTAGCGGTATCACCGACCATTTCTGAAGAGCGTAAAGAATTGCTGAAAAAAATCCAGTTCAGGATCAAATCTGTCCTTCAGGCGCGTCAGAACAAATATGTGTTGATGAATGCTCCGAACGATAAGTTGGATGAAATTATTTCCATTTTACCGGGAATGCGAAGCCCTACAGTTTTGCCCTTGGCAGAAGAGGGCTGGAGCTCCGTGCACACCGTAATCAATCGCGAAACCTTTTGGGAGGTAATAGATGAATTGAAACAAGCAGGTGCAGAAGGTATTTTAGTGTGTCCTATCGAAAAAATGGTACTGTAATGCAACGTATCAATTATCCACAACAAAAGGACTGGGAGGACATATTGAAGCGTCCTACACAAACTGTTTCCGACATTGAAGCGGTGGTCAACAGCATTTTTAAGGAGGTACAAGATGAGGGTGATACCGTCATCAATAAATATACAGCCCAATTTGATAAAGTCACTTTGGACTCTCTTTTGGTGACCGAAACTGAAATTGAAACAGCAAATGGAAACGTTTCAGAGGCTTTGAAACAAGCTATTAATCTGGCTAAATCCAATATTGAAAAGTTCCATGCCGCCCAAAAAACCTCAAGAGTTGCAATCGAAACGATGCCAGGAGTGGATTGCTGGCAGGAAAAACGTCCTATTCAAAAAGTAGGGTTGTATATTCCAGGAGGAACAGCTCCTTTGTTTTCTACCATTTTAATGTTGGCTATTCCGGCTAAACTTGCAGGGTGTAAAGAAATTGTACTTTGTAGTCCTCCAGATAAGAATGGTGAAATCAATCCTGCTATTTTATATACGGCCCAACTTTGTGGCGTAACGCGGATTTTTAAAGTAGGGGGGATACAGGCTATTGCTGCAATGACTTTTGGAACAGAAAGCATCCCAAAAGTCTATAAAATATTTGGCCCGGGGAACCAGTATGTGACCGTTGCAAAGCAATTGGCCACCAAATATGGGGTAGCAATAGATATGCCTGCAGGTCCCAGCGAACTTTTAGTGGTTGCAGATGATTCAGCCAATGCTGCTTTTGTAGCTTCGGATTTATTGAGTCAGGCTGAGCACGGAGTGGACAGTCAGGTAATTTTGGTGTCTACATCAGAAAAGTTGATTGAGGCTGTTGAAGAAGAAATTGAAAATCAAATAAAGGAATTACCACGAAAAGAAATCGCTGAAAAATCTATTGGCAACAGCAAATTGATTTTGGTTAACAATGACCAAGAAGCTTTAGAACTCATTAATGAATATGGTCCAGAACACTTTATTGTTTGTGTGGAGAACGAGGATTATTACCTCGAAAACATTCAAAATGCAGGATCTGTATTTATTGGAAACTATACACCTGAAAGTGCTGGAGATTATGCTTCGGGCACCAATCATACCCTACCCACCAACGGTTACGCCAAGCAATACAGTGGCGTAAATCTAGATAGCTTTATGAAGAGTATGACCTTTCAGAAAATATCGGAAAAAGGTATACAGGGTATCGGAAGTGCCATAGAATTGATGGCCGAAGCGGAAGGATTGCAAGCGCATAAAAATGCGGTAACCCTTAGATTAAAAAGTTTGAAAAAATGAAAGGGTTTGATTTGAATAAATTGGTCAGAAAGTCGGTTCGCAAGCTGCAACCATACTCCTCCGCACGTGACGAATATGTTTCCGATGGCTCTGAGATGCTATTCTTGGATGCCAACGAAAACCCTTTTGACAATGGCGTAAATCGTTATCCGGACCCTTATCAGCGAAGCCTTAAATCACTTTTGGCGGAGCAAAAAGGGGTATCGGAAAGTCAAATTCTGCTTGGCAACGGTAGCGACGAGGTCTTGGATTTGATTTATAGGGCGTTTTGTGAACCCAATCAGGATAACATCATCACTTTGCCACCCACTTATGGAATGTACAAGGTGCTTGCTGGAATAAATGCGGTGGAGAACAAAGAAGTGTTGCTGACGGACGATTTTGAGCCCAATACGGATGAAATTTTGAAAGTTGCTGACACTAATTCCAAGCTTCTTTTTATTTGCTCGCCTAATAACCCTACCGGAAACTCCTTCAAAAAAGAAGGAATTCAGAAGTTGTTGGAATCCTTTAATGGATTGGTGGTTATTGACGAAGCATATATTGATTTTTCAAAAGATGAAAGTTGGTTGTCAGCACTTAAAACATATCCCAACTTAATTGTGACCCAAACCCTATCCAAAGCCTACGGTTTGGCTGGGATTAGATTGGGGATATGCTATGCATCGGAAGAAATAATAGGTATTTTGAACAAAATCAAACCACCCTATAACGTCAATCAACTAACACAGCAACGAGCATTACAACGTGTTTTAAATCAAGACTTGGTAAATCAAGAGGTGAAAAAAATTCTTGATGAAAGAGCTGAATTAATCAAAGCATTGGATAATCTGGATTTTGTAAAAGAATTACATCCAACCGATGCTAATTTTGTATTGGCTAAAGTGGATGATGCTAACAAACGTTACCAACAATTGCTTGAAAAGCAGGTGGTGGTGCGGAACCGAAGTACGCAACCGCTCTGTGAAAATACCTTGCGATTTACCGTGGGCACACCAGAAGAGAACAAAAAATTGATAGCCATTTTAAAAGAATTATAGTAATGGGCAAAAAAGTATTATTCATTGATCGCGATGGAACCATCATCAAAGAAACTGCCGACGAGCAGATTGATGCTTTTGAAAAAATGGTTTTTTACCCCAAAGCGTTTACTTATTTGGGTAAAATAGCCAAAGAGTTGGATTACGAATTGGCGATGATCACGAACCAAGATGGACTGGGAACCGATGTTTTTCCAGAAGATACCTTTTGGCCGGTTCACAATTTCATCATGAAATCTTTTGAGAATGAAGGGGTCGTATTTGATAATGTATTTATTGACAGAACTTTTCCAAAGGACAATGCGGATACCCGCAAACCAGGTACAGGGATGTTGACCTCCTATTTTTCCGAGGAGTACGATTTGGAGAATTCCTTTGTTATTGGTGATCGTTTGACCGATGTAGAATTGGCGAAGAACCTTGGAGCCAAGGGAATTTTTATTAATGATGACACCCAATTGGGAACAGGCGAAATTACAGTAAAACGTGAGGAGTTAGACGAATATATTGCACTTGAAAGCAACGATTGGGAGAAAATCTACGAATTCTTAAAACTGGAGAATCGTATTGCTGAAATATCCCGAAAAACCAATGAAACGGATATTCAAATAAAAATCAACCTTGATGGCACTGGAAAAAGTGACATTAATACCGGTTTGGCCTTTTTTGACCATATGTTGGACCAATTGGCACGTCACGGACAAATGGATTTGGAAATAACAGTGGATGGTGACTTGGAGGTAGATGAGCACCACACTATTGAAGATACCGCAATTGCACTTGGAGAACTGTTTTCAAAGGCTTTAGGCAACAAACTTGGAATAGAACGCTATGGTTTTGCTTTGCCAATGGATGATTGCCTTGCGCAGGTAGCGATTGACTTTGGAGGTAGAAACTGGTTGGTTTGGAACACCGAGTTCAAACGTGAAAAAGTGGGGGATATGCCTACGGAAATGTTTATGCACTTTTTTAAATCGTTCACAGATGGCGCCAAAGCCAACTTAAATATAAAAGCCGAGGGCACTAACGAACATCATAAAATCGAGGCAATTTTCAAGGCATTTGCCAAGTCCATTAAAATGGCAGTAAAACGTGATGCGGAGAAAATGGTGCTGCCATCAACTAAAGGAATGCTGTAAAAGTTGAACGTACGAAGCAAAAAGTACGAAGGAGACCAATGAAAAGGGATTTGAAAGACAGAACGAAAACATTTGCCATTAGAACTTGGAATTTGTGTGCAAACATTCCAAAGTCCAGAGAATTTAATGCCTTTGTCAATCAATTGATTAGATGTTCAAGTTCCGTTGGTGCAAATTACAGAGCTTCACAAAGAGCAAAATCAAGAGCAGATTTCATCAATAAGCTCAAGATAGTTGAAGAAGAAATAGATGAGAGTATGTACTTTTTGGAACTTTTGATGGAAATCAGGCAAAATAACCTTGCAGAAATGAAATCATTGCATACCGAGGCAAGTGAAATTTTAGCCATTGTTGTTTCATCGATTAAAACCGCAAGAGCAAATGGTAAATAATATTGAGTTGAAAATCATTCGTACATCAAACTTCAAACATTGTACTTTGTTATGAAAATAGTAATCATAGATTACGGGGCTGGAAACATTCAAAGTATCATGTTTGCCATAAAAAGGCTGGGCTATGAAGCGGTCTTAAGTCATGATGCAGAAGAAATCCGAAATGCGGATAAGGTCATTTTTCCCGGAGTAGGGGAAGCTAGTTCTGCGATGGCCAAATTAAAAGCGACGGGGTTGGACAAGGTGATTCCAACGCTGAAGCAGCCTGTTTTGGGCATCTGTTTGGGTATGCAATTGATGTGCCATTCGTCCGAAGAAGGGAATACCGAAGGTTTGGGCATCTTTGATTTGGACGTGGTCAAATTCTCCAACAAAGTAAAAGTGCCTCAAATTGGATGGAACCAGATTTCAGATTTAAAAAGCAACCTGTTTACCAATATTCCAAAGAAATCATACATCTATTTGGTGCACAGTTTCTATGCGCCAATTGGTAAGGAAACCATTGCTACATCAGAATACGACCTAACATACAGTGCTGCTTTACAAAAAGATAATTTTTACGGTGTACAATTCCACCCCGAAAAAAGCAGCGATGTGGGCAGTGAAATTCTGAAAAACTTTTTAATACTAACCTAATCATGGAATTCCAAATATCAACGGATAAGGATAGGTTGGACATCCAAAAGGTGCACGAGGAAGTTGCTGCGACCTATTGGGGAAAAGGCAGGAGCATGGAAGAGACAATGATGACGATTGAAAAAAGTATCTGCTTTGGCATGTACAATGAAAAAGAAGAACAAATGGCTTATGCCCGAATGATAACTGACGGATTAATCTTTACTTATATTATGGATGTAATCGTTTTTGACCCATATAAAGGTAAGGGTCTTGGGAAAAGACTAGTGGAGCATATTTTAAATCGACAAGATGTGAAAATGGTCAACACAGTTGCGCTTAAAACAATGGATGCCCATAGCTTTTATGAAAATTTAGGTTTTAAAAGAGTGGGGGGTTCAGAGATGTGGATGTCCATAGAACGAGTAAAATACGATTAGAAATGAGATTGATTCCAGCTATAGATATCATTGAGGGGAAGTGCGTTCGACTTTCCAAAGGGGATTATAGCACCAAGAAAATTTATAACAAAAACCCTTTGGAAGTGGCCAAAGAGTTCGAGGCGCACGGTATTCAACACCTTCATTTAGTGGATTTGGATGGTGCAAAATCCAAACATATTGTTAACCATAAGGTATTGGAATCCATTGCATCAAAAACTAGCTTGCAAATTGATTTTGGCGGTGGTTTAAAATCAGATGAGGATTTACACATCGCTTTTGATAGCGGAGCTCATCAAATTACGGGCGGAAGCATTGCAGTAAAAGATAGAGAAACCTTCTTGGGATGGTTGGAAAAATATGGTGCTGATAAAATTATTCTGGGTGCTGATGCCAATAAAGAAAAGGTTGCCGTATCAGGATGGCAAGAAGAATCTGAGCAAGAATTATTACCTTTTGTACAGTTTTATCAAAATCAAGGGGTTAGCTATGTGATTTGTACGGACATCAGTAAAGATGGTATGTTACAAGGCCCTGCGTTCGACTTATATCAAAAAATGCTGTCTCAAACCAAAAAAGGTTTAAATTTAATAGCCAGTGGTGGCATATCCACTTTTGACGAACTCCCCAAACTTGCTGATATCGGTTGCGAAGGCACAATCATAGGCAAAGCCATTTATGAAGGCAAAATCAGTTTAAAACAATTGGAACAATACATTCTTGAAAATGGATAAGGAAAGACAACTTCAGGAAGACTTGGTTTGGAACGCGGGATACCGTATGAACGAAAGCCTTCGAATGATCAAAATCTGTGTAGAACAATTATCAGAGAAGCAAGTCTGGGAAAAACCCAATGAGTCCAGTAATAGTATAGCAAACCTCATTTTACATCTCTGTGGAAATATTACCCAATATGGAATAGCCTCGATTCAAAATTTAGAGGATACCCGCCTGCGTGATGCAGAATTTACAACGGAATCAGGTTATACCAAAAAGGAACTCATGAAAAAGCTGGAAGACACGATTGATGAGGCCAAACGAGCATTTTACGAAGCTCCATTGGAAGAATTGTTGCGAAAAAGACATGTACAGGGATTTAATTTTTCTGGAGTGGGCAACATCATCCACGTAACAGAGCATTTGTCTTATCACACAGGACAAATAGCACTATGGACTAAAATTTTGCAGAATAAAGATTTAGGCTTTTATGGCGATGTAAACCTGAATGTCAAGAATGAAACTAAAAATATATAATTATGAATTACGTCATGCTGAACTCGCTTCAGCATCTCATCAAAAATAGATAAGTGAGACCCTGAAAAAGTACAGGGTGACGACCAGCAGCTGTGAATTTATAATACTATGAATCAAAATGGTTTTTCCGAACTCATTTCGGAATCCCATATGATATGAAGGAAAGCTTTGTTTACATAATGACCAACAAGTACAGAACAACTTTTTATATTGGAGTAACATCAAATCTTGTGAAAAGAATCACAGAGCATCATGAAGGTGTTGGTTCAAATTTCACTGGAAAGTACAAACTTAATGATTTAGTTTATTTTGAAGTCTATTCCGATATGAATCAAGCTATCGCAAGAGAAAAACAGTTGAAGAATTGGCGCCACGATTGGAAATTGAATTTGATGAAAGAACAAAATCCAACTTTAAAAACTTTGGATTATGGATAACGTCATGCTGAACTCGTTTCAGCATCTCACCAAAATAGATAAGTGGGACCCTGAAACAAGTTCAGGGTGACGACAACCCTTTACTGATGGTTTTATAAATAAAATTAAATGCTAACAAAAAGAATTATACCCTGTCTAGATATAAAAAACGGTAGAACCGTAAAAGGAATCAACTTTGTGGACCTACGCGATGCGGGAGACCCGGTGGAATTGGCAGAAATCTATGCCAAAGAAGGGGCGGATGAATTAGTATTTCTGGACATTTCCGCTACTGAAGAAAAACGTAAAACCTTAGCGGAATTGGTATATCACGTAGCAGAGACTATCAATATACCTTTTACCGTTGGTGGTGGGATTTCATCCGTTGAGGATGTGGATATCCTACTGAAAAATGGAGCTGACAAGGTTTCCATTAATTCCTCTGCTGTAAAAAGACCGGAATTGATTAATGAATTGGTCGCTAAATTCGGTTCGCAATGTATCGTGGTCGCTATTGACGCCAAACAAATAGACGGACAATGGAAAGTACATTTAGTGGGAGGGAAGGTTCCAACAGAAATAGATCTTTTTGAATGGGCCAAAGAAGTGGAAGAACGTGGAGCAGGTGAAATTTTATTCACATCCATGAATCATGATGGCACTAAAAACGGTTTTGCCAATAAAGCATTGGCCGAGCTATCGGAATTGGTGAACATCCCTGTGATTGCATCTGGTGGTGCAGGAACCATTTCTCATTTTACAGATACTTTTAAGGATGGAAAAGCAGATGCTGCCTTGGCCGCCAGCGTTTTTCATTTTAAGGAAATTGAAATCAATACACTCAAAGAAGAATTAAAGGGAGAAGGAATTCCTGTAAGAATATAAATAATGCAAATAGACTTCAATAAAAATTCAGACGGACTCGTTCCAGCAATTGTTCAAGATGCAACCACCAAAAACGTTTTGATGCTGGGGTATATGAACCAAGAGGCGTTTGAAAAAACCACAGAAACACAAAAAGTAACCTTTTTTAGTCGTTCAAAGCAACGTTTATGGACCAAAGGAGAAGAAAGTGGAAACTTTTTGAACCTCGTGGATATTCAAATTGACTGCGACAATGATACGCTTCTAGTTACAGTGGACCCGGTTGGACCAACCTGTCACAAAGGAACGGATACCTGTTGGGCCGTAGAAAATGTTCAAGGGTATGGTTTTTTGTCTACCTTGGAAGGTGTCATCGAATCCAGAAAAAATGACCAAGAGAATCCGGATAGCTACGTAGCGTCTTTATTTCGAAAGGGCATCAACAAAATAGCACAGAAAGTAGGGGAAGAGGCCGTGGAAACCGTAATCGAGGCTAAAGATGACAATGAGGAACTATTCCTGAACGAAAGTGCCGATCTACTGTTTCACTACCTGATTCTATTACAAGCCAAGGGTTATTCTTTGAATGATATTGCACAAGTTCTGGAAAAACGACATTAAACAAATCCGTTAAGTTTTTTGTAAACCTTTAGCCTTTACAGCGAAATGCCGTAAATTTATGTAATGGCTATGAATACAAGAAAAGGGTTTCGTTTTACCAATTACGAGGCGCCAGACCAAACTCCGTTCGAAAAACTCTTCGAGATTTTTCAGGAACTTGTCACCCACACTTCAGGTGACGTTGAGGAGGCTTTGGATTGGCTGCGTGAGTTGGATAAAGAATACGAACTTACCGACGATGATTACACGATAGACGATTTTATAGAAGACCTCAAGGCCAAGGGTTATATCCGTGAGGAATTTGATATGGATGGACCGCAAGGCGTTGAAGGCGAGGAAGGTGACGAAAATGGTGGGGGTGGAAGTCTTTCCATTACTTCCAAACTGGAGCGAATGCTTCGCCAACGCGCTTTAGACCAAATATTTGGTAAAATAAAACGTAGTGGTTCCGGTAACCATAAAACTGGAAAATCCGGCAAAGGTGATGAACATACGGGTGAATTCCGAGAATACCGTTTTGGGGATTCGTTGGAGCACATCAGCATGACCGAAAGCCTAAAAAATGCCCAAGTGAACCACGGATTGGACAACTTTTCACTGAGTGAAGAGGATTTGGTGGTAGAAGATACACAATACAAGGCGCAAATGAGTACAGTACTCATGATTGACATCAGCCACAGTATGATTTTATATGGTGAAGACCGAATTACTCCCGCTAAAAAAGTAGCAATGGCCTTGGCCGAGCTCATTACCACACGATATCCAAAGGATACACTGGATATTCTGGTTTTTGGAAATGATGCATGGCCCATTCCCATTAAAGATTTGCCTTATTTAAAAGTAGGCCCGTACCACACCAATACCGTAGCAGGTTTGCAATTGGCGATGGATATGCTCCGCAGAAAACGGAATACCAACAAACAGATTTTTATGATTACTGACGGCAAACCGTCCTGTTTACGACTTCCGAACGGTGATTATTACAAGAACAGTGTAGGTCTGGACGAGTATATCGTTGAAAAATGCTACGCTATGGCCCAACAGGCCAGAAAACTTCATATCCCTATTACCACTTTTATGATTGCAGAAGATCCTTACCTGATGCAGTTTGTGCGTGAATTTACCAAAGCGAACAAAGGAAAAGCCTTTTACACAGGGTTGAAGGGATTGGGTGAAATGATTTTTGAAGATTACGAACAGAACAGAAAAAGAAGAATTAAAGGATAACACAACATATGAACTTGGATCATACCAAAATTACAACGTTAGGTGAATTAAAATCAGCTGGTTATAAAAGCAAAAGCATTAAAGACGAACTACGGGAGAATCTTTTGGAGAAAATAACCAAAGGAGAACAAGTGTTCGAAGGTGTCTGGGGTTATGAAAATTCGGTGATTCCAGAATTGGAAAGAGCAATTCTCTCCCGTCACAATATTAATTTATTGGGCTTGCGCGGACAGGCAAAAACACGTTTGGCCCGTTTGATGGTGCAGTTATTGGACGAATGGATGCCGATTATTGAGGGCTCTGAAATTCACGATGACCCTTTGGAACCTATTTCAAGATATGCAACGGAGCTTATTAAAGAAAAAGGAGATAGTACTCCTATTAGCTGGGTGCACCGAAGTGAACGTTTTTATGAAAAGTTGGCTACACCAGATGTTACTGTAGCAGATTTGATAGGTGACGTTGACCCTATTAAAGCGGCCAATCTAAAATTATCCTACGCGGATGACCGTGTAATCCATTTTGGAATGATACCGAGGGCCAACCGTTGTATTTTTGTGATAAACGAGCTTCCCGACCTTCAAGCAAGAATTCAGGTAGCGCTATTTAATATACTGCAAGAAGGTGATATACAGATTCGTGGATTCAAACTTCGCTTGCATTTGGACATTCAGTTTGTGTTTACCGCCAACCCTGAAGATTACACGAACAGGGGAAGCATTGTTACTCCTTTAAAAGACAGAATAGGTTCCCAGATTCTTACCCACTACCCAGAAAGTATCGAGATTGCCAAAAAAATTACTAAGCAAGAAGCGCAATTGGATAAACGGCAATCAGATTTCGTGTATGTACCTGAAATTGCAATGGATTTATTGGAGCAAATTAGTTTTGAGGCAAGAAACAGTGAATACGTGGATGTAAAGAGTGGAGTAAGTGCCCGTATGAGTATCACCGCATTCGAAAATCTATTGAGTACCGCCGAACGCAGGGCTATTGTTGCTGGTGACAAGAAAACCAATGTCCGTTTAAGTGATTTTATGGGTGTAGTGCCTTCCATTACAGGAAAAATAGAGTTGGTTTATGAAGGAGAGCAGGAGGGAGTTGGCTCCGTAGCTGAAAATTTAATCGAGGATGCTGCCAAGTCTTTGTTTCCTAATTATTTTCCAAAAATTGATAAACTTCAACGTAAAGAAGAAGAAAACGAGTACGATGAATTAATCAGTTGGTTCTTTGATGGTGAAGGTTTTGATTTGCTGGATGATGAAAAAGAGGAGGATTATAAATCCAAACTGGATTCGATTGGCCCGTTGAACAATCTTTTAAAGGAATACCAACCGGACACACCCAAAGAGGATTCTTATTTTTTAAAGGAATTATTGCTTTGGGGACTGGTTGCCCATAAAAAATTGAGCAAACATCGTTTTGAACAAGGTTATCAGTTTAAAGATTTATACGGAAGTTATATTCGTGGTCTTTAAACTACTGCCAAATGTTTAAGTTGTCATTGTAATTCTCAAAGTTATAAACTCCAATAAACCTTTTCCTTAGCCAAAAGGTATACAACGTTAATATTGGCAGTACGCAGTAAAGAACAAGAATCAGCGCAGCCATAGGTTTAAAAGTTGCGGGAATTACATGTTCTCCATACACATCAACGGAGTTGAGAACTATTGCACTATCGTAGATTTTAAAAAAATATACAATCATAATGGTATAAAGGGCATACTCAATGTTTCTCATTTTAGGATCTGGAAGTTCGTCTTCAACAATCTTGAACCATACGACGTAGAGATAAATAAAATGTACGGAAGTAAGAATAGGAACAATATAATTGTCAGGTTTAAAAAAATAGAACTGGTTCGTATAAACACCATAAAAGCTTAAAACAACCAAGGCTACAAGAATCGCCATACTGGCAAGAATATTTCTTTTCCAAGTGATGATTTTTGATAGAGTATTCATGTTAAATGCAGATTTGAGACTTTATTTAACATAAAGAACGGGTTTTTTAAAGGGCTATTTTAAAGAAATCGACAACCCGCAAACAATGTTGGATAATGCGAAAAATCCGACATAAAACCTGTAAAAGTTGATATGAAAATTGAGTGTTTAATCAAATAAGTCCGAAGACAAATAACGATCACCTCGATCACAAACAATAGACACGATAGTTCCACTCTCCAAAGTTTCCGCAAGACGTAATGCAACAGTAGCAGCTCCACCACTGCTCATCCCGGCAAATATACCTTCGTCCTTGGCTAACCTTTTGGCCATTTCGGTGGCATCCTGCTCACTAACTTCCATGACGGTATCCACTTTTTCAGGATTGAAAATCTTAGGCAGGTATTCCTGTGGCCATTTTCGAATTCCTGGTATCTTGGAATCATCGGTAGGCTGCACACCTACAATTTGCACATTGGGATTTTGTTCCTTTAAAAAGGTGGAAGTTCCCATGATGGTTCCGGTAGTTCCCATACTGGATACAAAATGTGTGATTTCGCCATCTGTATCCCTCCATATTTCAGGGCCTGTAGTCTTATAATGAGCCTTCCAGTTATCATCATTGGCAAACTGGTTCAACATTTGAAATCCTTCATTCTTAACTTTGGCCTCAGCGTAATCCCGAGCTCCTTCAATGCCAACGTCTGCAGGGGTCAAAGTTACCTTAGCTCCATAGGCACGCATAGTTTGTACACGCTCTTTCGTAGAATTTTCAGGCATTACCAGTTCAATATCAAGTCCAAAAACACCCGCAATCATAGCCAAACCAATACCCGTATTGCCACTTGTTGCCTCAATCAATTTAGTGGATTTGGAAAAATCTCCGCGTTCCAGACCACTTTTGATCATATTATATGCGGGTCTGTCCTTTACGCTGCCTCCGGGATTATTTCCTTCAAGCTTAAACAGGATTTTTACGTTGGGGTTTGTATTCAATACTTTGGACTCCACCAAAGGTGTATTTCCAATAAGGTCTAGTATGCTGTTAGACATTTGGGGTTGTCTTTATTTTAATTTCTGGTGTATGATAAACTTTTGAGTTGGGAGGAACAGAAGATGTAATCCAAGCATTACCACCAATAATCGAGTTTGCGCCTATAACAGTTTCTCCTCCTAAAATAGTGGCGTTGGCGTAAATAGTAACATTGTTCTCTATTGTAGGATGTCGCTTTGTTTTCTCCAAGTTCTTGGCAACATATAATGCCCCCAAGGTAACCCCTTGATACAATTTGACATTATCATGAATTACTGCTGTTTCACCAATGACTACACCTGTAGCGTGATCTATAAAAAATGATTTTCCAATTTTGGCTCCTGGGTTAATGTCGACACCTGTTTGTCTGTGTGCATATTCCGTCATCATCCTTGGAATCAAAGGAACTCCCTCTTCATAAAGTTCATGGGCCAACCTATAAATGGCAATAGCGTAAAAGCCAGGGTAGGCCATGTAAATTTCCTGAATGGATAAAGAAGCAGGGTCACAATTCAAAATAGCCTCGGCATCCAAATTCAAGTTTTCTAATATTTGTGGTAAATGGGAAATATAATTTCCCCAAAGTTCTTCGCTAGGTTTTTCTAAGTCCCAACAAGCCATATCCATTAGCTTATCGAACTTTTTTTCTAACAACTCCAAGTTAACCGCCACTGGGGTGTTGGCATCAAATAGAGTGTAAAAAAGCGTATCTGTAAAATCTTCAGTTTCCTGCTTTAACCTATAATCTAGATAAGGCAGTTTTTTGTGCCTGTTGAGTTCGGCGATAATTTTTTCCTTGTCCATACTGCTCTTTATTGTCTTAAAATTAGACAAAAGCTTACCATAGGCCCATATAAAAAGGTAACTTTAGTTTAAAAATAACATATTATCGACATATGGCGTCCAATATTACAGTTTCCAAAGAGGTTTTTAATTTTCTAAGCGACCTTGAAAAAAACAACAATAAGGAATGGTTTGAAGAGCATAAGCCCGAGTTTAAAAGGCATCAATCCGAGGTGAAGACTTTTCTTGAAGCGGCAAAGGACAACCTGAACCATCATGATGAGATAGAAAAAACAAAAATGTTCCGTATTTATCGGGATGTACGTTTTTCCAAGGACAAAACACCGTATAAAAGTCATTTTGCAGGTTTTTTCTCCCGCTTGGGTGCACATTTACGAGGCGGATATTATATTCATATAAAACCTGGAGAGTCTTTTTTAGGCGTAGGTTTTTTTGCCCCGAACAAGGAAGACCTCTTCCGAATTAGAAAAGAATTGGAAATGGACGCGGGTGAATTTCGTGAAGTCATCAACCAAGAAGAATTAAAATCAATTTGGGGTGAATTGAGAGGTGATGAATTAAAAACGGCTCCCAAAGGATTTGATAAAGAACACCCTGACATTGACCTAATTCGAAAGAAACAGTTTATGTTTGTGCGCAACTTTTCTGATAAAGAAGTACTCTCTCCATCATTTTTAGATGAAGTGGACATGTCGTACAAAGCCATTCGTCCTTATTTTGACTTGATGAGTGATATCCTCACCACCAACTTAAATGGAGAGTCAATTTTGAAATAAGGCTTCTTCCTCCAATAATTGGATTTGGTCCTTTAGCCGTTCCACTACCATATTCATCATTCTTTTGTTCAGGGCAGAGGAATTGGTAATATAATCGCGGTATTCATCTACGGTAAATTGACCAATGATCATTCCCTTTAGGGAATTCCTGAATTTGATATCCTTTTGGATGGCCCGCTCAATGTAATGGAACTTTTTCTCCAAAGAAAGTTCGTAGAAAACCCCCTTGTGCTTGTTCGCATAATTTTTGAATGCCTCTACCAATAAATCGTTTTGGAGTTTGATTACAGGTCGAAGGGTTTTGTTCTGAAAATGCTCGTTAAAACCCATTTGGCTGTTAAAATGTGACTCTGGAATACTTGGACGAATGTCCAACCTGCGGTCGGATTGTGAATCCATGGTTGTGATTTTTACTAAAATTACAGAATGATCGACCGCACACTTGTAAATATGGCAATAGTTGTCAACGATGTTATGAACAACTTAAACCTCTTATAAACAAAGGCGAGTTAGAATAATTTAGAAATCCAGTAAATGATTAGGCTTGCCACACAGATTGAGAATTCGAGCATAACCCAATATCTGAATAGCCTAGGGAATTTAAAAGATGAATTGAAGAATGACATGTTTAAATATACTAAAATAACAGTATAATTTTTCCCCACTAAAAATCTTATTTTTATAAATTGAAGACAAAGCAAACTCAACTATGAAATTCGGAAAAGTTGACCATCCAGAGCTTATAGATTTTACCATGCCACCAGACCATCCTGATACTCCAGTGGTTCTCAAAAAGAACAAAACGGGCTCAGATACAAAGGTTTTTGTCGGCTGTGCCAAATGGAACAGGCAAGAACTCAAGAATTTCTATCCAAGAGGCACAAAAGATGAATTAGCGTATTATTCCACACAATTCAACAGTATTGAACTCAACGCGACATTCTACCGTATTTTTCCAGCAGAACAATATGAGAAATGGCGGGACAAAACACCCGAAGGGTTTAAATTTTTCCCGAAAATGACCAACGAGGTCAGCCATCTTCGACGAATGAACGATAAAGCGCTGGAAGCTGCGGACCGTTATTTGGAAGTAACATCATTATTGGGCGAAAAACTGGGGACCATCTTTTTGCAAATGCACAACAACTTCGGCCCTAAAAACTGGGATAGGGTAGTGCGCTTTGTGGAATACTGGCCCAAAGAGTTCCCTTTGGCCATGGAATTTAGACATACGGATTGGTTCAACGATGAGAAAGTGGCACAAGAACTATATCATTTACTGGAAGAGAACAATATTGCCAATATTTTGGTCGACACTGCAGGTAGGAGAGACCTTATGCACATGCGCTTGACCAAGAATGAAGCTTTTATTCGATATGTGGGAGCCAACCATAGATCCGATTATCCGCGTTTAGATGATTGGATAGAACGGTTATCTACTTGGAAATCCATGGGTCTTGAAAACATCCATTTCTTTGTACATCAAAATCTTGAATTGGAATCTCCATTATTGTCCGCCTATTTTATTGAGCAATTGAATACTAAAATGGGCTTTGACCTACAGATTCCTAAGACCACTTTACCCCCACAAAAGGATTTATTTGATTAAATGGGCCCAAATTGATCAAGTTTGAAATCTTGGGCATCCATAATTATTTACTAAATATTTACCAACGAGCAAATATCTGAAATTCGTAATTCGCATCAATTAAAGAGATTAACAAGATATTCTTCAATGGATTAATCTAACTTTGCACTAGAATTTTAAAAGTTTCAATTATGCGATTTCATACAAGGAAATGGGTAAAGCCAGAGGATTTGAACGCCAATGGAACTCTTTTTGGGGGTAAAGTCCTTGCCTGGATAGACGAAGAAGCCGTGCTATATACCATCATACAACTCGAAAACAAGAAAATTGTAACCAAATACATGTCCGAAATCAACTTTATGAGCACTGCTCACGAGGGAGACATTATAGAAATCGGAATAGAGGTTATAAAATTCGGGGTCACCTCAATTTCGCTTAACTGTGAAGTTAGAAATAAGATGACCCACGAAAGTATTGTTACGGTCGACAATATTATTATGGTGAACCTAGACGATAACGGAAATCCAAAAGCCCACGGCAAAACGAAAATAGAATACGTTAAGGACCGTTTGGCCAAAAAGGAAAAAGAGGAAAACGCTTAGTTGAGTGTCTTGGCAACAGCCTGAACCTCGTCCAGTACTCTTAACAAGTTACCGCCCCATAGTTTGGCGATTTCTTCCTCGGTATAGCCTCTTTTTACAAGTTCCAAGGTTACATTAAAGGTTTCAGAAGCATCTGACCAACCTTCGATACCACCGCCTCCGTCAAAATCGGAGCTGATGCCCACGTGGTCAATTCCAATTAAATCCACCATGTAGTCAATGTGGTCCACAAAGTCGGATACATTTACGGCTGGTGGTACATTGGGGTCGGTTTCGACCATTTCTTTACCAATGTTCATCACTTTTCTGTAGTTACCAAAAAACTCTTCACGCTGCTCATCCGTCAACGAAGGGAACTGAGAACGCTCGTACCAAGCAATATCCAATGAGTCTGCTACTTTTTTATAAACTTCGGTCATATAAGCCGACCGAGCTTCGTGCTTTTCTGTATTCAAATAAGAGCTAAAAGCTACGGTCTGCACTACGCCACCATTTTCTTTAATCAACATCAATTGCTCATCATCCAAGTTACGACTATGGCCGCAAAGCGCTCTTGCCGAAGAGTGCGAAGCAATAATTGGGGCTTTAGTAAGCTCAATCATCTGTTTCATGGCTTCTTTGGATGGATGGGACACATCGATCATAATTCCAACCCGGTTCATTTCTGCCACTGCTTCCTTACCTAAATCACTAAGTCCATTATGAAGCCAAACGCTATCTTTTTCCCCAGTATTGGAGTCGCTGAACTGGCTATGCCCGTTGTGTGCCAATGACATGTATCGGGCGCCTCGTTGTTGGTATTCTTCAATTTTAGAAAGGTCTTCGCCAATCGGATAGGCATTTTCCACTCCGATCATAGCTACCTTTTTTCCAGAGGCAACAATTCGTCTGACATCATCCGAAGTCAAAGCCAATTCAATCTGGTCAGGAGCAATTTCTTCACAAAGTTTATGGATAGCATCAAATTTAGAGATTGCATTTTCCGATGCTCTTGCATATCCCTCGGTAGTTAAAGTGTCTTGTCCGGTGTATACAATAAACCAGGCTACATCCAAACCACCTTCTTCCATTTTGGGAAGATTGATTTGGGTATCCAATCTTTGGGTATAATTGATACTGTCCGTGAAATTTTGAACGTTGATGTCGTCATGGGTATCAATCGTAACCACAGAATCGTGGATTCTCTGGGCTTTTTCTTCCAAGGTTTCTGTCTTTTCAGTTTTTTTTTCTCCACAGGAGATCAATAGGGTAAGGCTAAAGAATAAATAAAAATATTTCATGGTTGGTTTTTTTACACATACAAATAACGCAATTTGACAACAATATCCGAGCGCTACGGAACAATAAATTGTAATACCTCAGTTTTATCAACATTTTTAGAATGATTAATAACCTTTATAGCAATAAGTTGGGAACACGAGAATTGTTAACGTATCTAGAAAAGTTGGAAATAGGATTAAGCTCCTTTTCTTATGAAGAATTAGGCGTTGTTGAAGCAGGAGAACTCAAAAAATCTTTCGAGGTATTCAAGATAGGACTGGAAAACAAAGTTTTTGGGGTTTCAGAAATGAAACAACTCGAAAGCATTTACGAAAAAGTGGGCATCCAGAGCCTTGACAACAGACAATTCACCGAATCCGAAAGTTCCAAGTTTTTAACACTAATCAAAGCACTTGAGAACACCCCATTATCCAAGGAGCAAAGTGAAATTGTGAAAGAACTTAAAAACATGGTTCATGGTACAAAAAGGAAAGCTCAAAATTCAGATAAAACCACGGATAGCATGTCTACAGATTTTGAATTTATAGAAAAAAGCTTGCAGGCCGGGTTTGCAAACCAAAGTATTGATCTAAAACCCGTTTTGGAAGATTGTATGGGGCAGATGGAGCTCTTGGAAGAGTTGGTACGCATGTTCAAACAAAACGTATGGGAGTTTATAGGCAATGCCAAAATCAACCTGTTAAACGAAAACTTTAGCGCATTGGAACTAGCTTGCCAAAAAGTTATGCCTTCCTTACGAATGATGAAAACCTATGGTCTTTTGGAAGCTACACAACAAGTATCAAGATTGTGTAAAACTGATAAGGACTTAAAGCACCTTGCTTTTTTATACGACCAATTTCTTCAAGAATACCCTCGTGTACAAGAGCAGATAGACTTTGAAATGGAAATGTATAGGACTATGTAAAATACAACTACCATGGAAAACAGCAATCTACCAAAGTATTTACAAAGTGTTTTTTATCCCTTGTTCCAGCATGCAAAGGATCTAGAATGCCGGTTAATGCTTCTGGATGAAATGTTGAAGGTAGGGGATAAGAAGGAAATTCCTTTTCTAACTGAGTTGGAATCCCATGAAAATCCCAAAATAAGCAATAAGGCGTTTGAAATTAAAAATGAATTACAATCCAAATTGGGCGTAATGTCCGATACAGAGCGACGACGGTTGCCCATGAACCTTTGTTTTATCTATGATGAATTCAATATTAGGCCGAGCAAAGTTGATAAAGATCTCGACTTTGAGATAGAACTGGATATTTTAAACATGAAACAGAAATAGGGTTTCACCACCCAAAGTGGGATTTTCACCACATTTTACGATTTTAAAATAATCTTTAAAATGAATTAACGTTATACCTAAAACCCCGACAAATAAACCAAAGATTACAATGTTATACGATACCTACGGCGAAGAATACTTGGCATTTTTACAAGAACTGAACGAAATTTTGACAGTTAACGAACTTGCCGAACTTGATTACCTATAGTAGACAAACACCCCAAAATTTGTTACCATGAAAAACCATAACAAAGAAAACACCGCTTACTTAAATTTTATTCAAGATTTAAAAGACATACTCACTGATTTTGATATCAGTCTTTTGAGTAAACCATGATGCTTAAGTGTATATCATAAAAAAGGGGATGCTGTTAACAGCATCCCCTTTTTTATTTATAACAATTTGGCAATTATCCCAAGTACGACTTAAGAATCTTACTTTTTGAAGTATGCCTTAATTTTCTAATTGCTTTTTCGCGGATTTGACGCACACGTTCTCTTGTCAAATCAAAGGTGCTACCTATTTCTTCCAAGGTCATGGAAGGTTGGTCCCCAATTCCATAATATAATCGTACCACATCGGCTTCTCTTGGAGAGAGTGTATCCAATGCCCTGTTTATTTCAGTGTTCAACGACTGGTGCATCAAACCTTTGTCTGGTTTTGGAGAATCGCCAGCATTCAATACATCATACAAATTGGACGTTTCTCCTTCTTTTAAAGGTGCATCCATGGATACGTGACGTCCAGTATTCTTTAAGGATTGTTTTACTTCGGAAACCGTCATGTCCAACTCTTTTGCAATTTCTTCTGGCGATGGTGGACGCTCATGCGCTTGTTCCAAGTAAGAGAATGTCTTTTTAATTTTATTGATAGATCCGATTTTATTTAGCGGCAAACGAACCACACGGGATTGTTCTGCCAAGGCTTGCAGAATTGATTGACGAATCCACCAAACCGCATAGGAGATAAATTTAAATCCACGGGTTTCATCAAAACGTTTAGCGGCTTTTACCAACCCAACATTACCTTCGTTAATCAAATCGGGTAATTTTAATCCTTGATTTTGATATTGTTTTGCTACAGATACCACAAACCTAAGGTTTGCATTCGTTAATTTTTCCAAAGCAGCTTGATCACCGGCCCTAATCTTTTGTGCTAACTCAACTTCCTCTTGCGCCGTGATTAGATCAATCTTACTAATATCTTGCAAGTATTTATCAAGTGATTTGGATTCCCGGTTCGTGACCTGTTTGATTATTTTTAGCTGCCTCATTCTTATATCTGGTTTACAAGTGTTATAAGCTATCATTATACATCATAATCTCCATTTTTCCAAGTCCAAAATGTTATTCTTATCAAAATGTTATAAGCAAATTCGGGAAATAGGGGAAATAACACACAATTATGGATTGTTGATACAATTTTGATAGAAAAGCCTTCGAGTATTGGTCTCACGCACAAAAAACCTCTAATTTTGTAAGGTTTTTTATTTAAGAATCCATAATGCCATTTTTCCTTTGGAAGTAAACAAAACAGTTAAGAAGAAAACTTTATACGATTATCAGGAAGAAGATCTGAACAAAATCTTCAAACATTTGGAGAAGCTTCCTCCAGGCACCAATATTTTGTATCAATTGCCCACTGGAGGTGGTAAAACCGTAGTGTTTTCTGAGATAACCAGACGGTTTATTGAGCAGACCGGCAAGAAGGTGATGGTACTTACACACCGTATCGAGCTTAGTAAGCAAACTTCCAAAATGCTCCATGGGTTCGGTGTTGCCAATAAAGTCATCAATAGCGAAGTCAAGGAACTGTACGATCAGGACGACTACATGTGTTTTGTGGCGATGGTGGAGACACTGAACAATCGTTTACAGGAAGAAAAGGTGAAAATCAATAATATTGGGCTGGTCATTATCGATGAGGCCCACTATAATTCCTTTAGAAAACTTTTCAAATATTTTGAGGATTCTACCATTTTGGGGGTAACGGCAACTCCATTGAGTTCCAACATCAAACTTCCCATGAAAGACAACTATAAACATTTGATTATAGGGGAGTCCATCAAATCGTTAATAGATAAACAGTTTTTGGCCAAGGCCAATCTTTATAATTACGATGTAAGCCTTCGTACCTTAAAGTTAGGTATCAATGGGGATTATACAGTAAAATCTTCTGATGAGTTTTACAGCGCCCATAGCATGTTGGGTAAATTGCTCACTGCCTATGAAGAGATTGCAAAGGGTACCAAAACATTGATTTTCAATAATGGTATCAATACCTCACTGTATGTATACGAAACCTTTAAAAAGGCGGGGTACAATGTTCGGCATTTGGACAATAAAAACACAGCTACGGAACGAAAAGAGATTCTAGAGTGGTTTTCAGAGACCCCAGATGCTATTCTAACTTCGGTTAGTATTCTTACCACTGGTTTTGATGAACCTACAGTGGAATCCATTATTCTGAATCGGGCAACACGTTCCCTTACGCTATATTTTCAAATGATTGGTAGGGGTTCCAGGGTTTTGCCCAACAAGGATAAGTTCAATGTGATTGATATGGGTAACAACTTAGCTCGTTTTGGACCTTGGGATGCACCGATAGACTGGCAGGAAATCTTTCACTTCCCGGACTTTTATCTAGAGAACATTAAAAATGATGAAGAAATTGAGCGTGAATTTGTCTATGAAATGCCAGATGAACTTCGTGCCAAGTTTAGTAAATCTGACAATATAACTTTTGATGTAAAAGCAGAGTACAAAAAGATATTTGCACAAGGACAAAAATCCAAGGTTGTATTGGAAAAAAGTATTGAGCAACACGCACAAATATGTGTGGAAAACAGTGAAGATGTTTTTGATGCTCGTATTTTGGCCAAAGAATTAAAGGATGAAATCCAGTATCGCGTAAAACAGTATTCCTATTGCATTATGAACAATACCAAAAACTACAAAGAGTGGTTGGAGGAAGACTATGAGCGAAAACTCCGTTCCAGTATTTCCAAAATGTTTGCAGCGAGGATGTAATTGGATTCTTGGACGGTTGGATTATTGGATTGTTTGTTTTCCATTTTGATACTTCAACTTGAGTTTGCACTTGCACTTGAACTTTGTAGTTCCAACTTCGTAATTTTACCCACATGTCAAAAAAGCTCCTCGTAATCGGTTATGTCTGGCCAGAGCCAAGTACAACGGGCGCTGGATGCCGCATGCAGCAGTTATTGGAAGCCTTTCTATGCTTTGATTACGAAATCACCTTTGCCAGTACCGCCAGTAAAACGGAGTACAGTTTGGATTTACAAAAAATGGGGATTAAGGAAGTTGCTATACGGCTCAACCATTCCAGTTTTGATGGATTTATACAGGAACTAGCTCCTGATGTAGTATTGTTCGACCGTTTTATGATTGAAGAACAATTTGGATGGCGAGTGGCAGAATTTGCCCCTGAAGCTTTACGTATTTTAAACACCGAAGATCTGCACGCCTTACGCAAGAGTAGGGAAGAAGCTCATAAAAAAAATCATTCCTTTAGGATAGAAGATTGGAAAAACCACCCAATGACCTTACGAGAAGTGGCCAGTATCTATCGTTGTGATTTGAGTTTGATGATTTCCACCTACGAAATGGAAATTTTACAGCAAGAACTCCATGTTCCGGCCGAGTTGTTGTGTCATTTGCCTTTTATGGTTGATGTTTCAGAAATATTTAAAGAGAAATTTACTCCTTTTGAAATACGAAGTGGTTTTGTAAGCATTGGTAATGGTAAGCATGCTCCCAATGTGGATGCTGTAAGGGTTTTAAAGCAAGAGATTTGGCCCCGAATACGAAAGCAGCTTCCAGAAGCTAAAATCCATATATATGGCGCTTATTTACCACAACAAGTGAATGAAGTGCACAGTCCCAACACGGGTTTTCATGTGAACGGTTGGGCGAAAAATGTGGATAATGTTCTCCAAAATGCAAGGGTGTTACTGGCACCGCTACAATTTGGGGCAGGCATTAAGGGAAAGTTACTGGATGCGATGAAAACAGGCACTCCAAGTGTTACGACTACCATTGGTGCTGAAGGCATGCATGGTAACCTGGCCTGGAATGGTAGTATTACTGATAATTGGGATGAGTTTGTTCAAGCTGCTGTGGAATTGCACCAAAACCAAACTACTTGGCACAATGCCCAACAAAATGGAATCAAATTGCT
This sequence comes from Flagellimonas lutimaris, assembly GCF_003581615.1. Lineage (GTDB taxonomy): Bacteria > Bacteroidota > Bacteroidia > Flavobacteriales > Flavobacteriaceae > Flagellimonas > Flagellimonas lutimaris. The sequence continues at coordinate 578,021 of NZ_QXFH01000077.1, forward strand.
ACAAACTTTTTATAAAAAAGAAGTTTTGCAAAACCAATTAAAAGATCGGTTGCATCAACTTCGCATCGCTTTGGAAACCCATCGGCAATCAAATTTTATAGGAAAGCTGCTACAACAACAAACCATGTCCAGCACCAAGTATATGGCCAAATGGATTGAAGAGAAAAATAGGAAGTAATTTCGTTATCGTTAAGGATATAAATTCGTTTTATTGATTTATATCCAGTGATACTGAATTAAGTTCAGTACAAGTAAGAAATTTAGCCAAAATCTGGCGTTTTCAACAGCTCAAGTGCCAAAATTTGAATCTCAAGGTTTTAGTATGGGCGGGTCATACTCTGCGCCTTTGGCAACTTGCACCATGGTTATTCGCACTTTGGTGGGGAAAAATTTTTCATGATCCTTCCTTTTGTGCGCATGGCCCTGTCCACCACTATCATCTTTGATGACCAAATCCATTTGTTTGATGCCTTCCTTCCAAATTATGGACTCATTTTCCCAGAATTCGGTCATTAAAACCTCTTTTTCATAAACCCCCTCTTCCAAAAATAAATCGGAGGAAGTGCAGCCATACCCGTTTCCTTGCCCTTGGTTAGGAATATAACAAAGCGTCCATTTGGTAGGTTCGTTACCGGGTGGTTTGTCCAAGACATCAATACGGATATGAACTGTTCCATTACGGAAATCTACAGGACTTGTCCAATCTTTGGGAACATTAGGACCTAATTGATCATGGGACTTGCTCGGTGTAGAAGTATCTGCATCTTGCTTGGTATAGGTAAACTCCACATCAAATAAGACAAATTGCGAACTCTTGTGCTGTGAAAAACCACATAGTGGTAATACCAGGATTAAAAAAAGAAAAGCTTTTTTCACAATAGTATATTCCTCAATTCTTTTTATACCCAGGTCCATGTACCACTTGCCCAGGTGTTTTCCCGGTATGTTCACCATCTTTCAATACTTGCGTGCCGTTTACAAAAACATGTTGCATCCCTTCAGAATATTGATGAGGGTCTTCAAAACTGGCCTTGTCATTAATCGTTTCAGGGTCAAAAAGCACTACATCAGCATAATTCCCTTCGGTAAGGCTGCCCCGTTTTTGTATTTTAAGATTGGTCGCTGGCAATTGAGATAATTTGTGTACGGCTTCTTCCAAGGAAATTACCTTTTCATCCCGTACATATTTGCCCAATAAACGAGCAAAGTTCCCATAGGTTCTTGGGTGTGTGCTAGACTTTAAGAAAACACCTTCGGTAGCTGGCGAACCGGCATCGGAGCCAAAACTCATCCATGGTAGGGCAATTTGTTTTTTTACATTCTCTTCGGACATCAAAAAATAGATGGTGCCCACACGACTGCCATCTTGCACTACCAAATCCATCGCGGTTTCCTCAGGTGAGGTACCGCGTATTTCCGTTACTTCTTTCAATGTTTTGCCTGTGTAATGTTTCAATGTGTCGTTTTTGAACCCTACCAAAAGGATTTTACTTGGGTCGCCTGCAGCCTGCATCAAACTTTCCCATTCATCTGTTGGCGTAGTCATTTCTTCTTTTACCCTCTTGCGAATCTTAGGGTCCTGCAAGCGCTCTGCCCATTTATCATACCCACCTTCTTGCACCCATGGCGGCATAGATGCATCCAAACCTGTGGCCCCAGCGACATAGTTGTACATGTCTGCAGTAATGTGCAATCCAGCAGCATTGGCAGAGTCTACTTTGGCCACGACATCATCAAACTTGTCCCAATTTTCCTTTCCACTTTGTTTTAGGTGATAGATTTCGGCACGTATTCCAGCTTCATCCGCAATCCAAATCAACTCATCCAAACTTTCCAATAAACGAGAACCCTCGCTGCGCATATGACTGATGTACATACCATCATACTCCGCCGCTACTTTGCAGAGTTCAATCAGTTCATCGGTACTGGAATAAAAAGCAGGTGCGTAAATCAAAGATGAACCTACGCCCAAAGCACCTTCTTCCATAGCCTGTTTTACCATCAGTTTCATGGAGTCCATTTCCTGTGGAGTAGGGGCACGGTCTTCATAGCCTACCATGTTTATGCGTAAAGTGGTTGCACCTACAAAAGAGGCCACATTGGGCGAAACTCCCTTTGTGGTCAGGTATTCCAAATATTCATTCAAGCTGTTCCATTCGATGTCGTATTGGATATCTCCTTGGCTCTCTTGTTCTTGCTTCTTCATGGATTCGTTGAGTGGCCCCATAGACCAACCTTCGCCAAAAACTTCCAATGTCACCCCTTGTTTTATATCGGCCATGGACCTTCCATCTTCAATTAAGGATTCTGTGGCCCAGCTCAACATATTGATAAATCCAGGAGCGACGGCCAAACCAGTAGCATCAATCTCTTGGGTTCCCGTAGCATCCCCCAAATCGCCAACAGCGGCAATGGTATCGGCGTTGATACCAACATCACCGATATAAGAGAGTGTTCCGGACCCGTCTACAATTTGTCCATTTTTAATGAGGATATCATAATTTTCGGATTGGGAACAGCCTACAAAAATGAATAGCGCAGCAAGTAATGGGAAATAATAGGTTGGTTTCATAGTTTGGTTATTTAGTGAGATAACCAAGTTATACTATTTAAATCGCAAACCCAAGAGGGACTCACTAGCTCTAGGCTTTTTTTACTCGGTATTGGAAGGGTTTTCGTCCAGGAGAGTCTTTTTGAAGTTTAGGCAAGCGTTCAAAAGCTCCTGAAGCAATCATCTTTTTCTGAAAACGGCTACGATCCAATTTTTCACCCAAAATGGTCTGGTGCAATCCATGTAATTGTGGCATGGTAAACTCCTTGGGCAGAAGGTTGTATGTTAATTGCTCGTGCTGAATATCTTCTTTTAAACGGTTTTTGGCTGTTAGCACTATTTCTTTGTGATCCATCCACATCTTGGGAAGCTCATCTAAATTAAACCACGCAAAAGCTTCATCAAAATTGCCTATAACCGGTTTGGTCTTTTCAAAATCTACCAAGGAATAATGCGCCAGCGTCACAAAGCGGTCGTTTAACCAAGTATTTTCTTTAAAGGGAAGATTATTCTCTACAAAAAATTGTTTCCATTCCTCAGTGAATTTTCGGTCTTCACCACCGAATACGGACAAAAATTTAAAATGCGGATCTTTGAGTCCAGTACGCTCCCTTAATATTCTAACTGTGGCATTTTCTACGGACTCTGTTCGAAAAACATATCCTCCTGGCAGTAGCCATTTATCCCCAATTTTAAGCAGGAGGCACTTGAGTTCACCCTCATGAAATCCAATGATTACCATATCGACCGATAGGTTTGGTAAAAAAAGCTTTTCTCCTTGTTCAATGAATTCCTGAAAGTCCATATAACAAAAATAATGATTTGTGTCACTTTGCCACAAAAAAATGATGTTTATATTTGTGACTTATTGTCACAAACTAAACAACGATGAAAAAAGCACTTCGAATTACTTTAAAGACTTTAGGAGTCATTCTTGTAATCTTAATTATAGGAGGACTACTGGGATGGTGGTATGTAAGCTCACAATTTTTGAGCTTTGAAGATGATTATACGGAAAAAACGGAAATTCCAGAACTTACTATTGATGGATACACCTTTTTAGACCGTAATGATAATGGGGCATTGGATGTGTATGAAGATGATAGAGCCTCCATTGAGGATAGAGTAGTGGACCTACTTTCTCAAATGACCGTGGAAGAAAAAATCCATATTCTAAAAGGTTCCGGAATGGCATCCGGTATGGGCATGGTCGACCCCGAAGAGGGCATTCCCGGTGTGGTTGGCACCATTGTCGCCACCCCTAGATTGGGTATTCCTGCCATAAACCTGTCCGACGGCCCTGCAGGACTTCGTATTGAACCAACTCGGGAAGGGGTTGATCGGACATTTTATGCTACTGCTTTTCCTATTGCTACGCTTTTAGCCTCTACTTGGAATACCGAATTGGTTTATAGTGTGGGAGATGCCATGGGCAACGAAGCATTGGAATACGGAATTGATGTAATTCTTGGGCCAGGTGCCAATATTCACCGTCACCCGTTTTGTGGAAGAAACTTTGAATACTATTCCGAAGATCCTTTGTTAACCGGTAAAATTGGAGCGGCCATGGTAAATGGTATTGAATCCAACGGAATTGGAACTTCGGTAAAACATTTTGTGGCCAATAATCAAGAGACCAACAGAAACTATAACGACACTCGGGTTTCTGACCGAGCCATGCGCGAAATTTACCTGAAAGGGTTCGAAATTATTGTGGAAGATGCCCAACCTTGGACCATTATGTCTTCTTATAATAAAGTCAATGGGACCTATACTGCTGAAAGTAGGGATTTGTTGACCGATATCTTGCGGGATGATTGGGGCTTTGAAGGACTAGTAATGTCCGACTGGTTTGGTGGGAACGATGCTGTCGCAATGATTAATGCAGGAAACGACCTTTTAGAACCTGGAACCAAGAAGCAATGGAAAGCCCTTACCAAAGGTTATGAAGATGGTACTTTGGACATGGATGCCGTGGACACTTCAGTTAAAAGAATTCTGACTTTGGCTTTGAAAAGCAAAAAGATGACGGATTACACCTATGGTGAAAACCCAGATTTAGAAGCACATGCCGAAATCACCAGGAAATCGGCATCCGAAGGCATAGTTTTACTAAAAAATGACGATACATTGCCATTGCAAAAAGGTAAAAACGTAGCACTTATTGGTGTTTATTCCTATGATTTTATTGCAGGAGGAACAGGTTCAGGGGATGTAAATGAAGCCTACACAGTTTCTCTGGAAGAAGGGCTTGCCAATACTGGGTTTTCCGTAAATCAAAAAGCAAAAGAAGTCTACCAAAAGCATAAAAATGCCAATCCAGAAGCATTTATAAAACCAGAAGGCATGTCGGCCATGTTCAACCCATACCTTCCTCCAGAAATGTCGTATGATGATGCTATGATGCAAGATATTGCCAACGATAGTGATTTGGCAATTATTACCATTGGTCGAAACAGTGGAGAAGGCGGAGATAGAGTAGTCGAGGATGATTTTCTTCTTTCAGAAGCAGAAAAAAAGATGTTGAGTGCAGCCTGTGAAGCCTTTCATGCTGTAAACAAAAAAGTTATTGTGGTTTTGAACATTGGAGGAGTTATCGAAACCGCTTCTTGGAAAAATCAACCCGATGCCATTGTATTGGCATGGCAAGGCGGGCAGGAAGGCGGAAATGCCGTCGCGGATATCCTAAATGGCAATGTTAACCCCAGTGGAAAATTGACCATGACGTTCCCGATGCATATTGATGATCATGCGAGCAACGCCAACTTTCCCCAGAACGGAATGCCCATGCAAATGATGGATATGCTATTTGGCAAAGATGAAGTTCCTGAAGATGAAATGGTGGAAAATGTAGATTACACCAATTATGAAGAGGGGATTTACGTAGGATACCGTCATTTTGATAAAGCAGATTTAGATGTTTCCTATCCCTTCGGATATGGACTTTCCTATACCGATTTTGAGTATGGGGATATGGAATTGGTCTATGAAAACGATTCGCTCAAAGTGACTTTACCCGTGACCAATATCGGTGATGTGACCGGGAAAGAAGTGGTTCAATTCTATGTATCCAAAGATTCCACTCAAATAGACAGACCAGAGCAAGAACTTAAAGGATTCGCTAAAACCTCAGAGTTATCTACAGGAGCAACAGACACGCTTGAAGTAAACATACCCGTAAAAAGTCTTCAGTATTGGAACGAAAAAAGTTCTCAATGGACCTTGGAGCCTGGCAGCTATGTAATAAAGGCTGGGGCTTCGTCCAGAAACATTAAAAGGTCAGTGCAAATAAAAATTTAATTAGGTAGTCCCCCAAAGTTTAGAAAAGAATTCAGGCAATAATAATTGCCTGAATTTTAATTTTATGATTTAAAGGAAAAATTGGTCTTATCGGCTATTGGAGAATAAAGCTCAGGGGTAATTAGTGCTTCCTACCTAAAAAACGAATTACAGAACCTGTTCCCACATGACCATCTCCCTCGTTAAGCTGTACGGTCGTTTGTTTAAGGTCCAAGATTTCATAATCGGAAAAATCGGATTGTAATTCTTCCATCGAAAACAAATAATCCGGGCTGCCTGGACCACCTACATTGGGATTTTTCTTTTTGTAGTCCAAATGAGCCTTGCTAAAAGCTTCAAAAATGATAGTTCCGCCTTTTTTTAAGTAGGTGTGGAGCAATTTATGGTAATTGGAACGGATATTTGGAGGAAAGTGGGCATAGATCAAAGCAATAGCATCAAACTGTTCCGGTTTATATCCCAAGTTGGCCAATTCCCCGATTTCGTAATCAATTGAAACCTGTTTCTTCTTGGCCAGTTTCAAAGCCTTCTTTTGTCCTTCTTCGCTAATGTCAAAAGCGGAGACTTTCCACCCTAATTGAGCAGCGTAAACGGCATTACGTCCTTCACCCTCGGCAGGGAAAAGAATGGAGCCTGCCGGCAGGGTCCCCAGTTTTTCTTTTAAATAGTCGTTGGGTTGGGTTCCATAAGCATATTCTTTCTGCCCAAATTTGGCATTCCACATGTTAAGCCAATCACTTTCCATAGCATTAATTTCGTAAATCAATTAGACCCTAAAATTAAACGAAAAACTTGGAGAAACTTACATTTTCTTCCAACACAACATATTGGAAAATGGATTAACAATAAATGTTCAAGTTCCATTATTGTCAGCTTTCATAGACCACGCGTTCTTCTCTCGAGAACCAATCCAAATACATAGGCTGGTGAATGGCTTCAATACGATTTCTCCTGATCTTCATAGATGGCGTCATCAAACCATTATCTACAGTCCAATGTTCTTTCATAACGACCGCTTTCTCGATTTTCTCGTGTTTTTTTAACTTAGGGTTTAAGGCATCCACAGACTCTAGGATGGATTTACTTAAAACTTCCCTGCCTTTGGCCCATCCAGCTTCCGAAGGAATAATTAAAACTATGGGCTGTGAGATTCCGGTACCTACCAAACAAATGTGTTCCAAGTCAGTGTTTTTGGTCAACTCCAATTCAATTGGTGAGGGGGTCACGTACTTTCCTTTATCCGTCTTAAATTGGTCTTTTATCCGTCCAACAATCGATAAAAACCCATCATGGTCAAATTCCCCAAGATCACCTGTTTTTAAAAACCCATCTTCGGTGAACATTGCCTTTGTTTGGTCAGGGGATTTGTAATACCCCACCATAAGACAATCACTTTTTATTAGAATTTCACCTTCTGGCGACAATTTTGAAACCACCCCAGGTACGGGCTTGCCCACGGTTCCAAATTTATTGGTTCTAGGAAGGTTAAAATGTGACAGGATACAATCTTCCGTCATCCCATAGCACTGCTTGATTTCAATTCCCAATTTCTTGTACCATTCTTGAAGACTAAGAGCTAGTGGCGCTGCTCCCGATGCACAGAAGGAAGCTTCGGTCAAACCTAATTTGCCTACAATCTTCTTTTTGACAATACCATTGATGATGGGAATTCCTAATAACCTGTCCAATTTCTTTTGTGGAATTTTATTTAAAACTCCTTCTTGGAACTTTTGCCAAATTCTGGGAACCGCAAAAAAGGTATTGGGTTTAACAGAGCCCAAGTCTTCTGCAAAGGTTTCCAAAGATTCGGGAAAACTTGCTGTACTTCCCGTATAAAAACATACCATTTCTATCCCAATCCGCTCCGCAATATGGGACAAGGGCAAATAGGAGAACATTTTTGACTGGTTTTTAATCTCTAAAATCTCAACCCCAGTACTTGCCACCTGGTTAAAAGATTTGACCCTGTGCATTACGCCTTTTGGGTTCCCTGTAGTACCTGAGGTGTACATAATGGTAATAAGGTCCTCTGGGTTCTGTTCAAATGGTTGAAAATCAGTGGGGGTTTTAACAATATCCTCCCATGTATATGTTTCTTGAATTCCATAAAGAGCCACCCCAATTTTTGGAATATTGGGTATGCCGGGTTTTTGGGCTTCATAATTATCCAATTTGCCCACGATGACGGCCTTACTTTCACTATGAATCAATATTTCGTTGATACTTTCCTTGTCCAAGGTAGGATAGAGGGGTACCGAAATAAACCCGCCTAGCATAATAGCCAAGTCGGCCATAAACCAATGCGCACAGTTTTTGGAGAGCAACGCAACATGGTCACCTTGTTTTAATCCCATGCTGTGCAAGGCTCCGGCAATGCACAAGGCTTGATCATAGGCTATTTGCCGTGTATACTCAATAAACTTACGATTGATGGGTTGGCGTAAAAAAATATAATCTGAATCTTTTTGCAACCAATGCGAAAAAGCTTCCAGCGGAGTTTGAAAAGTGTTCATAATAGTCTGGCGGTTGGTTTGTAATTAAAGATACCTTTTTGTCTTGACCAAACAAAACCCTAAGGGAGGTTAAAACAACCAATAATTCAATAATTTCCATTCTAGTTTATTCAAAAACAAGTAGCTAAGAACAATGATTTTTACTTTTGCTCTTCAAATTTCACCACAGATTGCCTCTCCCTATTAACGGACAATTTTGTGATATCTGGTCTAGAATAATGTCCCACAGGGTCAAAGTTTTGTCGTTCTTCCAACACCTTATTAAAATCTATGATGCATGTAATAAGTCCTTCCTTTTCAATGACAGGTTCCAAAATCCATTCGCCCGATGGAGCCGCGATACATGAGCCTCCGTTGCTCAAAACATCAGGGGCATTTTCAAGCATCCTTTCAAAACCTGGTATATCTATAGTTATGTCAGTTTTACGCATTAAACTTGACACGGAAATAACATAGGAGCGGGATTCCCTTGCTATGAACCGGGTAATGTCCCTCGTGTTGAAGTCAGAACCGGGCCAAACCGCAATGTGCAGGTTTTCTCCCAATCCGTACAGTGCAGTTCTTGAAAGTGGCATCCAATTTTCCCAACAGTTTAAACCACCCACTGTGAATTGTTTTAGGTCATGGGTTTGTAAACCATTACCATCTCCAGGCGACCAAACCAGTCGTTCCTCATACGTGGGTTGTAGTTTTCTGTGAACCGATTTTATCGTGCCAGCAGCATCGATATATACCAAAGAACAATATAAGCTATGCCCACCACGGTTTTTTGGTCTTTCAATAATTCCCAAATACACAGCTATTTTATTCTTTTTAGCTAACGAGCAAAGTTCGTCGAGGTCACCATTATCTATTTGAACTGAATTGTTGGCATAATACGCAAATAGTTTTTTTTGATACGTTGAATCAAACTCAGAGCCATTCGTAATGGAAACCCAAAAGGGATAACCTGGTAATAAAGCTTCACCAAAAACGATAAGTTCACAGCTACTTTCCCCGGCTTCAATTATGCAGGACTTTATTTTTTCAATGGTTTTCTCCTTGTTCAGCCAAACAGGAGCAATCTGTGCCATCGCTACTTTAAGTTGATTATCTTTTATCATTGATTCTTTCATGATTTATTAAAATCCAAGCCAATATAAAACCAAGGTAGTATCTATTTTACTATTGGTTTGAAACTATAGGCATTATTAAAGATAACGTTTTTGATGTCTTAAAACTTTAAACCAAATTTTCTACAATGGTCGTAAACTAGAATTTCCGTTATTTTGTGGTGCAACAAAAAATAGAACTATGGAATCACCCAACTGGCAGACCGCCACGGAATTTGAGGATATCACCTATAAAAAATGTAACGGCGTAGCTCGTATTGCTTTTAATCGTCCCGATATACGTAACGCTTTCAGGCCAAAGACCACTAGCGAACTTTATAAAGCCTTCTACGATGCCCAGGAAGACACTTCTATTGGTGTGGTGTTACTTTCCGGTGAAGGGCCTTCGTCCAAAGATGGCAAATGGGCCTTCTGTAGTGGCGGTGACCAAAAAGCACGTGGACACAAAGGGTATGTTGGCGACGATGGTTACCATCGTTTGAATATTCTGGAAGTGCAACGTTTGATTCGTTTTATGCCCAAAGTGGTGATTGCCGTAGTGCCCGGATGGGCCGTTGGGGGAGGGCACAGCCTTCACGTGGTTTGTGATATGACCCTTGCCAGTAAAGAACATGCTATTTTTAAACAGACAGATGCTGACGTGACTAGTTTTGATGGTGGATATGGTTCAGCATATCTTGCAAAAATGGTAGGACAGAAAAAAGCCCGTGAAATTTTCTTTTTGGGAAGAAACTACTCTGCACAAGAAGCTTATGAAATGGGTATGGTGAATGCCGTTATCCCGCACGATGAATTAGAGGACACAGCTTACAAGTGGGCTCAAGAAGTTTTGGCAAAGTCACCAACATCTATAAAAATGTTGAAATTCGCTATGAATCTTACCGACGATGGAATGGTAGGGCAGCAAGTATTCGCCGGAGAAGCTACACGTTTGGCCTATATGACCGATGAAGCCAAAGAAGGTAGAAACGCATTCTTAGAAAAACGCAAGCCCGATTTTGGAAAAGACAAGTGGATTCCGTAAAGCAATGTAAGTTTGCAATAAACAATTTACAATTACTTGTTGTCATGCTGAAGAAGTGAAATGACTGAAGAAACTAGAGGTGCATACTTTATCTTAAAACTCTGTGTGTCATTCCGTGCTTTGAGACGGAATCCACGGATTAAAGATGAGACCCTGAAACGAGTTCAGGGTGACGGATAGAAATGTGTAGACCCAAATCCTGGTTCTTGATGATTGAATTAATAGGAGATTCTTCGCAGCGCTCAGAATGACAAGTATTAGTGTGATTCGTGAAATTCGTGTCAATCCAAAAGTTTAGGATAGCCCTAAATAGAAAAGAGCCCTGCCACTTGGGTCAAGACTCTTTTACGAGAACACTATATGAAAATGAAAAAATTACTTTCGTTAATTATTACATAGTAAATGTAGTCCGCAACTCAACTTTAGAGAAATTATTGTTGTGAAGAGACTGCTACTTGTTGTCACATCAGCATTAATTGTAATTCAAGTGCTGTTTACCGCATTGAAACAGTTATTCTGAAGGAGTGGAACGTTTGAAGAATTATTTTATAAATATTTGTGAGATTCTTCGCTGCACTCAGAATGACAGAGTTACAGTAATTCGTGAAATTCATGTCAATCCAAAAGTTTAGGATAGCCCTAAATAGAAAAGAGCCCTGCCACTTGGGTCAAGACTCTTTTACGAGAACACTATATGAAAATGAAAAAATTACTTTCGTTTATTATTACATGATAAAAGTACCACCAGTGTTCCCGTAAACGAAATTATTGTTGTGAAGTGTCAATATCCTGTGGTTTTATGGTCGTTTTAGTATATCACACCGATTTATGGTACTGCTTTTACGATGTTTGACAAGACACCGTTTATATCAAAAAACGGTTCCTCGGCCAAACCGGTTCGTACAACGACCAAGTCTTTCGAAGGAATCATAAATACATGTTGACCTTCAAAACCATTGCAAGAAAACAGGTCTTTAGGCACATCAGGATACTTTCCTTCAGCATTCAACCAAAAGTGAGCCCCATACGTGCCATCAGAATTAACCGTCGGAGTAGTAATATAATCTACCCAAGTAGAATCGAATAGTTGCTCACCGTTCCAGTTTCCTTTATCTAGATACAGTTGACCAAATCGCGCCCAGTCTCTTGTACTGGCCCACGAATAGGAAGAGCCTACATAATTTCCAGCAATATCAGCTTCCATGATCATGGAATACATTCCAATTTTATCAATTAATGTGGAGTAGGGGAAATTCAAATACTCCTGATGACTACGAAACTGTTGTCTTAGGATACCCGATAATAAATTCGTGGTTCCGGAGGAATAGTTCCAAATCTCTGTAGGCTTTGCAATCGCTTTTTTATCACGCTGGGCCTGGGTCATATCACTGTCCAAAAACAACATTCGAGTAACGTCAGATATGCCCGTATAATCCTCGTCCCACGCTAATCCGCTTTGCATACGCAGCAGATGATTTAATGTAATGTTCTTTCGTTCGTCATCTTTCCATTCAGGTATGGGTGCTGGCCAATCCATTTCCAATTTTCCCTGATGCTCCAAAATTCCAAAGTATGTGGCCAAAACACTTTTGGTCATGGACCAGCCCAAAATAGGAGTATCCTTATCAAAACCATCAATGTATCTTTCGGCAATTAGATGGCCTTTGTATAAAATAAGCAGGGTTCGTGTTTTCTGTGTTTCCGGTTCAGAAAAAGCCATGGCAATGGCCTTATTGATTTGATCCATATCTACTTCTGGCAAAACAGTATCAATCGGAGCTGCTTGCCCAAATGGATAAGGAATGGTATCAGGGGGCTGATTTCTTTGTGGTCTGATGGTGAGTTTTTCCGGGTCATAATCATCATTGACCAAAACCGTTCCCAATCCATCGCGATATACTGCGGTACGCTCCATCAAACCATATACAGTTGAAGAAGCTGATTCTTCCTGCTCATTTACTTCGGTCGAAGCAATTTCAATCAAAGGAGCACTATTATCGTATTGATTAATGCTTGCTGCCGAACGGTGGGCGACATAAACCCCTGAAGCCATATTTTTGGCAGCATAGCCTGAAATAATGTTCAATTTGGGATAATTAAAATAGATGGCCACTCCGATTACAATAAGTAGGAGCAGCAAAACACGCTTAAGTAGTTTCATGGTTATAGGATGTATTTGTAACTTTCTGCATCTAAATATAAACATTTATACATGTCCAACATTGGATTAATCATTGAAGAACGAAGTAGAGATATTGGCGACTTTTTGGTGGGAAGACTTATTCCTTTCCGTAAGAAACGCATGATCGGCCCATTCATTTTTATAGACCATATGGGACCCACACAATTAGGGCCTGAAAAATATATGGATGTAAACCAACATCCACACATGGGTTTGTCTACCTTAACGTTTATGCTCGAGGGCGAAATAATCCACGAAGATAGTCTGGGCACGCACCAACGGATCAAGCCTGGCTCCGTAAACTGGATGACGGCCGGGAAGGGAGTTACCCATACCGAACGCACACCACCCGATATGCGCAATGGGAACACCTTTACTGCCCATGGCTATCAGATTTGGGTCGCCTTACCAAAAAATCTTGAGAACATGGAACCCGAATTCCATCATATTGATGCGAAAGATATTCCTAAATGGACCGATGGAAATACCGAATTTAAGCTGGTCGCAGGCGAAGGCTATGGAAGAAAATCGCCAGTACCCGTGCATTCCAATCTTTTTATGGTAGAAGTCAAAAGTGTAGAAGCTTACACACTCAATGTAAATGGAAATTTAAAAGGAGAAATTGGTATCTGTATCGTGGAAGGAGGAATAGAAGCCTGTGGTGAATTGGTAGAAGAAGGAAATATTTTAGTTTCCAAGGTTGAAGATACCTGCAACATAAAACTACAACCCAACACTCATTTATTGTTATTTGGGGGCGAACCTTTTCCAGAGGAACGTTATATTTATTGGAATTTTGTTTCTTCCAGCAAAGAAAAGCTGAAACAGGCCAAAAAAGCGTGGTCCGATAAAACTTTTCCGATGATGGAGAATGACAACACCTATGTTCCTTTACCAAACTAAAGTGGCGCACTAAACCTTAAAACCGTAACCAGCCAATGCCAGATAGCCTAAAAATTTCCCCAAAAATAGTTTTCCTTACACTCATTTTTGTGTTGGGTTCCTGTAAAAAAGAAAAACCAAAACAGCAAGAGGAAGCACAACTCTACAATAAATATTGCGCCAGTTGCCACCTAGCACCAAAAATTGATGAACTAACCAAAGAGGTTTGGAAAAAATCGGTGTTGCCGGCAATGTTGGAGCGCATGGATGTTGAAGGTCTTTACCAAGACCCCGTTGCGGGGCCAACTGGATTTCGACCAAAAATTACCATAAAGGAATGGGCTCAGCTGGAGCATTATATTGTAAGCAATGCACCCGAAACTTTAAAGCCCATACAAGTGCCCAAAGCAGATACCCTGAAGCTTTTTACGCCCAAACCCTTTGCTGTGGATGCTCAAAATGGGGCTATGATCACCTATTTACAATTTTTAGATAGCCTTAACCAAGTATACTTCGGAGATCTTACGGGAAATTTGGGCTTCTTCAATTTTGATAAAGAGCACTCCGAACAACTTTATCAAGGAAAAACACCTGTTACCTGGTATAGTAAAAAAGATTCTGTTGAAATTATCAGTGAAGTTGGAATCATACGACCTTCAGAATTGGAAAAGGGAAAAATAATTCGAAGAATAGGGCAGGATACACTCTCGATTGACCAAAATTTTCATAGACCTGTTCATACCCTATTGGAAGACCTAAACGATGATGGGAAAAATGAGATTGTTGTTAGTGAATTTGGAAATCAATCCGGGCGATTATCACTTTTGATCGAGAACAACTCAGGACAGTATGACAAAAAAGTATTATTGAATCTTCCCGGGGCCATCCGAACCGTGGCAAAGGACATGAACAATGATGGAAAAAAAGATATTGTAGCTCTAATGACGCAAAGTAATGAGAGTATTACCGTCTTTTACCAAACGGAAGATTTGAAGTTTGAAGCAAAAAAGGTCTTGGAGTTCAGCCCGGTTTTTGGAACCAGTTGGTATGAATTGGTAGATTACAATGGGGATGGTCTGGAAGATATTATTACGGTTCAGGGCGACAATGCGGATATCTCCTATGTACACAAACCTTATCATGGCATGCGGATTTATCTCAACAATGGTGATAATACCTATTCAGAATCCTTCTTTTATCCAATGTATGGAGCGACAAGGGTGGTGTCGCGCGATTTTGACCAAGATGGAGATCTAGATTTTGCCTTGATCAGTACTTTTCCGAATTACCTGGAATTTCCAGAATTAACTTTTGTATATCTCGAGAACCAGGATTCAGAAAATTATGTTTTTGCTACAAATATTTTGGAAGACCCATCCATGGCGCGTTGGTTTTTAATGGATGCAGCGGATATTGATGATGACGGTGACGAAGATTTAGTATTGAGTTCCTTAACCCTTGGATTCACACCTGTCCCCGAAGTATTATCCAACCGCTGGAAAAACAGCAATGTGGATATTATGGTCCTGGAAAACACATTGCATTGAAAAAAGGTTTTTCCATAGTAATCTTAATCCTTATTGGTTGCTCACCAAAAGAGAATCCCCAAACTGAACCTGCCCCAAAATACGAATGGTACGGGCATGAAGTGGTAGCTTCTGCATACAATTCGGTTTTTTGGCAAACGGATAGTATCAGTCCTACTGTTGCAGCATGGGGAGATACCCTAAAACCTGGCATGAAAAGTATAGCTGTTTCCCGTGACCTCATTAAAATGGGACTCACCCATAATACCATGGTCAAAATAGATACCTTTCCAGATACTTTTTATGTAAAAGATAAAATGAATTATCGATGGCGGAACAGAATCGACATCTACATGGGAAAAAATGTGAAAAAAGCAAGAGAATGGGGTAGAAGAAAACTGATAATCTGCTATGCCGTCCCCACCGACTCTATTTTAAATATTACGAATGAAAAAGATTAGCTTAATTGTATTTGCGTTAGCTTTGGGAGCATGTTCCACTAAAAAGGAAATTGTGGATATTCCCATTATTTTTGACGAACAACGTATTGAGCTGACCAAGGAATACCTCTTAAATAGGTATAAGTTAGACCAAGATACCCCAGAAATTACTCCGAAAATGGTGGTACTTCACTGGACTGCAATTCCATCGTTAAAAAAATCGTTCGAAGCCTTCAACCGTTCCACTCTGCCCAATTGGCGACCCGATTTGGTGAATGTAAGCGGGCTAAATGTGTCCTCCCATTTTTTGGTAGATCAAGATGGAACCATTTATCGATTAATGCCTGAAACCACCATGGCACGCCATACCATTGGGTTGAACCATTGTGCCATTGGCATTGAAAATGTTGGGGGGACGAAAGGGATGCCGTTGACCAAACAACAATTAAAATCAAATATTTATTTGGTAAAGTATCTGGCTTCAAAATATAATATCGATTACGTGATCGGCCACCAAGAATATACTTTATTTGAAGGTCATCCACTTTGGCTTGAGGTAGATGATGGTTATCGAACTAAAAAAACAGATCCAGGAATGGATTTCGTAGAAAAGGTTAGAAAAGCCACTAAAAAATTTAACTTTAAACCTGTTCCAACAAAACAATAAAGATCATGAAGAAACTGATTCCTTTGATAATTATACTGCTCGCTTTTACTGTGCATGCACAAGATGAGTTGACCTCCCAATTATATGAGACCTATGAGGATTATAAAGAACCGAGCATAGGGGAGCGTAGAATAAAACACGCCGATATTCAGCCTTTGATTCAAAAATTCAAGGCCAACCCAAAGTTTGAAGTCCAGAAAGTAGGACAGTCCATTCAAGGTCGAGATTTACATTTGATCAGTATTGGATCTGGAGATAGTAACATTTTTCTTTGGTCACAAATGCATGGTAATGAGCCCACGGCCACACAAGCTATTTTTGATATCCTGAATTTTTTGAATGCCCCGGAATTCCAAGAAGAAAAAGAAGCGATTCTTTCCAAATTGAAGCTTCACTTTTTGCCTATGCTCAATCCTGATGGCGCAGAAGTATTTACAAGACGAAATGCATTGGGTATTGATATTAATCGCGATGCTTTGCGATTGCAATCACCGGAAGGACAGACATTAAAACGGCTGCGCGATAGTTTGGATGCGGATTTTGGTTTTAATCTTCACGACCAAAGTACATACTACAATGCTGAAAGTACAGAAAAACCTGCCACGATTTCCTATTTGGCTACGGCCTATAATTATGAGAAGGACATCAATGAAGTGCGTGCCAATGCCATGAAAGTAATAGTCTACATGAACGAAATCATCCAAAACTATGCTCCAGGGCAAGTAGGAAGGTATAGTGATGATTTTGAACCTCGTGCTTTTGGCGACAATATTGCAAAATGGGGCACAAGCTTAATCCTAATTGAATCTGGAGGTTATCCCGGGGACCCAGAAAAGCAAGAAATCAGAAAACTGAACTATGTGTCCATCCTTTCTGCCCTGTACACAATTGCCAATGAATCTTTCAAAAATATTCCAATTGAAGACTATGAAAAGATTCCACGTAACGACAGAAAACTATTTGATCTGAAAATTGAAAACGTCACTTACGAACTTTTAGGAGATGATTATATTCTAGACCTGGGGATTTTTAATAACGAAGTGGATTTAGAGGGACATAACCAGTTTTATTACAACAGCTCCGTAGCGGACCAAGGTGATTTGTCTACCTATTACGCCTACAAAACCTTTGATGCACAAGGATATAAAATCGTGCCACCAAAGATGGCCAAGGTAGAGCAGATTGGAGATGCCATGGATTTATTAAAAAATGGGGTAGCCTACGTTGAAACTGAAAAACCAGAAAAAAGTGAATTTGTTCACCTGCCTTTGATTATGGTAAATAAGGACTTTGAATTAAAAAGTTTTAGAATGCAGCCGGGTATCAATCCCACCTTCTTTTTAGAAAAGGATGAAAAGTTGACCCATGCCGTAATCAATGGTTTTCTTATTGACCTGTCCAAACCTTTAAATAAACAGGATACAGGAAATGGATTGATTACTGGTCAGTAAATTTCAGAAAAATATTCAATAACCCTTTAGTACATAAAAATGAAGAAACAAATTTTAGTAGGACTATGCCTATTGGCAGCACAATTGACTTTCGCACAAGAATCTATCACTCTTTTTAATGGTGAAAACCTGGATGGTTGGGTCAATCACGGTGAAGAAAAATGGTTTGTGGAGGATGGAGAGTTAATTTGCGAAAGTGGTCCGAAGGCAGATTACGGCTATTTGTCAACAGAAAAATTCTATAAAGATTTTGAGTTGACCTTGGAGTTTAAACAAGAGGCGGATGGCAATAGTGGTGTTTTTATCCGTTCTACTTTTGAAGGCACTAAAGTAACGGGATGGCAAGTAGAGGTAGCCCCTCCAGGAAAAGATACGGGAGGAATCTACGAATCTTATGGTCGTGGTTGGTTGATAAAACCAGGCCCGGAAAAAGACAAGGCCTTAAAAATGGGGGAGTGGAACACCATGAAAATTCGAGTGGAAGGCTCCGAAGTCACATCATGGCTAAACGGGGTGGAAATGGTACACCTGAAAGACGAAAAAATCGGCAAGGGCGAAGGAGCCATTGCACTTCAAATACATGATGGAGGAGGTATCCGTGTTAAATGGAGAAACATTCAGCTCGTTTCCTTGGATGTACAATAAAAAAAGCCCGATTATAAAAATCGGGCTTTTTTTATTTTAAATCTTAGTCCCTAATTTTTCAAAGGAGTTACTTCAAAACTTCTGTATTCAATTGGGCCATGGTCTCCCTGAATCATAAATGGTCCAGGTTCACCCTCTTTACTGTCCAATGCGCCTCCTGTAATTCCGGGAATGGTAGCATCGGAAATAACAGTTTTACCGTTTAGGGTTACCGTTACTCTTCGTCCAATCAAGGTAATATCATACGTCTGCCATTCACCAGCAGGTTTAGAGGCATTCTCATTCGGTTCCAAAAAGCCATAAACGCCACCTAGGTAAATATCGGAAGGTTCCAAACCTTCGCTATCCACAATTTGAACTTCGTAACGTCCTCGAAGGTAAATACCACTATTGCTACCTTCTGGGTAACGGAATTCTACGTGCAGTTTAAAATCTTGAAATTTTTCATCGGTAATCAGGTTAGAGCCAGACTCTGGGCTCGTCAGCACACCATCTTTTACCACCCATTGGTTTTTTTCACCATCCACGTGCCAACCCGAAAGGTCTTTGCCATTGAACACGTCAATAGTTTTTCCCCATTTTGGATTTTCGGTGTATTCCAATTCTGGAGCTTTCACACCCGTCCAATTGATGATAGAACCATCAGTAAAGATTAAGGTGCCTTTTAATACATCACCATCCAATTCACCGTGAAAAATCATATCGCTGCCCTTGGGCTCCCACTGATTCGGAATACTAAAGGTAAACTTGTTGTCTCCGTAAGTTTCCACTTCGGCAATAGGTCTTGCGCTACCAAAAGCAAAAACAAAACGGCCCAAAAGCGTGGCGGTTCCAGAATGTCTAATTTCCAGCCAAGAAGGGGAGGTTTTCCCCATAAAATCCATTTCCAAGTCCCATCTACCTTCTAATGGGCTAATGTGCTGGGCGTAAAGACTGCTTGTAAAAGCTAAAAGTAAAGTGCAAACGAAAGTGTAAATCGTTTTTCTTTGGGTCATCATATATCTGTTTAGTTTAATTGCTGAACAAGATACATATAATCCAAAAATTATTTAGGTTGGCATAGGACTCTACTTACTCGCATCCGCCTTCAAATCCTTTAGCGCTAAACTTGGTCTGTACTGCGCCCTGTAGACTATTATGTGTCAGTTGAATCACTAAGTTACTTTCGCCGCTACCATCACGTTTTGGAGTGCAATATTCAAAAAGGTAGTAGCTTCCGGCTTGCTCCTCTACACGTTCGGAGATATCGTTGAAGGTGTTTTCCAATTCTTCCGAATTGCTAGCAAAAACACTGGCTGTTTTACCGATTTGCTCTAAAACTTCGGTGTCTATTTCGGCCCCAAGCCCAATGGTAAAGAACGATATATTTCTATCTGCTTCTTCAACAGCTCGCAAGGCATCGGATTCTCTGTAGCGGGATGCTTGGTCGGTTCCGTCCGTGAACAAGACCACTGATGCAGCGTTGATTACTTCTGAATTTTCATCGAGCAAATCCTCGGCAATGTTTGTTGATTTTATCACGGCACCATACAAATCGGTGGATGGGTCGTTGCTGATATCCGTTGTGATACCGTCTACGGAAGCTGTCAATTCGGTAGCTGATGACGTCAATGGGTTCAATAAATGAAGTTCGTCTTCACCATCAAACCAATAAATCGCCATTTTGAAAGATTCTGAAGCAGGCGTAGGCATCACATTATTGATGAAACTCGTGGTAGCCGCCTTCAATTCGTCCAAACTACCTTCCAACACACTATTACTCAAATCCAATACTAAGAGCGTGTTATTATTGAACACTTGTGAGTTTGGGGAGATTCGGGCAAAGGATTCCGAAGAGGATATGGAATTGAAACAATCATCGTTTCGACCTTGTTCATAAATAGAAAATTGGTCAGCAGATAATCCTGAAATCGGATTGCCCATCAAATCAGAAACCCTAAAAAGCACGGAAACTTTTCCGGGCAAAGTGGTAAACTCATCTTGAATGGACAATAACAATTCATTTTCACCAAAACCTAGGCAATCATCAGGCTCTTCGCCAAGGCCAAGTTCCCTGTCATTTATATTAAAACTGACATCGTCATCTGCGTTTCCGCAAGAAAATAAAATAAGGCTAAAGGATAATAGGAATGTGTATTGAAGTATACTTTTCATTTTCATATTAAAGTTAAGGTTCTGCAAGCAGAACGCTTAATTTGGTTGAAAAGTATCTGCGAAGCCTAGAATTAAACTAAAGAAAAGTTAAAAGAAATTTACACTTGTTAAAATGATAGTGGTCCAAGCAATTTTTAATATTTTCACCCCAACAAAATCTACCAACCTATCTAACCAAAATCAAAACAAACAATAACACTAATAGGTTGATACTATGACTATACTTTTGTTCGGCGCCACTAAGGATATTATTGGAACGCCCACCTTATCTGTTCCAACAGCAAGCTTGAGTGGGAGAAAAATTCCAAATACCGTAGGGGAGCTCAAAAAGTTTCTTGAAAATACATACCCTGAACTCAAATCCATATCCAAAGTGACCGTTGCGGTCAATCAGAATTATGTTTCGGATAATGAGAAGATAAATTCTTACGACGAAATCGCATTGATTCCACCTCCAAGTGTGTAAAGCATTTCTTGATTAACATAACATTGTGAAGCCAAAACCCAATACATCAGTTGCAAATCAATCCAAATTATTTGGACTGGTGCTGTCTGGTGGAGCAAGCACACGAATGGGGGAGGACAAGGGGCTTGTGGATTATCACGGTCTTCCGCAGCGTGAATACCTGTATCAGCTTTTAAAAGGGTTGTGTGACGATGTATTCCTAAGCGTTCAAGAAAAACAGCTTGATGAAGTGCCTTCAGGGCTCAAAACCATACTAGATCAAGATAAATTTAAAGGACCTTTTAATGGCATCTTAAGTGCATACGAAGCTCATAAAGATGTGGCTTGGTTGGTGTTGGCATGTGACTTACCTTTTATGAATTCAGAAGCTTTGCAGCATTTAATTGAACTAAGAAACCCTAAAAAAGATGCAACAGCCTTTTTTAACCAAGAAATGGGGCAACCAGAACCTTTGGCTTGCATTTGGGAAACAAATGGGTTAGAAAAAGCTTTGAAATTCCTAGAGGATTCCAACAACAGGAGCCCGAAAATATTTTTGATGAATACTGATATTGAATTGGTAAAACCAAAGGATGAACAGGTACTTTTTAACGCGAATTTACCATCAGATCATGATTTTGTAAAAAAGAAGCTGGCAGAATAGGAGAGAGGTTAGTTTCTTGGCGTTGTTCTTTTATGATTGTCCACATCCAAAGTTTCCAAATCTTGAAAGGTACCGCAGGAAATCTGTCTTTTAACGAGTGATTTTGACTTTTTTCGCTTGGTACGTGATTCTATTTCCTTATTTAAGAAATTCATTGTGAATTATTTTACCTAAAAACGAAATTAGGGTTATTTTATTTTGACAATCAGAAGATTAACCTTTTTTAACGTTGATTTGTCCTTCGATGTGCTCAAGAATGGACATCCAATGCATACGCAATATTAATGCTGCTGTAGGTACATTGTCCTCTTGAATGGCCTCCACCACAGAACGGGTTTGATTGTTCAGCATTTTAAAGAATTCAAAGTCTTGGATAAAATCATATTCGTAAAAATGAAGCCTTAGCTTGAGGTCTTTCAAAATTTGCAGCAACACTTTGTTGGTAGCGTGCTGCACCAAATGATTATGAAATTTAAATCGTGCCGTAAGCCCCTCAGCAAGGTTCTCCGAAGCTTCCATTTCCGATTGCAGTTGCTTCAAAATGGTCATTTCTTCTGGATTGAACTCCGAATGCTCCAAAGCCATCACCTCTAATCGGGCCACGATTTCTATGAGGTTCTTGACCTCGGATTTTGAAAGTTGTGCCACTACAAATCCCCGATTGGGAATAGCTTGCAACACCTGAGCATGCTCTAACTGACTCAATGCCTCACGGATAGGGGTCACACTGATACCCGTTGCTCTCGAAAGAGCCGCTAGATTCACAGTTTTACCCACTTTTAAATTCCCTTTTTGAATTTGTAGTAACAAATGTTCTTTAATTTTGTCGCGTAGTACAACTCTTGGTCCCATAACACTAAAATAAAAATCGTATACGATTTAACGTGTTTCTATTGCTCTTATTATTATATATTTAGCCTAATTTAAATTGAATACAATGAAAAAATGGTTGCTGGGAACACTCCTGTTATTGTTCATCATAGGTTGTAAACAATCGGAACAAACCAAAAAAGAAGCTGTAAGCCTATATAAAACAGAGCTGTTCAAAGAGGTGCAGATGTCGGCTATATTTGAAGATTCAAAAACCTTTGTGGATTTAGTGCCTAAAAAAGATATAGCAATACTTGAAGAGGAATATATTAAAAGTAAAGATAATCAAGGTTTTAACTTAGAGAATTTTGTTCTTGAAAACTTTGAGAACAAGTCTCTAAAAGGACTTCAATTTGAACTGGACAGCACCCAAAATATGTATAGCCATATTTCCCATATGTGGGATATTTTAAAGCGAAATCCAGATAGTGTGTTTGCCCATTCTTCCCGAATAGCTCTTCCTCATAATTATATTGTTCCAGGTGGTCGCTTTCAGGAAATTTATTATTGGGACAGCTATTTCACCTTAGAAGGATTATTGGTGGATCAGGAAGAGGAAATCGCCCAAAGCATGGTGGATAATTTTGCCTTTTTAATTGATTCCCTAGGATTTATACCCAATGGTACCCGTGATTACTATAAAACACGTTCCCAACCACCATATTTCGCATTAATGGTAGATGCCATTGCTCGTAACGATGAAAATTTAATGGTAAAGTACCTACCACAGATGACCAAGGAATACAATTACTGGATTGAGGGCGAGGCTACAGGGGATAGCCTTAAACCAATAAAACGAGTGGTAAATCTCAATGGGGGCATGACATTAAATCGCTATTGGGATTCGGGCAATACACCTAGGCCAGAGTCCTATAAAGAAGATTACTTGCTGGCCCAAAATCTAACATCTGACTCTTTAAAGCAGCGACTATATAAAAATTTACGCTCTGCTGCCGCATCAGGTTGGGATTTTAGCTCCAGATGGTTTGGTGAAGCGGGAGGGCTTGCTTCCACGGAAACCATTTCCATACTGCCTGTAGACCTTAACTGTTTGCTTTACTTTATGGAAAAAAGCCTAGCCAAAGCAAATGGCATCAAAGGGGAGGAGGAAGTTCAAAACCACTTTTCAGAATTGGCAGCTAGTAGGAAAGCTATCATTCAAGATTATTTTTGGAACGAAACCACTGGATTTTATCACGATTACAATTTTGAAGATAAAAACATGACATCAAAACTTACCTTGGCCGGTGTTACGCCATTGTTTTTTGAAATTGCCAGTCCAGAACAAGCAGAAAAAGTGAAAGATGTGATTATGAATACCTTTTTAAAAGAAGGGGGGCTGGTTACTACCTTGGAACATAGCGGACAACAATGGGATGCCCCGAATGGTTGGGCTCCGTTACAGTGGCTAACGGTTAATGGGTTATTGAATTATGGTTATGTGGATGAAGCCAAAGAAATTATGACCCGTTGGCTTACGCTCAACGAAAGAGTATACGCCAATACCGGAAAAATGATGGAGAAATATAATGTGGAAGACCTATCCTTACTTTCAGGTGGGGGGGAGTATCCAACTCAAGATGGTTTTGGATGGACCAATGGTGTTGCACTGGGATTCAAAAAAATATTGGAGGAATTAGACCGTCCTAATTAAAACAATCTACCTGCGTTCATAAACATAAGAGGCTACTCCCGGCAAATTGTCGCCTTCTTGCTTAATAATGGTATTATTGCTCAACTGCAAGGTGCCCAATATGGTACTACCCTGAAATGCCACTTGAATGCCGTCACTACCCCAGGCCCCTGTAGCTTGTGTAATCCCAGAACACTGGAGAGCGTATTGACCATTGGTTATTGGTGTTATGGTGAAATTGGATTGTTCATATTGATACGTGGTATCATCTTTTAAAACAATAGTTCCCGTGATACAGCCTTCTTCATCCATTAAATTGGATGAAGATGTTCCATCCCCATCAATATCGACTGCCGTACTCACATTGACAGCCACTAAGTCCCATGTCCCCACAAGCTCTGCGCTGGAAAATCCTCCACTACCACCATCATCATCGCTACATGAAACTGCAAATAGCATAGTGAAGAAACAAAGTATAATTGTACCGATATTTTTCATGGCATCCCTTTTTTAGTTTTGTTGAAAATAATACAATTTCGAGAATAATATTTCACTTATCTCCGCATTTCATCGATCAGCTTTATTTGAATAGAATAAATTCTTGGATAAATCGTTACTCCATCATAACTATATTACCAAATAAAATGAAGAAGCTTAGCCTAAGAATCTTATCAATTGCTTTTGTTGTAACCGCCCTCATTGGTTTTCAGTCCTGTAGTGAGGATGCCATGCCGGGAGATGGTGAAACCATTACCTCCACAGAGTTACAGACCATTTTAACCACCGACGAAATTGCAGGCGCAGCAGATTTTGCCATAGCAGAGCTCTACAATGGAAATACCACCGCCAAAAATGAGTCAACGGCAAAAGATGATTGCTACAGTGCAACTTATACCGATTCTGGGTTCGATGCAACTTTTAACAATTGTGTACTCAACGGAACGGACAATGTAAATGGGACGGTAAGCGTAACCTACGAAGCAGGAGAGGGGAACGCTTCCTTTACGGCAACGTTTACGGACTTTTATGTGGGAACCATCAAACTAAATGGTACCAGAACCTACCAAATTACCGCCAATAGTACCGAGACTACGGGTTCTTTTACAGTAACCAGCAATATGTCCATCGAACTCGAAGATGGTTATACAATTACCGAAATGGGCACCAAAACATTAAGCATTTCCTTTGATGAAAATACCCAAAGCGTTCTATTTTCACTTTCTGGCACGTGGACTGTGGAAATGGATGAAAATACGTATGCCGTGGAAATCTTAGATGAACTTCAAGGAAATTCTACTTGCCAAAATCTAACCAGTGGAAGTATGGTCGTGGCCAAAAATGGATTGGCAGTAACGGTGGATTTCGGAAATGGTGAATGCGATAATATCGCTACCATTATATATCCAAATGGAGCTACCGAGGAGATTACGTTGTAGTCTTTTTAAAAAATATGGGAAAGCACCGGTGTATGCCGGTGCTTTTTTGTTTTAATAGGATGCTGTTAGCAGTTTGGTTATATTTAAGGAAAGAATCAGTTTATGGTAAAACAATTGGTGGCGGCCCAAAATGAATTTTTTGCTACGCAGAAAACAAAGGAAGTCGCACACAGAAAACAGTATCTTATAAAGCTTCAACAGGAGATGTTAGATCAAGAAGATGCCGTTTGTGATGCGTTATACGCCGATTTTAAAAAACCAAAATTTGAAAGTCTGGCCACAGAGACCCAATTGGTTTTGGCCGAGCTGAAACATGCTATCAAAAACGTTAAAAGTTGGAGTAAATCGAATCGGGTAGGGGCTTCACTTCTAAATTTCCCATCAAAGGAATGGATTCAACCCGAACCTTATGGCAAGGTGCTCGTTATTTCACCGTGGAATTACCCATTTATGCTTACCATGTCACCTTTAATAGGTGCTTTGGCTGCAGGTAATACGGCAATCCTTAAACCCTCGGAGTTCAGCCCGAACACCTCAAAAATTATCGCTCGGATTATCAGAAAAGTATTCCCGCCCGAATATGTTACGGTGGTAGAGGGTGGAGTAGAGGTCTCTACCGAATTATTGGCGGAAAAATGGGAATATATCTTTTTTACGGGCAGCACCCGCGTGGGTAAGATCGTGTACAAAAAGGCAGCGGAACACTTAACACCGGTCACCTTGGAGCTAAGCGGAAAAAATCCATGTATTGTTGACGAAACCGCAGCCATAACACTGGCGGCCAAACGTATTGCCTGGGGCAAATTGATTAATGCAGGACAAACCTGTATTGCCCCGGATTATATTCTGGTGCATAAAAACGTTAAAAGGGCATTGGTGGACGGACTTAAAGCAAACATCAACCAGTTTTATGGCGAAAACATTGAAGCTTCCAATGATTTTGCACGGATTACCACAAGCAAGCATTATGAGGAGCTTAAAGCAATGCTTAAAGGACAAAACCTTTTGTTTGGTGGCAATTATAATGATGATGACCAATATTTGGAACCCACTTTAGTGGACGAACCCCAAGAGGACAGTACCATAATGGAAGGAGAGGTGTTTGGCCCCATTCTTCCCATAATTTCTTATGAAGATGAAAGTGAATTGGACGAGTATATCTCGCGTTTTCCCAATTCGTTGGCTTTTTATGTGTTCTCCAACAATAAAAAATTCCAAAAACGTATGATGCGTCAATATTCCTTTGGCGGGGGTACCATTAATGATGTTGTAGTGCACATCAGTAATAAAGATTTGCCGTTTGGCGGTGTGGGACAATCCGGGATAGGGGGATACCATGGAAAATACTCATTTGACCTGTTCTCACACCATAAATCCATAGTAAAAAGAGGCACTTGGCTGGACGTACCGTTACGATACGCACCTTACAATATTTCGCTAAATTTGATAAGAAAAATTAAATATTTCTTTTAAATTATTAGTAATTATTTGATTTTAAAGCTTTTAACTTATTAAAATCGTATTTATTTACTAAGTAAAAGTTAAACCTTTGAAAACTAAAGGTTTTGGTGTTATTTTTAAAAGAAACGACTAAGATCTACACCTATGAAAGGGAACCAAAAAAAATATAACATCTCCGTATTGCTCGATATGTCCAAAAGCTCTGAGTTTGTCTTAAGCAGTGCGGTGGAATTGGCCAAACGAATTGATGGAGCCATTGAGGTTTTCCATGTAAAACCCACTACTAATATTATTAAAGGAGATAGCCAACTCTCAGCCATACGTACCTTGAACCAAGATGACCGTTCTACACGGGCAGAATTGAAGGACCTTATTTCCAATATGGGTGAAAAGGAAAACCTGCCCATAAGCTACAAACTGGAGTATGGTAATGTAAAAAATAGGGTTCGGGACTATTTGGCGCTTCAAAAACCGGATATTTTGGTATTAGGCAAACACAGGTCTAGTATGGGTGGTTTCTTTGAAAGCATCACGGATTTTGTCATTGACAATGTAAGCGACACCAATGTATTGATCCTTGGCGAGGATGATAAATTCCATTCATTTGAAGATATCAATCTGGGAATTTTTGGAGCTGGACTAGAAGACAATGATCTGGAGATACTACAGGATTTAAAACGAGATAGTGAAAAGCCAGTGCGTCATTTTGGTATTTCCGAGGAAGATGAATCCAAAAACCGCATATATCCCTGGAACAAAACAGTTTCTTATAAATTTAGCAAAGGTGCCAATGCGTTGGATGGTCTTGTAAACTATGTTTCCCGAACCAACACGCAGTTATTGTGCATACCCAAGAAAGGCGGTAAAAGTTTTATGTTTAGACCAAGCCCACTAAAAGAAGTTATCCGTAAAGTAAATATACCTTTAATGATTTTGGGTAAATAAGGTTATAAGAGGAGTATTTCGTTACTCCTGAAATATTCTATTTTACATAATGTAAATTATGATACAGATTCGTCTAATGTGTAAAACGGCGCATGCTTGCATTTGATATAATATCAGATATGATAGCCTTTAGGCTCATATCGACAACGATATTATGTAAAAAGAAATTCTGCTAATAAGTTCAGCGCTTCATCTCGCCTTCAAAATAAATTCTATAAACATTAGCAGTTTAATTCTCACCGCACCATCTCGCAGTCTCATAAAATTCATCTACTAGATAAATTTTAGTTGCTCGTATTTTTATACGAAATTATTCATCCCATATTTATTTTATTTTAAAGGAATGCATCAATACTTCGCATGTCTCAGTCATAATTACTGTTTGACACTATTGTTTTATGTGAATTATAATTTGGCAAAAGCAGGGATGACAACTTCAAAAATGGGTTTCATGATTTTATCATCATCTCGATCATAACCATTGATGATAATGGTTAAGTCAAGTTCTTCCACAACTATAACACGTTGTCCACCACCTCCCCAAGCAAGTGTGGCATCATAAGTTTTATTACCGACATTTACAGGTGTATAATACCAAAAGTATCCATAAAGATAATTCTTAGGCATCCAATCTATTGCAGGTCGAACAATGCTACTAGTGGCTTTTTCAAGATATGTGGCAGAAATAAATTGTTTCCCATTCAATTTTCCTTTGTTTTGCACCAAATGGCCAAATTTAATCATATCTCGAGGCATGATACTGGCACGCCATCCTGCTTCTGGTAATCCACTTACGTGTTTTGACCATTTATAATCAGTAATACCAAGTTTATCAAGGAACTCATTTTTAATGAAGTCCTCAACTGTTCCTGGTACAACGGCGTCAATAACCGTCATCACAATCATGGGATTGAAATTGCCATATAAATAGGTTTGAGACTCATCAGTAATTGGCGTGCTATATTCAAGTAGTGTCTGAACCAACCCTTGTCCTTTTAATCGAATAGAATCATTTTCAACCTCTTTCCATTTCTCACTATCGATAGTTAGTCCTCCATGCATTGTCAATGCTTTATGGAGAGTGATCTTTTCTGCTCCTCTGGTGAACTTTTTAGGATTCAGATCTTTGAGAAAGTGAATCAAAGGTTTGTTTAAATCTTCCATGGATAGGTATCCCAGTTGAATGGCCCTTCC
The DNA here is from genome assembly GCF_003581615.1 of Flagellimonas lutimaris. Taxonomy (GTDB): domain Bacteria; phylum Bacteroidota; class Bacteroidia; order Flavobacteriales; family Flavobacteriaceae; genus Flagellimonas; species Flagellimonas lutimaris. The sequence goes on from NZ_QXFH01000077.1 coordinate 607,116, forward strand.
CAAAACCAAACTGGTATATGCTTTCACTGCTGATGCTTGTCCATGAGGCAAATCGATACGTCCTTTTTTATAATAGGATTCAAAAACTAATCTGTTTTTATGCGAAATGAGCAACGCATCATAATTACCATATTTACCATCAAAAATCTCTTGAGAGACTTTTATAATTGCCTCTCTATCACTACTCTTTAGCTTTAATGCGCCAACTTTTATTCCATCATTTCTTTTCTCGGGAGTTGTATTTATATAGGGTTCTTTGAGATTTGGAATATCTCGAAACGACAGGGTTCTTTCTACTTCTGTAGCCTCAGCTGTTATTTTATTTTGCTGGGCAAAGCTTGCGTTAACAAGCATTAGTACCAGAAAAAATAGTCGAATATCTGTTTTAATTCTCATCGTTGTTTTTTATAATTTCCTGATAAAATTAGATTTTAAATGCTGCTGAAAATTGAAAACTGGACAAACAGAACAATTGAATGATGAAATCACTTTGTCATTGATAAATGTCTTTTATAAGAATTTATGGGAGTTTGAATTGAAGCGTAGTACTTTTAACAGTCTAACAAGGAGTTTATGATAAGCAAATCTTTAAGGGATACAATACTTATTAACCTAGGAGCCTTTGTTTTGGTGTTAATCCTAGAACTATTAAGCAACTGGATCATCAAAGACAAATTAGGACCCGATTATGGTTTTTTCTTGCATAGTCTAAAATATACCTTGTACATCATGGGTATTATTTGGATCAATCATTTTATGCTCATTCCTTTTTTCTTAGATAAGAAACGTTACTTTTCGTATGGAATATTACTGGTTGGCATCATACTGTTTGGAGGATATATAAAGGGAGGATTTAAGAACGATTGGGCACTACTTTCTAAACTGTCTTTCTTTTTTCTTTATACAACGGGAACGGGTATGGCAGCGTTTTTTTTAAGAAGAAATATGCGTATTCAAAGAAAGAATAATGAAAAAGAGAAATTGCAAAAAGATTTAGAAATCAACTATTTAAAGGAGCAAGTAAACCCACATTTTTTATTTAATACCCTAAATAATATTTATGCGCTTTCTAGACAGCAATCAACAGAAACTCCTAATGTTGTGATGCAGCTCTCGGAACTAATGCGGTATCAATTAGAGAGTGCTAAAAAAGAATTCGTTTTAGTCAAAGAAGAGTTAGAGTTTATTGAGAATTATTTATTGCTCGAAGAAAAAAGGCTCAACAAACGATGTGCGATTGAGTTTTCAATTGAAGGAGAACTATCGAACTATAAAATAGCACCAATGTTATTGATCCCTTTTGTTGAAAATGCCATTAAACATGGTGTTCAAACCACAAATGAACAAAGCAGCATTGATGTGGTTACTTTTATAAAAAACGCCGAGTTTCATTTTTGTGTTGTAAATACGAAGCCTAACAAGGTTGCGAAACTAAAAAGAAAAGGAATGGGACTAGAAAATGTGAGGAGGCGTTTAAATTTATTATATCCGAATGCTCATGTATTAGAAATCAATGAAATGGAAAATGAATATCAAGTAAATTTAACTATTAACATAACGGCATAAGGAATGATCAAAATTGGAATTGTAGATGATGAACCTTTGGCGCGTAAAGTGTTAGAGGAATATTGTTCAAAGGTTGACAACTTTGAAGTAGTATTAAGTTCGGGGAATTCGCTTGAGTTCGTAAATTTTATTCAGCAAAATGAAGTGGATCTCATTTTTCTTGATATAGAAATGCCAGAGCTCAATGGTATGGAAATTTTACGTTCTATGATACATCCCCCTAAAGTTATTTTAACTACAGCTTATTCTGAGTATGCTTTAGAAAGTTATAACTATGGTGTGGTAGATTATTTATTGAAACCTATAAAACTCGAACGCTTTTTGAAAGCAATCAGCAAGGTTTCTACTTCAAAAATAGCGGAACCTAAAGAAAATAAGAAAAAAGAAGAACTTCAAATAAAACATGATGGATTGCCCTTAAATGTTTCATTTGAATCAATTCAATACATCCAAAGTTTTGGAAATTATTTGAAAATTTTTACGGATTCTAGAATGTATCTCATATCTGAAACACTTATTAATATCACTACCTTATTACCTGAAAATTTTCAACGCACACATAAATCATACATTGCCAATTTAAATAGAATTACTAAAGCAACCAGAACACATTTGGTAATTGAAAATAATAAAGTGCCTGTTAGTACCATGTATAAGGTTATTGTTTTTGAAAAATTGAAAGTTTTAACAAAATTATAAACAGTTAATTTCCATTTCACACACATTACGCTTCCCTCCTATCGTCGGTCAGTTAATAAGTGTTGCATTACTTTTTTAAAAGGAAGCTTTTAGCTCAACTTTTCAGAAGGTTTGAGGAACCAAGCTTTGCTTTTCCAAAGCAAAGAAACATAACGCGAGAACATTATAGAACAGATGTATTGTTTAGTCAACAGCAGTGTTTTAACCATTTGATAATTATAATGTATTATCCTGTATACCAATGTGATAAATATCATGTGGCTTTTTGATGATAATTCATACAATGTCAAGATTAATGAATGATCAAAAATCATATAGCTAAAAGATGATGAATAGGTTTGGAAATTGTAACATACTAGTAAACCTTGCAATAATTGTTTGTCTGTTTCTATTTACGCAGTGCAGTACAAGTGATGATTCAATTATTATTGTTTCACAAAATGGCTATGATTGGCCCAGTAACGAAAGAACTTATTGGCCAACCGATGGTTGGATGACTGCCCCGTTGGAGGATTATAATATGAATTCTGAAAAAATGGCTATTGCCAATCAATTCGCTGAGAACGACCCTTTAGCTAGAGCTTTGTTAGTAGTAAAGGACGGATACTTGGTTTATGAAAATTATTATGGTGGTGGAGGTATTGATGAAAGCACCAACCTTTGGTCAGCTACTAAAAGCTATGCTTCGGCACTTGTTGGTTTACTTATGGATGACGCTATGATTGATTCGCCAGATGAATATATGGCGGATTTGATGCCTGCTTATCCTGAATTCAACAACATTAAATTACATCATGTACTCACAATGACAACGGGCTTGTCCTGGGCAGAAAGTGGTCCGCTTTGGATTGACTGGATTTTTTCTGATGATTGGGTAACAGAGGCTTTAGCACGTGGCCAGGTTACTGAACCGGGAACACGATTTTATTATAGCTCTGGAAACTCGCACTTTTTAACCGCCTTGGTAAAACATAAAACAGGCAAAAAACCGGGACTATTAGCCAAAGAGCGACTGTTTGAACCTATGGGAATGAACTTTGAAGTACTTGACGAAACACTTACTTACACAACCTGGCAAGAGTATATCGAACCCTTGCCTCAATCTTGGCGACAAGACCCAAATGGTATAGAATGTGCTAGTTTTTCTTTGTATTTAACAGCACGTGATATGGCCAAATTCGGATTTTTATACTTAAATAAAGGGCGTTGGGATACGGAGCAACTGATTTCTGAAACTTGGGTAGAGACCTCTACCAGAGATCATGAAACTAATATTTACGGACGATACAGCTATGGCTATCAATGGTATATTACCTTGGTTGGTGGCCATCCCGCATTTTTAGCCAGTGGCTTTGGAGGTCAGATTATTGGCGTGGTGCCGTCCTTGGATTTAGTCGTCGTTTTAAAATATGAAGCGGAAAACCCAGTACATCCTGAAAGTGGAACTGCCCACGATGACATGCATCTATTCGAATTAGTTGTTAAATCTGTTAATTAATTATTACATACATACCCCTTCCCTCCTACTGTCGACTCGTATAATAGGTGTTCCATTACCTTTTTAAAAGAATATTTTTAGGAGAAATTTTTCAGTATGTGCAGTACAAACTTTGCCAACGCATCATCTCGCTCAAAAAAGAAAAGGTCCATAAGGCCTTCACTTTTTATACCGGACCAATGCTCAAGTTACATAATGCAGAACATTAAAGTACAAGTGGTGGTCAGTAAAGTCTGATAGACTTTATAGATAGCCGAGGTGCAAATAACTTATATTAGTAGCGAATCTCTAAAAAATACCTATGTATAAGAACATTATACTGTTGCCCTTTGCCCTTGTTGTTTTACAGACCGGTCATGGTCAACAAAATGAAGGAAACCCTGCTGGTTCAACTACTTTCTACAAAGACGTTACAAAAACACATTTGCCTTACAAAGACCTACAATTGCTCAGCATGGATGCCGGAATCGCTGATTTGGACCACGATGGGGACATGGATATTTTGATTGCCAATGAGCACAGGCCCAACATTCTGCTCGTTAACAATGGAAAAGGAAGCTTCACTAACGAGAGTGCATTGCGGATACCACAGGTTGCCCACGATAGTGAGGATATTGGTATTGCCGACTTTGATTTGGATGGCGACCTGGACATCATCGTGGTCAGTGAGGATGATAAGACCAATGAGCTCTACTTGAACAATGGCGATGGCACTTTTAGGGATGGTGGGGACAGGATTCCAGTGACCGGAACTTCCAATTCCGTAGTGGTTTTTGATATCAATGCCGATGGTACCCCCGATGTTTTGATCGGAAACAATGGCCAGAACAATATCCTGATCAATGACGGAACGGGCCATTTTAAAGATGAGACCCTCGAACGGTTTGGTGCATTTATGGATGTAACACAAGACCTTACCCTTGCCGATGTGGACAACGACGGGGACCAAGATGTACTCGTGGGCAATGAGGATGCCAATAGAATATTGATCAATACCGGAAATGGTTTTTTTGAAGATCAATCTTCCGATAGGCTCCCCTACCGCAGTGAACCCGAGGAAACCCGCGAAGTAGATGTAGCGGATATTGATGGAGATGGTGATCTGGACATTCTATACGGCAATGTTCAGGCTTTTGTGGATAACGCCCTGAGGCAAAACCGATTGTTATTGAACGACGGAAAAGGCTTTTTCACGGATATTACCGCTTCCCATTTACCCAAAGACAACAATCGTTGTTTTGGAGTGGCCTTTTTGGACATCGACCGTGATGGTAATCCGGATATCATGACCGGAAATACAAACGGGGCCCAATTTGGCGGCAACACACCATACAGCGTTTATCTTAACGATGGTGAAGGAAAGTTCATAGAAGCAACTGACGAGATTATTCCAGAGGGCATTGGCGGAAGAGGTTTTGATATCGATTTTGTGGATCTGAACGGCGATGGCTTAAACGATCTTTTCTTAAGCAATCGTGGCTCACAGGATTTTCTGCTTTTGGGCCAACCCTCCAACTAGCGCAAAAAACGGAAGACCCAATAGGCCCTTTCGTCCATAAATCATTTTTATTAATTTTAATTTTTCTCTTCTATTTTCTTAATCATATTTTGCGCTGACTCCATGTAAGGATCCATGGCGAGTGCCTTTTGATAATGTTCTAAGGCCTTTTCATTATCGCCAAGTTTAAAATAAGCTTCTCCAAGACTATCCCAAAGATTAGCATCTTCCTGAAATAGTTTAACATTAAGTTGGAAAAATTTTAGGAAGTGCTGTACAAACTTTCGTTTTTATCCAAATCGAAGGTTCATGAGCACCGTTCTTTATGTTTTAATACAAAACTTCACTTTGTAACACGAAGTCCTCAATCATTTTAAAATTTTTAGTACTCGGAACGTGTTTCGAATCTTCCAATAAGACTATTTCATTTAGTGATGGGAAAATTCGTTTTGCTCTTTTTATCATTTTTCTGCCTGGAAACATGATATCTTTTTCAGCAGCGAAAATGGTAATTGGTGTTTTTATTCTATTTCCATCATTTTTGGACATTATCGGTAACGGAGAAAAATCCATATTACAGTTTTGAAAAGTAGTTGCCATAAATGTTAACCCAAAATCATCATATTCTGAAAACAGTGTTTGCATTACTTTTTTTATATGCTTTTGTTTTCCTTTTTTAATAAAGCTTTTTAAGGGTACAAAGACATTCAGTATGTTTTTAATTGGATTTCCATTTACAATATAGACTGGAGCAATTAAAAAAACGTGTTTTACTAGTGTTTCGTTAAATTCTAAGGTCTTTAGAGAGATAAAACCACCAAAAGAAAATCCAACTAAAGTAACCTCCTTTATTCCCAGTATATGGATAACTTCAGTCAACCATTTTCCATAATCCAACGACTTCATGTCTAATCGATTCTCAGCACTTTTGTTAGGTTGCGCGAGAACGTCAATGGCATAAACACAATATGTTGTAGATAAATTAGGGAATGATTCTAAAATTAAAGGTGCGCAACCTCCTGTGCCATGAATTAGGAGTAGAGGTGGATTTTTTGTGTTGCCAGTTATAATAATATTTGTAGCCCCAAACTTGGTTACTAACAATTTTTCGGAATATTCAATATTCAGCTCATTTAACTTTTGATTGTAAAGGGTTATGATTTTTTCTTTTCCTTCTTTTGATTTGAAAAACATGTACTGTTCGTTTTTTGATGCTTCGACTGGGCTCAGCACGAGTTGATGATTTATAAATTGAGAAAATCCATAGCCAGCTAAATAGTGATCACCACATTTCCTCTTTTATGCCCCATCTCCACATATTTGTGCGCTTCGGCAATTTTTTCTAAAGGATATATGCTATCAATAACAGGGGTAATCTTCTCTTGTTCTGCTAACCTTTTTAAATTAAAAAAAGCTTCTTTTGGCGTTAATGGAGTCCCATGATCGATGGATATATATTTGCCATTCGAAGTCAATGCTTTTTTGCTCTTTTCTTTTAGTGTCGATGATTTCGAATTGCCTACAGCATCAATCACATATTTATATGTTTCTAATTGTGCTTCAGCATTTTCTATGGTGTAATCAATCACCTTAACACTACCTAAAGAGGTTACTAATTCGAAATTTCTACCACTGCATACACTAGTAACATGAGCACCCCTATGCTTGGCCAATTGTATCGCCATTGTGCCTATACTTCCTGACGCTCCATAGATTAAAACTTTGTCGCCCTTGTTTATACTCGTCTTTTTTAATAAATGGGACGCAAGTAAACCACCATAAGGAATCGCTGCAGCTTCCTCAAAACTAAGATTCACAGGTTTTAGTGCCAGATTCCAATCTTCCGGCAAACAAATATATTCTGCATAAGAACCGAAACGACGTTTGGTAGGTGATATAGAACCATAAGCAAAAACCTCATCCCCGGTTTCAAACAATGTTACATCTTTACCTTTACGCTCAACAATACCAGCTGTTACCATCCCCAACACAGGGTTTCTTGGACGACCAAAACCAAATATGAGTTGAAGTATAAACCTGGGGATCAAAGGCTCGTTCAATCTCCGAATAAGAACATCGCTTGTAGTTACTGAAGTAGCACGTATCTTTATAAGTACTTCATTATCTTTTGCCGATGGTTTTTTAACATTACTTAGCACCAAGTTTTCTACATCGCCATACTTTAGACATTCTATTGCTTTCATAATTGTTTTTGTTAACAGCAAAGTTGGTTAAAATGCGGGTTACAAAAGTTCGTATTTTGAAATTGGAACAAACCTTTCCTTTTCATTATTCCTTTTTAAGAGCATAGATAACTTTTGCATCTACCCAAAAAATATCTACATTTTCAAAATCGTCTGAACCTATATTTCTACTAAAGAAAAGGTATTTACCATCTGGCGTTATACTTGCTGAAGCTTCCCAAGCGTTAGTATTTATTTTATCTCCCAAATTAATTCCATCACCCCAAGTGCCATCTTTTTGTTTAAAACTGATATAAATATCAAATTCACCAAAACCATCTTCCCTTTCAGCATCAAATAATAAATACGACTCATCTGGAGCTATAAAAGGATGGCTTAAAAAAGTTCCTGTATTTATTGCTTTGGGTAATGCCTTGGGCTCTTCATGTTTACCGTTTATTACACGTGAATAGCGAATTGGAAACGTTGGATCGTTTTCTTTATAGGTGTCAAAATAGTATGTGCCGTTTGCAGAGGAAGAAAGTCTCATTATATACATAGAATCATTACTTACAGTAGGAGGTTCTAGTTTTTGTAATTCAGACCATCCAGATTCCGTTCTTTTTAGATAATTGTCCCCTAAATGCATGGTTTGTCCATCTGGGGATATTACTGGTCTTCCTATCCATGGAGAAGCTATTTCTGATTTTTCCCATTTCCTATTTGTTTCATTGTATTTGTATTCATAAAAAGCTGATTTTTTATTTTCCTCACCTCTTCTAATAAAATAAAAGGCCTTCATATCTTTAGAAAATGCACCATCATATTCATAAATTTCTGTAGAAATTAATCCAGGCGCAAAAGGAATTGGAGTTAATCCTGGTGGTTTCTGACCAAGATATGGGTTTTCTATGGTCAAAGTATCATTTTCTTTTGTATTGGCATTTTCTGTTTTACAAGCACTTAAAAACATTAAAGCCAACAACACTGAGAATTTAATTATTGGGTTTTTCATTTCTTAGTATGTTTTAATTGACTGGATATATTATGAAACTATCATGAATTTTTTTTGTCGGTGTATCTCCTAATTTTGTAAGAGCTCGTGAAAGTTCTTTTAATGTGAACACACTTAACGGAAGTTGGTGTTCTTTAGGCTGGTAAATACTTCCCATGGGGTAATCAATTCCAGCAGTTTGAGTCATTTCAATGTGATTTCCAAGTATGGTTGAAACCTCATTAATGTCGGTGAATTTTACAAGTCTTTCAATACTCATTTGAAAAGCAATCCAATCATTTATGTATAGTCTACCAGGATAAAAGGTGTCTCCAGTCAAGAGAATTTTCGTCGAAGTATCATAAACCGCAATTGAAGAAGCTTGGTGTCCAGGAATTGGTATTATCTTCATCATGCGATTTCCTAAATCATAATCTGCAACTTCTTCGGGCCAGTTTGCTATCTTAAAAAAATCTTGTACATCGTTAACCTCAAGACCGATTACAGAAGTGTTCGGTTTTCCTTTGAATTGTCCATCGCCAGCATAGTGGTCTCCATGCTTATGAGTATGAGCAACTATTAATTCAACTTCTCCATTCTTTTTAGACCATTCGTTAATAATTTTATTTACAGTTTCATAAAGAGGAAAAATGTCATCTTCTTGAGTAGCTCCAGTATCCATTAATAGCGCTTTGTTTTCTCCAAAAAACAGAAACATAAAAGGTGCTTCGTAATTTGTACACTTGTTTTGACGTAAAATGTAAGTATTGCTATTGTACTTAACGACCTGAATTGGTGGGTCAATATTATCTTCACAGTTTTCGGAACCATGAATCCAATTTTGAACATTTAAATCAACAGTTTCTTCGATTGATGGTTGGCATGACAAAATCAAAATTAGTATTGATAGTAAGATTGTGATTTTTGTTTTCATATGTTGGTCCATATTGGCTTTAACGATTTCGGCTATGAGTAGTTTCGCGGATAAGCACTTAACGTTGCAAGTATAAACCAAACTGAAAATCCGTGAGGATTTTCAGAAGTAGGAGAGAAAAGCAATTACTTATATCCACTGTTGTGTTCCGTTTTAATTTAATTTTACTCGTTACTAGGTCTTATGCCAAAAATTAGTAAATAACCTATCATCCAAAATTCTCCAATGGTTGCGGGTAGAGTAAGAAATCTATTGAAGCTAAAATCAATTCCTGCGTAGTGTATAACTGTAGAAATTAGATAGCCTATACCACCTAAAATAATTATTCTTCCTAACCAGACAGGCAACCTTTTAGATTTGATAACTATGTATCCCATTGGAAATAGCCATAACCCGAAAAATAGGCCACCAATACCCCAAGCATTCGAAATAATATTTTGAAAAACCTGAATTAGTAAAACTTTGTCTTCCATAGCACTTATTTCAGAATTTGCAATACCTATTACTGAGGCGATTGAAATTGCACTTATCATAATGGCTAAAGCATTTACCATTCCCCATATACCTAGAGTCCAAGCTTCCCATTCATAATTATCTTTAAATAATTTGAAAAACCAAACTGCGGTAAGAGCCTGAGAAATTACTATACCAAATTCTAATAGCAATCGAATTCTTGCTGTAGATTCTAATTCTACTAAATTTGTTAGCGTTTGTTCAGGATTACCAGACACAAATATTTGAGAATGAAAAACCATAAACCCTAGAATTCCTGTAATAGCCATCATTAAATACCATAAGCCAGTTATTCTAGCGGTCTTAATTAAATTTTTCTGTTCTGTATTTGCAATCATAGATTATTTATTTTTATTATTTTATACTAATTCTGACTCTGTAAAAGGGTAATTGTTACAGTTTTGCCCTAATGGCACACAATAATAGAATATATGGCAATAGATAAATTTTTATAACCAGCTAAAGCCTAACCCCACATTAAAGATAACTGCATCTCTGTGTGCATCTCCTTCTAAAGACGCACGGCCCAAAACTAATTTAGACTGTACATTAAGTGCGAAGTTTTTCTTTTTATAAATTTCATAACCTGTACTTGCCATTACAGCGCAACCAAAATTCCAATCGTCATTTACATTGTCTTTAATATCATAAAGTGCTGGCGAATCGATTGCTAAACCAAATCCTCCTTGAATCCACCATCTATCTTTTACCCAGTATTGAAGCGATGGGATGAAACCTCCAAAATGCCTGTCATTATCCTGAAATTCATAAACATTTCCTGGCATAGCGGCAGTAATGGCGAGTTTTTCATTTAACATATAGCCCAACTTTAAATCTGGAAAAACAAACGTTCCCTGAGATTTATCGAATGTTTGAATACCTTCACTATCTTCTAAACTGATTAGACCTCCACCTACTGAAAATTCAATAATAAAGCCATCTCGCTGTGTTGTTGTTGTTTTAGAATCTGCGTTTTGTGCATATGTTATACTTGATACTAATGCAAAGGCTACACAAGCCATTCTTGATACCATTTGTTTTTTGATTGTTTTCATTTTAATTGATTTATTATTATTTGATGGAGCAAATTTGAGGTATAAGAAGACTGTAAACGTTCGAGATTATAATCTCGAACCAATTCAAGTATTAAAATGAAAACTGTTTGAATTTTAAATTTTTTAGGCTAACTCTAGTAGCGTATGGGAATAAAATAATTTTCAAACCTAAACATTAAGAAAAGGTAAAGCGTCTAAAAATTAATTTAGTGTGTTTTAAACTGAGGTAAAAGACCTGTGACTTTTCGTTATTTAGTATTAGATTTTACCCATTTACTAGGTGTAATGCCCTCTGTTTTTTTGAAGTAGGTGTTAAACACGCTTTTAGAATTAAAACCACTGTCATAAGCTAAGCCAAGAATAGTTAAATGTGAGTTTTTTGGGTCTATGGCTAATGCTTTAAAATGATTTAAGCGATACGAATTCACAAAGTCATTAAAATTAAGATGAAAAGCTTTATTTATTGCGTATGACATTTTATTGGTATTTAATTCAAACACATCAGCCACGAATTTTAAACTTAATTGTGGATTTAAGAAAGGTTCGTCCTCTTTAAAATAAGAACGCAATTTCTCTTTTAGCGTATCTATTTGTTGAGCATCTAAAATAATTGACGATGATTTTTCATCGTCTGTTTGATGGCAATTAACGTCTTCAATGGACAAATTAGACTTGTGTAGCTCTGAAAACTCTTTGGTATTATGTAGAGGTTGTAAAAAAGGTTCTTGCCTATAGTTTATAACTTGCCCACGTCTTTGCTCAATCATTTCTTTTAAGCGTGTAAACCCTTGGTCTATATAACTTGAATTGCTTAAAATAAACACATCATAGGGGACTGGCATCGTTTCTTCGTTTTGAGATTGTGACCATTTTGTCATCATTTGCTCCGGAACTTCAACATCCTTATTGTTGATAAGTTGAAATAATAGATTCTTCTCTTCTTTTAACGTAGTGTCCTGAATACAACATTGAAACTGTTGACTTCTGTTTAGCCATATTAAACAGAAACATTTCAAATGATGTGCTAATGCTAAATCAGTATTAAGTGTTAGAGCGTAGTTTACATTTTCTAATGCTTTATCAAACTTGCGTTGGTAGTAGTAAATACTAGCTAATGTGTAATGGTTATTTGCGGATAGCGGATCTACTTCTAATAATCTGTTTGCATACGTTAAAGCCTTATCAAAAAAGCCAAGCGCTATAGAAAGCTCTGTCATAGCTTCTAATCCATCAATATAATTTGGATTAATATCTAAAGTTTTTTCTATATGTATATATGCATTTTTAAAATCCCATTCACCCCAAAGAAACTTCCCTACGAAAGAGAGCGGATATTCGGGTAGTGCTGTTTCTATTTCTTTGGCTATTAATAGATTGCCAACGGCTAAATCCATAGCTTCTTGGTAAGGCATATAACCCCAAACGGCCAATAACCCATAGCATTGTAAATTGGCATAATAAGCTTTAGCATAATTTTTATCTAAGTTAATAGCTTGATTATAATATGATATTGCTTGATTTAGACTTTCTGGTGTCCATTTTAATTGCAATGAACGCCCTTTTAAAAATAATTGATAAGCCTCGACATTATTTGTAGGTTGTTTAATTAAATGGTCCTGCACTTCAAAATGCCCAAAATTGTTTCGGACTTCATCTGCTATGGCAAGACTCACTACATCTTCCAATTCGAAGATATCAATTAATTCTCTGTCGAATTTTTTAGACCAATATTGCGTACCGTTTTTTGTATCTATCAATTGCCCTGTTATGCGAATGCTATTGTTTGATTTTCTAACGCTTCCTTCTAAAACAGTAGCCACACCTAATTGATTACCAATATCTCGGACATCAATGTTTTTATTTTTAAATGCAAACGAAGACCGTCTTGCAATAACCTTTAAGCCTTTTATTTTTGATAAGGCATTAATTATTTCTTCTGCAATACCATCACAGAAAGATTCGTTATCAATATCATTACTCATATTGACAAAAGGTAAGACTGCTATTGATTTATTTAAATGGAGTAAGTCTTTTGATTGAAAATGCATCGCGTTCTTTAGAATTAAGTTAAAGGTAATAATAGATTTTTAACTAATCTAGGCCATGAGCTTTGCTAGGGTACAGGATTCAGACATTTATTTTGATCATCTTCTCCATATAGCAACCTAGCTTCCTTTTTCGTGTCCTGTTTCTATGATATCCTATTAAAATAAATGACCTGAAAGTAGACTTATATACAGAGAGTATGGTTTTTGAGTGATTTTTTCAATGATTAAACCTAAGAATGAATATCGCATATTTGAATAAGAAAATCGAGCTCCAGATATGGTTCTAACTTTCATTACAAAAGCGTTTTTAGTAAAAAGATATTCTAGTGGCGTAGTAGAAGTTGATTTAGTACTGAAAACCTGCCACAAGCCGATATCTTCAATTCCTGCCGTATGGTTTAATAAATCTCTAATTGTAACTGGATTATTTTCCCTCCAAGGGTAATCAAAAGTTATATTGATAAAATTTTGTAAACAGGGAAGTCAATGTCTAATATTCCATGGGTTGCCAAACGAAGAATACTTGTGCTATTAGTGTTTTTTTGTCACTGAACAAATTAATAGGCTATCATTAGTTTCTAAAATTTCATTTGTATCCGCATCCTTTAAGCCTATTGCTCCAATTGCAACTCTAACTTCACGAAAAGTTGACCATACAGCACCAGTCAAATTTCCCTTGCAATCACCTTTTTTACATCTTCTTCTAAATTGTCATTCTTTTGTATGACTGAGATATTATACAACAATACAGAAAGAAGTAATATAAAAAATTTAATCATTTAAAATAGTCTAAGAGTATCACTATTTACTGTTCCTCTTGTTATGTTGTCAAGGTTGTTTCTAAAGAGTGTTTCTCAGCAACTTCATTTCGATTAAAAATGAAAGTTCTGTATTGATACGTAGGTTTTATGGTCTGTCCTTTTGTGGTGACATAAGAATAGTGCAGATTTTAAAACTTAAAAAAATCGCTTGAAAACCGCCTATTTATATTTACTTATTTCAGTTTTGGCAATAAAACTGCTATTATTCTTTGTTATAGCACGTTTATTATCCTGTTTTCACCTCTTTTGTCCTCGACCCTTTAATCAGAAGCCAAAGAATAAATACTAATTCTCCTAGTGCAGTAAACATACTAAAGCTTGTATCGAGATTTGGATACAAAAACACTTTTAAGTGGCCAACAACATAACCTATACCAGCAATGATTAATAGCCAGCCCATTATTTTTGGGATGTATCTAGCTTTTAATACCTAAAAGAACTAGACCAAAGAACCATTCGTATTTATAGGATTTAATATAGAACAGCATGAATTCTGAAATTTGTTCTTGAGAATTCGAAAGAAAGTAGGAATTGCCTTTTGTTAAGGCAAACACCTTTATCAAATTTGTTACGGCTACTAAATAAACTCCAGTTTATAGCAATCGAAACCAAGCCGTAAGTAGTGATAGACTTTTATTTACTGGCTTTAAAAAAATATATAATGACCAAGCAACACAACAGCTACTATTGTAATAAAGAATAGGAATATGGCAACATTAAATAAGAATGAATTATTAATGATATTAGGTGCGGTCTCTATTGCATCATTTGGATTTACTAAATCTGAGATAATTTTAAGTTCAGCAAATGGGACCGATAAAGTCATTCGTCACAATCCAATTCCTGCTATTATGGCTGCTCTTAAAAGTGAGATGTCTTTATTCATTATGTAATGTAATTAGATGTTTAGTTTTAAGTTTTATTTGTGATTCTTACTATGAAATTCTTAAACCTTATTAAAACCAAGGACAAATACATAGGAGTAAATAAAAATTGATAACCGTCATTATTTAATGTATGCATTCTATTTTATTTAGTAATATTTCGCAACGCTCTTTCTGATTGTTTTTATCTCTACAAAGAAACGTCAAGAAGTAACATTCTTTTAAACTCTTATGCAGCCTTAGATATAAAGTTTGATGATGGATTGAAAATTATGACGCAAACAAGCCTTCCTATTATATCTTGAATATCAATCTTAATTCCGCAAACTAGTTATGTACCATAAGGCAAAAAATTACAATTCTACAGGCTTAAAACTTTCAAATAAATCAACTACTATATGATGAATGGAATCTGGTGTAACCGCTCTAAAATAGCCTAACAAGTCTTGACTGGTTGCATAGCGATTGGTATTCATTTTTAGTTTACCGTTGGTGGTATTCCAATCTTCCAAAAAGCGTCTTAAAGATTTATTGACCTGCTCCTCGCCTATTGCCTTTTGAAATTGATACATGTTGATGGCACCTTTGGCGTAATACACATATTTTTGATTTTCTACTAAAGCCAGTGAAGGTTCCTCTAAAGCTTCTCTATCTTTACCTTCTTTATACCTCTCTTTTTGAGTCTCTAAAAATTGAAGCAACTTCTCTTCGGAATACTCTTGTTTTAAAACCATCATAGCTGCATACTGTGACAAGGTTTCTAAAATAAAATGTCTCCCTTTTACATTGGCTGCTTCTACCTGCATACCAAACCATTGGTGTGCAATTTCATGGGCAGTGACATAAAATGCCATATCTACATCTTTCTCGTCGTCTATATCCAGGACAAAACCTATAGATTCGGAAAATGGAACAGTGCCTGGAAATGATTGTGCAAATTGCGCATAACGCGGAAACTCCATTATACGTAACTGTTCATATTGATAAGGACTAAAATTTGTGCTATAGTAATCTAACGAGGCTTTCATGGAGGTCATCATTCGATCTATGTTATAAGCATGCCCCTTATGATAATAAATTTCAAGGTCAACAGTGCTTCCTAAAGTATCCTGTTGGGGCATCCACTTATCTTTCTTTATTTCATATACTGCCGAAACCATGGAGTAAAAATTAATGATTGGAATTTCCATCTTGTAATGAAAGTAGTTACGATTATTTTCAGTCCATTGTGTCAATAAATTCCCAGGCACAACCGCTGTTTGATCTTCTGAGGTACCCACGGTCATTTCAAAATTTATTCCATCGGAATCACTACCAGATCTTGCATTTACGAGTTCCCTAATATCGTCTCGTTCGGCTTTATTGGAACGTGTGGGTAAATTATAATCTTCACGTTCATCAGGGTCGTTAAGTTCATATTTTCTAGTATATCCTATCCTCGGTAAATCTGAATTATTAAAAAATGTACCGTTGTTATTGATGTTTACATTCGAGTTTCCTGATTCAAAACCTTTTGTAGTAAAGCTTTGCTTAAAATACATGTTTATAGAGTCACCAGGCTTTAAAGTTTTATTGAGATTGTAAATGAAGTAATCAAATTTTTTATACTGATTGTCTGTTGTAAACCCGTCTTCAAAGGATACACTGTCTAATGTGACGTTCCCTTCAATACGTTTCTGAATATGAATCGATTTGATGCGCTCATTCGTGGTGTTTTTCAAAATGTAATAGCCCTCTGCGGTGTAATCTCGTGTTTCGGGATACAATTCTAATTGTAAGTTAACATCTACTATTTTAGGTTGTGGGATATATTCAAAGGACTTCAGTTCTTTTTCATACGCTACTCTAAATGCAGTAGCTTCAGAATTGGTCCAATACTCATTTAAAACGTTCGTGTTGTAAAATATACCACCTCCAACAGTAATAAAGGCTAAAAGTACCAGGCCCGAAAACCTAAAAAGCGGTTTGCTTAACCTGTATTTTACTGCTCTTATTCTTTTTACCAAGTTGGTTTCAATCCCTCTAACCGATACTAAAGATGCTATAATCAATAACAGCATACCAAAGAGAAACCAGTACGATTTAATTAACAAGTAGGGTTTTAAAAAGTGGCCATAACCATTCATATCGGAATAAGCCCCTAAGGAGCTACCTCCGAAAAAGTATATATCATGATCAAACCCAAATAACCCCATTGCTATATTGGCAATAAAGAATACAATGACCAGCATGACCCCGACGAACTTATGGTTAACAAGTGATTGGATAAAAAATGCGATGAAGGTATATAAGGCTAGAGATGGTAAAATCTCTAGAAAGAAACCATAAAAATAGACTTGAAACTCATAGTTATAATAACCGCTCAAAGTTTGAAATATAATTCCTGAAATAATTAATGCGAGCATTAATACAACATATATTAAGTTTAATCCAATGTACTTGCCAGCCAACTTCATAAAGCTTGACATGGGTGTTGCGTCATAAATTAAATTGAGTTTGGCGTTTCGCTCCTTCCATACCAATTCTCCAGAATAAAACACCAAAAGGATAATGAAGAAATAAATGGATGTTTCTTGAAGTTCTTCCACAATAAAGTATGTTGCTGGATAGCTGTCTACACCATATACAGTCCCAAGATTTACAGAATTGATAAGAATGATAATCATCCCACAAATAACAATACCCCAGAATGATGACTGTTTGCAAATACTGATAAAGTAAAACCAAGAAAATTGTTTTAACTGTATCAGTTTTGAAAGTAAACCAAAATGCTTTTGAACATCAGGCATAACCACATCATTAACCTCATATGAGGTTTTACTGGCTATTGTTTGCTGCTTTTCTCTTTTAGACCGCTTTTCTTTTACAACATTAAAATTGAATTTTTTATAACCATAGATCAGCGCAAGAATTCCCAAAGAAATCCAAAACAGTTTATTATATAGTAATGCTCCTATAAAAGGAAGCTCTTGTGTACTCTTTTCTATAGCTGTCCAAGATTTTGTAGCAAAAGTTGTTGTTGTTAGTGAAAATGGATCTAAAATGGCTTGCCAAAATTCATTGGAAATAGCTTTGGTCAACATATAAACCACAAATAAAATAATGCCTTGGGTATATACCACTACTAGGTTTCTACTTAAGGCACCAGTGACAAAAAACAAAGCCGCTCCAAAAAACAAAGTTGGCAGCGTTACCATTAAAAACGTCTTCAAATAAATAAAGGCATTAAATGCTAATAGATTATCCGGGGTAGTCCAAGGCATAAATTCGCCTAGCATCATACCAAATAGAATACCGGTAAATACAAAAAGTAAAACAGCAAACGATCCTAAAAACCGCCCCAGTAAATACTCTTTTTTCTTGATTGGTGCAGAAAAAACGAGTGACTCTATGTTATATTCAAAATCTCTCAATACAGAAACGCCCATAATCATGGAAGCTAAAATCATGAATATGCCTGAAATGGCTCCCATTGTTTTTGCAATCACTAGGGGTGAATTTTTTTTCATAAGCCCCATTTCTGAACCTTGAAAAATAAAGTCTACGCCCACAATAGAAAATAGAAATAGAAACAGGAAGAACACATACGTGTCCGGTCGTTTAATGCGATATTGAATTTCGAACTTAAAAATTTGATACCACATAACTAGTTGGATTTAGCGTTAGTATTACTGAATATTTCCGAAAAGTATACATCCTCCAATTCGGCATTTATTAGAGAAAAGCCATCCCCTGGGTTCTCATCACTTAAGATGTGTATGGTTGGTTTTCCTAGAAATAACTTTTCACTAATCACCTGATAATTTTCCTTGTAAGTGTTTAATTCTGCTTTTCCGATTGTTTTTTGATAGACTTTGTCTTTTAGACCCTCTAGTATTTGTAACGGCTGCCCTTTTAAGCAAACCTGGCCTTGATTAATAATCGCCATGTTCGTACAGAGTTCCTTGACATCATCAACGATGTGCGTAGATAGAATAACTGCGGTATGTTCTCCAAGTTCACTTAACACATTGTAAAACCGATTCCGCTCTACAGGATCTAGTCCAGCTGTAGGCTCATCTACTATTAGCAACTTAGGATTGTTCAGTAATGCCTGTGCAATACCAAAACGCTGCTTCATACCGCCAGAAAACCCTTTAAGATTTTGTTGTCGCACTTCATATAAATTGGTTTTATGCAAAAGTGCTTTTACTAATTCTTTACGTTCATTTTTATTAGTGATTCCTTTAAGTACCGCGAAATGATTGAGTAATACCTCCGCAGATATTTTTGGATACAAGCCAAATTGCTGTGGTAAGTAGCCTAATACCTGTCGCAATTCATTTTTTTGTTGTAATACATCGATGTCTCCAAGAACAATGGAACCGGAATCGGCATCTTGTAGCGTTGCAATGGTTCGCATTAAAGTTGACTTGCCTGCTCCGTTAGGACCTAATAAACCAAACATGCCTGTTGGTATCTCTAGTGAAATGTTTTGTAAAGCCTTAATCCCGTTTGAATACGTCTTTGATAGATTGTCGATTCTCAGTTCCATACTGTTCGTTTTTTGATTGATTGAGGCAAACTTATGGCGAGCCTTAATTGTAAAAAACAAAAAGTGATGTACTTCATAGTAGTTGTGACACAAGACCTTAAGAAGGGTGCAAACGTACCTTATCCCCACTAAGTAGGTGTTTATCCCTCAGTATCTGTTGTTTATCAACTTATTTGTAGAAGGAGTTTTATTTAACTAATCTTGACGTATGAAGTTGAAAATATCAGATAGACGAAAGAAAATCATAAACAGGATTTATAAAATATCCCTTGTAATTATAGGTCTGGTAATTGTATTGTTTAATGACACTTTTGGCAAGTTAGAAGGGTTTGTAGAGTTTATTGTCCTGTACTTTACTCTTTTATTTATAACAATAGCATACTGGGTTTTTAAACAAATCAAATCAATTATTCGCTTAAAGAATGAAAAAGAAAAAACAGAATTACTGCATTTAAAAAGTCAGGTGAATCCACATTTCTTCTTCAATACACTCAACAATTTATATGGATTAATGGAGAAAGATTCCAAGGAGCGGGAAATGGTACTCAAACTGTCCGACATGATGCGATATAGTATTTATGAAGGGCAAAAAGATAGGGTTACCCTTCAACAAGAAATAGATTACCTAAAAAACTATATTGCGCTTCAAGAAATACGCTATCATAAAAAGTCCGACGTTCAGTTTAATACTGAAGTTGAGAATCCTGATGCTAAAATAATGCCTTTATTATTTATTATTCTAGTCGAGAATGCCTTTAAGCATGGCTTGGAAAACTTGGAAAAAGGTGCCTATATTCATATTGACTTAACCGAAGGGGATAATGAAGTGAATTTTGTAATTGAAAATAATTTTGAAGTACAGCAAGAATCCAATACATCAGGAATTGGTTTAAAAAACTTAAAAAGAAGATTAGCGTTAGTCTACCCAAATAGGCATACGCTTTCGTTTGATGTAAACCCTAATAGTTATAATGTTAAACTATCTCTAAAGCTAAAATAATGAGATATCTAATCATAGATGATGAACATATCGCACACAAGATTATAATGGAATATTGTGAAATGCTTCCACACATGAAGTTGCAAAAAAACTGTTATAGCGCTTTGGAAGCTCTTGAGTATTTAAATACACATCAAGTGGACTTGATCTTTTTAGATATAAATATGCCAAAGCTTAAAGGGTTTGAGTTTTTAAAAACATTATCAGCGCCTCCAAAAGTTATAGTCACTACGGCATATAGTGAGTTTGCCATAGAAGGTTATGAGCTTAATGTTTCGGATTACTTATTAAAACCGTTTAGTTTAGAGCGCTTTTTAAAGGCCGTAAACAAAGTTATGGGCTCAAATACCAATTTAAAAAATGCGAGTTCAGAAGAAAATGACAGGGCAACAAAACGTATATTTTTGCGTCAGAATAAATCGTATATCCAAGTAGAAGTAGATACTATTTTATTTATTGAAGCTGCCGGAAATTATACCAAAATTGTTTCTAAAACCGATACCATTACCATACGCGAAAAAATATCCGATATATTAGAATCACTACCATCAGATGATTTTATACAAGTGCACAAATCATTCGCGGTGGCCATAAAATATATTAATAGAATTGAGGGAAATAGAATACATATCCAAGACCATACAATTCCAATTGGCAAATTATATAAAGCCAACCTTATTAAGATTTTGAACTAGAGACTTCCCAAAGTAATTATTAAATACCATTCCACACATTACCCTCCCCCACTCCTATTCGACTTCGCTCAGGACAGGCTCCGGTTATGCAAAACCGCATGCTATTACATTATTTAAGGATATTAGGTAGTGTTCTTGCCAATAAAATGAGACAAAATCTAAATTTTCAACACAAAACGGGATGAAAAGATGCTTTTTTATAAAGTATTTTCAAAGAAAATCGAATTTTACTAGGATTTCTGCAAAATATGATTAAGTTATATATAGATAGAATGTGATACTAAAATAAATATATGAGGCAACTAAAGATTACCAAACAAATTACAAACAGGGATACTAAATCATTAGAAAAGTACTTTCAAGAAATTTCCAAAATTGATTTGATAACTGCGGACGAGGAAGTAGAACTGGCCAGAAGAATTCGGGAAGGTGATCAAGCTGCACTTAATAAATTAGTGAATGCCAATCTGCGTTTTGTGGTGTCTACCGCAAAACAATACCAAGGAAGTGGCCTAAGGCTTTCCGACCTGATCAATGAAGGAAATATCGGTTTGGTGAAAGCAGCCAAACGTTTCGATGAAACAAGGGGATTTAAATTTATTTCCTATGCGGTTTGGTGGATCAGACAGTCCATACTACAGGCAATTTCACAAAACTCCCGTATGGTGCGGTTACCCCTTAATAAGATTGGTGAAATCAGTAAAATAAAGAAAGTGTTTTCATCTTTGGAGCAAACACATCAAAGACCTCCAAGTGCGACGGAAATAGCAAATGAACTTGATATGAGTTCAGCCAAGGTAAAGTTGGCCATGAAAAACTCGGGAAAGCACTTGTCCATGGATGCACCTTTTGAGCCTGGTGAATCTTCCAACCTTTACAACGTTATAGCATCAAAGAACACCACACGTCCGGATGATAAAATGATAAAGGATTCCCTAAGCGCCGATATTAACCAAGCATTAAAAACTCTACCTGACCGTGAGAGCGAAATTATACGTCTTCATTATGGTCTTGGAGAACGGAGCCCAAAAAGTCTGGGCGAGATAGGTGAATTATTTGATATCACTAGGGAACGTGTAAGGCAAATTAGGGAAAAAGCTATCCGAATGCTGAGAAAACGTTCGCACAACCAAGTATTACAGGCCTATTTGTAGTGAGCAGAAAATAATAATATGAAAAAGCCAACCTAAAGGTTGGCTTTTCTGTTCTTCATAAATAGGTATTTCCTTTTAGGACAACTCCTCGGCAACCATTTGGTCTTTCGAAATACCGATCTCTTCTAAATCCTGCTGTACCGACTTCATCATGGGTGGCGGTCCACAAAGATAAAACTTGGCGTCCTTATCCGTAATATGTTCTTTTAAAAACTGGATGTCTATAAAACCGTGAGGATACTTACTGCTCTGTTCATCCGAAAGGATATTGATAAAGTCTTTCCCCAACCATTTTTCAAATTCTGCCTGCATGATAATATCCTTTTCACGCTTATTGGCGAACAACAAACGATTGCCTTCCAGTTGGTGCTTCCGGGCCAAATCCCTAAAAATAGCGATAAAAGGGGTCACCCCTGCCCCACCGGCCAAAAATATGCCGGGACCTTGGTAGGATATGGCGCCCCAAACATCTTCCAACAATAGATGGTCGCCTTGTTCCAGCGTTTGCAGCATATCCGTTACACCGTTATGATCGGGATATACCTTTATGGTAAACTGTAAAAAACCATCATCCGGAAGTCCCGTAAACGTAAACGGGCGCTTTTTGTCCCGCCAACCTTCCTTATCCAAAGCAACTTCGGTAGCCTGACCTGGCTCAAAAGTATAATCGGCAGGTCGTTCCGTCTGAATTTGAAGTACATCGTGGGTTATAAATCCTATTTCTTGAATTTTTACTTTATGTGGCATATAGTGCTTTTAGTGGTTAACAAATATCTTTTTTCTTTTTCTTGGAGGGTCCGTCCTAAAAAAGATACTGACTTACGAAAAGCCAGCATCTTTCAATACAACGGATTCGTAGTACTATTTTTCTAAGGTAACTTTGAGCTGGATATCCGTTTTTAAAAGTTTTGAGATTGGGCATACCTCCTTGGCCTTATGTGCAATTTGCTGAAATTGCTCGGCATCTATGTTGGGTATATTTCCTTTTAAATCCAGATTGATTAAGGTAACCTCTCCATCTTCAAATGTTACAGTGGCAGCAGTATCCAGACTATCCGGTGTAAAACCTTCTTCGCCCAATAGAAAACTTAACTGCATGGCAAAACAGCCGGCATGTGCCGCCCCTACCAATTCTTCGGGGTTGGTGCCTTTTTTGCCATCTTCAAAGCGAGTATGGAATGAATAGGGCGTACTGTCCAATACTCCACTGGTTGTGCTTAATGTTCCTTTTCCTTCTTTGCCCGAACCTTTCCACTGGGCATGTGCGTTTCGTGTAAACTTCATGTTTTGTCTTTTTAATTTTATTAAATCTATTTATGCTTTTTGTTCGGCACTTGCCATAGGATAATCTGTGTATCCTTCTTTGCCGGGAGTGTAAAATGTATCCTTATCCCACTCGGCCAATTCAATACCGTGCTCAAAGCGCTCCACCAAATCTGGATTGGAGATGTATGGTTTACCGTAGGCCACCAAATCTGCATTTCCTGAGGCAATCACCTCATTACCGGAATCTTGGTCAAATCCTCCATTGATCATTAACGTACCATTATACAACGGTCTAAAATGTTTGGCAATTTCCGTTACCGCGTAGGGTATGTCGGAAACATCCGTAAATGGTTCGGATAGATGGATATAGGCCAAATTATAATTATTCAATTTTTTGATGATGTATTCAAAGGTGGGTATGGTGTCTTTATCCATCGTCATTCCGAAAACCCCGTTTAACGAAGGATTGAATCGAGTACCTATTTTTTCTTCCGGGATTACTTCCTTGACCGCGTCCAGTACTTCAAAAAAGAACCGCGCTTTGTTCTCATGGCTTCCACCATATTCATCTGTTCTTGTATTGGAGGTGCCATTAAAAAACTGATGGAAGAGATAGCCGTTGGATGAATGGATTTCTATCCCATCAAACCCGGCTTCAACCGCATTTTTGGCTGCATTCTTGAAATCTTCCACCGTAGTTTTAATATCCTCCTTGGTCATTTCCTTGGGAGTTACGGTGTCTTTAAAGCCATCTGGGGTATATGATTGTGCGTTTGGATTTATCGCTGAAGGTGCCAAAGGCAATTCCCCATTATGGAAATCTGGATGTGACATTCTACCCACGTGCCATAACTGTATGAAGATTTTCCCACCTTTGTCATGAACTCGTTTGGTCACCTTTTTCCAGCCCTCCACCTGAGCTTTGGTATGTATCCCTGGGGTATTTACATATCCTACCGCACGTTCCGATACTTGAGAACCTTCGGTGATTATTAAACCTGCAGAAGCACGCTGTTCATAATACAGGCCGTGGAGTTCATCCGTCGGCTTTTTTTGGTCGCTGACTGCCCTACTTCGGGTCATAGGTGCCATTACGACACGATTTTTCAATTTTATATTCTTGTTGTACGGAGTAAGTAAATTTTGCATATATCTAATTTGATTTATAAGAAATATACAACTCGGAAGTGCCAATATGATTGACTTAAATCAATTAGGATTTTTTTAACGCTTTCATTTTTCTTCGGGCACGGCTGAGCCCCTCTGGGGAAACTCCCAAATAACTTGCTATTTGATAGTTGGGAACACGCCCTTCAATGTTCGGATAACTTTCACAGAATTCCAAATACCGTTCTTTAATGCTTTTTCCCAAAGACGAAAGAATACGTTTGCGAAGCGAGATGAACGCACTGGTGACCAATATCCTGAAATAACGTTCAAATATGGGAGATTGCTGAAACAGAGTTTGTAAATCATTGTAATTGATGGCCAATAATGTGGAATCTTCCAAGGCTTCAATATATAATTTGGAGGGCACCCCATTGTAAAAGGCGTCAAAATCACCGAGCCACCAATTCTCTATGGCAAATTGAACGATACTTTTGTTCCCCTTCTTATCCAGATAATAAGCACTTAAACACCCTTTTACCACAAAATACTCGTGTTTTACGTGCGTATCGGGCTGTAATAAAAATTTGCCTTTGGTAACAACGACCTCTCTAAATTTTGAAGTGAACAAATGTAAATCCTCCGGTCTTGGGTCTACCTGTTGCTTAATATGTTCAATGAGAGGTTCGGTGGTCATAAAATATGAAATGTATAATTCTGGGATTTAATTTAATATTTCTGCGTTTAAGTGAAAAGTCGATGAATTCGCACCATCTGTTTTACTACTTCTTCATGAAAACCATACAATGCTGCCAAGGTAGGTTATCATCATTCCGTTCCAAGGTTAATCCAGCGGCTTTCATTTCCTTGACTGCCTGTGCTTCTGTCATTTTATGTAATTCCTTTATGGGCACTGTCCTATCTTCACCTCGATACTCTATTAAAAATAATTTACCCTTAGGTTTTAAGGCTTTTTTTATTGATGCAATCATCTCCTTCGGGTAATTGAATTCGTGATAGACGTCTACCATCAATACCTTGTCCACACTATTTTCCGGAAGGTTTACACTTTTTTCGCTACCCTTTACTATTTTGATATTTTGATTGTTCCGGGCTTCCTTTTTTGCTCGTAATGCTTCCAGCATTTCATCCTGAATATCAACTGCATAAATGGTTCCTTTGTTTGCCAAAGGTGCCATTTTAAAGACATGATAGCCGGAACCCGCACCAATATCGGCAATGATATCCTTAGGCTTTATGTACATGTTCTTTAGTAGGATAGAGGTATTTTCTTCTTCTTCACGCTCTGGCCTTTCCAACCAGTTCATTCCTTGAAAACCCATTACATGGGCTATTTCACGACCCATATACCATTTTCCAATGCCGTTTGGGCCTCCTTGCTTATACACATAATCCTCCGTATTATTCTTCGTTTGCCCGTTACACGAGCATAATAAGAATAGACCAATGAACATTAGTGCTATTGTTGATTTAAAGCTTAACATTATCCTATGGGTTTAATATCCTGCCGCCTGACCATCCTTTCTGGATTCCGAAGCCCCCGAATACACTTTGCTTTCCAAATCAATACCAATAGCTTGGTAACCACCGTACATTCCCACACCAAAGCCGATACGATGGCCTTTTTTTCGTAATTCCCTTAAGGTTTCAGGTGCAAAACCACTTTCAAGATACAAAGTACCCCCATTGGTCATTTTAGATCCTGTGGGTTGCGAACTACCTCTATGTCGCATACGTGGTGCATCTCCGGCTTCTTGTAAATTCATTCCAAAGTCAACAATGTTCACAACAATCTGCGCATGCCCCTGAGGCTGTACTGCCCCGCCCATAAGACCAAAACTTACCCAAGGATTTCCATCCTTGGTGATAAATGCGGGAATAATGGTGTGAAAGGGGCGTTTACCAGGCTCTAATGCATTGGCGTGGCTCCTATCTTGTACATTGAACATTTGTCCGCGGTTTTGAAGCACAAAACCCAATCCATCAGGTACCATACCCGAGGCAAATTCGGAATAAATACTTTGTATGAACGAAACCATGTTGCCGTCCCTATCGGCTACGGTCAAGTAGGTTGTATTCCCTGTTTCTATTTCCATATCACCAGCGGGATAGCTGTCTGCAACTTCATCCAGACTTAAAAGTTGTCTGCGCTGCGAAGCGTATTCATCGGACAAGAGTGTTTCCAAAGGAATCTTGTTGAATTCGGGGTCTGCATAAAATTTGGCCCGGTCTTCGTAGGCCAACTTTTTGGCTTCTGTAAGCACATGTAGATATTCGGCACTGCCAAAACCCATTTCGCTGATATCATATCCTTCCAAAATATTCAACATCTGCAAAGCAGCGGTACCCTGTCCGTTGGGTGGGAGTTCCCAAACATCATATCCCCGATAGTTCACAGAAACGGGAGTTACCCAATTAGAGGTATGACTTGCCAAGTCTTCGTATCTTAAAAATCCGCCATGTTTTTTCATGTAGCTATCTATAGTCTTTGCAATGGAACCTTTATAAAAGGCATCGCGACCATTTTTAGCAATTTGTTCGTAGGTGTTGGCCAAATCTTGATTTATAAATACTTCTCCTTTAACCGGAGGTCTTCCGGCAGGCATATAGGTTTGGGCAAAACCGGGTTGATCCTTTAACCCTTCATAACTCGATGCCATTTCGTAGGCAATCACTTCGGATACCGGAAATCCATTGCTGCCATAATCTATGGCGGGTTGCAGTATTTCTTCCATGGATAAGCGACCAAATTTCTCATGTAATTTGAACCAGCCATCTACGCAGCCGGGAACCGATATTGGCAATGGGCCATATAAGGGAACATATTTTAGTTCTTTTTCCATGAAATAATCAATGGATAATGATTTAGGTGCCCTACCGCTTCCATTTAAACCGTATAATTTATTTTCATCGGCAGACCAAACTATGGCAAAGACATCACCCCCAATACCACAACTAGCCGGCTCTACAAGTCCTAATACTGCATTGGCAGCTATTGCAGCATCCATGGCACTGCCTCCCTTTTTTAAGATATCCAAAGCAACTTGGGTAGCCAAAGGCTGGCTTGTCGCTGCCATGCCGTTCTGTGCCAAAATTTCAGAGCGGGTAGTAAAGGGTTCACCAGTTAATCGGTCTTGGGCATGTAGCATGCTCCCCAAGGTAATTAGGGCGATAAAGGTTGATAAAAGTTTCATTTTCAATTTTTTAAAGGTAGTTATTACTTAAGTCTAAGGAATCCCAATAATTGGGTTAGACTTAATAATTGGTTTGCACCTTTAAATATAACGATAGTGGACCCAACTTTCCAGGCTATTCAAAAAAAGTTGATTTTTGAAATTTGGAGAGGCATGCTTTAAGTTTCCCCATAAAAAAACCACCCAAAGGGTGGCTTTTCTGCTCTTATTTAAAAGAGATGTTTTATAAAATCTTGGTGATTATAGTATCTCAACCACTTCAAGGTCAAACACCAAATCCTGTCCGGCCAAAGGATGGTTGGCATCTATGATGATGTCCTCCTCCTCTACTTTGGCAACCCTGAATTGTTGTTCTTGCCCTTGAGCGTTGGCACCAACCAAGCCCATTCCAACTTCTGGTTTAAGGTCTTCTGGCAATTGTGTCTTGGAGATTTTTTGAAAAAGTGCTTCGTTCACTTCTCCATAAGCATCTTGCTTGTCTATGGTGATAGTTTTCTTTTCGTTTACCGCCATATCAATAAGTCCTTTTTCAAATCCAGGTATCAATTGACCTTCGCCTAACTTTATTTCCAAGGGTTCTCTTTGCAATGAGCTGTCAAAAACCTGCCCATCAGTAAGTTTACCCGTGTAGTGTACTTTTACAGTATCGTTCTCTTTTACTTTACTCATAATGTTTGTTTACAGTTTTAAAATCAAAACGTTGCAAAGATAAGAGGTATAAAATGGTTAAACGAAAGAGTTGGCCTAAAATGGGTTTTGAGCACATGTTTACCTGTTCACACCATTATTTTTCAATGATCAGATTTTCTGCATATCGTATTCCCGAGGCCAATAGATTTTTGCGGCCTTTGGCCTTTTCCTCAAAGTAATCGAGGGTTTTTCTATCCAATTTTCTACCATTTACAAAAACGGTAGATGGATGTTCCAATGCCGAGAGGTCCGATAAAGGATTGTTGTTCGTCAATATAAGATTGGCAAGCTTCCCCCCTTCTATCGTTCCCATATTATTCATGATGGAATGTGTTTTGGCGGCATTCACTGTAGTTGTTTTCAACACCTCGTAATTCGAAAGACCAGCTTCTTTATAAAATTCCAATTCTTTGTGAATGGAAAACCCAGGGGTTGTAACTCCGATACCGGCGTCTGTACCACAAATAATCCTCACATTGGCTTCATGCAATTTTTTTATGATGTATAGATGAAAATCATGTTGCTTTTTTATCCGCTCGGTGACCGAAGGATCCTCTAATTTGGTGTTGTGCCATCTGTCGAACTGTGCCTTGCTATCCACCTTTTTAATTAAAGGGCTCATATATTGGATTGACTCGGATTCCAAGATATTGTCATCCATCAACATTTGATAAATATTGTTATAAACAACCAACGTGGGACAATGGGCACTGTATTTTGCTTCTGCATAAAGATCAATAACCTCTTTTAATTTAACTGTATCCAACTCATAGTTCAGCGGTTGTTGAACAAACTCTTCGGTATGTTCAATGGATTTTACCTGAGGATCAAAATGAGAGGAATACGGTACTTTTTGCGAAGGATGGGCCACAATATCCACATTGGATATCTTTGCTTGTTCTAGAACAGCATTGAATAAGTCGGGGGTTAATCCGTAATAGGTTTTAACAAAATCGTAGCCTCGCTCCTTATACGAAACCACTTTATCCCTTGCTTCTTCTGGTGTTGTCAAATTTAAATTATCATCACCTATAAACTCTGGTCCTGTAAGTTTTGGTCCAGAAGTAAAGAACATGGGCGAAATTATTTCATCATTATTTACATCTTCCTTAATTCGCAAATGCATGGGCATTCCCCATACATTACGAACCGCGGTAACCCCATTGGAAAGGTAGAGTCCCAATTCATATCTATCCCAAACATGAACGTGCATATCAATTAGACCGGGCATTAGATACTTGTTTTTCGCATCGATAACTTCAACACCATCGATGTTTATATTATCCGCGATAGTTTCAATTGTACCATCCTTGATATACACCGTTTTATCCGTGAGGACAGTATCCTGGGTCATAGGGATAACATTCACATGAGTAATAAGATAAGAGTTGATATCCCCATTCTCGACATGGTCAATATCCAAGTACTTCGTTCTTTGCGCATCGACCCCAATAATTACAAGAATGGCTATGATGAGCATCCCAATAAGAGCAAAAACAATCTTTAAAATCTTTTTCAGTAGTTTCATTGATACAAGTAATAACTTTTCTCTGTTTAATCTGACGCCTTGAATTAAAATCTGTTACGTTATTTACACTTTTTTATGTGATTTGATAACAGACCAAGCTACCCAAAGACATCAGGATTTACTTACCAGCACTTTTTTCGCTACGCTATTCTTATGCTTTCCCTTTAAACCAAACAGAGGTCGTAGAAACCAAACCCTGCGGATAAGAAACTCATATAAGATATAACAAACCGAAAAGGTGAATACGATCACTCCCAACAATTGTAACCATGGATTAATATTTAGAGGTAAGATCAACAACGCTCCAAAATACATTACAAACATATGGATGATGTACACCGGATATGCCGCTTGGCTCAAATAGCTCAACAGTTGGCTAGGTTTGTTCAGATAGCGATATGAAAGACCAAATACCCCAAAAATCCAACAATTGGATTCCAAAGCCATGAGATACCCCGGCGCCTCCAATTGAAACTCAAAATACCTAACAACATACAGCACCAAGGCAAGTGCCAAATAGCCCCATCGCCATTTTTTAACCGTGTCCCAAAAATGTTGACCACTGTACACAAACAAATACCCAAAAAAGAACGCTAAACCTCCTAAAAAGAAACCGTGCCAGGTTTCCGCGTATAAGGAAAATATTTGTGGTTTCACCAAAATGGCTTCCAGCATAAAAAAGAGGGAGATCAATAAGGGTCCGCCTGGGTTGGACATTAGCCTGTTCAAAATTTGTTTGAACTTCCCTCCTTCTTTATTTTTCAATAGATAAAAAACTGGTAAAAACAACAGCACGTAGACAAAAATGTTTCCTAAAAACCATAAGTGGCCCACATGTGGGTAGTACCCCAACGGAAGTTTATAAAATTCTTGGAAAACAAACATGTGCAAAGGGGTTATCGCTACTACACCAAAAAGGAACGGCAACAAAATGCGGCGTGTCCGCTCCCCTATCAATTGTTTCCAATTACGTTTTCGCATGGCGAAAAAGAGTCCCATACCCGATACAAAGAACAAGATTGGTATACGCCATACATTAAGCATGGTCATTGGCGTCCATAAGCCCTCCAAAGGCTGTTCACTCTTAACAAAGCCAATAAACATGGCCCATGGCTGAAAAATGATTGCAATATGATAGATCAATAGCAAGGCAATGGTAATTACCCGTAACCAATCAATATCGTGTCTACGTGCTGTTTTCATGACTTTCGTTTTTTTAATTGTTGATTATTGTAACATTATAGCGATTACCGGACGGGTCTTTTCAACCTCGGCCAAATCAAGCTGAAGTCCAACTGGCGCCAATTGTTGCTGCATCATTTCATATATAGGTTTTATATCCTCAAACGGACCCATAACCGTCTCACGTGGAGTAGCCCCAAAGTTGTTTTTCATGGTTTTATCGGCCCCGGCATCCATCAACATCTGAACAGCTTCTACCCTACCAAAGAAAGCAGCTACATGTAAGGCTGTAGCGCCATCATTATTTTTAATGGACAGATCAGCATCAGCATCCACAAGTGTTTGGGCAATGTCATTTTTTCCGAAGGTAATGGCTGTAATCAAAGGAGTGGAACCACTAAGGGCATCCTTTTCATTAATATTGGTTCCAGCTTCAATATGCTGTTTTACCGCATCCAAGTTTCCGGTAACCACCGCTTCTTGCATAGTAATATCCGGCGTGCTTACCTCCGTTTCTGCAACAACTTCCTTGTCGGATTTGGGTTTCTGTTGTCCGCAGGCGGATAGACTTAAGACTAAAATGAATAGTACTAATCGTAATTGTTTTACTGAATTTAATTGAAAATTTTTCATGACTTTTAGTTTTAATTGTTGAACATTAAATTTTACACTACAAAGGTTCCCCAAAACGTGATGCAGCACTAATCACCTATGCTCCGTTGTGTATAAGCTCTGCACAGGCGGTGAAAATTATGATGCACGGATATAAATTATGCGGCAAAACCTGCATTTTTACCCTGATAAGGAATCGCTTATCTTTGTTACTTCCATGTAGCTATTAATCTGCAAACCACTATGCTAGACAAACCAAAAGGGCTAAAATTTACGGAACAAGCAGAAGCTATAATTCTGGAACATCTCAATGATGAGCACTTTGGGGTATCGGAGTTGGCGAATGTCATGAATATGAGCCGTTCGAATCTGCTTCGGAAATGCAAAAAACAAACGCAACTCTCCGCCAGTCAATTTATTCGTCAGATACGACTACGGGAAGCCATGGAATTGCTTAAGGAAACAGGCCTTACGGTTTCTGAAGTTTCCTATCAGGTAGGCTTTGGAAGTACTTCCTATTTTATCAAATGTTTTCGGGAACACTATGGCCACCCACCAGGAGAAGTTGGCAAACCAGGTTTTGAAGAAAAGAAAGAGAAAACATTAACATCTTTTCCAAAAAAATACATATGGGCCTTTGTGGCCATAGCGATTTTAATCGGTGGTGGTATCGCATATATCTTAATGCCCTCCTATCCTTCTACTGCAGAGATTGCACAAAAAACAAGCTTGGAAAAATCCATTGCAGTACTTCCGTTTAAAAATGAAAGTAGTGATTCGACGAACCTGTATTTTGTAAACGGGTTGATGGAGGCATCCTTGAGCAACCTTCAAAAAATTGAAGATCTAAGGGTGATAAGTCGGACATCGGTGGAAAAATATCGAAATTCCAATCAGAACATCGGTGAAATTGCTTCGGAACTGGATGTGAATTATATAGTGGAAGGAAGTGGCCAAAAAGTTGGCGACCAAGTAATGCTCAATATCCAATTGATTGATGCCGCTACCGACACCAGAATCTGGGGAGAGCAATATACGCACGAGGTGGTCGATATTTTCGCCGTTCAGAACGAAGTGGCCAAGAAAATTGCCGACGCCATCAAAGCCAAGGTTACCCCATCTGAACTGGAACAAATTGATAAAAAACCAACGGGCAACCTGGTGGCCTACGATTATTATCTTCAAGCCCAAGAACCTTTTAATCGAGAAACTGTTGAAGGCCTGTTGGAAGCCATACCTTTATTTGAAAAAGCCATTGAAGAAGACCCGCAATTTGCCTTGGTCTATGCTGATTTGGCCATTGCCTATTATTATCTTGATCTTTACAAAAAGGAAAAAAAATATACCGAAACCATCAACAATTATGCGGACAAGGCCTTGCTGCATGACTCCAAACTTACAGAAAGCTTAATTGCAAAGGCCTTGTATTATATGCATATTGGAGATTATAGGTTAGCAGTCCCACATTTGGAAAAAGCTTTAGAATACAACCCCAATTCATCGGGGGTAGTAAATATTTTATCTTCCATTTACTCCAATGCCCTCCCCAATACCGGAAAATATTTGGAATATGCACTAAAGGGTATTCAGTTGGATGTGGCAGACAACAATATTACGCAAAGCTATACCTATCTCCATCTTAGTAATGCACTTGTTCAATCCGGGTTTACCGATGAAGCCTTATTTTATATCGACAAATCACTCGAAATCAATCCCAACAATTATTACGCTCCCTATTTAAAAGCTTATATCCGATATGCCAAAAACAAGGACATCAAACAGACATTGAACAGCTTAAAACGTGAATTGAGAAAGGATACCACTCGACTTGACATTTTACAAGAAGTGGCCAAACTACATTATTTTCAGAAAGAATACGACAGTGCTTATCGATATTACAAGCCTTATAATGAGATAAAAAAGGCCCGTGGATTGGATATTTATCCGCAGGAGGATATCAAAATTGGTCTTACATATGAGAAAATGGGATTTCAAAAAGAAGCCAATGAATTATTAAAATCCTATACCGAGTATTGTGAAAACGACCAATCTATTTATCAACCAGCAAGTATGGCCGTAAAATATGCTTATGAAGGCAAGCTAGATCAGGCCATAGAACAATTGGAAATATTTTCAAACAAAAACCATTTTCAGTATTGGATTCTGTTGTTTATGAGATTGGACCCTAACCTCCAAAAACTTGAGAGAAATCCTAAATACGAAGCTGTTATGCAGAAAATCGAGGACCGATTTTGGGAAAATCATGATAGGCTTAAAGAAACCTTGGAAGAGAAAGGATTACTTTAATCCCATACTTTTTCGAATCGAAAAACAGCCTCTAAAAGTTAAATACCATTCAATAAAAAAGGCTTGTACCTTTTCAAGTACAAGCCTCATAAATAAAAATTAAATTTTATTACTTCTTACTTGTTTCAACAAAACCGATAGGCATCAAAAGCGTTTCCATTGCACCAATATTTAGGCCTTCGGCAGAACCTGCTTCGTCAAGGGTACTTAAATCAACTCCTGGAGTACCTTTAGGTAAATCATAAGATTCTCCAACACTGGCTGCTCCATATCCCAAATCGGCCATGGAACCAGCAGTAATCCTACTTAATGGATTCTCTCCCAAATTCAAGAAGCCAGTCATAAGCTCGTTATTCAAGGTTGTTTCTTTCCAGTGACCAAAGGCCGTTCCCGGACCAAAATCGCTTTCAATAGGCAATTCACCAGTTCCACCTTCGGCATTCCAGAACACATTGGCTTTACGTCCTGCAAAATAAGGACTGGTCAAAGGACCTTGTAGTAATGTTCTATCAAATCCAAAAGGAACTGTGTTCCAAAGAGTTCCTATACCCAAAACGTGACCCATTTCATGCACAATAACATCTTCGAACAAATCCAAGGATTCCAAAAAGTCCAAATCTGCTACATCAAAAAACATTACACCGGATAAAGTGAGAAAATCTTCAGTTCTTACAAAACTTGGCCCTGCCTGTCCCAATATACCACCTGGACCATCAATAGGTGCCAATGCCACTTCAATGACCACATCGTCAAGAGTGCCATCAACAGCTGGCGGAAATCCTGTAAATGAGGATGGAATGGTTCCTGTGAAAGATGGTACGTCTTTTATAATAATTCTTTCCCATCGCGCTGCTGCCTGGTCAAACACCTCTGCTTGTCTTTCAGTTGGGGGCAACAAGAATTTTAGGGTTATATTAAAACGTCCTCTATCATTTCCAGCTGCACCGGTAGCTCTCGCCACAGAAATATCATTCTCTGATAAGTCATTAATAATGATAGGGTCACCTGTCCTTGAAACGAGCGACAAACGCTGCTGTTCGCTTTCCTGGATAGCATTCATATTATCATCCATTGCTGCATCTTCTGTGCATGAATTAAATACAAATACACCCATAACGGCAGCTAGCCATAAGGAATAACGATGTGTTTTAATGAGGTTTTTCATAATCGTGTTCTCAATTTTTAGTTAATTAAATAAAATCTATAGCTCGATTTTAACGAAATTTAACAAAAAACAATGACAATCATGATGAAATACACAAATCTACCGTTATAATGTATACATGGAGAGAATTTGTGTAAGAATAGCAACTTTGAGAGGTCATCAATGAAAACCACCAACAAAAACTGTAACCAAATCAATACCGGGATAATGCTTTTGAAGGCCTTATCATATATCAATATAATGGATTAGTTGATGGTCACTTTATTTAATATCCAATGGTGTTTTTCTGAATTATATAAAATCAAAATTTTATTGATTTAATTGCATTTATCTTATAAAACTTGAATGTTTTAAGTGCAATTATCATTTTTTATTCAATATACATTTTCATTAAATCTAATTGCAAACCAATTATTCATTGAGAATATAAAACCTTAACTCCATTTTTTCATATCTTGTTAGCTTAAGTCATCATTAAACTAACTAAATGAAAAGAAATTACTACCTATTGGCTTTGCTCCTGTTCCTTGGATTTTCAACGCTTTTGGCACAAGACAAAAAGCAGGAAAACGACAGTACAAAAAAAGCCACCAAAGAGCTTCCCCTAGAACCCGAAAGAACAATTTCCTTTACAACCAAAGAAGGCACATGGTTATCCCTCGATGTAAGTCCAGATGGTAAAACTATCATTTTTGATATGATGGGCGATTTGTACACTATTCCAATATCGGGAGGGAAAGCAACAAAAATTACAGACGGATTAGCTTATGATGTACACCCCCGGTACAGTCCGGATGGAAAATCCATCGTATTTATTTCCGATAAGAGCGGTTCCGATAACATCTGGACCATGGAGCTGGAATCGGAAGAAACCAAACAGATAACAAAAGACAACAACCAAAACTTCTTCTCGGCCGATTGGAGCCCGGATGGTGAGTATATTGTTGGTGCTCGTGGTCGTAGAAACATTAAACTGCACATGTACCACAAAGATGGAGGCGGTGGAGCCCAGCTTATTGACAAACCCGATAATTTAAAAACCATTGATCCTGAGTTCTCCCCCAATGGCAAGCTCATTTATTTTTCCCGAAGAATGAGGTCTTGGAACTATAATGCGCAATTACCGCAATATCAATTGGGCACTTATAGCATGGATGATGGAGGAATTTCTACCATTACCTCACGTTACGGGTCAGCATTCACCCCTACCCTTTCTCCAGATGGTAAATGGTTGGTATTCGGTAGCCGATTTGAAACAGAAACGGGACTGGTAATTCGTAATTTGGAAAACGGTGATGAGCGTTGGTTAGCCTATCCTGTACAACGTGACGAACAAGAATCCATTGCACCTTTGGGCGTATTGCCCGGAATGGCTTTTACTCCAGACAGTGAAAACTTAATTGCCAGTTATGGTGGTAAAATCTATACTATTAATGTTACTTCCAATACTGCAACAGAAATTCCCTTTGAGGTTGATGTGAACATTGAACTTGGACCACAACTCTCGTTTAAATATCCTATAAAGGATACCCCAGAGGCGCTGGTTACCCAAATACGAGATGGAGTACCTTCACCAGATGGTAGCAAGCTTGCCTTTACAGCCTTGAACCGATTATACGTTATGGATTTGCCCGACGGGACACCTAAACGTTTGACCAAAAACGATTTTACCGAAGCACAACCTACCTGGTCACCAGATGGGGAAAGCATTGTTTTTGCCTCATGGGAAACAGACGGGGGGCACTTATATAAAGTGAATGCCAACGGACGTGGAGGAGTAGAAAAACTAACGGAAGAAGCTGCCATTTATAATAACCCTGCATGGTCTTACAATGATAACAGAATTGTGTTCACCAAAGGTTCTGCGCAAGTCTACCGAGATGCCATTGGGCCAAGGGCTAGTGGTGCACAGGAAGATTTGGCATGGATTTCTACCAATGGTGGTAAAATTACCGTAATTGACAAAGCAGAAGGTCGTTCCAATCCGCATTTTACCAAAGTGGACAACCGAATTTATTTAAGCAAAGGGAAATCCTTATTATCTATTCGATGGGATGGAACCAACCAAAAAGAACATCTAAAATTAAGTGGAATCACCACTTATGGTTCTTCGTCTTTTGGTTTCCATGACAAAAATGGAGGACATAACATCTTACCGGGCTCAGAACAATATCAAGCTCCCGAAGATAAATCCTCTTCCCCATCCGAAATAAAGATATCACCAGATGGAACCACGGCATTGGCCAAAATCAACAATGACATTTACACGGTTACCATTCCAAAATTTGGAAAAACCCCTAAGATTTCGGTTGCCAATGCGGAAAAAGCAGCATTCCCAGCCAAAAAGCTTACTGTAATGGGAGGAGAATTCCCCGAATGGGCCGGTAATAGCAAAGATGTACACTGGTCATTGGGAGCCAGTCATTTTATCTATAACATCCCTGCTGCCGAGGCTTATGCCGATAGTGTAGCCACGGCCAAAAAAGAAGCAGAAAAGCTTAAGGAGAAAGAGGAAGATAAAGAAGATGATGATAAAAAAGAGGAAGAAAAGGATAAGGAAGAAGAAAAAGGGTACACAGCAAAAGAACTGAAGGTAAAAGTAACCTATACCAAGGATATTCCAGAAGGAACCATATTGCTTAAAGGTGCCAGAATCATTACCATGAAAGATGATAAGGTGATTGAAAACGGTGACATCCTTATCGACAACAACCGAATCAAAGCTGTTGGAACATCCGGCTCTTTAGATGTACCTAGAGGAACGACAGAAATAGATGCCAGTGGTAAAACAATTACACCTGGTTTTGTAGATACCCATGCCCATATGTGGCCCAACTGGGGGATTCACAAAAATCAGATCTGGATTTACTCGGCGAATTTAGCTTACGGTGTAACCACAACACGCGACCCACAAACTGCCTCTACTGATGTATTGACGTATTCCGATATGGTAGATGCCGGTATGATGCACGGTCCCCGTGTTTATAGCACTGGACCTGGTGTTGGGTATTGGGCGTACAAAATCAAATCCTTGGAACATGCCAAAGAAGTGTTGAAACAGTACAGTGAGTACTACAATACCAAGAGCATCAAAATGTATTTGGTAGGGAACCGGCAGATGCGCCAATGGATCATTATGGCAGCCAAAGAATTAGAATTGATGCCAACTACCGAAGGTGGACTTGATTTTAAACTCAATATGACACAAATGTTGGACGGATATCCAGGCCATGAGCACTCGTTGCCCATTTATCCCATTTATAAAGATGTGGTACATTCCATTGCGGAGTCCAAAATGGCGGTTACCCCTACCCTTTTGGTGTCCTACGGTGGTCCATGGGCAGAAAACTATTATTATGCCACCGAACAACCCTACCACGATAAAAAACTTCAATATTTTACCCCATATGAAGAATTGGCACAAAAATCACGAAGAAGAGGTTCATGGTTTATGCCAGAGGAACACATATTTCCAAAACATGCCGAATTCATGAAGGATTTGGTGAAAGATAATGGAATTGGTGGTGTTGGAAGCCATGGCCAGCTTCAAGGATTGGGTTACCATTGGGAACTATGGTCCGTGGCCAGCGGAGGCATGGAAAATATGGATGCTTTAAAAGTAGCTACCATATTAGGTGCCGAAGCTCTGGGACTTGATAATGACTTGGGAAGTATTGAAGAAGGTAAATTGGCGGACATCTTAATTATGGATGAAAACCCGTTGGATGATATCCGAAACACCAATACACTGACTCATGTGATTAAAAACGGTAAGGTGTACGATGCAGATTCCCTGGACGAAGTAGCACCTGTTGAAAAAGAAGCGGAACCTTTCCACTGGCAAACCAAAAAACCAGAGGGCGTTCCAGGAATTGAAAAGTAAGTTTATATTTTTATTGAACGTAAAAAGGCGCACCTAACGGTGCGCCTTATTTTATATTAAGTCGTATGAGCAATCAATTAACCATTATTAAATGACCAATTATAATCCAGTGCTAATTCGTTGATTTTAGCAATAGTAGATTGGTCAATCAAATCGGTACCTGGATTGTTTTGGAAATCTATATATCCCGGATTGATTGAATTTAAAACGGCATTATCGTAAACACCTGAAATTATCAAATCCAATTGGGCTCCACTGAATTGATTACTGCCAATATACAAATGGGATACCAAGGGGTTGTTGGATAAATCCAAACTACTTAAATTATTGTTATGAATGGATAACCTTTCGAAACTGCTATGCACACTTAAGTCTATGTTGTCCAATAAATTATCACCGATATATAAATCCCTAAGTTTTAGATTTGCAGAAAGGTCAATCGAGCTTATTTGATTTTCATACAGGTCTATACGTTCCAATTTGGTGTTTTTAGAAAGATCTATCTGTGTCAAATTGTTTCTCCCAACATTTATTTCCTTTAAATTCAAGTTTTGAGAAAGGTCAATACTTGAAAGTAAATTATTCCCCAAATTTAATTGTTCAAGAACTAGGTTATTGGAAAAATCAATTTGGGTCAATGCATTACCACTAGCAAGTAAAGTAATTAGTTTGGAATTGTTTGAAATATCTAATTCGGAAATTTGATTACCCGAAATAGTTAATATCTCCAAATCCGAATTTTGGGAAACGTCCAAATTTGTCAATTCATTATGACCAATATATAATGATTTTAGTTTAGCGTTATTTGTAACAACCACACTGGAAATCTTATTGCTCGCTATCCAGAGTTCCTCCAATAAATTGTTTTGAGAAACATCTATTGAAGTTAATTTGCCTCCATAAGCACCAAAAGTCTTTAACAATATCAAATTATTCAAATCAACAGATACTATGTTAGTGTAATAATCATCCTCTTGAACACCGCCTAAAATCACATAAGTCAAAACCTCAACGGCCCCAATAATTTTAATTTCATAAATACCGTTCTCCACATAATCATGGGACAGCTCATTATTTATATTTATATCGCTTAGGATTGAAACATATTCGTCGACGGTGCCATCTCCCCAATCAATTTGATAGGTCGAACCTGTCAGCGATTTCAAGGAAATTACTTTTGTTGTTAAGTTTTCTGAATCATCAACGGTTAACGTAAAAAAATCTTCCGCTTCGGGGAAAACAAGGTCATCTTCCTCATATCCAAATTCTACCCATGAGTAACCAGCTGTCTCAATATTTTCAATGGGTGTGTTCTTTGAACCCGCTTCTTGTACGGTGAAATTAAATGGAAGCGAAGTGCCGGTAAACTGAGATAAAGCCGAGATAGCTTTTGGTACCAAGGAAATGACTAAATCATCAGAATCTACCACAATAAACTCCGTTAATTTGTAAGTTCCGGGGTCCAACATTATTTCATCGGTTACATAATCACCTTCCTGCTCAATAACATCAAGTTTTTGTCTGTCCAAAATTTTATTGCCATTACTGGTTTCTACACTTACAAAAACATAGGCTGGTATAAATTCCTTGGCGGCAAGATTGGTAGAATTTTTAGCAGTGATATCTTTATTACTAATACTAAAAGATTGGGCACCTTGTTCTACTGCATTAGGGGTTTCGGGTGTCTCAGGAGGTGTAGGTTCTTCACTTTCCGAACATGAGATAAATAAAGTTAATAACAGAAGTAAACTGAAAGCTCTTTTCATAAATTGTTTTGGTTAGCTAAAGGCACATAAATGACTCATAGAAAATAATTTGTCAATGTTTTTCATGTGCTCTAAAAAAGTAGGATTAATTAAATTTTACTGTGCGGATTAAAAGTAGGATTTTTCTAAAAATAATTGAATTATATACTACAACCTTTATAATTTAATAGATAAAGTTTCCTGTTAATCATCCTTCAAATACTTCTTTGGAATATCCTTGCCATCATCCGAACTCATGGCCCAAACCATATTGGCAATCCACCAACGTCCTTCGGAGTATACCAATTGATAGCTATTAACCCCTTTTCCTGTTTCGTTATCGGAGTCTTCCCCTTCAAAACTTTGAATAACCTGAGCCATGCCGTTGTATTCATCAACAATTTCACCAGTGGATTCTTCATGGTATCCCAACGAATAATATTCGTCAGTCAGCGTTTCCAAAAATTCATCGAGACCCATGGTTTCCTGACTATACGCTCCATCTTCCTTACCGACCATACTAAAGTGAGCCGTGGGCAAAAATAAAGTTCGCAAATAAGCCGTGTCAATCACTTGCCCTGACTCAATGGAAATAACACGCTGTGTTTCCTTGACCAATGCATTCACGTTTTGGAATACCTTTTTGTCTTGTGCGTTTGATAAGATTCCTAGGTGGGCTACTACTAGTAATGCAAGAGTTTTGATTTTATCCATGGAATATTGAATGTTTATTAAATATAGCCATAAACTCAGTTATCTTGGCTTCAAACCACTCTTATATAACAAATACCTGATGCCTTTGCTCTATCGTATTACTATATTTATACCTTGACAACCTATTCAACAATCAATTACTTGCTTCTAATTCATTTAACATACCAAGACCCAGTAATATCTTCCACACTGGAGATTTCGAAATTTTATGGATGGTGGCAATTTGTGGTATGCCTATTTGCTTTTATGGCCCTAATGTCCATTTGGTATCATATTGGGAAAAAACAGAAAGATTTTGGACCGGTGTGGTTGGCCCTTTCCATTCTTTGTTGGGCATTTTCTGGATTGGTAGAGGTGACATATTTGGATGGCAATGAGGCTAGTTATCCCGTTAAAGAAGGTCTTAGAAGTGTGTTTTCTTTGTTGAACAGTCTTTTTATTTTATTGGCTCTACCGTGGTTCAAATATTTGCCCAAACCTTTTGCCGGATTGATAAAAAATAAGTTTTGGCCCTACATTATAGGTATCCCTTTTGTATTTGCACTACTTCCTACCCTACACAAAATATTCCTTGGCCGGTCGGCATCGGCCATAAACGAACTGGATGTTTATTATGCACTGTTGACCCTCATTTTTTTAGGTTTTGTACTTTGGGAATCATTTATTAAGCGACGACTTCCGCTATTGGGTTTTTTGGCCATCATAACCGTGCTGATTACCTTGATTGCACAAGTATATAAACTGATGGACAATACCATCAACCTATTATTGTTCTCTGCTATTTTTAAGACATCCCTCATCATGCTCTTTTTTGCGCTAGCCTTGAGCTGGGTCAAAGAACTCACCGAAACCGTTATTCCGGAAACATACCAATTAAAGCTTCTTTTTAGAAAACGTAACAAATCCAGCGGTACCAGCAATTACGAAGTGACCCTCAAAGGTTTTCCTGGTCATGGGGACAGAACGGTACAGCTAACCCCTGCCCTCCATAGGCTGCTTAAAACTTTTGCAGAGCGAAGACTGGTAACTACCGAAGGTTGGCTCGAAATCAAACCCAAAAACTTCGATGGTGCCAAAAACTATGACATTAACGATCATAATGAGTTAAAACGGTTGATGGAAGCTTTGCTCAATGGCCTTTTTGGAAAAAAGAACTGGACTAAGAACAAGCATTTTACACCGCTTAAAAACACTTTGTTCGAAATGTCGGAAAACAGGGAACGTAAAATTAGACTTCAGCTTCCCAAAGAAAACATTCATATTGAAAATGAATAGGTTACAACAGATTTGTCAGTTTTTTGGTTACTGACATTTCAAGATTCTTTCCGACAACCGTCCATAAATTCGAATCAGCAATCGAAATTCCCAAAAATTTCAAGTTATGGGCAGATTACTGTTATTCAGTTTATTATCACTTTCAAGCACCTCACTATTCGCATCATCATCAGAAAAAGGATTGGATGAAAAAATCAATGATGGTTTTATGCCATTTGCAGAATGGTGGGAAAATTTGATTCTGGCAGAAGTTCCCATTTTGGGTCATGATATCCCTTTGGTCTTGATTATTTTGATACTGGGTGCACTCTTTTTTACCCTGTACTTTGGTTTTGTCAATATTCGACATTTCCCAACCGCTATACAGGTGGTACGTGGCAAGTATGACGATCTTGAAAAAAATCAACCCCATTTAAAAGCACAAGTTTATGAAGTGGAGGGGGACCTAATGGATACCATTAAAGATGAAGGTCACTTAGGGGAAGTAAACCACTTTCAAGCCCTTGCCACTGCAGTATCGGGGACGGTGGGTCTGGGCAATATTGCCATGGTAGCCGTTGCCATTTCCATTGGAGGGCCAGGAGCCACTTTTTGGATGATCTTGGCAGGGCTGCTCGGGATGTCCTCAAAATTTGTGGAATGCACCTTAGGTGTAAAATACCGCGATATTGATAAAGATGGAAATGTTTTTGGAGGGCCGATGTATTATTTGTCCAGAGGATTAAAGGAAATGGGACTGACCCATTTGGGCAAGTTTTTGTCCGTTGTTTTTGCCATTCTTTGTGTTGGTGCCTCTTTTGGAGGAGGAAATGCCTTTCAGAGCAATCAGGCCGCAGCACAGATCATTGAGCGTTTTGGACTTTCGGGGGAATCTTCCGGTAGTATCATTGGGTTGATTTTTGCACTATTGGCGGGAATTGTCATTATTGGTGGAATAAAACGTATCGCTAAGGTTACGGAAAAAGTGGTTCCGTTCATGGCCATTTTGTATGTGGGTGCATCCTTGTTCATCATTTTTTCCAATATTCAATGGGTCGATGATGCCTTCGGTCTCATTTTTACGGAAGCCTTTACCCCGAAAGCCACCATTACCGGCGGATTCGTAGGGGTACTTGTCCAAGGGTTTCGAAGAGCGGCATTCTCCAATGAAGCAGGTGCTGGTTCCGCTGCGATTGCCCATTCTGCGGTGAATACCTCTCATCCTGCATCCGAAGGGTTAGTGGGTTTGCTTGAGCCTTTTATAGACACCGTACTTATCTGTACTATGACGGCCATTGTCATCATTCTTTTTAACATGGATGGCATGTTTGTTTATGGCAATGTGGTGGATGGTCAAGCTTTGATGCATGATGGCAGCCGTCTTGGTGGAGTCAACATAACCTCCATGGCTTTCGAAAATGCAATCAGTGGATCCTCTTATGTGCTCATGGCAGCCGTTTGTCTTTTTGCATTTTCGACCATCTTGTCTTGGTCCTATTATGGATTACAGGCATGGAAATATCTCTTTGGGCGCGGGAAATTTATTGATTTAACCTATAAAGTGATATTTCTTCTGTTTACCGTATTGGGTGCGGCTATCACCCTGGATGCCGTGATAAAATTCTCCGACGCCATGATCTTGGCCCTGGTATTTCCCAATATGATTGGGTTACTGATTTTATTTCCAAAGGTGAAAAAAGAATTTGTGAAATATATGTCACTTATTTCCAAAGGCTGATTATATGGAACCGGCTT
Organism: Flagellimonas lutimaris; assembly: GCF_003581615.1. GTDB lineage: Bacteria > Bacteroidota > Bacteroidia > Flavobacteriales > Flavobacteriaceae > Flagellimonas > Flagellimonas lutimaris. Next base: position 651,615 of record NZ_QXFH01000077.1, read on the forward strand.
CAGGAAAGCTACCCCAACTCGGCAACTAACCGCAAAGCCTTATCAATTTCTTCTTTGGAGTTATAAATATGTACCGAATGACGTAGCATTTTACTCCCTACGGAACGGGGTTGCAAACGTTCCTTTTCCCACATATATTTTTGGAGCTCTGGTCCACTCATTCCTTCAACACCGTAGGTGGTGATTCCTGCAGCCATCGCTTCATTGGTGGATGAATAAAAGGTAACATGCTTCATTTCCTTGAGGCCATCACGCAAATATTTGCCCAACTCCTTTACACGGCCTAGCCATACATCATGACCAATTATGTTGAAAAAGTCCACAGCAGCATCATAACCTGTCATAAGCCCGGCATTACCCGTTCCGTTTTGCATCAACCGGAAACCATGATCATCCTCATTATCCCAATTATAACTGGCAATGGTGGTCCAAATATCGCCCACCACATCTTTATTGATGTACAACAAACCACTCCCAGCAGGGGCCAACAACCATTTGTGCAAACTGGAATAATAGGCGTCGCACCCAATATCCTTAACATCTACAGGAATTTGCCCCACGCATTGCGCACCGTCCAAAACGGTGAAAATACCCCGTATTTTAGCTTCCGTACAGATTTCCTTTACCGGCATGACGGTTCCAAAACCGGAGATGATATGCGGAATCGCAATCACTTTGGTTTTTGGGGTGACTTCCTTAAAAATGGCATCCACAATTTCTTGCGGGTCATTGGTAGGTTCGGGCATCGTAGCCATTTTGTAAACACAGCCTTTGCGTTGGGCCAACAATCGCCATGCTCCAAAGCCTCCACCGTGTTCTTGATTGGTATTGAGTAATTCATCGCCTTCTTTAAGGTTAAGGCCCATACCCACGTAGTTCATGCCAAAAGTGGCATTTTGGGTCAGGGAGATTTCTTTAAAATCGCAGTTGATGATCTTGCCCAGCTTGGTCCGTAGTTCCTCATACGGGAAATAGCCTGTAAGTAATTCTGGACCTGAACCATTTTTATAATCCACCGTAGCGGCTTCCACGTTCCAGTGCATCATGTGGTCGAACATTTTGTCCAACACATAACCAGGCGTAGGCCCCATGGTGCCATTGTTGAAGTACGTTTGCCCATCTTTTAAAGGAAACTGTTTACGGACCATCTTCCAATACGCCTCATCTTTGGGAGTGTTGGTTTTTAAAGATTCAATGGACCAATCTTTTTGTGAATCAAAGGATAGTAAGGGCAAGGACATCACGGCTGCGGCTCCTTGCTTCAGAAATTTTCTACGTTGAGACATATTGTTATTTAGGTTGGTTGCTCCTAAAATAATTAATATTCCCCAATAGTAAATACCTTGCTTGATCCATACACAACTGTTTACTTTGAAACTATCATACCTTTTATAGACCATAAAACGGCCAACACATCCTTTTTGGATTCTTCATCTATTCCGTTCGAATCCAACGCAAGCATAATATCATCCATTACATGATAATATTCGCCAGGACTAATGTTCATCCCGGTATGGGCGGTTACCATATCCATTCCAGTATAATTTGCCGGCCCACCACTGCCCATACTGAAGAAGTCTATCGTGTGGTCCTTAATAATTCTTAAGCGTTCCGGTTGATCTTTTAAGGGAAGAAACCTGGGGTTGACCGCAGGGTTTTCCATGTGATTGTTTACCGTGGTATCCACAATAGCGGATATCCCTTCTCTACCTCCAAGTCGTTCAAAAAGTGTGCGTTCCATATCTATTTATTTAGGTTGTTTGCAATACAATAATAAGTTTCGCACTTATTGTTCCTGTTTTTTAATAGATTGATTTTAGGAATAGATGGAAGGATATAGGTGGATAACCATTGAGAAGTTACTTCCTTACCACATTGTGGCAACCCATGTATATTAGCGTCGGTCTATTTTCAACAAGTTAGTGAGAATAAACCATTACTTTTAGCTTTAATACAATTACTTTTCTAAGGAAAATCGGTTTTCTTTGAAAATTTGGCATGACTTCTCCCCTTTTTCCTTTATTACCATTAAACAAACCCTTAAATTTAGGCAGCTAATTCAGACCAATGAAAAATAAATTACTTCCCCTACTCCTATTGTTAGGGACAATCAGTATTACGGCCCAAGAAACTATTATTGGGTTTAGTGACAAAGCTTCCGAAACGCAAGAACAGCTCGAAGCAAACTACGAAAAACAACTTTCTTCCGACAATTTGGACCAATGGATGAAGCGCATGGCCGCCGAACCCCACTGGGTTGGTACCGAATATGGCGAAGAGAACGTAAAATGGATGGAAAAGCAATTTAAATCCTGGGGATACAAAACCCGTGTGGATACCTACCAAGTGCTATTCCCTTATCCCAAAGTACGTTTGTTGGAGTTGACCGCTCCCACCAAATACACTGCTTCTTTAGAAGCGATTGCCGTGGAGGGAGACCCCTATACCGCGCAGGGCGATAAATTATTGCCCAGTTACAATGCTTTCTCCACCGATGGTGATGTGGAAGCCGAACTGGTTTTTGTGAACTACGGAATTCCCAGCGATTATGAAGAACTCGAAAAATTGGGGATTGATGTAAAAGGTAAGATTGTTATTGCCAAATATTACGGTTCTTGGAGAGGTATCAAACCCAAATTGGCCGCCGAAAAAGGTGCCATTGGCTGTATCATTTATTCTGATCCAAAGGATGATGGTTACTACCAAGGTGATGTGTACCCCGAGGGGGCTTTTAAAAACAAAACTGGCGTGCAGCGTGGTTCCGTAATGGATATGCCACTCTACCCTGGTGATGTATTAACGCCCGGCTATGCCGCCACCAAGGATGCGAAGCGTTTAAAGCGTGAAGATGCTCCGACCATTACCAAGATTCCTGTATTGCCGATTTCGTACGAGGATGCACAACCCTTATTGGAAGCGTTAAAAGGCCCTGTGGCCCCTGCTTCTTGGAGAGGTGCTTTGCCCCTTACCTATCATATTGGGCCCGGACCTGCCAAAGTGCACCTAAAATTGGAGTTTGACTGGCAGTTGAAACCTGCCCACAACCTGATCGCTACCTTGGAGGGTGATGAATTCCCCGATGAGTGGGTCATCCGTGGTAACCACCACGATGCATGGGTACACGGTGCCAGCGACCCTATTAGTGGCATGGTGGCCTTGATGGAAGAAGCCCGCGTAGTAGCCAAATTGGCCAAAGCAGGTAACAAACCAAAACGTACCTTGGTGTACTGTGCTTGGGATGCTGAAGAACCTGGATTGATTGGTTCCACCGAATGGGTAGAAGATCATATTCCTGAATTAAAAGAAAAGGCTGTGGCCTACATTAATACCGATGGCAACAGCCGTGGGTATTTGGGTGCCGGTGGTTCCCACTCCCTACAAGCCATGGTAAGCCAAGTGGCCAATGCGGTGACCGACCCACAAAAAGGGGTTTCCGTAGCGGAGCGTCGCAAAGCGGCCAACGTAATGCGCGGAGGAGACAATTCCTTTAAATTGTCCGCACTGGGTTCTGGTTCGGATTATACACCTTTTATACAGCATACGGGGATTGCCTCGTTGAACTTGGGCTACGGCGGTGAAGGCCGTGGTGGGGAGTATCACACTATTTACGATACCTATACCCACTACACCCGTTTTAAAGATCCTGGGTTCGATTATGGCGTGGCCTTGGCCAACACGGCAGGACGTATTTCGCTACGTTTGGCAAATGCCGAGGTATTGCCGTTTGAACTCACCCAATGGCACAGTACTATTGAAACCTATTTGGGCGAGGTGATAAAAACTTTGGAAAACATGCGCTCCGAAGTGGAAAAACACAACAAACTGGTGAAACAGGATGCCTACCAATTGGTAATGGACCCTAAAAAACCCATAGCACCTGCAAAAATGGAGGCTGAAGTTCCCTATTTGGACTTTTCGCCCATACAAAATGTGGTTGCCGATCTAAAGAAAAGTATAGCCACCTTTTCCAAGGCCGATGTACTTGCCTTGTCCAGTGCCAAAAAGGCACAACTGAACCAAGAGTTGATGGGCATGGAGCAGGTATTGTTGCAGGATAAGGGACTGCCCCGTAGGGATTGGTTTAAACACCAGATCTACGCTCCCGGATTTTATACGGGTTATGGGGTAAAAACACTTCCAGGCGTGCGCGAGGCCATTGAACAGCAGGAATGGAAAGAAGCACAGGAACAAATTGGGGTATTGGCCACTACCCTTAAAAATTTCCATGCCAAAGTAAAGCAACTGAACAGCATTGTGCAGTAATTGGATTCCGAAGAAAACCAAAACCGCCCCTTGCCGATCGTGAGGGGCGGTTTTTTTATGCCCATAGGGCATTTTTGCTTTTTTCACGGGCATGGACTACCTTTCCCAAACCCAAAAACAACAACACACCTACCATGAACGTACGGCTTACCAAAGAACAAAAGATCAAAGTGCTCAACTCCGTGGACATATATGCGATCATGCAGCAGGTTTTGTTGCGCGAAAACAAGATACGCCGCAACCAAGAGCATTTTTGGGTGGTGGGGCTTAACCACAATAACAAAATACTATTTGTGGAGCTCATTGGCCTTGGGGCGAGCAACCGGGTAAACGCCGACCCGCCCGATGTGTTTCGGATGGCGATCTACAAACTGGCCAGTAAACTGATCTTGGTGCACAACCACCCCAGCGGCACGCACGAGGTTACCGATGCCGATATTACCTTTACTGACCACATGCTAAAAGTGGGGAAACTCATAAAAGTGGAGGTGCTGGACCATTTGGTGATCACCGAAACCAATTACACCAGTTTTGCCGACCAAGGGGTGATGGACAAACTCCAAAAAAGCGGCCTGTTTGAAATTATGGGCCCTGAAAAGCAGGAACTGGAACAATTTAAGATCGATACCGAGAAAAAGCGGGCTGAAAAAGAAAAGGCGATTAGTATTGCCAAGAAGATGAAGGACGATGGCTTAGATGATGATACTATTAAAAAGTATACTGGGTTGAGCTTGAAGGAGATTGGGGGGATTTAGGCAAACAATAAATTTTTCGAAAAGTAAGAACTGTATCTTATGAAAGTCATAGGAAAAGGTTTTTAATTTTTATTAAGATTATTCTTTCATATTCACTGTTTTTTAAATAGTTTAGTTTACTTCCCCACCATTTTCATAATACTCTAATTAACTAAAAAGACAAATTCAACAAAGAAATTTTAAAAGAAGGTTGTCTGATTATGTATTTAAAAAAAGCTTTCGGATGATAAATAAGTTCTTAGACGATAATTATAGAAATATCCTGATTTCAATTTGTATAATTAGTGCTTATCTTCTTTTCATTGATTTTTTTGAGCATAAAATAGCTTCTATCCTAAACTCGGTAAACTTTGAATCCAACAGTTTTAAAGTATCATATTTATTATTTACAATAATAATTTCTGTTCAATATGCGAATCGGATTCAAAAGAAATATATTCCTAATCCAAACTTTTCTTTAGCATTTAGTATAATATTAATCTGTTTTTCAATATCAAGATTTACAAGTTCATATTTGATTTTTACGCCCTTGGATTCGGCATTGAAGTACTTCGATGTTAGCTATTATTTCTTTCTACTTCATCTAGTCCTAATCTATCGTTCAAATGAAATCAAGTTTAAAAAAGAAAATGAAGGAGATCGACAATTTTTTATAGAAGACAAACCACACGACGGTGAGATTGACAATGAACTGGTGTTGAATAAATTAATTGAAGTCGTCGAGACATTAAATACTGAAAACTCTTTTTCAATTGGCTTGAATGCTCCTTGGGGATATGGAAAATCAACCTTTCTTCGACGCTTTTATCAAGATTACCAAAAGAAAAATAATCAGGCAATTATTTTTTGGTATTCTATATGGAAAAACAAAGGGAGTTCGGCCATAATTGATAACTTTTTTCAGTTATTGGCAAATCAGTTAAAACCTTATTCAGGAGAAATTAGTGGTGAAATTGACAACTATGTTAATGAGGTTTTACATATAATGCCAGGGGATATTTCTAATATTTTGGAAACAGGAAAAAATCTTATCGTTGGCAAAAAATCAATTGAAGACTACTATGAACAAATCAATAATACTATCAAGAATATAGATAGACAAATTATAGTTCTATTAGACGATTTGGATAGACTTGAAAGTGATGAAATATTAGACTCCTTTAAATTGATAAGATCATTATCAGACTTTAAAAATGTAATCTTTATTGCTGGATATAATCGAAGTTATATTACCAAAACATGTGGCAGCCATAAAAAAGATTATATTAATAAGATATTTCAAGTAGAAATCAATTTACTTCCGTTTAATGAAAAAACGATTAGATCTGTTATCTTAAGTGAAATAAGAACTTCCTATCCCATTACTACAGAATCAAATCAAAATCAACCTATCTTTCAAGGATTCTATAAATTATTTGACAAACCAAGAAATTACATACCTAATCTTGATGACATTTTTAATGAAACGGGTATAACCTCTAATCAACTAATAGATTTAAATTGGTTTATATTCCTACCTACATACAGGGACATTAAACGCTTTATCAATGAGTTCAAGTTCAATTATCAATTTGTAAATGAAGAAGATATTGTAGCCAAGGAATATATTCTTTTAAAACTTTTGTTCTTCAAATATCGTGAATTGCAAACTATTATTTTCAACAACCTGGAAGAAATACTAACAGTTGGAAAAATTGATGAGGTTGGCAAAAAAGTCCAAACCAAATCTATGGGATATGGTAATATTTATGTCTTCGATCAGGTTTCTTATGAAAAACTAACCTCCAAGCTATCAATTATGAACTATTCCCAACCTGACAAAATATTGATATCCTCCGTGTTTTACAGTCTTTTTGGGGAAAAAAACTTTGATTTCTATCTAACAAACCAAAACAGTATCTCTCGAATATATCATACGAATACTTATGTTCGAAATGATATAGCTGGAGCTAAATATAAACTGTCAGATTTCACAAAAGCTTATGAAACTATGCAAGTTTTAAATCTGATTGAAGAAATTGAAAATTATACTCCCCAAACCAAATCAATGATTTTTTATGAGTTGAAACAATTTCTACTTAAGCAAGAATTAAAATCAAAACAAAAATTCCTTTACTTCATTAAAGTTATAAATTCTTTCTTAAGACAAAGCCAAACTCTTATAACAGAAGACCAAACGATTATTAACGTAATCCATGAAGGATTAAGTAATTTCTATAAAGGAGATAAGACCAATCTAAAAATGGATTTAATAAAACAAATCAAAATTCTCAAAATTGGATATGTTGATCGGTTATTGAGTGATATTAATTTAAACGAAAAAAGAAAAGCAAGATCTGATTTATATGACTCTGGAAGCTATATCGATTATACGAATGTTGTATTTGATGATGATGATATTAAAAGTATGCTAATTGAAAAATTGAAATACTGTATAGAAAATTCTTTTAGAGTAAATCTCATTATTGACTCTTATCTATTATACACTTCGGTTATCGCATGTGAACACAAAATTGTGAAATCTGTAATTGGTAACTCTTTATTAAAAAATGATATTGAGAAAAGAACCTATTTATATTTTCAAGCAGGATTTTTTGATTTTGTAGAGTCTTCTGATGGCACTGCACCGAAAGAATACAGAGAATATCAACCTAAGCCTTTTCTACCTCAAATATTTGCTAAAAAAGATCAAATTAACGAGACAATAAAGCAACCGAAAAACAAAAATGTTTATGATAATACTATCATTAATGGATACATTGCATATATTGAATTTATAAATAAAACCGAAGAATTGAATATTTATACTGGCGAGTTTACCCAAGAAAGATTCAATAGAATTAAGAAATTACTGAAAGTTTTTAGGGATAATGATTTTAAACCTCTTAATCATTCTCAATTTACTGATATTTGGCCCTTAAATTGAACAAATCCCATTCACCCGTTCCAACATTTCGGCTGCCATGGCAGGGTCCAAGCCATAATCCTGTAGGCTGTCCACGGGGTTTTTAAAACTCAGTTGGGTGGTTTGGGCGTCAATTTCTTGTAGTACCAGTTTTAAGGGGATGTCGTTTATGGCCAAGGGGTCGTTCGCCATAATCTCCGCAATGTATTTGGGCTCAAAAAAGAGCAATTGCCGCAATTGGGGTATGCTCACCCCATGTTTGGCCACAATGGCCTGGGTATCGATCTCGTGCAAGAGCAAAAAACCATGCGCTACAATGCGTTTTTTTAATGTGTCGTACACCTGCCCAAAGGGCTGCTGTAAGGTTTGGTGGTTTACGTTTGTTTTCATAAAGTAAGGGTTTGGTTTAGGCTACGGCACCACGGGCAAAGCCCACGGTTTCGCGATAGGTTTTAGGGGAAATTTCGGCATTATTTTTAAAAAAGCGGCTAAAGTAGTGCTCATCGTCATACCCGAGGTCATAGGCAATTTCCTTTACCGTTTTGTTGGTGAGGTACAGCTCACGCTTCGCCTCAATAATGATCCGTTCACTGATCAAGTTGGTCATGGTCTTGTTAAAATGGTTTTTGGTCATTTTGGCCAAGGCCTTGGGGCTAATGTTCAGCAAGTCGGCATATTCCCCAGCGGAGTGGATGGTCTTGTAATGGGTCTCTATCAGGTTTTTGAGCTTTTGGAGGATAAAGGGTTCCTTTTCGTCCGAGGTGCCTTCCAAGGCTTCGGGCTGTTGCTTGGCCTTGGCACGGGAGGCCGTGATCAAAAATATTTTAAGATAAGAGACCAACAGCTCGTATTGCGCCAGTTCCGATTTTTGAACCTCGGTGTACATCTGCTGCAACATCAATTCAAAATTTTGGCACATATCCTCCGTAACACAGAGCATGGGCGGGCTGTAAATATTGTTAAAGAGCACTCCGTTACAGGCCACTTGTTCGTGGTGCTTGTGAATGCAGAAAAAATCGGGATGAAAATTCAACACCACGCCCTCCAACGGTTCTTCCTCGGATATGGTAAAAGGTTGGTAGGGCGTTACGGCAAATAGGGTATTTGGCGTAAACGCGTACTCCGTAAAGTCCACTTGGGCGGTACCCCTCCCCTTTTTAATCCATATCAAGGAATAGTAATTAAACCGGTGCGTATCGCAAAACTGGCAGCTATCCTCAAAAGTGGAGAGCTTAAAGGCCAGGTTCCCGGTTTGTTCGTCGATGAGCGTGTTGGTGTTGTAGATGTCCATATATGTTCAGTTGTCAGTTGTCAGTTTTCAGTAGGCAGTTATCAGTTCTCAGTTCTCAGTAATTAGAAATCTGAAGTCTGTCACTTCGAGCGCAGTCGAGAAGTCTTTTATCTCGATAACTTATAAGCGGTCTCGACTGCGCTCGACCTGACATCTTGTGTTTCTATAATCGTCTCTCCGATTCATCTATCGGCAGATCGTTGATGCTGGCATAGCGTTTTTGCATAAGCCCGTGCTCGTTGAACTCCCAATTCTCATTTCCATACGCGCGAATCCACGCTCCTTCGGCATTCTGGTATTCGTATTCAAAACGAACTGCAATCTTATTGTCGGTATAGGCCCATAGTTCCTTTCTTAATTTGTAGTTTTTTTCTTTTTGCCACTTTTCCGTCAAAAAGGAAACTACCTCCTCACGACCGTTCACAAACTGGGAACGATTGCGCCATTCGGTGTCCACCGTATAGGCTTTGCTTACTTTTTCAGGGTCTTGACTGTTCCAGGCATCTTCTGCCAATTGTACTTTTTCCTTTGCAGTTTCCTCGGTAAAGGGAGGCAACGGGAATTTTTTTTCTATTTCCATGGTTGTGATTTTTAAAAATTGAAAAAGGGCAGAACCTATGGCGAGGCCCTACCCTTATTAGCTAATTAAAACTATTTACTGTTTTTTCACCTTGGGCCATTTGGCGTGTGCCGCCGTTTTCAGCTCCGTAGTGCGTTGTGCCCAGTCTTCGTAGGTATTAAAAGGCTCCCCGTTGAAGGGTCCGTTAAAGAACAGGTACAATTTTCCGTCGATTACCGTGTACGTTTCCGGGTTGATGGGAAACTTGGCATCCTTTGCTCCTACACCCCAAGCGCAGTAGCCATCAAACTGAGGCAAATAGCTATTTGGAGATTTTTTAAAGGCATTTTGATTTGCTTTGCTCGCAAAGTAATAGGTTGCCCCATGATGCTTTACCGCATAGCTTTTGCTTCCTCGTTGTGCTGTCCCAGAAAAGTAGGATACCACATCGTAACCACCAATGGCAAGACCATTATCGTCTACCGGTGGAGTTTGTGCCTGCACGCTGATAGCAGCAAACAACATAATTCCAAAAAGAAATAAATTTCTAAACGTTTTCATTTGTAATTGTTTTTAAGATTACTGATTTATTATACCGTAGCGGCTTCCACTACTGGGAAATCGATATCGGTGTTGGCTGTGTTATTAAAATAGTTTGTGAATATGTTCAAGGCCACGTGTGCTACGATTTCACCTATGGCACCATCTGTGTATCCAGCGTCTTTAACGGCTGCTACGTCCTCTGTAGAAACGCGTCCGTTTTTAGCGATCAATGCTTTTGCAAAGTTCAAGGCAGCAGCGATTTTTGGATCTGCGTTTTCACCATCTCTTGCAGCACTCAAGGTATCCGTATCGATACCTACCAATTTTTCACCGATAAACGAGTGAGCGGATAGGCAATAGTTACAGGCGTTGGATTCTGCTACGGTCAAAGCCAATAGCTCACCCAATTTTCCGCCTAAAGATCCTTTACCCAAAATATCGCTTAGGTTCAAGTAGCCTTCCAAAACCACTGAAGCGTTCCCCATAGTTCTCATCATGTTGGGAACCATACCCAATTTACCTTGGATACCTTCAAATAATTCTTTTGATCTTCCGGTTGCTTCCTTTGGATCTAATGCTTGTAAACGTGTCATAACTTTCTGTTTTTTTATTAATAATTCGTTTGTCAATTTTTGACATTACAAAGGTGCAGTGATGTAGGCTGGGATAAAATGGACAGATGTCGCAACTCCTTGGACAATTTTCCCTTTGGAAATTCAAGCCGCTGAATAGCTAGCAAGAAGATTGAAAT
>NZ_QXFH01000009.1 GCF_003581615.1 Flagellimonas lutimaris
TGCACGAATCCGTTCCCCAACTCGAACTCTAGGCAAGGAATGAGCTTCTCGCGGATCAGGAACTCGACTTCCTTGTAGAGCTGCTCCCTGGTTAGAGGGGGCAGGTATGACAATGTCTCGAATTTCTTCAACCCCGTTGTGGGCCACACCTTCATGCAGCTGACTCTTCCGCCGTTGCTGGCAATGGTGGTGATGTCAGC
>NZ_QXFH01000010.1 GCF_003581615.1 Flagellimonas lutimaris
ACCGAGGATGGAACGGACCCATTGGATCCATGCGACTACAATCCGGAGAGTATAACCTTGCCACAATCAGCAGATTGGGAGGCACTTGATTGCGATGATGATGGCAATCCAAATGAAACAGACCCTGACCCATTAACGGCTAATGCCAATGATGATTTTGGTTCTACACCAGCAACTACTGAAGTCACGATAAATATTTTAGAGAATGACGACTATCTGCCAAATAATGCCGCAAACAACGTAGGTGTTACCAATTTATCAAGAATTGGCGGCGATGCAACTGGTGTTGTTACTTTTGATGACGAAACTGGTTTTGTGAACTATACACCTGTAGCATCTGAATCCAATTCAACAGTTACTATAATTTACCAAGTCTGCAATGTATTGCCAGACCCTAGTGTGTGTGCTTCTGCAACCATATATATTGAGGTAGGTGCTAATACCTTGGATGCTATCAATGATGCCTATACAACAGAAACCGGAGAAGGTGGAGTTATACCCGACAGCAATGTATTGTCCAACGATATCTATAATGGAGAACCTGTTGCTCCTGTGGATGTTATCTTGAGTTCCACACCAACGGACCAACTTATAATCAACGAGGATGGAAGTGTTAGCGTAGTGCCGGGAACCGAAGCAGGAACGTACACCATCGATTATACCATTTGTGATTCAGCTG
>NZ_QXFH01000011.1 GCF_003581615.1 Flagellimonas lutimaris
AAAGTTAATTCAAACAGTCAACATGCTCCTATCTCAATGTCCAGTCAAATGTAGTAAGTCCACTCTAAATCAAAAAAACTTTTGAGACTACATATTGGACCTCTTAGTAAAGGAATAAAATTTCAACATTTCTATTTTAACACCCATGAAATTTTCAATGAATTCCAAACAATATCAAACAAAATTAGGCCTCACGTTTAGTATTCAATAATCATGAATTAATAAAAGTACTTGAATCTACTTGCTGTTTAAAAAATCTGTTTGCCCAATAAAAATCAACTCATAAACTGTAATTCCATACATCCAGTCATGAAATTTAAACCTACAAGCATTTTATTTAATTACGCTCTTCCCCTCCTTATTTTTAGTCTATCTACATCCTACAATAATGGAAACTTGATGAAATCAAGTGATGAAAACAAATTTTCAAGTCTTACATTGCCCCCTAGTTGCACCAATTTAATCGGACCCATGGATGAAGATATAGAAATATCAGTGGATACTGATATTTCATGGTCCCTTGTTCCCGGAGCAGACGGATATATACTAAATATAGGCACGGCTTCTGGTCTCTATAATCTGCTTAATGGTTCTGATGTGGGAAACATCACAACCTACGACCCAGTTATGAACCTTCCTTCGAATAGTATGATATATGTATCGGTCATACCCTACGATTCAAGTGGTAATGCTATTGGATGCACGGAGGAGCATTTTACAACAGAATATTGGGCAGACGACCCTGAGACTTTTAAACTAACATACAAAACAGACCTTCCAGGTAACACCACCAACAACCAATTGCTAATACAAACAAACAATGATTTTAGTTATGATTATTCCATAGATTGGGGAGATGGTCAAACCAACACCAATGTTACTACCGATATAATACACACCTATGCAAATCCTGGCACGTACACTATTTCCATTATAGGTGATTTTCCAGCTCCCTTTAATGATATTTTTTCTGGGGATGGCAATAAATTATTATCTATCGACCAATGGGGCAATCAAAATTGGAAATCCATGGAAAGAGCATTTAATGGAGCAGGATTCATGAAATATAATGCCGTCGATCTACCTGACCTATCCAATGTATCCAACATGTCCTATATGTTTAATTACTGTAACGATTTCAATGGAAATATCAACAGCTGGAATGTAACGTCAGTAACAGATATGCAACATATGTTCTCTGCTGCTGCTAATTTCAATCAACCATTGGACAATTGGGATGTTTCATCGGTTACAAACATGGGTTCCATGTTTAATGCGGCGAACAGTTTTAATCAGCCTCTCAATAGTTGGGATGTTTCATCGGTCACAACCATGATATCAATGTTCCGTAATGCGCTAAACTTTAACCAACCCATCGGAAACTGGGATGTTTCATCGGTCAGTAATATGAGGGCTATGTTCAGTAACGCAGAAAACTTTAACCAACCCATCGGAAACTGGGATGTTTCATTGGTCAGTGATATGGGATATATGTTCAGTAACGCAGAAAACTTCAACCAACCATTGGACAATTGGGATGTTTCATTGGTCAGTGATATGGGATTTATGTTTAATAGAGCGAACAGTTTTAATCAGCCTATCAATAGCTGGAATGTAACATCAGTAACAGATATGCAATATATGTTCGCTAATGCTCCTAATTTCGATCAACCATTGGACAATTGGGATGTTTCATCGGTTACAAACATGGGTTCCATGTTTAATGGAGCGAACAGTTTTAATCAGCCTCTCAATAGTTGGGATGTTTCATCCGTCACAAGAATGGACTTTATGTTCTATCGGGCTCTGTCTTTTAATGAGCCTATCGACAATTGGGACGTATCATCGGTTACAAACATGGGTTCCATGTTTAATGCAGCGAACAGTTTTAATCAACCTCTCAATAGTTGGGATGTTTCCAGTGTTTCTAGAATGAATTATATGTTCAATGGTGCAACAAATTTTGACCAACCATTGAACAGTTGGAATACAGCTGCCCTTAAAAATACCAGTTTTATGTTCCGGGGAGCCATAAGTTTTAACCAAGCATTAGATAATTGGGATTTTTCCTTAGTAGGCGCCACTAACTATATGTTCAGTGATGCTCTTTCTTTCAATCAGCCATTAAATGGATGGAATACATCATCTGTTGTAAATATGTCAAATATGTTCTCTGGTGCCATTTCATTCAATCAATATTTGGGAGATTGGGACTTAACAAATACTGTCGACGTCAGTGGTATGTTGGACAACACCGCCATGTCAGTTACCTATTATGACAATACATTGATTGCCTGGTCCGGGCAAATCCTGGAAGCTGGCCTTAACTTGGGTGCAAATGGTTTACAATTCTGCTTTTCCTCTGATGAAAGACAATCCATCATGAATGATTTTGGATGGACCATAACCGGAGATATTTTTAATTGTCCTATACCCGATTGCACTGCAATAACAAATCCTTTGGACGGTGATTCGAATATCCCTCTAGACATCACTTTGACCTGGGACAGTGTAAAAGAAGCCAATGGCTACTATCTTACGGTTGGCTCATCACCCGGTGGCACCAACATTCTTGACCATGAAGATGTTGGTAATACTACAACTTATGATTTACCCTCTGATTTACCCCCATGCAGTACAATATATGTTACTATCACACCTTTCAACCCCGGTTCCACTGCCATAGGTTGTACTGAAGTAAGCTTCTCTACTATTAGCGATACTCCCGATGCAGGGAACGACGCCAGCATAAACATCTGTGAGGGCACCGTACTGAGCGATGCGGA
>NZ_QXFH01000012.1 GCF_003581615.1 Flagellimonas lutimaris
ATGGCTTGAACAAAGAAGCCGAACATGGAAAACATGGCTAGTCTCCCGTTCTTGAGCTCCTTAACCTTCAACTCAGCGAAGGCTTCGGGGTCTTCAGCCAGACCCAATGGGTCGAAGCTGCCGCCGGGGTAGATGGGGTCGGTCACCTCACCGAGCGGGCCGCCGGCAATACGGTAGCCCTCTACGGCTCCCATCAACACAACCTGGGTAGCCCAGATGGCCAAAATGCTCTGTGCATGGACCAAGCTTGGGTTGCCCAAGTAGTCCAAACCGCCCTCGCTGAAGATCTGTGAACCGGC
>NZ_QXFH01000013.1 GCF_003581615.1 Flagellimonas lutimaris
GCGAAATCCGGCAGCCTCCCCAAGGCTAGCTCCGGCGGATTCAAGGTGGTGGCGGCTGATAAGGTGGATGAGAAGAAGCAGACCGATGGAGACAGGTGGAAGGGTCTCATCGAGGATATCTCCGACGACCAACAGGACATCACCAGGGGCAAGGGTATGGTCGACCCTCTCTTCCAAGCTCCCTCCGGCATGGGAACTCACGACCCCGTCCTTAGCTCCTACGAGTACCTCAGCCAAGGACTTCGTTCATACGACCATCTTGACAACAAATTGGACGGATTCTACATTGCCCCTTCCTTCATGGACAAGCTTGTCGTCCATCTCTCCAAGAACTTCATGACATTGCCTAACATCAAGATTCCTCTCATCTTGGGTGTCTGGGGAGGCAAAGGACAGGGTAAATCATTCCAGGCTGAGCTTGTCTTCCGCAAGATGGGAATCAACCCAATCATGATGAGTGCCGGAGAGCTGGAGAGCGGGAACGCCGGAGAGCCGGCGAAGCTGATCAGGCAGAGGTACCGTGAGGCGGCGGACATCATCAAGAAGGGGAAAATGTGCTGCCTGTTCATCAACGATCTGGACGCCGGAGCAGGGCGTATGGGCGGCACCACCCAATACACGGTGAACAACCAGATGGTGAACGCCACGCTCATGAACATCGCCGATAACCCGACCAACGTGCAGCTCCCCGGCATGTACAACAAGCAGGAGAACGCCCGTGTCCCCATCATCGTCACCGGTAACGACTTCTCCACCCTCTACGCCCCTCTCATCCGTGACGGGCGTATGGAGAAGTTCTACTGGGCCCCCACCCGTGAGGACCGTATCGGTGTCTGCAAGGGTATCTTCCGTACCGACGGAGTCTCCGAGGAGGCCGTCGTCAAGCTCGTCGACACCTTCCCCGGCCAGTCCATCGATTTCTTCGGTGCATTGAGGGCTAGAGTGTACGACGACGAAGTGAGGAAGTGGGTGAGCAACGTGGGAGTAGAGAACATCGGCAGCAAGCTGGTGAACTCGCGCGACGGCCCCCCGTCGTTCGCGCAGCCGGCGATGACGTTGGAGAAGCTTCTGGAGTACGGAAACATGCTGGTGCAGGAGCAGGAGAATGTGAAGAGGGTGCAGTTGGCTGACAAATATTTGAAGGATGCTGCTCTTGGAGATGCTAACAAGGATGCAATTGAGAGTGGATCTTTCTTCGCTTCATAAACTTAAAAACTGTCTCAATTCCTATGCAATGGAAATTGGAACCTAGCTG
>NZ_QXFH01000014.1 GCF_003581615.1 Flagellimonas lutimaris
CCGCGTCCAGGCCCGCTTCGGATTCGGAAAGAAGAAGGCCCCGCCAAAGAAGGCCGCCTCCAAAGGCTTCATCACCGACCGACCGCTGTGGTTCCCCGGCGCCAAGGCGCCGGAATATCTCGACGGCTCGCTCGTCGGCGACTACGGCTTCGACCCCTTCGGCCTCGGAAAGCCCGTTGAGTACTTGCAGTTCGATTTGGACTCGCTCGATCAGAATTTGGC
>NZ_QXFH01000002.1 GCF_003581615.1 Flagellimonas lutimaris
CACCCCGTTGCGGGCCAAGAGCTCCGGGAAGACGCAGCCGAGGGCTCCGAGCATGGCCCATCGGCTGTGGATCACCTCCAGCTCACGGTTCTTGGCGAATGTCTCGGGGTCGGCGGAGAGTCCGGCGGTGTCCCAGCCGTAGTCGCCGGGGAATTCTCCGGTGAGGTAGCTCGGGGGCTCGCCGGAGAATGGGCCCAAGTACTTGACGCGGTCGGGGCCGTACCAGGGGCTGCCGGAGGAGACGG
>NZ_QXFH01000015.1 GCF_003581615.1 Flagellimonas lutimaris
TACCCATTCGACCTTCAAGCTCTTGAGGAAGGATTCCGCTACTGCATTGTCCCGGCATTTCCTTTTCTGCTCATTGATTGTACCACCCCACCATTATGTCTCTTAAGGATATCGGTGAACTCGTAACTGGCATATTGTGAGCCCCTATCGGAATGGAAAATAAGCTTGTCCTTGATATTGTTAGACCTTACCGCCATCTTCCAAGCGGGTATTATGGTGTCGGCAGTGGCCAAGGTCTTGCCCATAGACCACCCAACGACCTTTCGATGGAACAGGTCCATGATCACCGTCAGGTACATCCATCCCTCACCGGTCCTTATATAGGTCATGTCGGATACCCATACCTGGTTTTTCCTGTGTACCGTAAAGTCACGGTCCAATATATTGGGCGCTATCGGATAATCGTGTTTGCTGTCCGTGGTGGCCCTGAACTTTCTCTTTCTTTTGGCCAGCAGTCC
>NZ_QXFH01000016.1 GCF_003581615.1 Flagellimonas lutimaris
GACACCGACCCGAACAACGAGTACAACACGGGAAGCGGCATTGCGGCAGGAACCCTGTCAATCACCGACGGGGGTGGAACGGAGAACATCGACCTGATCAGCACACAGGCAAACAACGACATAGTCGCAGGTGCAGACGGGGCGCTTTTCCTTAATGAAACAGACGACCAGACCGCCGCCGAAGTCTCCTACGACAACACCACATCGGGGCTTACCGCTACCGAGGCACAAGCGGCAATCGATGAGCTCGCAGC